>NZ_JADWPD010000003.1 GCF_017308975.1 Amycolatopsis sp. MtRt-6 | reverse complement strand
GACCTCTCCGCCGCCCGCGACCACGGGATCGTCGGCGCGCTGACCGCCGCCGCCGGCCAGGGCCTGACAACTCTGGCCGACAAGGCCTACCACGCCGCCGGGATCGGCATCCTCACCCCGTTCAAGAAAACCGCAGGTCAACCACCCCTCAACGCCCGGCAACGGGTCCACAACATGCTGCACGCCCGAGCCCGGGCCCTGGGTGAACGCGCCATGGCCATCCTCAAAACCCGCTGGCAGGCATTGAACCGCATCACCCTCTGCCCCCACCGCATCGGCCACATCGTCCAAGCCGCCCTCGTCCTCACCCACCACGAACACCACGGCCGCTACTGAGAAAACCTCAATGTGGCGTTGGTTGCGTCAGATGCACCGAAGGCCACATTGGGTGCGTGGGATGCACCGAAGGCCACATTGGTTGCGTCAGATGCACCGAACGCCACATTGGGTGCGTCTGATGCACCGAACGCCACATTGGGGGCATCTCGCCCGTGTCCGGCAGGCTGAATCGCGCGCCTCGTGTGCCAGGTGGCGTTTCCTCCTTCGAGCGGGCCTGCGTAGGGTGACCCGCTGTGAGCGGAACCCTCTCGCCCGCGACGGGACTTGATCGCGGACGGCGGCCTCGCCGGGTCACCGTGCTGCTGCCGGTGCTCGGGCTGATCGTGGTGGCCCTGTGCGGCCTGTTCCTGTTCGGGCTCGCCACCGCGCGGGTCGGGCCCCTCGCCGTCACCATCGGCGTCCTCGCCGCGCTCGTGCCCGTCGCCGGTGTCGTCACCGGGTTCCTCTGGGTCGACCGGTGGGAGCCCGAACCCGCGAAGTTCCTGCTGCTCGCCTTCGCCTGGGGCGCCTGCATCGCGACCATCACCGCGCTGCTCATCAACACCACCGCCGAGACCGTCGGCGACCAGCTGCTCGGCTCCGGCCAGGGCAACGCGCTCGCCGCGCTCGTCTCCGCACCCGTCGTCGAGGAGGCCGCAAAGGCCCTCTTCGTCGTGCTGATCCTCTGGCGGCGCTCCAACGAGTTCGACGGCGTTGTGGACGGGGTCGTCTACGCCGGGTTCAGCGCCGCCGGGTTCGCCTTCACCGAGAACATCTACTACTTCGGGCGCGCCTTCGCCGACTACGGCTTCGGTGACGGGCACAGCCAGGGCGTCATCACGGCGTTCTTCCTGCGGGGCGTGCTCGCGCCGTTCACGCATCCGCTGTTCGCCGTGCTCACCGGCATCGGGATCGGCATCGCCGCGCGGACGACCACCAAGGCGCTCAAGATCGTCGCGCCGATCGCCGGGTACCTCGCCGCCGTCTGCCTGCACGCGCTCTGGAACAGCGCCGCGCTGCTCGGCGGGTCGAAGTTCCTCACCGTCTACTTCCTGATCATGGTCCCGCTGTTCCTCGGCGTGGTCTACCTGGTCATCCTGCAGCGGAAGCGGGAGCAGCGGATCATCGCCGCCGCCCTGCCGCACATGGCCGCGGCGCGGTGGATCGCGCCGTCGGAGGTCGACCTGCTGGCCAGCCTGTCCGGCCGCCGCGCCTGGCGCCGCCAGGCGAAACGCCAGTCCGGCAAGCAAGCGGCGAAGGCCGTCAGCGTCTATCAGGCGAGCGTGACGGAGCTCGCGTTCCTCGACCGGCACCCGCTCACCAGCGACACCGACCGGCAGCGCCAGCAGGAGCTGCTGCAGACCCTGAAGGCCGCCCGCGCGGAGGCGACGCGCCTCGCCGACGAGGCCGCCCGCGGGTGACCCGGTCCGGGTGAAGCTGGTCACCCGGGCTCAACGGCGCGCGCCCGCCCGAGTTAGTCTCGCGCCGTTCGTCCGGTACCCGCCAAGGGACTGGAACGAGAGCAGAGGGAGTCTGCGAACCATGAGCGTCCACAGGCGCACGCCATGATGAGGCCCGCCCGCCTCGCGGTCGGCGTCGTTTCCGCCGGCCGGGTGGGCAGCGTGCTCGGCGCCGCGCTGGCCCGGGCGGGGCACACCGTGGTCGCCGCGTCGGGGCTGTCCGCTTCGTCGCTGGCCCGTGCCGAACGCCTCCTCCCCGACGTGCCCCTCCTGCCGCCCGACGAAACCGTCCGCCGGGCGGACCTCGTGCTGCTCGCCCTCCCCGACGACGCGCTGGAAGGGATGGTGCGCGGGCTCGTCGCCACCGAGTCGCTGCGGCCCGGCCAGATCGTCGTGCACACCTCCGGGGCGCACGGCATCGACGTCCTGGCCCCCGCGGCCGAGGCCGGTGCCCTGCCGCTCGCCCTGCACCCGGTGATGACGTTCACCGGCCGCGAGGAGGATCTCGAACGGCTGGCGGCGTGCAGCATCGGCGTCACGGCGGCCGAGGACGACGAGGCGGCGTGGCACGTCGGCGAAGCGCTGGCCGTCGAGATGGGTGCCGAGCCGGTGCGGATTCCCGACTCCGCGCGAGCGCTCTACCACGCTGCGTTGGCCCACGGCGCAAACCACCTGATGACGCTGGTCGCCGACTGCGCGGACCTGTTGCGCCAGGCCGGAATCGAGCAGTCCGAACGCCTGGTCGCGCCACTGCTTTCGGCGGCATTGGATAATGTGCTGCGACACGGCGACCGCGCCCTCACCGGGCCGGTCGCGCGTGGCGATCTCGGCACCGTCCGCAAGCACCTCGCGGTGCTGGTGGACCGGGCGCCGGACGTGGCGCCGGCCTACCGCGCGCTGGCCAAGCGCACGGCGGCGCGCTCGACGGCTGCCGGGCTGCTGGACGCCGCGGCCGCCAAAGACCTCACCGAACTCCTCGACGATCCCGCCGAAGGGCACCCAGACCAGTGACCACACCGAAATTCAGCCGCGGCACCCTGAACACGTTCGCCTCTCCCGATCAGGTGAGCCAGGTCAGCCGGGCGTTGCACGGCGTCGGCCGCAAGCTGGCGCTCGTGCCGACCATGGGCGCGCTGCACGCCGGGCACCGCGAGCTGATCCGCCGCGCGAAGCGGCTGCCGAACACCGTCGTGGCCACCTCGATCTTCGTGAACCCGCTGCAGTTCGGCGCGGGCGAGGACTTCGAGGCGTACCCGCGGCCGCTGGAGGCCGACCTCGACGTCCTGCGCGAGGACGGCATCGAAATCGCGTTCACGCCGAGCGCGGACGCCCTCTACGCCGAGGGTGCCGTGGTGACCGTGCACCCGGGCCCGCTCGGCGACGAGCTGGAAGGCGCCGCCCGGCCCGGTCACTTCGCCGGCGTGCTCACCGTCGTCGCGAAGCTGTTCAACCTGCTCCAGCCCGACTACGCCTTCTTCGGCGAGAAGGACTACCAGCAGCTGGTGCTGATCAAGCGGATGGTGCGCGACCTGAACATCGGCACGCGGGTCATCGGCGTGCCGACCGTGCGCGAGCGGGACGGCCTCGCGTTGTCGTCGCGCAACGTCTACCTGACGCCTGAGCAGCGCGAAGACGCCATCGTCCTGTCGGCCGCCCTCACCGCGGGGGCGTTCGTCGGCCGGGACGGTGCCGACGCGGTCCTCGAGACCGCGTGGAAGACCCTCGCCGCGCGGCCCGCGGTCGAGGTGGATTACCTGGAGTTGAGGGGAACCGACCTCGGGCTCGCGCCCGTCGACGGTGAGGCACGACTGTTGATCGCGGCCCGGGTGGGGAGTACCCGGCTGATCGACAACGTTCCGGTGTTGCTCGGCGCGGCTGTCGAGCACCCGGAGCGGCTGGACGCAGGGGAATAGGAGTCCACGATGTACCGCACGATGCTCAAGTCGAAGATCCACCGCGTCACGGTGACCCAGGCCGACCTGCACTACGTGGGTTCGGTGACGGTCGACGAGGACCTGATGGAGGCCGCGGACCTGCTGCCGGGGGAACAGGTGTCCATTGTGGACGTCACCAACGGGGCGCGGCTGGAGACCTACGTCATCAAGGGGGAACGCGGCAGCGGGGTGCTCGGCATCAACGGCGCCGCGGCACACCTGGTGCACCCGGGTGACCTGGTCATCCTCATCTCGTACGGCCAGATGGACGACGCCGAGGCGATGACGTACCAGCCGCGCGTGGTGTTCGTCGACGCGGACAACCGGATCGTCCACCGGCACACCGACCCCGGCCACGCGCCGGAGGGGTCCGGGCTGCTGTCCGGCACGGTGACGCTGCCGCCGGACGACGACACCGCGGTCTTCCCGGTCGCCGAGACGGCGGACGCCCGCCGCCTCGACGCGTTGCTGCACGCGGAAAGCTGACCCGCTTGCTGCTCACCGTCGACGTCGGCAACACGAACATCGTCCTGGGCCTGTGGTCCGGTCAGGACCTGGTCGGCGACTGGCGCATGCGCACGGACGCGCGCATGACGGCCGACGAGCTGGCGTTGACGGTCCGCGGGCTGCTCGGCCCGCACGCGGACGCCGTGTCCGGGATCAGCGCGTTGTCGACGGTGCCGGCGGTGCTGCGCGAGCTGCGGGTGATGCTCGGCCGGTACTACGCCCGGGTGCCGAAGATCGTGGTCGAGCCGGGCGTGCGCACCGGCGTGGCCCTGCTGGTGGACAACCCGAAGGAGGTGGGCGCGGACCGGCTGGTCAACACGCTGGCCGCGCACCACCTCCACAGCACGGCGTGCGTGGTGGTCGACTTCGGCACGTCGACCAACGTGGACGCCATTTCGGCCCGCGGCGAGTTCCTGGGCGGCGCGTTCGCGCCCGGGATCGAGATTTCGGTGGACGCGCTGGCGTTGCGCGCGGCGGCGCTGCGGAAGGTCGAACTGGTGCCGCCGCGGTCGGTGATCGGCAAGAACACGGTGGAATGCCTGCAGTCCGGGATCCTGTACGGCTTCGCGGGCCAGGTGGACGGCCTGGTGCGCCGGATCGTCCGCGAGCTTTCGCCCGGCGGGAAGGAGCCGGTGGCGGTGCTGGCCACCGGCGGCCTGGCCCCGCTCGTGCTCGGCGAGTCGGAGACGATCACCGACCATGTGCCCGAGCTGACCCTGCTCGGCCTGCGGCTGGCCTACGAGCGCAACATCCGGCCCTGACCGGCCTCAGCGGCGCCGCGCGCGCAACGCCGTGGTGACCAGCGGCAGGTCGAACTCGCCGTCCGCGGTGGCCGGGTTTTCCGTGAGGAACTGCCGGAGCCGCCCGAGCAGCGCCGCCGACTCCGCCGGTGCCGACACGATCACCTGCGAATACGTCGCGATCGTTTCCACCAGGCTCTCCGCCGTGCGCCGTTGCGCATGGTGAAACCGCTCGATTTCGAACGGTTCGAATGCCGGGTTCGTCACCTCTCGCATATCTTCGGTGCTCGCCGGGCGGCGGGCGCCGTCGCGACCCAGTTCGGTGAACTCGGCGACCCACGGCACCGATTCGTCTTCGTAGTTCCACATCGGCACGCACACGCCACCAGGGCGCAGTACGCGGCCGATCTCCGTCATCGCCACCGGGACGTCGAACCAATGGAACGCCTGGCCGACGAAAACCGCGTCGACGGCCGCGTCGGGCAGCGGGATCCGTTCGGCCTGCCCCGCCAGCGACTTCGCCGACGGCACGACCCGCTCGAGTTCGGCGCGCATTTCCGGGTCCGGCTCGACCGCCGTGACGTCGAGCCCGAGCGCGGTGAGGCCGAGGGTGAGCTTGCCGGTTCCGGCGCCGAGATCGAGCACCCGGCGCGCTGTTCCGGTCGTGCCGGAAAGGCCCCATTCGATCGCTGCCCGCGGGTAACCGGGCCGGTGCTCGGCGTACTCGGCGGCGCGGGTGCCGAAGGAAGAAGCGCGCTGACCTCGCGTGGGATCACTCACCTCGCCCAGGCTAATGGAGGGAAAGGTAAAGGTAATCCGGTTGGCGTAGCGGTCCGGGGGGTTCGTACCCTATGGGCCATGACCGAAAACCCCGCTTCCACCAGCGAGCCCGCCGAAGACGAACTGCCCGAGCAGATGCGGGTGCGCCGGGAGAAGCGCGACCGGATCCTCGCGGAGGGTATCGATCCCTACCCGGTCGAGGTACCGCGGACGCACTCGCTCGCCGAGGTGCGGGCGGCGCACGAAGGGCTGCCCGCCGACACCGCCACCGGCGAGACCGTCGGCATCACCGGCCGGGTGATGTTCCTGCGCAATACGGGCAAATTGTGCTTCGCGAGCCTCCGCGAGGGTGACGGCACCGAGCTGCAGGCGATGATCAGCCTGGCGAAGGTCGGCGAAGACGCGCTGGCGGCGTGGAAGTCGGACGTCGACCTCGGCGACCACGTGTTCGTGCAGGGCGAGGTCATCACGTCCAAGCGCGGCGAGCTTTCGGTGATGGCCGACGCCTGGCGGATCACGTCGAAGGCGCTGCGCCCGCTGCCGACCGCGCACAAGGAGCTGGCCGAGGAAACGCGGATCCGCCAGCGCTACGTCGACCTCATCATGCGCCCGCGCGCGCGGGACGTCGTGCGCACGCGGGCCGGCGTGGTCCGGTCGCTGCGGGAGTCGTTCCACCGCCGCGGGTTCACCGAGGTCGAAACGCCGATGCTGCAGACGCTGCACGGCGGCGCCGCGGCCCGGCCGTTCGTCACGCATTCGAACGCTTTCGACATGGAGCTCTTCCTGCGGATCGCGCCGGAGCTCTACCTCAAGCGCTGCGTCGTCGGCGGCATCGAGAAGGTCTTCGAGATCAACCGCAACTTCCGGAACGAGGGCAGCGACTCGTCGCACTCGCCGGAGTTCGCGATGCTCGAGTACTACGAGGCCTACGCCACGTACGACACGAACGCCGTGATGACGCGCCAGCTGATCCAGGAGGCCGCGCAGTCGGTGCTGGACACGCTGGTCGTCACGCTGCCGGACGGTTCGGAGTACGACCTGTCCGGCGAATGGACCACGCTCGGAATGTACGAGTCGTTGTCCGATTCCCTCGGCGAAGAGGTGACGCCGGAGACGCCCGCGGCCAAACTGCTCGGATTCGCGCAGGCCAGGGGCCTGGAAGTGGATCCGAAGCTCGGGCACGGCAAGCTCGTCGAGGAACTGTGGGAACACCTCGTCGGAGATCACCTGCACGCACCGACGTTTGTCCGTGATTTTCCGCTGGAGACGTCGCCATTGACGCGGCAGCACCGCTCCCGGGCCGGCGTGGCCGAGAAGTGGGACCTCTACGTGCGCGGATTCGAACTCGCGACGGGATACTCGGAGCTGGTCGATCCGGTCGTCGAACGGGAACGCCTCACCGAACAGTCGCTGCTGGCCGCGCAGGGCGATAGCGAAGCCATGCGGCTGGACGAGGATTTCCTCCGTGCCCTGGAGTACGGAATGCCGCCGAGCGGCGGCGTCGGAATGGGTATCGACCGGCTCCTCATGGCGCTGACCGGGCTCGGTATCCGGGAGACGATCCTCTTCCCGCTGGTGCGCCCCGAATAACCCGGCCGTGTGAGGATAGCCGTCGGTTATGGCAATGAGATTTGCGCTGCACTCCAGAAGCGGGTACTAATGTTCTAGACAAAGTCTTCTGTCCCGGGGCTTGCCCCGTACCAGATCATTGAGTAAGCCCCGCAGGAGGAATCGGATGGCACAGAAGGTGCTCGTCTCGCTGGTCGACGACCTCGACGGCAGTGAGGCGGAAGAGACCGTCGAGTTCGGTTTGGACGGAGTCAGCTACCAGATCGATCTCTCCTCGGAAAACGCCGAGGAGCTGCGGGACGCGCTTGCCCAGTATGTCGAGCACGCGCGTCGTGCGGGCGGTCGCAAGCGCGCTTCGGTTCGCCCCGTCGCGGGTAAGGGTTCGGCTCGTCCGGCCGCCGTCGACCGCGAGCAGAACCAGGCCATCCGGTCGTGGGCGCGCAAGAACGGTTACGCGGTTTCCGACCGCGGCCGCATCCCCTCCGAGGTCGTCGAGGCCTACCACAAGAAGAACTGAAGATTGTTCACGCCGTCTTCGTGCGGGTCGGCCGCGGGTCGCTGACCAGCAGTTATCCGCAGGTGCCGGTGATGGCGTGGCAATCTCGTCGACGCGGGGTTTCAGCGGGCCGCCGGGCGAATTCTCGCCCGGCGGCTTTCTTCATGTCTTGGCGCTGTCCGGTTGCCGTTCAGCGGTGCGGGCGGTTCGCGCGTACTCGGCGGGCGACTGGCCGGTCACCGTCCGGAAATCGCGGATGAAGTGCGACTGGTCGCTATAGCCCAGTCGAACCGCCAGACCGGCGTAATCGGGATCTCCTTCTGTGACGAGCCGCTGCGCTGCGTCATTGAGGCGGTATATCCGGATCGCCCACTTGGGCGGGACGCCGACGTGTTCGGCGAACATGCGCTGTACGGACCGGGTGGTTAGTCCAGTATCCGCACACAGGTGTGCCACCCGGGTAATTCCGGGGTCCCGCGCGATTGATTCCACCGCCTCCGCGGCCGCCCGCGCGGCCGGCGACAGCCGCACCGGTTTTGCGATCAGCAAGTTGTCGATCGCACTGGCCATTTGCGCGTCGCTGCCGGCGACGCCCACCGATTCGGCGGCCCGATCCGCGGCCGGTCCGAAAACGTCGGTGAGCGGGACGGCCCGGTCGGCGATGTCACGCACCGGGCCGCCGAGGAACGCGCGGAAGGTGCCCGGCCGGAATCGCACACCCAAGCCCTGGACGCGGCCGGTCAAGCGGTGCGAAAAGACGTCGTGGGCGGGGCCGTGCACGCCGGAGGCGCCGGGGAAGAACGTCACGTGGACGGCGAGGTTCGGCAGCACCCGCTGCTCGTACGGCGGTTTGCCGCGCAGGTCCCAGCGCAGGATCCAGTGGTATTCGACGAATTCGGCGAGCTCCGGCGCGGGCGGGTGCCGGGTCAGCGTGAACATCGTGCGCGCGGTGGCCTCGGCCACGATGCCGCGCGGGATCCGGTGCGTCACGGGTTCACGGTAGCTGTCGCGTTCGTCCAAGACGTCTCGTTCGCCGGAGGTTTGGATCACCGCATGACTGCTTCGTTGCTGCGCCCGGCCGCGGCCGAATTCCTCCGGATCGCGTGCGCGGTCCCCGACCTGACCGCCCCGACACCGTGCGCGGGGTACGACGTCCGAGGGTTGCTCAACCACCTCTTGTACTGGGGCCCGTGGCTGATCGCGGCGGGTCGTCGGTTGCCGGCGCCCGCGCCGGCCGGTGGCGAGGCGGCTGTGGTGACGGAGGACTGGCGCGCGGACTTGGAGAAGCAGACGGAGACGCTGCTGGAGGTGTTCGGGACGCCCGCGGCGTGGACGGGCATGACGTCCCTGGGCTCGGCCGCGATGCCGTCGTCGGTGGTGGGCGCGATGGTGCTGGGCGAGTTCGTGCTGCACGGCTGGGACCTGGCCCGGGCGAGCGGGCAGTCGTGTGCGTACACCCCGGAAGCGGCGACGGCGGTGTACGAGTCCGCGGTGGCGATGGGCGACCAGGCGCGGTCGATGGGGGTGTACGGCCCGGCGGTGGCGGTGGCGGCCGACGCGTCGCCGCTGGAGCGGGCGCTGGGCGCGGCCGGGCGGGACCCGGCCTGGACGGCCTGACTCAGCGCGAGCAGGTGCGCGGGCAGCCGTCGCACTCGGCCGACGACGGCAGCAGGTACGAGAAGCAGCAGCTCTCGCGCCGCCGGGTCCACTCCCGATGGCCCTCCGGGCCCTCCGCCATGCGCAACGTCGACGCCGACGTCAGCGGTGGGTAGCGCTCGTCGAGCACCAACGCCGCGTCCGCGACCCCCGCGCCCTCCGCCTCCGGTGTGCCGCCCTGGCGGCCCGCCCACCACAGCGAGTTCTCCAGCGCGTCCGTCGCCGCCGCCCAGAGCGTGCGGCGGCCCAGTCTGCTGATCGGCGCGTACACGCCCACGAACCGGGCCGCGTGGGCCAGGTAGCGGGCGCGGAGCACCGCCGCCAGTGCTCGCTCGTCGCGGACCACAGTGGCCTCCGGGCGGGCCGAGCCCGGGTCCGTCGGGAGGCAGTGGAACGCGTCACCCAGCACCGCCATGCCGTCCGGGTGGGGGCGGTCGTCCGACAACCTGAACGCCAGCTCGGCGGGCGCAAGGGATGGCACCCGCCGCTCGTGGTGCAGCAGCAGCGCGCCCACGTACGCCGGGACGTGCAGGTACCACGTCAGCACCCAGCTGGCCGTCGTGCGGGCCGGTGCCGCCGCGTGCTCGCGCAGCAGCCAGTCGCCCAGCAGGCCGCGCCACTCGTCGAAGTACCCGGGGGTCTCCAGCAGCTCCGAGCAGCGGATCCAGCCCGCCGGGACGTCGCGGCGCAGCTCGGTGCGCTCCTGGCGCCCCGAAACCCGCCGCAACGACGACGCGAGGCCGTCGCCGACCTCGCGCGCGTCACGGAAGGACCGCTGCTGGTTCAACCGCGGCCCTCCTCGAAGCGCCGTAGTGGATTAGGCGTGCCTAACCTTACAGGCTGGAGATCATTGCGCCAATCGGGTGCGGTACTCCCAGGGTGCGGACTGTTCGCGGTGAGCGGACAGCGCGCGGATGGCGGAATCCGGATGGCGGGCCGCACGTTGTCCTTGACGTAAAGGTGCAGGGCAACCTGATGATGGAAGTACCCGGAAGACCCCCTGTCCGGGTGCGAAAAAGGCCACGGAGAGCCGTAGTGGTACGCCAGCGCGACGGCTTGGCTACTAGAGTGGTCTCACGGTGCTGAATCCATCGGGGTGAAAGCACGCGATGGAAACGGGCCGCCGGCGCAGCAGTCGAGGGAGTGCACATGTTTGAGAGGTTCACCGACCGCGCGAGGCGGGTGGTCGTCCTGGCTCAAGAAGAGGCCAGGATGCTCAACCACAACTACATCGGCACCGAGCACATCCTCCTGGGTCTGATCCACGAGGGTGAGGGTGTCGCCGCCAAGGCGCTGGAGTCGCTGGGCATCGCCCTGGAGGGCGTGCGTCAGCAGGTCGAGGAGATCATCGGCCAGGGCCAGCAGGCGCCGAGCGGGCACATCCCGTTCACGCCGCGCGCCAAGAAGGTGCTGGAGCTGTCGCTGCGCGAGGCGCTGCAGCTGGGCCACAACTACATCGGGACCGAGCACATCCTGCTGGGCCTGATCCGCGAGGGCGAGGGCGTCGCCGCGCAGGTGCTGGTCAAGCTGGGTGCGGACCTGAACCGGGTCCGCCAGCAGGTGCTGCAGCTGCTCTCGGGCTACCAGGGCGGCAAGGAGTCCACCGAAACCGGTTCCGGCCGCGGTGAGGGCACCCCGTCGTCGTCGCTGGTGCTGGACCAGTTCGGCCGCAACATGACCGTGCTCGCCCGCGAGGGCAAGCTCGACCCGGTCATCGGGCGCGGCAAGGAGATCGAGCGGGTCATGCAGGTGCTGTCCCGCCGGACCAAGAACAACCCGGTGCTGATCGGCGAGCCCGGCGTCGGCAAGACCGCCGTCGTCGAGGGCCTCGCGCAGAGCATCGTCAAGGGCGAGGTGCCCGAGACGCTCAAGGACAAGCAGCTCTACACGCTGGACCTGGGCTCCCTGGTCGCCGGCTCCCGCTACCGCGGTGACTTCGAAGAGCGCCTGAAGAAGGTGCTCAAGGAGATCAAGACCCGCGGCGACATCATCCTGTTCATCGACGAGCTGCACACGCTGGTCGGTGCGGGTGCCGCCGAGGGCGCGATCGACGCCGCGAGCATCCTGAAGCCGATGCTCGCCCGCGGTGAGCTGCAGACGATCGGCGCGACCACGCTCGAGGAGTACCGCAAGTACATCGAGAAGGACGCCGCCCTCGAGCGCCGGTTCCAGCCGATCCAGGTCGGCGAGCCGTCGCTGGAGCACACGATCGAGATCCTCAAGGGCCTGCGCGACCGGTACGAGGCGCACCACCGCGTCTCGATCACCGACTCGGCGCTGGTCGCCGCCGCGACCCTGGCGGACCGGTACATCAACGACCGGTTCCTCCCGGACAAGGCGATCGACCTGATCGACGAGGCCGGCGCCCGGATGCGCATCCGCCGGATGACCGCGCCGCCGGACCTGCGCGAGTTCGACGAGAAGATCGCCAACGTCCGCCGCGACAAGGAGTCCGCGATCGACGCGCAGGACTTCGAGCGGGCCGCCCGCCTGCGTGACGAGGAGAAGACGCTCCTCGGCCAGAAGGGTGAGCGGGAGAAGCAGTGGAAGGACGGCGACCTCGACGTCGTCGCCGAGGTCGACGACGAGCAGATCGCGGAGGTGCTGGCCAACTGGACCGGCATCCCGGTGTTCAAGCTGACCGAGGAGGAGACCACCCGGCTGCTGCGCATGGAGGAGGAGCTCCACAAGCGCATCATCGGCCAGGAGGACGCGGTCAAGGCCGTGTCGCAGGCGATCCGCCGCACCCGCGCCGGTCTGAAGGACCCGAAGCGCCCGTCGGGCTCGTTCATCTTCGCCGGCCCCTCCGGCGTCGGTAAGACGGAGCTGTCGAAGGCGCTGGCGTCGTTCCTGTTCGGTGAGGACGACGCGCTCATCCAGATCGACATGGGTGAGTTCCACGACCGCTACACCGCATCCCGGCTCTTCGGTGCCCCTCCCGGCTACGTCGGGTACGAAGAGGGTGGCCAGCTGACCGAGAAGGTGCGGCGCAAGCCGTTCTCGGTGGTGCTGTTCGACGAGATCGAGAAGGCGCACCAGGAGATCTACAACACGCTCCTGCAGGTGCTGGAGGACGGCCGCCTGACCGATGGTCAGGGCCGCACGGTCGACTTCAAGAACACGGTGCTGATCTTCACGTCCAACCTGGGGACCTCGGACATCTCCAAGTCCGTGTCGCTCGGGTTCGCTGGTGCCAACGACACCACGAACCGGTACGAGAAGATGAAGCAGAAGGTCAACGAGGAAATGAAGAAGCATTTCCGCCCGGAGTTCCTCAACCGGATCGATGACATCATCGTGTTCCACCAGCTGTCCCAGGAACAGATCATCCAGATGGTCGACCTGATGATCGGGCGGGTGGAGACCCAGCTGCGCGCGAAGGACATGGAGCTGGAACTGACCGAGAAGGCCAAGTCGCTGCTGGCCAAGCGCGGGTTCGACCCCGTGCTCGGCGCGCGGCCGCTGCGCCGCACCATCCAGCGCGAGATCGAAGACCAGCTCTCGGAGAAGATCCTGTTCGGCGAGGTCGAGCCGGGCCAGATCATCCTGGTCGACGTCGAAGGCTGGAGCGGCAACCCCGAAGACAAGGACGACCAGGCACGCTTCACCTTCCGCGGTGAGCGTCGTCCGTCGTCCATCCCGGACGCCCCGCCGGTCAGCATCGGCGCGGGCCACGAGGAGCAGGGCGGCGAAGCCGAAGGCGAGTGATCGTCGCGTAGTACGCCAGGAGGGCGGTTCCCCCGAGTGGGGAGCCGCCCTTCTCGCTGTCTGGCGAACTCCGGCTATAAGGCGTACATTATAGTAGTCGGATGGAGTGGGAGATCGAACTTCACGATGAGGTCGACCGGTGGTTTGTGGACCTGTGTAGGGAAGACCCGGTCTCCGCCGACCGCGTAGAAGAAGCGATCGACATGCTTGCCCGTGAAGGTCCTCGGCTCGGCAGGCCGTTGGTCGACCGGGTGAAGGGGTCGAGCTTGCACCACCTGAAGGAGTTGAGACCGGCGTCCGCGGGTAGCAGTGAGATCAGGATTCTCTTCGCCTTCGATCCCGTGCGGTGCGCGTTACTCCTGGTGGCCGGTGACAAGTCCGGGAACTGGAAAGGCTGGTACGACTACAACATCCCGATCGCGGAGAAGCGGTTCCGGGAACACCTGCGAACCGGAGAGGGGGCTGAGCGATGAGCCGGTCGTGGAAGGACGTCAAGGCTGAGAAGCTCGCCATCGACCGGGAAACCGGCCGTGACGTCGAGGCCGCGCGTACGGTGGCGCGCGAGGCCACCGAGGCCTACGTCTTGGGCTTCCGCTTGGCGCAGCTCCGCGAAGACGCCGGTGTCAGCCAGACCGAGCTCGCCCGGCGCATGGGGGTCAGCCAGCCGCGGATAAGCCAGCTCGAACAGGGTGATCCGGGGCAGATGGCGCTCGACACCCTCCGCCGCTACATCACGGCCCTCGGCGGCCGGATGCGGGTGGTCGCCGACTTCGAAGATCGTGACGTCACCGTGTCGGCCGCTCAACGCGACAGCTCTGATGCCTGCGCCTGACCACGGTGGCGATCCCCGGCCGTGAGACGATGCCCGCGGACCTTGGGAGGGGAATCCGCGTGGACGTGCTCTCGATCGACTTCGGGACTTCCAGCACCGTCGGCGTGCTCTCCGCCTTCGGGCGCGGCCCCCGGGCCATCGAGGTCGACGGCTCCGTCACCATGTCCTCCGCCGTCTACGCCAACGATGACGGCCTGCTCGTCGTCGGGCAGGACGCCGAACGGCGGGCCCGGCTCGATCCCAGCCGGTTCGAACCGAACCCGAAGCGGCGGATCGACGAGGGCGCGATCAAGCTCGGGGACGTCGACGTCCCCGTCGTCGACGCCTTTGCCGCCATCCTGCGCCGGATCGGCGAGGAAGCCGAACGGCAGCTGGGCCGGCCGCCCGCGCAGACGCGGATCTCGCACCCCGCCGGCTGGGGTGCCGCTCGGCAGGAGGTGCTCCGGGCCGCCGCGGCCAGGGCCGGGTTCGCCGATGTCCGGCTGATCCCCGAACCGGTGGCCGCCGCCGCGCACTACGCCAGTCTCGGGAGCCGGGGCGGTGGGCCCATCGGTGTCTACGACCTCGGGGCCGGCACCTTCGACTGCGCCGTCGTCGGCGTCACCCGGCAGGGCTTCACCGTGCTCGCCGAAGACGGCCTGCCCGATCTCGGCAGCCTCGACATCGACCAGGCCCTGCTCGTCCACATCGGACGCTCGGTCTCGCACGCCGATCCGGCGCAGTGGCAACGGCTCCTGCGCCCGCAGACCACCGCCGACCGCCGCACACGGCGAGCGTTGCTGCAGGACGTCCGCGACGCCAAGGAAAGCCTCTCGCGGCACGCGCAGACCCACGTGCCGATGCCCGAGCCCTTCGGTGACGTCCTCGTCAGCCGGGACGAGCTCGAAGCGCTCGTGCGGCCCAGCCTGCTGCGCAGCGCCGAGCTGCTCGGCTCGACGATCGGCCGCGCCGGGCTCAGCCCCGCGCAGCTCGCCGGTGTCTACCTCGTCGGCGGGCCGAGCCGGATGCCGCTGCTGGCCACGCTGCTCGGGCGGCAGCTCGGCGTCACGCCGACCACGCAGGACCAGCCCGAGACGGCCGTCGCGTTCGGGCTGCACCACGTTCCGCTGGGCACCACCACCGACCTCACCGTGCCCGCGTTCGCGCCCGTCCGGCCGCCGGTGCCGCCGCCGCCGCGGCCGCAGCCGTGGCAGCAACCGGCCCGGCAGTTCACGCCCCCGCCGCCATCGCCGGAACCCGGGCCGCGCAAGAAGAACAAAGCCCTGCTCATCGGCATCGCGGCGCTCGTCGTCGTCGTGATCACCGTGGCCGTCGTCCTCTTCGCGACGGAGAGCGAGTCCGCCCAGTCCACAGTGGACTGCACCACGACGGCGCAGCGCGACCAGGCCGGGTTCACCCCCTGCACGCGCTCGCTGGCCGGCACCGTCCCGGACCGCACCACCTGCCGGCCCGCCGACTCCGTCGGCAAGCTGGTGCACGCCCAGACGGCGGTGACCTGCGGGTTCGGCAAGGGCAGCGTCGTCAGCTACTACCAGGGCGTCACCGTCGGCGAGATCGAGGCGAGCACGAAGCTGCAGGTCGGCGCGCGCGACATCGTGCAGGGCACCTGGGACGGCGGCGGGCTGCGCGGCCGGTACGTCGCCGGGGTCGGCAGCTACTCCGGGATCGTGCTCTTCGGCTCGGACGACCGGCGGGCGGCCGCGCTCTACACCTCGCTCGACGCGCGCCGTACCGCCGACCTCGTGGCCTTCTTCACCAGCCAGGTCAAGCCGGCCTGACTCACCAGGCCTTGTCGAACCGCAGGCCGCCGGCGTACCAGTCGTCGTCCGGCACCGGTCCGGACGGCGGCGCGGCGGCCGCGGCGTCCGATGACCGGTCCTTGAGCACCTTGCCGTCCGCACCCCCGGCATCCCCGGCGGCCGGTGGTGGCGCGGGCGCGGCCACCGGAACCGGGGCCGGCTCGAACTGGACGCGCCAGCGCAGCCGGTCCATCAGGTAGCCGCCGGTGCCCAGCGGCGCCAGCAGCTGCCCGGTCCGCTTCGCCGAGTCGCGCTGCGCTTCGACGTAGGTCCGCAGGACGGCGTCCGCGATCTCCGCCGGCGACATCCGCGAGACGGCGTCGCTCAGCCGCAGCCGGGTCAGCACGCCGTCGGTGTTGACCGACAGCGTGACCGCGCCGTCGGCGGACGTCGCCGTCGCCGACAGCGCGGACAGTTCGGCCAGGAGGGCGTCGCGGTCCGGGCCGTCAGCCATCCAGCCTCCCGGCGTGCGTCGCGCCGCTGGACACCTGGCCGTCGGGCGCGATGTCGACGTTCGCGTCGCGGACGTTCTGCTCGGTCTGCCGCGACGTGCGGTCGGTCTCGAAGTTGTCCGGGTCGAAGCTCGAGCCCGGGCTGACGTCCGGCGCGTCGGGGATCTTCGGCAGGTCGACGGCTTCGTCGCCGATGCGGTCCGCCAGCGTCTGCGCCGCGTCGCCGGCGGCGTTGCGGATCTTGCCCGCGCTGTCGGAGAAGCTCTTGTACAGGTCGAACCCGTTGTCGCCGGTGATCTCCGCCTGGTTCGCCACCATCGCGGTGATCGCGCCGCCGGCGGCGTTCCCGGCGACGATCGCGCCGTTGGCCATGGTGAAGACCGCCGCGCCCGCCGCGGCGCCCGCGCCGGCGGTGGCCACGGTGAGCAGGCCGGTGACCGCGCCCGCGAACGTCGCCGCCAGCACCTTCGACATGGCCGCTTCGCGCTTGCGATCCTGCGACTTCTGGTAGTCCTCCGCCGTCTTCTTGAACGTCGAGCCGAGGTTGTTCAGGTCCTGCCGGGCCGAAGCGATGGCCTCGCGCGCGGCGACGAGGTCGGCCTCCAGGATGGTGATCTTGGTTTCGACCTCGGTGAAGGTGTCCGCGAGGTTGTTCAGGTAGGCCTTGACGGCGTTGGCCGCGGAGCCGCGCCAGACGTCGAGGAACTGCCGGGCGTCGTCGAGCTTCGGGCCCGAGTCGCGCTGCAGCGCCTTCCAGACGGCGTCGTGCTTCATGATCAGGCTCTGCAGGCCCTCGGCCGAGTCGTGGTCGATGTCGGCGTCGGAGAACTCGCGGTAGAGGCCGGCGGTGTCGTCCTGCATCTGCTTGAAGCCGTCGTCGCCGGGGCCCATGCCGAAGATCCAGTCGGTCAGGCGCAGGATCTCGAGGGCGTCGAGGGCGTCGTTCGCGCCCTGCTTCAGGTCCTCGGAGACACCTTCCAGGAGCTCCGCGCGGCGGTTGTCGCCACCGGACATCGGCTGGGCGTCGAGCCCGCTGTCGAAGTAGCCGTCCACGTCAGTTCCCCTCCAGGCCGGCGGCCGCGCGGTTGACGCGCTGCTTGGAGTTCTCGTCGGCCTTTTCGTACAGCTCGGCGACCCGCATCAGCGCGTGGCTGGTGTCCGCGGTGGTCTGGTGCAGCTGCGCGACCAGCTTCTGGATCTTCGCCAGGTGGTCGTTGTAGGCGGCCGCGACGGCCGGCATGCCGAGGGTGCGGCCGAAGGCGTTGTCCGCGGGGAACATCGCGCCGAGGCCGCCGAAGAACCCGCCGGTGTCGCCGGAGTTGACCGGGACGTCGGTGCCGCGCAGGCCGTTCGACGCGGCTTCCGCGGCATCGGCCGCGCCTTGGAGGGCCCGGGCCGAGTCCCGCAGGTCCTGCAGGTCGGTCTCGAATCCGATCATCGCTCACCTCTTCTTCGGACTGCGCGTTCCGGACATGTAAACACCGTTCGATCACGCGACAGGGTGGATTGCGGACGGTGTGCCCCAGATCACGACCCGGCTACCGTACCGCCGAACGGGCGAATGTCGTCCGTGGCGGCGGGGCTCGACGCTCCTACCTGCATGAGCACAGTCACGAAACCGCGGGCGCCGACCGTGCGGCGGCAGCTGCGCGAGGCAAAACGCTTCTCCTGGACGGGATTCGCGGTCACGGTCGGCGCGTCGCTGCTCGGCACGCTGGTCCCGGCCGCGATCGGGGCCGGCCCGGACGCGACGTTGATCTCCACGCTGGTGGTCACGGTCCTGGCGGCCGGCGGGTTCACCGCCAAGGACGGCAGCGCCCGCGGCATCAAGGCGATCGCGATCGTGCTGCTGGCGGCGGGGGCGCTGGTCCTGACGGTGACGGGCGTGACGGTGCTCGACCTGGTGCGCGGCCGCCCCGCCACGTTCCCCGGCGTCCCGGCGGTGGCCGCGGAGCCGCGGGTGATCGTCCCGGAGTCGGTCACGTGCGGAACGACCCCGGTGCACACGACGACGTCCTGCGTGGTGGCGGTCCGCAGCGTCGGCGCGAGCCCGGTGCGGGTGAGCGGGATCGAGCTGGACGGCACGGACTTCGCGGTGGACCCGAGCGGGTGCGTGGGCCAGGAGGTGGCCCCGGGCCGCCGGTGCACGCTGGTGGTCAGCTTCACGCCGTCCTGGAGCGGCGACCGGGTCGCGGACCTGACGGTCCACCACAACGTCCCGGGCCCGCCGGCGTTCGTCGAGCTCACCGGCCGCGGCGGTTAGGGAACCTCGTCGACGGCGGCCCGGCGATGCGCCCCAATGTGGCCTTCGGTGCGTTGAACGCAACCAAGGCCACATTGGGGCGCTGGTCTCGCCCGGCGGTCGCTGCTCAATGCTCCGCGCCCGCGCTGACCATCAGGTCCTCCGTCACCCGCAACGCGGTGTCCGCCAGCGCTTCCAGCGCGCGGGCGATCAGCTCCACGCTCAGCGACGCGTCGCTCTTGCCCGCCGCCGCGACCTGGGCCGGGCTGAACGGGACGTGCACGAATCCGCCGCGCGCCGCCGGGAACTCCGTGGCCAGCAGGTGCATCAAGCCGTAGAACACCTGGTTGCACACGTACGTCCCGGCCGTGTGGGAGACCGACGCCGGGACGCCCGCCGCGCGGATCGCCGCCACGCAGGCCTTCACCGGCAGCGTCGTGAAGTAGGCCGCCGGGCCGTCCGGGACCACCGGGATGTCCACCGGCTGCGCGCCCGCGTTGTCCGGGATGCGGGCGTCGACCAGGTTGATCGCCACCCGCTCCGGCGTCACCTCGGACCGGCCGCCCGCCTGGCCGGCGCAGACCACCAGCGAAGGCCGATGCGTGACGACCGCCCGGCGCAGCGCGGGCAGCGAAGCCGCGAACTCGCAGGGCAGCTCCACCGCCGCGACGTCGTCACGGCGCGCGGCCACCAGCGAAACCGCCTGCCACGACGGGTTCACCGACTCGCCGCCGAACGGGGCGAACCCCGTCATCAGCACCCTGGCCATGTCCCCTCCCGGAACGGACCGAAACAAGCGTCGAGGCCACCCTACGTCCGCGGGAAGAGATACTCGGCGGCCGGCTTGCCGGTGCCGTACACCCACGCGTCGAAGAAGCCCTTGAGGCTCCGGTGCGTGACGAACTCGGTGTACCGCTGGAACTCCTGCATGCTCGCGTTCCCGTCGCGGTGCAGCGACGGCCAGGTCTTCAACACCCGGGCGAACGCCTGCTCGCCGACGTAGTTGCGCAGTGCGTGCAGCATCATCGGGCCCTTCGAGTACACGTACGTGAACTCGTTGCCGGCGCCCATGTCGTAGAGCTTGCCGTCCCAGAGCCGCGCCGGCGCGGTCTTGACGTCGTTGGCGTACTGCGCGTTCAGGTCGACGCCCTCCTTCGCCTCGTCCCACAGCCAGGTGGCGTAGGAGGCGAAGCACTCGTTGAGGCAGACGTCGCGCCAGTGCGCGACCGCCACCGAGTCGCCGTACCACTGGTGGGCGTTCTCGTGGACGATCGTCGGGACCGTGCCCGCCCAGCCCGCCGAGTAGATCGGCCGGCTCATCGTCTCCAGCGAGAAGCCGATCTCCTCGTTGAGGAAGATGCCGCCCGCCGCGTCGATCGGGTACGGGCCGAACTTCGACTCGAGGAAGTCGAGGATCTCCGGCAGCCGCGCCTCGGCCTGCTTCGTCGAGTCGGGGACGCCCGGGGCGAACGCGCTGACGATCGGCGTCCCGTCCTTCCGCCGCTGCCGGTCGAATGTCCACTTGTCGATCGCGACCGTCGTCATGTACGGCACGATCGGCGTCTCTTCGGCCCAGACGTGCGTGGTGCCGCCGGGCGCCTGGAACGACGGCTTCTCACGGCCGTTGGCGATCACGCCCCACTCGTCGGGCACGGTGATCGCCAGGTGGAACGTGGCCTTGTCGCGCGGGGTGTCGTTGACCGGGTACCAGGTGGTGGCCGACTTCGGCTCGCCGGCGACGAACGCGCCGCCCGCCTTGGCGTACTGCCAGCCGCTGTTGCCGAGCGCCGGGTCGTCGATCGGCGCCGGCACGCCGTGGTAGGCGATCTCGACCTTGAAGCGCTGACCCCGCCACAGCGCGCGCGAAGGCGTGATGACCAGCTCGTGGTCGCCGGTCCGGGTGAACGCCGCGGCGCGGCCGTCGACCTCGACCGAGTCGACGGTCAGGCCGTGCAGGTCCAGGTTGAACGAGCTGAGCGACTGGGTCGCCCGTGCGGAGATGTCCTGGTTCCCGGTGAGCTGGTGCGACGCCGGGTCGTAGGTGACCTTGAGGTCGTAGTCGGCCACGTCGTACCCGCCGTTGCCGTCCTGCGGGTAGTAGCTGTCCCCGGCGCCGTCGCTGCCGGGCTTCGCCGCGCCCCAGCCGTCGCCCGCCGCGGCGACACCGGCGCCGAGGCAGAGACTGGCGACCACCGCGGCCGCCACCACGACCGGTTTCCGTCCCCTCATGACCGCTCCTGTCCGTGTTCGGGTGAGCCTCCTCCGCAACGTATCGCCGGGAACGGGCCGTCCGGGGCATCCCGTCTTGTTTGTCCGGATAATCAGCACTTCCGTCGGCCCGCCCCGGCGCCGGCCCGCCGTCTGGAAAGCTGGACGCATGCGCGTTGCGCTGCTGGGGCCGCTCCGGGTGGCGGAAGACGACGGCACGCCGATCGACATCGGCGGCGCCCGCCTCCGCATGCTCCTGGCCAGGCTCGCGCTGGACGCCGGGCGCGCGGTCCCGGCCGACGCGCTCGTCGACGGGCTCTGGGGCGGCGAACCACCCGCCGACGCCGCCAACGCCCTGCAGTCGCTGGTCTCGCGGCTGCGGAAGGCCTTGCCGGTGGCCGTCGAATCCGGGCCGGGTGGCTACCGGCTCGCGGTGAAAGCCGGTGACGTCGACGCCGAACGGTTCGAACGGCTCGCCGCCGAGGGGCGCCGGGAGCTGGCCGCCGGTCGTGACGCCCGGGCCGCCGACCTGCTCACCGAGGCCCTCGCGCTGTGGCAGGGCGCCGCGCTCGCCGACGTCCTCGACGCGCCCTTCGCGCCTTCGCCGGCGCGGCGGCTCACCGACCTGCGGACCGAGGCGGCCGAGGACCGGTTCGAAGCCCTGATCCGGCTGGGCGAGCACGCCGGGGTGCTGGCCGACCTGACCGTGGCGGCCGAGGCCGACCCGCTGCGCGAACGGCTCGCCGGGCTGCGGATCCGCGCGTTGTGCGCGGCCGGGCGGCAGTCGGAGGCCCTGGCCGCCTACGCCGGGATCCGCCGCACGCTGGCCGACCAGCTCGGCGTCGATCCCTCCGCCGAGCTGCAGGAGGTCCACGTCGCCGCGCTGCGCGGCGAGTTCGCGCCGCCGCCACCGGTGGCCGAGCGGCTGCCGACCCGGCTGACCACGTTCGTCGGCCGCGACGACGAGCTCAAGCTGCTGGCCGAGCTGCTCGGCGGCGCCCGGCTGGTCACGCTGACCGGGCCGGGCGGGGCGGGCAAGACCCGGCTGGCCACCGAGGCGGCGTCGCGGCACCCCGCGCACCAGCGGGGCCGGGTCTGGTTCGCCGCGCTGGCCGGCGTCCGCGACCCCGACGACGTCACCGGTGCGCTGCTGGGCGCGCTCGAGGTCCGCGAGATCCGCACCGAGACCGAGGTCCACCGGCGGCCGCCGGATCCGGTGGCGCAGGCCGTCGAGGTGCTCGGCGGCGACGAGGCCCTGCTGGTGCTGGACAACTGCGAGCACGTCATCGACGCCGCCGCCCGGCTGGCCGACGCCCTGCTGCACCGGGCGCCGCGGCTGCGGATCCTGGCGACCAGCCGCGAGCCGCTGGCCATCACCGGGGAGGCGCTCTGCCCGCTCGGCCCGCTGCCGGTGCCCGCCGAACGCGCCGCGCCCGCGGAGGCCGCCGAGCTGGACTCGACCCGGCTGTTCCTCGACCGGGCCGCCGCGGTGCGCCCCGACTTCGTGCTCGACGAGTCCACTGTGGACCACGTTGCGGAGATCTGCCGCCGGCTCGACGGGATGCCCCTCGCGCTGGAGCTGGCCGCGGCGCGGCTGCGGTCGATGACCGTGGCCCAGATCGCCGGACGGCTCGGCGACCGGTTCCGGCTGCTCACCTCGGGCAGCCGGACGGCACTGCCGCGGCAGCGGACGCTGCGCGCGGTCGTCGAGTGGAGCTGGGACCTCCTGGCCGAGCCCGAGCTGGTGCTGGCCCGGCGGCTGGCGGTGTTCGCGGGCGGGGCGGAGCTGGCGGCGATCGAAGCCGTCTGCGCCGACGGGCTGCTGCCCGCCGCCGACGTGCCGTACGTGCTCGGCAGCCTCGTCGAGAAGTCCATAGTGGACACTGTCGACGGCGCCGGCGAGCCGCGGTACCGGATGCTCGAGACGCTGCGGGCCTACGCCACCGAGCGGCTGGTGGAGTCGGGCGAGCACGACCGGGTGCGCCGGGCGATGGCCGCCTACTACGGCGAGCTCGCCCAGCGGCTGGACCCGACGCTGCGCACCGCCGGGCAGCTGCGGGCGATCGACCGGTACGAGGCCGAGAGCGCGAACCTGGTCGCGGCCCTGCGCGGCGCGATCGAGATGTCCGATGTGGACAACGCCGTCGAGCTGCTGGACGGGATGCTCTGGTACCTCACCATTCTCGGCCAGGGCGGCCGGGCCGGCGGGCTGATCCACGAGACCCTCGAGTTCGGCGACCGGCTGCCGCCCGCGGTGCGGGCCGCCTACCGGGCGCTCGTCTACCTCATGGACGACGTGCCGGTGCACGCGAACCGCGACGAGATCCTCCGGCTGGTCGACGAGTGCGTGCGCACCGACGCCGTGCGGCGGTACCCCGGGCTCGCGGTGGCGTTGCCGATGCTGGCGTTCCTCGGCGGCGACCGCGAGGTGGCCGTCCGCGAGGTGCGGCGGGCGCAGCACAGCGGCGACACCTGGACCCGCGCCGGCGGGCACTGGGTGGAGAGCTTCCTGCTCGACGACGTCGGTGACGTCGCGGGTGCCGACCGCGCACGTGACCTGGCCCACGCCGGGTTCGAGGCGGTGGGCGACCGGTGGGGCATCGCGATGACGTTGAGCTTCAAGGCGTACGCGCTCTCGCAAACCGGCGACAGCGACAAGGCCATCGAGATCTACCAGCGCGGCCTGGCGCTGTCGATCGAGCTGCGGTCCTACGAGGACGCGGTGCAGCACTGGTGGCGGCTGGCCGTCGAGCGGGCGCGCGCCGGGGACTTCGAAGGTGCCTGGCGCGACCAGGAGGCCGCGGAGCGCTACGGCGAAGGCATCACGAACCTGCAGCACCGGGCCATCCTGATGTTCGGCAGGCTCGAACTGCTGCTGCGCACCGGCCGGCTGGCCGAAGCGCGGGCACTGCTCGACCGTGTCGCCCGGATGGGCGGCGACGACTGGTTCCCCGGCGGGATCGGCGAGGAGTTCATCCACGCGTTCGAAGCCCGGATCCTGCTGGCCCAGGACCGCGCCGACGAGGCGGAGCGGCACGCGGCCACCGCGATCCGGGCGACGAACCGGCGCGGCGACATGCCGGACATGGCCGGGGCGGTGGAGCTGCTGGCGATGATCCGGCAGCGGCAGGGCCGTCCGGAGACGGCGACCCGGGTGCTCGCCGCGTCCGCCGTCGTCCGCGGGCGGCTGGACCTCGGCAGCCCCGAGGTGCGGGCGCTCATCGACGAGCTGCGCGCGGCCCTCCCGGACTACGACTCCCGCTACGAAACCGGCCTCGCAACGTCCAAACAGGACACCATTGCCTGGCTCATGGACGAAATCGGTCGTGGGGGTGGGAGAAGGTGGGAAAAAAAGTTTTAAAAAAAAAACAAACACCCCAGGGGGAAGGGACGAAAGCGTGCGTGGTCTATAACCCGTGTCCAACCCCTGTTTCTCACTCACGACCTTCCCCCGGTGCGGAACACCCCCGTGTCTCCGCGCCTTTCAGACCCGCCGGCGGTAGGCCCAGGTGGCCAGCGGGAAGAACACGACCACGGCCCCGGCCATCCAGGCCAGCGCCCCGGCCAGCGGACCGGCGACGGGCCCGCCGTTCATCAGGCCGCGCAGCGCGTTAGCCATCAGGCTGACCGGGCTGATGTCCGCCCACGCCCGCAGCCAGCCCGGCATGGTCGACGTCTGCACGAACACGTTGCTGCCGAACGTCAGCGGCATGATGAAGACGAACATCAGCGCCTGCGCCGAGCCCGGCGTCTTCATCAGCATGCCGACGAACACCGAGCCCCAGCAGAAGCTCAGCCCGAACGCCAGCGCGAGCAGGATCGCCACGGCGAACTCGCCGGGGGTGGTCGCGATCCGGTAGCCCATGATCGTCGCCACGACCATCAGCACGGTCAGGCAGACGACGTAGCGCACGACGTCGGCGAGCACCGCGCCGACCAGCGGTGCCGAGCGGGCGATCGGCATGCTGCGGAACCGGTCGAACACGCCTTTGGTGACGTCGGTGTTGAGCTGCACGCCGACGGTCAGGCACGCCTGCAGGATGTTCATCACGATGATGCCGGGCACCACCAGCTGCAGGTAGGCGTCGGTCGAGCCGGACAGCGCGCCGCCGAACAGGTAGACGAAGATCACCAGGAAGATGATCGGCATCAGGGTGACGTCGGCGAGCTGTTCGGGGTTCTTGCGGATCTTCAGGATGCCGCGCCAGGCCAGCGAAAGCGCGTGCTGGAACCCCTTGCCGGGGCTGATGTGCCGCGGCGGGGCCGGGCGGTCGAGTGCCAGCGTCGTCATGCCAGGCTCCCTTCGAGGGTCTTGTCCTCGGTGGACTGTTCGGCGGTGTGCCCGGTGAGGGCGAGGAACACCTCGTCGAGGCTGGGCAGCCGCAGCGCCAGCTCGTCCGCGGTGATCCCGGCCTCGTCCAGCTTGCGGACCAAAGTGGACAACAGGACCGGGTCGTCCACCGGCGCGGTGAGCAGGCCGGTCGCGTCGTCGCGGACCGGCCGGACGCCGGAAAGGTCGCCGAGGATCCGGTTGACGGCGTCCATGTCGGCCAGTCGCGTCGGCCGGACCTGCAGCGTCTGCCCGCCGACGCGGCGCTTCAGCTCGTCGGCCCGGCCGTCGGCGACGACGCGGCCGTGGTCGAACACGGTGATCTTGTCGGCCAGCTGGTCGGCCTCCTCCAGGTACTGCGTGGTCAGCAGCACCGTCGCTCCCTCGGCGACCAGGCCGCGGACGACGTCCCAGACCTCGTTGCGGGCGTGCGGGTCGAGCCCGGTGGTCGGCTCGTCGAGGTAGAGGACCTCGGGCCGGCCGACGAGGCTGGCCGCCAGGTCCAGCCGCCGCCGCATGCCGCCCGAGTACGTCCGGATCGGCCGCTTGGCCGCCTTGGTCAGCTCGAACCGCTCGATCAGCTCGGTGGCGCGGGACTTGGCGGTGGCCCGGGAGTAGCCGTACAGCCGGCCGATCAGGACGAGGTTCTCGATGCCGTTGAGGTCCTCGTCGACCGACGCGTACTGCCCGGTCAGCCCGATCAGGCTGCGGACCCGGACCGGGTCGGTGACGACGTCGTAGCCGCCGACCGTGGCCCGGCCGGCGTCCGGTTTCATCAGGGTCGCCAGGATCCGGACGGCGGTCGTCTTGCCGGCGCCGTTCGGCCCGAGCACCCCGACGACCTGGCCGAACGGGACCTCGAGGTCCACCCCGTCCAGCGCCTTCGTCTCCCCGAACTGCTTGACCAGGCCCTCGGCCTGGATTGCGTGCGACATGGGCGTCCTCCTTCGCTGTCGCGTCTGTGGATCACAGTGGACGCCGGCGCTGGTAGACCGCGCACAGCGCGCTGGCAGCGGCTGGCAGCCGCTGGTGGAGATCTTGTGGAGGAGTTGTCGGGGCCCGGGCCCGCGGCGGGCGATCTCGGCATACTCGGCAGCATGGTGGTTGCGGAAGAGACGCGGTCGCGGCGGAAGAATCCGCTGGTCACAGGCCTGGTGGTACTGCCGGTCGTGCCTCTGGCGATGCTGGCGGCGCTGCGCCTGGTGGGCTACGACGGCGGCTGGTACACGCTCGTCGCGCTGTCGTTGACGCCGTACGCGGCGGCCGCGGGCGTGCTCGTCGGCGGCGTCGCGCTGGCGTTGCGGCGGTGGTGGACCGGCGGGGTCGCGCTGGTGCTGGCGCTCGCGCTGACCCTCCTCGTCCTGCCGCGGATGTCGGCGGGCGAACAACGCACGGTGAACGGCAAGACGCTCCGCGTCCTCGCCTCGAACCTGCTCTACGGCCGGGCGGACGCGAAAGCCGTCGTCGACCTGGTGCGCGAGCAGCGGATCGACGTGCTGAACCTGGTCGAGATGACGCCGTCCGCGGTCGACCGGCTGACCGCGGCCGGGCTGTTCGACCTGCTGCCGCACCGGGTGCTGCACCCGGCACCCGGCGCGTTCGGCTCGGGGATCGCCTCGCGCTTCCCGCTGAAGGAGGTCAACCTGGCCGGTGACTCGGCGGCCAAGCAGCCGGGCGCGGAGGCCGACCTCGGCGACGGCGTGGTGGCCGAGATCGTCGCCGTCCACCCGATCTCCCCGGACGTCGACACGCCGCAGTGGGAGCGCGAGATCAAGGACCTCTCGCGCCCGGCGGGCGAGCACGGCCTGCGCATCCTGGCCGGCGACTTCAACGCCACGCTGGACCACGCGGCCTACCGCACGGTCCTGTCCCGTGGCTACCGCGACGCGGCCGAGGAACGCGGCGAAGGCCTGGCCCCGACGTGGCCGTCGTCCATGCCGGTGGTGACGATCGACCACGTGGCGGTGGACAACCGCGCGGCGGTGCTGGACTACCGCGTGTTCGACGTCGCCGGCAGCGACCACCGGGCGGTGTTCGCCGAGGTCCGGCTGCCGTGATCAGCGCGGCAGGAGCTGCTTCAGCGTTTCCAGCGCGCCGGCCGCGATCGAGACGCCGCGGCCGTGGCGGATCTGCGGTTCCCGCGGGTTGACGCGGATCAACGCGCCGGTCGCCGCGCTGGCCAGTTCGCTGTGGCGGCGGACCGTCGGGACCGCCTGGCCCGCGCCCAGCTCCACCACCACGAGGTCGCGGGCCGTCCGGCGCCACGCCGTCAGCTCGTCGAGCTGGGCCTGGCTGCGGTCCGGTACCCACGAGAAGTCGCCGAACATCAGGATGTTGGGCCGCGCGAGGCCGCCACAGCGGGGGCACGAGGGCAGCGGCGGCACCGCGCGCATGGTCTCTTCGTCGACCACGACGTCCATTTCGGCGGGCCAGATGTCGTCCGTGCACCCGGCGAGGCACTGCAGGTGGTGGATCGAGCCGTGCGCCTCCGCGACGAACCCGAAGCCCGCCGCCTGGAACTGGCCGTCCACATTGGACGTGAAAACCCGGGCGCCGCAGGGCAGGTTCGAGCCGAATTCGCGCAGGAGACGGAACCCGTCGTGCGGCTCTGTCCTGCGGTACAACGAAAGCCGATGCCCGTAGAAGCCCCAGGCCAGCTCGGGGTCCTCGGCGAAGTGCCGGGGGTCGGCGAGCTCCTCGAACCGCAGCCCGAGCCGGGCGTACGGCGGGTACGCGCGCCAGAAGCCTTCGCCGCCGCGGAAGTCCGGCAGCCCGGAGTCGACGCCCATGCCGGCGCCGGCGCAGATCAGGAGCGCGCCGGCGCCGTCCAGGAGCTTCGCGGCTTCATTCACCCGGCTGTGAACCGAGGACGACCTCGAACTCCAGCAGGTTCGCGCCGGTGGACACGGGCTTGGCGCGCTCGCCCGCGTGCGCCGCCGCGGCCGGGCCGCCCGTCGCCCACGCCTGGTAGTGCTCCTCGGACTCCCACTTCGTGTAGACGAAGTAGCGCGTCTCGCCGGAAACCGGCCGCAGCAGCTCGAAGCCGAGGAAGCCCGGCTGCTCGTCGACGGAGTGCATGCGCGCGGCGAACCGCTTCTCCAGCTCGGGGCCGGCGCCCTCGGGGACCTCGATCGCGTTGATCTTCACGACACTCATGGCTCCCACCCTAGTTGGCTCGCGGGTGTGACCCGTGCCACTGTTGAGGACATGGGGAGCACCGAGCGCGACCTCGCCGCCGACCTCGCCCGGATCGTCCGCGCCACCGCGGACGAGGTCGCGAGCGGTCAGGGCAGCGAACTGATCGAGCGGGTGACCGGTCACCTGGGGGCGGCGCTGCCGGAAGTGGTGGTGGTGACCCGCAACTGGCCGATGTGGGAGCACGCCAACCTCCAGCGCGGGGTGGACGCCTACCTGGCCGAGCACGGTACGGCCGTGCCCTGGTTCGGCGTCGCGGGCGGCCAGCGCACGCACGAGGACCTGATCGGGATGCTCGCCGTCGCGCGCCGGCAGGGCATGTACGAGCTGGGCTCGGTGGACTACACGACCACGGCGACCGGCCCGGAAGACGCCACCGAAGCCGTCCAGCTGGGGCTGGTCGGCACGAGCGGGCCGGGCGGGGACCCGGTGCTGCTCGCCATCCGCGGCCCGAACCCGCAGTGGGGGCTCGAGCAGTGCCGGCTGGAGGTCCTCGCGACGTCGCGGGCGACCGCCACCGAAGTACGCGACCGCGTCGAGCGGCTGATGGCCGAGCACGACCTCCTGCGCGGGCAGGTGCTGGCCTTCGGCACCAGCGAGCACCGCGGCAACGAGCTGCTCACGTTCCTCCCGCGGCCCACGCTGACCGGCGACGAGGTCGTGCTGCCGGACGGCGTGCTCGAGGCGATCGAGCGGCACACGGTCGGCATCGCCGAGCACGGCGAGCGGCTGCTGGCGGCGGGCCAGCACCTCAAGCGCGGCCTGCTGCTGCACGGCCCGCCCGGCACCGGCAAGACGCACACGGTCCGCTACCTGATGGGCCGCCTGCCGGACACCACGGTCCTCATCTTGACCGGCACGGCGATGAAGTTCGTGGGCAAGGCGGCCGAGCTGGCCCGGCGCCTGCAGCCGAGCGTGGTCGTGCTCGAGGACGTCGACCTGATCGCGCAGGACCGCAGCTACGGGCCGATGGTCCAGCCGCTGCTGTTCACCCTGCTCGACGCGATGGACGGCGTGGGCGGCGACGCCGACGTCACGTTCCTGCTCACCACCAACCGGGCGGGCGAGCTGGAGAAGGCCCTCGCCGACCGCCCGGGCCGCGTCGATCTCGCGGTGGAAATCCCGCTGCCGGACGCGGCGGGGCGGGAGGCGCTGCTGCGGCTGTACGCGCGCGGCCTGAAGCTGACAGCGGACCTGGCGCCGATCGTCGAGGCGACGGCGGGGATGACGGCGTCGTTCGCGAAGGAGCTGCTGCGGCGGGCGTCGCTGCGGGCGCTGGCGGTGCGTCCGGACGAGGACGTCGTCGTCGGCGACGAGGAGCTGACGACGGCGTTGCGGGAGATGCAGGACGCGCGCAGTGCGTTGACGCGGTCGTTGCTGGGCAGTTCAGCTGCGCAGTGAACCGGGGAACAGGTCGGCGTCCGCCGGCAGCTTCGTCCCCCGGAACCACGTGTCGAAGAACGCCCGCAGGTCCTTGCCGCCGATCCGCGTCACCATCGCCTCGAAGTCGGCCCAGGTCGCGTTGCCGTGGCGGTAGCGCGACGGCCACTCGCGCAGCAGCTTGCCGAACGCCGGGTCGCCGATCTCGCGGCGCAGGGCGTGCAGCGCCAGGATGCCCTTGTTGTAGACGCCTTCGAACTCGTGGCCCTGGCCCATGTCGACCAGCTGCTGCGCCCAGAAGTCCGTGCTGCCGCGGGTGATCTCGATGGCCGCGCGGTAGCGGTCGTCCAGGTTCTGGCCCTCGCGCTCGGCCCACAGCCACTGCGAGTACGACGCGAAGCACTCGTTCAGGCAGATGTCGGACCAGTTCCGCACCGACACCGAGTCACCGAACCACTGGTGGGCGTTCTCGTGCACCAGCGTCGGCAGGTCGGCCCACTTCGCGTACGTCGGCCGGGTCTGCGTCTCCAGGGAGAACGGGACGTTCTCGTTCAGGAAGATCCCGCCCGCCGCCGACTGCGGGTACGGGCCGAACTTGCCGGCCAGGAAGCCGATGACCTCCGGGAGGCGGTCGCCGATCGCGCGGCGGGCCTCGGTGCCCGGCGCGTACGCCGTGACCACCGGGGTGCCGTCCGGCAGTGTCGATCTGTCGACACCGAACTTGCCGATCGCGATCGTCGTCAGGTAGCTCGCCACCGGGTTGGGGTCGGTCCAGGTGCCAGGCGGGCCCTCGCGGCCGTTCGAGATCACCGTCCAGCCAGGCGGGACGTGCGCGGTGAGCGTGAAGGTCGCCTTGTCGCGCGGGGTCTCGTTCACCGGGTACCAGAACGCCGCCGAGTGCGGCTCGCCGACCACGTACGCGCCGCCGTCGGCCGAGTGCTTCCAGCCGTTCTCGCTGCCGCCCTCGTGCGGGGTCCTGGCCGGGTCGCCGCCGTACCGCACCCGCGTGCGGAACGTCGTCCCCGCGCGGATCGGGGCCGGCGGGGTGATGATCAGCTCGAACGCCTTCTCGCGGCCGAACTGCGCCGGCTTGCCGTCGACCTCGACGCTGTGCACGTCGAGCCCGCGCAGGTCGAGGTCGAACCGGCTGAGGTCCTGGGTGGCCTTCGCGGTCACCGTGGTGTCGCCGTCGAGGTGCCCGCTCGGCGGGTCGTACCTGACGTCGACCTGGTAGCCGAGGGCGTCGTAACCGCCGTTGCCGTCGTCCGGGTAGTACGGGTCGCCCGCGCCGGACGCGCCCGGCAGCGGGTGCATGGGCGGCGGCGGGGGTGCCGCGGTGACGGCGTCGCCACCGCACGCCACGGCGAAGACCACCGCGGCGCAGACGGCCAGGGCGGTCAGTCGGCGGCGCACCCCACCACCATAGGTGATGGAATGCGATCATTTGGTCACGTTCCGCACCAGGGGTTTTGTGGTTAGGTGGCCGCGTGCTCTGTTTCGGCGGCAGCGGCGTGCCGATCGTTCTGCTCCACGGCCTGATGGGCCGCGCGCGGACGTGGTGGCGGGTCGCGGAGTGGCTCCGGCCCTACGGCGCGGTGTACGGCCTCGACGCGCGCGGCCACGGCAACGCCCCGCGTGTCGGCCCGTGGACGACCGAGCGCTTCGCCGACGACGTCGCCGACGCGCTGCGGACCCTCGACGCGGGCCCGGCGGTGCTGATCGGGCACTCGATGGGCGGCCTGCACGCCTGGGCGACGGCGGCGCGGCACCCGGAGCTGGTGCGCGCGGTCGTGTCGGAGGACTTCGCGCCGGACCAGCGCGGCCGGACCGTCGAGACCTGGCGCGGGTACTTCGAGAGCTGGCCGGTCCCGTTCTCCTCGCTCGACCACGTCCGCGAGTTCTTCGGCGACGCGGGCGAGTACTTCGCCGACTGCGTCGAGGAGCGTTCGGACGGGTTCCACCTGGTCGCGGATCTCGAGGACCTGTACGGCATCGCCGCCGAGTGGGGCTGCCGGGACTACTGGGACGTCGTCGACGCGATCCGCTGCCCGCTGCTGCTGGTCGAGGGCGAGCACACCGCGATGCCGCACGGCCAGCAGGCACTCGTCGCCGACCGGGTCGCGGGAGCGAAACACCTGGTGGTGCCGGGCTCGGCCCACCTGCCCCACGACGAGGCCCCGGAGATCTACCGGGGTGCCGTCGAGGCGTTCCTCAGCCAGGTCCTGAACCGCTGAAGCCGCGCGTGAGCAGAAGGACGGCACACCGAGCGCGTCGTTGAGCCCGGCGCACCGACCTCCTGGTCACGTACGGGCCAGGTCCGCTCGCCAGGCCGCCGTCGAGCGGTCCGCCGGGACGATCAGGGGCCAGACGTCCGCGCCGAGGAAGCCCGTCTCGTCCGCCGCCTTCGCCGCGGTGCACGTGTCACGGGGCAACCCCGCCTGAACGGACAGCGCGGCCACGGCGTCCTTTGTGGACTTCCCGAAGACGCCGTCCGTCGGCACCCCGAACCCGGACTTCCGCAGGAACTGCTGCGCCAGCCGGACCTTCCGGCCCGTGTCACCCGGCTTGAGCAGCGGCCACTCGGCTTCGGCCCGCGCCACCGCGACGCCGAGGACGCGGCCGACGGCCGTCCGCAGCTCCGGCAGCCGGTTGTAGAGCACCTGGCCGGGGCACTCGGTCGAGTTGAAGTCGCGGTGCCCCTTGATGAACTCCGGCGCGATGCCGTACTGGCTCGCGATGTAGGCGACGAGCGAGACCAGCGAGTTCCACAGTGCCGGCGGGACGTCCACCGTGCTGTACAGGCCCTCGTTCTCGATGCCGATGACCTCGCTGTTGTGGCCGCCGACGTTCGCGCCCTGCACGTGCCGGGTGCCGCCGCGCAGGATCTCCAGGCTGCGGTGCCTGCCTTCGGTGATGTACCCGCCGCGGCTGTTCGTGAACTGCTGGCCGCTGTCGATCCAGCCGTTCTTGTCCATGTGCAGGTTCTGGATGAACCGCGAGACGTAGTACGCGCGCGCCAGCGAGAAGTCGTTGTTCATCGGCGGGTCGACCGCGTGGTGGACGACGATGTAGGTCGGCTTGTGGTTCTCCACCACGATCGTGCCCGCGGCGGGCCGGGCGCCCCAGTCGGACGCCGGGTGGATCGCCGGAACCGGCACGGCCGCGCCGGCCGTCCCCGTGGTCGTCATCCCCAGTGCGCCGGCCGCGGACGCGGTCACCCCCGCCTTCAGCAGGGTCCGGCGGTCAACAGTGACCATGCGGAAAAAGGTAACCCCGCATCGCGCCGATGACAACTATTGACCAACTTTGGTTGTAGTGCGTCAGTGTTCACCTGGCAGGGCGAAGAGGCCGTCGCGGGTCTGCTCCAGGAGGCCGTCGACCAGCAGGGAGTCCAGGCAGCGGTCGCGCTGGCCGCCGTCGTGCCACACCAGGTCGAGCTTGGCCTTCTCGACCGGGCCCTCGCTGCCGCGCAGCACGTCGAGCAGCCGCCCGCGGACGTACCGGTCGGTGCCCGCGTACCGCTGCACCGGCTTGGCCGGGCCGGTGTACTCCGGACGGCCGGCGTGCTGCCACGCGCACTCGTCGTAGATGGGGCAGTCCGCGCACTTCGGGGCCCGCGCGGTGCAGATCAGCGCGCCCAGCTCCATGATCGCGGCCGAAAAGCGAGCCGCGGGCGCGTCTTCGGCAGGCAGCAGCGCCTCGACGTCGTTCATGTCCCGGGTGTTGGACGCGGGTCCGGCGTCGCCGGCGCCGTGCACCGCCCGCGCGACGACCCGCCGGACGTTCGTGTCGACCACCGGCGCCCGCCTGCCGTAGGCGAACGCGGCGACGGCGCGCGCGGTGTAGGCACCGATCCCGGGCAGCGCCAGCAGAGTGTCCACATCGGACGGAACGACGTCGCCGTGCTCCTTCGCGATGACCCCGGCGGCCTCGTGCAGCCGCAGCGCCCGGCGCGGGTAGCCGAGCTTGCCCCACGCCCGCACGACCTCGCCCTGCGACGACGCCGCCAGCGCCGAGGGCACCGGCCACCGCGCCATCCACTCGTGCCAGATCGGCTGCACCCGGACGACGGGGGTCTGCTGGAGCATGATTTCGCTGACCAGCACACCCCAGGCCGTGCAGTCCGGCGCGCGCCACGGCAGATCCCGGCCGTGTGCGGAAAACCAGTCGAGCAGTACGTCAGCGTCCACAGCCACGCCGGGAGGCTACTTCGCGTGCTTCGGCAGCTCGCGGGCGACCTCGTCCGGCGACGGCATCGCGGCGATTTCCGCCGCGATCGCGCGGGCCGCGTCCCGGCAGGAGGACGCCTTCCGGGCCTGTTCGGCGACGGCGTCGGCGGTCAGCTCGCCGGGGAGGAGCCGGAGCGCGGCACCCGCGGCGACGAGCGCGTCGGCGTTGGCGAACTGGTCGGCGCCCTGCGGCAGGACCAGCTGCGGGACGCCGGCGGCGAGCGCGCCGAGGGTGGTGCCGCTGCCGCCGTGGTGCACGACGAGGTCGGCGTGCGGGACCACGGCCGCCTGCGGCACCCAGGCCCGGGCGGTGACGTGGGCGGGCAGCGGGCCGAGGGGCACCCCGCCGGTGGCCACCACGACGTGCGTGCCGAGCGTGGCCAGCCCTTCGAGCGCCGTGCCGAGCACCTCCGGGGTGCCGAAGGCGGTGCCGAGCGTCAGGTAGACCAGCGGTCCCCGGAAGTCGCCCGGCTCGGCGAACGGCACCGGACGCAGCGCGATCCGGTCCGCGGTCGCGAGGAAGCCCGCGTCCTGCAGCGACGGCGGGCAGATGTCGAGGTGCACACCACCGGAAGGGCGCGGGAGCCCGATCCCGTCGGGGAACATCCGGCCGAAGCCGTGCCAGAGCGACGGGATCTCGGCGCGCTTCGCGGCGACGCCCACCTCCGGGACGCCCCAGCCGTGCACGACCAGGTCCGGTCGCAGGCGTGCCAGGTCCGGTTCGAGGTCTTCGGCGTAGATGTCGTAGAACGCGTCCGCCGGCCGGAACGGGTTCAGCCCGAGCCGGCGCAGCGGCGCGTGGACGTGCTCACCGGCGGCGAAGTGCACCTCGTGCCCGATGTCCCGCGCCGCGGTCGCGAGCGGGAGCATCGGGTACGTGTGGCCGGCGGACGCCAGCCCGGCGAAGAGCATGCGCATGCTGTCCCCATCCAGATGTCATCATCATCTGGATGGGATGCTACTGGACCTCGGAGAGCTTCCCGGTCTTCACGTCGTAGACGAACCCGCGCACGGTCTCCGTGTGCGGCAGGTACGCACTGCGCCGCACCCGCTCCATCGACGTCCGGACGCTGTTCTCGACGCTCCGGAAGGCCTCGACCGACCACGTCGGCCGCAGGCCCGTGTCGGTCTCGAGCTCGTCCTTGAAGTCGTCCTCGGTCACCATCGAGAGGCCGCATTCGGTGTGCTGGACGATCAGCACCTCACGCGTGCCCAGCTTGCGCTGCGAAAGCGCCAGCGAGCGGATCATGTCGTCGGTCACCACGCCACCCGCGTTGCGGAGGACGTGCGACTCGCCTTGCAGGAGCCCGAACAGCTCGAACACCCGGATCCGGGCGTCCATGCAGGTCAGGATGGCCACCTGGAGCGAGGGCTTCGGGGACGACCGGTCGCCGGGCGTCACCTCGCCGAGTTCCTGGTTGCGCTTGAGCAGTACGTCGATCGAGGTCATCGGTCACCTTCCGGCCAGTGGCCCCGCGGCGCGGGCGTACCACTCCATTGGACCGGGTCAGTACCCCGATGAGCAATGCACTAAGGGCAATGTCACGGGGTGTCAACCGCCGAACCAGGGCTCCTCGACCGTTCGCGGCGGCGCGGACGTCCGTCCGATGCGCAGCTCGGTCGGCAGCGTGATCACCTTCGGCGCGCTGCGCTCACCCGAGCTGAGCAGCAGCCGCCCGGCCGTCTTGCCCTTCTCCAGGACCGGCTGGTGGACCGTGGTCAGCCCGATCCGCTCGGCTTCGGCGATGCCGTCGAAGCCGGTGACCGTGAGGTCCTGCGGCACCCGCAGCCCCCGCCGCTCGGCCTCGGCCATCGCGCCGAGCGCGAGGATGTCCGAGGTGCAGATCACCGCCGTGATCTGCGGGTACGCGTCCAGCAGCTGGCGGGCCGCGGACGCGCCGTCGTCCACCGTGTGGTCGAAGCGCTCGACCACCGGGACGCTCGCCCAGTCGACGCCCGCCGCCGAGAACGCGACGGCCAGTGCCTCCAGCCGGGTGCGCTGGACGTGGAAGTGCGCGCCGCTCTGGCGGGCCGCCGAGACGAAGTCGTCGTTGCGCTCGCGGGCCAGCCGCATGCAGATGACGCCGACCTGGCGGTGCCCCAGCGTCACCAGGTGCTCGGCGATCTTGCCGACCGCGGCGGCGTCGTCCGGGCCGACGCGGTCGATGCCCTCGAGGCTCGGCTGATCGATGATCACCGTCGGTACCGGCCGCTCCATCACGGCGGCGAGGTGCGGGTCGTCGTCCGGGACGGAGTAGACGACGAAGCCGTCGACACCCGCGCGGTGCACCGCGGCGACGTCCTCACGGCCCGGGCTGGCCGGCACCAGGTGCAGGCCGACGCCGGCGTCTTCGCAGGCCAGCGCCAGTCCTTCGAGCACGCCGACGGCGGCGGGGTCGCGGAAGGCGTAGGAGAGGTTCTCGGTGAGCAGCAGGCCGACCGCGCCCGCCTTGCGCGTGCGCAGGGAGCGGGCGACCGGGTCGGGCCCGGGGTAGCCGAGGCGCCGCGCGGTCTCGAGGACGCGGCGGCGCAGTTCCGGGGACAGCTGGTCCGGCCGGTTGTAGGCGTTGGACACCGTGGTCCTGGACACACCGAGCTCCGCCGCGAGCGACGCCAGTGTCGCCTGCCTCCGGGTGCGAATAGGACGTCCCATCAGCAAACCGTAACGGTTCAGATCGGTTTCCTGAAGAGACACCCCGCGTGGTCGATGTCTCGATCCGCATGCGCGGAGACGCATACACCAAAGTGCGAACTGATGGCCAGGAAGTCATCCGGATGGGGTAAGCTGAATCTGACAACGGTTACCATTAGCGTCTGTGTCTTTTCTCAGGAGTACCTCGATGAGTTCTCGCCGCACCAGGAGCGTGCTCGCCGCCGCTTCGGCCCTCTCCGTGTTCGCCCTGGCCGCGTGCTCCGGCGGCGGGACGTCCTCCGACGGCGGCGGCGCGCAGGCGAGCAGCGACGCCAAGATCAAGGTCGTCGCGTCGACCGACGTCTGGGGCAGCGTGGTCAGCGCCGTCGGCGGCGACAAGGTGGAGGTCAAGTCGATCATCCACGACCCGTCGGCCGACCCGCACTCGTACGAGACGACGGCCGACGACGCGCTCGCGGCCAAGGGCGCGCAGCTGCTGCTGTCCAACGGCGGCGGGTACGACGAGTTCTTCGGCAAGCTGACCGAGCAGGCGGCCACGGCCAAGAAGCTCGTCGCCTACGACATCGCCGCGACCGGCGACGAGAACGAGCACGTCTGGTACGACCTGCCGGGTGTCGACAAGATCGCCGACCAGATCGCCACGCAGCTCGGCGAGCTCCAGCCGGCGTCGAAGCAGCAGTTCGCCGACAACGCGACCGCGTTCAAGACGAAGGTCGACGCGCTCGAGAAGCGGCTCGAAGAGCTGGGTGCCACCCACCCGGGTACGAAGGTCGTCGTCACCGAGCCGGTCGCGCACTACCTGCTGGAGAGCGCCAAGATCACCGACGCGACGCCGAAGGCGTTCTCGGACGCGGTGGAGAACGACACCGACGTGCCGGCCGACGCCGTCAGCGCGTACAAGCAGCTCATCGCGACCAAGCAGGTCAAGGCGCTGATCAACAACGAGCAGACGGTGACGCCACTGACCCAGGACGTCGTCAAGCAGGCGAAGGAAGCCGGCATCGGCGTGGTCGGCGTGACCGAAACGCTCCCCGCGGGTGTGACGGACTACATTGGCTGGATGACCGCGGAAGTCGACGAGCTGGCTGGGGCGTTGAAGTAGCCATGTCACCCGCATCCGACGACGTGCGCCCCGCGGTCCGGGTCCGCGGGGCGGGGCTCGCGTTCGGCCCCCGCACCCTCTGGTCGGGGCTGGACCTCGTCGTCGAGCCGGGGGAGTTCCTCGCCGTGCTCGGCCCGAACGGTTCCGGCAAGAGCAGCTTCCTCAAGGCGCTGCTCGGCATGCAGGACCTGTCGGCGGGCACGGTCGAGATCGCGGGCGGCCGTCCGGGCGGCGCGAACCGCAGGGTCGGGTACATCCCGCAGCAGCGCGCCATCGACGAGGCGCTGACGCTGCGGGGCGTCGACCTGGTCGGGCTGGGCCTCGACGGGCACCGCTGGGGGTTCGGGCTGGCCGGCATGGCGGCACGACGCCGTCAGGTCGCCGCGGCGGTTTCCGCCGTGGGGGCGACCCGCTACGCGAAGCAGCCGGTCGGCCGGCTGTCCGGCGGCGAGCAGCAGCGGCTGCGGGTGGCGCAGGCACTGGTCGGCGACCCCGAAGTGCTGCTGTGCGACGAGCCGCTGCTGTCCCTCGACCTGGCCCACCAGCGCGCGATCAGCGAGCTGATCGACGAGCGGCGCCGGTCGTCGGGCACCGCCGTGCTGTTCGTGACGCACGAGATCAACCCGGTGCTGCCGTTCGTCGACCGCGTGCTCTACCTGGTCAACGGGCAGTTCCGGATCGGCAGGCCGGACGAGGTCATGACCACGTCGACGCTGTCGCAGCTGTACGGCACCCGCGTCGAGGTGCTCAAGGTCGGTGGCCAGATCCACATCGCGGGCGCGCAGAGCGCGTTGTGCGAAGCCGAGCCGCACCACCACGAACACGACGTCGAAGAGCAAGTGGGCTGAGTTTTGGATCTGTTCGACTTCGGCAAGACCTGGGAGCTGATCACCGAGCTCGACGGCGTCCAGACGGCGCTGCTCGCGGCCGCGATCCTCGGTCTGGTGGCCGGCGTGCTGGGCCCGCTGATCGTGATGCGCCGGATGTCGTTCGCGGTGCACGGGACGTCGGAGCTGGCGTTCACCGGCGGCGCGGCGGCCCTGCTGCTCGGCATCGGCGTCGAGTACGGCGCGCTGATCGGCGCGGTGGTGGCGGCGCTGCTGCTGGGCATCCTCGGCGCGCGTGACGCCGACCGCGACTCGGTGATCGGCGTGATCCTGTCGTTCGGGCTCGGCATGGGCGTGCTGTTCCTGTCGTTCTACAAAGGACGGTCCGGGAACAAGTTCGGGATCCTGACCGGTCAGATCATCACGATCGACTCGACGAACCTGACGTTGTTCGTGGTGTCGTCGGTGGTGGTGCTGGCGGTGCTGGCGCTGGTGTACCGGCCGTTGCTGTTCGCTTCGGTCGACCGGAACGTGGCCGTGGCGCGCGGGGTCCCGGTGAAGTCGTTGACGGTGGTTTTCGCCCTGCTGGTGGGTGTTTCGACCGCGTTGAGCGTGAAGGTGGTCGGGTCGCTCCTGGTGGTGGCGCTGATGGTGACGCCGGCGGCCGCGGCCGCTCGCGTGACGGCGTCCCCGTGGAAGGCGACGGTGCTGGCGGTGGTGTTCGCCGAGGTGTCGGCGATCGGCGGGATCGTGCTGTCACTGGCGCCGGGCCTCCCGGTGAGCGCGTTCGTGACGGCGATTTCGTTCCTCATCTACGTGGTGTGCCGGATCCTGGCGTGGCAGCGCGACCGCCGGACCCGGGTCCGTTCGGTCGACCCGGCGCTCGTCGCGGCGGCCTAACCCAGCATCAGCAGGACCTGCAGCTCACCGACCACGAACCCGATCACCCCGCCGACGGCGATCAGCTTCCACTCGTCCTGCCGGAACGCCGGCCGCAGCAGGCCCTCGAACTCCAGCGGTGTCAACGCCAGCATCCGCTGCTCGATCACCTTCGCCACGTCCATCGCCTCCGTGAGGTAGCCCTCGGCGTGCCGGGCCGTGTCCGGCAGCTGTTCGAGGGCCTTGCGGGCCGCCGCGTGCTTCATCTCCTTCAGGCGCGTGCCGCCCACCGTCCAGGCCAGGGGCATCTGCGCGTCGACCGTTTCCGACACCAGGTGCTCCACCCGAGCCGCCAGGCGGTCCGCGCGGGGGCCGCGCAGGATCGCGTCCAGCAGGTTCTGGACGGTCAGCACCTCGTTCGCGATCAGCTCGCCGTACTGCCGCGCCACCTCGGCCCGGCGGCGCTGGAACTTGCCCTGGAAGATCACCCGCCCGACCCGCACCGGCTCGCGGGGGACGAAGATCAGCTTGATCGCCAGCCAGTCCGTGCACAGGCCGATCACGCCGCCGAAGATCGGCAGCACCCACGGCTCGCGGGTGAACGCCCACACGATCGTCTGGACGAGCCCCAGCGCGAAGCCGAAGTAGATGCCCATCCGCGCGATGAACGCCATCTCCGGCCGGGACGTCTCGCGGATCAGCCGCACGAGCAGCTTCTTGTCCCGGGTCAGCCGCTGGACCGTCATGTGCTGGACGTCGAGCACCTCGTCGAGGTTCTCGCGGACGTCGTCGAGGAACTCGCGCACCAGCCGCGGCGCCGACGCCTGGACCTGCTTGATCAGCATCTCCTGCGCCAGCGTCGGCAGCACCTCCCACAGCCGCGGGTGGTGCTCGGCCAGCACCTCGCGCGCGGTGTGGTCGACCGCCTTCAGCAGCGGCTGCTCCAGCTCGCTGGTGATGATCACCGGGTCGATCCGTTCGAGCACCTCACGCAGGTCCAGCAGGTTGGCCGTCAGCAGCTCGGTCGCGACCGCGGCCATCCGCCCGCCGTGCTTCGGGACGACACCCTGCCAGCCCAGCAGCGGCGGGATCCCGATGAACTCGAGGGGCCGGAACATCATCTCGATGGCGACGCGCTTGGTGACGTACCCGATCAGCGCGGCGACGAACGGCATCGCCGCGTAGAGCGGCCAGTGCAGGGCGAGGTCGTGCAGGACAGCGTCCATTCCGGCCTCCCTCGCGATCCCGAGATCGAAACCGTACCGCCCTACCCGAGTAGGGCCAGCACCTGCAGTTCCCCGACGAGCCCGCCGATGACCGCGCCGACGGCGATGAGCTTCCACTCGTCCTGCCGGAACGCCGGCCGCAGCAGCTGCTCGAACTCCAGCGCGCTCAGCCGCTTCATCCGGTCGACGATCGTGTTGCGCACGTCGAGGGCGTTGATTGCGTAGTCCTCGGCGTACCGGATGGTCTCCGGGACGCGTTCCGCCGCCTTCGCCGCCGCCGTCTGCTTCATCTCCTGGAACCGTTTCGTGCCGACGGCCATGGCGACGAACGGCTTGACGACGCTCGCCTGCGCGTCGATCGTCTTCTGCACCTCGCGGGTGATCAGTGCGAACAGCCGGTCGGACTTCGGGCCGCGCAGCACCGCCTCCAGCAGGTTCGGGATGGTGATGATCTCGCGCGCGATCATGTCGCCGTAGTCGGCGGCCACCTGGTCGCGGCGCTTCTGGAAGATGCCCTGCCAGGTGCAGAGGCCGAAGAACCGGCGTGGTTCGCGCGGCAGGAAGATCATCTTGAGGGCCAAGTGGCCGCCATCCGCTCGGCGTTCGCGGGAAGCACGCCCTGCCAGCCGAGGAAGGGCTTGATGCCCACGAATTCGAGTGGCCGGAACATCATTTCGATGGCGACGCGCTTGGTGACGTAGCCGATCAGCGCCGCGATGACCGGCATGGTGACGTACACCTGCCAGTGCGTGCCGAAGTCCACGCGCGCACGTTATCGGCCGCGGTCAGTGCAGCAGGAGCAGCACCTCGAGTTCACCCACCAGGCCGCCGATCACCGCGCCGACGGCGATGAGCTTCCACTCGTCCTGCTTGAACGCCGGCCGCAGGATGCCTTCGAACTCGAGCGGGGTCAGCTGCTGCATCTTCGTGACGATCGTGTTCCGGACGTCGAGGGCGCCGGTGGCGTAGCTCTCGACGTGTTTCACCGTTTCGGGGAGGAACTCGATCGCTTTGGCGGCTGCCGCGCGCTTCATCTCCTGGTACTGCCGGCCGCCGATGGTCAGCGCGACCAGTGGCTTGGCGATGCTCGCCTGCGCGTCGATCGTGCGCTGGACCTCGCGGGTGACCATGGCGAACAGCTTGTCCGAGCGCGGCCCGGTGAGCACGGCCTCCATCACGTTCCGCACGGTGAGCACCTCGTCGGCGATCAGCGCCCCGTAGTCGGCGGCGACCTCCTGGCGGCGTTTCTGGAACATGCCCTGCCAGCGGAAGAAGCCGAACCCGCGTGGCTCGCGCGGGTAGAAGATCATCTTGAGGGCGAGCCAGTCCGTGACGAAGCCCGTGACGAAACCGAAGATCGGCATGATCAGCGGCTGTTTCGTCAGCGCCCAGGCGACGGACTGGACGAGCCCGATGACGAACCCGAACCAGATCCCCGAGCGCGCGATGAACTTGAACTCGGGCGTGGCGACCTCGCGGATCAGCCGGCAGGTGAGCGACTTGTCGCGGACCATCGCGCCGATCAACATGTCGTTGACGTCGAGGACGTCGTCGATGTTGGCGGAGACGTCCCGCAGCAGCCGCTTGACGACGGCGGGGGCCTGCGCGCGGACCTGGTCGACGAGCAGCCGTTGCGCCCGCGCCGGCAGCATCTCCCACAGCCGCGGCTGGTAGGTCTCCATGACCTCCCGCGTGACCTCTTCGACGGCCTTCAGCAGGGGTGGTTCGAGCTCCTTGACCATTTCTTCCGGATCGAGCCTGCTGAAGATCTCCTTCGGGTCGACGAGGTTGCGGGTCAGCAGGTCGACGGCCGTGGTGGCCATCCGCCGCGCGTTCGCCGGGATGACGCCCTGCCAGCCGAAGGGCCGGACGCCTTTGAACTCCAGCGGGCGAAACATCATCTCGATGGCGACGCGCTTGGTGAGGTAGCCGATGAGCGCGGCGATGAGCGGCATGGTGGCGTAGACGTGCCAGTGCGCGCCGATGTCGGCGAGTATGTCCATAGTGGCCTCCCCGCCGTTAACCGCTGGTCAACAAGCTCAGAATGCCATGTGTTACCGGGGGTTCCAATATCCGTGATGCATCCTTTTGGCGGTACGTCTGCACGGTCCCCGGCTCATTAAGGTGGCCCGATGGTCGCGCCTGAGAAGCCCCACTCCCCGAAGACCGCCCAGTTCGCCGTGGGTGTCCGCGGCTACAACCAGCGTCAGGTCGACGAGCGTCTCGCCGAGCTGACCAAGGAGCTGCGCGAGACGTCCCGAAACCGCGACGACGCCGTCGCGACGTCCGCGGATCTGACGAAGGCCCTCGCGTACGCGCAGAAGGAGCTGGCCGAGACGAAGGCCGCGCTGGCGAGGATGAGCTCGAGCCCGTCCGGCGCGGGCGCGATGGCCGAGCGCGTCCGGATGATGATGCAGCTGGCCGAGGAGGAGATCGCGGACCTGCGTTCGGCAGCGGAGGCCGACGCGGCCTCGACCCGCGACCAGGCGGACAAGTACGCGCACGAGACCCGCCGCACGGCCGACAAGCTGGCGAAGGACGCGGAGGAGGACCGCGCGCGGCTGCTGTCGGAGGCGCGGGCCGAGATCGAGAAGCTGAACGCGGCGGCGGGAGCGAAGCGGGTCGAGCTGGCAGCGGCGGCCGAGCGGGCCCGCACGGAAGCAGACGCGAAGGCGGAGGCAGCGGCGGCCGCGGTCCGCGAGGAGGCGGACCGGAAGGCGGCGGAGGAGCTGGCGGCGCGGAAGAAGGCCTTCGAGGAGGAGTTCGCGCAGAAGAAGCGCGAGACGGAGGCGGCGCTGGCCGCGGCCCAGGCCTCCCAGGCGACGGCGGACCAGAACCGGAAGCTGGCACTGGACCTGCGGTCGAAGGTGGCCGAGCGCATCGCGGCGACGGATGTGGCGGTCAAGGAGGCCATGCGGCTGCTGGCACCGGTCGAGGAGGCTGCTCCCGCGAATGGGGACCGGAAGCCGGCGCCGGCCCCAAAGGCTCCGGCGGCGGCCGCTCCTCCCGCGGCTCCGGCGAAGGCCTAGCCGCTCGGCATAGCGCACAAATCCCCCGGCCGGGGAGGTGGCCGACACTCGTGGGTGACTGGCAGTCTGCACAGCAGCCGCTTGATCACCCACGAGACGGGACCTGTGCATGATCCTCGAGACCGAGCGGGCCGCCGTGTGCGCCTATGCGCGCCGGATGGTCGGTGACGGCCTGGTTGTCGGTACCTCCGGCAACGTCTCCGTGCGGGCCGGTGACCTCGTCGCCGTCACGCCCACCGGGGTCGCCTACTCGGCCCTGACCCCCGCCGACATCCCCGTTGTCGATCTCGGCGGGCAGGTCGTCGACGGCTCGTTCAAGCCGACGAGTGAACTTCCGATGCACCTGTCCGTGTACTGGGACGTTCGTGACCCGGACGGTGAGCCCGTCACCGCCGTCGTCCACACGCACTCGCCGCACGCCACCGCCGTCTCGACGCTCGTCCGGGAAGTTCCGCCGATCCACTACATCATCGCCACCATCGGCCCGTCGGTGCGCGTCGCGCGCTACGCCACCTACGGCACACCGGAGCTCGCCGCGGCCGTGCTGGAGGCACTGGAAGGACGCCGTGGCTGCCTGATGGCCAACCACGGCACCCTCACCTACGGCGACGGCCTCGAAGCCGCCTACCACCGCGCCCAGCAGCTCGAATGGGCCTGCCGCGTGTGGCTGCTCGCCCAGAGCGCCGGCCGGCCCAACCTCCTGCCGCCGCCGGAGGTCGCCAACGTCGTCGACCGGCTGCGGGGTTACGGGCAGGGTTGACGTGGCGAGCCGGCGACGATGATCACCCCGGCCACCGGCGCGAAGGGAACGCGAGGCAGGCCCGCACGCCGGTCAGGGCGACCGGCATGATGCTCGCCATGGAGAGCGCGGTCGAGAAGATCAAGGTCTGGTTCCGGTTCGTTCCCCGCGAGGGGTGGTTCCCGCAGGACACCGAGGGTCTGTGGGCTACGAGGCTCAGCGCTGACACGGCTCGCGTGGAGAACGTCCCCTTTCTTCAGAACGGGGTGGCCGAGGGTGACGTGGTGCGGTTCCGGACCGACCCGGACGGGCTGCACTGGGCCGTGGGGCGGGTCAGTGCCTCCGGCAACTGCACGGTTCGCGTGGTGCCTGTTCCCACCGGTCCGCTGGGACGCAGTCCCCAGGCAGTTCATCGGCATCTCTCGACGTTCGGGCTCGGTGGCGAAGTCTTCAGCGCGGACTTCCCGATGGTGGCCTTCAACGTACCGGCCGGCGGCGACTTCCACGGGATCAAGGCGCTCCTGACCCAAGGGCAGGAGAACGGGTGGTGGCAGTACGAAGTCGGCTGTGCCACCGATGAGTGGCGGAACGCCTGACCGCCGCGCGCGACCGGCACGCAGGCCCCTAGGACGCCAGCGCGTCGACCGCGTGCACCGCGTCAAGCAGCTCGACCACCGTCGGGTCGTCGACCGCCTCCTTGATGCACTGCCACAGCTGCAGGTTCGCCGTCGCCCAGCGCGAGTACGTCGCCGCCGCCTCCGGGTTGTAGAAGTAGTAGCCCTCCTCGTGGACGTCGCACTGCTCGCCGACGATCTTGTGCGCCAGCTCGCGCAGGCTCAGCCCGTTCTCGCGCAGGTAGCGGTGCGCCAGCACCACCGGCGTCACCGGCAGTGCCTTGAACAACGTGTCCGCGTCGCTCAACGCCTGCGCTTCCAGCGAAATGTCCCGGCCGCGGGTGGCCATTTCCGCTTCGTCGACGATTTCGTCGATCCACTGCGCGATCCGTGGCGGGACGCCGCATTCGGCGAGGATTTCCCGCCGCAGGCTCCGGCCCGCCGCGGCCGGCGAGTTCCGGAGCACCAGGTAGTTGACGTCGTGCACCAGCGCGGCCACTTCCACCACCGTGACGTCGGCGCCGTTGAGGCGGGCGAAACCGGCGGCCTTCGCGCGGACGAAACCCACGTGGTGCCAGCCGTGGAACTGCAGCCGGTCGGCGTACTGCCGGCAGAGCCGGTGGACACTCCTTTCGACAGCAGCGACGACGGCGTGGTCGATCGTGCTTTCCTGCGTGCGCATACACCTCTCCCATCCCGGCCGTGGTGTTCAGACGGGTGGAGTAATGGTAAGCGCCGCTGACGCCGGTGTGTAGCTAGATGCGGTCGGCCAATTCCCCCAATCGGACCTCGACCGGAACGTGACGATGACCGATTCCGCTGGCCGGGTCGAAAGACAAGCTGAAACTGCTCACCGGGCGTGATTTCACGAGGAAAGTCATCGTTCCGGTGGCCGCCTCCGGGATCCGGTGGAATTCGTCGGCCAGCATGGTGGCGCAGGACCCGGCCGCGCACCGCGTCCGGCGGCGCAACCGCGCGGCCGCGATCAGCCCGGTGCCGCCGTCGATCGTCGTTTCGTACCTTTCGTGCAGGTAGTCACCACGGAGGATCGTGGTGCAGAAGTGGTACCTGTGGTTGTGCACGGAATCCGCGTACCCCTCCCGCCAGTCCTGCTGCGCCTTGTATTCGTGCAGCCAGAAGGAAAACGGGTCGGACGGCGAATCGAGCAGGCACCAGGCGAAGTGCGTGGTCGTTTCCCGGGACGAGCGCAGGACCTTGGTGGCCTGCGCGGCGGACAGCGCGCGGAGCTGCGTGCGCAGCTCGTCCCGCAGCCCGGCCTGGCCGGCCCACGGCCGGAACCAGCCGTCGACCACGCGCCAGTCCGCGGCGAGCGGGAACCCGGCCGTGCGCAGGCGCGTGGCCAGTTCGGAAAGGGGGGACAGGCGGGTGAGCAAGGTCAGCTCCCTAGCTCGGCGACTGCGGAGAACTCCGCGCGGAAGGCGTGGAACTTGCCCTCCAGCTCGCGGAACTGCTCCTCGGACAACGGGGATCCGGTGATCTTCTCGAACAGCGCCAGGAAATCCGTCCGCGTCGTCGCGGACGTGATGCGGAAGTGGCGGCCGGTCCGGGACTGCGAGACGCGCACGAATTCGGCGCGTTCCATGTTGTAGAGGAAGGAACCTTCGGTGAACCGCAGGGACCGCGGGTACAGCTTCGTGGCGCCGCGGACGTCGCTGTAGAGCGACACCCACACGCTGTCGTCGAACATCTCGAGCCGGTCCAGCGGCGGGTCGGCGACCACGGTGATGTCGACCGACGCGCACCGGCTGCGCGCCAGGAAGAGGCCGACGAGCCCGATCCGGATCTCTTCGTCGAGCCGGGTCTGGATGCGCTCGTAGTCGACGTCCGCCTCCTCGCGGCGCAACAGGTACCGGGCGCGCCCGCTGATCGAGCTCGCGTCGCGCGGATCGGCGATGACCGCGCGCAGTTCCCGCTCGGTGCGGGAAAGCAACAGGCGGGCGGCCGCGTGCCGCCCGGAGAAGCCGCGGAAGAAGTACTGCCGCGTCGCGTCGAGGTCGGCCATCAGCCTGCGGTTGAACGCGGGGTCCGGATCGGTGGTCGGCTCGAACACGTCGGTGGGGAAGAACTCCTTGTTCAGCGCCCGGTATTCGGCGCTGAGGTCTTCGAGGGCACGCCGGCTCTCCTCGATCACCGGTGTCACGAGCGCCTTCTGCGACGCGCTCGCGGTGATCAGGGTGGTGCCGAACCCGACGATCGCGGAGATCAGGGTGCCGGTGCCCAGCGACGTCACCAGGTTCTTCCCGGTGCCGGGTTCCATCAGGCCGGCGAGCCACAGGCTCAGGCCGGCGACCACGACGAGCACCGTGAGGAGCAGGCTCGTCCTGGTCCAGAAGATCTCTTGCAGTGGGGTACGGCGGAGGCGTCCGCCAGCCGCGGCCACGTGCTTCACCTCCCTCGAGCCACCCGAACGGACGTATGCGTAAAGTGTCTGTTCGAGCGCGGGGAGTCACTTTACGCGCCTCGAGAGGTGTGCGAAATAAGAAGTTCGGGGGACAGGACTGACGGACAGACGTCACTCTCGGCAATAATTAACCGGTCCGGCCGGTTTTCCGAAAATCGCGGAAAACCATGATCAAAGACTGCGTGGCAGCCCCTTTTCGTACCAGCCGGGGCCGGGTGCGGCGGTCATCAGGAAATCCACGACGACCGGTGCGGGTGCCGGGTGGATCTCCGGGTGGTCGCGTTCGCCGCGGGCGGTGTCCACCGGCCAGGCCAGTTTTTCCTCGTCGAGCGAAAACTCGCCGCCGGCGCCCGTGCGGTTCCCGCGGGCGTCGAGCCGCGCCCACCTGCCGTGCAAGTACACGGCGTTCAGCCCGTGCAGCGCGGAGAGCTCCTGGTAGCAGAAGCCGGCCGGAATCCCTTGCGCCCGCAGCAAAGCGGCGAGCAGGTGTGCCTTCGCGTGGCAGATCCCGACGCGTTCGCGCAGGACGTCCGACGCCCGCCAGGTGACCCGCGGATCGCCGGCGTCGATGACGTGTTCGACCTCGTCGCGCACGAACAGGAAGGCGGTTTTCGCGGCTTCGGCGGGATCGTCGCCGCGAGGACGCATCGCGTCGGCCAGCGCGCGGATCGACGGGTGCGCGTGATCGACGACGGCATCGGCGGCGAGGTAGTCGCTCAGCCGATCGGACGTGGGCGTTGGGGCGAGGGGCATCCACGCATCCTGACAGGCTCGGCCATTCGGGCGAGAACGGTTTTCGCCGGCTGGTTACACTCCGCGGTTGTTAGCTACGGAATGTAAAAGTCGGGCGGGAAGCCGGTCCAGCGCAGTTCCGCGGGCAGGTGACTCAGGTCGTTGTAGGTCAGCAGTGACGCGGGCCGGCCCGGGGAGTACCGGATGACCGTCAGGCCGGCGTTGGCGTGGGTGAGGGTGAGCCAGCGCCACTTCGGTGCGTCCTGGGCGGCGCGGATGAGCCAGCCGACGAGGAAGTTGTGCGTGACGAGCACTTCGTACCTCGGTTCGCTGCCCGGCACCGGTCCGGTGAACCGGCGTTCGGCGTCGATGGCGAGCTCTTCGTCGGCGGCTGGGAACTGGCGGGCGAAGGCGAGGAGGAGGTCGCCGGAGGTTTCGGGGAGTTCCTCGCGCTTCGGCGTGTACGGGACGAAGTCGCCGGCTGCCTTCTCGACGTAAAGGGGTACCTCGGGGAGCTGGGCGGCGATGAGGTGGGCGGTCTCGGTGGTTCTCCGGAGGGGACCGTGGTGGATGGCCGTGACCGGGACGTCGCGGAGGCGCCGGCCGAGGAGGACGGCTTGGCGTTGGCCGGCTTCGGTGAGTCTTCCGCCCGGGCCTGCTTCCGCGTGGCGGGTGAGGAAGAGGTACCGCGTGGTCAGCACGGGGTCAGGCTTTCACGCTTCCTCCGTTCGGGTGAGCCGGGTGGGTCACCCGATCGGGACGAGGGTGCCTTCGGGGCGCTGGCTGGGGGCGAACTGGGCGCTCAGGCGGATCGGGGCCGGGTGCGGGGAGAGGACCATCGAGGCGAACGGGGTGATCGTGAGGTCGTGGCATTACGCCTGGGGTTTTGCCAGTTCTGTCATTCGTTCCTTCGTGTTCCGCGCTTTCACCGACCCGACGCCGGATTGTTCAACGGCCGCCAGACCGCGTCAAGGCGGGAAAGCGTGCCTTGACCCGGCCTGGCGGCCGCTGATGTGGCTGCGTATCGGGTCGGCAGGGGGGTGTGGCCGGGGCGCTGGCTGGTTGGGTGGGTGCGCTGTGGGCTTTCAGAACTGGTAGTACAAGAAGGGGCTGAATGTTCCCGTCGCGATCAGGATTGCCGCGTACAGGAGCCCGACCGTCATCACTCCGATGCGCAACGCCGTTGCCGGGCGGCTTCGGGACGACTCCAGGAGCGGTCCCGTCACCGGGTGGGCCGGCAGGACGAACACCGCCATTGCCGCCAGCAGCAACACCAGGCGCTGGTTCGTGAATGCCTGCTCCACCCCCGCGCCCAGACCGTTGAAGTCCGGGATCAGCATGTGGCCCAGCATCGACAGGGCGTGGCCCAGGTCCGGGGACCTGAAGAACACCCAGCCGATCACCACCAGCACCATTGTCAGGGCCCTGCGGAGATAGCGCTTCCAGCGTGTTGCCGGGTCCAGGTCCAGTGCGAAACGGCGCTCGATCACCAGCAGTGCTCCGTGGTAACAGCCCCACACCAGGAACGTCCACTGGGCTCCGTGCCAGAAGCCCGTCAGCACGAACACTATGCACAGGTTGCGGTACGTCTTCGCCGCTCCGTGGCGGTTGCCGCCCAGGGGGATGTACACGTAGTCGCGGAACCAGCGGCTCAAGCTCATGTGCCAGCGGCGCCAGAACTCCGTGATCGTCACCGCCGAGTACGGCCTCGCGAAGTTCTCCGGCAACCGGAAGCCCAGCATGCGGCCCAAACCGATCGCCATGTCCGAATAGCCCGAGAAGTCGAAGAACAGCTGGAGCGTGTACGCGATCGCGCCGACCCAGGCCGTCGCGAAGGTCATCTGGTCCGAGGGGACCTTGAAACACGCGTCGACCAGGGGGCCCAATGAGTCGGCGATGATCGTCTTCTTGCACAGGCCCAGTGCGAACCTCGGGAAGCCCGCCGCGATGTCGTCCAGCCGGTGCGAACGCAGCTGCGGGAGCTGGTCGGCGATCTCGCGATACCGCACGATCGGGCCCGCCACCAGCTGGGGGAACATCGCGATGTACGCCGCGAACGACACCGGGTTGCGCAGGGGCCGGCGCTCGCCACGATAGATGTCCACCACGTAGGAGATGTGGTGGAACGTGTAGAACGAGATCCCGATCGGGACCACCAGGCTCGCCACCGGCACGCTGCCGCCGAACCAGTGGGCCACCGCGGCGATCTGCTGCGTCGCGAACCCCGCGTACTTCCAGATCAGCAGCACCGCGACGTCGAGTGACACGACCGCGATGAGGATGCGCCTGCGCCGCACCCCGTGGACGTCCCAGGGGCTCGGGGCCAGGAGGGGGCCGGCCAGGAAGTTGACCACCATGCAGCCGAGCAGCAGGAAGACGAAGCCGCCCGCGCCGATCGTGTAGAACAGCAGGCTGCCGACCGCGATGATGCCGTTTCGCCAGCTCCGGGGGCACACCAGCACGGCGATGAGCACCGCCGGCATGAAGTACCACAGGAAGAGCGGCGAAACGAACGACATCGGGTCCCCTCGGTTTATCCGACGGTGACCTTAACCCGGCTGGGTGGCGGGGGTCAGACCCGCCCGGCGGCACGGCGGCGCCGCGCCACCTCCGCGAGCAGCACCCCGGCCGCCACCGACGCGTTCAACGACTCCACGCCCGCCGCCATCGGGATCGACACCGTCGCGTCGCACGCCTCGCGGACCAGGCGGGACAGGCCGCGGCCCTCCGAGCCCAGCACGATCACCAGCGGGTCGGCCGCCAGCTCGAGCTCGTCGATGTCGACCGAGCCGTCGGCGTCCAGGCCCACCAGCATCAGGCCCTCGTTCGCCCACGCCTTGAGCTGGCGCGTGAGGTTCGTCGCCACCGCGATCGGCAGCTTCGCCGCCGTGCCCGCGCTCGTGCGCCACGCCACCGCCGTCATGCCCGCGCTGCGCCGCTCCGGCAGCAGCACGCCCTGCGCGCCGAACGCGGCCGCCGAGCGGATCACCGCGCCCAGGTTGCGGGGGTCGGTGACGCCGTCGAGCGCGACGAACAGCGGCGTCTGCCCCGAGTTGCGGGCCACTGCCATCAGGTCGTCCGGGTGCGCGTACTCGAACGGCGGGACCTGCAGGCCCAGGCCCTGGTGCATGGCCCGGTTGGTCTTGCGGTCCAGCTCCTCGCGCGGGATCTCCAGGATCGAGATGCCCTTGTCGCCGGCCAGCCGGACGGCCTCGTTGACGCGCTCGTCGATGTCGATGTTCAGCGCGACGTACAGCGCCGTGCCCGGGACGTCCGCGCGCAGCGCCTCGACCACCGGGTTGCGCCCGGCGATCAGCTCCGGCTTGTCGGCCTTCTTCTGCCGGGCCTGGTCGCGCTTGGTCTGGGCGTTCGCCTGGCGGTAGGCCTTGTGCCCGGGACGGTCCTCCGCCTTCGGGGTGGGGCCCTTGCCTTCGAGGGCCTTGCGGCGCTGACCGCCCGAGCCGACGACGGCACCCTTCTTGGTGCCCGCCTTGCGGATCGCGCCCTGGCGCCGCGAGTTGCCTGCCATGGTGAAAGTTTCCTTGCTTTGTAACGAGATCAGTCGGACTTCACAGTCCACTGAGGACCGTTGGGGGTGTCCTCCACCACGATGCCCGCCTGCGAGAGGCGGTCACGGGCGGCGTCCGCGCGGGCGAAGTCCTTCTCGGCCCGGGCCTGCTGGCGCTCGGCCAGCAGCCCTTCGACGATCCGGGACAGCGCTTCTTTGGTGGGCGTTTCGGAACCGCCCGCCTCGGACCAGCGCGCGGACAGCGGGTCGAGGCCGAGCACGTCGGTCATCGCGCGGACGGCCGCGGCGAATTCGAGTGCCTTGGAGGTGTCGCCCGCGTCGAGGGCGGCGTTACCGTCCCGCACCGTGGTGTGGACCACGGCGAACGCCTGCGGGGTGGCGAGATCGTCGTCGAGGGCGTTCGCGAACGCCTCGGGGATCGTGCCGACGCCGACCGGGCCGGACGCGGCGGCGCGGCGCAGGAACGTCTCGATCCGCCGGTAGCCCTGCGCGGCCTCGGAGACCGCGGCGTCGGAGTACTCGATCGTCGACCGGTAGTGCGGCTGGACCAGGTAGTAGCGCAGCTCCGGCGCCCGGTAGCGCTCCAGCATCGCCGGGATCGCCACGGTGTTGCCGAGCGACTTCGACATCTTCTCGCCCGACATGGTCACCCACGCGTTGTGCAGCCAGAACCGCGCGAAGGCGTCACCCGCCGCGTTGGACTGGGCGCGCTCGTTTTCGTGGTGCGGGAAGACCAGATCGATGCCGCCGCCGTGGATGTCGAACTCCGCGCCGAGGTACGCCGTCGCCATCGCCGAGCACTCGAGGTGCCAGCCCGGCCGGCCGTGCCCCCACGGCGTCGGCCACGACGGCTCGCCCGGCTTGGCGCTCTTCCACATGGTGAAGTCGCGCGGGTCGCGCTTGCCGCGGGTCGGCGTCTCGCCCTGCTGGACGTCCTCCAGGACCTGGCCGGAGAGCTTGCCGTAGTCGTCGAACGACTTCACCGAGAAGTAGACGTCGCCGTCCGCCACGTAGCCGTGGCCGGCCTCGATGAGGCGTTCCATCAGCTCGACCATCTGGGTGACGTGCCCGGTCGCGCGCGGGTTGATCGACGGCGGCAGGCAGCCCAGCTGCTCGTACGCGGTCTCGAAGGCGCGCTCGTGCGTGGCGCCCCACTCCCACCACGGCCGCTCGTGCTCGGCGGCCTTGGTCAGGATCTTGTCGTCGATGTCCGTGACGTTGCGGACCAGCAGCACGTCCAGTCCACTGTGGACGAGCCAGCGGCGCAGGACGTCGTAGTTCAGGACGCCGCGGACGTGCCCGATGTGCGGAACGCCCTGCACGGTGGCCCCACACACGTAGATCGACGCCGTTCCGCTACGGACGGGGTGGAACTCCCGTACGCTCCGGGTCGCTGTGTCGAAAAGGTGAAGGGCCACCCTCGAAGGGTACGGGGTAGGCGTGAGCCGCGTCGCAGGCGGTCAGCCGACGCCGAAGCCGCGCAACGCCGTGAGCAGGGCGTCCGGCCGCTCGGCCGTGGGCAGCGGGTCGACCAGCGCGAACTCGCAGCCGAGCGCGCGGGCGCCGCCGTCGGCCTCTTCGCTGTCGCCGACCATCAGCGTCTCGGTGGCCGGGACGCCGAGGGCGCCGACGGCCTTGCGGAAGATCTCCAGCTCCGGCTTCACCGCGCCGACCTCGAAGGACAGCACGAACTCGTCGACGTAGGCGTCCCACCCGCGGGCGGTGAAGGCGGGCCGGATGTCGAACGCGATGTTGCTGAGCACGCCGACCTTGAGGCCCCGCTCGGCGGCGGCTTTCAGCGCGGCTTCGGTGTCCGGGTAGGGCGTCCACTGGCTGGGATCGATCAGCCGGTCGTACAGCGCCTTCGCCTGTTCGGCGCGCGGGACGCCGGACTTCTTGAGCACCTCGAGGTAGACCTTCCGGTGCAGCCGCGGGTCGCGGTCCCGGTGGTGCCAGGCGTGCAGGTGCTCGGCGTCCAGCTCGACGACCTGCCCGACCGGGGCGGTCATCCGGCGCATCAGCTCGGCCTGCGCCTCGATGTCGAGCGGGTCACCGCGGTGGTCGGTCAGCTCGGTGAGCCAGGACTCGTCCTGCTCGAGCCGGAACAGCGTGCCGGAGAAGTCGAACAACACCGCCCTGATCGTCATGTGTTCAGCCTAGCGAGGACGCGGGCGCCGCAGCGGCGCCCGCGACCTGCGTCACGTCACGCCGCGTAACCGGTGATCTTGTCCGGGACGACGCGGACCACCACGCGGACGACCTCCGGCGGCTCGGTGCGGAAGTCCTTGCCGTCGTACTTGTGCGAGAGCTCGTTGATGAGCTCCCGGCCGCCTTCCTCGGTGATCTCGGCGCGGCCGCGGACCTCGACGTACTTGAGCGGGTCGGCGAGGTCGAAGACGGACAGCGAGACCCGCGGGTCGCGCCGCATGTTCCGCTCCTTGAGACGGCCGCGCACGGTCGCGAAGAGGACGGCGTCCCCGTCCCGCTTGGCCCAGACGACGGAGGTCTGGACCGAGCCGTCGGCGTTGATGGTGGCGAGCACCGGGAAGTTCTTGCCGTCGAAGAGCGCCTTCGTGGCTTCGTTGAAAGTCACACCCATGATCGGACCCTATTTCACGTTGCCGGCGATTTTTTCGGTTTTCAGGCGCACGACCACCCGCTGGACGTCGGCGCTCTCGTGCGGCGGGTCCTGGCCGAGGTACTTGTGGCTCAGCGCCCGGGCCAGCTCCTTGCCCGGATCGGGGCTGATGGTGACGGTGCCGCGCAGCTGCGTGTGCCGGTACGGGTTCTCCGCGTCGGTGATCGAGACGCTGAGGCGGGGGTCGCGCCGCAGGTTGCGGACCTTCCGGCGATCCTCGGTCGCGCTGAAGACGAGGTCGCCGTCGTCGAGGCCGACCCAGACGACGGACGTCTGCGGGCCGCCGTCCGGGTCGACGGTGGCGACCGTGGCGAAGTTCCTGCCGTCGACCAGGGCGCGGACGGCGTCCGGGAGAGTGAGGGCCATATCACGCCGAACCCGGGCCGGCGCGAGCCTATTCCGCCCGCCTCACCCGATCCGCCCCAATGTGGCCTTGGTTGCGTTCAACGCACCGAAGGCCACATTGGGTGCGTTGAACGCACCGAAGGCCACATTGGGGCGCTTGGGAGCCGAGACCGGTGGCGCGAGCCTATTCCGCGGCGAGCAGCAACGCCGTCGCGAAGGCCGCGATGCCCTCGCCGCGCCCGGTCAGGCCCAGCCCGTCGGACGTCGTCCCGGAGACGCTCACCGGGCCGCCCACCGCCTTCGAGAGGACCTCCTGCGCCTCCTCCCGGCGCTTCCCGACCCGCGGTGCGTTGCCCACGATCTGCACTGTGGCGTTGCCCACGCGCCAGCCCGCCGCCTCGATCAGGCCACGGACCTCGGCGAGCATGTCGGTGCCGTGCGCGCCGTCCATCCGGGGGTCGCCCGTGCCGAACACCGCGCCCAGGTCGCCGAGGCCCGCCGCCGACAGCAGGGCGTCGCACAGCGCGTGGGCCGCGACGTCGCCGTCGGAATGACCCGCGCAGCCGTCCACGTCCGGCCAGCGGAGGCCCGCGATCCAGCACTCGCGGCCCGCTTCGATCGGGTGGACGTCCACCCCGCTGCCGATCCTCACAGCGCCTCCTCGTTCTTCGGTGCCGCCGCGATCGCCTCGGCCAGTGACAGGTCGAACTCGCTCGTGACGCGCATCGCGTCGGCGTGGCCCGGGACCGTCGCCGCGCCGGCGGGGACCGCCGCCGTGAGGTCGGCCCCGAGGAACGCGTCGAGCGTGTAGCCGACCGGCGTCTGGAGGGTGCGCAGCCGCGTCCGGTCCTCCGTGCCGACGACCCGCGAAGCCGCGTCGGTCACCTTCACCGTGTCGGCCATCGGCAGCACCGGAACGACCACCGGAGCGCCCTCACGGACCGCGTTGATGACGTCACGGACTGTTTGCGCAGGAATAAAGGCACGCAGAGCGTCGTGGAGGAGTACAACTGAGTGGCGGGAAAGTTCCGGCTCGACGGCGGCGAAGGCCTGCCGGAGCGGGCCGGGGACGACCCGGCAGCCGAGGCCGCGAACGACATCGGAATACGACGACGCACACCGCTGGGGGGCCACCACGAGTACCAGATCGATCTCCGGTACGTCGAGCAGCCCCCGCACGGTGTGCGTGAGTAGCGCTTCACCATGGACCGGCGTGAGAGCTGACTCCCCGTCGGAGGCATGATGTGCGACGGTCACGATCGCGACGACGTTCATCGGTACGCGATCGTAGAGGCACCCGCCCGCCCGTCGAGCGGGATGCCCCGGGCTTGGATCAGACCGTCGCGGTTTCCAGAACTTCGTCGAGGAGGACCTCAGCCTTGTCCTCGTCGGTGCCCTCCGCGAGCGCGAGCTCGCTGACCAGAATTTGCCGCGCCTTCGCCAGCATGCGCTTCTCGCCGGCTGAAAGTCCGCGGTCCTTCTCTCGCCGCCAGAGGTCGCGCACCACTTCGGCCACCTTGTTCACATCGCCGGAGGCGAGCTTCTCGAGGTTGGCCTTGTACCGACGAGACCAGTTGGTGGGCTCCTCGGTGTGCGGAGCACGCAGAACGTCGAAGACCTTGTCCAGTCCTTCTTGCCCGACGACATCGCGAACGCCGACGATTTCGGCGTTGTCTGCGGGCACGCGAACCGTGAGATCCCCTTGCGCGACCTTGAGGACGAGGTACTTCTTTTCCTCGCCCTTGATCACACGGGTCTCGATGGCTTCGATGAGTGCGGCACCGTGGTGCGGGTAGACGACGGTCTCTCCGACCTTGAAAACCATGTGTCCTCTGCCCCTTTCGCTGACTCCATCCTAGCACGGGCCGCCAGCGCCCACCTAGCGGGCCGGACTCGTCCTCGCAGGTCAGCGGCCTGGGCGGGGGTTGACAAACGTCGGACCCCCGTGCTCACGCAGGTAGCGGGGAAGCGTTTCGTCACAGGCCGGGAATTCCTTTGTGGACGGTTGATCTTGGTCGCGGCGCCCCGGCAACGCACACCGGTTCCGCGCGGGAGATCGACCCCGGCTAGTCTTCGCGGTGACGAGGCCGTGAAAAGGGAAGGACTGCGACGTGAGGCTGCAGAATCGTCGCGTGCTCGGCGCGGGCGTGCTGGCGCTCGGTGCCGCGCTCGTGCTCGCCGGGTGCGGGGCCGGCCAGATCACCCAGACCGACTCGCAGCAGCCCGCGGTCAACGGCACGCACGCCCAGGTCAAGACCATCGACCTGCGCAACGCCGCGGTCCAGTACCCGACGTCGGGTCCGGGCTACGCGGCCGGCGCGACCCCGGCGCTGACCCTGACGATCGTGAACCGGGGCGCGCAGGACGACTCGCTCGTCTCGGTGACCACCGAAGACGGCGGCCAGGCGACCATCGACGGGTCCAGGACCGTCGTCGCCATGCACTCGCTGGTCATCGGCCCGGACGACGCCGTCGAGTCCACGAACGAGGTGCAGTCCACGGGCGCGCCGACCTCGTCCTCGAGCGCTCCGACGTCTTCGGGCACGCCGACCGCCAGCAGTTCGGCGACCAACAGCCCGGGCAACAACCTGACCGCGTCGCCCACCTCCGAGGTCCCGTCGTCCGGCCCGGCCGCGACGCCGACCGCGCCGGAGAAGGTGGGCCAGGCCACCGTGACGCTGCCCGCGCTGAAGCAGCCGCTGTGGCCGGGTCAGGTCATCAAGGTCACGTTCGTCTTCCAGAACGCCGGACCGGTGACCGTCGACCTGCCGGTCGCGGCGCCGGCGCACGTCAAGGAGTAGGTCCGCGGTTTTGTCGGTGGTCGCCGCTAGCCTCGCGGGGTGAAGAAGGGGACCACCTACCGCTGCGGAAGCTGCGGGTACGAAGCGGCCAAGTGGCTGGGCCGGTGTCCGGAGTGCCAGGAATGGGGCTCCTTCGAGGAGCGCGGCGCGCCGGCCAAGCCCGCCATCCAGCGCGTCGCGGCCGGGGCGCCGAGCGCGCCCGCCCGGCCGATCGGCGAGGTCGACGTCGAAGCGGCGAGGGCCCGGCGCACCGGCGTACCGGAGCTCGACCGGGTGCTCGGCGGCGGCCTGGTGCCCGGCGCGGTGGTGCTGCTCGCGGGTGAGCCGGGCGTCGGCAAGTCGACCCTGCTGCTCGAGGTCGCCTACCAGTGGGCGAAGACGGTCGACCGGTCCCTCTACGTCACCGGCGAGGAGTCCGCGGGCCAGGTCCGGTTGCGCGCGGAGCGAACGGGCAACGTCCACGAGCGGATGTACCTGGCCGCCGAGAGCGACCTTTCGGCCATCCTCGGGCACGTCGACGACGTCAAGCCGGGGGTGCTGATCGTCGACTCGGTGCAGACCATGGCGTCCCCGCAGGTCGACGGCTCGCCCGGCGGCGTGACGCAGGTCCGCGCGGTGACGTCCGGGCTGGTCGCGCTGGCCAAGGAGCGCGGGCTGCCGGTGGTGCTGGTGGGGCACGTCACGAAGGACGGTTCGGTGGCCGGGCCGCGCGTGCTGGAGCACCTGGTGGACGTGGTGCTGCAGTTCGAGGGCGACAAGCACTCGACCCTGCGGATGGTCCGCGGCATCAAGAACCGGTTCGGCGCGGCCGACGAGATCGGCTGCTTCGAGCTGCAGGAAGAGGGCATCGTCGGGGTGCCCGACCCGTCGGGGCTGTTCATGAGCCGCACGGCCGAGCCGGTGTCCGGCACGGCGATCACGGTCTCGCTGGAGGGCAAGCGGCCGCTGCTGGGCGAGGTCCAGGCCCTGGTGTCGGCGACGGCGGCACCGCAACCGCGCCGCGCGGTCAGCGGCCTCGACTCCGCGCGGGTGGCGATGGTGCTGGCGGTGCTGGAGAAGCGCGGCGGCCTCAAGCTCGGCGACAAGGACGTCTACGCGGCCACGGTCGGCGGCATGAAGATCACCGAGCCGGGCATAGACCTGGCGCTGGTGCTGGCCCTGACGTCGTCGTTCGGAGACGTCGCTTTGTCGCCGCGGCTGGTCTCGGTGGGCGAGGTCGGGCTGGCGGGCGAGATCCGGCGGGTGCCGAGCGTGGGCCGCCGGCTGGCGGAGGCGGCGCGGCTGGGGTTCACGCACGCGCTGGTGCCGCCGGACTCGGGCAAGCCGCCGGCGGGGATCCGCGTGCTGGAGGTGGCGAACGTCGCGGACGCGCTGAACGCCGCCGGCCACGCGCGCTGATCACCCCGACGACTTCGTGATGGCGAACGAGTACACCGTCGCCGGCTCGTCGAGCTTCTCCGGTGGTGGCGGCTTCTCCGCGGACGCCCGTGACGTCGTGGCGCTCGGCGGCGCCTTGCTGGTGGACACCGGCACATCGGCGGAGCGGGTGATCCCCGGCGTGGGCCGGGCCGCGTCCCAGGCGAGCAGCTGAGCCGTCGCCGGGTCGAGGTACAGCCGCTGGTCCGAGTCCTTGGTGCCGAGGACCGTGGCGGGCCGGCCGTCCGGGGCGTGGCCGGACTCCACGAACCCGCCGTTGACGTCGCTGAAGGCGCCGGCGAGCGCGAACCGGACATCCTTGGGCACCAGCCCCAGCTCCAGCACGCTGCGCACCATCTTGAGCGACTCGGTGGCGGTGTGCACCCGGCCGTCGTCGGTGGGGGTGATGGTGTCGAGCGCCAGCCGTTTGGCCAGCTTCCCCCGGTCCGGGACCAGCGAGGCGACGAAGGCGGCGTCGGGCAGTAGCCACTTCTGCAGCGGCGTGTTCCAGTGCGGCTTGACCTCCCCGGCCGTCGGCATGTCGCCGGGGAACACGCCACCCGGGCCGTACTCGTCCTTGGGCGTCAGGTTCACCTGGACGTCCTTGCTCTTCTCCGGGCCGAGGCCGTGCACGACGCCCGTCCACATCGTCCGCCGGTGCCAGACGCCGGCGGGGTCCGCCGGGATCCACAGCTCCACCTTCTGCTGGACCCAGGCCGGGCGCCCGTACATGATCTGGGGCTCCCAGCCGAGCTTCTGCGCGTAGCGGAACTCGCCGGGCGCGAGCGGGCGGTCGAGATCGGGGAGCACGGCGGGCTGCGCCGTCTCGGGCGGGCCCGGCGTCCACAGGGCGGCGGCGACGCCGAGCCCGCCGACCAGCGTGACGACGGCCGCGGCCACCGCGAGCCACCGCCACGTCCCCGACCGCCGCGGACCGGCGGGAGGAGCTTCCTCGACGCCGGCCGCGGCCAGCAGGGACGCGCGGGCGAAGGCGAGCCCGTCGTCCTCGCCGACGTCGCTGTTCAGGTCCTCGAGTGCCGCGTCGAGCTCGGCTTCGGACCAGATCTTCCGGACGTTGTCTTCACGCAAGGTCCTGCACCTCCTCGGGGGCCGGGGCGTTCGTCCTGAGCCAGCGTCTGATCCGGTGCAGCCGGGACCGGACGGTACCCGGCGGGATGCCGAGGGCCTCGGCGACCTCGGCCGGCTCCAGCCCGGCCCACGAGACGAGCAGCAGCGTGTCCCGGTCGGCCGGGCTGAGCCGGGCCAGCGCGCCGGCCAGCTGCGCCGCGCGCACCTGGGCGTCGACCCGCTCGGCGACCCGGCCGTCGTGGCCCGCGTGGCTGGCTTCGCCGGTCCGCGCCAGCCGCGCGGTGGCCTGCAGCCCGCGCATCTCGGACCGCACGTGGTGGCGCAGCAGGTTGGTGGCGATGCCGTAGAGCCACGACCGGGCGGTGCCCAGCTCGGGCCGGTAGGTCTCCCGACGCCGCAGCGCGACCAGGAACGTCTCGGCGACGAGGTCGTTCGCCGGTTCGGCGCCCACCCGCCGGGCCAGGTACCGCCGCAGCTGCGCGGCGTGGGCGTCGAAGAGCCGCCCGAACGCCGGCCCGGGCTCGGGTCCGCCCAGGTCCGGGCGATCGTGCCCCCAGAGCTCGGAGCCCTCGTGGATCACCTGCATGCCCCCAGTTGCCCGCAACGTCCGCGAGCGTTCACGGCGAACAGTGCCATGCCGTGGCTTCGCCCCGGGCCGGGGGCTCCGCCACCCGGAGCCCCCGCAAGACCTACGTTCGTCGTGGTCCGTCCGGGGGCGGGTGAGAGACAACCGGCGAACTCCGCCGTGATCATCACCAAGTGAGGCGCTGGCCAACCGGCGTCACAACTGGGGAAGGATTGTCATGCGCAGATTCCGCCTGGGCTTCGTCACGCTCGTGGCCGCCATGGGGCTCGTCGCCCTGCCCGCCGTGGCGCAAGCCACCACCGAAGCCGTGCTCACCATCCAGTACCAGGTGCAGGAGACCGGCTACTGGTGCGGCCCGGCCGCCACGCGGATCGCCATGTCCGCGCGGACGTCGAACCTGCCGAGCCAGGCCACGCTGGCCGCCCAGCTCGGCACCACCACCAACGGCACCGACTGGATCGGGCAGGTCACCGGCGTCCTCAACGCCGACCTCGGCACGTCCTGGTACGAGACCAAGGAGATGCCGAACGACCCGCCCACCCAGGCCCAGCGCGATCTGCTCTGGCGCGACATCGTGCTGGACATCAACAACGGCTACCCGATCGTCGCCAACATCGTCGCGCCCGCGAACAACCACCCGCCGGGCTACCCGAACTACACGATCTACCACTACTTCACCGTCATCGGCTACGACAGCTCCGACATGACGGTCAAGATCGCCGACCCGGCGAACTTCGGCGGGAACCAGATCTACTGGCTGACGTTCGACCAGCTCGCGACGCTGGTCCCGCCGAAGGGCTACTCGGCCTAGCGGAAGGCGGTGAGGAGCTTGCCCAGCGCGGCGGCGGCGGTGGCGGAGGTGTAGGGGCCGAGGGCCACGAGGGACGCGACGAGGGCGGCGACTTCGCCCGGGCTGAAGCTCACCGGCGGGACGACGGCCGGCATCGTGAGCCGGTAGCCGCCGCCCGCGCCGCGCTTGACCTCGACCGGGACGCCCGCCTGGCGCAGGCGCGTGACGTCGCGTTCGACCGTCCGCACGGTCGTCCCGGTGCGCTCGGCCAGCACCCGGCCGGTGACGAACCGGGGTGCCCGCGCGCGCATCTCCTCGATCAGGGCGTGCTGCCGTTCGACCAGCGGCACGGCCTGGTGCAGCTGGGTCATCCCCGGGTAGCGGCCGGAGCCGACCAGTCGATCCATCCGCGATCCCCTCAACCGACATCGCCTTGTCGGGAATCGGATCCTACGGTGATTCCATGGTCACGGTTCGCCCCGCTTCGCAGTTCGAAGACGTCGCTTCGATCCTCAACCCGAGCGGGAACGAGCGTGCCTGCTGGTGCCTCGCTTACCGCGTCACGTCGGCCGAGTACAGCGGCTGCGCGGGGAAGCCCGCGCGGCGCGGGTCCGCGGCCTGTGCGCGGCCGAGCCCGCGCCGGGCGTGCTCGCCTACGACGGGGCCACCCCGGTCGGCTGGTGCGGGGTGTCGCCGCGGTCGAGCATGGAGCGGTTGAGGCGCTCCCGGACGATGCCGCCGCTCGACGACCTGCCGGTGTGGAGCGTGGTCTGTTTCGTGGTGCGCTCGTCGCACCGGCGCAAAGGCGTGTCCGCGGCGCTGCTGGCCGGGGCCGTCGACTACGCGCGTTTGTGCGGCGCCCCGGCGGTGGAGGGCTACCCGGTCGATCCGGAGGGCGCGCGCATCAGCTCGAGCGCCGCCCACGTCGGCACGACGTCCCTGTTCGAAGCGGCGGGGTTCGAGCGGATCCGGCCGACCGAGGCGCGGGCCGACCGCCGGGTCCGCTGGCTGATGCGGCGGGATCTCCGCTGACCGAAGATCCCGCCGGAGGGCTAGACGCCCAGCAGTCCCCAATAGACCGCCCACGGGACGAACACCACGCCGCCGGCCAGCGGGAGGCCGAGCCGGATGCCGCGGTCGCGTCGCCACGCCAGCGCCGTGCCGATCGTGGCCGCCACCGCGCCCAGCGACAGCAGCTGCAGTGCCAGCCACGGCAGCGGGCGGCCGGCCACGACCGGGCCCGCTCCCTTGCCCATCGTCAGCTGGAGCACCACGTCGATGACCAGGAACCCGAGCACGGCGAGCAGCCCGGTCGCCGTCAGCCAGCGGGCCGGCCGCGCCGCCGGACCCCGCCGGAACAGCGGGTACCAGGCGAACGCCACCAGCAGGAACGCCAGCACGGCGAGCTGCAGCCACGTCGACTCGTACCAGGCGAGCGGTGCCACGGCGGTGCTCGGCCGGTCCTGTGCCGGCGGCGCGTCGGCGGTCGACACGCTCGGCGTGTTGTGCACCCAGCTGCCCACCAGTTCCAGGTAGCCCGGCGCGTAGCCGGGCAGCTTGTCGAAGCCGTCCGTCGTCCGCCGCAGCTGGTGCTGCGCGTCCGGGAAGACCCGCAACGTGTGGCGCGCCAACGATTCCCGGAAGATCTCGACCGCCTCACCCGGCGGCGTCAGGATGTCCTTCGCACCCCAGATCCCGAGCACCGGCTGACGCAGGCTCTTCAGCACCGGCACCGGGTCGTAGTGCGCCTCCGGGAACACCCCGCCGCCGACGAGCTGACGCAGCATCGTCGACGCCGTTCCCACGATCGAGCCGTCCATCCCCAGCCGCCGCAGCTGGTTCTCGACCGCCCACGCCTGCTGCCGTGACGGCTCGACGCCGTTCGCGCCCAGTGTCACGACGAAAGCGACGTCCGACGACCGCGAAGCCGCCAGCGGCGCCACCCAGCCGCCCTCGCTCAGCCCCCAGATGCCGACCCGTGCCGGATCGACGTCGGAGCGCTTGCGCAGTACCTCGACGGCGGCGAGCGCGTCGTCCGCCAGCGTCGAGTACGAGCGTTCGAACTGCGAATAGCCTTCGGTGCGCTTGTCGTAGATGAGTGTCGCGATGCCTTGCCGTGCAAAGGCTTCCGCTTGCTCGCGGTAGTCGTCCCGGCTGTGTGCCCCCGAGCCGTGGACCATCACCAGGCCCGGCAGTTTCGTGCCGCCCGGTGGAGCGACGACGGTGCCGTGCAAGGTCACCCCGCCGTTGGTGAAAGTCACTTCGCCGTCCGCTGCCGACGCCGGTGGCGCCAGCGCCGTGACCGCCAGGATCACCCCGGCCAGTAGAGCCCCTCTTCGCATGTGAAATCCCCTGTCATGGCTGTTCCCCTGGATCCGGGAACGCGAGCCAGCGCACGAGCACGCGCCGCGCTTCCGGTGACCGGTCGTCCTCGGTGCGCCAGTACCGGCGGAACAGCTCCATGTAGTCCTGCCAGAGCTGCTGCAGTTCCTGCTCGGTGAGCCAGGTGGCGCCGCGCGAGAAGAGCAACGCGTCCGGCCAATCACCGGGCAGCTCGTCGCGCTTTTCCGCGAACCGGTTGAGCTTCTCGAGGTCTTCCTCGAACCCCTGCCGCTGCATGTCGTCGAACAGCGTCCGGGATTCGGCGCTCTGCTCGCTGCGGCGCGGCCAGCGGATGTCCCGCCGCCGCGTCCGCCACCACCGTTCCTTGCCCCGCGCGAGCTCCGGGACGTCCTCGACGAACCCGAACCGGGCCAGCTCCCGCAGGTGGTAGCTGGTCGCGCCGGTGTTCTCGCCCAGGGCTTGGGCGAGCTTCGTGGCCGTCGCCGGCCCGGCGGACAGCACGCCGAGAATCCGGCGGCGCAGCGGGTGCGTGACGGCCTTGAGGGCGTCCGGGTCGAGCTCTTCCGGTGGTGGAGCGCTGGTCATGGCCTCACTGTAGCCGTGCAAAGAAGATTGTGCAAAGAAATCTTTGCAAGCTTGCGCAGGCCTCCGGGACCGGAGCTGTCTAAAGTGGACTCACCAGATCGGGTGGTCGCTGTACTTCCGCAACGTCTGCACGGACGGCCGCACGTAGCAGACCCCGGCCAGGAACCCCATGGTCGCGAAGGCGAGCGTCGAGAACGTCGTCAGCAGGTCGGGCGCCTGCAGCTCCGGTGTGTCGTTCCAGACCCGGAACACGATCGGCACCGCGAAGGAGCCGAGGATCAGCACCAGCGTCAGCACATACGTGAACAGCAGCGCGCTCCGGGTCGCTCGCGCGCTGGCCACCACCAGGTAGTCGCCGCGGAGGCAGCGGCGGCACGTCAGCACCAGCGCCGCGATCGCCAGCACGCCCAGCGGTGGCAGCACCGCCGCGGCCTTGCCGAGCAGCGTGTCCGGGAAGGCGTGGCCGTGCACGATGCCCTGGAGGAACGTCGTGAGCCCGAAGAGCAGCACCATGCCGATGATCATCGAGCAGCCGACCACCACCGAGCCCCAGCGCACCCGGTCGGCGAACCGCGGAGGCAGCGGCACGAACTCGACCTGCCCGAAGGTCCCCTGCACCCGCCTCACCTCCGAAAGCCGTGAAGGCCACAGTAAGGGACTAACCGTCCCTCAATGTGGCCTTCACGGACTTTCGGACCGAAAGGGCTAATTCCCCGCCAGCAAGTTGGCGCAGCGGATGAGCCCGATGTGGGAATAGGCCTGCGGGTGGTTGCCCAGCGAGCGTTCCGCGATCGGGTCGTACTGCTCCGGCAGCAGGCCGGTCGGGCCGGCCGCCGCGACGATCTGGTCGAACAGCTCCTGCGCCTCGGTGCGCCGGCCGGTGAGCAGGTACGCCTCGATCAGCCACGCCGCGCAGATGTGGAAGCCGCCCTCGCCGCCCGGGAGGCCGTCGTCGCGGCGGTAGCGGTACACAGTGGACCCGCTGCGCAGCTCCGCCTCGATCGCGGTCACCGTCTGCTGGAACCGCTCGTCGGCCGGGTCGATCAGCCCGGTGAGCCCGACGAACAGCGACGCCGCGTCCAGGTCCGTGCCGTCGTAGGCCGTGGTGAAGGCCTGGACCTCGTCGTTCCAGCCGTGCGTGAGGACGTCGTGCTTGATCTCCTCGCGCAGGCCGTGCCAGTTGCCCGGGATCTCGCGGCCGTACTGCTCGCCCAGCTTGATCGCGCGGTCGATGGTCACCCAGCACATGACCCGGGAGTAGACCCGGTGGCGCGGCACGTGCCGCTCCTCCCAGATCCCGTGGTCCGGCTCGTTCCAGCGCCGGGTCACGGCTTCCGCCATCGCGCGCACCATCTGCCAGTCCTCGTCGCGCAGCTCGTGACGCGCCTCGGCGAGCGTCTGCACGAGCTCGACGACCGGGCCGAAGACGTCCAGCTGCACCTGGTGGTTCGCCAGGTTGCCGACGCGAACCGGGCGGGAACCGGCATAACCGGGCAGCGACTCGATCACCGCTTCGGCGCCGATGACGCTGCCGGCGAGGGTGTACAGCGGGTGCAGCCGCTCCGGGCCGGCCAGCGTGGCGAGCACGCCGTGCAGCCACCGCAGGTAGCCCTCGGCCTCCTCGATCGAGCCCAGGTGCACGAGCTCCCGCACGGTCATCGCGGCGTCGCGGATCCAGCAGTAGCGGTAGTCCCAGTTGCGGACGCCGCCGATCTCCTCCGGCAGCGACGACGTCGCCGCCGCCAGCACGCCGCCGGTGTCGGTGTTGACCAGGCCGCGCAGCGTCAGCGCCGAGCGCAGCACCAGGTCGGTCTGCACGGTCGGGAGCTGCAGCTTCGACGTCCACTCGCTCCAGTAGCGGCCCGCGCGGTCGCGGCGTTCCACTTCGGACAGTTCGTGCGGGCCGAGGTCGGTGGTGCCGCAGCGCAGCTCCAGCACGACCGGCTGGGTCGGCGTGGGCTGCACCAGCGCGGACGCGGTGTCGTGCAGGCCGTCGGAGGTGATGGTCCACTCGACGCCCGGCGAGTACAGCACGAACGGCTCCGACGTGCCGAGCACCCGCACGCCGCCTTCGACGACCTCCAGCTTCACCGGCACGCCGCCGAACTCGGGCCGCGGCGCGAACTTGACGCTCGCCGCCGCCTCGCCCGAGATCACGCGCACGAGGTCCGTCCGGTGCGGAGCGCTTTCCGGCTCGAGGTAGTCGGTGACGAGCAGGCGCGACCAGCGCGTCTCGACCGTCATCGTGTTCGGCAGGTAACGCTGGCCGAGCGGGAGGCCGTTGCGGTGCGGCTTGATGGAGAAGTGGCCTGCTCCTTCGCCGCCGAGCAGGTCGGCGAACACCGCGGGCGCGTCCGGCCCGGGGTGGCAGAGCCAGGTCAGCTTGGCGTCCGGCGTCAGCAGCGCGACCGAGCGCTCGTTGGCCAGCATCGACAGCCGCTCGATCGGCGGGGCCGACTCGCCGTAGAGCCAGTTGCGGCGCTCCTCCAGGAGGAAGCCGAGCACCAGCGCGACGTCCACGGTGTCGGGCACGCGGAACGCGGCGAGCGTCTCGCCGTCGCCGACCTTGATGCCCAGGTCGGGACCGGACAGCCGGGCGAAGGCCTTCTCGTCGGTGACGTCGTCGCCGAGGAAGATCGCCGCCGTCGCGCCGACCTGGTGGCGCAGGATGTCGAGCGCGCGGCCTTTGTCCGTTTGGACGACCGCCAGCTCGACCACCTCCTTGCCGTCGGTGGTCGAGACGCCCTCCCACGTGGACGGTCCGGAGTGGACGGAGGCGAGCACGCGGCGGCCCGCCTCGTGCTCGGCCCGGCGCACGTGCACCGCGATGCTCGCCGGCTTGACCTCCAGGGACACGCCCGGGACGTCCAGCACGAGCTGTTCGAGCTCGGACTCCAGCCGCCGGTGCAGGTCGCGCGCCTTCTCGTCGAGGGCGTGGATGAAGCCGATGTCGAACTCGGAGCCGTGGCTGCCGACGAGGTTCACCTCGGAGGGCAGCCGCGAGAGCGTGGCCAGGTCACGCAGCGCACGGCCGGAGATGACCGCCGTGGTGGTCTCGTGCAGACCGGCGAGCGATCTGAGGGCCCCGACGGACTCGGGCAGCGGGCGTGCCTCGTCCGGGTTGAGCGTGATGGGTGCCAGCGTGCCGTCGTAGTCGCAGGCAACCAGCAGACGCGGCGTACGGGCGATCTGGACGATCGCGCGCCGCAGCTCGGCGGGCAGGGCCTCGGCAGTCAACACTCCTCCTCAGGAGCTCGTGCGTGGTCGTTCGGGTTAGGTGAAGACTATTCAACCGTCGTCCGCCGCCAGCTGCAGCGGATCTCTCCCCTGCGGCCCGTTGCGGCGGCCTAGCCCGAATAGCCTTCAGTCGACCCCCTCGGCACCCAACGCCTGTAGGAATGAGCGTGCCCAACGATCGACATCGTGCGTGAGGACCTGACGACGCATGGCGCGCATCCGGCGACGGCCCTCTGCCGGGTCGAGGGTAATGGCAGCCACTAGTGCGTCCTTCACCCCGTCCAGGTCGTGGGGGTTCACGAGGAATGCGCTAGAGAGCTCCGCGGCCGCGCCCGCGAACTCGGAAAGCACCAGCGCACCGCCCAGATCGTGCCGTGCGGCGACGTACTCCTTGCACACCAGGTTCATGCCGTCCCGCAGGGGCGTCACCACCATGACATCGGCAGCGGAGAAGAAACCGGCCAGCTCGGTGCGGTCCACGGACTGGTGCAAGTAGTGCACGACGGGGTGGCCGACGCGGGAGAACTCGCCGTTGATCCGGCCGACCATCTGCTCGATCTCGCCGCGCATCCGCTGGTAGTGCTCGACGCGCTCGCGGCTCGGCGTGGCGAGCTGGACGAACGTGACGTCGTCCGGCTGCAGCCTGCCCTCGTGCAGGAGCTCGTGCAGCGCCTGCAGGCGCAGGTCGATGCCCTTGGTGTAGTCGAGCCGGTCGACGCCGAGCAGGACCGTCTTGGGGTTGCCGAGGTCGCGCCGCAGCTGCGCGGCCCGCTCCTGGACGCCCTTGGTGCGGGCGAGGCTGTCGAGGCCCGCGGCGTCGATGGAGATGGGGAAGGCGCCGACCCGCACGGTCCGGTCGCCGACCTGCATGGTGCCCGGCCGCGACCGGACGCCGACCGCGCCGCGCGTCGACTCGAGGCCGATCAGCTGGCGGCACAGCCAGAGGAAGTTCTGCGCGCCACCCGGGCGGTGGAAGCCGACGAGGTCGGCGCCGGTCAGGCCGCGGATGATCGCGGCGCGCCACGGCATCTGCATGAACAGCTCGACCGGCGGGAACGGGATGTGCAGGAAGAAGCCGATGCGCAGGTCTGGTCTCAGCTCGCGCAGCATCGCCGGCACCAGCTGCAGCTGGTAGTCCTGGATCCACACGGTCGCGCCGGTGGCGGCGACGTCGGCGCTGGCCTGCGCGAACCGGCGGTTGACCTTGACGTAGCTGTTCCACCACGCGCGGTCGAACACCGGGCGCTCGACGACGTCGTGGTAGAGCGGCCAGAGCGTCGCGTTGGAGAAACCTTCGTAGTAGTCGCGGACTTCGTCGGCGCTCAACGAAACCGGGTGCAGCACGAGACCGTCGTCGTCGAATTCTTCGACGTCGACGTCGGGCACGCCCGGCCAGCCCACCCAGGCGCCCTTCCTCGACCGCAGGAACGGCTCGAGCGCCGACACCAGCCCGCCCGGGCTGGCCGTCCACCGGCGTTCGCCTTCGGAGGTGCGTTCGAGGTCCACCGGTAGCCGGTTCGCCACCACGACGAAATCGGCCTGGTTCCCGTTCTCCTTCTGGTCACTCACGTCGCCTGCTCCTCGCGTTCTGGGTCGCGGCCCCAGGGTGAAACCCTATCGCGTGAGCGATGAACGTTCGGTGACCGCGTTGTTACTCCAAGCTCCGTTCGGTCGGTTCGAGCGGACCAGCCATGCGCGGTCCGGCGAACCGCCGCTCGAGCCGGCCGAGTCCGGTGCGCACCGGCTGGGCCAGCCACTCGCCGAGTACCACGCCCGCTGCCAGCGCAAGCCCGATTGCGACGGCCGTCATGAGGGTCGAGATGTTGCCGCTCGGCTCGACCCCGATCTGGTACAGACCACGGTAGGTCGACAGGCCGGGAAGCAGGGGAGTGATCCCGGACACGGCGACCACCAGTGGAGTAACGCCGAGCCGCCGCGCGAGCACGCCGCCGCAGAACCCGACCAGCGTCGCGGCCACCGCGGACGAGCTGACGCCGTCGAGCTTGGCCAGCATCAGCGAGCCGTAGACGGCGGCGCCGATGCCGCCCGCGGCGGCGGCGACCAGCATGGCGCGCATCTTGGAGTAGCTCGCGAGGGCGAAGCAGGCGGCCGCGCCGGCCCCGCCGAGCACGACGAGCGGCAGCTGCTGCGGCGTCGAACCGGTCACTTCGGGCAGCGGGGTGCGCGGCAGGCCGAGCATGACGGCGATCCGCAGGGCGAGCACGACGCCGGCGATCAGGCCCGCCGACATCAGCGCCGTCTCCATGGTCCGGCCGGCGGCGGTGACGTTGTAGCCGGTGATGGCGTCCTGCACGGCCGAGACGGTGGACAACCCGGACAGGAGCACGGTGACCGCGGCCGCGACGACCAGCGTCGGCTTGTCGGTGGTCAGGATGTCACTGCTGACGATGGCCATCGCCGACAGCGTGGCGACCAGGCCGCCGACCACCTGCTGGAAGAAGAACGGCAGGCCGTAGCGGTTCACGACCCGGCCGACCCGGTCGATGACGCCGCTGATGACGAACGCGACGAGCGCGATGTCGAACCCGCCGCCGAGCAGGATGGTGACGAACGCGGCCACGCCACCCCAGGACAGCGTGGCGACCCAGCGCGGGTACGGGTGCGGCGCGGAGGTGATCCGCTCCAGCTCGGTCTGCGCCTGCTCGGCACCCATGTGCCCGCGGACGATCTTGCGGACGAGCTTCTCGGTCTCGGTCAGCCGGGTGTAGTCGAGGCTCCGGCTGCGCACGACGCGCAGCGCGGTGATGGGCGTCAGGTCGGTGCCGCGGTGGCAGGTGACGGTGATCGACGTGAAGATGACGTCGACCTCGCAGTGCGGCAGCCCGAGGGCCCCGGCGATGGCGATGATGGTCGCGGTGACGTCCGACGCGCCGGCGCCGCTGGCCATCTGGACCTCGCCGATGCGCAGGGAGAGGTCGAGCACGAAGTTGACGGTGGCTTCGTCGGGCAGCTGCGGCCCCATGGCCTCTTCGGCCTCGACGGCGGGGAACTCCCCGGTCGGCGCTTCGAGGACGTGCCACGGCCGCCTCTTGAGCAGGTTGGGGCGGTGGGCGCGGGGTCGTGAGGCGGGGGGTTCGAGGAGGGGCCATCTGGTCGCCCGGCCCCCGTTGGCGCGCTCGTTGATCTTGATGATCCATCCACCTCCTCGCTCGTTCCCCGATGACCATCGACGGCTACCCGCCGACCGTTGCACGGATCATGGAGTGGCGTCCACCACGTTGCTCCATAGTGGCCTGGACCTGCGGTTCCTGCCTTCCGAGTGGATCAACCGTTGACGATCCGCGCCCGCCGTGACACCCTTCCACTAGTCAATTAGTGAAAGGGTGTTGTGGTGATCGAGTTCCGGATCGACCGCCGGTCCGGTGTGGCCACCTACCAGCAGCTCGTCGACCAGGTCGAGCACGCGTTGCGGCTGGGTCTGCTGCACCCGGGCGACCGGCTGCCCACGGCCAAGGAGGTCGTCGCGGCCACCGCGATCAACCCCAACACCGTGCTGAAGGCGTACCGCGAGCTGGAGCGGAACGGGCTGGTCGAAGCCAAGCGCGGGCTGGGCACGTTCGTGGCGCGCTCGCTGGCGATGCCGCGCGACGCCGTCGAAGGACCGCTGCGGGACGAGATCGCGGACTGGGTGCGCCGGGCCGGGCAGGCCGGCCTGGCCCGCGAGGACGTCGCCGCGTTGATGAAGGCCGCACTGGACGAGAATTTCTAGAAGGGGTTTCGTGAGCACGCAAGCAGGAATCGCCCTGGCCGCCACCGGCCTCGGCAAACGGTACCGCCGCGGCTGGGCGCTGCGGGACTGCGCGTTCGAACTGCCGATGGGCAGCATCTGCGCGCTGGTCGGGCCGAACGGTGCCGGCAAGAGCACGTTGATGCGGCTGGTCACCGGGTTGATCACGCCGACCGAGGGCGAGGTGCGCGTCAACCAGAAGGTCGCGTTCCTGGCCCAGGACAAGCCGCTGTACCGCAAGTTCACCGTCGCCGAGATGCTGCGCGCGGGCGCGTCGATGAACCCGGACTGGGACAACACCTACGCGAAGCAGCTGGTCGAGGCGGCCGGCGTCCCGCTCGGCGCCCGGATCGGCACGCTGTCCGGCGGGCAGCGCACCCGGGTCGCGCTGGCCATCGCGCTGGGCCGCCGTCCCGAGCTGATCATGCTGGACGAGCCGCTCGCGGACCTGGACCCGCTGGCACGCGACGAAGTCATGCGGGCGCTGCTCGCGGAGGCGGCGGACACGGGCATGACGGTCGTGCTGTCGTCGCACGTGCTCACCGACCTCGAGGAGACGTGCGACCACCTGCTGCTGCTCGCCGACGGCGGCGTCCGGCTGGCCGGGCCGGTCGAGGACCTGCTGGCGCAGCACCGGATCCTGACCGGGCCGGCCGGCCTGACCGTGCCCGCGGAGTCCGTCGTGGACAGCAGGACGACGGCTCGCCAGGCGACGGTGCTCGCCCGGACGGTCGCGGCGGAGGCGGGCTGGGAAGCGGCCGAGCCGACGCTGGAGGAGCTCACGCTGGCGTACCTGCGGGCGGCGAAGGGGAAAGCGGCATGATCTGGGTGACCTGGCGCCAGCAGCGCGTGCAGATCCTGACGACGGCTGTGCTGGCGGTCGTGGCGGCGGTCGTGCTGGTGTTCGTCCACGCCGACGTGGTGTCGCTCCTGCCGGACCGCACCGCCGTGAACGAGAAGTACGGCGACTTCCTGCAGTACTACGTGTTCGTGATGCTGGTGCTGCCGGTGCTGCTCGGCATGTTCACCGGCGCGCCGCTGTTCGCGAGGGAGATCGAGCAGGGCACGCACGTCTTCGGGCTGAGCCAGTCGATCAGCCGCACCCGCTGGGTGGTCACGAAGCTGGCGGTGGCGGGCGGCTCGCTGGCCCTGCCGATGTTCGCACTAGGCCTGGTCGCGGCCTGGGCGCTGGAACCGGCGGGCTTCGTGCTGTCGGGCCGGCTCAACGAGACGAACTTCGAAACCCAGGGCCTGGCGGTGGGCGGTTACGCGCTCGTGGCGTTCGCCATCGGCGCGGTCGCGGGCCTGTTCCTGCGCAACACGCTGGCGGCGATGGTGGTGACGCTCGTGGCGTACGTGGCACTGGTGTTCACGGTGGCGAACGAGGTCCGGCCGCACTACGCCGAGCCGGTCCGCTACACGGCCCCGGTCGGCGGCCACGTGGCGATCGACCCGCAGTCCTGGGTGACGGAGTACGGCTACCAGGACGCGAGCGGCAAGGAGGTGCCGTACTCCTACCTGGACTGCGCGCGCCAGGAGGGCGACCAGGTGGCGTGCATGCGCGCGAAGGGCATCGCGGCCCAGTACTCGGCGGTGCACCTGCCGTCGCAGTTCTGGCGCTTCCAGTTCACCGAGCTGGCGGTACTCCTGGTCCTGACGGGCGGAGTCCTGGCGGCGGGCGCCCGGGCCGCCCGGCGTCGGCTCACCTGAAGGGGGCCGGGTAGACTCCGGCCTGGCCCCTGCTTGGGGCCAGGCCGGTATAGCTCAGCTGGTAGAGCATCTGTCTTGTAAACAGAAGGTCAGGGGTTCGAGCCCCCTTGCCGGCTCCTCGAAAGTCCGTCAGCCGCCAAGACCGTCAGATCGCGAACGGGTCGACCGTGTCTTCCGGGTCACGTGCTGCCCGCGCCCGCTCCCTGATCTCGACCAGGGGCGGCTTGGCGACGTAGTGGCGCCCTCGCTTTTCGCCTTTGGCCTCGAGAAGGCCGGCCGCCACGAGGGCGCGCAGGTCGCGGCTCGCGGTGGCTTCGGTGATTTCGTCGGGGCTGTCTTCGAAGTAGGAACGGTAAGTGGCATTGCGCACGCGAAGGCCGATCATCGCGTCGAACAGCGCCATGGAGCTCCGCTCGGGAAGGCTGAGGCCGCGGACGAGCGTTTCCAGCTCCGCCCACATGCGTTCGCTTTCCTTGACGCGCCGGAGCATCGTGCGTGCCTGGTGGAGGTGCGCGGTCAGCGTGAACCGGAGCCAAGGGCGCGCGTCGCGCCGAGGTTGCCAAGAACCCCCGCCCACTTCGCCGAGTACGTCGTAGTAGGCCTGTGTGTTCTGTCCGAGGTACTCCTCGATGCTCATGAACACCGGGCTCAGCACCCCGCTCCTGGCCAGCACCAGACTCTGCAGGCAGCGGGCCATGCGCCCGTTTCCGTCGCGGAACGGGTGCACCATGACCAGGTTCAGGTGCGCCATGGCGGCGCGGACGACGTCCGGGCACTCGCTTTCGGCATTCAGGCTCGTGGCCAGTTCCCGCATCAATGCCGGCACCAGGTCCAGGTCCGCGCCTTCGTGGACGATCTCGCCCGTCGTGTCGTTCCGGACGTAGATGCTCCCGGCCCGCCATCGGCCAGGACGGTTCTTCAGCGCGTAGTTCGTCATCATGTAGTGAAGACTTTTCAGCAGCTGGTCGCTGTACTGGAATCCGTCGTCTTCGGCCAGCTGCAACACATATGTCATGGCTTCGCGGTAGCCACGCAGCGCCAGGCGGGTTTCTTCGTCGACTTCGAGCGGTTCCTCGCCCGCGGCGACGTCGACCGCGTCGTCGAGACCGGCTTCGTAACCTTCGATGCTGTTCGAGCCCTGGATGGCCCGGGCGAGGGACACCCGGCGCAGGGAGCCCGCCCAGCGGCGGGGCTCGGTCAGCTGGAAGCGCAGGGCCGATTTGAGGTCCTCGACCTGTGCCAGGACCTCGCGCTCGCGTATGTCGAGTTCCGGTGCCACGAACAACATGTCTGTAACTCGGATAGTCACCATCAGTGTGATGGTTAGCTAACCGCCTCCATGTCGGATACTATACCATCATCCTGACGGTTTGATTTGAAAAGCAGTGACTTAACCGACGTCCCGGACGACACCGCGGCGAGATGAGCTCGTGTCCGAAACGTTCGTCCCCTCCCCGCCGCGACAGCTATAGTCGCTGGCCAGGGCCCCGGCGCTGCCGAGGCCCTTCCTTGGGGGAAGGAACCGATGAGCGGGTTCGTCACCGCGGCGCTGGGTTTTCCCGCCGTACTCTTCAGCTTCCTGCTGGTCGTCGTGATCGGCTACTGGGGGCTGATCCTGCTCGGCGTCCTCGACGTCGACGACGGCGACATCGGGTTCTTCGGCGGCGTCCCGCTGGCCATCTCGCTGTCGCTGTTCGTCGCCTTCAGCTGGTTCCTCAGCCTCGTCGGCACGGTTCTCATCGAAGGCGCGCCGCTGCGGGTTGTGGTTCTCCTGGTCGCGCTCGTCGGTGGGGCGCTCGGGACCCGGCTCGTCATCGTGCCCTTGCGGCGCGTCTTCGAGGGCGCCGAGCCGACGCGGGCGGACTTCGTCGGGCGGGTTGCCGTCGTGCGGACGTCGACCGTCACCGAGGACTTCGGGCAGGCCGAAGCCACCGCCGCCGACGGGTCTTCGGCGATCGTCCAAATCCGACTGGCCGGCGAAGGCAACCTCGGCGTGGGCAGCCGCGTTGTCATCTACGACTACGACTCCGCGGGTGAGTTCTTCTGGGTCAGCCCCATGGAACTCGAAGCAGAAAAGGACTGAACTGAATGGATGCCATCGGCCTGGGGGCCGGCGTGTTGATCGCCGTCGTGGTCCTGATCGTCCTCGTGCTGCTGTTCGTCGTGAGCCGGCTGTTCCGCAAGGTGCCGCAGGGCAAGGCGCTGATCATCTCCAAGGTGCGCAAGGTCGACGTCACCTTCACCGGCGCGGTCGTGCTGCCCGTGCTGCACAAGTCCGAGGTCATGGACATCTCGGTGAAGACGATCGACATCGAGCGCACCGGCCAGGAAGGCCTGATCTGCCGCGACAACATCCGCGCCGACATCCGGATCTCGTTCTTCGTCCGCGTCAACAAAACCGTCGAGGACGTCGTCAAGGTCGCGCAGGCGATCGGCACCGAACGCGCCAGCGACCAGGGGACCCTGCAGGAATTATTCAACGCGAAGTTCTCCGAAGCCCTGAAAACCGTCGGCAAGCAGCTCGACTTCGTCGACCTCTACACCAAGCGCAACGAGTTCCGCGACCAGATCATTCGCGTCATCGGCACCGACCTCAACGGCTACAGCCTGGAGGACGCGGCGATCGACTACCTCGAGCAGACCCCGATGGCGTCGCTCGACGCGGCGAACATCCTCGACGCGCAGGGCATCCGCAAGATCACCGAGCTGACGGCCATCGAGCACGTGCGCACCAACGAGTTCCGCCGTCACGAAGAAAAGGAGATCACGCGCCAGAACGTCGACGCGCGTGAGGCGATCCTCGAACTGGAACGCCGCCAGGCCGACGCCGAAATCAAGCAGCGCCGCGAAATCGAGACCATGCGGGCGCGCGAAGAGGCGGAGATCACCAAGGTGCAGGCCGAGGAGCGGCTCAAGTCGCAGGCCGCGCAGCTGCGCACCGACGAGCAGCTCGGCATCCAGCAGCAGAACCAGCAGCGTGAGATCGAGGTCGCCGGCAAGAACCGCGAACGCGTCATCGCCATCGAGTCCGAGCGGATCGAAAAGGACCGCCTGCTCGAGGTGATCGGCCGCGAGCGCGAGACCGAGCTGTCCCGGATCGCCAAGGACAAGGAGCTCGAAACCGAAAAGCGGTCGATCGCCGAGGTGATCCGCGAGCGGATCGCCGTCGAGAAGACCGTCGCCGAGCAGGAAGAGAACATCAAGAAGCTGCGCGTGGTCGAGGAGGCCCAGCGCACCCGCGAGGCGGTCGTCATCCGCGCCGAGGCCGAAGCCCAGGAGAACCTGGTCAAGGGCATCAAGGCCGCCGAGGCCGCGGAGCAGGCCGCCAAGCACAAGGCCCGCGAGGAGCTGACCCTCGCCGAGGCGCGCCAGCAGGCCGCCGAGCTGGAGACGCGGGCCAAGATCCGGCTCGCCGAAGGCATCCAGGCCGAGGAGGCCGCCGCCGGTCTCGCCGCCGCGCAGGTCCGCGAACGCGACGCCGTCGCGCTCGAGAAGGTCGGCCGCGCCGAGGCCGTCGTCGAGCGCGAGAAGGCCGTCGTGATCGCCGAAGCGCTGCGCGAGAAGCTGAAGGGCGAGGCCGAGGGCCTCACCGAGAAGGCCGCCGCGATGGCCGCGCTCGACAGCGCCAGCCGGGAGCACGAGGAGTACCGGCTGCGGCTGGACGCCGAGAAGGAGATCCGGCTGGCCGCGCTCGAGGTGCAGCGTGACGTCGCCGAAGCGCAGGCGACCGTGCTCAGCGTCGGCCTGGAGAAGGCCGACATCGACATCGTCGGCGGCGAGACCATGTTCTTCGACCGGGTCGTCGGCTCGATCGGCCTCGGCAAGAGCGTCGACGGCTTCGTGGAGCACTCCGACGTCGTCCAGTCGCTTGCGCGGCCCTACCTCGACGGGTCGGCCAGCTTCACCGACGACCTCGCCAAGCTGATCGGCGCGGTCAGCACCGAAGACGTGAAGAACCTGACGCTGTCGGCCTTCCTGGCGAAGCAGCTGCAGGCCGGCGGCCCGGACAGCGCCAAGCTCCGTGAGCTGATGACCACGGCGCAGCGGCTCGGCCTCGCCGAGACGTCGGTCGCCACCGTCGTCGCCGCGAAGCAGTGACGGCGGCCGAAACGGAGCTGGACGCGGGCACGTATGACGTGCTCCGCGGCCGGCTGGCCGCCCAGGCCGCGGAGCTGGCGAACCGCGCCGAGCAGCTCAACGCGCGGCGGCTGGAGGTGTTCGGCAGCGCGCAGCTCGCGCTGGTCGGCACCGAACGCATCCGCACCGCCAACAACTGCGTGCCCCGGGACATCGTCGCCGTCGACGGCCGGATGTTGTTCGGCTACAACGTCTTCATCGGGCTGAAGCCCGAGACGGCGATCGACGACGTCTTCTCGCTGCAGCGCTTCAGCCACGACGAAGACGCGTTCCGCTTCGACGACGTCAGCGCCGACGAGCTGCCCGAACTGCTGCGTGACGAGCAGTTCGGGCGGGACTTCGGCGAGCTGTACCGGTACTACCGCCAGGCGAAGCTGCTGCAGCTGCGCCGGCTGGACGGGAAGCTGCTCGCGGTGTTCCAGATCGGCCCGCGCACCGAGGACATCCGGGTGCTGCGGTGGGCGGTCGCGGCCGACGGCACGGTGTCCTACCTGGACAGCCGCGGCGAGCGCGACCACGTCTTCCCGCCGTCGCACGACTTCGAGTGGATCGAGACCACGCGCGAGGACCACGTCCTCGGCAGGCACCCGCACATCTCGATCGAGAACGAGGTGTTCGTCGAGACCGTCGGCGGCAACCTGACGGTCAAGGTCGAGAACAACACCGAGACCGGCGCGGGCGTGTACGCCGAACCGGTGGACGAGCCGCTGCAGAGCCTCGCCGACGCCGAGGTCGCCTACGCCCGGATCGGCCCGCTGATCCTGCTGCGCGTGCTGCCGTACAAGGAAACCACCCACCGCTACCTGGTGTTCAACACGCGCACCCAGGACGTCGTGCGGCTCGACGGCATCGGGCAGGCCTGCCAGCGGCTCCCCGAGGACCACGGCATCATCTTCCCCGGCGGCTACTATCTCGACACCGGCGTCAGCAAGACGTTCGACACCACTGTGGACGGTCTCGAGTTCGAGCGCGTGATCCGCTCGCCCAACGGCGAGGACGTGCTGTACGTCTTCCACGCGCGGGCCGAGGGGCGCTCGCTCCTGCTGCCGTACAACGTGATCCGCAAGGAGGTCGCCAACCCGATCCCGTGCCACGGGTACTCGCTGTTCGACGACGGCACGATGATCCTGTTCCGCGCGCTGTCCGACGAACCGAGCCGGGTGCACCCGATGCAGGTCTGGCGGACGCCGTTCCAGTCCGACACCTACGCCGCGGCGCAGCCGGCCGGCACCGGGCCGCTGGAGCGGGTCGGGAACGCCGACCTCGTCCGCGGGATCTCCGACTGCCTGTCGATCACCAGGATGGTCGGGGACATGGCCCCGTCGGCGGCGGTCTTCGAGGCGCTGATCGCCGCGTGCGCCCGGGTCTTCGACCACTACCACTGGCTCGGCGAGACCGAGCTGGGCGACCTGCGCTCGCCGCTGTCCGACGTCCGCGTCACCGCCGAGCAGGTGCTGGACGAGTTCGAGACGGTCACCTCGCTCACCGCGCAGGCGGCCGAGGCCGTCGAAACCGCGGCGGCCGACACGGCGTCGCTCGTGCGGCGGGTGCGGGGCGAGGCGCTGAACGCGGCGGACGCGTGGGTGCGCCGCCTCGCCGAGCTGCACCGGGCGCGCGGGCGGCTGGTCACCGTGCGGGAGCTGCGCTACGCCGACACCGCCCGCGTCGACACGCTCATCGCCGAGCTGGACACGGAGTTTTCCGAGGCCGCGCAGCGTGCCGTGCGGTTCCTGCAGGGCGAAGAGGCGTTCACCGGCTACCACGCCGAGGTCGACGGGCTGATCGCGGCGGCGGGCGCGCTCACGACCGTCGCCGAGGCCGGCCCGGTCGCCGAGCGGCTCGACGAGCAGTCCGCCGGCCTGGCGATCCTCACCGACGTCGTGGGCGGGCTGGACATCGCCGACGCCGTCGTCCGGACGAAGATCCTGGAGCGCGTCGGCGAGGTGATCGGGGCCGTCAACCGGGCCAGGGCCACGCTCGACGGGCGCCGCAAGGAACTCCTGGAGACCGAGGGCCGGGCCGAGTTCGCCGCCGAGTTCGCGCTGCTCGCGCAGGCCATCACCGGCGGGCTCGCGGTCGCGGACACCCCGGAACGCTGCGACGAGCAGCTGGGCCGGCTGCTGCTGCAACTGGAGAACCTCGAATCGCGGTTCGGGGAGTTCGACGACTTCCTGACCTCGCTCGGGGAGAAGCGCACCGACGTCTACGAGGCGTTCTCCTCACGCAAGCAGGCGTTGCTCGACGAACGGGCGCGGCGGGCGGACAGGCTGGTCGAGTCGGCCGAACGCATCCTCGGCAGCGTGACGCGCCGGGTCGGTTCGCTCGGCTCGGTCGAAGAGATCAACACCTACTTCGCGGCCGATCCGATGGTGTCGAAGCTGCGCAGCGTCGTCGAAGACCTGCGGGCGCTCGGCGACCAGGTGCGGGCCGAGGAACTCGACGGCCGCGTGAAGGCCGCCCGCCAGGAGGCCGGCCGGGCCCTGCGCGACCGGCTCGACCTCTACGGCGAGGGTGGCGAGACGATCCGCCTCGGCCGCAACACCTTCGCCGTCAACACCCAGGACATCGACCTGACGCTGGTGCCGCACGACGGCTCGATGAAGTTCGCGATCACCGGCACCGACTACCGGGCGCCGGTGCGCGACGCCGCGTTCGAGGCGACCCGGCCGTACTGGGATCAGCTGCTGGTCTCGGAGTCGCCGGAGGTCTACCGGGCCGAGTACCTGGCGACGTCGATCCTCGCCGAACGGCCGGTGGCCGAGCTGGTCGAAGCCGACCTGCTCGACGTCGTGCGGAGCGTGGCAGGCGAGCGGTACGACGAGGGGTACGCGCGCGGGGTGCACGACCACGACGCCGCCGCGATCCTGGCGGCCCTGCTGCGGCTGCGGTCCGCCGCCGGGCTGCTGCGCTTCCCGCCCGCGGACCGGGCGGCGGCCCAGCTGTTCTGGGCGTTCGGCGCCGAGGAGCGGGCCAAGGCCGCGTGGACGACGCGGGCCGCGTCGCTCGCGCGGGTGCGCGAGGCGTTCGGCCCCACCCGGGCGCTCGACGAGCTGGCGCGGGAGCTCACCGAGGCGATCACGGCGTTCACCGGCGGGCTTGGGCTCGAGACCGAGTTTTCGGGGGAATACCTGGTGGAAGAGCTGGCCGTCGCGCCGGCCGGGTTCGTCACCAGCGGCGGCGCGCGGGCGGTGCTGGACAAGTTCCGGCTCGACCGGCGCAGCTTCGCCGAGGACCTGCGTTCCCTCGACGCGCTGGCGGACCGGTACCAGCTCGCCGACGCCTGGCTGAGGTCCTTTGCGGACGTTTCGGGGCTGCCGGCCGACGAGCTGCCCGAAGCCGTCGTGATCGAGCTGTGCGACCTGCCGCGGTACGACTCGTCGGCGACGCTGACTGCCACCGTGGACGGTCTGCTCGGCGCGCACCCGCGGCTCACCGGGCGGTCGGTGGCGGTGCGGCTCGACGAGACGCTCGCCAGGACGCACCGCTTCCGGCGTGACCGCGTGCCGGGGTTCCGCGCGTACCAGCGTCAGCGCAACGAGCTGGTGGCGGCCGAACGCGACCGGCTCCGGCTCGACGAGTACAAGCCGAAGGTGATGAGCGCCTTCGTGCGGAACCGGCTGCTCGACGAGGTCTACCTGCCCCTGATCGGGGACAACCTGGCCAAGCAGCTCGGCGCGGCCGGCGACGCCAAGCGCACCGACCAGTCCGGCCTGCTGCTGCTCATCTCGCCACCGGGGTACGGCAAGACGACCCTCATGGAGTACGTCGCCAGCCGCCTCGGGCTGGTCTTCGTCAAGGTCAACGGCCCGGCGCTCGGCCACGACGTCACCTCGGTCGACCCGGCCGACGCGCCGAACGCGACCGCGCGGCAGGAGGTCGAGAAGATCTCGTTCGCGCTGGAGCAGGGCAACAACGTGCTGCTGTACCTCGACGACATCCAGCACACGTCGCCGGAGCTGCTGCAGAAGTTCATCTCCCTGTGCGACGCGCAGCGGCGGATGGAAGGGGTCTGGGAGGGCCGTACGCGGACGTACGACCTGCGTGGCAAGCGGTTCGCGGTGTGCATGGCGGGCAACCCGTACACCGAGCAGGGCAAGCGGTTCCGCATCCCCGACATGCTCGCCAACCGCGCGGACGTGTGGAACCTCGGCGACGTGCTGTCCGGCAAGGAAGAGCTCTTCGCGCTGAGCTACGTCGAGAACGCGCTGACGTCGAACGCCGTGCTGGCGCCGCTCGTGTCACGCGAGCGGTCCGATGTGGACACCCTGGTCCGGCTGGCGCGCGGCGACGGTTCCGTGCGGGCCGACCAGCTTTCGCACGCGTATTCGGCGGCGGAGCTCGAGCAGGTACTGGCCGTGCTGCGGAAGCTCCTGCGGGTGCAGCGGACCGTGCTGGCGAACAACAAGGCCTACATCGCCTCGGCGGCGCAGGCGGACGCGTCGCGCACCGAACCGCCGTTCCGGCTGCAGGGTTCGTACCGGAACATGAACAAGCTCGCCGAGCGGATCGTGCCCGCGATGAACGACGCGGAGCTCGAGGCCCTGATCGACGACCACTACGCCGGCGAGGCGCAGACGTTGACCTCGGACGCCGAGGCCAACCTGCTCAAGCTGGCCGAGCTGCGGGGACGGCTCTCCCCTTCGCAAGCTCGGCGGTGGGCCGACGTCAAGGCCGCGTACCTGCGGGAACAGGCGCTCGGCGGGGACGGCGAGGACCCGATGAGCCGCGCGGTCGGCGCGGTGGGCCTGCTGGCCGACCGGGTCGGCGCGATCGAGTCGGCCATCGGTCGCGCGGCCCAGCGGCTGGCGCGAGAGGACGCTTGATTGCGTTGCCGGGCGGATTTCCGCCCGGCGTGGGCTGCTCGGGTGACGTGGACCGGCGGGCATCAACCGGACCGGTGCGCTGGGCGTGCTACCGGTCGTCGGTCCTGCTTCAGGGGAGAAATCATGAACTTCCTCAAGTGACAGGCAGCCCACGCTGACCGTCCTCGCGGGACGGCCGGGAAAAGGTTTTGACCCCGCACGGGCGGGTGCCGGAGGATGGTGCCACACGGAAGAAGCTCGGGAGTGATCATGACGCGCACGGAGATGCGGGAAGCGTGGCGGCGGACCGCCGCCGCGAGCGTCTTCTCGCGGTGGCACGGCCTTCCGGGTTCCTCGCCGTGACGTAGTGTTCGTCATGGCGAGGAGCCGCCCACCGGGAAACCGGTCCGGGCGGCTTTTCTCATCGGCGAGCTTGGGAAGCGGCGCGGCCTCCAAAACCGCGGCCAGAGGGTTCGACTCCTTCCGCCGGTGCTCATTTTCCCCGCGCTCGTCTTCGTCGCAAATCAGTGCACGGACGCGAGTGCTCGGCGCGTTGGTCCAGTGGAACGGATTCCCGGCTTTCACCCGGGAGACCCGGGTTCGACTCCCGGACGCGCTACCCGCCCCGGGGCGCGGCGACGGAAACTGTCGGTGCCCCGGTCTAGTCTCTCGATGAGTCCAGATCAGAGAGGCCCCATGACCACGCACACACTGGAAACACCCGCTGCCGACATCGTCTACGACGTCCACGGCCCGGCGCCCGCCGAGAGCTCGCGGCCACCGCTGCTCATGATCGGGCAGCCGATGACCGCCGAGGGGTTCGGCACGTTGGCGTCGCACTTCGCCGACCGCACCGTGGTCACCTACGACCCGCGCGGGCTCGGGCGCAGTGTCCGCAAGGACGGGCGGGTGGACCACGTGCCGGCGCTCCAGGCGGAGGACATCCACGCCGTCATCCAGGCGCTGGGGGCAGGCGCCGTCGAGGTGTTCGGGAGCAGCGGCGGCGCGGTGGCCGGGTTCGCGCTGGTCACGGCGCACCCGGAGGTCGTGAGCACCTTCGTCGCCCACGAGCCGCCACTCGTCGAATCGCTGCCGGACGCCGCCGCGGTCGAGCGGGCCAGCCAAGCGATGCGAGACGCCTACCAGGCCAAGGGCTTCGGAGCGGGGATGGCGGCGTTCATCGCGATGACGTCGTGGCAAGGCCCGCTCACCGACGCCTACTTCGCGCTGCCATCGGCGGACCCGGCCGTGGGGGGGGGGGGGGGGGGCGGTCGTGCCACGCCCCGCACACCGACTCCTCCGCCGCGCTGCCATCGGCGGACCCGGCCGTCTTCGGCCTGCCGGCCGAAGACGACGGCCGCCGCGACGACCCGCTGCTGAGCGAGCGCTCCCTCGCGGTGAGCACGTACCGGCTCGACGTCGAGGCGCTGGCGGCGGTGCCGACCCGGATCGTCGTCGCGGTGGGTGAGGAGTCCCGCGAGGTCTTCACCGGGCGAGCCGCGGTGGGCACGGCCGAGCGGCTCGGTCAGGAGGTGACCGTGTTCCCGAGCCACCACGGCGGTTTCCTGGGCGGCGAGTTCGGTTACGCGGGCCAGCCGGAGGCCTTCGCCAAGAAGCTGCGGGAGGTGCTTGAAGGCTGACCCACACCTCTCCACCGCCTGCCGGACTCAATCAAACGTCGGGTTGACAGAGTCGTCCGGTTGGTTGACGTACAGCCGCGGATCGCCGCGCGGGCCGGGGTCAACCAGCAGCTGATTTCGTACTACTTCGACGGCAAGGAAGGCCTCTACCGGGCGATGTCGGAGGCGTGGGGAGTGCCAGAGCGAGCTGATGACCCCGGACCTGCCGCTGTCCGAGCAGGTGCGGCGGATGGCGTTGGAAGCGCTCGAGAGCCGCGACGGCGTCCGGCTGCCGGCCTGGTCGGGCCTGGAGTACGCAAGCCCGGACACCGACCCCGGCCACGCGCCGCGCACGCGGCTCCTGGCGGGAACGGCCGAGCAGATCGCGACGGCCCCGACGGCGACTCGCCCGGGTTCGCCCGGCGGTACGCCGACCAGCTGGCCCGGGCTGATCGAGCACCTGGGGCTGGAAAAGCCCGGACGTTCAGTGCGTGACGGGGTCCGCGGCGGCGGTGGCCACCGCCGGGTCCGGGGCGGGCGTGGTCGCGCGCGCGGCGGATCCCGCGAGAGCCAGCCCGGCGACCAGCGCGAGCACGACGATGAACAGCGCCGCGCGGACGAGGGCGGAAACGGAACAGACGACCACCATGGCAGGCTCCTCGCGATTTCCCCGGCGACCGGGGTTCGGTTGATTTCGCGGTGTCCGCGAAATTCGGTCTGCCTCGATGGTGCGCGCCGGGAGCGGGGCGCGACAAGCCGTTTCCCGTTGCCGGAAACGGCTTGCCCGCGGGAAACACCGGTCAGGTCAGGGCACCGGAAATCTCGGTCACCGTCCCTTCGGGATCGTGCCGGCCGAAGGCCAAGCGCAATTCGTCCATCTCCGGCAGGGTCGTTCTGCCGGTGACGAACAACGCGGCGAGCCGGGGCAGCGGGCGGCCCGCGGCGAGCAGGCCGCGTACCTGGTCCATGTCCAGTTTCAGCACCCGCAGGGCGGGCAGGTCGCAGCTCGGCCCCCGGAGGCCGAGCTGGGTCAGGCGCGGCAGTGTGCGCAGCACCGTGAGGTCGAGCGGCGATTCGACGCCCGTCAGCGGGAGGTCCCAAGCGACGCCAAGGGTTCGAACACCGCCAGGCCGACGTCACCGGCGTCGTTGAGGTAGAGCTCCTGGACCAGCTCACGTCCGGGAATCGCGGCCACGTGTTCCAGGGGCGGCATGTAACGGTGCCACTGCAGGGTGGCGGAGGACGCGGTGCCCGCGCTCGGGCGCAGGGCCGCAGCCATGCCCCTCGCGATTTCGCCGAATTCGGGATCCTCAGAGGTCATGCCGCGGAGATTGCCGACGGGGCCCGGCAAAAACGGGTGGCCGGACAAGCTTCATCGGGCGAACGGCGACTGCGGGATTGGGGGTCGCCGCGTGTTCGGCGCACACCGGCTTCGAGGCGGATCACTCACCGTGCTCGGCGCACACCATCGGCCGCCCTTTCCTCACTCCGCGAATGCCGGCCGGTTCCGGTACTCCGCCTCGCCGAGCACCGCCGGGTTGAGGGTCACCCGGTACGCGGCCGCCTCCGCCCACCAGCGCTCTGCCTCCCTCCGCGAGCCGCGCTCCGCCGCCGTGTTGCCCAGCCCCGTCAACGCGCGGGCCCTTTCGTACTCGCTTCCCGCGTCGTCCGCCAGGTCGGCCGCCCGCCGGTAACAACGCGACGCCTCCTCCCAGCGGCCCGCGCGGAACTGCACCCAGGCCTCACAGTTCGCCGACATCGCGCGGTCGACCGGCAGCTGCGCGAGCCCACTCGCCTCCTCCGCGGCAGCCAGTGCCTCGGGAAACCGTTCCAGGGCCACCGAAGCGAGCGCTATCCCGCGCAACGCGATCACCACATTGCGGGTCCGGCCCGTCCGGCGGTACACGGCCAGCACCGTCGTCAAGTCCGCCAGGGCCGGCTCGGCCTCGCCGCGGTACAGGCGGGCCCACGCCAAGCTGGACAGCGCGTCCGTCGCGCCGCGGTCGTCGCGGGCCAGTGCGAACTGCTCCTGGGCCTGGCGGTGGTAGCGGACCGCGTCGTCGGGGCGGCCCGACTCGATGTGCGCCATGCCCAGGTTGTTGAGGATCATGCCCGTCGCGCTGGGGTCGGCTGCCGCCCGCGCCGCCTCCAGGGCGCGTTCGTGCGTGCGGATCCACGGCTCGAACAGCTTCTCGCGGAAGAAGAACGCGCGGAGCACGAACGCCAGCTGCCAGCAGCGGTCGTACAACCCGTGCCGGGCCGCGGAATCGACGATGTCGGCGAGTGCCGGCCACTGCGCGGCGAGCCAGGCGAGTGCGCCTTCGGCCTCCGAAAACGGCAGCTCGGCCGGGCTCGGCAGGCCGGTCGGCGGGCGGAACCGGTACGGCTCGGCGAGCTCGTCGGCTGCCAGTGTCAGCGCGACCAGGTGCTCGACCAACCTGCGCACCGCTACTTTGCGGTCGTCCGGAGCCACCTGGGGCAACGCGTGCTTCGCCGCGAACGTGCGCATCAGGTCGTGGAGCTCGACGTACCCGCGTTCGTCGCGGACGACCAGGTGCGCGTCGTGCAGCCGGTCCACCAGGCGGTCCGCTTCGCCCGCGGCGAGCCCGGCGAGCGCTTCGACCGCGGTGGTTTCCGCGGCCGCCGCGGGGTGCAGGGCGAGCAGGCCCAGCAGCCGCCGCTGGTCGCCGGGCAGTGCTTCGTACGAGACGGCGAACGCCGTCGCGACGCTGCGCTCGCCGTCCTCCAGCGCGCCGAGCCGGGTGGTCTCGTCGGCCAGCCGGTCGCGCAGCTTCGCCGCCGTCCAGCCGCCGGCGACGAACCGGGCGGCCACGATGCGCACCGCGAGCGGCAGGCGGCCGCAGTGCCGGACGATCTCGGTCGCCACCTCGTCGTCGCCGGGTGCGTGGTCGCCGGCGACCGACCGCAGCAGCCGCACGGCGTCGCCGAGCGGCAGCACCTCGACCGGGAAGTGCCAGGCGTCGTCGAGCGCGGGCAGCCGGCCGCGGCTGGTCACCAGGATGCGGGACGACGTCTCGCCGTCCACGATGGCCCGGATCTGCTCGGCGGACCGGACGTTGTCGAGCACGAGGATCATCCGCCGCCCGCGCAGCTGGTCGCGGACCAGGTTGGCCAGGCCGTCCTCGTCGGCGGGCAGCTGGTCCGCCGAGACGTCCAGCAGCCGCAGCAGCCGGTGCAGGGCCTCGCCGGGGGACAGCTCGACGGCTCCGGGCGTGTGGCCGCGGAGGTCGAAGAAGAGACAGCCGTCGGGGAAGGTGGCCGCGACCCGCCGGGCGGCGGCGACGGCGAGTGCCGTCTTGCCGGCCCCCGCCATCCCGTGCACCACGCCGACCCGGGCGTGGTCCGGGTCGAGCAGCCGCGCGGAAAGCGCTTCGAGCTCGGTTTCGCGGCCGACGAAGTACCGCCCGCTGTCCGGCAGCCCGACGATGCCGCCGGCGCTGCGGCGGGCGGGCAGCACGGAATCCGAGACCAGGGCGAGCAGTTCACCGCCGGCGCCCAGTGCCTGGTCGCAGGCCTTGGCCAGGTCGCGGTTCACCCGGACCTTGCCGTTCTCCACCTTGCTGAGGTAGCCCTTGGTGAAATGCACGGACGCCGCGAGCCCGGTCAGTGACATGCCGACCGACATCCGTCGACGCTTCAATTCCGCTCCAAAGTCCGGCATGGATCGATCATCCTGTAATCGGCGAACGGGGGGAAGGTCCGCCGGCGGCCCGGGCCCGTCGGCGGCGTACCTGGTCAGCCCAGCAGGGAGACCAGCTGGCCGAGCACGATGACGAGGTGCGTGTGCATCGCGTTCCCCTTTCCGGATCGCCGTCGCCGCGGTTTTCGTGCGGCGACTTCCTCGGTTGCCGAAGGATTTCGACGACGTAAGCTTGACCCGGCGAATTACCCGGCGACAGACGTTTCCCGTTGCCTCTCCCGGGAAACCGCTGACCTGCGTTGTTTCCCGGATCCGGAAACGGCGGGAAACACGGTAGACTTCCCCGCGGGCGACCAGGACGGAGGTGACGGCTTGGCTCAGGACGCGGCCGAAGCGAAGATCAACGCTCTCTCGGCGGAGCTTAAACTGCTTCGCAAGGGGCTGGGCATCCAAGCCAAGAGCCTGCCTTCGACCGTCGGTGAACAGTTGCGCGAAGTGTGCGGTGTCCACGAAGACGACAGCCCGGGAACCGTTCGCGGCAAGGTGGTCGAAACGCTTCGCCGGTTGATCGAGACGCTGTCCGAATCGCATCGGGAAACGGCGCGGATCGTCCTCGGTTTCGGTACCGGCCCGAACGAGCGCTACACGCAGCGTCTCCAGTTGCTGGGCACGGGGGCCGACCGCAACGTGCGCACGATGCAGCGCCGCGCCGACGACGTCGTCTACCTGATCGCCGAAGCCGCGTACGGGGCACCGTGGCCGTACGGAGGCGCGGCGATCAGCCAGGACGGTCCCTGGCACACGTCGGCGCTGGCGGTGCGGCTGACCATGACCGGGGCGGCCGCCGCCGAGGTCTTCGAGACCCGGCGGGTGGTCAGCCACGTCGCCGGCCTCGCCGACGTCGAGCACGCCGTCTCCCTCGCCCGGCCGGCCAGCACCACCGACCCGCTGGACCTCTCGCGCCTCGGCATAGACGTCGTCGCCGGTGGTGAGGTGCATTCCGTGCGGCTGGTCAGCACCACCCGGGTCGCCTTCAGCCTGCGCCCGCCGCAGCCGCTGGACGCCGGCGACGAGCACGAGTTCTTCTTCCGGATCCGGGTCGACGAGCTGCCGGCGCCGTTCTACTGCTGCACCCCGGAATTCCCGTGCGAGAGCTTCGACCTCAACGTCCGGTTCGACCGGGCGCGGCCACCGCAGCGCGTCTGGCGCATCGACGGCGAACTCTCCAAGGACGCCCAGGACCCGCTGACCGCGCGCAAGCCGCTCTTCCTCGACAACGCGGGCGAGGTGCGCACCGGTTTCCGCGACCTGCGGCCGGCGCGGTCCTACGGCGTGGGCTGGCAGCCCGCTTCGTGCGGAAACGCGACACTTCCGGGCTCGGGTCCGCCCGGCTGACCAGCGGTGTCCGTGCCATCATCGGGCATGGTCACCCGTGAACCGGAGCTCAACAGCGGGGTGCTGCCCGGAAACGTGCGCATCGACGACTGGATCATGCTGGTGCTCGCCGCCGGCTCGGTCGGGTTGCTCGGGTTCATGGTGCTCAGCCCGCCCGCGCGGGACGTCGGGCTCGTCATCTTCTTCGTCGACTGCGGGATCTGCGGGGTCTTCCTCCTCGAATTCCTGTGGCGCTGGCGGAAACGGCGGTGGGCGCGGAAGTTCCTCGTGCGCAACTGGTACGAGCTGTTCGCCATGATCCCGGTCGCGCACCCCGCCATGACCGCGCACAAGTTCGTCAGCGTCGTGCTGCTGCTCGTGCGGATCGGGCGGGCCGCGGACCGGGCCGTCGGCGAGCAGTTCACCTACCGGCTCGTCGACAAGCTGTCCGAGCCGATCGTGAAGGCGATCAAGAAGCCGGTGACCATCGCGGTGCTCGACGAGGTCGTCAAGGTCCTGGAAACCGGCAACTACCCGGAGAACCTCGCCAAGTCGCTCGGGGCCCACAAGGACGAGCTGCGCGGGATCATCGCCGAGAAGATCGCCGCGGACCCGCAGCTGGGGAAGCTCAAGCGGCTGCCGTTCCACGACGAGATCGTGCGCGCCTGCGTCGACACCTCGTTCCGCGTGCTGCTCGAAGTGCTCCTCGACCCGCGGATCGACGACTTCTTCTCCGCCGTGGTCCGGGAAAACCGGGAGCAGATCCGGCTGGCCGTGCAGCTCGGGCTCAACGAGGTCGACGACGAAGCCGAGGAGAAGCTGCTGCGGGTGCGCACCCAGCGCTCGGCCGCGCACGAGTTCGACCGGCTGCACCCGGGTTCACGGCCGTGACGCCAGGTACGCGCCGAGCCGGGCGGCCGCGTCGAGCATCGCCAAGCCGCGGTCGGTGAGCCGCCGCTGCCACGTCGCGAGCGCCTGGACCAGCGACTCGGTGCCGCCCGCGGTGCGGACCTGCTCGACCACCGTCGCGATGTGGGCCAGCGGGTAGCCGCCGCGGCGGAGTAGGTGGGCCAGTTCCGCGTCCCGGATGTCGGCCGCCTGGAAGACCCGGTGGCCGGTCGCCCGGTTCCGCGCGGGCACCAGGACGCCCGCGCGTTCCCACGCCCGCACGGTCGCCGCGGTGACGCCGAGGCGGCGCGCGAGCTCGCCGATCGACCAGCCGGTCGTGGCCGGCTCGGATGCCCGCCCGGTCGTCAGCGACCCGATCGCCCTGCGGACCGTGTTGAGGGTTTCGCGGTCGCGGAGCAGCTGCTCGTGTCCGCGGTCGACGAGGGTCAGCGCGCGGTCGACGTCGCCGGCGTTGACGGCGTGCATGATCCCGCCCGCTGTCGCGTGCCCGTAGGCCCGGGCCAGTGCGAGGAACGCCCGGAGTGCTGCCGCGTGGGTTTCCGTGTAGATCCGGTAGCCGCTCGGGGTGCGTGCGGCCGGCGGCAGGAAGCCTTCCTGCTCGTAGTTGCGGACCGCCTGGGTGGAGAGGCCGTGCTCGCGCGCGAGATCGGCAGGTCTCAATCGGGTCTTCAAGGATACGATTCAACCACATGGACATCACCGACTTCACCGCCGAACTGCTCGGGCTGGGCGAGCCCACCCACTTCGAACCGGCCTGCGCGTGGCTCCGCAACGACCTCTTCGCCCGGCTCGCCGAGCACGGCTTCCGGTCGATCGCGCTGGAGACCGACCGCGTGGCCGCGCTCGACGGCGGCTTCTCGCACAACCTGGGCGAAGTGGCGGCCAACCAGCAGCTGCTGAAGTGGCTGCGCGAGTACAACGAGACCGCCGACGAGCCGCTGGCCTTCCACGGCTTCGATGCCCCGACGGAGATCTTCAGCGCGCCCAGCCCGCGCACCTACCTCGAACACGCCCGCGACTACCTGGGTCTCGACGTCGACATCGCGGCACTGGCCGGCGACGACGAGCGGTGGAGCCGGTCCGAGGCGATCCTCGACCCGGCGCAGTCGCCCGGCGCGTCACCCGAGGCCCGCGAGCTGCGGGTGCTCGCCGACGACCTGCTCGTCGCCCTCCATGCCGCCGCACCCCGCCTGGACGCGGCCTGGGAGCGGGCCAAAGTGCACGCCATGGCCGGACGCGGCCTGCTGCGCTACCACGCGGCTTCGGCGCAACCCGGCGACCGGGACACGCGGATTTCCCGCCTCGCGGGCGTACGCGCGGTGCTCATGGCCGAGAACCTCCTGGACATCCGCGCCATCGAGGCTCGCCGCGGTCCGACGCTGGTGTTCTCGCACAACGTCCACTTGCAACGCACGGGGTCCGGCGCGGGCGCGATCGTCGGCGCCCTGCTCGGCGACCGGTACGCCTTCATCGCCGGGAGCCTCGGCCGCAGCGAGGCCATCGGCCTCGGCGAGCCGGCGCCGGACACCTACGAAGGCGTGCTGCAGCGCGGGACGAAGACGTGGAGACTGGCCGGCGTCCCGGCCGGTCGCAAGCGCGCCGACACCAGGCCGGACCGCGGTTATTTCGGCCTCGACGACACCCTATGCGAAAGTGCCACAGCAGTGTGGCACATAGCCATAGGGTCCGGCAGCCCCCGCACCGAGCCGGGTGCGGGAGCTGCCGGGTAGCCGGCTTACGGGTAGCTGACCACGTTGACCGGCACTGTGCCCGACGGCGTGACGCCGCCGGTGTCGTTGATGACGTGCGTGATCGTGCCGCGGTAGTTGAGCGACACCGTCAGCAGGCTGTGGAACCGGACGCCGCTGGTGTCCGGCACCTCGAACGCGTGGTAGCTGGACACCGCCGGGTTCGTGTCGAAGAAGCAGTAACTCCCCAGGCCCCAGGCCTCATGGGACGTCACGTTCGCCCCGACCTTGTACGCGGCATACCCGGCGACACCCGACGGCGCGTTCCACGACGCCTGGTCCGGCACGTCGTAGGGCATCTCGTTCTGGAAGAAGATCGTCCGGCCGCCCTGGCCGTTCCAGATCACCTGGTACTTCTGGTAGTGCTCGACGAACAGGCCGGTGGCCAGTACGTTCGCGCCGTTGACGACGAGCCCGGTGTCGGCCGTGTTGACATTCCAGCCGTAGGTGCCCGCGTTGCCGTGGTCGGCCCGCCACGCCCAGATGTGGTCGATGATCGTGTCGGCGCTGTTGACGATCAGGCTGTTCGTCGCCTTGCCCGCGATCTGGCCGCCGATCCGGAAGAAGACGTCCTGGACCGTCGTCGGGTTCGCCGCGTGGTTCGCCGACGAGCCGGCCTGGCCGACCGTGAGCAGCGCCTGCGAGTTCGTCGTGCCGGCGTCGAAGAGCAGGCCCTTGAGCCGGACGCCGTCCACATCGGACACCTGCATGGCGTTGACGCCGTTGTCGGGCACCAGTGTCGGGTAGCCGATGCCGAGGATGGTCGTGTTGGCGCGGGTCACGTTGAGCGTCTGGTTCAGGTGATAGATGCCCGGGGTGAAGAACAGGTTGCAGCCGGCGGAAAGGGCGTTGTTGATCGACGCGGCCGTGTCGCCGGCCTTGACGACGTAGAACTGGCTCATCGGCAGCGACGAACCCGGCGTGCTGCCGTTCGCCCAGCTCGGGCCGGACGCGTTCGTGCGCAGGGACGGCAGGAACACGCGGTACTTGCCGGTGCCGTCGACGTAGAGGTAGGGAACGTCGCGGGAGACCGGCGTGGTGGCCAGCGTGGTCTCGGGCGGGTTCGGGAACGTGGTCGCCGGCGCGCCGCTGGTGCCGGAGAAGACCATGTTCCAGACGCCGCCGTTCCAGCTGCCGAGGGCGGAGTCGCGGGTGTACCACTGCTGCTGCGACACCGACGCGGCCTGGCCGGACACCTTCGTGTCGGCGATGTAGCCGCCGCTGGCGAAGCCGTAGCTCGCCGGGTACAGCTGCAGCCCGCCGCGGATGTCCATCCGGCGGAACGGCGCCGCCTGGGCCACCGCCCAGCGGTCGTTGCCGCTGGAGGGGTTGACGGCCATGTTCTCCGCCGAGCGCCAGAAGTTCTGCAGCGCGACGCCGTTGTCGGAGGCGTTGAAGGCGTCCACGGTGATGTCGCCGTTGATGACGACGTCACCCGGGTTCTGGCCGAGGCCCGCCACCGAGGTGTAGAAGCCGACGTTGTCGTGCACGCCGTAGGTGCCCGGCTTGAAGAGGTGGGCGACGCGGCGCTCGGCGAACTGCGCGGTGAGCGTGTCCTTCTGGTTGTTGAAGTCGGTGTCCAGCTGCGCCTGGATGGTCGCCGCGGACATGCTCGGGTCGAAGATCCGCACGTTCGGCCCGAAGTTGGGGCTGTCGGATTGCGCCGGGCAGCCCGCCTGGGTGCCGATCGTGTAGATCGCGCTCGACACCGCCGACGTCGTCATGCCGGCCTTGAGCGCGATCGCGTTGACCGTGCGGGAGTTCGGGACGCTGATCGGTCCACTGTAGAGCGGCGAGGACGCGGTGGGCGTCGAGCCGTCCACTGTGTACCGGATGGTCGCGCCGGAGGTGGCGCTGCCGATCGTCACCGTCTGCGCGCTGGCGTAGGTGCCGCCGGGTGGGCTGAACGTCGGCGCGGCGACCGTCGTCGTGCCACCGCCGACCGTGTAGCTGAAGTGCGGAGTGTCGTACTGCGGGCCGTTCTTCTCGTAGGTGAACCAGTAGTCGAGGACGTTTCCGCTGCTCAGGCCGTTGACGGTGGTCCGCCAGGTGCCCGAGCCGTTGGTCATCCGGACGTTCTGCTGGCCGAGGCCCGGGACGCCGGTGTAGTGGACGTCCACGTACAGCGCCGGGGTGGCCGGGGTGAAGCTGATCTGCACCTGACTGGCGCTGGGCTGGCTGACGCTCTGGGTGTAGTCGTCCGCGGCCAGCGCGGCCGGGGCACTCAGCCCGGCCGCCACCAGCACCGCCGAGGCGACGAGCGCGAGCGCCGGGCCGCGTCGTCGAAGCTTGTCCAAGGTCCGGTTCACGCCGTGACACCTCCGCCGTTGGGGATCCACGAGCATTTGTTGCGAGTCACAACAAAGTAGCTCCCGTCCAGCGAGGTCCACAGTCACTTTTTGGTAACTTTTGTCTGGACCAATGTCGGCAGGTTGGCACTCATTCCGCCGTCGATGGGTGACCACGGCCGGGTGACATGCGACGATCCGCTGTCACACCTCTTCTCCTGCCGAGGAGTAGGCCATGGTGTCTCCGCGGCTGTGCCACCTCCGGCAAGTTCCACTGCCTCGGCAAGGCGATCCGGTCGCCCAAGGGGGCGGGCCCGCTGGTCGTCTCGACCCCGGTCGGCTACGGGCCGGCCGAGCTCCAGGCCGCCTACCACCTCGGCGGGCTGCACGCGAACGGCCGGACAGTGGCCATTGTGGACGCTCAGGACGCGCCCACCGCCGAGGCCGACCTGGCGCGGTTCCGGACCGCGCGCGGGCTTTCGCCGTGCACGACGGCCAACGGCTGCTTCAAGAAGGTCAACCAGAACGGCGCGGCGAGCCCGCTGCCCGCGCCCGGCTACGGCTGGGCGATGGAGATCGGCCTCGACCTCGACGCGGTGTCGGCGACCTGCCCGGACACGGATCCGCTGATGACGGCGGTCGACACGGCCGCGGCGACGCCGGGCGTGGTGGCGATCTCCAACAGCTACGGCGGCGCCGAGGACTCGACGGTCCTCGCCGCGGACGCGCACCTCAACCACCCGGGCGTCGCGGTCACGGCGTCCTCGGGCGACTCCGGCTACGGTGTCAGCTGGCCGGCGTCGTCGCCGTACGTCACGGCGGTCGGCGGGACGACGTTGAAGAAGGCCACGACCACCACCCGCGGCTGGACCGAAACGGCGTGGAAGGGCAGCGGCAGCGGGTGTTCCACGCTGGAGGCGAAGCCGTCCTGGCAGCACGACACCGCGTGCGCGAAGCGGACGGTGGCGGACGTCTCGGCGGTCGCGGACCCGGCCACCGGCCTCGGGGTGTACGACACCTGCAACAGCTGCGGCAGCTCCTCGTGGTGCGACACCCTGCTGTCGCTGGGGCTCGCCCAGGGCGCGGACGGCTGGGTGCAGGTCGGCGGCACGAGCCTGTCGTCGCCGGTGGTCGCGAGCGTGTACGCGCTGGCCGGGAACTCGGTGACGTCGGGCTCGTACCCGTACGCGCACGCCGGCGGGCTCAACGACGTGACGTCGGGCTCGAACGGCAGCTGCGGCGGGGCGTACCTCTGCACGGCAGGCACCGGGTACGACGGGCCGACCGGACTGGGCACCCCCGACGCCACCTTCGCCTTCTGACCCCCGAGGGGGTACTTCCACGTGAAAGTGTCCCCTCGCGGGCCGGGGCCCCGGTCGGGTGACGTTCGGGCGGCGCGTTTTCGCCGGTCCGCGCCCGGGGTGAGGATGTGTCCATGTTGGACACCGAAGTCCTGGTGCGGACGGCTCCGCGCGCGCTCGACGTCGGCACCCCGCTCGGGGACGTGCGGTTCGCCGTCCACCTCGCGGGCTGGGTCGTGCCCGCGAGACCAGAGCTGACCTGGGGGCTCCGCTCCGGGGCGCGGCTGTGCCGGTGGCGGTCCGAGTCCGCGCGGCTCGACGTGCTGTCCGGCCGCACCGCGTCCGGGCCGGGCGGGGTCACCCGGGAAGCCGTCCTCTTCCGGGTGCTGGCCAGGGAGGACGTCGGCGAGTTCGTCGTCGAGGCCGAGCTGGCGGGGGCGCCCGAAGAGGACCGCACCTGGGAAAGCGCCTTCAGCGCCGAGACCGCCGACGCCGTCGTGAGCGTCGGCGGTCCCGGCGCCGAACTGCTGCGGCGGTACTCGCGGGCCGGGCAGCACGTGCCGCCGTACTGGTCGCGGCTGCTCGGCGGGGACGCCGTCGAACGGACCGGCGGCCGGCTCACCTGGCGGCTGCCCCGCGTCGCGCGTGGTGACTACGCCGACCTCTGGGTCGCCGTGGCGTGGAGCGAGCCGGGCCGGCACCCGGGCACGTGGCCGGCCGTCGAGCTCGACCCGGCCCGGGTGCTGCGGGAGCTAACACAGTGAAACCCGGTCCAGATCCGGGGCGCCCGCCCGGTCGTTGCCGATCCGGAGCGTATTGGCGCCCGCGGTCAGCGTCACCGGGACCGAAGTGGTGTACGGGGTGTTGTTCCCGGCGCCGCTGACCTTCACCTCCACCGGCGCGCCGCCGTTCACCGACACGAAGTACGACCGGTCGCCGTTGACGGTGAAGTCCAGGTACAGCGTGTACTGCCCGGCCGCGGGAACAACCACACCGGGGAAGGTCACCGCCGCGCCCGGCCCGATGTTGCGCACCTTCTGGCCGCCCGAGCACGGCGAGCAGTTCGTGACGCCGGCGTCGCCGACGTCGTTCGCCGAGTCCTCCGCCTCGCGCATGAACACCCGGTCCGCCGGCCGGAGCCGGACCGGCACCGGCTTGCTGACGGACTTCGCGCGCCCGAGCGTCCGGAAGGAGGCCGTCACCGGGATGCTCACGTCCTGGGCCGCCGGCGCGGTCACCGTCCAGGAGCCGTTCAGGACCTGCCCGAGCCCCAGACGGGACGCGGTGACGGCGCCGCCGGTGAGCGTCCAGCCCGCCGGGACCACCGGCGCCAGCGACACCTGGTCGATCGGGTCGTCGACGTCCAGCCGCAGCGACGCGATGATCTGCAGAGACTGCTGACCGGGCGAAACCCATTGGATGCCGGCGGGTTGCACGGTCAACGTCGTCTTCGGGGTGTACGACTCGGGTGGCATCGGCGCCACGGCGATCCGGTCGAGGTCCGCCGTCCCGGAGACCCTGATCGTGTTGGCGCCGGCGTTCAGCGGTACCGGGATCGCCCCCGGCGCGGCGACCGTGATCGGGGCCGCACCGTTGACACTCACCGAGAGCGTGCCCGGTCCCGTCGTGTCCAGCTGCAGCCGCGCGGGACCCGTGGCCTGGACGTCGCGGAAGACGACCGCGCCGCGGTCGAGGCCGGTCACCGCGTTCGTGCCCGAGCACGCCTCGCACCACACCGGCGTCGCCTTGCCTTCGAAGCCGTTGCGCCACGACTCGGCTTCCAGCGGCACTTCGCCGCGCGGGTCGGGGTAGCCGTAGGCGACGTCGATCTCGTCGAGCGCGAGCTGCCGGTAGTACGGCTTGGCCTGCGGGCCGGACCACGTGTTCAGCACCTCGAGCTTCAGGTACCGCGCGTGCACCTCGCCGACGTCGATGAACTGGACGCCGCGGGCGCTGGGCAGGGCGCCGGTGCGGACCGTGCGCCAGGTCTTGCCGTCGTCGCCGGCGTGGACGCGGTAGTCCTTGATGCGTGCGGAGTCCTCCGCGCGGCCGAAGGACTCCCGCGCGTACGTCGGGGACGACTCGCGTTCGTGCACCGCCAGGTAGGCCGCCGGCCGCTTCCGGCCCAGGTCCAGCGTCACGGACACCGGCAGCTGCCCACCCGCGTCCCAGTAGGTCAGGTAACTGCCGTCGACGAGGCTTGGTGCCGAAGCTTTGATGGTGCTCTTGTCGTAGAAGTACTGCTGTCCAGCCGTGTCCACTTTGAACACCGTGTCGTAGGCGTCCCAGTCGCGGATGTCCAGGATGGACAGATAGCCGCCGGACTGGGCGAACCGCATCGGCTTGCCGGTCCGCAGGTCGGACACGCCGGTGACGCGGTAGCCGTTGTCCCGCAGGCGGACCAGGTTCGTCGACGGCCGCGTCAGGACGTGCACGTACTGCGCCCCCGGTTTCACGGTGATCACGCCGTGCGCGCCGTCGTTCCAGAAGCCCGGCTGCAGCCCGCCGTACATGTACCCGCCGCCCTCGGTGCCTTCGAGCGATTCCCGGATCGGCTGCCGCCAGGACGCCATGAAGTTGTTGAACGCCTCCTGCTGCGGCGGGAACCTGCCGTTGAGCATCGCGGTTTCGGCCATCAGCGACTTGATCGACGAGCCCGCGTTCGTGATGTAGCGGCCGGTGGAGAGCCGGAAGTCGACGGCCTGGTCGCCGCCGCTGTACCACCAGTCGCCGCTGGTCGGCAGCTTGTAGTCCGCCTCGGTGAGCCGCGGCATCGGCGTGTAGACCGCCTGCGGGTAGTCGTACGACGGCGTCATGCCGGTCTTCTGCTCGTTGCTGACCGTGTCCATGATCGGCGTGTCCTCGTTGTTGTTGCTCAGCAACCAGGACGGCCGCTTCTCGCGGACGCGCTCGTAGAGCCCGTGCTGCTCCCAGTATTCGTTGTCGTTGTCGATCCAGAACCCGGCGAGGCCGGCGTAGCGGTCCATGACCTCGTCGAACAGGTCGTAGCTGTACTCGCCGAAGCCCGGGCGGGTGGTCAGGTCGACCGGCTTGCCCTTGTACGCCGAGTAGGCGGCCGAGTCGAGGGACTCGTGCCCGGTTTCGTTGTGCCACTGCGGATCGTCGGTCATGTAGAGCATGACCCGCACGCCCTCGGCCCGGCCGGCGGCGATCAGCTCGCCGAGGAAGTCGCGCTGCGTCGAGCAGCTGCCGGGGATCGTCGACGGCCACGGCCGCGCGTAGCCCAGCCGGCTGTGGAAGGTGGTGAGGACGACGTAGGACGCGCCCAGCTTCTTCGCCTCGTCGATCCAGTAGCCCGGCGTCCAGCCGCCGCCGGTGACGTCGCGTTCCCAGGCAGCGCAGTCGGTGTGCCGCGGCGCGGTGAACATGCCCCAGTGCAGGAAAAGCCCGGCCGTCGAGGCCCGCAGCCAGTCCTGGCGCGGGTGGTACAGCTCGGCGTACGCGGGGCTGACCAGGCTCGCCACCAGCGCGACGGCGGCGGCGAGGCAGGCAGGCAGTCGGATTCTCAAGGGACCTCCTCGTTCGGAGAGATCCGATGATTGGTTGGTCATATATCGTACGTCAAGGGATGATGCCGCTCATCGGCACACAATCGTCTGATCTATCACAAACCTGCGCCCGCGTCCGTCAAGGTGGTGATCGCACCGCGAAAGGACGAACAGTGAACGAGGACCTGCTGGCCCGCAGCTTCGAAACCCACCGCGACCACCTGCGGTCCGTCGCCTACCGGATGCTGGGTTCGCTGGCCGAGGCCGAGGACGCCGTCCAGGAGGCGTGGCTGAAGCTCAGCCGCAGCGACTCCGCGGCCGTCGAGAACCTCGGTGGGTGGCTCACCACCGTCGTCGGCCGGGTCTGCCTCGACATGCTGCGCTCCCGCAAGGCCCGGCGCGAAGAGCCGTGGGAAACCCTGGTGCCCGACCCGATCGTCAGCCGCGAGGACGGTGGCCCCGAGCACGAGGCGCTGATCGCGGACTCCGTCGGCCTCGCGCTACTGGTCGTGCTCGACACGCTCATCCCGGCCGAGCGGCTGGCCTTCGTGCTGCGGGACATGTTCGCGATGCCGTTCGACGAGATCGCCGCGATCGTCGGCCGGTCCGAGCCGGCGACCCGGCAGCTGGCCAGCCGCGCCCGGCGGCGGGTCCAGGGCGCCCCGGTCGCGCCGGACCCCGATCGCGCCCGCCAGCGCGAAGTCGTCGACGCCTTCCTGGCGGCCGCCCGCCGTGGTGACTTCGACGCGCTGGTCTCGGTGCTGGACTCCGACGTCGTGCTGCGCGCCGACCACGGCTCGGCCCGGGGCGGCTCGGTCGAGGTCCGCGGCGCGGCGGCGGTGGCGAACCAGGCGCTCACGTTCTCGCGCCTCAACGCCGGCGGCGGCGTGGTCCACCGCGCCCTGGTCAACGGCGCGGCGGGCGTGGTGGCCACCCGCGAGGGCCGTCCGTTTTCGGTGCTGGGCTTCACGGTCGCGGGCGGCCGGATCGTCGAGATCGACATCGTCGCCGACCCGGACCGCCTCAGCCGGCTGGACCTGGCCGTGCTGGACCGGCAAGACTGACGTCGTCGACGACCGCGCCGGACTCGTCCGTCACCAGGGCGAGCCCGCCCGTGTCGGCGAAGTGCAGGTAGCGGGTGCGGCCGTCCGCGTACCGCCGCACCGCGTCCGCGATCACGACCACCAGCTCGCCGTCCTCGATGGCGTACCGGTCGTCCGGGGACAGCACCTCGCGGATGCGCGAGCCGTTGGTGACCAGGGTGCGGACGCGGCGGCCGGTGTGGTCGTAGCTGTACAGCGCGTTGACACCGTCGCCGTGCACCCCGCGCAGCCGGCCGAACGCGTCCCGGATCTCGCTGCCGGACAACGTCTCCGGCGCCGGCCCGGGCTCGATGTCGCGCACCAGCCCGCCCGGCCCGGTGAGCACGTGCCGCCCGTCGGCCCAGTGCTCGCTGACGCCGTTCGCGTAGTGCACCGCGGTGCGGCGGCCGCTCAGGTCGTAGGAGACGGCGTCGACGAAGCCGGGCACGCACACCAGCCTGCCGACCTCGTCGTACTGGTGCCGCACGGCCAGCCGCCCGTCGCCGGCGTCGGGGTAGACCACTTCGGACACCCGGCCGTCGGCCCGGCGGGTCACGTCGAGCCGGTACTCGACGGCCACGTGCGCCGGGCGCCAGCGCTTCTCGGCGGGCCGGCCGAGCGCGTCGTAGCCGAACTGGGTCACGCCGCATTCGTCGGTGACGCGCACCAGCCGCCCGCAGCTGTGCGGCCCCGCGCCGAGCGGCACCGCGAGCCCGCCGTCGTGGTGGGTGCACGTGGTGACCGGCGTGCCGCGCGGGTCGTCGACCAGCACCGCGACCACCCGGCCGGCCGCGTCCCGCACCCGGAACACCGTGTGCCCGCCCGTGGTCCGCGACTCGACGACGTTGCCGGCCGCGTCCCGGACGTGCACCGAACCATCCGAACCGCGCAGCTCGCGGCCGAGCAGGTCGGGCACGCCGGCTTCCTCTTCGAGCCGGCTTTCCCGGACGGGCAGCGGGCGGCCCAGCGCGTCGTACCGGAACTCCTCGGGCGGGGGCAGCGGATCGCCGTCCCGGAACGCCCGGCTGGTCCGGCACACCAGGCCGCGCGCGCAGTACTCGTGGTGCTCGTCGACGACGTCGCCGAGCAGTTCCGCGTGCCGCCGCTCCAGCAGCCGCCCGGCGCCGTCGCGCAGCTCCGCGGTCACCAGCACCTCCGCCTCGCCGGACACCGCGCGCTGCTCGGTGGTGACGCGGGTGCCGTCGTAGCGGTACCGGACGGTCGGCAGCTCCGCCGAGTCGCCCGGCCGCACGACCGTTTCGGGGCGGCCCAGCGGGTCGTGGGTCAGCGTGGTCACCGCCCCCGCCGGGTCGGTCACCTCGCACACCCGCGCGGTGCGGACGTCGTGGCGGGTGATCGTCACGTTCCCGAGGGGATCGGTGACCACCTCGGGAAAGCACCGGTCGGCCGAATACCGGACCTCGCGGGTGTGGCCGAGCGGGTCGGTCGTCGTGGTGCGCAGCCCGGCGACCGAGCCGAGCCGCCCGTGGAAGGTCGTGACCCACCAGCCTTCCTCGCCGGGACGGCGGTGGTAGCCGTGGTGCCGCAGGTCCGGCGGGCGCGCGCCGTAGACGTCGGCGACGAGCGCGTCGGTGAGCACCAGCTCCTCCCGCGCGGTGCGGAAGCCGTGGGATCCGGCGAGGCCGTCGGGCTCTTCGTCGTAGCGGAAGATCGTGTCGGAGAGGACTTTCCCGGTGCCGTCCACCGCGCGGACCCGGGCCGGGAGCGCGGCGAACCGGTGTTCGGGGTCGGTCGCGTACTTCGTCCGCGTCTCGCGCACGACCGGGTCGTGGCCGGGCCGCTCGGTCGTCTCCACCTCCCGGGTCGGGTTGCCGGCCGGGTCGAAGGCCGTCTCCGTCGTGGTGACCGAAACCGGCGTCTCCCGGCGCTCGAACTCCGTCGTCACCGAACGCGTCCACTGTGGACGGCGGCGGTGCTCGACACGGCGGTACGGCCGGGTCGCCGCCGGCGAGCCGTCGAGGCCGTAGGTCTCCTCCTTGGCCAGGAAGCCGTCGTCGCCGAACCAGCGCACGGTCCGCAGGGTGGGCGCGTACTCGTCGCCGAGCTCGTCCTGGACGACGCGGCCGAAGACCGGCAGCTTGCTGTCGTGGTACTCGAACTCGGTCACGCCCACGTGGCCGGTGACCGCTTCGCGCTGCGAGACCCGCCGGACCACGGGCACCGACGCCACGGTCGCGTATTCGATGGCGGTGCGCAGGCCCGTCCCGTTGTCGATTTCGCACAGCCGTCCGGCGCGGGGCAGCTCTTCGAGGGGGTGGTACGGCACGGCGTCGAGCACGGACACCCCGCCGCCGGACCGCGCCCGCGCGGTCAGCCGGAGCCGCGGCGCCGGCGGGGCGTCGACGGTGGCGTAGGCCAGCCGCAGCGCCGGAGCGGCGGTTTCGGTGCCCTGGGTGTCGAACCCGGTGAGCGCCACCGACGTCAGCAGGGACGCGCCGGTGACGTCGTCGGCGTCGTAGCCGAGGGCCCACCGCCGTACGAGCGGCCGCGCCGAGCCGGGCACCCGCAGGTCGATCCGCGCGCACCGCAGCGCCGTCGTGACGAGGGTGCCGCCGCGGCCGCGGCGCAGCACGTCCGGCCGCGGCTCGTAGGTGAACTCCACCTCGTACGGGCCGTAGGAGACGCGCGTGAGGTAGGCCTGGCCGCTGTGGTGCGCCCAGCCGAACGCCGTCGTGGTGCCGAAGGCGTCCTCGGTGCGGTCGAGGTACCAGGTCGTGTCGTCGCCGGGCGCGAGGAAGTGCCGGAGGCCCGATCGGGTGGTGAGCAGGAAGCCGTCACCGCGGCGGACGAGCCGGCCCGCGGCGCCGTGCGGCGCGGGGTCGTCCGGCGGCCCGACGTGCGGCAGCGGGATCGTGAACCCGCCGCCGAACGGGCCGTTCGGCGCGCCGGTCGCGTAGTGCAGCGCGAGCGCGGGCGCGCTGCCGCCGGGACCGGGCGGCAGGTCGAGTGGCACGGTGAAGCAGCCACCGCCGGTCGCCGGTTCCGGTGTGAAGGCGGCTTCGTGCGTGCTCGACCGGAGCACAACCATGGTGATCTCCCCGATGGACTCGTGACTTCCGGAGGGCCAAGTGGGTGAGGCAGGGGCGCCAGATACGTCGTCACCCGTTTGCCGTCGCCGTTACGCAGTCGTGATGCCGGTGTCGTATCCCAGTGGCGGCCCGCGGGTCTTTTCCGGGTGCCGTTGGTGATCAGTGACGGGGGCGAAGGCAGCAGGAGGGTGGACCCGATGGTCGTCAGGTTCGTGCGGGACGAGACCGCGGAAGCAGCGGTGGAGGACGCGAGCACGCTCAACCAGCTCCCGGCCCCGCCCCGGCAGTTGCTCGACCGGCACGGCGCGCGCGTGCTGGACCCGGCGACCGCCGTCGTCGCGGCCGGGCAGCCGGCCCCGCGCACCACCGTGTACCGGCCGGGCGTGTTCCTCGTCCCGCAGCGGTACCTCCGCGACCAGCAGACGCTGGGCGCGATCGACGACGTCCTCGCCCGGATCGGGCTCTACGCCGATCCGGTCGTCGTCGACACGGCGGAAGTGGCCCGCGTCCGGCAGCTCGACGACCTGCCCGTCCGGGTCGCGCTGCGCGTCCGCGAAGACGCCGATCCGGTCGTCGTCGACTGCTGGAAGGCAATCCAGCTGCTGAAGGCCGCGGCGTCGGCCGAGCGGCCGGAGCTGAACCAGGTGGTGGCCCGGATCTCGCCGGAGCACCTGCTGTTCAGCACGCCGGTGTTCGGCGGGGTCCCCTGGGAGACCAGCGGCCTCGGCGGCACACCCTGGGAGACCAGCGGGTTCGGCGCGGGCAGCTCCTACGGCCGCACTCGCGGCGCCAACCGGATCCCGGTGACGCTGGCCGCGGCTCCGCCGTACCGCAGCGAGAAGCCCGAGCACCGGCGGCCGGTGATCGCCGTGCTGGACACCGGCATCGGCCCGCACCCGTGGTTCGGCCTCGCCGACCGCAGCGGACCGCCGCCCGCGGGGTCCGGGCTCGCCGTCGCGCCGGGCATCCAGGCGGCGATCCTGCAGGCCCAGCTCGCGTCCGGCGCCACGCTGCCGACCCAGCTGCTCCCGGACTACTGGGACGCGCCGACGACCGGCCAGCCGCTGATCGGCGACGTCGACACCGACACCGGGCACGGCCTGTTCATCGCCGGCATCGTCCGGCAGGCCTGCCCCGAAGCCGACACCCTCGCGATCCGCGTGGTGCACAGCGACGGCGTCGCGTACGAGGCCGACGTGCTGCTCGCGCTGCACCTGCTGGCCGATCGCGTCCGGGCGGCACAGGCGGACAACCGGCCGGAAGACATGGTCGACGTCGTCTCGCTGTCGCTGGGCTACTACGAGGAGAACCCGGCGGACGTCGCCTACACCGGCCAGTTCGGCGCGGCCATCGCCGAGCTGCTGGGTCTTGGCGTGCTCGTCGTCGCCGCGGCGGGCAACGACGCCACCACCCGCCGGTTCTACCCGGCGGCGTTCGCCGACCAGCCGCTCGGCGGCGGCAGCGGCCCGCAGGTGATCAGCGTCGGCGCGCTCAACCCCGACGTCACCGGGAGCAAGGCGTTGTTCTCCAACGAAGGCCCGTGGGTGCGCGCCTGGGCGACCGGTGCCGGCGTCGTCAGCACGTACCCGACCGACGTCCGCGGCACCGCGGCCGCCGACCACGAGGTGCCCGGGTTCGGCCGCAACTCCTTCGACCCGGACGACTACAGCGCCGGCTTCGCGGTCTGGGACGGGACGTCGTTCGCCGCGCCGCTGGCCGCCGCCGAGCTCGGCAAGGCCCTGCTGCAGTCCGGTGACCTGGCCACGGTCGACCGCGAGACCGTCGTCAAGCGCGCCTGGACCGCGCTGGGCGCGCTGTGAACGTGGCCAGGACCGACCACGCTCGCGTGGCGACCTTGTTCGACGCCGCGCGGGAGGGCGACCGCGCGGCGCTGGACGAGCTGGTCGCCCTGCTCACGCCGTTGCTCTGGCAGGTGGCGCGTGACCAGGGCCTGGACGCCGACCAGGCGGCCGACGTCGTGCAGACGACGTGGCTGCGGCTGCTCGGCTCGTTCGAGGAGATCCGGTCGCCGGTCGCGCTGACCGGCTGGCTGATCACCGTCACCAAGCGGGAGGCCTGGCGCACTGGGGAACGGCGCCAGGTCGAGCGGCCGCTGCCGGAGCTCCCGGAGCGGCTGACCGAAGCATCGCCGGCACCCGAGGAGGGGGTGCTGAGCGAGGACCAGCGCGTGCGGCTGTGGCGCGCGGTGGACAACCTGCCCGAACGCTGCCGCAGCCTGCTGCGGATCGTGGCGTTCGTGCACCGGCCGGACTACGCCGAAGTCGGCGCCCGGCTGGGGATGCCGAGGGGGAGTATCGGCCCGACCAGGGGACGCTGCCTCGCGCGCCTGCGCGAGCAGCTACTCGCCAACGGCGAAGGAGATTGGCTGTGACCACCGTCGAACCACCAGGCGCTGACGAGCCCTTGGACGAGCTCGACTTCCGGCTGCTGGCCGGCGTGCGCGAGCTGTGGGAAGACGCCGACCCGATGCCCGCCACGCTGGTGGACCAGATCCGCTTCGCGATCCGGCTGGAGGACGTCGACCTGGAGGTGATGCGCATCCGGGAGGAGGTGGTTTGCGCGGGCGCGCGCAGCGCCGCCGAGCAGGGCAGGTTGATCACGTTCGACAGCGAGAGCCTGACGATCATGGTGAACGTGAGCCCGGAACCCGGGGGCAAGATCCGCCTGGACGGCTGGCTCACGCCACCGGCCGCCCACCCGATCGAGGTCCGCACGAGCTCGGGACCGTTGGTGACGACGTCGGACGCGGAGGGCCGGTTCGCGGTGAGCGGGGTCCCACACGGGATGGTGCAGGTGCTGGTCCGCACGGCCGGCCGGACCAGGACGGTGAGCACGCCGGCGATCGAACTCTGAGCGCGGGCCGGTCACCCGTGATCGGAGGGGCAACACGCGTGATTGGAAGGGCGACACGCGTGATTGGAGGGGCAACACGGCGGGCAGTGACGCGGTTCGGGTCACTCGTCGGTGAGGTCCTCCGCGGGCCACTGCTCGAGGAACGCGCCGAGCGCGTCGTCGATGAGCGCACCTCGCGGGGTGGGTTCGTCCCACGGGCCGAGGTTGTCGACGAAGGCATCGGCCAGCACTTCGAGCACCGCTTCCTGCTGGGCGAGCGTCGGTTTCTCCTGCCTGCGCAGCGCGGCCAGCAGGTCCGGAGCGCGGTCGGCCAGCAGCTCCACGACGATCCCGCGGTACCGGCGGGGCAGGGCGTCGACGACCGTCGGCGCGGGGGATTCGTTCGCCATGGTGCCGCAGTCTGCAAGAACTGCCTGATACCTCTGACTCGGAGGTACGATCCGGGGCGTCCTTCCCCGGGCCGAAAGGGCAGCCCTTGGTCGTGTCGCCGACGGTCGAAGACCGGGTCCGCGACCTGCACCGGCGTGCGGTCGCGGCGACCAACGACGGCCAGCCCGTGGTCGGCGGCCGGCTGATCCGGTCCGCCGCGAGGCTGCTGGGCCTGCCCGCCACGGAACCACCGAAAGGGTGGCCCGCCTGGCCTGACCTCGCGACACGCGTGCTCGGCACCTACGCCGCCGTCGAAACCGCGCTCGGCAACAGCGCGCGCGGGCTAGCCCTGCTCGACGAGGCCGACGCCCTCGTGTCGGACGCCGGGCGCGGGATCCTGCGTCAGCAACGTGGTCTCGTGCTCATCCTGATCGGTCGCATGGACGAGGCGCTGACCTGCTTCGACGAGGCCATCCCGCTGCTGCGGCAGGCCGGTGAGTTCGTCGTGCTCGCCAGGACGCTGCTCAACCGCGCGATGCTGCACCAGTACGCCGGGCGCGTCCGGCTCGCGCTCGCCGACCTCGACCAGTGCGAGCAGATCGGGGCGAGCCACCCCCAGGAAGACGGCCTGGCCAGGATCTTCGCCAAGGCCGCGCACGGCCGCGGGCAGGCGCGGGTGCTCACCGGCGACATCCCCGGCGCCCTGCGCGACTTCGACGCGGCGAGCGGGTTCTACGCCGAGCAGAGCGTCGGGATGCTGCCGGTGCTGGCCGTCGACAAGGCGCGGGCGCTGCTGGCCGCCGGGCTGCCGCACGAAGCCGCCGCCGAACTCGACGCCGCGCTCGAGCAGTTCCCGCGGCTGCGGATGAACCAGGAACACGCCGAGGCCGAGCTGACCAGGGCGCTGGCCGCGCTGGCGAGCGGCGACCCGGCTGCCGCGCGGAGCTGGGCCGGCCGGGCCGAACGCCGCTTTCGCCGTCGCGGCAACGAAACCTGGGCGGCGGTGGCTCAGCTGACGGTGCTGCGCGCGGACTTCGCGGCCGGCCGCCGGATCGCCCGCATCGGCGCGGAGGCGACCGCGCTCGCGGACCGGCTCACCGGGCTGGGCCTGCGCAACGACGCGGAAATCGCCGCGCTCCTGGCCGCGCGGGCCCGGATCGCGCTCGGCGACCTCGACGGCGCCCGCGCCGGCATCGCCCCGCGCGACCGCCGGACCGCGCCGCTGGAGAACCGCCTGGTGCGGCGGCTCGCGCTCGCCGAGCTCGGGGCGGCGAGCGGCCACCGGCGCGTGACGTTCGCGAACGCGCGGGCCGGCCTGACGCAGCTGCAGCGGCACCGCAGCCGCTTCGGCAGCGTCGACCTGCAGACCGGGACGACGTCGCTGGGCAAGGAACTCGCCGACGCCGGGCTCGCCGCGGCGCTCGCCCAGCGCTCGCCGGGTGTCGTGTTCCGCTGGCTCGACCGCTCGCGCGCCCAGGCGTTCCGGTTCCGGCCGGTGCGCCCGCCGTCCCACCCGGAGATCGTCGACGCCGTCGCCGAGCTGCGGTTCCTCTCGATGCAGATCCGCGCGGGCGAGCTGGCCGGGAAGCCGGACACCCAGGCCGTCAAGCGGTGTGCCGCGCTGGAGCGGGAGATCCGCGCCAAGGGCTGGCAGGCCGAGGGCGTGACCGCCGGCCACGTCGAGGCGAAGCTGCGCGAAATCGGCGACGAGCTGGCCGAGACCGGCAGCGCGATGGTCTGCTTCCTCGCCGACCGCGGCGCGTTGTGCGCGCAGGTGATCGCCCACCACCGGGTGGCGCTGGTCGAGCTCGGCCCGGCGTCGGCCGTGGCGGAGCCGGTCGCGCGGCTGCACAGCGACCTCGACGCGTTGTGCGGGCGCCAGCTGCCGCCGAAGCTGGATCAGGTCATCCGCCGGTCGGTGCGGACGCAGGTCACCGCGCTGGACGCGATCCTGCTGGCCCCGCTGGCGTCCCGGCTCGGCGACCTCGACGTGGTCGTCGTGCCGACCGGCGCGCTGTCGGCGATCCCGTGGGGGCTGCTGCCGACGCTGCGCGGCCGCCCCGTGACGGTCACGCCGTCGTCGTCGGCCTGGTTCGACGCCGGCCGCCGGTCCGGCCGGGCGACCGGGGCGCCGCTGCTGGTCGCGGGCTCGGACCTGACCCACGCGGAGGCGGAGGTCGCCCGGCTGGCCCCGCTGTACCCGGACGCCGAGGTCCTGACCGGCCCGGACGCCACGGTGGCGGCCACGCTCAAGGCGTTCGACGGCTGCCGCCTGGCCCACTTCGCCGCGCACGGCCACCACGAGCGGGAAAACGTGCTGTTTTCCCGCCTCAACCTGGCCGACGGGCCGTTGATGGCCTACGACGTCCAGCAGCTGGCGACGGCACCGGAGCAGGTGGTGCTGTCGTCGTGCGACGTCGGCCAGGCGGTGGTCCGCGCGGGCGACGAGGTGCTCGGCTTCACGGCGGCGCTGCTCTACGGCGGAAGCCGCACAGTGGTGTCGAGTGTGGCCAGGGTGGACGACCGCACGGCGGGCGGCGTGATGCTCGCGTTCCACAAGGCGCTGTCGGTCGGCACACCCCCGGCGCGGGCGCTGGCGGACGCGGCCCGGGCGGAACCGCTGATGCCGTTCGTCTGCTTCGGCCGCAGCTGACAGCCGCCCGCGCCCCAAGTCAGGGGGTCACTTCTGTCGCCCTACGCTTATTTGTCACAGCTGCGTGGCACTTAAGTGCCTCGTCATTGTGACATTTAAGCCTAGGGTGGCGCCACTCGATGTGTGAGACCCAATCAAGGCTGCCTGGGGACGGGCCCGGTGTCACTCGATCGAGTGAAGCGCGGGGCCGCGCGTCATTCCTGGCGGAGGGTTCCCTCTTCCTCGGTGCGGCGGTAACCGGCCGGCACGCCCCCCGACTGGCCGGTTACCGCTGCGAGTTTCCTACTCACGGTGGAGCAGCACGACGGCGTCCGTCCCGTCGACGCGCTCGTACCCCGTGTCCTCCAGCTCGGCCAGCGCCGCGGCCTTCGTCGCGAGCGTCGTCGGCCAGGACTGCTCCGGCTGCGCCACGACCACCCACTCCGGCCGCTCGCCGGTCACGCCGTCGAAGAACAGCACCGTGCAGCGGGACGTCAGGTGCGGGGCCAGCCGGTTGGACGCCAGCACCGTCGCGCCGTCCGGGATGCGGGCCAGGACCGCGTCGATGCCGGCTCGCTGCGCCGGCGTCCAGACGCCGTCGGTCAGGTGCGCCGCCTGCAGGCCCAGCGAAGCCAGCCCGACGACCACCGCGCACGCCGGCAGATAGCGCTTGAGCCGCCGGGCGCCGTGCACGCCGGCGATGAACACGATCGGCATCAGCACCGCGCTGTAGTGGTAGCCCATGCCCCAGTAGCGGTCGTTCGCCGAGACCAGCCGCCACAGCAGCGTCGGGACCGCCAGCAGGAGCAGCGGCGACCGCAGGGCCGCGAACGCCGTCGGCGCCAGCAGGGCCAGCAGCATCGACACCTTCACGATCGCCCCGCCGAACGGGTTGAGGCCGCCGCCGTGCGCGTACGCGCCGGCCGGGTTCAGCGCCGGCAGCACCACCAGGAACAGCAACGCGGACGTGACGACACCGAAGACGATCACCGTCCAGCCGAGCCGGCGCCGGCGGTTGAGCACCAGGACCACGCCGACCGCGGCGAGCGTCAGCGGCAGGTCCTCCTTGACCAGCACCAGCGGCAACGCGCACCACACCGCGGGCCGCCACCGCTCGTGCAACAGGTGCTCGGCGGTGAACGCCAGCATCGGGACGGCGAAGCAGATCTCGTGGAAGTCGAAGTTCACCGCGGACAGCAGCCCCCACGACAGCACGTACCCGGCGCCCACGAGCGCACCCCGGCGGGTGCCGAGCAGCCGGATCGCACACCGCGTCACCGGCACCGCGGACAGCGCGAACAGCATGGCTTGGGCGACCAGCAGGCACCCCGGCGACGGCCACAGCAGGTAGAGCGGCGCCAGCAGCGCGAGGATCGGGTGGAAGTGGTCGCCGAGCGTCGGCGCGCCGGGGCCGAGCAGGTCCGACACCGGCCAGTGGCCGTGCGCGTAGGACCGCACCGCCTGTTCGAAGATCCCCAGGTCGAACCCGCTCGCGTCGAACGTCCGCAGCCGCTGCAGCGACCAGGCGGCGTACCCGGCGAAGGCGACCGTGGCGACGACGTAGGGGACCGCGCGGCTCTCGCGCGTGCGCGCCGGAGCCGGCGCGAAGTCGATCAGCATGGCGGGATGCTCGTGCGGCGACGCTGAACCGGAGCTTAAGGAGCCTGAAGAAGTCTTCAGGCAAGCGGCAGGCGCAGCTCCAGCCACGCGCCCGACGTGCCCTCGGCGACGCGCAGGGTGCCGCCGTGCGTCCGCGCGATCTCCGCGGCGATCGCCAGCCCGAGCCCCGAGCCCCCGTCGTCCTCGCGCGCGCGGTCGTCGTCGAGGCGGACGAACCGGTCGAAGACGCGCTCGCGGTGTTCGGCCGGGATGCCGGGGCCGTCGTCCCGGACGGTCAGCACGGCTTGGCCGCCGTCCTCGGCGAGCGTGATCGTCACGCGGCTCCCGGCGTGCCGCTCGGCGTTGTCGACGAGGTTCCGCAACAGGCGCTCCAGCCGTCCCGCGTGTCCCCGGACCACCGGCGCGGCGTGGATTTCCGTGCGCACTTCGACGCCGTCACGCGGGAGCCGGGCGGCGACGTGCCCGGTGACGAGGTCCGCCAGCGCGATCCGGCCGGTGCCGGCCGGCTGGTCGGCGTCGAGCTTGCTGAGCAGCAGCAGATCGCCGGTGAGGGTTTCCATCCGCGAGACGTCGAGCACGGCGTTTTCGACGCTGCGGCGCCAGTCGAGCCGGTCGGGGTGGGCGAGCTGGACCTCGAGCTGCGTGCGCATCGACGCCAGCGGTGTGCGCAGCTCGTGCGACGCGTCCGCGGTGAACCGGCTCTGCCGCCGCACGGACTCGTCGAGCCGCGCCAGCATCGCGTTCATCGTGACGGCGAGCTCGGTGATCTCGTCGCCGGAGTCGGGCACCGGCACCCGGCGGCCGAGGTCCCGCGCGCGGATGCCGTCGACTTCGGCCCGGATGGTCCCGACCGCGCGCAGCGACCGCCGCACGGCGAACCAGGCGACGGCGCCGATGAACAGCGAGGCGGCCGGCACCGCGCCCCAGAGGATCTGCCGGGCGGTGGCCACGGTCTCGAGGCCGACGGGGTCGAGCTTCTCCGCGGACACGACCGCGTAGCGGCCGTCCTTCGTCCGCGCGGTGCGGTAGACCTGGTCGTCGCGGCCGAACGGCTGGACGATCACGCAGTCCGGCGCGTAGACCTCGACCGGCTGGTCGCCGGAGAACCGCTTCGGGCTGTCGAGCGAGCAGTCGGCCGCCTGCCTGCCGATCAGGTACCCGCCGCCCTTGGGGTACCGCTGCGGCACGTCGGCCGGGGCGACTCCCGAGTTCAGCAGCGCGACCAGCGTGTCGGCCTTGTCGCTCGCCCGGGCACCGGCGTTGGGTTCGAGGCTGCTTTGCAGCGCGTTCACGAACCAGAACGACCCGAGGCCGAGCACGACGGCCGACGCGAGCGCGGCGAGGAGGGAGACCCGCCACCGGGTCGACCGGGGCAAGATCCGGAACCGGGCCATGCGGCGAAGATACCTTCGCGGTCCGCACTTTCGGAGACTCGGGAGGCCGGACCGCGGCTCTACCGTAAACCCCATGACGATCGAACTTTCGCAGTGGCACGCGGTGCGTGCGGCCTTCTCGGAGGTCGGCGGCCGATTCGCGGACGCGGTCGAGAACGCGCCGGACCCGCACGCACGGGCCATCGGCGACTGGTCGGTCGTCGAGACGGCGGCGCACGTCGGCTGGATCGCGCTCGTCTACACGGCCATGGTCAAGGGCGACGGCGGTCCGCTGCCGCTGCCGCTGCCGGAGCTGGAAGAGCCGATCGCTTCGGCGAACATCGAGACCGTCGGGGCGATGAACGACATCGCGATGACGGCCTACCCCGAGCGCGACCCGCACCGGCTGGCTGAACGGCTGCGCGCGGACATCGCGGAAGTGCTGCGGGCCAGCAGCGACTACGACCCGGAGAAGCCGATCTGGTGGCTGGGCGGCAGCCGCGTCCCGGTGGCGGGCCTGCTCGCGCACCTCGTCAACGAGATGAGCATCCACGGCCAGGACATCGCCCGCGCGAGTGGCACGCCGTGGCGGATCGACCCGGCGCACGTGGGAATGTTCCTGGAGCTGTTCTTCGTCGGTATGGTCCGCAACGACGTCGGACGGCTGCTCGACTACGCCAAGCCGTCGCCCCGCCGGATCGCGGTGGAGTTCCGGTCGGATTACACCGCACCGGTGGTCATGGTGCTGCACAACGGCGGCCTGCGGGTGACGGAACCCGACGGCACGGCGGACGCCCGGCTGACCTTCGACCCGGCGGTGCTGGTGCCGATGATGTTCGGCCGGATCTCGCCGCTGCGCGCGGTGCTCAGCGGCAAGGTCCGCGTCGGCGGACGCCGCCCGTGGCGGCTGATGGAGTTCCTCCGCACGGTGCACATGCCCTAGGCGTGTCTGAAGGCCGGTGAACGCCCGTTGCGGGAACCCGCGGTGTTTGCGGGCGCGGCCTGATCGGCTGGGTCGGGGAGCACAGCGACGACGCGGTCGCGCGGATGGCGCGGTGCTCCAGCCGCCGCGGGAGCGGTCGATCGCGTGGTCAGGCGGCTCGGCCTTTTGTCAGGCACGCCCAAGACCGTATGGAGGGCCGGCGCCTCGCTCGTAAGTTGGCGCGGGTTGCCGCCACGCTTGGTGGTGGTAGAGCCGCGGTTTACGGGAGGCGCCGGTGTTTATCGAGCGTACGTGTGTCGGGTTGGATGTTCACGCCCGGTCGGTGGTGGCCTGCGCGATCGACAACGAGGCCGGAGAGGTCCGGTCGCTGCGGCTGTCGCCGAAGACCGAGGCGGTGGCGGGGTGGGTGTGTTCGCTGCCCGCTCCAACGGCGGTGACGTATGAGGCCGGCCCGACCGGGTTCGGTCTGGCGCGGGCGCTGGAACGGGCCGGGGTGCGATGTGTGGTGGTCGCCCCGTCGAAACTGGAGCGGCCGCCCGGGGATCGGGTCAAGACCGACCGCCGCGACGCCGAGCGGCTGGCGCGGCTCCTGCGGATCGGGGAACTGCCGGCGGTGCGGGTGCCCGGTGAGACCGAGGAAGCGGCACGGGATCTGGTGCGGGCGCGGGAGGATGTCCGCGGGGATTTGATGCGGGCCCGGCACCGGCTGTCGAAGTTGCTGCTGCGGCAAGGGTTGCTTATGACGGCTCGGCGTGGACTGGCGCGCACGAGGCCTGGGTGCGGTCGCTGGCCTTCGACCGGGTCGGGGTCCGGCTCGCCTTCGAGGAAGCCTACGACGCGGTGCTGGTCACGCAGGCCCGCCGGGCTCGGCTGGACACCGCGATCACCGAGCTGGCCGCGACCCCGGTGTTCGCGCCGGTCGTGGGCCGGTTGAGCTGCCTGCGCGGGGTGAGCACGCTGACCGCGTTCGGCTTGGCGACCGAGATCGGGGACTGGCATCGGTTCACCGGCGCCTCGATCGGCGCCTATGTCGGTCTGGTGCCCGCGGAGTCCTCCAGCGGCGAGCACCGCCACCAAGGAGCGATCACCAAGACCGGCAACTCCCACGCCCGGCGGTTGCTGGTCGAGGCCGCCTGGCACCACCGCAAACGCTGCCGGCTCAGCCGGGAGGTGGTCCGCCGACAGGACGGTCAACCGGCGGCGGTGCGGGCGCGGGCTGAGGCCGGCAACCGGCGGCTGCATCGCCGCTGGACTCGGTTGGACACCCGCAGCAAGCGGTCCACGATCAGCGCGGTCGCCGTCGCCCGCGAACTGGCCGGGCGGCATGCGCAGGCAGCGCGAGGAGCGACCCGCTACTCCGACCACGCCGGCGGGGGTGCGACGCTCGACCCTGGAGACGCGGAACACGCCCGACGAACACCCGGTCATGCGGTAACCAACCCGCGTATATCAGCCTTGACCGCGCGTCGACCGACAACGCCCCACACACACCGAAGTCTCCCGCCGGCACCCCACTGACCAGGCACGACCACCACATCGAGCCAGCTTCAGCCTGCCCGCTTGACAAACAACCCCTCCATATCAGCTGCCGAGCCGGCCGGAGGCGAGCGGGAGCACGCGGAAAGTCAGGTGCGTCGCGTTCGGCGTCTCGTGCACGGCGGTGCGTTCCAGCTTCACGTGCTTCCCGGTCTCGGCGTCGAACAACCGCACGCCGGCGCCGAACAGCAGCGGGACCACGTGCAGGCGCAGCTCGTCGACCAGCCCGGCCAGCAGGAACTGCCGCAGGGTCGTGCCGCCGCCCATCAGGACCACGTTGTCGTTGCCCGCGGCGGCTTTCGCCTGGCTGAGCGCGCTTTCGAGGCCGTCGGTGACGAACGTGAACGTCGTCGGGCCCTTGACGACCGGTTCGTGCGGCCGGTTCGTCACGACGAAGACCGGCTTCTTGAACGTGCCGTCGGCACCCCAGGGCTCCTCGCCGACGTCGAACATCGACCGGCCGACGACGAACGCGCCGGTGCCGTCGAACAGCCGGCCCGCGACCTCGTGGTCGGCGTCGGTGCCCTCGAACATCCAGTCGTGCAGCAGGCCGCCGCCCTTGCCCAGCCGGTGGTCGGCGCTGGTGTCCGGGCCGGCCACGATGCCGTCCACCGACATGCTGATCTCCGCGATGACTCTCCCCATGGGCAGCCACCTTGCCAGCGGATCAGGCGGAAGACCAGCCGTCGCCCCATTCGGCGTCCCGCGCGGCGCGGTACCGCGGGCCCTGCTTCTTCGAGACGGCGACCGCGGGCTTCAGCCCTTCGGAAGCCGTGCAGAGGTCGAGCGCGACCCAGCCCTTGTGCTTCTTCGGGTGCCGGATGATCCGCGCTTCCGGCCGCTCCGGCGTGCTTCGCGTGGCGACGACGTAGGCGAACTTCTCGTCTTCGAACCCGAGCGTGCCGGCCTTCAGTTTCCGGTGCAGCCCCGACCGCGGCAGCCGCGCGGCGAAGTGGCACCAGTCCTCGCCGGGCACGATCGGGCACGCGGCGTCGTGCGGGCACGGCGCGACGACGTGCAGGCCGAGCTCGATCAGCTGGGCGCGGGCGACGCGGATCCGCTCGTACCCGGCCGGCGTGCCGGGCTCGATCAGCGCGACGGCGCCGGCCTTGGCGGCCAGCCAGCGCACGACGTCGGCCCGGGTGGCGCCGGGGAGCTCGCCGAGCACGTAGGACAGCGTGACGAGGTCGGCGTCCGGGGCGGGCGAGGCGGGATCGACGAGCCCACGCCGCCATTCGGCGTCCCGGACGGCGGCCCGGTCGCTGCCGGCGGCCAGCCGTTTGCCGAGCCCGATGGCGCCGGCGACCTGTTCCAGCACGGTGCACCGGGCGAGCGAAGGCCACACGGCGGCGGCCGCCCACACAGCGGCACCGGTGCCGCCGCCGACGTCGATCTGGGTACGCGGCTCGAAGCCGGGAGCACGCGAAGCGGCTTCGGCGAGCACGGCGTGAACGGCGGCGTAGGTGGCAGGCATGCGGTAGCCCGCGTACGCGGCGACGTCCGCTTCGGAGGTGAGGATCGGCGAAGTGGCCGCGTCACCTTGGCGGTAGCGCGCGCTGAGCCGGTCGACGGACTGGGTGAGCCGGGCCAGGGGGTGCCGGGCCAGCTCGTCGTCGAGCGCGGAGGAGAGATCGTCGGGGAGTACCGCCACGGCTGACGATTCTGCCCTGTCCGAATTGTCCCCCCGACCCCGCCCTGAGCTGCTAGTTTTCCCGCGCGAAAACTTTTTCGCCGGAGCTGTCGATCCGGCGCCCGGCCGTTCGACGCGTAGGCAGGACCGACCGAGAGGAGACCGCGATGCGGTTCATGGTGATCGTCAAGACGGACGAGCAGACCGACGGCAAGGCCCCCAGCGCCGAGCTGCTCGAGGAGATGGCGAAGTTCAACGAAGAGCTGGTCAAGGCCGGCGTCCTGCTCGCCGGCGAAGGCCTGACGCCCAGCTCCGAGGGCGCCAGGGTCGTCTTCGACGGCAAGGAGGAGCCCAAGGTCGTCGACGGCCCCTTCACCGAGTCGAAGGAGCTCGTCGGCGGGTTCTGGATCCTCGAGTGCCGCGACCGCGACGAGTGCGTCGAGTGGATCAAGCGGATGCCGAACCCCGAGGGGGAACACGGCGAGGTCGAGATCCGGCGCGTCGCCGAGGCGTCCGACTTCGAGAACATGACGCCCGAGGTCGAAGAGCTGGAGGGACGGCTGCGCGCGCAAGCCGCCGGGGACGCCTGATGCGCTTCATGGTGATGGTCAAGGCCAGCGCCGAGTCCGAGGCCGCCGGGTTCCAGCCCAGCGCCGAGGAGCTGGCCGAGATGGCGCAGTTCAACGACCGGCTGTTCAGCGAAGGCCGGATCGTGCTCGCCGAGGGCCTGACCGCCAGCGCCGAAGGCGTGCGTGTCGTCTTCGAGGGTGACGCCGAGCCGAAGGTCATCGACGGGCCCTTCGCGGAGACGAAGGAGCTGATCGCGGGTTTCTGGGTGCTGAACGGCGAGTCGCTCGAGGAGGTCGTCGAGCTGATGAAGCAGGCGCCCAACCCCGAGGCGAAGGGTGGCGTGCTGGAGATTCGCCGGATCAGCGAGTAGTGGGTTGCACCGCGGCTGATCACCCTGTCGAATGGCCGGGTGACGGTTGCGGACACCCGGAGCACGGTGGAGACGGTCTGGCGGATCGAATCGCCGCGGCTCATCGCGGGCCTGGCCCGGATGGCCCGCGGCGATGTCGGTCTCGCCGAGGAGCTGGCGCAGGACGCCCTGGTCGCGGCGCTGGAGCAGTGGCCGGACGCCGGCGTGCCGCGCAACCCCGGCGCGTGGCTGATGACCACCGCCAAGCGGCGCGCCATCGACCAGTTCCGCCGCAACGAGCGGTACGCCGAGAAACTCGAGGAAGTCGGACGCGACCAGCGGCTCGGCGACGGCGTCCTGCCCGACTTCGACGCCGCGCTCGACGACCACATCGAGGACGACGTCCTCCGCCTGCTGTTCGTCGCCTGCCACCCGGTGCTGAACACGCAGGCCCGGGTCGCGCTGACGCTGCGCATGCTCGGTGGCCTGACCACCGACGAGATCGCGCGTGCCTTCCTGGTCCGCGAATCGACGATCGCCCAGCGGATCGTCCGGGCCAAGAAGGCCCTCTCCGCGGCGAAGGTGCCCTTCGAGGTGCCGGAGGGCGACGAGCGCGTCGCCCGGCTGTCCTCCGTGCTCGAAGTCATCTACCTCGTGTTCAACGAGGGGTACTCGGCCACCCGCGGCGACGACTGGATGCGGCCGGCGCTCTGCGAAGAGGCGATGCGGCTCGGCCGCGTGCTCGCCGGGCTGATGCCGGGCGAGTCCGAGGTCCACGGCCTGGTCGCGCTGATGGAGCTGCAGGCGTCCCGCGCGAAGGCGCGCACCGGCCCGAACGGCGAACCGGTGCTGCTGCTGGACCAGGACCGCGCCCGCTGGGACCGGTTCCTGATCCAGCACGGCCTCGCGGCGCTGACGTTGTCCGAGCAGATCGCCGACGGCGCGTACGGCCCGTACTCCGCCCAGGCGGCGATCGCGGCCTGCCACGCCCGGGCGCGGACGGCAGAGGAGACGGACTGGGTGCGGATCGCGGCACTGTACGAAGGCCTCGGCAAGCTTCAGCCGTCGCCGGTGATCGAGCTGAACCGCGGGGTCGCGGTGGCGATGGCCTACGGACCCGAGGCGGGCCTGGCGGTCGTCGACGCCGTCGCCGGCGAACCCGCGTTGAAGGACTACCACCTGCTGCCCAGCGTCCGCGGCGACCTGCTGGAGAAGCTGGGCCGGCGCGCGGAAGCCGAGCAGGAGTTCCGCCGGGCGGCCGAGATGACCGAGAACGCTCGCGAGCGCGCTCTGCTGCTGGACCGCGCGACCGCCGTCGCCGGCTGAGGCTCCTCTCAGTTGGATAGCGCTACTCTCCATTGTAGATAGTCCAACTATCCAACTGGAGGGACTGTGGGGAACACTGTGACCAGGCGTGCCGTCCTGGGTGGCGGCGCGGCGGGCGCGGCGGCCGTGCTCGCCGGGACGTCGGCGAGCGCCGCGACCGCGGCGAAGGGCCGGTTCGACGGCAAGGTCGTGCTCATCACCGGCGCGACCTCGGGCATCGGCCGGGAGACCGCTCTCGCGTTCGCGGCCCAGGGCGCCCGGGTGGGGTTCTGCGGCCGGCGTGCCGAACTCGGCCGCGAGGTGGAGCGCGAGCTGCGTGGCCGGGGCTTCTACGTCCAGGCCGACGTCCGCGAGCCGGCGCAGGTCGAGTCCTTTGTGGACGCGGTGGTGCGCCGCTGGGGCCGGCTGGACATCGCGTTCAACAACGCGGGCGTCACCGTCGCCAAGCCGACGCACGAGATCAGCGTCGACGAATGGGAAAACGTCCAGCGGACCAACGCCCGCGGGGTGTTCCTCGCGATCAAGTACGAGGTCCCGCACCTGCTCGCGAACGGCGGCGTCATCATCTGCACCGCCTCCTCGCAAGCCGGGCACACCCGGCCCGGGCACGCGGCGTACACCGCCAGCAAGCGGGCGATCCAGGGCATCGTGTCGGCCGCCGCGCTGGACTACGGCGCCAAGGGGATCCGGGTGCTCACGATCGACCCCGGCACCACGGACACCGCGTTCGTCCGCCGGACCGGCCTCTCCGACGACCAGTGGGCGCAGTTCAAGCAGGCGTGGGGCCCGCTGAACGTCCACGGCCTGCCGAGGATGGCCGAGCCGAAGGAGATCGCCGCCGCCGTGGTCGCCTTGGCGTCGCCGGACTTCTCCTACCTGACCGGGACCTCCGTGGTGGTGGACGGCGGCCTCGGCACCGGCCGCCCGATGACCATGCCGCCGATGGCCATGCCGCCGCAGGGCTAACGGTCGCGCCAGGCGAGCGGGGACAGCGTCATCGCCGCCTCGGCGATCTTCCGCGCCGTCTCCGTCTTGAGGCCCGTCCGCGCCGACTCGATCCACTCGTCGACCGGCCGGACGCCGACGTCCCGGTACTCCAAGGCCTGCAGCAGCATCTCCAGCTTGTCCGCGTCCTTGGCGCACAACGCTTCCGGCGACGTCCGGGTCTCGTACTCGTCGACGGCCTCGCGAACCAGGTCACGTGACCGCGCGGGGAGCGAGGCCGTCTGGTCGGCGGTGATCTGCCGCGGTTCCGGCTTGCGCAGGTAGTCGCCGGCCGTCAGCGGCAGGTCGCCCGTGCGCGTCTCCTGCGTGTCGTGCCACAGCGCGAGGAACGCCGCCCGCTCCGGCGAGGCGCCCTCCTCGGCCGCGATCAGCGCGGCGAGCTGGGCCGCGCGCAGGCTGTGCTCGCCGACCGACTCCGGGTCGCGGACGCCCGCGTGCCACCAGCCGGACCGGCGGACGCGCTTGAGCAGGCCCAGCTCGAAGCCGAAGGAGGCCAGTGACTCGTTCATGCCGCCCAGCCTAGGGCGACGGGATCATCGCCGTCAGGATCGTCGCCTGGAGGAGCGAAATCACGCCGACCACCGCGGTGAGCAGCAGCGACCACAGGAACGTCTGCCGCAGCAGCGAGCCCTCCTTGCCGCTCTGCCCGATCGCCGTCGCGCCGATCGAGAGGTTCTGCGGCGAGATCATCTTGCCCATCACGCCACCGGAGGTGTTCGTCGCGCCCGCCAGGATCGGGTTGAGGTCCAGCTGCTGCGCCGAGATCACCTGCATCGGGCCGAACAGGCTGTTCGTCGACGCGTCCGAGCCGGTCAGGAACACGCCCAGCCAGCCGATGTAGGCCGAGCACAGCGGGAAGACCACGCCGGTCGTCGCCAGGGCGAGGCCCAGCGTCTGCGTCGCGCCCGAGTAGTTCATCACGAACGCGATCGCCAGGATCATGAAGATCGTCGCCAGCGCCCAGCGCATCTGGTGCAGCGTCTTGGCGTACGTCGCCAGCAGCAGTTTCGGCCGTGCGCCCATCGCGAACCCGGCGAGCACCGCCGCGAGCAGCGCGACCGTGCCGGGCGAGAACAGGAAGTCGACGGTCAGCGTGGCCGCGTACGGCGTGTCCTTCGCCGTGATCGGCGGGTGCTGGACGACGTGGTTGTGCAGCCCGGGCCAGGCGAAGACCCAGTCGGCCCGGTGCAGCAGCTTCGTCAGGTCGAGCCAGGTCGGGAGGTTCTTGAAGATCGTGCCGATCCGCGTCAGGAAGATCGCCAGGACCAGGATGACGTAGGGCAGCCACGCGTACAGCGCGCCGCGCTCGGCCTGGGCGGCGCCGAGGCTCTTGGTCGCGACGGCTTCCTCGCCGTCGAAGCGCCACACCGTCGCGGGCTGCCAGAACCGGGTCAGGAGCCACAGCGCGGCCATCGCGGTGAGCGCGGCGAGGACGTCGACCAGGCTGGCGCTGATGTAGTTGGCCGCGACGAACTGCATGGCCGCGAACGCGAGCCCGGCGGTCAGCACCGCCGGCCACACCTCGAGCATGCGCTTCCAGCCGGCCAGGACGACGACCAGGAACGCCGGGATGATCAGCGCCAGCACCGGGACCTGGCGGCCGACCGCCGCCGAGAACAGCTCGGTCGCCTGCTCCGGCTTGAGGTGCATGATCGGCGCGGTCAGCCTGCCGAGCACGATCAGCGGGTTGCCCAGCCCGCCGAAGGCGACCGGGGCGGTGTTCGCCAGCAGCGCCAGCACGACGGCCTTCACCGGCGGGAACCCGAGCGCGGCCATCATCGCCGCGGTGATCGCGATCGGCGACCCACCGCCCGCGACGCCTTCGAGCAGCGCGCCGAAGCTGAACGCGATGAGCAGCGCCTGCAGCCGCCGGTCCTCGCTGAACCCGGCGAGCACGCGTTTGATGGCGTCGAACCGGCCGGTGGCGACGGTGACGTTGTGGAAGTAGACGGCGTGGAAGGCGATCCACGCGACCGACCAGACGCCGAACACGAGACCCATCGCGGCGGAGCCGAACGTCAGCGCGGCCGGCATCCGGTACAGGAGAAGGGCGACGCCGAGCGCCGTCACCAGGGCGAGAGCCGCGGAGAGGTGCGCGGAGAACCGGATGACCCCGAGCGAGACCAGCAGCACGATGATCGGGAGCGCGGCGAGCAACGCGGAAACCCACAGCCCACCCGCCGGCTGGTAGTCCTGGACCCAGGTCACGTCGGCTCCTCCGCTCAGGCCGGCCGGCTCCGGACGTACCCGAGCCGCAGCGACAGGGCGGCGGCGGTCCCGGCCACGGAGGCCCCGAGTTCGTCGAGCCGGCGCAGCACGCGCGGCGCGGGCCCGGCAACGCTGATGGCGGCGATCGGCCGCCCCGAGTGGTCCCGCACGGCGGCGGCGACGCAGCCGACGTCCGGCTCGTTTTCGACCTCGTCGACCGCCCACCCGCGCCGGCTGGTCCTCGCGAGCTCGTCGAGCAGCCGATGCGGGTCGACGATGGTCTTGAGGGTGAGGGAGTCCAGCTTCATCCGGCGGATGCGTTCGAGCCGATCGGCCTCGGGCAGCGCGGCGAGCCAGGCCTTCCCGAGCGACGTCGCGTGCTGCGGCCGCCGCGTGCCGAGCCGGCAGGCGAGGGTGACGGCGCTGGCACTGCGTTCGGTGGCGACGTAGACCATGGTGTCGTTGTCGGGAACGGCGAGGTAGGTGGTTTCCCCGGACCGTTCGGCGAGCGAGGCGAGGTACCGAGGGGCGCACCGGTGCAGATCGGTGGCGGCCATCGCCCGCGCCCCCAGTTCGACGAGCCGGGTGCCGAGCCGGACCCGCCCGGTGACCTGGTCGGCCTCGAGGTACTCGAGGTTCTTGAGGGTGCCGACGATCCGGTAGGCGGCGCTGCGGGAAAGCCCCAGTTGCCGCGCGATCGCATTGGTGGAAATCTCCTGATGCCGGCCGACGTGCTCCAGCACGGCGAGGCCGCGTTCGAGAGTCCCGCTTTGTTCAAGCCCGCGCTCAGGTCCCACGTTGTCCTCCGTTGGACGATTTCCCGCTCAGCGGAACACCTTTCCGCTGGCTGGGGTTGGACGGTAACACCTCCGATGAATCTGTGGAAGATCTTGGAATAAGTCGGAACAATGCGAGTGGTTGTGGATGCTAATTGGTTCAACATCCGATGGTTAAGTTTCCTACCTATGGCGGTTGCGCGAGCCGCGACCAGTCGTGTTCGACAGGTTCGACGGGCGGTTGTTCATATCCGTGAATGTCGCGGAGGTTGTCAACAGGTGGGCGGCAATGTGGATAAAGCGCGGTCGGCGGCGGTTGATTCGCCGTTCTTGTCGGTCCGCGCCGATACGCTGGACCCGGGGGGCGCCCCCGCGGGCGGGGTGGGTTTCCGGCTGCGCCCGGCAGGGTGCTGAGCCCGGGATTCGGGTGAGCGGTGGTACGCGGGGTGAGGCCGGCCGCGGCCGGATGGCGTGGGGTCGGCGGCGGTCCGGCCGATCCGTTGCGGCTGGCTGGCGTGGGTTGGTGGTGGTCTGGCCGATCCGCTGCGGCCGGAGGGCGAAGGGTCGGCCGCGGTCTGGGCCGATCTGCTGCGGCCGGAAGGCGAGAGGTCGACGGCGATCCAGCCGATCCGCCGCGGCCGGCATCCGCAGCCCGAGCCGAAAAGCGCAGCCCGATCGTCGATGTCCACCCCGCCCAGGCGCTTCGCCCAAACCGCCTACCCGCCCAACCCACCGACCCACCCACCCACGAGCGCGAGAGACCCCCGCCACCAACTCAGGAAAATCACAGCGGCCGCCGGGCAGCATCCAGCCGGTGTCCGTCCGAAGCCCTCTCCGTACCCGCGCCTCCGTCGCCGCCGGGCGGCTGACCTCGTGGCTCTCGCGCAGCTCGGGGCTCGGCCGCGGTGGCATGATCGGCGGCCGCGTCACGCTGGCCCTCGATCCGGCCGCCCTGCGGCGGCTCGGCCGGGAACGCACCGTTGTCCTCGTCACCGGCACCAACGGCAAGACCACGACCTCGCTCATGCTCACCCGCGCGCTCGAGACGCTCGCCGAGGTCGCCGCCAACAGCGATGGTGCCAACATGCCCGACGGCGTCCTCGCCGCCCTGACCGCCCGGCCCGACGCGCCCTACGCGGTCCTCGAAGTCGACGAGACCTACCTGCCGTGGGTCGCCGACCAGGTCCGGCCCGCCGTCCTCGTCCTCCTCAACCTGAGCCGCGACCAGCTGGACCGGGTCGGCGAGGTCCGCGCCACCGAGCGGGAGCTGCGGGCCGCCATCGCCGAACTGGACCACACCGTCGTCGTCGCGAACTGCGATGACGTCCTGGTGACCTCCGCCGCGAGCGCGGCCGCGAAGCCCGTGTGGGTCAGTGCCGGCCGCCGCTGGACCGGTGACTCGACGGCCTGCCCGCGCTGCGAAGGCCGCGTCGAGACCCACGATCGGCACTGGAGCTGCGCGTGCGGGCTCGCCCGGCCGGAACCCGGCTGGACCCTCGACGGCGAGCTCGTCCGGACGCCCGGTGGCCGCCAGGTCGACCTCGACCTGCGGCTGCCAGGCGAGGTCAACCGCGCGAACGCCGCCCTCGCGCTCGCCGCGGCGCACCGGCTCGGCGTGCCGCCGCACACCGCCGCCGCCCGGCTGCGGACCATCACCGACATCGGCGGGCGCTACCGGACGATCCGCCGGTCGCGGCACTCCGTGCGGCTGATGCTGGCCAAGAACCCGGCCGGCTGGGTGGAGACGCTGCGCGTGCTGGACGAGGACACCCCCGTCGTCGTCGCGGTCAACGCCCAGGAGGCCGACGGCCGCGACCTGTCCTGGCTGTGGGACGTGCACTTCGAACGGCTCCGCGGGCGCCAGGTGGTCGTCACCGGCGAGCGCGGCGCCGACCTCTCCGTGCGGCTCTGCTACGCCGAAGTCGCGCACTGGGCCGAGCCCGACCCGGTCGCCGCGATCGACGCGCTGCCGCCCGGCGCCGTCGAGCTGGTCGCCAACTACACCGCGTTCCGCGACCTGGTGGGCAAGCTGCCCGATGGCTGAGTCGACTGTCCACATCGGACTTCTGCTGCCGGAGGTGCTCGGTACCTACGGCGACACCGGCAACGCGCAGGTGCTCGCCAAGCGGCTGCAGTGGCGCGGGCTGGACGCCGAGGTGGTCCCCGTCGGGCTCGGCGAGCCGGTCCCGTCCACTTTGGACGTCTACCTGCTCGGCGGCGGCGAGGACGGCGCCCAGGCGCTGGCCGCCGCGCACCTGCGGAAATATCCGGGCCTGCGGCGGGCGGTCGCGGCCGGCGCGGTGGTCTTCGGCGTGTGCGCCGGCCTGCAGGTGCTCGGCACCCGCTTCCGCGGCCTCGACGGCGTCGACCACGACGGGCTCGGCCTGCTCGACGTCACCACCGAACCCGGCGAGCAGCGCGCGGTCGCCGAGCTGGTCGCGACGCCGTCCCGGCTCCTGGCCGGCGAGTCGCTGACCGGGTTCGAAAACCACCTCGGCGTCAGCAAGCTCGGTGCCGGCAGCGAGCCGCTCGGGCAGGTCGTGCGCGGCACCGGCAACGGCGACGGCACCGAGGGCGCGGTGACCGACCGGGTCGTGGGCACCTACCTGCACGGCCCGGCGCTCGCCCGCAACCCCGCGCTGGCCGACCTCCTGCTGGCCTGGACGATCGGGCACCCGCTCGGCCCGTTGCGCGTTCCCGAGGTCGAGCGCCTCCGCGGGGAGCGGCTCGCCACCCCGCGCCGCCGCCGGTAAGCCCGTGGTCCAGCCAGCCTCCCGCCCCGCCGCTGTTGGCCACCGGCCAGCGCCCCAATGTGGCCTTCGGTGCGTTCAACGCACCGAAGGCCACCTTGGGTGCGTTCAACGCAACCAAGGCCACATTGGGGCGCTTGGGGCCGGTTACGCTGCGTTGGTGAGACTGGGCAAGGTGATCGCCGCGACCGGCGTCCGGATGCGCACCACCGCGGTGGCGGTGTTCGCGCTGGCGCTGGCCATCGCCGCCGCCGGCGTGGTCGTGGTGCTGCTGCTGGAGGAGTCGCTCGACCGCAGCGTCACCGAGAGTGCCCGCGGTACCGGGCGTCAGGTGGCCATCCAGCTCATCCGCGAAGGCGCGCGTGACCTGAGCGCGAGCGACGTCGCCAGCACCGGCGACACCGAGGCCGTCACGCAGGTGCTCGACGCGCGCGGCACGCCGATCGCGAGCGACCCGGCGATCGTCGGGCACCCGCCGCTGACCACGGCCCGCCCCGCCGTCGGGCACGAGATGGTCGAGACGTTGCCGCTCGGGTTGAACGGCGACAACGACGACTACCGCGTCGTGTCGCAGGAGGTGAACGGGCCGGGCGGGCCGTTCACCGTCATCTCCGCGCGCTCGCTGGAACCGGTGACGGAGGCCTCGACGCGGTTGACGCTGCTGTTCGGCCTGATCGCCGTGCCGCTGCTGGCGATCGCCGGGCTCGCGGTGTATCGCGCGGTCGGCTCGGCGCTGCGGCCGGTCGAGCGGATGCGCCGGACCGTCGCGGAGATCTCGACGCGCGACCTCGCCGCGCGCGTGCCGCTGCCACCGGGCGGCGACGAGGTGTACCGCCTGGCCGTGACGCTCAACGAAATGCTGTCCCGGCTCGCGTCGGCCCAGGCCGCGCAGCGCCGGTTCGTCGCGGACGCCAGCCATGAACTGAGATCACCGCTCTCGACGATAAGCACTGCTCTCGACGTCTCCGGGCGGCACCCGGAGAGCACCGGCGACCTGGTGCCGGTGATCGGCCGCGAGACCGCGCGGCTGCGCGAGCTCGTCGACGACCTGCTCATGCTGGCCCGCACCGACGATGCCACCGACCGGCCGCAGCGCACCGAGGTCGACCTCGACGACATCGTCCGCGCCGAAGCCGAGCGGGTCCGCGGCGAGACCACGGCGGACGTCGAGGTCCGCGCTGGGCCGGCAAAGGTGCACGGCAGCGAGGCCCAGCTGCGGCGGGCGGTGCGCAACCTGGTCGACAACGCGCGCGGGCACGCGCGCTCGCGCATCCGCGTCAGCAGCGCGGTGCGCGGTGACCTCGCCGTCGTCGAGGTGAGCGACGACGGCCCCGGCGTCGCGGAAGCCGACCGCGAGCGGATCTTCGAGCGGTTCGTCCGGCTCGACGCGTCGCGGCAGCGCGGGCACGGCGGCACCGGGCTGGGCCTGCCGATCGTGGCCGGCATCGCGGCCCGCCACGGCGGCCGGGCGCGCTACGCCGAGTCCGACGAGCCCGGCGCGCGGTTCGTGATCGAGCTGCCGGTGATCGACCTGCCGAAGGAGGAGTAGTGCGCCTGCTGATCGTGGAGGACGAGCGCGAGTTCGCGGAGACGCTGCGGCGGGGGCTGGTCGCCGAGGGCTTCACCGTCGACGTCGCGCACACCGGTCGCGAGGGCCTCTGGCGGGCGACCGAGCACGAGTACGACGTCGTGGTGCTCGACATCATGCTGCCCGAACTGTCCGGTTACGAGGTGCTCAAGCGCCTGCGGGCGGCGGAGAACTGGACGCCGGTGCTGATGCTGACGGCCAAGGACGGCGAGTACGACGAAGCCGACGCGTTCGACCTCGGCGCCGACGACTACCTGTCCAAGCCGTTCTCCTTCGTCGTGCTCATCGCCCGGCTGCGCGCGTTGCTGCGGCGCGGCGCCCCGGCCCGGCCCGCCGTGCTGGAGGCGGGCGACCTGCGGCTCGACCCCTCCGCCCGTACCGTCCACAGAGGACAAAAGCGGATCGAGCTCACCGCGCGGGAGTTCGGGCTGCTGGAGTTCCTGCTGCGCCGGGCCGGGACGGCGCTGTCGAAGAACGAGATCCTGACCCACGTCTGGGACGCGCACTACGACGGCGACGAGAACGTCGTCGAGGTCTACATCGGCTACCTGCGGCGCAAGATCGACACGCCGTTCGGCACCCGCACCATCGAGACGGTCCGCGGCGTGGGCTACCGGCTGGTAGACGTTACCCGATCGTAATCAACCGCGCGTTTTCCGGAAATTGGTGCCGCCGGACGCCCGCGGGTTGCGCCATTTGCTCTCGCTGATTGCCGCGGATCGCCCAATAATACCCGCGAACCGGTGAAAAATGCCGTCCCGCGACGGCGCTGCGGTTGATCCTTCGTGTTGCTACGGTGGGCACCCTCACCCGCGACGAGGAAAGCGATGACGGAATCGCCACTGCCGCTCCCTGCTCAAAACGACCCTGCGCAAAACAAAACTTCCCCCGAAGCTGCCGGGAAAACCGTTTCCCGGCTGCGCGCCGCCGACGCCATTCAGGCGGCCACCGCCCAGTTCGGCATGGTGACCGGGCTCACGCCGCACGCCGTGACCGGGATCCGCAGCCGCGGCCAGGGCGGCTGGTCCGTGCTCATCGACGTCGTCGAGCTGGCCCGGATCCCGGACTCCACCAGCGTGATGGCCACCTACCGGGTGGACATCGACACCGACGGTGAGCTCGGCGCGTGTGAGCGGCTGCGGCGGTTCACGCGGGGCACCACGGATTCCTGAAAGGAAGGTCGACACGATTGGCCGCTTCGTCCGATTCGTTGGCGGACATTCTGGAACGCGTGCTCGACAAGGGCGTCGTCATCGCCGGTGACATCGGCGTCAGCGTTGTCGACGTCGAATTGCTGACCCTGCGCATCCGGCTGTTCATCGCGTCCGCGCAGACCGCCCGTGAAATGGGCATGGACTGGTGGACGAACGATCCGTTCTTCGCGCCGAATGCCGCGCGGGGCGAACTCGAGGGGACCGACCTGGCGGCGCGCGTCGCCGAACTGGAGGCTCGGCTGCCCGTGCCGGACGGAAGGGAAGAACCCCGGTGACCACCGGAAACTGGCTGTGCGCGTACGCGATCACCCGCAACCGGCCGTCCACACTGGACATCGGTCCGCAGCCGCGGCTCATCGGCTACCGCGACCTCGGCGTGGTCGTCTCCGAAGTGGCGCCGGCGCGCTTCGACCGCATCGACACGCTCGACCCGGTCGACGGCACGCTCGCGGAGCTGGCCCGGGAGCACGACGCCGTGGTGCGCGCGGTGTTCCGCAGCGAACCGGTGCTGCCGCTGCGGTTCGGCACGGTCCTCGACGGCGAAGACGCCGCCCGCCGGCTGCTGGCGGCGGGCTACGACCAGGCGCGCGACTGCCTTGAAGAGGTGGCCGGGCACCGCGAGTGGGGCGTCCGGGTCCGGCACACCGAGCCGGCCGCGACGACCCGCCCCGACGCGGCGGGGCTGACCGGAACGCAGTACCTGGTGCGGCGGCGCGAACGGCTGCGGGCGATCCAGCGGGCCCGCGAAGACGTGGCCGGTGCGGCCGGTCGGCTCGAGGAGGCATTGCGCCGCCACGCGGCGGACAGCGTGGAGCGGGCCAGGCCGCACGGCGTGCTGATGAACACGGCGTACCTGGTGGAGACGGGCCGCGAGGCGGCGTTCCACACGGAGGTGGAGTGGTTCGCCCGCGAGCTGAGCGCGGCGGGGGCGACGGTGGAGACATCGGGACCGTGGCCCCCGTATTCGTTCACGGACCTCGAGCTCGGAGCGACGGCCCATGGCTGACGCGGGCCCACGGCCGCCGGCTCCCGCGGCGGTGGGCGGTGGTGCGTCGGCCCCTGTGGCGGTGGGCGGTGGTGCGTCGGCTCCCGCGGCGGTGGGCGGTGGTGCGTCGGCCTCTGTGGCGGTGGGCGGTGGTGCCTCGGCCCCCGCGGCGGCGGGCGCCGGTGTGTCCACCCCCGCGGCGGCGATCGATGACCTGCTCATGGGCGCCGGTGCGCCGAGCCGAGCCGGCCGTGGCGACCTGCTCGCCGAGGTCTTCACCCCCTCCGGCACCAACGCCGCCGAGGCCGTCGTCGACCTGCTCGACCGGGTCGTGCACCGCGGGGCCGTCGTCACCGGGGACGTGATCATCTCGCTCGCCGGCATCGATCTCGTGCGGCTCGACCTGCGGTTGCTGCTGCTCGGGATCGAAGGGGCCGCCGAATGACCGAGCGGATCGCCGCCGATGCCGGCCGCGGGCTCGGTCACCTGGTCATCACCGTGCTCGACATCCTCAAGGAGGTGCTGGAGCGGCAGGCCCTGCGGCGGCTCGACGCCGGCACCCTCACCCCGGCCCAGGTCGAAGCGCTCGGCCAGGCTTTGATCGCGCTGGAGCTCCGGTTCGCCGAGATCCGCGCCGCCCTCGACGACATCCCCGCTGACATTCCCGCTGACATCCCGGCCACGGAAGGACGAAGACAGTGACCACACCAGGACAGGGCGGCGGGCTCGCCGAAACCCTCAACATCCTGCTGGACAAGGGACTCGTCATCGACGCTTCGGTGAAGGTGTCCCTGATCGGGATCGAACTGCTGTCGATCGAGGCCAGGGTCGTCATCGCCTGCGTCGACACCTACATCCGCTACCTCGAGGCGATGCAGCGGATCAACGCGCAGGCGAACCTGCCCAACCCCGGGCAGGTCTCCATCGGGCTCGGGCAGACCGTCGGGCTGATCCCGCCCCCGCCGCCGACCCCGGCCGTCGCCGTCCCGGTGGAGCAGGCCGTTGCGGTGGAGCAGGCCGTTCCGGCCAAAAAGCCGTGACGCTGCAGCTCTACGGCGTCGTCCGGGCCGGGCACCCGCGCGCACGCCGGACGGTGTGCTGGGAAGACCTGGCGATGGTCGTCGGCGATCCCGAGCCGGACCCGGCCGCGCACCTGGCGGTGGTGTCCGCGCTCGTCGAGGGCGGCCCGGTGCTGCCGGTCCGGTTCGGCACCGTGGCCGAGGACGAGGACACCGTCCGCACCGAGGTGCTCGCCCCGGCCGCCGGCACCTACCGCGCCGACCTCGATCGGCTCGACGGCCTGGCCGAGGTGCACGTCTGCCTGCGGTTCACCGAACCCGGATCGGCGTGGCGGGCGGCCCGCTCGGATGTCCTCCTCGCCCAGGTCGCCGAACGGGCCCGCGACTCCGTGGCGCTGCCGGCGGGCGAGAGTGCCGACGAGCGGTGGGCGTTCCTGGTCGGGCTGGGCGACCTGCTCGTCGTCCGGGACACCGTCGCCGGGCTCGCGCGCGACGACGGCGTCCAGGCCGACTGGCTCGGGCCGCTGCCCGCGTACAGCTTCCTCGACCGGCGGACGTGCTCCCGCTGGAGCTGGTGAGCGGGGGTGGAACAGTCGCTGAACACTCGTCCAGGCCCTGGCCGCCGCGGCTCCCGGCCGGTGATCCTGATGCTGTGACCAGCAGTGAAGCCGCCGCGCTGCCGCGGGCGTTCGGCGGGCCCGGCTGCGGGCCGGGGCAGTTCCGCGCGCCGTCCGGGATCGCCGTCGACGCGCGCGGCCGCGTGTGGGTGGCGGACACCGGCAACGACCGGGTCCAGGCGTTCACCCGCGACGGCGCGCTCGTGCGTGTCCTGGCCGGGCGGCTCAAGGCGCCGGAAGGGGTGGCGGTCGACGCGGCGGGCAACGTCTACGTCGCCGACACCGGCAATCGCCGCGTGGTGCAGTTTTCGTGGCAGGGCGGGTTCGTGCGCGAGTTCGGCGGCCTGGCCCGGCCCCGCGCGGTCGCGCTCGACCGAGCCGGCCGGCTGCTGGTCGACGACACCGGGCGCGTCGCCCGGTTCGACATCCGCACGGGCGCCGCGCTACCCGGCACGGCGGAGCCGCTCGGTTCGCCGCGGGACATGGCCGACGACGGCGCGGGCGGTGTCTGGGTCGCCGAGCCGGGCAACCACCGCATCGTCCACTTCGGAGCGTCGGGCTAGTTCTTCGAGATCGACGCGGTCGCGCGCACGACGGCGGTGCAGCGGTCCTCGACGTAGGCGAGCCCGCCCTCTTCGGCGATCCGGCGCGCTTCGGCGGAGACGATGCCCTGCTGCAGCCACAGCGCCTTGGCGCCGATCTCGACGGCGTCGGCGGCGATGCCCGGCGCTTCGGGCGACGGGCGGAAGACGTCGACCAGGTCCACCGGTTCCGGGATGTCCTTCAGCGACCGGTACACCTTCTCCCCGAGCAGCTCGGTCGCGGTCGGGTGCACCGGGATGATCCGGAAGCCGTGCGCTTGCAGGACCGCGGGGACGCCGTGCGCCGCCTTGGCCGGGTCGCGGCTCAGGCCCACGACGGCGATGGTGTTCGCCTGGGCGAGGATTTCCTCTGCGTTCATACCGGGGGAACGCGCGAGCGGCGTCAAAGCTTCCAGAGCCGCAGGCCGCGCACCCGGTAGACGGGCCACAGAACGTGCCACGGCTTCCGGCGGGCGAAGGTCGCGGCGCAGGTCAGGATGTTGCGGGCGGACGTCGTCGCGACCTCGTGGCGGTCGGGCCAGATCTCGCCCTTGGCGCCGACGGCGATCCGGAACACGGTCAGCAGGCCACGGCCCTGCAGGTCGTACTTCGCGCCGGTGTCCCCGGAGCCGGGGGCGAGCTCGGCGATCTCCGCGCCGAACGCGCGGGCTGCCTGCGGCGCGACCTCGGCGGGAACCACGCCGACACTGCGCGTGATCGCCTTGCCGTGCAGGCGCCGCGCGTAGCGGAACAGCAGCGCGCGTTCCCACCACGGCAGCAGCCGGTGGTGCTTGAGGAGGGCGGCGCATTCGCCGTGCCCGATCGCGAAGATGCTCGTGAGCTCGTCGTAGGCGCCGTTCGTGGCCGGCTCGTTGAGGTGCAGCCGCACCTCGAACCGGGTGCGCGCGGTGAGCTCGTCGAGCTGTTCGCGGTGATCGAGCCGCGCCTTCGCGCGGGAGAGCGACCAGTCGGGCATCGGACCTCCAGACGTCGCGCACAGGCTAGTTGGCGCGCGACGCCTGGACCACGCTTTCAGCCGATCTTCTCGCCGTACATCTCGCCGAGCGGGTCGGAGATCAGCTCGACGCGGGCACCGTCCGGATCGGACAGGTAGATGGACGTCTTGCTCTCCAGCAGGTACTGGACGCCGGCTTCGTCGAGCTTGTCCTTGATCGCGCTCCACCGTTCGGGCGTGACGGACAGGGCCAGGTGGTGCAGTCCGCCGAGGACTTCGGCGTACGGGCCGAGGTCCAGGCCGGGCAGGTCGAAGAAGGCGACCGCGTTGCCGTTGCCGACGTCGAAGAAGAAGTGGCTGGAGCCGGGGTAGTCGCGGTTCTCGATCAGCTCGGTGAGCGGGAAGCCGAGGATGTCCTGGTAGAACTCGATGGTCCGCTCGACGTCGCTGGAGATCAGCGCGGTGTGGTGGATGCCGCGGCCGTTCGTCGCCGGGCGTTCGGCGGCCGGGCGCAGGTGGCGCGCGCGCAGCTCGTCCCGGATCTCGGCGAGCTTGGCGACCTCGGCCTGGGTCGGTGCCATGTCCCTCACGTCCCTTCCTGGTGTGTCCTCGACGGTACGCCCGATTTATCTCGCGCGCAAGAGGTTGTCTGGCGAGAGTTCCGTTGAGTGGAACGTCGTCGCTTGTGTGCGCGCGGTGGGCACGGCAGAGTCCCGGAGGTGGATGTCAGCGAGGTGCAGGAGGCCGCCTCGGCTTTGGCGCGGGCTTATGCCACGCGCGAGCCGATCGAGCCGCTGATCAAGACGTATCCCGACGCAGGCGTCGAGGACGCGTACCGGATCCAGCAGGAGCAGGTGCGGCACTGGGTCGAGGGCGGCGACGCCGTCCGCGGGCACAAGGTCGGCCTCGCGTCGGCGGCGATGCAGCGGCAGATGGGTGTCGACCAGCCCGACTACGGGCACCTGACCGGCAGCATGTTCCACCTGGAGCACCAGCCGATCCCGACGTCGGCGTTCCTGCAGCCGCGGATCGAGCCGGAGATCGCGTTCGTGCTCGGCTCGGCCCTGCGCGGCCCGGGCGTCACAGTCGCCGACGCGGTCCGGGCCGTCGAGTTCGTGCTGCCGTCGCTGGAGATCGTCGATTCCCGCATCCAGGACTGGAAGATCTCCCTGTTCGACACGATCTCCGACAACGCGTCGTCCGGCGGGGTGGTGCTCGGCAGCAGCCCGACCGCGCTTTCGGCCACCGACCTGCGCCTCGCGGGGTGCGTGCTGTACCAGAACGGTGTGGTGGCGGCGACGGGCGCGGGCGGCGCGGTGCTCGGGTCGCCGTTGAACTCGCTGGTGTGGCTCGCGAACACGGTGGGCCCGCTGGGCGTCACCCTGGAGCCCGGGCACGTCGTGCTGCCGGGGTCGATGACCCGCGCGATCCCGGTGTCGCCGGGCGACACGATCGTCACCACGATCGCCGGGGTCGGCAGTGTCACGGCGGTCTTCGCTCCTGCTGCTTCATCGGAGGACGCATGAACGTGCGAGAAGCGGCTGCTTCTTTGCTGGAGACGGTTTCGGAGCGCGCGCCGCTCTCGGCCGAGTGGCCGGATCTGGACGTCGACACGGCGTACGCGATCCAAGACGAGGCCCTGCGGCAGCGCCGGGCCCGCGGCGAGACGCTGGTCGGGGTGAAGCTGGGCCTGACGTCCCGTGCCAAGCAGCAGCGGATGGGGATCGACGCGCCGTTGCTGGCCTGGCTGACGGACGCGATGGTGCTGCCGGCGGGTGTCCCGGTGCCGTCGCTGATCCACCCGCGCGCGGAGCCGGAGCTGGTGTTCGTGCTGGGCCGCCGCCTGGCGGGCCCGGGCGTGACGGCGGCCACGGCCCTCGCGGCGGTCGACCGCGTGTACGGCGGCATCGAGGTGATCGACAGCCGGTACGAGGACTACCGGTTCACGCTCCCGGACGCCGTCGCGGACAACGGCTCGTCGGCGTACTTCAGTGTGGGGCCGGTCGGGGTTCCGCCTTCGTCGTTGGACTTGTCCCTGGAGGCCGCTTTGCTGGAGGTGGACGGCCAGATCGTCGACACGGCCACGGGCGCGGCGGTCATGGGCCACCCGGCGGAGGCTCTCGCGCTGGCGGCCAACGTCCTTTCGGCCCGAGGCCTGGCTCTGGAGCCGGGCTGGCTGGTCCTGACGGGTGGCATGACGGACGCGGTCCCGCTCCGCCGCAGCTCCCGCGTCGCCGCCCATTTCTCCCACCTGGGCTCCCTGACCCTCGCCACCTGAGCCGTGTTGCCCCGCCAATCACGCGAGATACCCCTCCAATCACGCGAGATACGCGCCCAATCACGCGAGATCCGCCTCCAGGCACGCGAGTGACGCGAACCGGGCCGGCGAACTCGCGTACCGGGAGGTCGGCTCGCGTGATTGGAAGGTCGACTCGCGTGGCAGCGGGGTCGGCCGGCGGGTGACCGGCTGGTGGTGGTCGTGGTGGCGCGTGGTGCGCCGAAACCGACGCGCGGCTGGTCATGGGGCGCCGTTTCGGTAGGCGCGGGCCTGGATCTCGTACAGCTCGTGGTAGACGCCGCCCGCTCGGATCAGGTCGTCGTGGGTTCCTTGCTCGATCAGCCTTCCCTTCTCCAGTACCAAAATGCGGTCTGCCGAGCGGATGTTGGCCAGGCGGTGGGTCACCAGGACCGTCGTGCGGCGGCCGCGGCCTGATCGGCTTGCGTGCTGGAGACCCGCGAACACCCGGGCTTCGGCTCGGGCGTCGAGGGCCGCCGTGGGTTCGTCGGCCACCAGGACCGCGGCGTCGCGGTAGATGCCGCGCGCGATGCCCATGCGCTGCCACTGGCCGCCCGACAGGTCGTGGCCCTCGTCGAACTTCTTCGACAGCACCGTTTTCTCGCCGGCGGGCAGGGAGGCGATCACCTCGTCCGCGCCCGAGTAGTCGACCGCTTCGCGCCACGCCTGCCGCTCCGGGTCGGGGCGGCCGAGGCGGCCTACCGTGATGTTGTTCGCCGCTGTCATCGGCCACTCCGCCGGTTCCTGCGCTATCACCGCGATGTTCGCGTGCACCGAGGCCGGGTCGGCTCGCGCGAGGTCGACGCCGTCCCAGCTGACCGTGCCCTCGTCCGGTGGGTAGAGCCCGGTGAGCAGCTTGCCGAGCGTCGTCTTGCCCGAACCGTTCTCGCCGACCAGCGCGACCACCTCGCCGCGCCGGATCGTCAGCGAGATGTCCCGCAGGGCCGGGTTGTCCCGGCCCGGGTAGGTGAACGTGACGCCGTCGAGCCGGATCTCGGCCGGGTCGGCGGGCGCCGCTATCGACGTCGGCGGTGGCTGCCGCTTCCGGGACTCCGCGAGCAGCTGGTTGTAGAACCCGATGTAGAACGAGTCCTCGTACAGCGAGTTGACCGCGCGCATGGTGTTGGACAGCGCCGTCGACGCCGTGCGCATCGCCAGCACCGCCGTGCCGGCCAGTGCCAGCTCCATCGCGCCGGTGTAGAGCAGCCAGCCGAGCACGAGGTACGCGACGGCCGTGCCGAAGCCCGCGGCGGCCCGCCCGCTCGTGCGCACCAGGTTGCTCCGGTGCGCCAGCCGGATCTCCTCGCGCGTGAGGCTGCGCGAGATGCGCCGGTACTCGCCGAGCAGTGGCTCCTGCAGCGTCAGGGCGTGCCGCTCGAGGGCCATCGAACGCCAGGTGGCGACCTCTTCGACGACCGACTTGCGGATGTTGCGCCCGACGGTGTCCAGGAAGTGCCGGTAGTTCAGCTTCGCGACGCGCGCGGCGGCCCAGCCGTCGGCCGCGGCGGCGAGCAGCAGCACCGGGGCCAGCCACGGGTTGAGGAGCCCGGCCGTGATCATCGCCGCCGCCAGCGAGATCACCGACGACGTCAGGTCGGCCAGCCGCCGCAGGCTCGTCTCGATGGCCCGCACCCCGAACCGCGCGCCTTGCCGGGCCAGTTCGCGGAAGTCCGCGTCCTCGAACGCGATCAGCCCGACGCGCACGACCGAGGCCGTGACCGCGTCGTCCGCCGCCGCGGTGACCCGGGGCCGCAACGCACCCTCGACGGCGGCGACGGCGGCGTCCAGCAGCGCGCGCGCCGCGTACGACCCGGTGACGACCGCGATCGCCGGCAGCGACTGCAGCACCCGATCCGGCGTCGGGCCTTGTTCGAGCAGCGCGGTGAAGACGTTCGCGGTGGCGAGCAACCCGAACGCGGTGACGCAGCCGGAGGCGACGTGCACCACGGCGGCCAGCAGCGTCAGCCGTGGCGATGTCCGCCACGCCAGCCGCAGCACGACGGAGATCGCGGTGGGCAGCGTGCGCACAGCTTGGGCGAAGCCCGCGGCGGCCACGCGTTCGTCGACGCGCGCCCACTCGGGCATCTTGACGTTTTCGACCCCGATCAGCGGGGGCGGGTCGGTGGTTCCGGACACGCCCTCATCTGTACTCCGGGGGTCCGACAATTTCGGGGGCGCTACTGGTTCTTCCGGGTGTACCTGGCCCGCAAAAACGGCCTGTACTCCGGGTTTTCACCCATCCGGACGTCGATCTCGTGCGTCAGCGTCCCGCCGTCCGGGGTGAGCCGGTGCCGGGCCACCCCGCGCGCGGTGTGCTTTTCGAGGGTCAGCGTTTCGCCGGTCCAGCTGCCGCGGGCGGGCGACGCGGGCGGGAAGCCGTAGCTGTCGAAGCCGTACCAGAGCGTCTCGCCGGTGGCCGGATCGGCGGTGAAGACGTTGTGGCCGAGGAACTCCGACCCGTCCTCGCGGCGTTGCCGGTAGTGCTGGACCACGGCGAAGCCATTGAGCGCCAAGCGGTATTCACAGTCGGCGCGCGCGGTCGAGGCCGGCGCCCACGGCGAGGCGGCGAGCTCTTCGGTGCCGGTCCAGTCGCCGACGAACGCCTTCAGCGCGTCGTGCGCGGGGCCGAGGCGGGGCATGTCCATGGTCGTCTCCATTTCGACAGGTACCTGTCGATGTGCGAGACTAGCACGCATGCGGTCGCATCGAGCCGAGACGTTCACCCGCGTGATCGACGCGGTCTTCGCCTGCAACGGCGGTTTCCTCGCCGCGGGCGACGCGCTGACGGCGCCGGTCGGGCTGACGGCGGCCCAGTGGCAGGTGCTGGGCTTCCTCGAGGACGGCCCGGCGACGGCTGCGGAGGTGGCCCGCCGCCGCGGGCTGCGGCGGCAGAGTGTGCAGGAGACAGTGAACCGCTTGCTGCGCAACGGAATGCTGGACCGCCTGCCGAACCCGGCCGACGCGCGGGCGCCGTTGCTGGCGTTGACGCGGCAGGCGCGCGCGGCGATGCGGGCCTTGGGGGAGGCGCAGGTCGCGTGGGCGGAGGAGATCGCGGCCGAGGTGCCGCTGGAGGATCTGGAGACGACGCTGCGGACGCTCCAGCGGTTGCGTGCGGTGGTGGCTCAGCCGCGGCTGCTGTAGCGGCGTCGCTCAGCGGGTGGAGCCGGGGCCGGCCAGTAAGTCGATGTCGGTGGCGTGCATCGGCTCGCCGCAATGGGTGCAGCGCAGGTCTACGGTGCCTATTTCGCCGCACGCGTGGTGGCGGTAGAGCACCGGGGGGCCCGCCTTGCCCGCCAGCCACCTGTCGCCCCAGCGGGTCATCACCATGAGCATGTCCACCAGCTCGGTGCCCTTTTCGGTCAGCACGTACTCGTAGCGCGGACGGCTGTCGTACGGGCGGCGCTCGAGGACCTCCTCGGCCACCAGGTGGTTGAGCCGCTCGGTGAGCACCTTGCGCGAGATGCCCAGGTCCGCCTGGAGCTGCTCGAACCGGCTGATCCCGGCCCACACGTCGCGCAGGATCAGTGGTGACCACGGTTCGCCGATGACGTCGAGCGTGCGTGCGATCGAGCAGGCCGCCAGTTCGCTGAAGTTCGTGCGCTGCATGAACCCAGGCTAGCACTCGGGGTTCCCTTAAGGAACTTGAGCTGCTACGGTTCTGGAGTCTCCTGAAGGAACCCAGAAGGGAATGCCCGATGAGCAAGGTCATCAGCGCTCACGCCGTGTCGGTCGACGGCTACATCACCGGTCGCGGCGCTCGCCCCGGTCAGGGCCTCGGCGACGGTGGGATGCTCTTCGACTGGTACTCCGACGGGGACACGCGGAGCCGGGTTTTCGACTTCTTCAAGCTCAGCGAGCCGAGCGCCCGCGTCTTCGACTCGCTCGCCGGCCGGGTGGGTGCGATCGTGGCGGGGCGCAACACCTACGAGGACTCGGAGCGCTTTGGCGGCGGCAGCCCGCACCCGAATGCGCCGTTGTTCCTGGTCAGCCACCGGCCCGCGCCGGAGCTGACCGAGCGGCAGACCCTGGTCGGCAACGTCGAGGACGCGATCGCGGCGGCCCGCGAGGCGGCCGGTGGCAAGGACGTCGGCCTGATGGGTGGCGGTGTCCTGGCCTCGGCGCTGCGGGCCGGGCTCGTCGACGAAGTCGTGCTGCACCAGGTGCCGGTCCTGCTCGGTGGTGGCCGGTCGTTCTTCCGGGAGCTGCCTTCGCACGTGCGGCTGAGCCTGATCGAGGCCGTGGCCGCGCCCGGCGTCACCCACCTCCACTACTCCGTCGCCGGAAACCCCGTCGCCTGAAACCCAAGGAGCCGACCATGCTTGACGCCGACGTCCGCCGCGTCCTCGCCACGACCGTGACCGGTCACCTGGCCACCGTCCTGCCCGACGGCGCGCCGCACTCCGTCCCGGTCTGGGTCGACCCGGAAGGCGACCGCATCGCCGTCCTCACCGGGCCGGACTCCCGCAAGGCCCGCAACCTGCGCCGTGACCCGCGTGTCGCGCTCTCCCTGACCCCGGTGGACAACCCGTTCGAGCCGGTGATCATCCGTGGGCGCGTGGTGGAGTGGGTCGAGGGTGACGCCGCCTGGGCGATCGTCGACCGGATCGCGGCCAAGTACACCGGTGGTCCGTACCCGCGTGAGCAGGAGCGGGTCGTCCTGCTGATCGAGGTGGAGCGCCAGAGCGTGGGAATGGGCTGACCGTCAGTCCGGCTTCACCCCCAGCAGGGTCAGGAACGTGCGGAACCCGGCGGACATGTCGACCTCCTCCGGGTCGAGCAGCCACTGCAGCTGGAGGCCGTCGAGGACCGCGATGGCGATCGGGGCCAGCTGTTCCGGCGTGGTGCCCGGGGGCAGCTCGTCGCGGTGGCGTTCGAGCATCTGGGTCATGCCCGCCCGGACCCGGGCGTAGCGGTCGTGGAAGTACTGCCGCGCCGGGTGGTCCTCCGTGACGCTGTCCGCCGACAGCACCGTGTACGTCTGGACTATCCCCGGCCGCGTGGCGTTGTAGTCGACCAGCTCCGCCAGCTGGCTCACCGAAATCGCCGACGGGTCGCCCGGCCGGGCGTGGCCGAAGTGCAGCAGGTCCCACTCGTCGCGGGTCTCCAGCACCGCCGTCAGCAGATCTTCCTTCGTGGGGAAGTAGTGCATCAGCCCCTGCTGCGTCAGCCCGACGCGCTCGGCCACCGCGGCCAGTGACGTGCCGCGGTAGCCGCGCTCGGCGATCACCTCGAACGCCGCGCGGACGATGCTGGCTCGGCGGTCGGCGCCCCTGGCCCGGGTCATGATCCCGAGCCTACGGCAGAAAATGTCACGAGAACATAACGTTCACTACTCATCGCCAGGTAAGGTGACAGCAGGACCGTTCCCGGAGGATGCGCATGAGCTTCGACGTCGACGCCCTGCTGGCCGAACTCGACCTGGACGCGAAGGCGAGCCTGCTCGCCGGTCAGGACGTCTGGTCGCTGCCCGCGCTGCCGCGGATCGGGCTCGCCTCCCTGGTGCTCTCCGACGGCCCGGTGGGTGTCCGCGGGACGCACTGGAGCCCGGACGACCCCTCGGTGACGCTGCCCAGCCCGACCGCGCTCGCCGCGAGCTGGGACCCGCGCCTGGCGGTCAAGGCCGGCCGCCTGCTCGCGCAGGAAGCCCGGCGCAAGGGCGTGCACGTGCTGCTCGCCCCGACGGTCAACCTCCACCGCTCGCCACTGGGTGGACGGCACTTCGAGTGCTACTCCGAAGACCCCCTCCTCACCGGGATGATCGGCGCCGGCTACGTCACCGGCGTGCAGGACGGCGGGGTCGCCGTCACGGTCAAGCACTTCGTCGCCAACGACTTCGAGACCGAACGCTTCACCGTCGACGTGCGCGTGGGCGAGCGTGCCCTGCGCGAGCTCTACCTCGCGCCGTTCGAGCTCATCGTCCGGCGCGCGAAGCCGTGGGGGATCATGGCCGCCTACAACGGTGTCAACGGCGCCACGATGACCCAGCACGCCGAACTCGTCAACGGCGTGCTGCGCGGCGAATGGGGTTTCGACGGCTTCGTCGTCTCCGACTGGCTGGCCGCGCGCGACACCGTCGCCTCCGCCAACGGCGGCCTCGACGTGGCCATGCCCGGCCCCCGCACGGTGTTCGGCGACCGGCTCGCCGAAGCGGTGCGTGGCGGCGAAGCCGACGAAGCAGTGGTCGACGCCATGGTGCGCCGCGTGCTCCTGCTCGCCCACCGGACCGGCGCGCTCGGCGACACCCCCGCGCCCGAAGCGTCCGATATGGACGGTGATGCGGTCGCGCGCGAGGTCGCGCACCGGTCGTTCGTGCTGCTCCGCAACGAAACCGGCGTGCTGCCCCTGCGGAACCCGCAGAGCATCGCGCTCATCGGCGCGCTCGCCGCGGACCCGAAGATCCTCGGCGGCGGCAGTGCCACCGTGTTCCCCGACCACGTCGCCTCCCCTCTCGACGGCCTGAAAGCCGCCGTTCCCGCTGGTACCGAGCTCGCTTACGCACCCGGTGCCGATCCGCGCACGACGTTACCGACCGCCACCGACAATTTCCGGCTCCGCGCGACCGCCCGCGCCGCCGACGGCACCGAACTCGCGGAATTCCCCTTGCGCAAAGCCAGGATCGACTGGATCGGCGAAACTGCCGGCCGGCCTCGACATCGGCACGCTCGGCTCGGTCGAGATCGCCGGCACGTTCCTGCCGGACCGCAGCGGCACGCACACCTTCGGCATCACCGGTCCGGGCGACCTCCGCCTCACCGTCGCCGGCCACACCGTCTTCGACGGCGTGAACCTCCCCGAAGGCGGGGACATCTTCACGTCCGTCATGCAGGTCCACGAGCAGCGGCGGGAGGTCGAGCTGACCGCGGGCGAGCCGGTCGACGTCAGCCTGACCTACTGGATCCCCTCGGAGATGGCGGAGTTCGCCAGGGGCACCTTCGCCTGGGTCACCTTCGCGCTCGGCCACCGCGGCCCGGTCCTCGACCCGGACGCGAGCCTCGACGAAGCCGTGGCCCTCGCGGCGAAGTCGGAGGTCGCCGTCGTCGTGGTCGGCACGACCGCCGAGGTCGAGAGCGAAGGTTTCGACCGGACGTCCCTCGCCCTGCCCGGGCGCCAGGACGAACTCGTCGCGCGCGTCGCCGCGGCGAACCGGAACACCGTCGTGGTCGTCAACGCCGGCTCCCCGGTCGAGCTGCCGTGGCGCGACGACGTCGCCGCCGTGCTGCTTACCTGGTTCCCCGGCCAGGCCGGCGGCGACGCGCTCGCCGACGTTCTCTTCGGCCGCGAAGAACCCGGCGGCCGCCTGCCCACGACCTGGCCGGCGAAGCTGGAAGACGCGCCGGTCACCAACGTGACGCCGGAAGACGGCGTGCTCGAATACGACGAAGGCGTGTACATCGGCTACGGCGCCTGGGCCCGCGCCGACCGGCAACCCGCGTACTGGTTCGGTCAGGGCCAGGGCTACACGACGTGGGAGTACGAAGAGCTCGACGCCTACCCGGACGACGAAGGCGGCGCGCGCGTCCGGGTCCGCGTACGCAACACCGGAACGCGCAAGGGGCGCGAAGTCGTCCAGATCTATCTCGTCCCGACCGAACGCGGCGACCGCCCGCGGCGCTGGCTCGCCGGGTTCGCGAGCGTCGAAGCCCGGCCCGGCGAGACCGTCGAGGCCGACGTCGTCATCGCGGCGAGGTCGGCCGAAGTCTGGCAGGACGGCTGGCAGCACATCGCGGGCGAGTACGTCGTGGAGGCGTCGCACTCCTACGCCGAACCGCGGCTGAGCACGCGGGTGGTGCTGCAGAAAATACGTTGATCACCGCGGGCGGGTGCCACTAAGGTCACCGGCGCACCCTCGAACAGGAGAAAGGAGGTGGGAACGATGATCACGCAACCGATCGCGCGCTCCCACCTCGCCGCGAGGGTGCCGGCTGTCTGACCGGGAGCGCGTACTCCTGGAAGGACTTTCATGACCGATCTGGTCATTCGCCCGCTCGAAGCGGGCGAAGAAGCACTGTTCACCTCCCTGCCCGACCGCGGTCTCGTCGGCCGCAAGCTGCTCGGCGACGACTTCACCGAGATGGCGAAGCGGGGCGAATACCCGCCCGAGCGGGTCTGGGTCGCGCTGCGCGACGACGTCGTCGTGGCCCGGGCCGCCTGGTGGGCCAAGCCCGGCGAAGACCCGGTCGCCCTGGACTGGTTCGACTTCACCGACTTCGACGCGGCGGTCGAGCTGCTGAAGACGGCGCCGCTGCGTGCCGAGTACGCCCTGCACACGCCGCCAGGCTGGCAGGACGATCCGGACGTCGCACGCGAAGTGAACGGCCGGGTCGAGGCGGCCGAAAAGGCGGGCTACCGCAAGCTCGTCGAGCGCTACCGCTTCCGCTGGACCCCGGAAAACGGCCTGCCGGAGAAGCCCGGCCGGCTCGAGTTCCGGCCGGAGCCAGACGACGACGTCATCCTCGACGTCTTCAAGCGGGTGCACGTCGGCAGCCTCGACGCGCACGCGCGGAAGACCATCGAGGAGCACGGCCTCGACGCGGCCGCGCAGGAGGACCTCGACCTGATGAAGTGGATGCCGGGGCCGCGTGACTGGTGGCGGCTGGCGTACACGCGCGAAGGCGAGTTGGTCGGCCTTACCTTGCCCAGCCGCAACGTCTACGACCCGGTGATCGGCTACGTGGCCGTGGTGCCCGAGCAGCGAGGCCACGGCTACGCCTACGACCTGCTGGTCGAGGCCACGCACGACCTCGTCGGCTACGGCGCGGACCGGATCGTCGCGGGCACCGACGTCGGCAACGTCCCGATGGCCAAGGCCTTCGCGAAGGCGGGTTACCCGGTGGCCCCCCCCCGCTGCGCCGGGGCCTCCCCCCCCGGGGGCCGGGGCGTGGCGGGGCGCGGCCGCCGCGCGGTACCTTCGCTAGAGCGATCTATCAAATCGGGGGCCGTGATGGACAAGGGACTGGCACCACTTCGCGTGATTCTCGCCTTCTCGCTGCTCAGTACGGCGATCCACTACGCGCACAACGCGATCCGGTACGCGGACTACCCCCAGCTCCAGGGCATCTCGGTCCTCGCCGGCGGCATCGTCGTCGCCGGCACCTGGGTGCTGCTGACGGCGTTCGGCTGGCTCGGCTACCGCGCGTATGTGCGGCACCGGTACCCGCGAGCGCTCGCGTTCCTCTTGGTCTACTCCCTGGCCGGGATGGTCACGCTCGGCCACTTCCTCACCGGCGTCCCGCGGATTCCCGCCTTCTGGTTCGCGACGATCTTCACCGACGCCGCGGCCGGGCTGGCGCTGTGGGTGTTCCTCACCTGGGCCTGGGCCACGCTCAACCGGGTGACCACCCGAGATCAATTTTCTACACAACATTGACGTTCGTCGAAAGCATGTAGACACTCGGGGGAGTGACCACCACCACACCGGTTGCCTTCGAACGCCATCCTGACGAGTACCGCCACTGGCGCCTCCGGATCGACGGGGAGGTGGCGTGGCTGGAGCTGGACGTCGACGAGCGGGGCGGGCTCGTCCCGGGCTACGAGCTCAAGCTCAACTCCTACGACCTCGGCGTCGACATCGAGCTGTACGACGCCACGCAGCGGTTGCGGTTCGAACACCCCGAGGTCCGCGTGGTCATCGTGACCAGCGCGAAGGACAAGGTGTTCTGCGCCGGCGCGAACATCCGCATGCTCGCCGCGTCGGAGCACCACTGGAAGGTGAACTTCTGCAAGTTCACCAACGAGACCCGCAACGGCATGGAGGACGCCACCGAGAACTCCGGCCAGGTCTACGTCGCCGCGGTGAACGGCACCTGTGCCGGCGGTGGTTACGAGATCGCGCTGGCCTGCGAAAAGATCTTCCTGATCGACGACAACTCCTCGACCGTCGCGCTGCCGGAGGTGCCGCTGCTCGGCGTGCTGCCCGGCACCGGCGGCCTGACCCGGGTCGTCGACAAGCGCCGCGTGCGCCGGGACCTCGCCGACGTCTTCGCCACGCGCCCGGACGGCGTCAAGGGCCGGACGGCGGTCGACTGGCGCCTGGTCGACGAACTGGTGCCGCGGCAGGACTTCCGCGAGAAGGTCCTCGAAAAGGCGCGAGGACTCGCGCGCGAGTCCAGGCAGGCGGACCAGGGCATCGAGCTGACCCCGCTCGAACATCGCCATGTCGACATCGACGTCGCCAAGGACCAGGCGACGATCACCATCAAGGGGCCGGAAAAAGACCCCGGTGACCTGCACGAAGAAGGCGCGAGTGGCTGGTTCCTCGCGATGACCCGCGAGCTGGACGACGCCATCCTGCGGCTGCGCACCAACGAGGTCGAAGCCGGCACGTGGATCCTGCGGACCCAGGGCGACCCCGCGAAGGTCCGGGCGCACGAAGAGGCTGTGCTGGGGCAGAAGGACTGGCTCGCCAACGAGATCACGCACTACTTCAAGCGCACGCTGAAGCGTCTCGACGTCACCAGCCGCAGCCTGATCGCGCTCATCGAACCCGGCAGCTGCTTCACCGGCGCGCTGCTGGAGATCGCGCTGGCCGCGGACCGCCAGTACATCCTGGACGGCCCGCCGATCGACGACGAAGAGAGCGACGCCCGCGCAAGCATCTGCCTCACCGAGGCCAACTTCGGTGCCTTCCCGATGGGCAACGGACTCACCCGCCTGCAGGCGCGGTTCTACGGCGACGACGACCACCTCGCCTGGCTCGGGCGCGAGAAGGACCGCGAACTGACCCCGGCCGAGGCCCTGGAACTCGGCCTGGTCACCGACGCCCCGGACGACCTCGACTGGGAGGACGAGATCCGGATCGCGCTCGAAGGCCGGGCGTCGCTCTCCCCGGACGCGCTCACCGGGATGGAGGCCAACCACCGGTTCGTCGGTCCCGAGACCATCGAGACCAAGATCTTCGGCCGGCTGGCGGCTTGGCAGAACTGGATTTTCACCCGGCCGAACGCATCCGGACCGGAAGGCGCGCTGCGCCGCTACGGTACGGGACAGAAGGCCGTCTTCGACAGGAAGCGGGTCTAGATGCCCGGGAAGATCGACTACGACGCCAAGATCCCCAACAACGTCAACCTCTCCGAAGACCGCAGGCTGCAGCGGGCCCTGGAGGGCTGGCAGCCGAAGTTCCTGCACTGGTGGGGCGAGATGGGGCCGACGCTGGAGACGCAGGGCGTCTACCTGCGCACCGCCGTCAGCGTCGGCCGCGAAGGCTGGGCGCACTTCGACCACGTCAACGTCCCCGACTACCGCTGGGGCATCTTCCTCGCCGAGCGCGACCCCGACCGCCGGATCGCCTTCGGCGAGCACAAGGGCGAGCCGGTCTGGCAGCAGGTGCCCGGCGAGTACCGCGCCGACCTGCAGCGGCTGATCGTCATCCAGGGTGACACCGAACCGGCGTCGGTCGAGCAGCAGAAGCTCCTCGGCCTGACCGCGCCGAGCCTGTACGACCTGCGGAACCTGTTCCAGGTCAACGTCGAAGAAGGCCGGCACCTGTGGGCGATGGTGTACCTGCTGCACGCCTACTTCGGCCGCGAAGGCCGCGACGAGGCCGAAGGGCTGCTGCTGCGCAACTCCGGCAGCCCCGACGCGCCCCGCATCCTCGGCGCGTTCAACGAGGAAACCGCCGACTGGCTGGCCTTCTACATGTTCACCTACTTCACCGACCGCGACGGGAAGTACCAGCTCGGCACGCTCAAGGAGAGCTCCTTCGACCCGCTCTCGCGCACCTGCGAGTTCATGCTGAAGGAGGAAGCGCACCACATGATGGTCGGCACCACCGGCGTCGACCGCGTGGTGACACGCAGCGCCGAGCTGATCCGCGAGCACGACACGGACGACATCGGCCCGCACGGCGGCATCCCGCTGGACATCATCCAGAAGTACATCAACTTCCACTACACGGTGTCCCTGGACCTGTTCGGCAGCGAGACGTCGACGAACGCGGCGAACTACTACACCGCCGGGCTCAAGGGGCGCTGGCAGGAGGCCCGCCGCAAGGACGACCACAAGCTCACCGAGGACGCCCGCACGCTGGAGCGGCCGAACGGCGACGGCACCTGGAGCACCGAGGAGATGCAGGCGATCCTGCTGCTGAACCTCGACCTGCGCAGCGAGTACGTGGCCGACTGCCAGACCGGCGTGAAGCGGTGGAACAAGATCCTTTCCGACGCCGGCATCGACCACACGTTCCGGTTGCCGCACCCTGGCTTCAACCGCGAAGTGGGCATAAACTCCGGCCACCACGTCACTCCCGACGGCACCATCGTCGACGAGGCGACTTGGGAGGCAGGCAAACGCCAGTGGCTGCCCACGACCGAGGACCTCACGTTCGTCCGCTCGCTGATGCGCCCGGTGTACGAGCGGGGGAAGATCGCGAGCTGGGTCGCGCCGCCGCGGCAGGGCATCAACGGGAAGCCCATCGACTACGAGTACGTGTACCTCACGTAGGAGGCCTGGTGGCGACAGGGTTCAATGCCGCGGAGTACCTGCTTTCGAATGGGCGCCCGGACGCGACCGCGGTCGTGTCGCCCCGCCGCACCCTCACCTACGCCGAGCTGGCGGCGGAGTCCCGGCGCGTCGCCGGCGGGCTGCTCGAACTCGGCGTGCGGCCCGAAGAGCGGGTCATGTTCTGCATGGTCGACGACGTCGAGCTGCTCACCGGCATCCTCGGCGCGATGCTGGCCGGCGCGGTCGCCGTCCCGGTGTCGACCATGGTCACCGCGCCGGAGCTGGGCCAGGTGCTGGCCGACTCGCGGGCGCGCGTGCTGTGCGTGTCCGGGGAGTTCGCCGAGCAGGCGGTGACGGCGCTGTCGCTCGCTCCCGAGGTCACCGACGTCGTGCTCGACCGCTGCGACGGCGCCGGGTTCTCCGTCCGGACCCACGACTGGCCGTCGCTGACCGGCTCGTTCCACAGTGGACGGACGTGGGAAGACTCGCCCGCGTTGTGGCTGTACACCTCGGGGACGACCGGGCAGCCGAAGGGCGCGATGCACCGCCACGCGAGCATCCGCGCGGTCTGTGAGACGTACGCGCGCGGTGTGCTGGCGACGACGCCGGCGGACCGGTTCCTGTCCGTGCCGAAGCTGTTCTTCGCCTACGGTCTGGGGAATTCGTGCTTCTTCCCGCTCGGCGCGGGCGGCACGACGCTGCTCGAGCCTTCGCGGCCGACGCCCGCGTTGTTCGCGCGACGCGCTCGTGAAGAGCAGCCGACGCTGTTCTTCGCGGTCCCGACGTTCTACGCGGCCTTGCTCGCCAGCGATGTCCCGGACGACTCGTTTTCTTCGGTGCGGTACGCGGTTTCGGCGGGCGAGCCGCTGCCCGCGTCGTTGTTCGAACGGTTCCGCGCCCGCTTCGGGCTGGAGATCCTCGACGGCATCGGGTCGACCGAGGCGTTGCACATCTTTCTGTCGAACCAGCCGGGTTCGGTGCGGCCGGGCAGCACCGGCGTCCCCGTGCCCGGGTATTCCGTGCAGCTCCGCGACGAAGCCGGGGCGGTGATCGACGCCGCCGGGAAGCCGGGCGAGCTGTTCGTCGCCGGGCCGTCGACGGCGACCGGGTACTGGGCCCGCTACGACGCCACGAAGCTCGTCTTCCAGGGCGAGTGGCTGCGGACCGGCGACAGCTACGTCCGGAACGAAGACGGCACCTTTTCGTGTCTGGGCCGGTTCGGCGACATGCTGAAGGCGGGCGGGATCTGGGTGTCACCGTCCGAGGTGGAGGAACGGCTGCGGCAGCACCCGGCGGTGGCCGAGGTCGCGGTCGTCGCCGCGCCGGACGCCGACGGCCTCGACAAGCCGGTGGCGTGCGTGGTGCCCGCGCCCGGGTTCGCGGTGGAGCCGGCCGAGCTGATCGAGTTCTGCCGCGAGGGGCTGGCGGCGTTCAAGCGCCCGCGCGGGGTGGTCGAGCTGGCGGAGCTGCCGAAGACGGCGACCGGCAAGATCCGCCGCAACGTCATCCGCGAGCTGGTCCGCGACTCGCTGCGGACGGTACCCAGCCCGTGATCGACGGGCACTTCGTGGTCGACGCCCACGTCCACACGCCGCGGCTGCCGACGCTCAAGCCAGCGTGGCTGCAGTGGGCGCACGACTTCGGCGGGTCGTCCCCGTGGCGTTCGGTGTACGCGGCTTCGGGCGAGGTGGTTCCGTCCGCGATGGACGAACTGATGGCGTCCGAAGGCGTCGACCGGGTGCTGCTGTTCTGCGAGTACAGCCCGCGCGCGACCGGGATCCAGCCGATCGAGGACAACCTGCCGCTGGTTTCTTTCAACCCGGAGCGGTTCCGGCTGGTGGCGAACGTCAACCCGTACCTGCACCACCCGCGGTGGCACTGAAGATCCACCCGGTGCACGGCGCGTTCTCGCCGGCGGACAAGGAGCTGTACCCGGTCTACCAGCTGTGCCTCGACCGCGGCGTGCCGGTGATCCTCCACTCGGGAACGTCGAGCTTTCCCGGCTCCCGCACGAGTTTCGGCAACCCGGAGTTGCTGTCCGACGTGGTGGCGGGCAGTCCGGCGGCCTGACAGCTCCCCACCCTCCCTGGGCAGGGTTCCGGCAAAGTCGTGTTGGTGCAGGCAGGCACGGCTCTCGGTGGTGATCATGTGGTTGTCGAAGCCCATGATCTGTGAGAGAGCCGTGCCTGCTGTTGCATCTTCTCCCATCCCGGCTGTGCTGACCCGACTGGCTTCCACCGGCCTCGATCAAGTAGCTGACCTGCGGGACTATCTGGCCCTGATACCTGACCCGCGGAAACGGCGCGGGGTGCGGCATTCGCTGGTATCGATCCTGACACTGGCCGCAGCGGCGGTCGCGGCGGGCGCGCAGTCGTTCACCGCGATCGGGGAATGGGCCGCGGACGCACCACAGCGTGTGCTGGCCCGGCTGGGCACCCGGTTCGACCCCCGCCGTGACCGGCACCTCGCACCGGACGAGGCCACCCTGCGGCGAGTGCTCCGCGCCATTGACGGCGACGACCTCGACGCCGCGATCAGCAACTGGATCACCGCCACCACCCCACCGGAACACACTGCGACAGCGATCGCGGTGGACGGCAAATCACTGCGCGGCACCTTCGCCCGCACCGGCGGAGCCGGTGTCCATCTGCTGTCCGCACTGACTCACCACAACGGGACCGTGCTGGCCCAGCAACAGGTCACCACCGGGACCAGCGAGATCACCTGGATGCAGCCGCTACTGGACCAGATCGACCTGACCGGGACGGTAGTGACCGCCGACGCCCTGCACACCACCCGCGGCCTGGCCGCCTACCTCGCCGGCCGCGGCGCGCACTACGTGTTCACCGTCAAAGCAAACCAGCACCGGCTCCACACCCGGCTCACCACAATGCCCTGGCCGCAGGCCACCCACCACACCGGCACCGGGATCGGGCACGGCCGCCTCGAACAACGCACCATCGAGATTCTTCCCGCACCCGATGACCTCGCCTTCCCGCACACGGCCACGGTTTTCCAACTCACCCGATACCGCACCAACCGTGTCACCGGCATCCGCCACACCCACACCGGCTACGGCATCACCAGCCTGCCCGCCCACACCGGCCCTGCCGAGATCGCTGCCTTCCTCCGCGGCCACTGGTGCATCGAAAACCGGCTGCACTGGGTCCGCGACACCACCTACCGCGAAGACGCCTCCCGCGTCCGCACCGGCACCGCACCCCGCGCCATGGCCACCCTCCGCAACCTCGCCATCAGCGCCCTACGCACCACAGGCCACACCAACATCGCCCAAGGCCTCCGCCACACCGCCCGCGACGCCACCCGACCACTCACCCTCTACGGAATCACCCCATGACCAGCACAAACGACTTTGCCGGAACCCTGCCCTCCCTGGGGGGCGTGCCCAAGTCCAGTCTATCGGCGACGGCCGACAAAACCCGCCCAGCGAAGATGAATCGTCGATGTTGTCCACACCGTCCGTGCCTTGTGGACAAACTGTTGCCGAACGGCGTTCGGAGCTACGGCCGACGAAACCCCAGCGGCCTGCAGCTGGATAGGAGGCCTGCGGGAGAACACCGGATGCACGGTGCTCGCTCCGCTGCTCGGCGACGGCCCGGCCGCCGATGCCAAGGCGGCGGAGAAGTGGCTGCGCACGCGGGGGTGCCTGCCGGCAACCGGGCGGCACCCCCGCGCCCCCAGGGTGGTCAGCCCATGACCTCGTGCAGGCAGAGCACGTTGCCTTCGGAGTCGTTGAACCAGGCCGCGCGCTCGTTGCCCAGCTGCGCAATGTGGTCCACTGTGCGAAGGCCTTCCATTTCGAAGTCCTGGAACCGCACGCCGCGGTCCTCCAGGGCTCTGACCTCGGCGGGCAGATCGCCGACTTCGAAGCTCAGCGCCGTGTTCTCGCTCTGCGCGCCGGCCGGCATCGGGCGGAGGCCGATTGCGCCGCCCGCCGCCGCGAAGTAGAGGGTTCCGTCCTCGCCGCGGCCCGTCTGCTTCAGGCCGAGGGCGTCCGCGTAGAAGTGGCCGGCTCGTTCACTGTCGGTCACCGGGAGCATCGTCGTGATGGTCGATTCGGTCAGCATGGCTCTCATGGTGCGCCGTCGGCCGTCCCGGGCGTGACCTCGACTTTTTCAACGCTCGGTGTTGAACGCGCGCAGTGTCCGCATGGCTTCGGCGAGTGCCGGGGCGTCGTCACCGAGCGGGGTCAGCACGATGCGGCGCAGGATGTCCGCGGCCGCCGCGCGGGCCTTGTTCGCGACCTCCAGGCCGTGTTCGGTCAGCGACGCGAACGTGACGCGGCGGTCGTCGGGGCTGGGGATCCGGCAGATCAGGTCGGCCGCCACCAGGCGGTCCGCCACCTTCGTGAAGCCGCCGCTGGACAGCGCCGCCTCCGTGGCCAGGCGCGTCATCGGCATCCGGTGCTCGGGCGAGCGCACCAGCCGCAGGAGGATGTCGAACGACGCGGGCGCGAGCCCGAAGCGGTCGGCGATCTCGCCCATCAGCCTGTCCTGGGTGGCCAGGTAGCCCTCGATGACCAGGCCCCACCAGGTGACGATCTCGTCGTCGTCGGTGTCCACGGACCGCACTTTACCGCAAAACTTCGCCGGAATACTTCTTCCAAGCAAGACGTCAGCGCATTTGTACGAAGCGTATGCCGGACGTCCCTACGATCGGCCGATGACTAACGAGGCACTACAGCGTGCTACCAAACTGCTGGACGCCGTCATCCTCGCCGACGGGCACAACGACCTGCCGTGGGAGCTGCGGCAGCACGGTGGCCCGAACCCGGTCGAGGCGGCCGCGTCCCTCGACCTGACCGTGCGGCAGCCCGCGCTGCACACCGACTTCCCGAAGCTCGCGGACGGGAAGCTCGGCATGCAGTTCTGGTCGGTGTACGTGCCCTGTGAGTTCGAAGGCCACAGCGCCGTGACCGCTGTCCTGGAGCAGGTGGAAGTCGTCCACCAGCTGGCCGAGCGCTACCCCGACCGGCTCCGGCTCGTCACCACCGCGGACGAGGCCGAGGCCGCGTTCGCCGACGGGCGGATCGCGTCGCTGCTCGGCGCGGAGGGCGGGCACAGCATCGCCGAGTCCATCGGCGTGCTGCGGATCCTGCGCCGCCTCGGCGTCCGCTACATGACGCTGACGCACAACTTCAACACCACCTGGGCCGACGCGGGCACCGACGAGCCCGCCCACGGGGGGCTCACCGAGTTCGGCCGCGACGTCGTGCGGGAGATGAACAAGATCGGGATGATGGTCGACCTGTCGCACGTCGCGCCGTCGACGATGCGGGCGGCGATCGAGGTCAGCTCGGTGCCGGTGATCTTCAGCCACTCGTCCTGCGTCGCGGTGAACGACCACCCCCGCAACATCCCCGACGACGTCCTGGCCATGCTGCCCGGCAACGGCGGCGTCGCGATGATCACCTTCGTGCCGGCGTTCGTCTCGCCGAAGGTCGCCGCCTGGAACGAGCGGCTCGAGGCGGCGATGGGCGCGGCCGGGCTGGAGCACCGGAACCTGACGCTGCGCGGGAAGTTCGTCAAGGAGTGGGACGGCCCGCCGAAGCCGCTCGCCACGGTCGAGGACGTCGTCGCGCACGTCGAGCACGCCCGCGAGGTCGCCGGCATCGACCACATCGGCCTCGGCGGCGACTACGACGGCGTCGGCTCGCTGCCGGAAGGGCTGGAGGACACGTCCAAGTACCCGGTGTTGTTCGCCGCGCTGCTCGAGCGCGGGTGGAGTGAGGACGACTGCGCGAAGCTGGCCGGGAAGAACACCCTCCGCGTGCTGCGGGAAGTCGACGGCTTCGCCCGTTAGGGGGTTTGAGGCAGCGCTCCCCGTGCGCCGGACGGACACTGGGCACATGACGCACGCGCGCGGGGGCGCGGCCGACCGCCCCACCGGTCCCACCCACCACGAACTGCCCGAAGGCGCCCTGGAACCCGCCGAGCTGCGCGCCGGCGACGTCCGGCCCGGCGCGGAGGAGACGACGCCGGTGCGGCCGGCGCCCGCCAAACCGGCGGGCAAGGTCCGCCCGACGCGGATCAGCGGCACCTGGGTCGCGGTGATCGCCGGCCTGCTCGTGCTGGTCGTGCTGCTGATCTTCATCCTGCAGAACCTCGACCCGGCGACCGTGCGCTTCTTCGGCGCCGAAGGCAGCCTGCCGCTGGCGATCGCGATGCTGTTCTCGGCGATCGGCGGCGCGGCACTGGTCGCGCTGATCGGCGGGGCCCGGATCCTGCAGCTGCGGAAGCAGGCGCGGCGCCGCTAGACGATGATCGAGGTCATCCCGAGCAGCACCGCGCAAACGTTTTCGTCCCCGGTGGTCTTCACCCGGTCGAGGTCCGTCGCGTTGCGGGTGCAAAGCCGCCAGAACGTGTCCAGGTCCGTCGTCACGGTGGCCAGCGGGGTGCGGGACGGCGGGGCACCGCGGTCCAGGACCCAGCCGTCGCGCTCGCGGCGGGCGTGCCACTTGCCCTGGCCGGTCACCGTGTAGCCGACCTGCTTGCCGGCACGGGCCTCGACGTCACGCAGGGTGTGCGGCAACGCGCGGACGAACGTGTCGGCGATCGGCTCGGCGTACTCGGCCTCCAGCGGCGTGTGCTCCAGTGCCTCGCGGATCTGCACGTGATGGACCCAGAACTCCGAATAGTCGCGGGCCGCGTCCAGCCAGCGCGGCGCGGGCTCGGCGCCGGCCCAGCTCACCGGCTCGCCGAGCGCGTCGAGGTCCTGCCCGGCCCAGTACTCGGTCGTCTGGCCCATGAACTCGTACAGCATGGTGAGCAGGACGTCCGTCGAGAGCCGGCGGCACGCGACGACCCACTCCTCGTTGATCCGGTCGATGAACCGGGGGAACGGCTCACCCGGACGGGGGGCTTCGGAGGCGTGCCCGTCCCGGCCGCGGGACAGCCGGCCGACCTTGTCACCCAGCAGGTGGGCGGCGACGTCCTTGACCGTCCAGCCGGCGCACATGGTCGGCCGCGTCCAGTCCTCTTCGGTGAGTGCGCCGAGCAGCGTCATCAGCGCTTGTTCTTCTTTGGAGAAGTACGGGAGGACGTCGATCGGCGGGCCCCAGCGCGTCGGACTCATGTGTGCATCCAAACACCTCCATTCGGCCTACCCGCAGGTAGCATCAGCGCGAAAGCAGAGGGGAGTCCGCCGGTGAACGCAGAGCGACCGAACGGCCGGGGTGCCGCCGACGACGTGGCCGACCTGGCCCGCCGCGCCGGTCAGGTGGCGGGCTGGGCCGCGCGCACCGGCTTCGCGCTCGGCCGCAAGCTCCCCGGCGTCGAGACCGCCGAGCGCGGTGTGCGGCAGGTGGAGCGCCAGCTGCTCACCGAGCTGCGCCGCCGGCTCGACGAGGTCGACGACCCCTACCACGCGGCGCTCACCGCGGCGTCGGCGATGAACCGCGCGGTGACCGACAAGGTCGAAGCCACCGTCACGCTCGTGCCGGCGCGCGACAACCACGCCGAGCCGCTGCGCGCGGCGATGGCCGAGCTGCTCAACCACTCCATCGGCTTCGGCCGCGAACGCGCCCGCGAGTACTTCTACGCGATCATCCTGCGCCAGCTGACGCCGGACGAGGCGCGGATCCTGTCCGCGCTGTCCGACGGGTCGCCGTTCCCCGCGGTCGACGTCGTCGAGCGGACCGGTCTCGGCGGCAACGGCCGGGTCGTGCTGCGCAACGCCTCGACGGTCGGCAAGGCGGCCGGGGTGTCGCTGCCCGACCAGGTGCCCGGCTACGTCACCCGGCTGATCGGGCTCGGCCTGGTCGACCTCGACGAAGAGGTGCCGTCGCTGGAGACCCAGTACGAGATCCTGCTGACCGACGAGACGGTGCGCGAGGCGGAGAAGCACGTCCGGCGCGCGAAGTTCGTCCGGCGGACGATCCACGTGTCGCGCCTCGGCGCGCAGTTCTGGCAGGCCTGCGACCCGAGTCTCGGGTAGCCGGATGGGGGCCTTCCTCAGCGGCATCGTCGCCGACTTCGGCCGGCACTGGCCCCTCTACGTCTCGATCCCCGTCGTCGCGGCGCTGATCGGCTACGGCACGAAGCTCGTCGCGATCCGGATGATGTTCCAGCCGGTGGAGTTCATCGGCGTCAAGCCGTTCCTCGGCTGGCAGGGCATCGTGCCGAAGCGCGCGGCGCGGATGGCGAGCATCGCCTGCGACACGATGACCGAGCAGCTGATCAAGCCGGCCGAGGTCGTGGCGCGGCTGGACGCCGGGCGGATTGCCCGGGAGATCGAAAAACCGCTGCTGGCGGGCGTCGAGGACATCGTGCGCGAGGTCGCGGCGCACTACCAGCCGGGGCTGTGGGAGTCGCTGCCGGTGCGGGTGCAGCGGCTGGTGATCGCGCGCGTCCAGCAGGAGGCGCCGCGGATGGTGGCGGCGGTGCTCGACCTGATCAAGTCCGATGTGGACAGCGTGTTCGACCTGAAGGGCATGGTGGTCACCAGCCTGGTCAAGGACAAGCGCCTGCTCAACCGGATCTTCCAGGAGGCGGGCGCGCGGGAGTTCAAGTTCATCGCCCGGTCGGGCCTGGTGTTCGGCGGCGCGATCGGCGTGATCCAGATGGTGGCGTGGGTGCTGTTCAAGTTCCCGCCGATCATGCCGTTGTTCGGCCTGTTCACGGGCTGGTTCACGGATTGGCTGGCGCTGCGGATGATCTTCTACCCGATCGAGCCGCGCAGGTACTTCGGAGTGCAGTGGCAAGGGCTCTTCCTGAAGCGGCGCGCGGAGGTCGCGGAGGCGTACGGGTCGCTGATCGCGAAGGAGATCATCACCCCGCACAACGTCATCGAGGCGATCCTGCACGGGCCGCTGTCGGACCGGGTGCTGGCGTTGATCCAGCGTCAGCTCGACCGCGAGCTGGGCAGCGTCGCGAAGCCGTTGCTGGTGTTCGCGGTGGGCAGCCGCAAGTACCAGGACATGAAGCTGGCGATTTCGTCCCAGATCATGTCGCGCCTGCCGGAGACGATGCGGTACATCGAGGACTACGCGACCGACGCGATGGACATCCGGAACGTGCTGGTGTCGAAGATGAAGCAGCTGTCACCGAAGGAGTTCGAGCGCTTGCTGCGGCCGGCGTTCGAGCAGGACGAGTGGATCCTGATCGCCACGGGAGCGGTGCTGGGCTTCGCGGTCGGTGAGGCGCAGGTGCTGGTCCTGGAGCACCTGGCGGCTTAGGCGACGTCGAAGGCGCGACGTGCCTCCGCGACCTTCGACCGGTGCTTCGCCGCCCACGCCGACAGGGCGTGCAGCGGCTCGTCCAGTTCGGCCGCGTGCGCTGTCATCGTGTACTCGACCCGGGGCGGGACCTCCGGGTAGACCTTCCGCGTCACCAGGCCGTTGCGCTCCAGCCCGCGCAGCGTCAGCGACAGCATCCGCCGGGACACGCCGGCCAGTGCCCGCTCCAGTTCGCTGAACCGCCGGGGGCCGTTGCCGAGCTGGACCAGGACCCGGATCGCCCACTTGTCGCCCACCAGGTCCAGGACTTCACGCAGGGAGCACATCTCCGCGGAAGGGATTTCGCCGTTGTCCATCGCTGTGACCCCGTTCGTAACAGGCTTGTGCCGTCGTACCAGAAAAGTGCCGTCTTCCAGCGCAAACGCAGTTGGTCCACGATCGATTCCGGCAAGCACCGGAAAGGAACCTGGAATGACCAAGACAGTGCGGTTCGCCGCCGAAGGTGGACCGGAAGTGCTGGAGCTGGTGGACGTCGACCTCGGCGAGCCGGGCCCCGGCGAACTGCGGCTGCGGGTGGCGGCGATCGGGCTCAACCGGGCCGAGGCGATGTTCCGCGCCGGTACCTACTTCGAACGCCCCGGCGAGTTCCCCGCGAAGCTCGGCTACTCCGCCTCCGGGATCGTCGAAGCCGTCGGCGAGGGTGTCACCGGCTTCGGGATCGGCGACGAGGTCAGCACGGTCGCGGGCTTCTCGATGCGGGACTACGGCGTCTACGGCGAGGCGGCGATCGTCCCGGCCGCCGCCGTGCTCCGGCGCCTCGACGGGCTCGACGCCGCCGAGACCGTCGCGCTGTGGGGATCGTTCCTCACCGCGTACGGCGCGATCGTCGACGAAGGACACGTCCGTCCCGGGGACTTCGTGCTGATCACGGCCGCGTCGAGCAGTGTCGGGCTGGCGACGATCGACGTCGTCAACCACATCGGCGCCATCCCGATCGCCGCGACGCGGACGGCCGCCAAGAAACAGCGCCTGCTGGACGCCGGTGCCGCGCACGTGATCGTCACCGATGACGAAGACATCGCCGAGCGCACGAGGGAAATCACCGCCGGGCGGGGCGCCGGCTTCGTTTTCGACGCCGTCGCCGGGGAAGGCGTCCGTGCCCTCTCGGACGCCACGGCGAAGGGCGGCACGATCGTCGTCTACGGCGCGCTCGACACCAAGGAAACGCCGTTCCCGCTGTGGTACGCGCCGACCATGCGCATGTTCAACGCGTTCGACCTGACCCTGAACCCCGAGCGCCTGGCCCGGGCGGAGCAGTTCGTCCGCGCCGGGGTCCGGGCGGGCACGTTCCGGCCGCGCGTCGACCGGACCTTCGACCTCGCCGACATCGCCGAGGCCCACCGCTACCTCGAGGCGAACGGCCAGTTCGGCAAGGTGGTGGTCACCGCGGGCGGCTGAGCGGGCGTACAAGTCCACCCGAACGGCCGTACGCGCGGACGTATCCCCGCCGGCTCCTGCCGCCTCTACTCTGCGTCGGGAAGACGGGAGAACTCCCATGGCCGGAACCGCGGAACCGTGGCAGCAGGAAATCCGCCTCGCGATGACCATGGTCGGCGGGGCCAGCCTGGCCATCTGGATGGGCGGCGTCGCCACCGAGACATCGCAGCTGCTGCGGGAGTCACGCCGGGACACGCCGCCCGGCCTCTACCGGAAGCTGCTCGACGTCCTGCGCGCGAGCGTCTCGATCGACGTCCTCACCGGCACCAGCGCCGGCGGGATCAACGCCGCCTGCCTGGGCCTGGCCGAAGCCTTCAAGTCGAGCCCGCAGGTCCTGCGGGACACCTGGATCACCACCGGCTCGCTCGAGAACCTGATCCGCGACGCCAAGGAGGGGCAGCCGCGGTCGGTGCTCGACGGCGATCGGGTGCTGCTCGGCGACGTCGAACGGGCGCTGCGGCAGATCACCGCCGAAGGCACTCCGCCCACGGACGACCCCGACATCACCGTGCTGCTCACCGGCACGATGATCGACGGCGAGACCACCCGGTTCGACGACGCGCTCGGGAACCTGGTGCGGGACACCGAACACCGGATGCTCTTCCGGTTCTGTGGTCCATTGTGGACTGTCGGGGTGGAGGGGCCGCTCGCGCTGGCGGCCCGCTCCACCGCGTCCTTCCCCGGCGCGTTCGAGCTGTCGCGGATGCCGATCGGCACCGGCGGCGCCGACCGGCTGCACCCCGACATGACTCCGTACACCGAGCTGACCCGCTCGCACTGGCTGACCGACGGCGGTGTGCTGCTCAACAAGCCGCTGCGGCCCGCGCTGCGCGAAATCTTCGAGCGCCCGTCACACGCCGACGTCCGGCGGCTGCTGCTCTACGTCGTGCCGACCGGGGAAGGCGAAACCGGCGCCGCCGGGTGCGATCCGGCGGACCCGCCGCTGTTGTCGAACGCGATGGCGAAGGTCGTCAACACCGTGATGAGCCAGTCGATCAGCGCCGAGCTGGACGACCTGACCCGCCACAACGACGCCGTGCTCCGCGCCCGCGACACCCGCGTCTCGCTGGCCGCGCTGGGCCTGCGTGGCGGGCCGGAACACCTGGTCGACGCGCGGATCGCCGCCGCGTACCGCGAGCGCCGGACCGCCGAGGACGCCGCCGAGCTGGTGCGGGTCGCCGCCCGCCGGTACGCGCTGGCCGAACCCGGCACCCAATGGGCCTCCGGGTTGTCGCGGCGGCTGCGGGACATCGCCGTGGCGGGGCTCCGCGGTGACATCCCGGCCACGCCGCCGCCCGCGCGCGTGCCGGTGGCCGACCTGATCGCCTATCGGACGACCGCGCTCGACGACGCCGTCGCGATCGGCCTGCAGCTGATCAACGCCGGCTTCCGCCTGCAGGGCGACGCCGGCCGGGCGCAGGAACTCAACGCCGCGCGGGAAAAACTGCACGAGGCACGCCGGACCGCCGCCCGGGGCAAGCGGCTGGGACAGTGGGTCACCGAGCACTCCGGGCCTGGCGGCAGCTCGCTGGAGACGTGGATCGGGAAACTCGCCCGGGAATGGGTCGCGCCGGCCAAGACGGCCGCCGTCGCCGAGGCGTGGCCGCTGGTGGTCGAGGGCCTGCGGTCGGTGGCACCGGTGTTGCGGGCGCTGGCCGAAGCCGCGCCGGAGCGGGCGGATTCCGTCACGACCCTGCTGGACTGGCTGGCACTGGGGCCGGACGGCGCGGGCACCGCCGACGTCGTCCAGGCGCGGCTGCTCACCCTCCACGTGGCGACGCGCGGCCTGCTCGCGCAGGCGCCGTCGGTCGACCAGCGCGTCGACCTCGTGCAGGTCAGCGCCGATTCGCGGACGCTGCTGGACATGACGCGGCGCCGGTCGTGGGACAAGCTGACCGGCATGCAGGCGAGCTACTTCGGCGCCTTCTACAAGGCGTCGTGGCGGGCCAGCGACTGGATGTGGGGCCGCGTCGACGGCGCCGGCTGGCTGGTCCAGTGCCTGCTCGACCCGGTTCGCCTCGAAACACTGCGCGACATCCTCGGGCGGGACCGGTTCCGCGACGAGCTCGTCGCCGCGCTCAAGCCCGGCTGGCGCACGCCGGACGAGCAGCGCGACCGGTGCACCCCGGACGAGGCGGAACAGCTGCGTGACCAGCTGACGGCCGAACTCGCCTTCCTCGGCCTCGACGCCGATCTCGGCCCGGTCGACAAGCCGGACGCCGAACGCCCGATCAGCCTGCCGGTGACGGCCATGGTGCTGGCCCGGGCGCGGCAGGCGGAGATCGCCGCGGAGGAGCTGCCGGTCGTCACCCTCGCGTCGCGCTACGACGCCGACGACCGCCCGGACATCGCGAAGGCGCTGGCCGGGGACCTTCCGCCGGTCGGCGTCGCCGCCGCGCAGGCCCAGTTCCAGGCCTGTCGCGTCTCGGACGAGAAGTTCGCCGGGGAGCAGGGCACCGCGCGGCTGACCAGGACGCTCGTCGCGCTCGGCGCCGCCACGGTCAACGCCGGGACGGTCGCGTTCCGGCTGCCCGGCGGCTGGCCGCAGACGGTCGCGGGCCTGCTGCGGACGGTCGCCAGGAGCACGGCGCGGGTCTCGCAGGGCGCGTCCCGGCTCGGTACCGCGGGATCGCTCGCGGCCGGGCTCCTGGCGCTGCTGGCCGGGCTCGTGATCGGCAACAACGGGGGCGCGGTGCTGCAGTGGGTCGGCCTCCCCGTCCTCGCGGGCGCGGCCGTCTACCTGGTGACGGCGCTGCTCACGTCGGGCCGCAAAGTGCGGTGGCTGTGCACCGCGCTGGGCACGCTGGTCGTGGCGGCGCTGCTGCTGGCGGCGTTCCTGCCGCCGCTCGCGCGGCCGTTCTTCGGCTGGCTCGGTGACGTCGTGGCCGGCTGGCGCCGCGGCGAGGGCGCGGTGTGGTGGCTGGTCGTCTCCGGGCTGCTGATCCTGCCCGCCGTGGTGACCCCGGTGAACAGCCTCGTGCGCCGGCTCGGCCACCGCCGCGCCCGGGCCCGGGAAGCGAAGGGCGTCGTGCTCGCCGTGGCCGGGCGCGCGCCCCGGAAACGGGCTTCGGAGCGCACTCCGGCGGCGAGCTCGCGCTGAGCGTTTCCGGCCCGTCGCCTTGCGATCAGTCCGGTTTGGGGTCATGGTGCGGGTAGGGCGCGGACCGCGGGTCCGCGCTCCGAGCGCGCGTGTGCCCAGGCATCGTCCACTTCAAACATGTTTGTGTGACTGCTCACCGGGTACATCGCGTCGCCGCAGGTCATCGCGGGGGTCGTGAGCTGCATCGCTGGCAGGCGGAAAATTCTCTGTTACGTTTCCTGAGTATGTCCGTAACGCACTTGATCGAATCCCCGACCAAGGCGGACGGCGCGGAGCTGTGGCGAATCGCGCGTGATTCCGCCAAGCTCGATCTCAACTCGCCGTACGCATACATGCTGTGGTGCCGCGATTTCGCCGAGACATCGGTGGTTGCGCGTGAGGACGGCAGAGCGGTCGGATTCGTCATCGCCTACCGCAGGCCGGACGCGCCGGATTCGGCGCTCGTCTGGCAGGTCGCCGTCGACCGTTCGCAGCGCGGAAAAGGCCTGGCCGGAGCCCTGCTAGACGCGCTGTACAGGCGTCTGGTCGACGAAGGCGTGCGTTACCTCGAGACCACGATCACCCCGGACAACGAGGCGTCGATCCGGCTGTTCGCGTCGTTCGCGAAGCGGTGGAATGCCGCGGTGGAAACCAGTGTGCTGTTCGGCGGCGAGGATTTCCCCGAAGCCAGGCACCTGCCCGAAGAGCTTTACCGCATCGGTCCGCTGACAGTGCCGGCGAACTGACCGCGCCGACGAATCCGGGCGTTGAGGAGAGAAAAAAACACATGAGCATCTTCGAAGAGCTCGAATCCGAAGTCCGCAGCTACAGCCGCGGCTGGCCGGTCGTGTTCGACCGCGCGCAGGGCAGCTGGCTGCACGACGAGAGCGGAAAGCCCTACCTGGACTTCTTCGCCGGGGCCGGCGCGCTGAACTACGGGCACAACAACCCGCAGCTGAAGCAGGCCCTGATCGACTACATCCAGCGCGACGGCGTCACCCACGCCCTCGACATGTTCACCGTGGCCAAGCGCGACTTCCTGCAGACCTTCCGCGACAAGGTCCTCGACCCGCGCGGGTACGGCTACAAGGTCGTGTTCCCCGGGCCGGGCGGCGCGAACGCCGTCGAGGCCGCGCTGAAGCTGGCGCGCAAGGTGACCGGCAAGGAAGCGGTCATCAACTTCACCAACGCCTTCCACGGCATGACGCTGGGCGCGTTGTCGGTCACCGGCAACTCGATGAAGCGCGGCGGCGCCGGTGTTCCGCTGGTGCACGCCACCCCGATGCCGTACGACAAGTACTTCGACGGCGCGATGCCGGACTTCCTCTACTTCGAGAAGCTCCTCGAAGACTCCGGCAGCGGGCTCAACGAGCCGGCCGCGGTGATCGTCGAGGGCGTGCAGGGCGAGGGCGGCATCAACGCCGCGCGCCTGGAGTGGCTGAAGGGCCTCGACGACCTCTGCAAGCGCCACGGCATCCTGCTGATCCTCGACGACGTCCAGATGGGCTGCGGCCGCACCGGCCCGTTCTTCTCCTTCGAGGATGCCGGGATCACGCCGGACATCGTCTGCCTGTCGAAGTCCATCAGCGGCTACGGCATCCCGATGGCGCTGACGCTCATCAAGCCGGAGCTCGACGTCTGGGAGCCGGGCGAGCACAACGGCACCTTCCGCGGGATCAGCCCGGCGTTCGTCACCGCCAGGGAAGCGATCGACGCCTACTGGAGCGACGACGAGCTCGAGAAGTCGACGAAGGCGAAGGGCGAGCGCATCGCGAGCGCGTTCAGCGGCATCGTCGAGGCCTACCCCGAGGCGAACCTGATCGCGAAGGGTCGCGGCCTGGCGCGCGGCATCGAGTTCGGCAGCGGCGAACTGGCCGGCCGGGTCTGCGCGGAAGCGTTTGCGCGCGGCCTGCTGATGGAAACCTCCGGTCCCGACGGCGAAGTCATGAAGCTGCTGCCGCCGTTGACGCTGACCGACGACGAGCTGACGCAGGGCCTGTCGATCATCGACGAGTCCGTCAAGGCCGTCCTGACCAAGTAAGGGAGTACCCGTGCTCGTCCGCACGCTCGACGAGATCACCGACACCGACGCCGACATCAAGACCCCGAACTGGCGCAGCAAGAGAATCATCCTCGCCAAGGAAGGCGTCGGCTTCTCGGTGCACGAGACCACGCTGTACGCGGGGACGGTCAACGACTTCTGGTACGCCAACCACATCGAGGCGGTGTTCATCACCTCCGGCGAGGGCGAGATCGAGGACCTGGCCACCGGCAAGGTCTACGAGCTCAAGCCCGGCACGCTCTACCTGCTCAACGACCACGACAAGCACCAGGTCCGGCCCAGGACCGAGATCAAGTGCGTGTGCGTGTTCAACCCGCCGGTGACGGGCCGCGAGGTGCACGACGAGAACGGTGTGTACCCGCTGATCACCGAAGACGCATAAACCGGAGAGGAAAACAGGAGGCGAAGCCCGTGACGCTGACGGACACCCGGGTCGACGACGGTTACCCGACCCGGATCACCGGTACGCCGGCCCACCTGCCGCGCGTGCACCCCACGGTGTGGGGTACCGAAGCCGACGGCCCGATCGACGCCGCCACGCTGGCGAACCACGAGACCAACGGCTACACCGTGGTCGAGGACATGCTCTCCGTCGGGGAGGTCCAGACGTACTGGCAGGAGCTGGTGCGGCTGTCCTCCGACACGGAGCTGGCCCGTGACGAGCGCGTGATCACCGAGGCGAAGACCGGTGAGGTCCGGTCGATCTTCGACGTCCACGAGATCTCGGCCCTGATCGCCGAGCTGGTGCGCGACCCGCGCGTGCTGGACCGGGCCCGGCAGCTGCTCGGCTCCGAGGTGTACATCCACCAGAGCCGCGTCAACTACATGCCCGGCTTCAAGGGCACCGGGTTCTACTGGCACTCGGACTTCGAAACCTGGCACGCGGAGGACGGCATGCCGGCCCCGCGCGCGGTCAGCTGCTCCATCGCGCTGACCGACAACTACCCGTTCAACGGCGGCTTGATGATCATGCCGGGCTCACACCGGACGTTCGTCCAGTGCGCGGGCGAGACGCCGGACGACAACTACAAGAGCTCGCTCAAGGACCAGCGGGTGGGCGTGCCGAGCGAGGAAGACATCACCAAGATGGCGGCCGAGCACGGCATCGACCAGTTCACCGGCCAGGCGGGCTCGGCCCTGTGGTTCGACTCGAACATCATGCACGGCTCCGGGAACAACATCACGCCGTACCCGCGCTCGAACATCTTCCTGGTGTTCAACAGCGTGGAGAACGCGTTGCAGGAGCCGTTCGCGGCGAGCGCGCCACGGCCGGCCTTCATCGCGGGCCGCGACTCGACGCCGATCAGGCGCTGAGTCGTTACCCCACCCGCCGGTGACCGGCCCGGTGCGCCCTGTTACCGTGTCGCCACCGCGTGGGTGTGTGGCCCGCGCAACACGTCTTCGCGGACGGCCGGCGGCGGGTACTTCGCTCGGGGTGAGCTCACCTGCCCGGTTGCCCTCGGTGGCGGACGGGCGGACCGGCCCCCTGGCGGCCCGGCCGGAAGTTTCGACAGCGACCCCGCACGACCGGATCGGGACCGGTGGTGCGGGGTCCTGTCATGTCCGCGCCAATCGCAGGCCCTCCGGACGGCGGCTGCGGATTCCGCAGCGCCCGCGATAGGGCCTGGTCCTGGCCCGGTGGGGCGGTATTCGCCGCCCGCCCATCACGGTAGGTTGACTTTTCCGGCGAGGGCGACGCCGGGACACCGTGGAGCCGGGGAGGTGGGCGCGCGCATGGCCCCAACCCGTCTTCAGCTGCTCGGGCCCGTCCAGCTCTTCCACGGGGACGACCCCGTCCCGATCGGCGGGCCGGGTGTCCGCGGCCTGCTCGCGCTGCTGGCGCTCAAGCCCGGCAAGGTCGTCGGGCTCGACGAGATCATCGACGCCCTCTGGGGCCACGACCCACCGGCGACCGCGCGCACCATCGTCCACGGCAACGTCTCCCACCTGCGGCGGGTCCTGCGCGACCTCGACGGCCCGCGCATCCTCACCACCCCGCCGGGCTACCGGCTGGACGTCGAGCCCGACCGGATCGACGTCCACCGGGCGCGCACGCTGCTGGACCGCGCGTCCGTGGCCACCCCGGACGTCGCCGCCGCGTTGCTCGCCGAAGCGCTCGCGCTCTGGCAGGGCCCCGCGCTGGGCGGGGTGCCCGACTCGCTGCGGGCCCCCGAACTGGAGGACCTCCGCCGCGCCGTGCACGGCGCCCGCGTCGACGCCGACCTCGAGCTCGGCCGGCACGCGGAGCTGATCGTCGAGCTCAGCCCGATCGTCCGGGCCGACCCGCTGGCCGAGCGGACCGCGGGCCAGCTGATGCGGGCGCTCTACCACGCGGGCCGCCGCGGGGACGCCCTCGAGCTGTACCGGACCGTCTCGCGCGCGACGTTGCGCACCCTCGGCGTCGAGCCCGGAGCCGAGCTGCGCTGGCTGCACGAGCGCGTGCTCAACGACGACCTCCCGCCGCGGAACGTCGTCGCCCCGGCGGCCGGCGCCGAGCCGGCGAAAGCGATTTCGCAGCTGCCCGCGGCGGTGCCGAGCCTGGCCGGGCGCGACGACGAGCTGGACTGGCTCGACGGCCTGGTGACCAGGGCCGAGGCCGGGCAGACGACGATCGCCGTGGTCACCGGTACCGCCGGGGTCGGCAAGAGCACGCTGGTCGTGTGGTGGGCGCACCGGGTCGCGCCGCGCTTCCCCGACGGCGTCCTGTTCGCGTCGCTGCGCGGCTTCGACCCGCACCACCCGCCGCTGGAGCCGGCCGAGCTGCTCACCCAGTTCCTGCTCGGCCTCGGCGTCGAAACCGCGAAGATCCCGGAGCTGCTGCACGAACGCGTCGCCCTCTACCGGTCGCTGATCGCCGGACGGCGGATGCTGGTGCTGCTCGACGACGCCCGCACCGCCGAGCAGGTGCGCCCGCTGCTGCCGCCGAGCGCGCGGACGATGACGGTGGTGACCAGCCGGTCGCGGCTCGACGGCCTCGCCGTCTCGAACGCGGCCAAGCAGCGCGTGCTGGGCACGCTCGCCCCGGACGACGCCGTGCGGCTCATCGAGGAGCTCGCCGGGCCGGCGAGCCTCAACCACGCACTGGCGCGGCTCTGCGGCTACCTCCCGCTGGCGCTGCGGATCGCCGGCGCGCGGCTCTCGGCGAGCGCGCAGCGGACCGCGGAGGAGCTGGTCGACGAACTCGGCAACGAGCGCACCCGGCTCGCGGGGCTGCAGGTCGACGGCGCCGACGACAGCGTCCGCGCGGCGTTCGACGTCTCCTTCCGCGGCCTGCCCCGCGAAGTCGCCGAGACGTTCCTGCAGCTCGGCGCGGTGCCCGGCGTGCTGGTCGGGCCGCACGTGATGGCCGCGGTCGCGCAGATCCCGGTGGCCGAGGCCCGGCGGCGGCTGCGCGCGCTGGCCGCGCACAACCTCGTCTTCGAGACCGAGCGCGACGTCTTCGTGCCGCACGACCTCGTCTGGCTGTACCTCCGTGAGCTGGCGGAGCAGGAACTCGGCGAGAAGGAGCGCGAAGAGGCCCTCGGCGGGATGGTCCGCTACTACCAGGCGGTCGCCGACCGGGCGCGGCGCCTGCTCGGCCGCGTCGCCGACCCGCTCGACTTCTCCCACGTCCTCGCCGCCGACGCGATGCCGCCGCTCACCGGCGTTTCCGAGGCGCGGGACTGGTTCGCGGCCGAGTGGCCGAACCTCCTGGCCGTCCTCGACGCCGCGGACGCCGCGGGCCGCCACGACGACGTCTGGCGGCTGGCCCGGCTGGCGCACACCTACCGCGTCGCGTGCCCGCTGCTGGACGAGTGGACGCGGATGGCCGACCTCGGCGTCGCCGCCGCCGAAGCCGCGGGCGACGTCGAGGGGCAGTGCTGGCTGCTGCTCGCGCGGTGCGAGATCGCGTTGACGTTCGAGCTGCCGGGGTTCGGACTCGCCGACGCCGAACGGGCGGCGGAGCTGGCCGCCGCGTCGGCCGACCGGCGGCTGCGCACCTCGGTGGACCTGCACCTCGGGCGCGCGCTGAGCCGGCTCGGCGACCATGAGAAGGCCATCGAGTGGCTGGCCGCGGCGGTCGCGAACGCTCCGGACACCGCCCTGCGCGGGCAGGCGCTCGGCAGCTGCGCGCAGGCGGAGAAACGGGCGGGCCGGCTCGCCGACGCGATCGCCCACCAGCGGGCCGGCCTGCGGATCGACCGCGAACTGGGCGACGACGACCAGATCGTCGTGTCGCTGGACAAGCTGGCCGAGCTCAGCCTGCGGGCCGGTGACCTCGAGGCGGCCGAGCGGTACGTCTGGGAGGCGATCGACCTGGCGATCAGCCGCGAGTTCCTCGCGCGGGAAGGGACGCTGCGGCTGACGCTGGGCCGGGTCCTGCGGGCCGGCGGCGACATCGACGGCGCGCGCGAACAACTGGCGTTGTCGGTGCGCATTTACGAGCGCGTGCACCCGAAGCTCGTCGGTGAGGTCCGCACCGAACTCGCCGATCTGCAGTGAGCCGCATTCCGGCACTTTCGCCGTTCGGGAATTTCGTTGCGAATGGGTCACGACCCGGCCCGCGCGCTGAATCCTTAGTGGATTCTTAGTGGGCGCGGACGCCGTCCGCGTAGGTTCGGCGGTGCCGGCAGAGCCCTAGGGGAGGGGCAGGCTGAGACGCCGGCGCCAGGCCCCGTACGGGAAAACCGCGGCGGGGCCCGGAGCCGCCAGGAGCGGCTCGTGGCGGCCCGGCCGGCCGACGTGGGGGTAGGCCGGCCGGTCGCCAGGCGGGCTCGCCCGGTGTCCGCTCAGTGCCTGCTCAGCCGACGTTCGCCGTGCAGAGCGCGATCGTCGTGCCGCTGTTTTCCGCGACCTTCTTGCCGTCGACCAGAATGGCGCAGCTGATTTCGTTGCTGACCGTCGCATTGCGGGTGTCCGCGGTGAGCGTCAGCAGGTAGGAGCCGTTGTTGTAGGAGGCCTGGCCCTCCCACGCGTCGGTGCTGGCGGGCGCGTTTTCGGTGCGCTGGTCATTGAGGCTGCCGTAGCGCACGGTCGCGCCGCCGGCGGAGGTGATCTGGAAGGTCACGGTGTGCTTGTCACCGGCCACCGCGGGCAGGTGCAGCCCGGACTCGCCGTTGCCGAAGAAGGTCGAGTACAGCAGCATCCCGGCCGCCGTGAGCAGCGAGGCGGCCGTGACGACGGTGGCGGTGATCGCCAGCACGTGGTCGCCCGCGGTGCCCTTCTTGACCTTGACCAGCCCGGCGATCGCCAGGACCAGCCCGATCCCGCCCAGCGGCCACGCGACGAACTCGAGGTCCGGGACGAAGGTGACACCCAGCGCGGCCACGCCGAGCAGGAGTCCGGCGATCGCCAGGATGTTCCGCGCGGGCCTCGCGTTGGCCTGACGACGCTCCGTAGCCGTCACCGGCGGCGCGGGCCGGCCGTGGCGCGCGGTGGCCGGCGGGTACTGCGGGTCGGTCATCATGCGAACCCCTTCGGGTGGGAGTGCGACGACGTTAACCCATAAGTGTGGCCTCGAACGAAATTGTTACATTCCGGAAAAAGTCATTGTCCCACCATTTGCGGGCAGGTATCGATATTTCCTGACAACGCGGGCATGGTGTGGCCTGGTGATCAATGGGAAGAATATCGGAGTTCCCACTGTTTTCGTGGCTGTTCGGCCCACGACGACCGTCGGTACCGGCGTTCAAGACGAAAGTCGCATACCGGACTTCTCAGTCGAAAAGGCTCACTTCGGGCGTGATTTCGAGGAGTTCGAAGACGGGCCGGCCGCGGCGGCCGTCGATCGTCGTCGTCCGCACGACGCGTAGCCGGGCTGTCACCGGACGGTCGAGGTTCTCCTTGATCTGGTCGAGCAGGTCAGGGGCCACCGCGCCCTGGATCGTGCCGCCCGACTCGCGGTCGAGGTAGAAGATGCGGCGCCGCGTGCGGACGCCGTCGAGCCGTCCGCGCACGGTCTCGTAGCCGACCTCTTCGCGGGACTCGCGGAGGCTGCCCTGCAGGATCCGCGCCTGCTCGGTGGTCATGCTGCGGGTGACCTGCTCGCCCGCGGTCGGCGTCAGCGCCATCCCGATGCCGGCGTTCTTCGCGACGGCGTTGACGATGTCGCTCACCGCGTTGCGGACGGTGTCGCGCTGGAGCAGCACGGCGTCGAGCGCGCCGTCGTCCGAGCCGTTCGCCGGCAGGAAGTCGCAGAGCTCCTTGACCGCGCGCTCGGACAGCGTCTCGATGCCGTCGACGATCAGGGCGTCGTCGGCCAGCGGCTCGGGGAAGCCGAAGAAGATCGCGTTGCCCGCCTGGCCGCGCTGGATCAGCGGCGCCTTGTCGCGGTCGGTCTGCTGGACCTGGGTGACCTCGCCGGACGGGTTCCGGATGATGTGCCCGATCTTCGCGGTCGCGTCCTGCAGCGCGCGGCTGATGTCGGAGAAGGTGTAGGCGTCGATGGTCTGCTCGCCGATCACCGAGACGTGCAGCAGCGGCGAGCGGGACGTCCGCTCGAACTTGGCGTTCGCCGCCATCGCGGAGGCGCGGGCCAGGTCGTCGAGCCACGTGCCGCCGGGGATCTCGTCGGCGATGCGCCGGAACTCGTTCCTCACCAGATCATCTCCGGGTAGCCCCTGCCGCCTTCGGCCCAGACCTCGGCCCACACGTCTTCGTCGCCGGGGCGGCACAGGAAGCCGTCCAGCATGCCGCCGACCGGTTGCACCTGGTCGAGGTACATCGCCGGCTGCCCGACGATCACGCCGCGCAGGGTGAGCAGGCCGTAGAGCGCGGACCGGCCGGCGTCGTCGAGCCGCTTGAGCGCGCCCCATTCGTCCGGGATGAGGACGACGTCGAGGCCGCGCGGCGGGTGGGCGGTCCGGGTGATGAGCTCGCCGCCGATCCAGGCGCGGCCGGACGGGATGATCCGCCGGGCGACGCCGAGGTAGCTGTTGAGCGCGCTGAACAGGATCTCGCGTTCGTTCTGGTGCGGGGCGTCGAACACCAGGCGTTCGTAGACGTCGGCGAGGTCACCCGCGTGCCGGCCCGGCGGCAGGACCTGCTGCGGCGTCCAATGGGGGAGCGCCACTCCACCCCCTCCTCAGGCCTCGCTCACAGTGCGTAGCCGAACTTACCAGGATGGGTGTCAGCCACTGCGCCCAGGCTGCTGCGGCCACTGCGGGGCCTCGTCGGACTCCGGCCAGGCGGGCTCTTCTTCCGTGGGCCAGTCTTCGGCCTGCGCACCGCGCTGCGGCGGCAGCGGCAGGTGCCCTTCGCGATGGCCGGCTTCTTCGGCGTCGTCGTCTTCGGCGGTGCCGGGTGCCGTGCGCCGGTCGGGTGGGTGCTGCGCCCAGGCGGCCGGGATGAACTGGGTCTGCTCGGTCGAGAGGGGCGGCGGCGGTTCGTACGGCGGTTCTTCTTCGGGTTCCGGCTCCTGCGCGGGCCGCGGTCGCTGGGTCGCGCGCAGCACGAGCCACGAGGTCAGCGCGCCCAGGCCGAAGGCGACGATCAGCCACAGCCAGATCTGCCCGAACAGCCAGAACATCAGCTCATCACCCCTCAAACGACCGTGACTTCGACACGCCGGTCTTCTTCGCCCTCGGTGGCCGGCCGGGTGTCGCCCAGCCCCCGGTACGTCACGCGCTTGGCCGCCAGCCCGTTGGCGGTGAGGATCCGCACGACGGCCCGGGCGCGGTCCCGCGAGAGTTTGAGCGCGGCGCTCTCGCCGCCGGGGCCCTGCGCGACGTGCCCGGTGACGCGGAACCGGAAGCTCGCGGGCGCCTTGACGAGGGCGATCGCGATGCTGCGGGCGGCCTGCTCGCCTTCGGGGGTGAGCTTCGCCGTATCGGGCTCGAAGGCGATGGGCGACTCGGCGAGCATCCGGTCGATCTCGGCCTGCACGCCGGCCTTGTCGGTGGGCGGTGGGGCGGTGGTGGTTTGCGGTGTGCTCGGTGGCGGGCTGGGGGTGCTGGGCGTGGTGGTGGGGCTCGGCGCCACGGGGGTGACGTCACCGTTGACCTTGGCGGCCCGGACACCGTCGACGTTCTGCACGATTTCGAGGGCTCGCAGCGCTTGCCCGGGCGCGAAGCCGCTGAGGGTGGCATCCCGGCCGTCGAAGCGCACATCGCCGGTGGGCAGCCCGGCTTCGAAGAGCGCGGCCTGGGCCCGGGCGGTGAGGTCACGTTCGAGCCGGCCGGCCTGAGTCCAGGTGGCGACCCCCGCGAGCAGCGCTGTGACCAGCACCGCAACCGGGACCACGAGGATCCAGCGCTGACGCATAAAGGGACTGTAAGCCGGGCGTGGCGGGATGGCGACCTGAATCCGGGTGGTATCCACAAGTTGTCCCCAGGCAAGTCGACATGTGGACAACTCGGGGGTTTGTGATCGGTTGGGCACTTTCCGTCGGGGGTGGGCGGTAGGCTGGAGACGGGTGGTTCCCCCAGGGAGGGTGGGCTCCGCCGGAGTGGAGGCCCGCCGAACTTGCCGGCTGCAGGTTCCGGTCGGCGGAAAGCTCGCCGAGCGGAGGGCCTGCCGAACTTGCCGGGCGGAAAACTCGCCGGCGGAAAGCTCGCCGAGCCGAAGCTCGCCGGGCGACAGTTCGCCGAGCGGAAGCCCCGGCGAAGGCCCGCCGGGCGACAGCCCACCGAGTCGCAGCCCTCCGGCGAAAGCCCCCGGCGAAACGCCGCCCGAACCGAAAGCAGCCCCCTCAGCTGGCCTGCTGCTGCCGCGCCTTGTCCGGCACCTCGAGCACGTCCAACGGCACCAAAGGCGCCAGCTTCGGCCGCTTGGGCGACAACCCGTCCCCCATCGACTCGCCCCGCAGCTGCCTCCGGATCCACGGCAGCAGGTGCACCTTCGTCCACGTCAAATCCGACCGCCGCGAATCGATCCAGCGGTTCGGGTGCTCCTCCAGCGGCCACGGCTCGCGCCAGTCCGCCTCCACCGGGATCCCCAGCACCTCCGCCGCCTTCAACGCGATCCGCGCGTGGCCTTCCGGGGAAAAGTGCAGCCGGTCGTCGCTCCAGGCGCGGCGGTCGTGCAACGGCCCCATCGTCCACAGGTCGACCATGCGGGCTCCGTGGCGCTCCGCGATCGCCCACAGGTTCGTGTTGTAGATCGCCACCTTGCCGCGCAGCACCGACATCACCGACAGCACCTTGGTGTCCGGGCCGTTGAACATCAGCACCGGGATGCCCGCCTCGCGCAGCTTCGCCACGCCCTCCTCCAGGCGCTCCGTCACCGCGTCCACGTCCGCCCCCGGGACGATGATGTCGTTGCCGCCCGCGCACAGCGTCACCAGGTCGGGCTTGAGCTCCAGGGCGATCGGCAGCTGCTCGTCCAGGATCTCGTCGAGCATCTTGCCCCGCAGGGCCAGGTTGGCGTACCGGAAGTCGCTGCGGCCGGCCGCCAGCACCTCCGCGAGCCGGTCGGCCCACCCCCGGAAAGAGCCGTCCGGCAGGTTGTCGTTGAGCCCCTCGGTGAAGCTGTCACCGAGGGCTACGTAGCTGTCGAATCCGTACACGTGGGTCCCCTTCCCCATCCTGCGACGACTCCTGCGACCGACACACCCCGACATGTAGTTGTACACCCTCAACTAACGATCGGCCGCAAACCCGCTCCACCCCCGGGCGTTCAGCCTGCGGTAACAGTGTCTTATCTTGTCGGCCTTCTGCGCCTCTCCATTACGTAGTCTTCACCTTCGGCATGCCGTGAAACAGCACACTCGGAGGCAAAACCGGCACCCGATGTGGCGAAAATCTCCCTGCCCGGGGAGTCCCGGACCCGATCCGGCAGGCTGGACACGTGTCCGGAGAACCCCGTGAGTCGCTCGCGCAGATCCTCGGTGGCCGCCGGGGCGCCCTCGACGCCAGTATCCCGCCCGTCGGCTTCGTCGCCGGCTGGCTCGCGGCCGGTCAGTCCGTTGCCTGGGGTGCCGGTGCCGCCGTCGCGGTCGCCGTCGCGGTCGGGATCTTCCGGATCGCCGGCGGGGGCAAGGTGCGCGCGCTGGTCGTCAGCCTCGCCGCCGTCGTCGCGGCCGCGCTGATCGCCCTGCACACCGGCCGCGCCCAGGACTTCTTCCTGCTGCAGCTGATGTCCAATGTGGCCAGCGCGCTGCTGTGGGCGGCCAGCGTCGTCGTGCGCTGGCCGCTGCTCGGCGTGGTCGTCGGGCTGCTGCTGGGGCAGAAGACGCGCTGGCGCCGTGACGAAGCGCTGCTCAAGGCCTACTCGCGGGCCAGCTGGGTGTGGGTGCTCCAGTACACCCTGCGAGTGGTCGTGTACGGCCTGCTGTGGTGGGCCGGCCAGGTGGTCGCGCTCGGCGTGGCCCGCACGGTGCTGTCTTGGCCGCTCGTCGCGCTCACCGTCGCGGTCAGTGGCTGGGTGCTCTACCGGGCGTTGCCGCCGGAGCATCCCGGCCTGCGCCTGGCTCCGGAAACCCGATCGGACGACGTACCCGGGGCATAAGGCGGCCCCCGGCGAGGGGGGAGGGTCCGGGGGCCACTGCCTACGGTACCCGGACTACCCGGGTTCAGTCGACGTTTTCGCGTCTTTGCGCCGCGTTTTGCTCAATATCCTTACGCCCGGGGCCGCGGCGCCGCCTCGCCGAAGGCGTCCAGTGCGGCCAGCCACGCCGCCCCGAGCACCCCATCGGAGCTGGTCAGCACCTCGAGACCGGCCAGCCGGCGGCGCACGAGCTCGCCGACCGGGCTCGCTCCGGTGAGCACGGAGCCGACGAGCACGACCGGCGTCGACTCGCCGGGCTCGCGCGCCGCGAGGGCGTTTTCGGCGAGATGCCCGGCCGCGCGGGCGACGATCTCCCGGGCCGCGGGCTCGCCCGCGTCGTGCGCCGCGCTCACCAACGGGGCGAACCGGGCGAGCCGGACCGGTGCCTCGGCGTTGGCCGCCGTGATCAACGCCCGGGACGCGGCCAGCCGCCCGGCGTCGCCCCGGACGTCCAAACCGGACAGTCCGAGCGCGGCGCCGAGCACCGCCGACGGCAGTCCGTCGAGCGGCCGCCCGCGTCCGAGTGCCTCCAATGTGGAGCGGACGGCTTCGCGGCCGAGCCAGAACGCGGACCCTTCGTCGCCGAGCAGCCAGCCGTAGCCGCCGGTCGTGCCGGCGAGCCGCCGCTTGCGGATCCGGCCCACGATCGAACCGGTTCCGGCGACCACGACCGTTCCGTCCGGGGCCGGCGTCGCCGACGCGTACGCCACTTCGGCGTCGGCGACGGTCCGGACCGCACACGTGAGACCGATTCGCGTCCATGCCGCGTCGAAGACCGCCGCCACGCCTCTGTCGCTCAGCTTGCTGACCCCGGCCATGCCGACGACGCACGCCCGCACGGCGCCGGGGTCGCGGTCGCCGAGCGCCGCGGTGATCGCGCCGGCGATGCGGCCCGCGGCGACCTCCGGCGCGTGCGCGTTGGGGTTGGCGCCTTCGCCGCGCCCGGTGCCCAGCACCGTGCCGGCGGCGTCGACCAGGGCGGCCCTGGTCGAGGTGCCGCCGGCGTCGACGCCCACCGCGAAGCTCACCGGGTCTTGGTCACCTTCAGCAGGCCGCGCGGGCTGTCCGGGTCGCCGCCGCGGGCCAGCGACAGCCCGAGCGCGATCCGCTGGATCGGCAGGATCTCCAGGATCGGCGCCAGCTCCTCGACCGTCGGCGCGACGTCGATGCGCAGCGCCGCGGGCACCTCGGCGGCGGCCGAGCCGACCGCGAGGACGTCCGCGCCGCGCTTGCCGACGGCTTCGAGGACCTCGTGCATCGCGCGGCCGCCGTGCCCGGCGCTGGTCACCGCGAGGACGGCGGTCTCGCCGTCCACCGCCGCCACCGGGCCGTGCAGCAGGTCCGCGCCGCTGTACGCGCGGGCGGCGAGGTAGCTGGTCTCGGCCAGCTTGAGCGAACCTTCGAGCGCGCTGGCGTAGGAGTAGCCGCGGCCGGTGGTGAGGACCCGGTCCACGAAGCGGTACCGGTCGACCGCGCGCTGCACGCCTTCGGTGGCGCCGTCGAGCGTCTGCTGCGCCAGCTCGCCGATCTTCTCGGCGTCGGCCGCCTTGCCGCCGCGCACCGCGTCGATCAGCAGGTACAGCGCCATCAGCGTCGCGGAGTACGTCTTGGTGGCCGCGACGGCCTTCTCGACGCCGGCGCCGATGTCGACGCCGAGCTCGGACGCCGCCCGCAGCGGCGAGTCCGGCGTGTTGGTGACCGACACCGTCAGCGCGCCCTGGCGCCGCGCCGTTTCGGTGACCTCGATCAGGTCGGGGGAGCCGCCGCTCTGGCTGACGGTGACGAACAGCACGTCCCGCAGATCGGGCCGCGCGCCGTACAACGTCGCCGTGGACGGGGAAACCAAACCGGCCGGAAGGCCGAGCAGTACCTCGATCAGGTACTTCGCGTACAACGCTGCGTGGTCGCTCGATCCACGCGCGGCGAGCAACGCGAACCGCGGCGGCCGCTGTGAGATCTTTTCCGCCACTTCCGCGATTTCCGCCTGACGTGCCACCAGTCCGGCCAGGACGTCCGGCTGCTGGGCGATCTCCGCGGCCATGTGCGCGCCGGGCCGTTGTTCGGTCATCATTTTCCTCTCCACCTCCGGCATTATGTACCGGACTCAGGCGGCGTCGGTCAGGTCTAGACCAATGTTATAGGGGCGGCGCGTTTGGGGAAAAGGGTACGTTTCTTACGGGGACGTGGCGTGCGATGAGGGAAGACATAGGGAGCCGGGCATGTTGGAGACCACCACCACGGGCGAGGCGGGCGCCGTCGCCGGGATGCGCGGGCAGCGCGAGCCCAAGTACTGGGCGTTGAAGCAGCACCTCCTCGACCTGCTGGACGTGCTGCCGCCGGGGTCGCCGATCCCGACCGAACGCGCGCTCGCCGGGGAGTTCACGGTCTCCCGCACCACCGTGCGCCAGGCGCTGGCCGACCTGACCGCCGAGGGCCGCCTGCACCGGGTGCAGGGAAAAGGCACCTTCGCGGCCGAACCGAAGCTCGCGCAGCGGCTGCAGCTGTCCTCCTACACCGAAGACATGCGCAAGCAGGGCCTGAAGCCGTCGTCGAAACTGTTGGAAGTCGAGGAAATGCCGGTCGAGGGCGACCTCGCGAAGCTGCTCGCGATCCGGACCGGCGCGAAAATCCTTCGCCTTCGACGGCTTCGACTGGCGGACTCGCAGCCGATGGCGCTCGAGACGACACACCTGCCGCTCGGCCGGTTCCGCGGGCTGCGCAAGCACGTCTCGGCCGGCGGTTCGTTGTACGCCGTTCTACGCGAGCACTACGGCGTCGAACTCGAACGCGCGGAAGAGACGATCGAGACGTCGCTCGCCGGGCCGCAGGAAGCGGAAATGCTCGGCGCGGACGTCGGCATGCCGGTGCTGATGCTGACCCGCCACTCGTTCGCCACGGACGGCAAGCCGGTCGAGTTCGCCCGCTCGGTCTACCGCGGTGACCGCTACAAGTTCGTGACGACGCTGCTGCCGTGAGCCCGGCGCCGGAGCACCCCCGCGGTTGACGGGGGTCTCCGGGCGCGGTGGAGTTGGCCGGTGAACTCTGCGGAAGACACCGGGATCCGGTGGGGGACCGGCGCGGCGCGCGGCGTCCTCGCCACCACGATCCTCGGCTCCGGCATGGCGATGCTCGACGGCACCATCGTCAACGTCGCGCTGCCCCGCATCGGCGCCGAGCTGAACGCCTCCGTGGCGGGGCTGCAGTGGATCCTCGACGGCTACCTGCTGGCGCTCGCCGCGCTGATCCTGGTCGCCGGTTCGCTCGGCGACCGGTACGGCAGGCGCCGCGTGTACCTCGTCGGCGTCGTCTGGTTCGGCGTCGCGTCCGGGCTGTGCGCCGCGGCGACGTCGACCGAGATGCTCGTCGCGATGCGGATCCTGCAGGGGATCGGCGGCGCGCTGCTGACGCCGGGGTCGCTCGCGATCCTCCAGGCGTCCTTCGCGCACGACGCCCGCGCCCGCGCGATCGGCGCCTGGTCCGGCCTCGGTGGCATCGCGGCCGCGGCCGGGCCGCTGCTCGGCGGCTTCCTCGTGCAGGTGTGGTCGTGGCGGCTGGCGTTCCTCATCAACGTGCCGATCGCGGTCGCCGTGGTGCTCATGGCACGCCGGTTCGTCCCCGAGTCCCGCGACCCGGACGCCACCGGGCACCCGGACTTCGGCGCCGCCGCCCTCGGCGCCCTCGGCCTCGCCGGGGTCACCGGCGCGCTGGTGGAGGCGCCCGCGCGCGGCATCGGCGACCCGCTGGTGCTGGTCGCCGGCCTGCTGGGGATCGCGGGGCTGGCCGCGTTCGTCGTCGTCCAGCACCGCTCGCGCGAACCGCTCGTGCCGCCGTCGCTGTTCCGCGACCGCACGTTCACGCTCTCGAACGCGTTGACCTTCGTCGTCTACGCCGCGCTCGGCGGCGTGATGATGCTGCTGGTCATGCAGCTGCAGGTGTCGCTCGGCTACTCGCCGACCGCGTCCGGGCTGGCCGGGCTGCCGCTGACGGTGATCATGCTGCTGCTCTCGGGCCGCTCCGGCGCGCTCGCCCAGCGCATCGGGCCGCGTTTGCAGCTGGTGGCCGGCCCGATCGTCGTCGGCATCGGGATGCTGCTGATGCTGCGCATCGCCCCCGGCGCGTCCTACCTCGGCACGGTGCTGCCCGCCGTCGTGGTGTTCGGGCTGGGCCTGGCGATCGTCGTGGCCCCGGTGACCGCGACGGTGCTCGCCGCGGCCCCGGACCGGTACGCCGGCGTCGCGTCCGGCGTCAACAACGCCATCGCCCGCTCGGGCGGCCTGCTGGCGGTGGCGGTGCTGCCCGCCGCGGCCGGGCTGACCGGCGAGGCGTACGCCGACCCGGTCGCCCTGACGGCGGGCTGGCGCACGGCGCTGATCATCTGCGCGGCGCTGGCCATCGCGGGTGGGCTGATCGCGCTGGGCATCCACAACGGCGTCCTGGCACCACCGGCCGAGCCCCAACCCGACGACGAGTGCCCCCACCTGGGCGAGTGCTACCACTGCGGCGTCGAGGGCCCGCCGACGCACGTCCGCGGCGGCTCCTCCGTCGCCGGCTCCTGACCCCAAAGCACCCCAATGTGGCGTTCGGTGCATCTGACGCACCGAACGCCACATTGGGTGCATCTGACGCAACCAACGCCACATTGGGGTGCTTGAGGCGACCCGCGGCTCAGCCGGCCAGGATCTCGGCGAACAGTGCCGGGTCGGCGTTGCCGCCCGAGACGAGTGCGATCGTCTTGCCCGCCGGGAGCTCGGCGGCGTGGAACAGGTACGCCGCCGTTGTCACCGCGCCGCTGGGCTCGGCCACCAGGCGGGCCTTGCGGGCGAGGACGCGGACCGCTTCGCGGATCTCCTCCTCGGAGACCGTCACCATCTGGTCGACGACTTCCCGCAAATGGGCGAACGTCAGTTCCGACGGCTGCGAACGCAGGCCGTCGGCGATCGTGCGGGCGCGGTCGGCCTGCGGCCACCTGACCAGCTCGCCCCGCTGGAGGCTGTCGGCGACGTCCGCGGCCACCGCGGGCTCGACGCCGATCACCCGCGCCCGCGGGCAGCGGGCCTTGATCGCGGTGCCGACCCCGGCCGCCAGCCCGCCGCCGCTGATCGGGACCAGCACGACGTCGACGTCCGGCAGGTCCTCGGCGATCTCCAGGCCCGCGGTGCCCTGCCCGGCGATGATGGCCGCGTCGTCGAAGGGTGGGACGAGGGTCAGCCCGCGTTCGGTGGCCAGTTCGCGCGCTTTCCCCTCGTGTTCGCCGATCGGCACCTCGATCACCTCGGCGCCGTAGGCGCGGGTGGCCTCGACCTTGATCCGCGGGGCGACGTCCGGCACGACGATCACCGCGTTCACGCCATACCGCTGCGCCGCGTACGCGACTGCCTGCGCGTGGTTGCCGCTGGAGTACGCGATGACGCCACGAGCGCGCGCCGCGTCGTCGAGGGCGGCGACGGCGTTGAACGCGCCGCGCACCTTGAACGCGCCGACCGGTTGCAGGCTTTCGGGTTTGAGCCACAGGGTTCCGCGGGGATCCCAGGTCTGGAGCAGCAGGGGCGTGCGTACGGCGACATCTTCGACACGCTTCGCGGCGGCCTCGATGTCAGAGATCGTCACCAGTTCCATGTTTCGAGTATGTCAAGAAAACGTTCGATCTGGAGTGTCTAATATGGACAGACGGAGTGGTCCTCCTCACGCCGTGGCAACGAGGGGAGTCCCTCACGCGCCTTAGACGTTGGACAGGGGAGAACACGGACTACCTAGATCGGGATCATGACCAAGGAGAAAGTAGCGGCTTCGGAGGAGAAGGAAGAGAAGTCCGGCCTGCGGATCGCGCAGGTCCTGGCGGCCGCGCTGGCGGCGGTGACCGCGGCGCTGCTCGGCTCGACGCTGGGTGTGGCGGGCACGGTGATCGGGGCCGGCGTGGCCAGCGTGGTGTCGACGGTCGGCAGCGAGCTGTACCTGCGCTCGCTGGAGCGCACCCGGGCGGCGGCGCTCAAGGCGCGTCAGCTGGCGACGTCGGGGATCCGGCGGCGCGGCCAGGCAGTGGACATCACCGACCAGCCGACGGTCCAGCTGAAACCGCCGGAAGAAGAGCCGTCACGGCTGTCCGCGCGGCTGCGGAAGCTGCGCTGGCCGTTGATCATCGGCACGAGCCTGGCGGCGTTCGCGGTGGCGATCCTGTCGATCGTCGGCTTCGAGTCGGCGACGGGCACCCAGATCGGCGGCGGAACGGGCTCGAGCATCGGCAAGATCTTCACCGGCAACGGCGGCCACCAGGACAGGACCCCGGTGACGACGCCGGCGCCCAGCACGGACGACACGCAGGTGTCCCCGACGGAGACGACCACGACCCCGCCTTCGCAGAGCTCGACGGCGCCGACGACGTCGTCCGAGACCCCGACGACCACGCCGAGCACGACGACGGACCAGCCGTCGACCTCGGCTCCGGCCACCACGGCGACCCCGCCGACCAGCAAGGGCGCCGCGGCGACGCCGCCCCCGTGACTCAGGGCAGGCGGGCCCGCAGTTCGCGGGCCGCGGCCTCGGGGTCTTCGGCTTCGGTGATCGCCCGGACCACCACGATCCGGGACGCGCCCGCCTCCAGCACCGAAGGGAGCCGGTCGAGGTCGATGCCGCCGATCGCGAACCACGGCCGGTCCGGGGTCCAGGCCGCCGTTCCGCGCACCAGGTCGAGGCCGGGCGCGGAGCGGCCCGGCTTCGTCGGCGTCGGCCAGCACGGGCCCGTGCAGAAGTAGTCCACGCCGGGCTCGGCGGCCGCCGCCAGGGCCTGGTCGAGGGAGTGCGTCGAGCGGCCGATCACGACGTCGTCGCCGAGGACGCGGCGGGCCAGCGTGACCGGGATGTCGTCCTGGCCCAGGTGGAGCACGTCGGCACCCACCGCCAGCGCCACGTCGGCGCGGTCGTTCACCGACAGCAGTGCCCCGTGCCGGGCGCACGCCTCCGCCAGCACCTCCAGCGCCGCGATCTCGCCGGCCGCCTCCAGGGCGCCGGTCTTGTCGCGCAGCTGGATGATGTCGACGCCGCCCGCGAGGGCCGCGTCGGCGAAGGCGGCCAGGTCGCCGCGGTCGGTGCGGGCGTCCGTGCAGAGGTACAGGCGCGCCGCGTCGAGGCGGGCGCGGATCTTGTCACCGGAGAGGGCGGGCATAGCGGCGACCGTACCCGTCGCGTTAAAGTGGCGGTGTCCGCACGGGAGCCCGAGGCACGGGCTGAGAGGGAGCTGCCGCTCCGACCGTGGAACCTGATCCGGGTCATGCCGGCGCAGGGAGCGTGATTCCATGACGAACCTGGCAGTGGTGGGCGGCGGCGTGATCGGCCTGGCCACGGCGTGGCGAGCCGCGCGCACCGGCCGAAAAGTCACCCTCTACGACCCCGAGCCCGCCCGCGGCGGCGCGTCCTGGCTGGCCGGCGGCATGCTCGCCCCGGTCACCGAGGCCTGGCCGGGCGAGGAAGACGTCCTGCGCCTCGGCGAAGAGTCGCTGAACCGCTGGCCCGGCTTCGCCCGTGACCTGCGTGATGAGGGCTTCGATCCCGGCCTGGCCGGCCACGGGACGCTCGTCGTCGCCTTCGACAGCGCCGACGCCGGCCACCTCGACATCCTGGCCGGCCACCTGCACACCCTCGGCCGCGCGGCCGAACGGCTCACCGGCCGGGCGGCCAAGCGGCTCGAACCCGGCCTCGGGTCCGTCCGAAGTGGACTCCACGTCCCGGGCGACCTGGCGGTGGACAACCGGAAACTGCTCGACGCGCTGTACGCGGCCTGTGTGAAACACCAAGTCCGGTTCAAGCGCGAGCGCGTCGAAGAACTCCCGGACGCCGACGCCGTCGTGCTCGCCGCGGGCGCCTGGACCGGACGGCTGCACCCGCTGCTCGCCGACGCCGTGCGCCCGCTCAAGGGCGAAATCCTCCGGCTCAAGCCGCGCCGCGGGTGCCTGCCGCCGCCTGCGCACACCGTCCGGGCCGTCGTCGAAGGCCGCCCGATCTACCTCGTCCCGCGCGGCGGCTCCGAGCTCGTCCTCGGCGCCACCCAGTACGAAGCCGGCTTCGACCGGGCTGTCACCGCCCGCGGCGTGCGCGAGCTGCTCGAAGGCGCCGAGCGCGTCTTCCCCGCGATCACCGAGTACGAGCTGACCGAGACCGCCGCCGGCCTGCGGGCCGGCAGCCGGGACGCGCTGCCGTACCTCGGCGCCTTGGACGGCGGTGTTTTCGCCGCGACCGGGCACCACCGCAACGGCCTGCTGATGGCCCCGGTGACCGCGGACGCCGTGGTCGCCTGGCTCGAGGGGGACGAGCCGCCCGAAGGCACCGCGGCCGCGTCCCCCGCCCGCCTGCACCAGAAGGAGCACGTGTGATGGAGATCAAGCTCAACGGCGAATGGACGGCGTTCCCGGACGGCGCCACCGTCGCCGACGTCCTCGACGCGTCCGGCGGGCAGCGGCCGGGGATCGCCGTCGCGGTCGACGGCGTCGTCGTCCGCCGCGCCGACTGGGCGGCCACCGCCGTGCCCAAGGGGGCGGTCCTCGACGTGCTCACCGCGGTCCAGGGAGGCTGAAATGGACGAAGAACCACTGGTCATCGGCACGACCAAGCTGACGTCCCGGCTGATCATCGGCACCGGCGGCGCGGCCAACCTCGCCGTGCTCGAACGCGCGCTGGTCGCGTCCGGCACCGAGCTGACCACGGTCGCCATGCGCCGCGCCGACGCCGAGGGCGGCTCCGGCGTCCTCGAGCTGCTGAAACGGCTCGGCATCGAGCTGCTGCCGAACACGGCGGGCTGCCGGACGGCCGCCGAAGCCGTGCTCACCGCGCAGCTCGCCCGCGAGGCGCTGGAAACCGACCTGATCAAGCTCGAGGTGCACGCCGACGACCGGACGCTGCTGCCGGACCCGATCGAGACCCTCGACGCCGCCGAACGGCTGGCCGCCGACGGGTTCACCGTGTTCGTCTACACGAACGACGACCCGGTGCTCGCGCTGCGCCTGGAGGAGGCCGGCTGCGCGGCGGTGATGCCGCTGGGCGCGCCCATCGGCACCGGCCTCGGCATCCGGAATCCGCACAACATCGAGCTGATCGTTTCGCGCGCGGGCGTCCCGGTCATCCTGGACGCCGGAATCGGCACGGCCTCGGACGCGACGCTGGCGATGGAGCTCGGCTGCGACGCCGTCCTGCTGTCCACCGCCGTCACCCGGGCGGCCGACCCCGAGCGGATGGCGTCGGCGATGCGTTCCGCTGTCGTCGCCGGTCACCTGGCCCGGGGCGCCGGGCGCGTGCCGCAGCGTTTCTGGGCGAAGGCGTCGAGCCCACCCCGGTGAACCCGGGTTGGTAACACCGACCGTAACCGCGAACCCGTAAGGTGGACGGCACTTTCCGGCGCACCCGCGGCGGGGCGAGCGCAGAAGGAGCCAGCCGTGACGAGCACATCGGTCCAGGACGTCTCGGGCAGGTTGTACCTCGCCGTGGGCAGGCTGTCCCGGTCACTGCGGCAGGCAGGCGTGCCGGGGCCGGGCCACGGCGCCATCTCGGCGCTGGCGACGCTGGTGCACGCGGGCCAGCTCCGGCTCGGCGACCTCGCGGCCAAGGAAGGCGTGGCCGCGGCGACGATGTCGCGGATCATCGCGTCCCTGGTCGAGGCCGGGTACGTGAGCCGCGAGTCCGACCCGGTCGACCGGCGCGCATGGCTGGCGAAGGCGACCGAAGAGGGCGAGCGGCTCGTGTCCGGCGTCCGGTCGACGCGGGTGCAGGAGCTCAACCGGCGGCTCGACCGGCTCTCGCCCGACCACCGGGAGGCGCTGCTGGCCGCGTTGCCGGCGCTGGAAGCCCTGATCGCGGACGACTGAGCCGGGAATCAGTCCTCGGACGGCAGATCCCAGTCGCCCAGCAGCCGGTCGGCGTCGCGGCGCGCTCGTGCTCTCCGCACCAGCCCCAACGCGGTGAAGACGAGGACGGTCAGCGCCAGCACCCCACGACGGCGAACCCCACGACGATCCATGGGGCGGCGGTCGGGTCGCTTTTGGTGAGTTCTTCGACCCGCGCGTTGTCCGGGGCGTCCGGCAGGCCACTCGGGCCCGAAACCCGGTCCCCCGGCTTGAGCAGCGTCGTGTCGTCCACGAACTCCTCGAGGCTGTGGTAGCCCGCGCCGTCGGGTGCCACCAGCAGGCAGTCGCGCGTCCCGCGTTTGCAGGCGATGACCATGGGCACGAAGTCGACGTCGTTGTGCCACTCGCGATGTGCCAGCAGGTTCACCGTGGAGAGCTGGGGGTCTTGGCCCGCGAACGTCTCGACGGACTTGATCACGGCGTCCTTCGAAGGGTGTCCGGTCGACTGGGGAGCGTGTCCGCATCCGGCCCCCAGGATCGTTCCTACGCGGCCTTCTGGCGCAGTTCGGCCAGCTCCGCGCGCAGGGCGCGGAGCTCTTCGAGGATCTCCTGGTTGGCGGCGGCCTGCGCTTCGGCCTGCTTCGCCTCTTCCTCGCGGATGTCCTGGCGCAGCTCGTCCTCCATGCCGCTGACCACGACGGCGATGAAGAGGTTCAGCACCGCGAAGCTGGACACCAGGATGTAGACGACGAAAAAGATCCAGGCCATGGGTGCCTGTTCCATGATCGTCTTGGCGATGTCCGGCCACGCCTCGCCGGTCATCACCTGGAACAGGGTGAACAGCGACGTGCCGAGGTCGCCGAAGTCGCCGGGGTCGATGGTGCCGAACAGCTTGGTCGCCATCACGCCGGCCACGAAGATGATCAGCCCGAGCAGCGCGGCGATCGACGCCATGCCGGGGATCGCGGCGAGCAGCCCGGAGACGACCTTGCGCATCGACGGCACCACCGAGATCAGCCGCAGCACCCGGAGCACGCGCAGCGACCGCAGCACCGCGAACGGCCCGGTCGCCGGGATCACCGCGATGCCGACCACCAGCAGGTCGAAGACGTTCCAGTTGTCGCGGAAGAAGCCGCCGCGGTAGGCGTAGAACTTCGCCAGCAGCTCGGTCACGAAGATGCCGAGCGCGATGTGGTCGAGGACGTGCAGGAGGCCGCCGTAGCCGTCCATGATCGACGTCGACGTCTCCATGCCGAGTGTGACCGCGTTGAAGACGATGACGGCGATGATGAAGTTCTGGAAGCGGCGGCCCTCGAGGACCTTCGCCACGCGCTCGCGCCCGGTCACGGCCGCCCCCTGCTCGGTCAAGGATCAGTAACCGCAGGGATGGTAACCGGGTGGTCGCTCAGCGCTCCTCGGGAGCCAGCCGCCAGAAGGCCGACACCGGGCCGACCTTCGCCCCCATCGGGTAGGCGTGCTCGACCGCGTGGGACACGAACCACTTGCCGTACCGCGCGGCCTCGACCACGGACATCCCCTTGGCCAGGCCCGCCGTCAGCGCCGACGCCATCGTGTCGCCCGCGCCGTGCGTGTGCGGCGTCGAATACCGCTTCCCCGGCAGCTCCACGAACGTCGAGCCGTCGAACAGGAGGTCGACGCACTCGGGGTCGGCCTGCAGGTGGCCGCTCTTGACCAGGACGTACCGCGGGCCCATCCGGTGCAGCACCACCGCCGCGGTGTGCATGCCCTCGCGGTCGGTCACGGTCATCCCGGTGAGCAGCCGGACCTCGTCGAGGTTGGGCGTCAGCACCGTCGCGCGCGGCAGCAGCTCGTCGCGCAGGGCCACCAGCCCGGCTTCGTCGAACAGCGGGTGGCCGTGCATCGACGCCGCCACCGGGTCGACGACGAACGGGATCTCTTCGTCCCGCCCGATCCCCGCCTTGTCACACGCAGCGGCGACCGCGTGGATGATCTCGGCCGAGGCCAGCATGCCGGTCTTCGCCGCGCCGACGCCCATGTCCGCCGCCACGGCCTCGATCTGCCCGGCCACGATGTGCGGCGGCAGGTCGGCGCGGTCGTGCACGCCGAGGGTGTTCTGCACGGTGACGGCGGTGACCGCGACCAGGCCGTGCACGCCGCAGGTCAGGAAGGTGCGCAGGTCCGCCTGGAGTCCCGCGGCACCGCCGGAGTCCGACCCGGCGATGGTCAACGCGGTCGGCAGGCTCGTCGTCATGGTGTTTTCCCGACTTCTGGTCTAGGCCAATCAGCCTCTTTTGCTTCATCAACAGTCAACCACGGTGAGACATTGTGAAGGTTACTCACGTTTGAAGGAGCCTGGATGAAGCTCTTCTCGGTGGCAATCCTCACGGCGGCGCTCGTGCTCTCCGGGGCGACGACCGCGAACGCGGACAGCCCGAAGCTCTCGCACGTCACAACGGTCGGCGTGCACAACACCTACGACCCGGCGGCCTACGGCTACCTCGCCCAGGCGCTCGACGCCGGCTCGTCGCTGATCGAGCTGGACGTCTGGCCGAACTTCATCACCCACGAGTGGAAGGTCAGCCACTCGAACCCGTTGGGGAACAACAACAACTGCGTCGCGGCCACCTCGGCGGCTCAGTTGTACTCCGGCGGCAAGAACAAGAACCTCGAGTACTGCCTCGACGACATCCGGATCTGGCTGGCCGCCCACCCCGGGCACCCGCCGATCACCCTGAAGCTGGAGATGAAGACGGGCTTCTCCGACAACACCGGCATGGGCCCGGACGAGCTGGACGCCACGTTCCGGGCGCACCTCGGCAGCGTCGCCTTCCGCCCGGCCGAACTGCTCGGCGGCTACGCGACGCTGGACGACGCGGCCAAGGCGGACAACTGGCCTTCGGTGGACGCGTTGCGGGGCCGGGTGATCTCCGAGATCATCCCGGGCACGGTCGAGGAGGGGAACCCGACCGACACGCTGAAGACCGACGTCGAGTACGCGCGTTACCTCGTCGGTCTCAAGAACGCGGGCAAGCTCGGCGACGCGAACATCTTCCCGACCGTGCACGGCGCGGCCGGCGGTGACCCGCGGGACAAGTACACCGCCGACCTCAAGCCGTGGTTCGTCGTCTTCGACGGCGACGCGAACGCGTGGGTCACCCAGACCGGGCCGTGGTGGTACGACGCCAACCACTACTACCTCGTGATGACGGACGCGCAGAACGTCGCCCCGCCCATCGACGGCCACAACCCGACGGTCGACCAGGCCAACCAGCGCGTCGCCGACTTGGCGAAGCAGCACGCGTCGGTGGTCACCGCGGACTGGACCGGGCTCACGACGGTGCTGCCGCAGGTGTTGCCTAGGGGCTGAGCACCCAGAACGGCGAGACCGGGCCGACACCCGCACCCAGCGGGTAGGCCTCGGCCACGCACCTTTCGATGAACTTCTTCCCCGCGGCGACGGCGTCCGGCACCGAGGCGCCCTTCGCGAGTGACGCCGTGATCGCGGACGCCAAGGTGTCGCCGCCGCCGTGGGTGTTCTCCGTGACGTACCTCGGGCCGCTCAGCGAGATGTACTGGCGGCCGTCCGTCAGCAGGTCGACGCACTCGGTCGTGCCCCGCATGTGGCCGCCCTTGACCAGGACCCACCGCGAGCCGAAATCCAGCAGCGCTTCGGCGGCCGCCCGTTGGGATTCCTCGTCCGTGACGGAGATTCCCGTCAGCAGGCCGACCTCGTCGAGGTTCGGCGTGATCAGCGTCGCGCGCGGGAACAGCTCCGTGCGGATCGCCTCCAGGGCGTCCTCGCGCAGCAGCGCGTGGCCCGTCATCGACGCCGCCACCGGGTCGACCACGAACGGGAACTCCCCGATTTCGTCCAGGGTCTTCGCGACCCCGCGGATGATCTCGGCGGACGCCAGCATGCCCGTCTTGGCCGCGTTCACCCCCATGTCCGTGGCCACCGCCTTGATCTGCGCGGTGACCACGTCGGCCGGGATCTCGGTAAAACCCTGTACACCCAAGGAGTTCTGCACGGTGACGGCCGTCATCGCGACCAGCCCGTGGACGCCGTGTGCGAAGAACGTGCGCAGGTCGGCCTGGATGCCCGCACCACCGCCGGAGTCCGAGCCGGCGATGGTGAGGGCGGTCCGTGGTGTCATTGCCCCACCACGGGCAGGTACACCTTGCCGCCGGACTCGGTGAACTCCGCCGACTTCGCCTCCATGCCCGCCTCGATGGCTTCCACAGTGGACAGCCCGTGCTCCTCCGCGTACTTGCGGACGTCCTGCGTGATCCGCATCGAGCAGAACTTCGGGCCGCACATCGAGCAGAAGTGCGCGGTCTTGGCCGGCTCGGCGGGCAGGGTCTCGTCGTGGAACGAGCGGGCGGTGTCGGGGTCCAGCGACAGGTTGAACTGGTCGTTCCAGCGGAACTCGAAGCGGGCCTTCGACAGCTCGTCGTCCCACTCCTGCGCGTACTTGTGCCCCTTGGCCAGGTCCGCGGCGTGGGCGGCGATCTTGTACGTGATGACGCCGGTCTTCACGTCGTCGCGGTTGGGCAGGCCGAGGTGCTCCTTCGGCGTGACGTAGCACAGCATCGCCGTGCCGTACCAGCCGATCTGCGCCGCGCCGATGGCCGACGTGATGTGGTCGTACGCCGGCGCGATGTCCGTCGCCAGCGGGCCGAGGGTGTAGAACGGCGCCTCGCCGCAGAGCTTTTCCTCTAGCTCCACGTTCTCCTTGATCTTGTGCATCGGCACGTGGCCGGGGCCCTCGATCATCACCTGGACGTCGTGCGAGCGCGCGATGTGCGTCAGCTCGCCGAGGGTTTCCAGCTCGGCGAACTGGGCGCGGTCGTTGGCGTCGGCGATCGAGCCGGGGCGCAGGCCGTCGCCGAGGGAGAACGTGACGTCGTACTGCCGCAGGATCTCGCAGAGTTCCTCGAAGTGCGTGTACAAAAAGGACTCTTTGTGGTGCGCCAGGCACCACGCGGCCATGATCGACCCGCCGCGGCTGACGATGCCGGTGACGCGCCGCGCGGTGAGCGGGATGTAGCGCAGCAGCACGCCGGCGTGCACGGTGACGTAGTCGACGCCCTGCTCGCACTGCTCGATGATGGTGTCGCGGTAGACCTCCCACGACAGCTTTTCCGGTTCGCCGTCCACCTTTTCCAGTGCCTGGTAGATCGGCACGGTGCCGACCGGCACCGGCGAGTTGCGGATGATCCACTCCCGCGTTTCGTGGATCCGCTTGCCGGTGGAGAGGTCCATGATCGTGTCGGCGCCCCAGCGGGTGGCCCACACCATCTTGTCGACCTCTTCCTCGACCGACGACCAGACGGCCGAATTGCCCATGTTGGCGTTGATCTTCACGAGGAAGTTCTTGCCGATGATCATCGGCTCGGTCTCGGGGTGCTTGCGGTTGGCCGGGATCACGGCGCGGCCGCGGGCCACTTCGTCGCGCACGAATTCGGGCGTAACCCGTTCGCGGGCCGCGATGTACTCCATTTCGCGGGTGATGACGCCCTGCTTGGCCCAGCCGAGCTGGGTGTTGTGCTCGCGGCCGTCGGCCCAGCCGGCCCGCAGCCGGTGCAGTCCGGAGTGGACATCGATCTCGACGTCGGGATCGGTGTACGGGCCCGAAGTGTCGTAAACGTCGAAGTGATCACCGTTGGAGAGATCGATCCGCCGGACGGGGACGCGGAGCCCGGATTCGGTCTGGTGGTAAGCCTTGCGCGAGCCGGTGATCGGCCCGGTCGTCACACTGACGGCAGCATTGTTTTCCAAGGTCGTCAACGACTTTCACTCCCTACGCCGGCATTACCCGGTCAGGTTCATGCGGTCGGTGACGCCTGCTTGACGCAAGTCACCCTCTCAGCCCGCCATGGCGCGAGCTCCCGCGTTGGTGTTGTGCCCCCGACCATGCCACGCCGACGCGCGATACTCAAGTCAGCCGACCAACTCTGCCGGGGTGGCGTAGACGTCGACCATGGCTCCGTTGCGCAGCACGGTGATCGGCAGTGCGGTGCCGATCACTTCCGCGAACAGCTGACGCTGGATGCCCTGCGCGTCCGACACGCGCGTGCGCCCGACCGTGAGCACGAGATCGCCCGCCTTGAGGCCGGCCCGGTCGGCGGGGCCGCCGGAGACGACTTCGTGCACCCGCAGCCCGGCGCCCTGCCCGGTGCGCTCGGCGACGTCGTCCGGCAGCGGCGCGGGCACGCCGACCACGCCGAGGTACGCGCGCCGCACCCGGCCTTCGACGACGAGCGTGTCGATGATCCGCCGCGTCGTCGCGTTGATCGGCACGGCCAGCCCGAGCCCGAACCCGGCGACGGCGGTGTTGACGCCGACGACCCGGCCGGCGGAGTCGGCGAGCGCGCCGCCGGAGTTGCCCGGGTTGAGCGCGGCGTCGGTCTGGATGACGTCCTCGATCACGCGGGTGGTGCGCCCCTGCCGCACCGGCAGCGCCCGCCCGAGCGCGCTGACGACCCCGGCGGTGACGGTCCCGGAGAAGCCGAGCGGGTTCCCGACGGCGACGACGAGCTGCCCGACGACGAGCCGGTCGGCGTCACCGAGCACGGCGGCGGCCGGTGTCTCGCCCCGGGCGCGCAGCACGGCGAGGTCGGACAGCGGATCGGCCCCGGCGACGTCGAAGGGCACTTCGCTGCCGTCGGCGAAGGTGGCGACACCCTTCCGGTGGTCGCCGACGACGTGGGCGTTGGTGAGCAGGTGACCGTCGCCGGCGAAGACGACGGCGGAGCCGCTGCCCCGCGCGAGCCGCACCCCGGCGACGTGCGGGGTGACCGTCCTGGCGACCGTGCTGACCGCGAGCGAGTACGCGTCCATCGCCTCGTCCATGCGCACCTCGATTACAGCGTTGCAGGTACTACAAGTGTGCGCTCGGTGTGGCGGAAAGTCCGTTCGCCGCTGGTGAACTCATGGAGTACCAGACGATGTCGACCGCGATCCACGCCAGCACGCAGACCACCAGCGCGCCGCTGCCCGCGTCGGCCGGGACGAACTGGGGCAGGAACGACAGGGCGAAGACGCCGGCCTTCGGGTTGGCGATGTTCGTCACCAGCCCGGACCGGTACCCCGTGCCGGGCCGGATCTCCTTCTCCTCGCCGCCGCCCCGGAAGAAGAGGGCCTTGATCCCCAGGTAGATCAGGAACAGCGCGCCCGCGAAGCGCAGGACGTCGTAGGCCGTCTGCGACGCGGCAAGCAGCGCGGTCAGGCCGAAGACGGCGGCGAGGCCCCAGAAGGCGATCCCGGTCTCGATGCCGGCGATGGTGGCGAAGGCGTTGCGCTTCGACCCGCGGGCGGCCTGCTTGATCAGCATGACCGTGGCGGGGCCGGGGACCATCGCGATGAGGAAGGCGGCGGGGATGAACGCGAGCAGGTTCGGCATCGCCTGATCGTGTGACAGCGGCCGCGGCCCGGCAAACGGTTTACCCGGACCGGTGACGGTCAGTGGTTCACCGGATCGGACCATGCGCCGGTGAAGGATCGGCGGCAGACTGCCAAGTCGCTTCTGTAACGGTGCAGAAGCGATCTTCTGTGGGGTTGATATGCGCAAACTCATGTTCGGCGCCCTCGCCGGGCTGCTGGTCACCGGCCTGATCCCGGGGATCGCGGCAGCTCAGGGCGAGGCTCCCGGCGGGCCCGGGGCCCATCCCAGCTGGCTGCCCGCGGACAAGACGGGCTTCGGGACCGCGCACGACCGGTCCAGCAACGTGTGGTTCACCCTCCAGGGCGGGCAGCTGTCCGAGGTCTACTACCCGGACCTGTCGACGCCCAGCGTCCGCTCGCTCAACTTCGTCGTCACCGACGGCCGCAGCTTCGCCGTCACCGACTACTCGGCGAAGTCGCAGCAGGTGCGGCGGACCGACGACGACAGCCTGGTCTACGAGCAGACCATCACCGACGACCAGCACCGCTGGCGCCTCCGCAAGACCTACGTCACCGACCCGGCCGCGACGACCGTGCTGGTCGACGTCGACTTCCGGTCGCTCACCGGGCGGCCCTACCAGCTCTACGCGGTCGCCGATCCGGACCTCACCAACGACGGTTCGGACGACTCGGCCGCCCGCCAGGGTGACGCCGTCACGGCGCAGGACGCGGCCAACGCCGCCGCGCTCACCGCGAAACCCGCGTTCACCAGGACGAGCGTCGGCTACGCGGGCGCGTCCGACGGCAACACGCAGCTCGCGAAGACGTTCAAGCTGGCCGGCTACGACACCGCGGCCAAGGGCAACGTCGTGCTGACCGGCCAGACGAACGCCGACGGCGTCCGCAACCGGCACGTCACCCTCGCCCTCGGCATGGGCGCGAAGGCCGCCGACGCGCTGAAGAGCGCGCAGGCGTCGCAGCGACGCGGGATCCGCGACGTCACGCGCGCGTACGACCGTGGCTGGCAGCAGTACCTGCGCGGGATCAGCAAGCCGCCGTCGTCGCTGAAGACCGACGCCGAGCGCGACCTGTACAAGGCGTCGATGCTGACGCTCGCCGCCAGCGAGGACAAGCACCACCCGGGCGCCTTCATCGCGTCGCCGAGCATGCCGTGGCGGTTCGGCAACAACGACCCGGAGTGGTCGCCGTCCGGTACCTATCACCTGGTCTGGCCGCGTGACCTCTACCAGATCGCGACCGGCCTGATCGCCGGCGGCGACACGGCCGCCGCCAGCCGCGCCGCGACGTACATGTTCGGCACGCAGCAGCAGCCCGACGGGCACATGCCGCAGAACAGCCGCGTCGACGGCGTCCCGTACTGGACGTCGATCCAGCTCGACGAGACCGCGTTCCCGATCGTGCTCGCCCAGCAGCTCGGCCGGAACGACCTGTGGCCCGGCGTCCGCAAGGCCGCCGAATTCATCCTGGGTTATCGCGGCCCCAACGGGCAGCCGTCGCCGTACACCCAGCAGGAGCGCTGGGAGGAGCAGGACGGCTGGTCCCCGTCGACGATCGCCTCGGTGATCGCCGGGCTGGTCTGCGCCGCCGACCTCGCGTCGCACAACGGCGCGCCGGCGGACGCGGCCCGGTACCTCGCCGCGGCCGACAAGATGAAGGCCGACCTGCCGAAGCAGACGGTCACCACGAACGGGCCGCTGTCGAAGGACCCGTACTTCGTCCGGCTCACGAAGGACGCCAACGCGAACAACGGGACGACGTACAACCTCGGCAACTCGAGCGTGACGATGGACCAGCGCGCGGTCACCGACGCGGGCTTCCTCGACCTGGTCCGGCTCGGCATCTACCGGGCCGACGACCCGGTGATCAAGAACAGCGTGCGGGTCACCGACGCCGACATCGCGTTCACCACGCCGACCGGCCAGTTCTGGCACCGCTACACGAAGGACGGCTACGGCGAGCAGGCCGACGGCTCGCCGTGGGACTACACGTTCCCGGCGGAGAGCCGCACCACGTTCGGCAGGCTCTGGCCGCTGCTCGCCGGCGAACGCGGCGAGTACGAGCTGGCGCTCGGCGACAGGGCGTCGGCCGCGCGGCGGCTGCGTGACCTCGGCCGGGTGAGCAGCTCGGCGGAGACCATGCCGGAGCAGGTGTGGGACGAGAACCCGCCGTCCGGGCGGCCCGGCTTCCCGGCCGGCACGCCCACGACGTCGGCGACCCCGCTGGCCTGGACGCACGCCCAGTACGTCCGGCTGGCCTGGGACGTCAAGGCGGGCTCGGTACTGGAGATGCCGCAGGTGGTCCGCTGCCACTTCCTCGGCTGCTGAGCCGCTTGGGTCAGATGACGGCGCCGTCGTCCTCGGGGGTGCGCGGCGGCAGCCACGAGTTGCCCGGCACGCCCCACTTGTTGTGCTTCAGCATCTTCTTCGCCGCGCGCGCGTGGCGGCCGACCAGGCGGTCGAGGTAGATGTACCCGTCCAGGTGATCGGTCTCGTGCTGCAGGCAGCGCGCGAAGTAGCCGGTGCCCTCGACCTCGATCGGGTTGCCCTCGACGTCGAAGCCGGTCACCTTCGCCCACTTGGCCCGGCCCGTCGGGTACGACTCGCCGGGCGCCGAGAGGCAGCCCTCCCAGTCGTCGTCCGGGTCCGGCATGGTCTCCGGGATCTCCGACGTCTCCAGCTTCGGGTTGACGACGACGCCCTTGTGCCGCACGCCCGCGTCGTCCGGGCAGTCGTAGACGAACACCCGCAGATCGAGGCCGATCTGGTTGGCCGCGAGGCCGACGCCCTCGGCGGCGTACATCGTCTCGAACATGTCGTCGACGAGCGTGCGCAGCTTCTCGCCGAACTCGGTGATCTCCCGAGTCGGCTGGTGCAGCACGGGTTCGCCGGCGATCACGATGGGGTGGATGGTCACGGCGAGCCAGTTTAGTCGGACCCCTCTGGTAGACCTGCATCAGACCGTGACGCGCCGACGTCGATGCCCACGTCGGCGGCCGCTTCCGTGGTTGAATGGCGCCCGCGGAGGAGCTAGGTCTGATTCGCCATGACGCCCGATTGAGAGGGACTCGGATGGACGCCGCGGAGTCGATGGCTGAGCCGCAGCCGTCGCCGCCGAAGCCCGTGCCCGGCCTGACCGAACGCGAGGTCGAGATCCTCGCCTTCGAGCGCCAGTGGTGGCGACACGCCGGGGCGAAGGAGAACGCCATCCGCGAACGCTTCGACTTGTCTGCCACGCGCTACTACCAGCTGCTCAACAAGCTGCTGGAGAAGCCGGAGGCGATCGAAGCCGACCCGATGCTGGTGAAGCGGCTGCGCAAGACCCGCGCCGCCCGCCAGCGCAAGCGAGGCGCCCGGCGACTGGGGATCGAGCTGAAATGAGTGTGTTTTCGGGAATGTCCCGGCCGATGAAGGCCGCGGGCGTCGCGTTGATCGGCGTGGCCATCGTCGCCGCCGTCATCGGCGGGATCACCGCGCTCGGCGGGGGCGGCGGGTCCAACGAAGCCGGGCCGAGCGGCACGCCGACGCAGCCGGGCTCGTCCTCGGCACCGCTGTCGACCTCGTCTTCGGCTTCTTCTCCGGCGCCGTCGACCTCGGCGAACCCGTCGTCGCCCACCCCGCCGGCGCCGAGCACGCCGCCGTCCGGGCAGCCGACGTCGGCCCCGCCCGGCCAGCCGGGTGGCGACCAGCAGGCGTCCAACAAGTGGGTGACCGTCCGGGTGTTCAACAACTCGACGATCAAGGGCCTGGCGGACCGGGCGGCCGAGGACTTCCGCGGCAGCGGCTGGAACGTCAACGAGGTCAGCAACTACTCGCAGGGCATCATCCCGACGACGACGGCGTTCTACCGGCCGGGCACCGACGAGGAGGCCGCGGCCAAGCAGCTCGCCGCGGAGTTCGGCATCAAGGCCGAGCCGCGCTTCGAGGGCATCCAGAGCGCGAGCCCCGGGGTGATCGTCATCGTGACGAAGGAATACCAGGCCGGCCACAAGGGCAGCTGAGTTCTCGAAGAGGCGGCCGTCGCTTGACGGCCGCCTCTTTCATTCGCCGGCCTGGGTCTTCGCGTACGCCTCCAGCGCGGCCAGCTGGGCCGGGTCGAGGCTGGGCCGGACCGTCTTCCGGGCCGTCTCCAGGTGCGCCGCGGTGACTTCGCGGGCTTCCAGGGACTCGCGCATCGCCGTCAGCGCCGCTTCGCGGATCAGGGCCGCGCAGTCCGCCGCCGAATAACCGTCCAGAGTGGACGCCACCGCGGCGAGGTCGACGTCGTCGGCCAGCGGGGTGTTCTTCGAGCTGGCCGCGAGGATGGCCGCGCGGGCCTCGGCGTCCGGCGGCGGCACGTAGACGCGGCGCTCGAGCCGGCCGGGCCGCAGCAGCGCCGGGTCGACCAGCTCCGGCCGGTTCGTCGCCCCGAGGACGACGACTTCGCGCATCGGCTCGACGCCGTCGAGCTCGGTGAGCAGGGCGGCGACGACGCGGTCGGCGACGCCGGAGTCGGACGACTGGCCGCGGCGCGGGGCCAGCGCGTCGATCTCGTCCAGGAAGATCAGCGCGGGGGCGGCCTCCGCGGCCCGGCGGAACAGCTCGCGGACCGCGCGTTCGGACTCGCCGACCCACTTGTCCATCAGCTCGGCGCCCTTGACCGCGAAGACGTTCAGCGCGCCGGTGCCGGCCAGCGCCCGCACGAGGAACGTCTTGCCGCCGCCGGGCGGCCCGTAGAGCAGCACCCCGCGCGGCGGTTCGACGCCGAGCCGGGCGAACGAGTCCGGGTACCGCAGCGGCCAGAGCACCGCCTCGGTGAGGGACTGCTTGACGTCGACCATGTTCCCGACGTCGTCCAGGGTCAGCCCGCCGGTGGCCAGGTTGTCCGAAGTGGACATCGAGACCGGCCGGACGGTGGCCAGCGCGTCCAGCAGGTCCTGCTGCGAGATGCGCGGCTCGTCGGTGTCGCGCTGGCGCAGCGCCGCCCGCAGCGCGGCGTCCCGGCGCAGCGCGATCAGGTCGGCGGCGACGAAGCCCGGCGTCCGCTCGGCGAGGACGCCGCAGTCGATGCCGGCGTCGAGCGGGACGTCGCGGAGCAGGACGTTCAGCAGCTCACGGCGGGTTTTCGCGTCCGGGAGGGCCAGGCCGAGCTCGCGGTCGAGCAGGTCGGCGGCGCGCAGCCGCGGGTCGGCCGACTCGGCACGGGCCGTCGTCGCGACGACGGCGAAGCGCTCGCGTTTGAGGGCGGTCCTCAGCTCCTCCAGCACGACCGTGGCCACCGGCGGCGGAGTCGTCGCGGGCAGCAGCGCGTCGACGTCGGTGAGCAGCAGGACCGCGGGGCCCTCGGCGCTCCGGACGGCATCGCGCAGCCGGGCCACGGCGACGTTCGGGTCCAGCACCGCGAGGTTCGGCGCGGCCAGCGGGATGACCTTGATGTCGGCTTCGTGGGCCACCGACCGCACGAGCGTCGCCTTGCCGACGCCTTCGGGGCCGGACAGCAGGACGCCGAGGTGGGCGGGCGCGCCGAGCCGGGCCAGCAGCTCGGGCCGGTGGAAGGCGAGGTCGAACCACTCGGCGAGCTTGCGCGCGGCGGTCTCGGCGCCGATCAGGTCGGCCAGCGGGACGGCGGCCTCTTCAGCCGTGGCCTCGTCCTCGACGACCTCGGCGTCGATCCACTCCTCGGCCGCGGTGACGGCGGACGTGCGCACCAGCGCGGTCGCCGTCCGGGGCGCGGCCGGCTCGGCGGTGCCCGGCCGGGCGCCGCCACGCCAGACGACCACTGTGGACGGTCCGACGGCAACGGTGCCGGCCGGCTCGGTGGCGGTGACGGTGAGCAGCTCGTTCGTCCAGGTCGCGCCGATCGCGCGGGACAGCTGCCCGCGCAGCCCGGCCGGGTCCGACCCCGGCGACGGCGCGAGGTCCTGCGGCAGCAGCGAAACGGCGTCCCCGACGGTGAGGACCTTCCCGATCAGGGCGAGCCGCAGCACGTGCGGGCTCAGCGAGACGCTGGCCAGCCGCGACCCGGCCACGGTGACGGTCTTGGCGGCCGCGACGTCGGCGGGCGCGACGACGACCTCCGAGCCCTCGGTGACGCCGAGGTTCGACATGGTGACGTCGTCGGTGAGCACGACACCGGGCACCCCGGTCTCGTCGGCGGGCGCGGCGAGCGCGGCGCTGACCCGCGCCCCGGTGAGGTGGACGGCATCCCAGGCCCGCAGGCCCAGCGCGTCGAGGACTTCGGGGTGCAGCCGGACGACGCCGCGGCGCGCGTCCAGCGCCGACGGAGTGTGCCGGACGGTCAGCGTGATCTGCGGGTGGCTCACGCCGTTCACCCTAGCGAGCCGAGCGGGTGATGCCCCGCCAATCACGCGTGAAGCCCCTTGGATCACGCGTGATGCCCGCTGGATCACGGTGATCACCGGACGGCTCGGGTGATCAGGACCCGATCTGGCGTGACCCGGGCCGGGTTTCGCGTGATTGGCGGGGTATCTCGCGTGATTGGGGAGGCATCTAGCGTGATTGGCGGGGCATCACGTTACTTGCGGCGGAGGCCGATCTGGCGCCAGGAGCGGCGGCGCTGGCCGTTTTCGGACGTGCCGCGCGGGACGCGGGCCGTTTCGCGGGGGAGGCGGACCGCGCGCATGGCCGCGCCCGCGACGCGGCGGCGCAGGGGCGGGCGCAGGCCGAGGCGGCGGGGGGAGCGGGCGCGGCGGATCGCGCGGCGCTCGCGCGGGGGGACCGTCCAGGCCTCCGGGTGGGCGGCCAGCCAGCGGTGCCGGTGGATCGAATACGGGATGTGCGCCAGGTACAGGACCATCGCCACCAGCAGCGCGACCAGCGGGAACTGGATGATCGCCGCCGCCAGGAGGGCGACGCCCAGCAGCAGCGGGGCGATCGCCTTGGCCGGGGCCTTGACCGTCTTCAGCGACAGCGTCGGGATGCGGCTGATCAGCAGCGCCGCGATGGCGACCGTCCACGCCCACACGACGTACTGCGACGACCACCAGCCCTCGCCCCACTGCAGGTACGCCACCAGCGGCAGCATCCCCAGCAGGCCGCCCGCCGGCGCCGGGACGCCGACGAAGAACTCGCTCGCGTACGGCGGCTGGTCCGTGTCGTCCAGCAGCGTGTTGAACCGCGCGAGCCGCAGGATCATGCAGACGGCGAAGATCAGCGACGCCACCCAGCCGATCCGGTCCGCGCCCGTCTGCCACACGTAGATCACCAGCGCCGGCGCGACGCCGAACGAGATGCCGTCGGACAGCGAGTCCAGCTCCGCGCCCATCTTCGACGTCGCGTCGAGCAGGCGCGCGATCCGGCCGTCGAGGCTGTCGAGCACCGCCGCGATGCCGATCGAGGCGATCGCCATCGCGTAGTTCTTCGTCAGCGCGAACTGCACGGCCGACAGGCCCGCGCACAGCGCCAGCACGGTGATGGCGTTCGGCAGCAGCCGGACGCCCGGGGTGGTCACGCGGACCATCGATCAGCCTTTCGAAGGCGCGGCAGGGAGCTCGGCGATGACCGTCTCGCCGCCGACCGTGCGCTGACCCTTGCTGACCAGCACCGTCGAGCCCGGCGGAAGGTAGAGGTCGACCCGGGAGCCGAACCGGATGATGCCGTACGTCGAAGCGGCACCGACCTTGTCACCCTCGTGGATCTCGCAGAGGATGCGGCGCGCGACCAGCCCGGCGATCTGCACGACGACGAGCTCGTGGCCGTCTTCGGTGCGCATGAGCACGGAGTTGCGCTCGTTGTCGTCGCTCGCCTTGTCGAGGTCCGCGGACAGGAACTTGCCCGGCCGGTAGGCGACCCGCTCGATCACGCCGTTCGCCGGCACGCGCTGGACGTGCACGTCGAACACCGAGAGGAACACCGAAACGCGCATCCGCGGCTCGGCGGGCAGGCCGAGCTCGGCGGGCGGCACGGCTTCCTCGATCAGCGACACGAGACCGTCGGCCGAGGCGAGCGCGACGCCGTCACGCGGCGGCGGGACCCGCTTCGGCTCGCGGAAGAACGCCGCGGTCGCCACCGTCGCCAGGGCACCGACGAGCCCGAGGCGCTTGGAGAACCGGCGGGCGAGCAGCGTCGCGGCGACGCCGCCGGCCACGAACGGGCGGCCGGCGGGGTGCATCGGCGGCAGCGTCTCGCGGGCGAGCTGGAGGGCGTGCGCGACTGGGTTGCCGGCGGGCTCCGGCCGGGTGCCGCTCATGGTCGGGTCCCCTGGTTTCGTGTCGGAAGAACGGATGGGCGCCGTGTCCGGCGGCCGCGTACGGGCGCCTCCACGCTACCGCTGCCCCAGGTGAGCGTGTCCGAGCGCCCCTGCCGGACTCCTCCGGGAGGGGGTCACCGCAGCGGGTGGGAATGATCGCCGCGTCGTAACGCAAGGTCGATTTCGCCGATGACTCTAAGTAGTTGCCGCCGTTCGGGGCGCTGCCCCGCCTGACCTGTGAGGACTGATGAGCGACCGCCGTGACCCCGCCGAAGCCCGGCTTCGCGACCTCTTGGGCGCGTGGTGCCGGGAGATCGACGAGGTGCCCGTGCCGTCGCTCGTCGACCCGGCGCGCGCGGTGGACGTTGTCATCGAGGCACTGAAGGCGAAGAAGGCGAAGGACCGGGGCCGGGTGCATCCGCCCCCCGACGGCGCACGCACCCGGCCACCGGGAGACGCGCGTGAAGAGGCAGTTTAGCGTCCGAAGGCCCGTTGATCACGGTTCGTCCGGCAAAAGTTACCAACGGTCACTCGGACGCCGGGCCAGACCGCTCGCGAGCCGCAGGATCGCCAGCAGCACGACCGCGCCGAGGATGGCCACGCCGAAGCTGGGGAAGTCGAAGTCGAAGGTCTTCGCCTGCCCGGTCGCGAGCCGGTAGATCAGCCCGCCCAGGGCCGCGCCGACGACCCCGACGAGCACGCTGACCAGGCAACCCTGCCGACGCCGTTCGCGCCCGCCGACCACCAGGTTCGCGGCCCAGCCGACGATCGCGCCGAAGATCACCCATGCGACGAAACCCATGTCCGAAGCTTACGTGAGCAGTTGTACAAGCACCATTGCACAAGAACTCTTGTACAACTACTCTTGTGTGTCATGGGAGATGACGTCCGGGACATCCGGGATTCGAAGGTGCTGGCCGCGGTTTCGCACCCGCTCCGGCGACGGCTGATGGAGCTGCTCCACCTGGACGGACCGGCGACGGCGTCGATGCTGGCCGCGAAGACCGACCAGGCGGTGGGCAACATCAGTCACCACATGAAGGTGCTGGCAGCGGCCAAGCTGGTCGAAGTGGCGCCCGAGCTGGCGCGTGACCAGCGGGAACGCTGGTGGAAGCGCTCCGTGAAGACACTGCGGTGGGCGTACGCGGACTTCCCCGACGATCCCGTCGCCGACGCCGCGGAGGTCCTGACCCTTGACCACCAGATGGCGATCGCGCGCGAGTGGCTCGCGACCCGCGAGACCTATCCGCCGGAGTGGCGGGGCGTGGCGTTCAGCACGGACACCTGGATGCGCTTGTCCGCCGCCGAGCTCGAAGAGCTGAACGAGCGGATCCTGCTGCTGCTGGCCGAGTTCGAGGACCGCACCGAGCCCGGTGACGGCGTCGAGCGCCGCCCGGTCTTCTTCGCCGCGCGGACGTCGCTGGGCAAGCCGTGAAGGGGCTCTGGGGGAACAGGGACTTCCGGCTGCTCTGGACCGGCGAGACCACGAGCATGCTCGGCAGCATGGTCGCGACCACGGCACTGCCGCTGGTGGCGGTGATCACCCTGCAGGCGAGCACCTTCGGCGTCGCGCTGCTGACGGCGGTGGCCTGGCTGCCGTGGCTGGTGATCGGCCTGCCGGCGGGTGCCTGGGTCGACCGGCTGCCGAAGCGCCCGGTCATGCTGATCTGCAACACGGTGTCGATGGTCGTGTTCGGCAGTGTCCCGGTGGCCGCGGCATTCGGTGCGCTGACGATGCCGTACCTGCTGGTCGTGGCCCTGCTCGGCGGGGTCGCCAAGGTGTTCTTCAGCCTCGCCTACCGGGCCTACCTCCCGACGCTGGTCGGCGAGGACGACCTGCTCGAAGGCAACGCGAAGCTGGACGGCAGCGAATCCGCGACGCAGGTCGCCGGCCCCGGCCTGGCCGGGCTGCTGGCGCAGGCCTTCGGCCCGGTCAGCGGCGTTCTGGTGGACGCCGTCAGCTTCGGTGTCTCCGTGCTGTGCGTGCGGGCGATCCGGGTGCGCGAGACCGTGGCCGCGGCGGCGCGGACGCCGTTGCGCAGCCAGATCGCCGAGGGACTGCGGTTCGTGACGGGAGACCGCTACCTCCGGACGCTGATGACGTTCGGTGCCGTGTCGAACCTCGCGCTCACCGGGTACAGCTCGATCCAGGTCGTCTTCCTCTCCCGCACGCTCGGCGCGAGCCCGGGCATGGTCGGCCTGGTCATGGCGCTCGCCGCCTCCGGCGGGGTGCTCGGCGCGCTGCTGGCCGGGCGGCTCGGCGCGCGCTTCGGCACCGCGCGCGCGTTCCTGCTCTGCGAGGTGTTCGCGGCGCCGATGTTGTTCCTCGGGCCGCTCAGCAGCCCGGGCTGGGGGCTCGTCCTGGCCGTCCTCGCCGTGTTCGGCGTCTGCACCGGTGTCGTGGCTTCGAACGTGCTGACCACGACGTTCCGGCAGCAGTACTGCCCGCCCGAGCTGTTCGGGCGGATCAGCTCGAGCGCGTCCATCGTGAACTACGGCACGATCCCGCTGGCCGGCGTCTGCAGCGGCCTGCTCGGCGAAGTGATCGGCGTCCGCGCCACGCTCTGGGTGGCCGCCGGGGTGCTGGTCGCGGCCCTGCCGATGCTCGTGCCGTTCCGGAAGCTGCGGGACTTCCCGGTCAGAGCAGCAGGACGTCCACCTCTTCGCCTTCCGCTGCCGACGTGACGTCCTCGGGCAGCACGATCAGGCAGTTGGCCTGCGTGAACGCCGCCAGCAGGTGGGAGCCCGGCCCGCCGCGCGGCCCGACGATCCCGGTGACCTCGCGCTCGGACGGGGTGAACACGCCCCGGCGGTACTGGCGGCGCCCGGCGGGCGAGGTCATCGCCTCGGTCAGCCGGGCCCGCACCCGGCGGCGCGAGACGTCGGTGTGGCCCATGGCCGCCAGCAGCGCCGGGCGCAGGAACGCCTCGAACGACACCAGCACGCTCACCGGGTTGCCTGGCAGCGCCACCACGGGCACGCCGTGCCAGCGCCCGCTGCCCTGCGGCCCGCCCGGCTGCATCGCGATCTTCGCGAACTCGACGCCCTGGCCGGTCAGCGCGTCCTTCACCACTTCGTACGCGCCCGCGCTGACGCCGCCGGAGGTGACCAGCAGGTCGGCGCCGGCCAGCTTGGGCTCGATGACCTTGCGGAACTCCTCGACGTCGTCGACGACGCTGCGGACGACGTCGACCTCGCAGCCGAGGTCGCGGATCGCCGCGGCGAGCATCACGCTGTTGGACTCGTAGATCTGGCCGTGGCGCAGCGGGGCGGGCGCGTCGATCAGCTCGGTGCCGGTCGAGGCGACCAGCACCCGCAGCGGCCGGTGCACCCGCACCTCGGCGAGCCCGACCGCGGCCGCGAGGCCCAGCTGCGAGTGGCCCAGCACCGTTCCGGCGTGCAGCGCGACGCTGCCGCCGACGACGTCCTCGCCGGTGCGCCGGATGTGCGCGCCTTCGCGGGCGGGAGCGGAAATGGTCACCTGCGCCGTGCCGCCGTCGGTGTCCTCGACCATCACGACGGCGTCCGCGCCCGGCGGCAGCGGCGCGCCGGTCATGATCCGGTGCGCGGTACCCGGCTCGAGGGCCCGGACGTCGACCCGGCCCGCCGGGATGTCATCGGCGACCGGCAGGGTCACGGGCGCGGTCGTGACGTCGGCCGCCCGGACCGCGTAGCCGTCCATCGCCGAGTTGTCGAAGGGCGGCAGCGAGACGCCGGCGCGCACGTCTTCGGCCAGGACGAGCCCGGTCGCGGCGGCGAGGGGCAGCGTGGTCGCGGGGGCCGTGCCGAGGAGCGCGGCGACGCGGTCGCGGTAGTCGTCGACGGAGATCACCGGACCATCCTCCCCGGGTTCGGGGCGCATGCAAGACTCTGCCCGTCACAGGCACGCCCAGGGGAGAACTCATGCAGGTCGGAATCCGTCAACAGCCTTCGTTCGCCGTCGCCCGGCTGATGCTGGCACCCGGCGAACCGTGCCAGGTCGAGTCCGGCGCGATGATGGCCACCAGCTACGGCGTGCAGGTCCAGTCGCAGGCGCAGGGCGGGATCATGAAGGGCCTCGGCCGCGCGTTCCTCTCCGGCGAGTCCTTCTTCATCTCCACCTTCACCGCCCCGCAGAACGGCGGCTGGGTCGACGTCGCCGCCAACCTGCCCGGCGACATCCAGGTGCTCACCCTCGACGGCCGCACCGGCTGGGCCGTCACCCGCGGCTGCTGGCTCGCGTCGTCGCACGGCGTGCAGACCGAGACCAAGTGGGGCGGGATGAAGAACCTGATGGGCGGCGAGGGCGGCTTCCTGACCCACGCCACCGGGCAGGGCCAGCTGCTCGTCAGCTGCTACGGCGCGGTCGAGACCATCACGCTGCAGCAGGGCGAGATGGTGACCATCGACACCGGGCACGTCGTCGCCTACGCCGACACCGTGCAGTACCAGATCCGGAAGGTCGCGACCGGCATCATCCAGTCGATGAAGAGCGGCGAAGGGCTCGTGTTCGACTTCGTCGGCCCCGGCCAGATCATGACGCAGACGCGCAACCCGTCCGCGCTGATCAGCTGGATCATCTCCCACGTCCCGTCACGCTGATGCGCGTCCAGACCCGGCACACCCCCGGCTTCGGCGTCGCCCGCGTCCTGCTGGACCCGGGCGAGGCCGTGCGCGCCGCGCCGGAAACCCTGCTCGCCAGCCGGTTCGGCGTCGCCGAGGCGCCGGGCGGCCGCGGCGGCGTCCGCGCGGGCAAGCCCGCGACGGCCGTCTACACCGCGCCGTCCGACGGCGGCTGGATCGACTTCGCGCCGCTGCGCCCCGGCGACGTCTACCCGCTCGACGTGGGCGGCGGCACGGGCTGGTCGGTGCACCGGGACGCGGTGCTCGTGCAGCCTTCGTCGGTCCGCCACGACCCCGGCTGGGTGCCGTTGCAGCAGCTCTTCGGCGCCGATTCGGGGTTCCTCGAGCACTACAGCGGGACTGGGCCGCTCGTGCTGGCCGCGCCCGGCCCGGTGGACGCGTTCGAGCTCGGCAAGGGCGAGCTGGTCACGGTCCGGCCGGACTACCTGCTGGCCTACCCGGACACCGTGCAGTGCCGGTTGCGGGCCCTCGATCCGGGCGGCTCGCAGTCGCTGCGCACCGGCGAAGGGCTGGCGGTCGACTTCGCGGGTCCCGGGACGGTGCTCGTGCACGCGCGGAACAGACGCCTTTCGGGTTCGTGATCTTCGGACGAATTGCCCATTGCCGCGGACAATAATTCCGGTAGCGTGATTGACACTTCCGCCGCTGGCATCCGCTCGGGCCAGCGGATCCTTTGTGCTGAGGGAGGGCGCCGTGGCTGTCGGCACCGTCAAATGGTTCAACTCGGAAAAGGGCTACGGGTTCATCGAATCCACGGAGGGGCCGGACGTGTTCGTCCACTATTCGGCCATCCAGTCCGAAGGATTCCGCACTCTGGACGAGGGCGACCGCGTCGAGTTCGAAGTGCAGTCCGGTCGTGACGGTCGGAGCCAGGCAGCCGACGTACGCAAGGTTTCGTAGCACGCCTGTCAGGTGATCGGTGAACCCCCGGCAGGCGCCGAACCAGGGGCGTTAGGCTGCGGGCGTGACAGGCGATGTGTCGGGGGACCTCACCGGTCGCCGGCTGGGCAACTACCGCATCGACGGGGTGCTCGGCAAAGGCGGCATGAGCGTGACCTACAAGGCCACGGACGTGCGGCTCGGCCGCAAGGTGGCCCTGAAGGTCATCGGTGACCACCTCGGGGCCGACGCCGAGTTCCGTGAGCGGTTCGTCGACGAGGCGCGCAACACGTCGGCGATCGACCACGCCAACGTCGTGCCGCTGTACGACTTCGGCGAGCTCGACGGCATGCTCTACATCGCCATGCGGATGGTCGACGGCGGCGATCTCGCCGGGTTGATCTCCAGTGGCGCGATCGCGCCCGCGCGCGCCCTGACGATGCTCGACCAGGTCGCGGACGCCCTCGACACGCTGCACAACCGTGGTCTGGTCCACCTCGACGTCAAGCCGGCGAACGTGCTCGTGACGAAGAAGGAGACCTCGCGCGAGCACGTGTACGTCGCCGACTTCGGGCTGACGCGGCGCGGCGCGACCGGGCACCGGACGCGCGGCGGCGACTTCCTCGGCTCGCCCACGTACGCGGCCCCCGAGCACCTGCGCGGGGAGCCGCTGGACGGGCGCACCGACCAGTACGCGCTGACGTGCGTCCTCTACGCCTGCCTCACCGGCAGCCCGCCGTTCAAGGGCGACGTCCCGACGGTGATCAAGGGTCACCTCAACGGCGAGCCGCCGGCGATCTCCCGCGCCGTCGCGCTGCCGCCGGCAATCGACGAGGTGATCCGGCGCGGCATGGCCAAGAACCCGGCCGACCGCTACCCCAGCTGCGTCGAGATGGTCGCGGCCGCGCGCCGCGCGCTCGGCCCGCTGGCGACGTCGGACACCCCGCCGGGGCCACCGGGGTCCCATTCGGGCGGAATCCCCGCGCCGCACCGGCCTGGTCAGGTACAACAGGGGCCGCACCAGAACAGCGCACCGCAGGGAGAGGGGGCCCCCGTGCACCCGTACGGAGGACAGCAGCAGCCCGGCTTCGGCCAGGGCCCCGGACCGCAGGGCCCGCCGCCCCAGGGCCCGCCGCCCGGCTACGGCTACCCCCAGCAGGGCGCTCCGCAGGGCCCGCCGCCCGGGATGCCGCAGGGCATGCCGCCGCAGGGCCCGCCGCCGGGGTACGGCTACCCGCAGCAGCAACAGCAGGGTATGCCGCCGCAGGGCTACGGCCAGGACCCGATGCGGCTGCGCCCGCCGATGCCCGCCGGTGGCGCGGGCGCGTTCCACCAGCCCAAGGGGGGCGGCGGCAAGAAGTGGATCTTCATCGTGCTCGGCCTCGTCGTGGTGGCGGGCCTGGTCGTGGGCGCGATCTTCCTCTTCGGCGGGGACGACAAGGGTGGCGGCGGCGGTACCCAGACGACGGCGCCGAACATCCCCGTCGGCCCCGACGGCGGCTCGCCGACCAACGCGCCTTCGTCGTCGCTGAACGCGCCCCCGACGTCGATCAGCATCAAGCCGGGCAACTGATCGTGCGACGCTGAGCAGGTCTTCTTGCACTCTCCCCCTGAGAGTGCTAAACACGAACTTGGCACTCGACGCCGTCGAGTGCCAAAGGTCGGGACGGTGAGGCTGACCCCCACCCGGGTCCAGTCGTCCGTCGCGGGCACCGAGCCTGGCCGAGGAAGAGTCCTGCTGCCGCCGCTGTACGTATACCCAAAGACGCAGCGCGGCGGTGGCGCCCAATACCGGAGGACCACACCGCAATGGCCAAACTGATCGCGTTCGACGAGGACGCCCGCCGCGGTCTTGAGCGCGGCTTGAACACCCTCGCCGAAGCCGTCAAGGTGACCCTCGGCCCGCGGGGCCGGAACGTCGTGCTCGAAAAGAAGTGGGGCGCGCCGACCATCACCAACGACGGTGTCTCCATCGCCAAGGAGATCGAGCTCGAGGACCCGTGGGAGAAGATCGGGGCCGAGCTCGTCAAGGAAGTTGCCAAGAAGACCGACGACGTCGCGGGTGACGGCACCACCACCGCCACCGTGCTCGCCCAGGCGCTCGTGCGCGAGGGCCTGCGCAACGTCGCCGCCGGCGCCGACCCGATCAGCCTGAAGCGTGGCATCGAGGCGGCCGTCGAGGCCGTCACCGAGCAGCTGCACAAGGCCGCCGTGCAGATCGAGACCAAGGAGCAGATCGCTGCTACCGCCTCGATCTCGGCCGCCGACCGCACGATCGGCGAGCTGATCGCCGAGGCGCTGGACAAGGTCGGCAAGGAAGGCGTCGTCACTGTCGAGGAGAGCAACACCTTCGGCCTCGAGCTCGAGCTCACCGAGGGTATGCGCTTCGACAAGGGCTACATCTCCGGTTACTTCGTGACCGACCCGGAGCGTCAGGAAGCCGAGCTCGAGGACCCGTACATCCTCCTCTTCGGCTCCAAGATCTCCACCGTCAAGGACGTGCTGCCGCTGCTGGAGAAGGTCATCCAGTCCGGCAAGCCGCTGCTGATCATCGCCGAGGACGTCGAGGGCGAGGCGCTGGCCACCCTGATCGTCAACAAGATGCGCGGCACCTTCAAGTCCGTCGCCGTCAAGGCGCCGGGCTTCGGTGACCGCCGCAAGGCGATCCTGCAGGACATCGCGATCCTGACCGGTGGCCAGGTCATCTCCGAGGACGTCGGCCTCAAGCTGGAGAACGCGGACCTGTCCCTGCTGGGCAAGGCCCGCAAGGCCGTCATCACCAAGGACGAGACGACCATCGTCGAGGGTGCGGGCGACGCCGACCAGATCCAGGGTCGCGTCAACCAGATCCGCGCCGAGATCGAGAACTCGGACTCGGACTACGACCGCGAGAAGCTGCAGGAGCGGCTCGCGAAGCTGGCCGGCGGCGTGGCCGTCATCAAGGCCGGCGCCGCGACCGAGGTCGAGCTCAAGGAGCGCAAGCACCGCATCGAGGACGCGGTGCGCAACGCGAAGGCCGCCGTGGAAGAGGGCATCGTCGCCGGTGGTGGCGTGGCCCTGATCCAGGCCGCCGAGGCCGCGTTCGCGGGCCTGAAGCTCGAGGGCGACGAGGCCACTGGCGCCAACATCGTCAAGGTGGCCGTCGAGGCCCCGCTCAAGCAGATCGCGATCAACGCCGGCCTCGAGGGTGGCGTCGTGGTGGAGAAGGTCAAGGGCCTGCCGCAGGGTCACGGCCTCAACGCCGCCACGGGTGTCTACGAGGACCTGCTCGCCGCCGGCGTGCCGGACCCGACGAAGGTCACCCGCTCCGCGCTGCAGAACGCCGCTTCCATCGCGGCGCTGTTCCTGACCACCGAGGCCGTCGTGGCGGACAAGCCGGAGAAGGCTTCGGCCGCTCCCGCCGACCCGTCCGGTGGCATGGGTGGCATGGACTTCTGAGTTCGGCCGCTTGACTGGGAAAGCCCGGTCCGCTTCGGCGGGCCGGGCTTTTTCTATGGCTTGGTGAAGAACCAGACGGCGTAGGCGCCGACGATCACGACGCCGAGCGCGAGCACGCCGAGGCCCCCGAGCCAGGCGGTGCTCTTCTCGTCGGCCTCCATGCCGACGACGATCGCGCCGATGCCGGTGAGCAGGACCCAGATGGCCAGCGCCGCGGCGGTGTAGAGCACGACGCGGCCGGCTCGCACGCCGCCGGTGTCGCCGGCGGACAGCACGGCGTAGGCGGCGAAGGCGGTCAACCCCAGTCCGGCGATCAGGTACAGCCCACCCAAGATCCCGACAACGACCTTGGGGGCGGTGTTTCCGTGATCCACGAGCGCGAACCCTAACCCCTCGAACGGGATTCGCGATGCGGTTTTGGGCCGCTCGGCCCAGCGATCACGGCCGAACGGCCCGGACGTCCCCTGGCGTCCGGGCCGTTCGTTTCGTGCACCCCCGGCCTCCGGCGGGCGCCGGCTCCCCCTGCGAGCCCGCGCCCGCCCCGGTTCAGGAGTCCTCTTCGGGCGTCAGGATGGCGGCGGCGATGTAGACCGGAATGGCGATCCCGACCGAAAGGAACACGGCGGCGACCATCCCGATCCGCAGGACGTTGGCATCGATGCCGAAGTAGGTGGCCCAGCCACCGCAGACACCGGTCAGCATCTTGTCGCTCCGGCTGCGGCGGAGCTTCTTGGTTTCCGAGGTGTACACGCTGTTCGTCATGGCTCAATGGTGTCTCCCGGGGGTGGCCGGCCACATCGGGAACGGCCCGGACCCCGACCCTGAACTTGCCCTCGGGGAAAACCAGGTGCTCACGCCGCGGCCGGCCAGCTACAACTACTGACCATGAAGCACGACAACCCCGAGTTCGCCGCGATCGCCGAGCAGGGCACGATCCTGCGCTGCCAGGTCGGGTCCGGCCTGCACGGCACCGCCGTCGACGGTCAGGACGACCGCGACGAAATGGGGCTGTGCGTCGAACCCGCCGAGTACGTTGCCGGGCTTCGGCGGTTCGAGCAGTACGTCTTCCGCACCCAGCCGGAAGGCGTGCGGTCCGGACCCGGCGACCTCGACCTCATCGTCTACTCGCTGCGCAAGTGGATGCGCCTGGCTCTGACCGGGAATCCCACCGTCCTGCTGCCGCTCTTCGTGCCGGACGCGGAGATCGTCCTGATCACCGATCTCGGTCACGAACTGCGCGCCAACGCCGACCGCGTCGTCTCGCGGCAGGCCGGCCTGCGGTTCGCCGGGTACCTGCGGACGCAACGCACCCGGATGCTCGAAGGGGCGCTGAAGGTCAACCGGCCCGAGCTGATCGCGAAGTACGGCTTCGACACGAAGTACGCGATGCACATGGTCCGCCTCGGCGTCCAGGGCGTCGAGCTGCTGGAGACCGGCCGGATGACCCTGCCGATCGCCGAGCCGTGGCTGACCTGGCTGCGTGACCTGCGTCGCGGGAAGCACACCCAGGACGAAGCCGTCGCCGCCGCGGCCGAGCTGGAAGACCGGCTCGACCGGCTGACCCGGGGTGCGTCGCCGCTGCCGGAACAGCCCGATCGTGACTGGGCGAACCAGTGGCTGGTGCACGCCTACGGTTCCGCCTGGCGGGCTTGACGCCGGGTCCGCGCGCTCAGCTCAGCGCGCGGACCCGGCTCAGCCGGTCTGCCCAGGCGGCCGCGACCCCGGGCGGCGCCGGGTAGGCGTCCGTGGGTTCCGGGGCCCGCCGCGGGACCGGCAGGTAACCGTCCACAGGGGACAGCGACTCGGTGCAGACATCGCCGGTCAGCAACGAAATCGTCCCGAGTCCACAAGCGAACTCCAATGACGGCAGCGCGCCGGCCAGCGCCAGTCCCGCAGCCAGGCCCACGCTCGTCTCCACCGCCGACGAGACCACGCACGGCAGCCCGCACGCCTCGGCGACCTCCAGGGCCCGCCGCACACCGCCGAGCGGGGAGACCTTCAGGACCGCGATGTCCGCCGCGCCGGCCACGGCCACCTTCAGCGGATCTTCCGCGCGGCGGATCGACTCGTCGGCGGCGATCCGGACGTCGACCCGGCGCCGCACCGCGGCCAGGTCGTCGATCGACGGGCACGGCTGCTCCGCGTACTCCAGCCCGCCCGCCGCCTTGTCGAGGTCCGCGATCGCGCGCACCGCCGTGTCGACGTCCCACGCCATGTTGGCGTCGACGCGGATCGCGCCGCCGGGGCCGAGCGCGTCGCGGACCGCCTCGACCCGCGCGCAGTCGTCCGCCAGGGAGACCCGCGGGTCGGCGACCTTCACCTTCGCCGTCCGGCAGCCGGACGCGCGGACCAGCTCGTAGGCCTGCTCCGGCGCCACGACCGGCACGGTCGTGTTCACCTCGACCCGGTCGCGGACCGGCGCGGGCCAGCCGGCTTCGGCCGCTTCCAGCGCCGCCCGCAGCCACGGCACGCTCTCGGCGTCGGAGTAGTCGGCGAACGGGCAGAACTCGCCCCAGCCCGCCGGGCCGCGCAGCAGGACGCCCTCACGGACGGTGATGCCGCGGAACCGGGTGCGCAGGGGGATCGCGTAGACCTTCATCGAGCCCGATCATGCCACCGTCCGGCGTTTCACAAACAGGTGCCGAACTGCGCGTTTCCGGCAAGAATGACCCCGTGGTCCTCGATTTCCGCGTACTGGGTCCGGCCGAGGTCACGGCCGACGGCCGCCCGGTACCGCTCGGGGGCAGCCGGCCGCTGATCGTCCTGGCCGGTCTTCTGCTGCGCGCGAACCGCGTCGTGCCGGTCGACGAGCTCGGCCGCTGGCTGTGGAACGACGACCGCCGCCGCTCCAAGGGCGCGCTCCAGACGTACGTGCTGCGCCTGCGCCGCGCCCTCGGCGACCAGGTCGCGATCCGCACCGAGAGCGGCGGCTACCTGATCGAGCTCGACGACGACCTGCTCGACCTTTCGCGGTTCCGCGCCCTCGCCGCCCGGGGCAAGGCCGCGCTGGACCGCGGCGAAAGCCGGCAGGCGGCCGCGCACTTCGCCGGCGCGCTCGCGCAGTGGCGCGGGCCGGCGCTCCTGAACGTCGAGTCCGACGCGCTCCACCGTGACGAGGCCGGGCAGCTGGCCGAGGAACGGCTGCGTGTGCGCGAGCAGTGGGCGGACGCGCTGCTCGAAGTCGGCGAGTACGGCACCGTCGTCCCCGAGCTCACCCGGCTGATCAGGGAGAACCCGCTGCGGGAGCGGCTGCACGAGCAGTTGATGACCGCGCTGTACCGGTCGGGCCGCCAGGCCGAGGCGCTGGCGGTGTACCGCCGGATCAGCGGTGTGCTGGCCGACGAGCTCGGGCTCGACCCCGGGCCGTCGCTGCAGCGCACCCACCAGGCGATCCTCACCGGAACCGACGGGGCTCCCACGCTCGCGCGGTACCGGCTCGGCGTCGAGCCGCAGGTGCCGCGCCAGCTGCCCGCCGACCTGCGCGCCTTCTCCGGGCGCGAGTGCGACCTCAAGGCGTTGCACGCGTTGCTGCCGGAGGCCACCGACGCCGCCACGTCGACGCCGATCGCGTCCGTCGAAGGCATGGGTGGCATCGGCAAGACGACACTGGCGGTGCGCTTCGCGCACGAGGTCGCGGACCGGTTCCCCGGCGGGCAGGTCTACCTCAACCTGCGCGGCTACGGCCCCGGCGAGCCGGTCGAGCCGTCGGCGGCGCTGGAGACCGTGCTCACCGCGCTCGGCGTGCCGTGCGAGCAGATCCCCGGCGACCTCGACGGCCGCGCGGCGAGCTGGCGGACGCACACCGCGGGACGGCGGCTGCTGATCGTGCTGGACAACGCCAACCGCAGCGAGCAGGTGACCCCGCTGCTGCCCGGGCCGGGCTGCCTGGTCCTGATCACCAGCCGCTGGCAGCTGCGCGCGCTGGTCGCGACGCACGGCGCGCGCCGGATCGCGCTGGAGGAGCTCGGCGACGAGGACGCCGTCGCGCTGCTGGCGTCCACGATCGGCCATGACCGGGTGGCCCGCGATCCCGCGGCGGCCGAGCGGTTCGTGCGCTACTGCGGCGGGCTGCCGCTGGCGATCCGGATCCTGGCCGTGCGCGCGGCGCAGTTCCCCGACCTGCCGCTCGACGAGTTCGCCGGCTCGCCCGACCTGCTGGGGTCGTTCGACCTCGCCGACGGCGAAGGCACCAACATCCGGTCGGTGTTTTCCTATTCCTACCAGGCACTCCAGCCGGCGACGGCCCGGCTGCTGCGGCTGCTCGGGCTGCACACCGGCGTCGACTTCACCGCACCGGCGGCGGCCGCGGTCGCCGGGCTGGACGTCGCGGCGACCCGGCCGATGCTCGAAACCCTGGCTGCCGCGCACCTGCTGGCCCAGCCGCGCCCGGGCCGCTACCAGTTCCACGACCTCATCCGGGCGTATGCCGTTTCGCAGGTGGAATCGGCTTCGGAGCGGGACGCGGCTTTGGACCGGTTGCTGAGCTGGTACCTGGCGTCGGCGCTGAACGCGTCACGGCGGATGCGGCCCGAGCGCTACTACCGGCTGCTGGAGCTCGACGACCTCGAGGGCGGCCTGACGTTCGGTTCGCACCACGAGGCGCTGGACTGGTTCGGCGAGGAGGACGGCAACCTCATCGCCGCGGTGCACCTGGCGCGGCGCCGGGGCCGCGACGACGTCTGCTGGAAGCTCGCCTGGCTGCTGCAGAGCTATTTCGTGACGCGCTCGCGGCTCGACGACTGGCGGTCGGTGTTCGCGGTGGCGCTCGAAGCCGCCCGGGCGAGCGGCCACCGCCCGGGCGAGGCGGGGATCCTGAGCGGGCTCGGCGTCGTCAACGGCGTCGCCCGGCAGTACGCGGAGTCCCGGCGGTACCTGGAGCAGGTGCTGGCGATCCAGCGGGAGCTCGGGGCGCGCGAGGGCGAGGCGCGGGCGCAGTACAACCTGGCGATGGCGGCGCACAACCTCGAAGACTGCGCCTGGGCGTACGAACACGGCATGCAGGCGCTGGCGATCGTCCGCGAGCTGGGGCTGGGGCACTTCGAGGCGAGCGTGCTGCGGGCGCTGGGCGACATCTGCACGTCGATGGGCGACCACGAGCAGGCACTGCGCCTGGCCGACGCGGCGCTGGCGATCCTCGGCCCGGACGGGCGTCCGGTGGACACGCGGTTCACGCAGCACACGCGCGGCCTGGCCCTGATCGGCCTCGGCCGGGTCGAGGAGGGCATCGCGTGCCTCCGCGACTCGGTGGAGATGTTCTTCACGATGGGCGAGCAGTACGAGGCGGCGGACGTCCTGGCCCAGCTGGGCCAGGTCTATTTGCGCTACGGCGACGCGGCCGCGGCCCGCGAATGCTGGCTGCGGTCGGTGCGCCTGCTGACGGAGCTGGGTCACCCGGACGCGGACGACGTGCGAGCCAAGCTGGCGGCACTGGTCGTGGTGGGGGTCTGAGGGCTCGGTTCCGGACGGCTCACGTGCCGACCCCCAGCGGCAGCACGCAAGCCGGTCCGGCCCGCGGGACCACTCAAGCCGACGGCGCTCACTGTCCACTCACTGTCTGGTGATGGGGGCCACTCCGAGCAGGTCGGCGAGGCATTCGGCGTTGCGCGGGGCCTCGACTTTGACGTCGTTGTCGAAGTAGACGTGCACATCACGCCGGCCGCCGTCGTGCCACGCCCGGATCTTTTCCGCCCACTTGCGGAGGGCTTGGTCGGAGTAGCCGCTGACGTAGAGTTCTTCGTCGCCGTGCAGCCGGACGTAGGCGAAGCCGGCGGTCTGGTCTTCGAGGAAGGGCCACTTGCCGGCGGTATCGGCGACGACGAGGGCGATGCCGTGTGCTTCGAGAAGCCGTTTGGCGGCGGGTTCGGCGAAGCTGGGGTGCCGGACTTCGAGCGCGTGCTGCAGGGGTTGCTTGGTGCCGGCCTCGAGGTACGGGGTCTTGACCTTGTCATCGTGCTTCGCCGCGAGCTGGGCGGCGTCGGTGGTGGTGCGGGGCAGGAGGGCGAAGAAGTTCTCGAGCCGGTCGGGGTCGAAGGCGAGCCGCGGTGGCAGCTGCCAGAGGAAGGGGCCGAGTTTCGCGCCGAGGGCGAGGACACCGGAGGCGTAGAAGTTCGCGAGCGCGGTCTCGACGCCCCGGAGCTGCTTCATGTGGGTGATGAAGCGGCCCCCTTTGACGGCGAAGAGGAAGTCGGCGGGGGTTTCGTCGAACCAGGCCCGGTAGCGTTCCGGACGTTGGAGGGAGTAGAAGGACCCGTTGATTTCGACGGCGTTCATCCGCCGCGAGAGGTATTCCAGTTCTCGTCGCTGGGCGAGTCCGGGTGGGTAGAAGACCCCGCGCCAGGGGGGATAGCGCCACCCGGAGGTCCCGATCCGGATCTCGGCGATTGCTCTCACCGCCTTCCCGCTGCGGAAGGTTCCCGGTCTTTTGGGGTGCCAAACGGTTGGTCTCCGGGACGGTTGGGCTGGGCGTTGGGACAGGTGGCCCAGGTTCGTGGACGGTCGTCTTATTGGGCCTTTGTGGCGCTTGCTCATCTTGCTGCCTGTGTCTGCCGTGGTCTGAAGACTTGTCCTCGCCGGACGGGCAGGCTCTGGGATGGCCGGCCTTCGTCGCTGTTCGCTCACCTTTTCGAGGTGGTCGCTGGGGGCATCCCGTCGCCTGTGCGAGGCCTATCAATTTGACGGCCTCAGGCGACGGGATGACGCCCAGCTCCTTTGGGTGGCCGGGCCGGCGGCCTCCGGCCGCCTGGCTCCGGCCCGCGGCCGCCGCCGCGCGGCGGCGGCCGCACCGGCCTGGTCGGCGGCCTCTCCGGTTTGGCGGCCCCGGCCAGCGGCCCCGAGCCGGCAGCCCCCCGGCCTGCCGGCTCCGGCCTGTGGCCGCCGCCCGGGCCGCGGCCGGGCCCTCCGACCGGCCAACACGGGCCTGGCCCTCCGGCCTGCCCTTCGCCCGGCTACACGGGCCCGGTCGTCCGGCCTGCCCTCCGCCCGGCCAACACGGGCCTGGCCCTCCGGCCCGCCCTGTGCCCGACCTCTCTCACGCCCAGGAAAACCGCCAGTGCCGCGACTGCACCAACCCCGACGCGTACTCCCTCAAATTCCCCGGCTGCCCCGCGAACGTCGGCAAACTGAACGCCCGGTGCTCCGCCGCCACCGTCAGTGCCCTTGCCTGGTTCCGAGGTGGCGCTGCCACCGACAGCTCGATCGCGTCGAAGCCCAGCACCACCAAGGTCGCTCCGAACCTGTCCTCCCAGCTGCGCAGCACCGCGGACAGCTCGGCCACCTGGTCCGTGTACTTGATCATCCCCGTCCAGCCCAGCAGTGCCGGGATGTCCGCCGGCCGCTCCGTCTGGACCAAGCCGAGCCTGTGTGGTGCGCGCGTCGCCAGGATCGACCCTGTGTTGCCCGCCTCCGCCAATGGGTCTGACCTGCGCGGGCTGCGCTTGGCCAGGCCGGGGAACCGGGCTCCGAACGGACGGAGGCACGCGCCGTCGCAGCATGATGCGTCCCACCAGCGGGACAGGGCTCCCGCCGGGTCGGCCGCCGGCACTCGGTGGCCTGCCGGGGCCAGCCTGCCTCGGTCGTCTATCCAGTCCTCGCCGTTTGCCGCGAAGCGCTGGTCGTGGGGGATCAGCACCGGCCAGAGTCCGGACCGCTCGAACTCGGCCACGCAGCCGAGGTAGCGCTCGGGCCGGGTCAGCGGCAGGTCGGACACCCACAGCCGGCCGTGCCACGATCCCGGTGGCAGGGTCTGGACCGGCGGTGCGGGCGTACCGGGGCGGAGCGGTGCGATCGTCATGGGCGTCCCCTCGAACTTGTGTTCGCTTCCTGCATCTCGAACAGTAGTTCGAGGGACCGACAATTTCCAGCGCTTCGGCCGCTCATCCGTTCGAGTGAATCCGCAAACATGCAGGTCAGAACGGTGGTGGTGAGCATGTGACACAAGATGTTGCTGAGACACGCCACTGCGCCGAAGGGGTGGCACGGCCGACACGGGACGTTCCCGGCGGACCGGTCACCTGTGCGGATCTTGCTTCGCCGGTGATCGGTTGCCAGGCTCTCCGTCGAGGGGCAGAGGGGGATACATGGAGTTCCACGTGCTCGGCCCGGTCGAGGTGGTGGTCGCGGGGAACGCGGCCGGTCTCGGGGGCCCGAAACCGCGCACCCTCCTCGCGCTGCTCGCCGTGAACGCGGGGCACGTGGTCCCCCTGGAGCAGCTGATCGACGCGATCTGGGGCGAAGACCCGCCGGAGCAGGCGCGCGCCGCCGTCTACACCTACGTCTCCACCCTGCGGCGGGCGCTGGGTGACGGCGGTGATCCCGACGTGATCGCGCGCAGCGGTGGCGGCTACCGATTGGCCGTCGACCTCGACCAGGTCGACCTCCACGTCTTCGTGCGGGAAGTGTCGGCCGGCCGTCGTGCGAAGGCGGCCGGGGAAGCCGAGCGGGCCGTCAGCCACCTCCGGCAGGCGCTCGCGGTGTGGCGGGGGACCGCGCTCGGCGGCACGCAGGGCACGTGGGCGGAACACGAACGCGCGCGGCTGGACGAACTGCGCGTTGCCGCGCTGGAAGACCGTGTCGACGTCGAACTGGATACCGGTGCCGGCGAGTCGCTGGTCCCGGAGCTGACCTCGGCCGTCGCCGGGCACCCGCTGCGCGAACGGCTGCGCGCCCAGCTGATGCTCGCCCTGCTCCAGAGCGGTCGCCGGGCCGACGCGCTCGCCTGCTACCAGGACGGCCGGAAGACGCTGCTTGCCGAACTCGGGCTGGAGCCCGGCCCGGTGCTGCTCGCGGCCCACGAACGCGTCCTGCGCGACGAGCCCGGGACGCCGGCGGTCAAGCCCGGGGCCGACCTGCGCGTCCCCGTGCCGAGCCAGCTCCCGTTCGACATCGCCGACTTCACCGGCCGCGCGCACGAAGTGGGGGAGCTGACGAGGTGGCTGTCCGCCGGAGCGGCCACCGGGTCACGGCTGTGCGCGGTCTACGGCAAGCCCGGTGCGGGCAAGAGCACGGTCGCCGCGCACGTCGCGCACCGCGTCCGGGCACAGTTCCCGGACGGCCAGCTCTACGCCTCGCTGCGCGGGGTGCAGGCCGTCCGTGCCGATCCGGCCGAAGTGCTGGCGGGTTTCCTGCGTGCCCTCGGCGTGCCGGAGGCCGACCTCCCCGCGCGCCTCGAGGAGCGGGCCCAGCTCTACCGCACGCTGCTCGCCGACCGGCGCATCCTCGTGGTGCTCGACGACGCGTCCGACGAACGCCAGGTCCGCCCGCTGCTGCCCGGCGGCCACACCTGCGCGGCGCTGGTGACCAGCCGGGAACGCCTCGGCGCGCTCGGCGGCGCGGCGCACCTGCACCTGCCGGTGCTGGACGAGGCCGAGGCGCTGGCCCTCCTGGGCCGGGTCATCGGCGACGACCGGGTCGCGGAGCACCCCGAAGCCGCTCGCGAGCTGGTGCGCCTGTGCGGGAACCTGCCGCTCGCCGTGCGGATCGCCGGCGCGCGGCTCGCGGCCCGGCCGCAGTGGCAGGTCGGCAGGCTCACCGAGCGCCTCCGCGTGCAGCACCGGATCCTGCAGGAGCTCACCCTCGGGGACCTCGAGGTCCGCGGCAGCTTCGCGCTCAGCTACGACGGCCTGGCCGACCGCGAACGGATCGCGTTGCGCCGGCTCGGCCTCCTCGACGTCTCCTCGTTCGGGGCGTGGGCGGTGGCGCCCCTGCTCGGCTGCGACGGCGACGAAGCGGAGGAAGTGGTCGAGCGGCTCGTCGACGCCCAGCTGCTCGACGTGTCCACTGTGGACGACCAGGGTGGCGCGCTGCGGTACCAGATCCACGATCTGACGCGTGCCTTCGCCCGGGAACGCGGGGAGGCGGAGGAGACCGCGGCCGAGATCAGGGCATCGGCCGAGCGGGCCGCCGAGTGCTGGCTCGGGCTGGTCGAGCTCGCCGGCCGCCGGGCGGCGCAGGCGCCCGCCGAGGGCAGCCCGCCGGCTCGCTACCTGACGCCCGCGCAGCTCGACGAGATCCTGGCCGACCCGGAGGCGTGGTTCGACGCGGAGCAGACCGGGCTGGTCGGGGTGGTCGAGCGCGTCAGCGGGCTCGACCTCACCGACGTCGCCACCCGGCTGGCCGCGACGCTGTGCTCGTCGGTGTTCGCCGTGCGCAACCTGTTCGGCCAGTGGTGGCGCACGCACAACGCCGCGCTCGCGGCCGCGCGCCGGACCGGCGACCGCACCGGCGAGGCACGGCTGCTCTCGGGGCTGGGCTGGCTGCGTTACGAGCAGGATCGCTTCGACGAGTCGATCGCCTACCACGAACAAGCCCTCGCCGCCTACGAGCTGGACGGTGACCGGCGCGGGCAGGCCATGAGCCGGCTCGACCTCAGCGTCGTGCAGTGCGAGTACGGCCAGCTCGCCCAGTCGCGGGACTCGCTCGACCTCGCCCTGCCCGAGCTGCGGGAACTGGGCGAGAAGCAGGCGGAAATCCAGGCACTGCACGGACTCGGCCGCGTCCGCACCGAACAGGGCGAGCTCGACGAGGCCCTGGTCGCCGCCGAACTGGCCGTGGCGGGGTACACGGCGATGGGTGACGGGAGCGGCCGCGCGCTCGCCCTGCGTTCGGTGAGCCTCGTGCACCGCGCCGCCGGACGGCTCGCCGAGGCGGCCCGGTGCAGCCAGGAGGCGGTGGACCTGCTGCGGGCGGCCGACGACCCGCTGATGTCCGCCTACGCCGTGCAGGCGCTCGCCAAGGTCCGCATCCGCCAGGGCCGCGGCGACGAGGTGCGCGAGGCGATGCGCACGTGCCTCGCCACCTGCCACGAGATGCAGGACGGGTTCGGGCAGGGACTGATGCTGCGCACCCTCGGGGAACTGGAGCTCGCCGCGGGGCGATTGCTCGACGCGCGGGCCCACCTCGAGCGGTCGGTCCAGTGGTGGGACGCGCTGATGCTCCCGGTGTGGCGAGCGCGCGCCCTGCGGGATCTCGCCACGACGCTCGACGCCCTCGGCGAGACCGCCGGCGCCGAAGCGGCGTGGACCGAAGCGGCGGGCATCTTCCGGCTGCACGGCAGCCGGGAAGCGCGGGAGCCCCGGCCGGTGCTCCGGCTCTCGAAGCCTGCTGAAAGCTCTCCTCCGGTTCCGCGTTGATCAGGACGTTTTCGCTGGTCAGCGACCCAAAACCGGCTTTCAGGTTTCTTTGATCCCGGCGGGAGAAGCTTCTTCCCGTCCCGAGGAGGACACAGGGGACCGGATGCACAGCGCCCCCTCGGGACCAGCGGATCTCCCCACGGTGAAGAAGGGAACAACCATGTCCACGCTCAAGAGGACGCTGGGCCGCGCCGCCACCGCGGTGCTCGTCGCGGGTATCGCCTTCGGTGACCTGCAGACGACCGCGTCGGCCGGGGAACTCCCGCCGGGTGCCGCCCGCGTCGGCGTGCTGGCCGGCGGCAAGCTGCTCGTCAAGGAAGGCAACCTCTACGCCTCCTGGGTCGAAGAGATGAGCGGGGTGACGAAGTTCGAGATCGCCGGTGACCGGATCGGCGTGCTGACCACGGACTCGAAGCTCTTCGTCAAAGAGGGCAACCTGTGGACGGACTGGGTGGAAGAGGCGGGCAACGTCCGCGACTTCCGGCTCGCAGGCAACCGCATCGGCGTGGTGCGCACCGACGGCACCGCCGCGGTCAAGGACGGCACCCTGAGCGCGAACTGGGTCGAGCAGACCAGCGGCGTCAAGGACCTGGAGCTGACCCCGGACCGCGTCGGCGTGGTGTTCGAAAACGGCCTGGCGACGGTCAAGGAGGGCAACCTCTACTCGCCGTGGGTGGACCAGACGGGCGGGGTCGCCGACCTCGAGCTTTCCGCCGACCGGATCGGTGTCCTGCGCACCGACGGGACCGTCGCGGTCAAGGAGTCGAACCTCTGGTCCAACTGGGTCGAGGAAACTTCCGGCGTCAAGCAGCTGGAGCTTTCGGGCAGCCGCATCGGTGTCGTGCTCGACAACGGGCTCGCGACGGTCAAGGAGGGCAACCTCTACGCGTCGTGGGTGAACCAGCTCGCCGGCGCCGCCAACCTGCAGATCGCCGGTGACCGCATCGGCGTGCTGCGCACCGACGGCAGCGTCACCGTCAAGGACGGCGGCCTCTACGGGACGTGGGTCGAGCAGGCCAACGGCGTCCAGCAGCTGGGGCTCGCCGCCGCCGGCGCCACCGCGGGCGGGAGCCAGGTCTCGATGGCCGACATCACCGCCGTGTATGGCGCCACCTACGCCACCGACACCGTCGCGGCCGGGCTGCCGAGCCTCAACGCCGAGATGGCGGCCGGGGGCATCACCACGCCGAGCCGCAAGGCCGCGCTGCTCGCCACGCTCAAGCACGAGAGCGGGTTCCGCTACAACGCCGGCGAAGCGGGCAACTCCGAGCTGTACCGCGGCCGCGGGTTCATCCAGCTGACCGGCGACTTCAACTACCGGTCCGCCGGGAACGCACTCGGGTACGACTTCCTGGGCAACCCGGACGCCGCCGCCACGCTCGACTGGAGCGCCAAGATCGCCCGCTGGTACTGGACCTCCCGCAACATCAACGCCGCGGCGGACAACTACGACATGGGCGCGGTCGGCCGCGCGATCGGCTACTCCTACGCCCTCGACCCGACCGAGTCGCTCAACCGCTGCGCCGACTACAAGAAGGCGCTCGCCTACTTCAACGGCGGCTCGCTGCCCGTCGCCGACGGCGCCATCAACTGCACCCGCTGATCTTCGTTGCCACACAAGGAGAACGTCATGTCGCTCAAGCGGGTCACCGCGACCGTCCTCGCCACCGCCGTCCTCGCCCTGCTGGGCGCCGTCCCCGCCCACGCCGACTCGCGGACCGACGTCCGCGACCTCGCCGCCGCGAACCTGTACAAGCAGACCTGCAGCACGAACAGCCTCGGCGGCGTCGGGTTCATGGACAGCTGCCGGATGCAGTGGGCGTGGTGCGCCGACTTCGTCAGATGGGTGTGGGGCAACCGGAACCTCAACACCGACCGGCTGACGGCCGCCGCGGGCAGTTTCTACCTGTACGGCCAGCAGAAGGGCACGCTGCACACCGATCCCGGGTACGTCCCGCAGGTGGGTGACGCGGTCGTCTTCAACTACCAGGGCAACGGGTACGCCGACCACGTCGCGATGGTGGACACGGTCAACGCCGACGGCACGATCCGCACGATCAACGGCAACTGGGGCAGCGGCGGCCCCGCGACCACCAGCGTCCAGTACGGCTCCGGGCCCGGCCGCGTCGGCCAGTACCTCGCCGGGCAGCAAATCTCCGCGTTCGTGAGCCCGGTCGGCCTGACCGAGCCCGCGAAGCCGGTGACCCCGCGCCTGGGCGTGCTGTTCCAGAACGGCTCGGTGCAGGTGAAGGAAGGCAACCTGTACGCGGGCTGGACGGCGGTGCACGGCGGCGGCATCGCGAAGTCCGAAGTGCACGGTGACATGGTCGGCGTGCTCACCGGCTCGGGTGACCTGTACGTCAAGCAGGGCAACCTGTACCAGGAGTGGTTCCTGCAGGCGAACAACGTCAAGGACTTCGCGCTGGAGTCGTCGACCGGACGCATCGCCGTGCTGCGGACCGACGGCACGGTCGCGGTCAAGGAAGGCGGCCTGCAGGGCGGCTGGGTCGAGGAGACCAACAATGCCAAGGAAGTCGAGCTCTCGGGCGACTACATCGCCGTCGTCGACAACAGCGGGATGGTGTACGCCAAGCAGGGCAACCTGTACGCGGGCTGGGTGAACGAGCTGCCCGGCGCGGCCGACGTCGAACTGGACGCGAGCACCGGCCGCATCGCGGTGGTGCGCACGGACGGCTCGCTGACGGTCAAGGAGGGCGGCCTGTACGGGAGCTGGGTCGAGCAGACGTCGGGCGTGCAGCAGGTCGACCTCTCCGGCGACTACCTGGGTGTCGTGTTCACCAACGGCCTGGCGTCGGTCAAGCAGGGCAACCTGTACGCGGGCTGGATCAACCAGCTTTCGAACGCGGCGAAGATCGAGGTCGACGCCCCGACGGGCCGGGTGGGCGCCCTGCGCACGGACGGGACCCTGACGGTCAAGGACGGTGGCCCGTACGGCAGCTGGGTCGAGCAGACCAGCGGCGTCGGGGACTTCCGGCTCACGAGCTACTGATCGCCGGGTGCAGGGGTGAGGGTCACGCCAAGGAAGCGTGGCCCTCACCCTTTTGCCGTTGGGTGTGGCCGGGCCTGTGGAGTGGCCGGGAGTTGCGTGGGGGCCGTGCGGCCTGACCGGGTGTGAGTTTGCTTCTGTGGTGGGATTTCGGGAAGAGGTGGCGTTCGTCGCTTGTGCCGTGGCTCGGCCGGAGTGCGCGGTTTGGTTGCTGGTGCTGGGAGTGCGGCGCGGGTGACTGTGGTCGCCGGTGCCGGTGCCGGAGTCCGTATCCCTTGCCGTGGCGGGGGTCCGACGTGAGTTCATCGCTCGCTCGCGGGCTGGTGCTTGGCTGTGCGGGTGCGCAGCCGGACCGTCACGAACAGGGCGATTGCCGCCGCCACCGCGGCCAGTACCGCGTACTGGAACACCGATGCGTAGCGGTTGACCACTGACCAGCTCTCGCCCAGCAGATAGCCCGCGACGACGAAGGCCGTGTTCCACAGCAGGCTGCCGGCCGTTGTCAGGGCCAGGAACCGGCCGAAGGCCATGCGTTCCACGCCCGCCGGGAGGGAGATCAGGCTGCGGAAGATCGGCACCATCCGGCCGAGGAACACCGCCTTGCCGCCGTGGCGGGTGAACCAGGCCTCCGTGCGGTCGAAGTCCGACATCTTCATCAGCGGGATGCGGCTCACCAGCGCGCGGGTGCGGTCACGGCCGAGCAAGGCACCCAGCCAGTAGACGATCACCGCGCCGGCCAGGGAACCCAATGTCGTCCAGAACAGTGCGCCGAGGAGCGTGAACGCGCCCCGGCTGGCGGAAAACCCGGCGAGCGGCAGCACGAGCTCGCTCGGGATCGGCGGGAACAGGTTGTCGAGGCCGACGATGATCGCGGCGCCGGGACCGCCGAGCGTGTCGATGAGCCCGACGGCCCAGCCGGCCAGACCGGTCATCGGCTCGGCGGGGGCGGTGGTGGTGAGCAGGAGGTCCATGCCGTCGAATCTAGGAATCAGGGCCGGCCGGCACATTGCGGAACACCACCCGGAAGATTACGGAAAACCGCAATACCCACCCGCTCCCGCCTGGCTAGCCTGGATCGCGTGATCACTTCAGCTGCGCGCATCTCGGCGGGCGTCGGGATCGGCGGGCTCACCGGGCTCGTCGAGGCCGGGTACGTCCTCTTGAGCGCACCCCTGCTCGTCGTTCCCGCGACGCGCCGAGCCGTGCTGCGCGGTGCCCGCCGCCTCGCCGAGCTCGAACGGGCCCGGCTGTGGCAGTTCCAGGGCCAGGTCAACGGCAACGACTACGACGGCGTCCGGGCATTCCAGTACCTGTCCCTGCGCTCGGTCGCCGGCTTGCTCGGGCTGGGCGTCTGGGTGTGTCTCGGTGCCGGTGTGGCGACAGCGGCTGTCTACGCCAAGCAACTGTTCGCCGGGCGCGCTCCCGGCGGCGAAGGTGAGGGAACCGTTCTCGGCTGGCTCCTGATCGCCGTGCTCGCCACGATCGCGACGTTCCTCTGTGGCCAGGGCATGTCCGGCGTCGCCGCGCTGGACCGGACGCTGGCCGATCGGTTCCTCACCCCGAGCTACCGGATACTGGCCGAGCGCCGGATGTCCCACCTTCGCAACACCCGTGCGGAAGTCGTCGAGGCGGTGAACGACGAACGTCGTCGCATCGAGCGCGCCCTGCACGACGGCGTGCAGCAACGGCTGGTCGCACTGGGACTGCTGCTCGGCCGGGCCCGGCGCACGGGGGACGCCGACCTGGTCCGGCAGGCGCACGAGGAAGCACAGACGGCTCTGCGCGAACTGCGCGAGGTTTCCTGGCTCGTGTACCCGATCGCGCTCGACGACGGTCTCGACGCCGCTCTCGAATCCCTCGCCGAACGGGCGACGATCTCGGTCGAGGTGCGGTACTTGGTTGTCATCAGCCCGTCTCTCGAGCTGGCGACTGTCATCTATTTCGTGGCGTCGGAATCCGTCACCAACGCCGCCAAGCACTCCGGTGCCACGCGCATCACGATCGATGTCCGCCTCGTCGGCGGGAAGTACGTCGTGGAGATCACCGATGACGGCTCGGGTGGCGCCGAGATCGGCGTTGCCGGTGGGCTCGGCGGCCTGAGGCGGCGCGTGGCGGCGGCGGACGGAGAGTTCACTGTGGACAGTCCGGACGGTGGTCCGACGGTCGTGCGGGCGGCGCTGCCGTGCGGGTGATCTTGGCCGAGGATTCGACGCTGCTGCGCGAAGGCCTCGTGCGGCTGCTGGCCGAGGAAGGCCATGACGTCGTCGCCGCGGTCGGCGACGGGAAAAGGCTCGTCGAGGCCACCGCGCGGGAGAAGCCCGACGTCGTCGTCACCGACGTGCGGATGCCGCCGACCCACACCGACGAAGGCCTGCGGGCCGCCCTCGAGATCCGGGAGAAGTGGCCGGATACCGGGGTGCTCGTCCTCTCGCAATACGTCGAGAAGCGGTATGCCGCCCAGCTGATCGACGGGGACGGCAGCCGGGTCGGCTACCTGCTGAAGGACCGTGTGGCCCAGGTCGGCGAGTTCCTCGACGCGCTGCAGCGGGTGGCCGAGGGCGGCGCGGCCTTCGACCCGGAGGTGGTACGGCGGCTGGTGGCCCGCACGTCCCACGAAACCGCGCTGAACCGGCTGACGCAGCGCGAGCGGAACGTGCTGGAGAAGATGGCGCAGGGCCACACGAACACGAGCATTTCGCAGTTGCTGTACATCTCGCAGAGCTCGGTCGAGAAGCACGCGAACGCGATCTTCGACAAGCTCGACCTGCCCCAGGCGGCCGGCTACAGCCGCCGGGTGCTCGCCGTCCTGCGCTTCCTCGGCTCATGACCCGCCGATGGGCCGCTGGGGCGGCAGCGGCCAACGTGGCCGATCAGGAGGACTTCACGCCGTTGCCCCTGGCCGCTCATCGGGAACTACGGCGTCGGGAAGCTCGCTCAGAGCGGCCGGAGCAGGTCGTCGGCGTCCACGATGTGGTACGCGTAGCCCTGTTCCGCGAGGAACCGCTGCCGATGGGCCGCGTACTCCGTGTCGACCGTGTCTCGCGAGACGATCGAATAGAAGTGCGCTTGGCGGCCGTCGCCCTTCGGGCGCAGCAACCTGCCCAGTCGCTGGGCCTCCTCCTGGCGGGAGCCGAACGTGCCCGAGATCTGGATCGCCACCGACGCCTCGGGCAGGTCGATCGAGAAGTTCGCGACCTTCGACACCACCAGCGTGCGGATCTCGCCGCGGCGGAACTTGTCGAACAGCTCCTCGCGCTCCTTGTTGCGCGTCGCGCCCTGGATCACCGGGGCGTCCAGCTCGTCGCCGAGCATCTCCAGCTGGTCGAGGTAGGCGCCGATCACCAGCGTCGGCTCGCCGGCGTGTTTGGCCACGATCGACTTGATCACCGGGGTCTTCGTCAGCGCCGTCGCCGCCAGCTTGTACCGCTCGTCGGCCTCGGCCGTGGCGTACTCGAGCCGCTCGGCGTCGGTCAGTGTCACGCGGACCTCGGTGCACTCCGCCGGGGCGATCCAGCCCTGTGCCTCGATGTCGCGCCACGGCACGTCGTAGCGCTTCGGCCCGATCAGCGAGAACACGTCGCCCTCGCGGCCGTCCTCGCGCACCAGCGTCGCGGTCAGGCCGAGCCGGCGCCGCGACTGCAGGTCGGCCGTCATCCGGAACACCGGGGCCGGCAGCAGGTGGACCTCGTCGTAGACGACCAGGCCCCAGTCGCGCGAGTCGAACAGCTCCAGGTGCTTGTACTCGCCCTTGGTCTTGCGGGTGATCACCTGGTAGGTGGCGATGGTGACCGGCCGGATCTCCTTCTTCTCCCCGGAGTACTCGCCGATCTCCTCCTCGGTCAGCGACGTCCGCGCGATCAGCTCGCGCTTCCACTGCCGCCCGGCCACCGTGTTCGTCACCAAGATCAACGTCGTGGCCGCCGCGCGAGCCATCGCCGCCGCGCCGACCATCGTCTTGCCCGCGCCGCACGGCAGCACGACGACGCCGGAACCGCCCGCCCAGAACGCCTCCGCCGCCTGGCGCTGGTAGTCGCGCAGCTGCCAGTCGTCCTCCTCCAGCGCGATCGGGTGGGCCTCGCCGTCGACGTACCCGGCCAGGTCCTCGGCCGGCCAGCCGACCTTCAGCAGCGCCTGCTTCAGCCGCCCGCGCTCGGACGGGTGCACGGCGACGGTGTCGTCGTCGATCCGGGCACCCAGCATCGGGCTGATCTTCTTGTTCCGGACGACCTCGGCCAGCACCGCGCGGTCGGTGGTCGACATGACGAGCCCGTGCGCCGGGTGGTTGGCGATCTGCAGCCGCCCGAACCGGCCCATGACGTCGACGACGTCGATCAGCAGCGGCTGCGGCACCGGGAAGCGCGAGTACGTCGTCAGCGCGTCGACGACCTGCTCGGCGTCGTGGCCCGCGGCGCGCGCGTTCCACAACGCGAGCGGCGTGATCCGGTAGGTGTGCACGTGCTCCGGCGCCCGTTCGAGCTCGGCGAACGGCGCGATGGCGATGCGCGCGTCATCGGCCTGGGGGTTGTCGACCTCCAGGAGCACGGTCTTGTCGGACTGGACGATCAGCGGGCCATCAGTCACAACTACTGTTATACGTGCCTCGCTCCGGCCCGCTCCTTCCGCGGGTCCGCCGGTGGGCCGAGGTGCCGAGGGGATCACTGGAGGGCACGTTGACCACACCGCCGTTCGACGACAACCCGTTCCGGTCGCCGGGCTACCCGCAGCCCGCGCCGCTGCCGCCGGTGCCGGGGCAGCAGCCGATCCCGCACTGGTTCACCCCGAAGGTGCGGATCACGCTGGTCGCGTGCGTCGTCGCCGCGCTGGGCCTGGGCGCGCTGGGCGCGATGGGCATCTCCTGGATCAGCCGCAGCGGCCCGCCGTCGAGCGGCGACTGCCTGTACCTGTCCCGCGAGGGAGGCGGCAAGCTCGCCTACCACCGCGTCGGCTGCGGCGAGGCCACCGCGACCTACCAGGTCGAGAACACCTACCGCGGCGCCATCGCGTGCGCCTCCGGCGACTACGTGCGGTTCCGGCTCAGCTCCGGCCAGACGCTCTGCCTCGCGCTGAACGTCAGCACCGGCGACTGCCTCCGCGACGTCGACGACGAGGCCACGATCGCCAAGGTGAGCTGCGCCGACCCGAAGGCGACGGAACGCGTCGAGGTCCTGACCAAATCTGCTGACGTCAGGGACTGCGAAAACGCCGACGATGTGCTGGTGTACTACGGTCCGCCTTTCCGCGTGGTGTGCCTGGCGCCGCCGGGCGAGAACATCTAGCCGAACCAGCGCCCCAGCTCGGCCGGGTCGACGGCGTACCCGTCGGGCCGCACGAGCAGCAGCCGGCCGCGGTACCCGGGGTCGGCGGTTGCCGCGCGCACGTGGTCGACTTGGCCGGTGAACCCCACCGGTGTGCTGTGGTCGCCGAGGTCGAGCAACACCCCGCGGCCGCCGTGCAGCAGCGCCGAGAGCCGCGTCCGCCCAGCCGCCGTCGTCAGGTCGAGGTCCGGGACCCGCCGCGCGCCCGGGTACTCCAGGCCGAGGCCGGACAGCAGCCCGCTGAAGTACCGGTTGGCGTCTGGCAGCCGCATGAGGTCGATGACGATCTCGCGCAGCGCCTCGACGTTCTCGCCGCGGTCCGGGGCCGTGAACACGCGCTGCGCCGCCGTGTGCCGCAGGACGCGCTCGGCGGCTGGGTGGCGTTCGGCGTGGTAGGTGTCCAGCAGCCCGGACGGCGCCGTCCCGCGGACCGTCGCGGCCAGCTTCCAGCCGAGGTTCATCGCGTCCTGGACGCCGAGGTTGAGCCCCTGCCCGCCGAGCGGCGGGTGGATGTGCGCGGCGTCGCCGGCGAACAGCACCCGGCCGTGCCGGTACTGCTCCAGCTGCCGCGTCGCGTCGTTGAAGCGCGAAGCGCCGTACACCTCGCCCAGTTGCGTCTCGGCGCCGTACAGGGCCGTCAGCGCTTCGGTGACTTCGGTGTCCGACACCGGTGCGTCGCGACCCGGCTGCCGCGTCGTGGAGCCGAAGACGAACCGGTGGCCGCCGTCGCCGAGCGGGGTGAGCATCGACCAGTAGCCGCCGACCTGCCGGGTGACCTGGCTGAAGTGCGCCGCGCGGGCCGGGACCAGCGCGGACGCGGCCGCGAGCCGGATGTGCGCCAGCGTGGCGACGGAGGTCTCGGTGCGGCCGGGGAACGGCACCCCGAGCAGCCGCCGGACCGTGCTGTGCGCCCCGTCACAAGCCACCAGCCAGCGCGCCCGCAGCCCGTCGGTGTCATTCGGGGCTTCGCCCCGAGCCGGGGGCTCCGCCACCCGGACCCCCGGAGAACGGTGGATCGTCACGCCGTCCGCGTCGACGTCGACCGCGGTCACCTCGTGGCCGCGCTCGATGACCGCACCGAGCGCCAGCGCGTGCGTGGCCAGCATGGCCTCGACGTCGTCCTGCGTCCGGTTGAGCACGCGGGGGTGGCGGGTCTGCCAGACGCTGTGGTCGAGCGCGACCGGCAGCCCGGCGAAGTGCCCGCTCGGGCCGTCGACCTGCTGGTCCGCCGGGTTCAGGCCGCGCAGCTCCAGCAGCTCGGCGGTCCGCGGCTGGAGCCCGACCGGCCGCGGCAGGCCCGGCCCGGACCGGCGTTCGAGCACGGTCACGCGCACCCCGGCCAGGGCGAGTTCCGCGGCCAGCAGCAGCCCCGTGGGGCCGGCTCCGGCGATCAGGACGTCGGTCATCGCGCACTCCTCAAGTAGACTGAGTGCAAAAGTAGGCCAAGTTTAGTTTTGGTGGTAGCTAATAACCGGGCTGGCCGGGGAGCAGGCCCTGGACGTCGAGGCGGTTCGCCAGCAGCCCCGAGTTGTGCATGAGGTCGGCGACGCGCTGCAGCCGGATGCCGTTGAGCGACGCCGGGTACGAGCCGAGGGAGATCAGCGCGGCCGTGGTCGCGTCGATGTCGGAGAACTTCGGCAGCGCGTCGCGCACGATCGCCGGGTCCGTCGCGCTCTGCTGGGCCGCGCCCAGCGCGGTGCGGAACGCCGCCAGGGTCCGGGGGTTGGCCTGCGCGAACGGCTTGGCGGCCGTGTAGCCGGAGAGCGGGAAGTCGAGCGTCGAACCGCGGGCGCCGTCGGCCAGGATGTGCGCGCCCAGGTCCTTCTCGGCGCGGGTGATGTACGGCTCGATCATGAGCGCGGCGTCGGCGCTGCCCACCTGCAGGGCCTGCGGCATCCGGTCGAACGGCACCGCGCTGAACTTGATCTTGGCCTCGTCGACGCCCGCGGTGCCCAGCACCGAACGCGCGACGAGCGCGCCGATGTCGTCGAGCATGTTCACCGCGATCTTGGGCGACCGCTTCGCCGTCGGCACGGTGTAGTCCGAGTCGGGCAGCGTGACCAGGGCCATCGTGTTCGGGCCGGAGGTGTAGGCCTCGCCCTGCAGCTGCAACGCCGCTCCGCCGGCCGCGGCGCGGAACATCGCGATGTCGGAGGCGAAGGTGACGTCGAGGTCGCCGGCGGCCAGCTTCGCGAGACCGTCTTCGGCGCCGAGTTCGACGAGCCGCACGGTCAGCCCGGCGGAGCCGAACTTCCCGGCCGCGACGGCGATCCGCAGCGGGGCCGTGTCGATGGGGTTGCCCACACCGACGCGCAGGGTGGTCCGCTCCAGCGGCGGCGGGGCCGCGGGGGCGCCGGAAGAGAACACGCCGCATCCCGCGGTCGCCAGGAACGCCGCTACCAGCGGAATCAACCGTCCGCGTCTCATCATGAACCTTCACCTACCGCGAGAATCTGGTTCTCGTGCTGGATCGTATGGTCCGCGCCCCATACGATCGCGGGCAGGGCCGTATCGTGCCGGCGCGGCTTTCGGATCTTCATGGGGCGGGCTACCGTTCAGTAGGTTCGAGTGTCGTTCGATCCGCGGGTTCCCGCCCGCGGCGGAAAAGGAAACCAGGTGACCCGTCGCGACAAGCGTCCCCGCAAGGGCGGCGACGCGGCGGACCCACGTCCGGCGGGCGGCCGCTGGCGCCTGCGGAACTGGCGGCTGGGCACGAAGCTGTTCGCCGTCCTCCTCATCCCGGCACTGGCCGTCATCGCGCTCGTCGGCCTCCGGATCAGCTCGGACCTGCGCGACGCCCAGCAGCTCGCCGAGTTCGCGACGCGCGGCCGCGTCGACAGCACGATCGCCGAAGCGTTGCACGAACTGCAGCGCGAGCGCGACCTCACCGTCCGGTTCGTCGCCCAGAACCGGCAGGGCGACACGACCGACCTCACCGCCCAGCGCAACCGCGTCGACCAGGCCATCGGCACGTTCGAGCGGACCCTCGCCGACAGCAAGCCGCGGCTGGACGCCAAGGCCGCGGAAAGCCTGCAGCAGACCGACGACCGGCTGCGCGTGCTCGGCGGCCTGCGGTTCTCCGCCGAGCACTCGGCGTTCCCCGCCGACGCCGTCCTGCGCTCCTACAGCGAGCTGATCTCCGGCCTGCTCGACATCAGCGACTCGGCCGCCGCCGACGTCGCCGACCCGGAGCTCGCGCGGATGCGGCTGGCGGGCAACGCGCTGGCCCGGATCAAGGACCAGATGTCGGTCAAGCGGGCGGTGATGGCCGAGGCCCTCGCGGCGGGCACGCTGAACCGCGACCGCACGCGCGCCCTGCTCGGCGCGGAGGCCGAGCTGGCCGCCGCGCGCAGCGACTACCGCACCTTCGCCACCCCCGACCAGCAGCGGATGTACGACGACACGGTGATCGGCCTGGTCGTCGACATCGGCAACGACATGGTCGAATCCGCGCTCACCCGCACCGAAAACGGCCAGAACCTCTCCGGCCTCGACCCGAACCAGTGGGACACCTCGGCCACGCACACGGTGAACCTCGCCCACCGGGTGCAGCAGGCGCTGCTGGTCCAGTTGCAGGAACGCACCGACAGCCTGGCGGCGCAAGCCCGTACGGCCGCGCTGTGGGACGGCGGCGCCGTCCTCGGCGTCCTGCTCGTCGCGGGCGTGCTGTCGGTGGTCATCGCGCGGTCCCTGTTGCGCCCCTTGCGGATCCTGCGCCGGACGGCCCTCGAAGTGGCCGAGCACCGGCTGCCCGCGGCCGTGCAGAACCTGCTCACCGACCCCGAGCCCGCGCCCGAGAACCTGCGGAAACGGCTCGCCGTCGCGCCCGTGCCGGTGTTCACCCGCGAAGAGCTCGGCCAGGTGGCGCGCGCGTTCGACGCGGTGCACGGCGAGGCCGTCCGGCTCGCCGGCGAACAGGCGATGCTGCGCGAGAACGTCAACGCGATGTTCGTCAACCTCTCGCAGCGCAGCCAGGACCTCGTCGAACGGCAGCTTTCCGTGCTCGACCGGATGGAGGCCGACGAGCAGGACCCGGACACGCTCGCGGGGCTGTTCGAGCTCGACCACCTCGCGACGCGGATGCGGCGCAACAGCGAGAACCTGCTGGTGCTGTCGGGCAACGACTCGGCGCGGGAGGACGCCGGCCCGGTGTCCGCCGACGAGATCGTCGGCGCCGCGCTCTCGGAGGTCGAGCACTACCAGCGGATCGAGCTCGGCCCGGCCCCGCAGGTCGCGGTGCGCGGCGAGGCCGTCAACGACCTCGTGCACGTCATTTCGGAGCTGCTGGAGAACGCGACGCGCTACTCCGGCGAAGAGATGGTCACCGTGGCGAGCGCCGAAACCCACGACGGCGACTGGCAGATCGAGATCATCGACCACGGCGCCGGCATGCCGCAGGCGGAGATCGACCGCACCAACGCCCGCCTCGCGCACCCGCCGGACGTCGACGTCGAGGTGTCGCGCCGGATGGGCCTGTTCGTCGTGGCGACGCTGGCCACGCGCCACCACATCGACGTCAGCCTGAGCGCGGGCGCGGAATCCGGGCTGGTCGCGACCGTGCTGGTGCCGGCGGCCCTGATCGTCGAGCTGCCGCCGATGCCCGCGCCGCCCCCGCCGGCCGAGCCGCCGGTCGCGCCGGAACCGGAGCTGCTGGCGCCGCTCGCCCCGCTCACGCCGCCGGAGCCGGAACCCGAACCGGAGCCGGAGGAGCTGACACCGCCGTCGATCGAGGCCGGCCCGCCGCGCCGGGCGCCGGTGGTGGCCCGCGACCACGCGCCGGAGTGGCCGACCGCCGACGACGAGGCCCACCTGGACTTCGACGCCCCGACCGAGCGGATGCCCGCCTACCGCGACGTCCTGTCCCGCTGGTTCGACGCCTCCGCCGCGCCCGAACAGCCGCGGAAGCCGGCGGAGCCGCGCCCGGTCGCCGAGGCACCGCGCCCGGCCGACCCCCAGCCCCGGCACGCGCTCGCCTCACCCCCGCCGCCGCTTTCCCGGGAAAGTGCCCTCCCGGAAGTACCACTTTCCCGTGAAACTGGCGGCACCGTGGCGGATGACGAAGACACCGAACCGCGGCTGACACCCGTTGCGCCGGCTGCCGCAATCGAGCCTGCGTACGAATGGCCTACCCCGGCTGAACTGGAGCAGGAGGACGGCGCGGAGGACACCTGGCCGTTCCTGCAGCCCCTGGATTCCGCGGCCAGCCCGGGAGCGGTGCCGGAACAGCGGCCGATACTCTCTCTTTCCCCGGAAGCGGTACGCGAGCGGATGACGAGCCTTCAAGGCGGCTTCCGGCGAGGGCGGCACGCGAGGGGAGACGACACCCGGAACCAGTGAAACGGATGAGGCATGAGCTCGAAGACGCCCCTGCTGGAAGTGATCGCGCTGGACGCGGCGGATGCCGAAGGCGCGCAGGCGGGCGGGGCCGACCGCCTCGAACTGGTTGCGGACATGGCGCAGGACGGCCTGACGCCCTCGGTCGAAACTCTGCGTGACGTGCTCTCGGCGACCGACCTCCCGGTCCGGGTCATGCTGCGGGACAACGGTTCCTTCGCCGTCGGCGACCTGGAAGGGCTGCGCGCGGACACCGCCCGGCTGGTCGACGCGGGCGCGCGGGAGTTCGTCTTCGGCTTCCTCAACGTCGACAGCGAGATCGACCTCGACGCCTGCGAGGCGCTGATCAAGGAGATCGGCGACCTGCCCTGGACGTTCCACCGCGCCATCGACCGCACCCGCGACCCGGTGCGCGCCTACGACCAGCTGGGTTCACTCGGCTGCGACACCGTGCTCGCCGCGGGTCACCCGAACGGCGTGGCGAGTGGGCTTTCGGTGCTGCAGCGGCTCGCGCAGCGTGAAAGCGGACCGGAGCTGCTCGTCGGTGGCGGCCTGCGCGCCCAGCAGGTCCACCTCCTGCGGGCGGGTGGAGTGCGCGGTTTCCACGTCGGCAGCGCCGTGCGGCCCGGCGGCTGGCAGGCGCCGGTGGACGCGGAGACCGTGCGTGCCTGGGTCGACCTCGTCAAATCCTGATCGAACTCCGCAATTTCGCGAAAAATCGGCGGGATAGAACGATTTCCGCCGATGTTTCGCGTGCCGGCGGCATTCGCGAGCCGGGACGTGAAATTGCATCTGCCGCGTGCACTGACGACGCCGGAGTTGCGCGTGCGGCTGCACAGGCGATTACGGCTTTTGACCTGGTTGGTGGCTGATTTCGTGGCGATCGGCTGGCTACGGTGGTCCCGCATTTCGCGATCCGGGCGATCTTCAGGTATCGATCTGCAGTGCGGGAGGCGGCGCCGTGTGCGCGCGTATTCAGTTCGAGAACTCGTTGCGTGGACAGCACGAAGTCAGGACGTCGGCCATCAGGCGGATTTCCGTCGCCTGGGGCAGGCTGATTCCCCGCGGATATCGCCAGAGTGGCTCTGCGGCAAGCAGGAAGGCTGAATCGTGACCGGCGCGATACCGCGTCAACGCGGAACCGAAACCTCCGAAGACGATTTCGCGAAACTGGGGCTCGGCGGCTCGCTCGTCCTCACCGGCGTGCTGACCGCCGTCAAGATCGCGGAAACCGCCACGGGTGTGGTGCTGACCGCCACCGGGGTGCTGCCCGGTGCCAGTCCCTCGAAGGAGCGGGCTCCGGCCCGGTCCGGCGGGGAGTGAGCAGGGCTGCCCGATCGGCAGCTCTCTACGGACGGAGGGCTGCCATGACCGGCAGTGACGAGCGGGATCGGAGTGGCGTGCACGTGGGTCTCGCCGACGTGCGGCGGCTCGAGGACACCGTGGCCCGGCTCCGGGCGCAGGACTACCGCTGTGGCGGCGGTGCCTGCGGTGACGCCGTCGCGGAGGCGTTGCCGCGTGCCGTGGAACTGCTGGGCGGCACGGTGCGCGAGAAGGTCCGGCCGCGGCTCTGCACCGCCGTCGCCGACCTCTACAACCTCGCCGGCTGGACGAGCTTCGACGACGACCGCCCGGACGCCGCGCTGGAAGCGTTCGCGCAGGCGCTGTCGCTGGCCGTCGAAGCGGGAAACCACGACCTCCAGGCCAACATCCGGTACCGCGCCGGGCGGCTGCTGCTGCACTACGACGCGGTCGAACCGGCGCTGACGGAGTTCGCGCGGGGCCGTGAGGCGGCGCGGCGGGCGCGTTCGCCGCTGGCACAAGCGATCCTGTCGGCCAATCAAGCATGGGCGTACGCCAGGAAGGCCGATGTCGCCGCCGCGCTCGGGTGCCTCGACCGGGCCCGCACGGAGTTCGCCGACGCCGCCGGGGCCGAACCGTCGCCGTGGGCAGCCTTCTTCGGGGCCACCGACCTGGCGGCGATGACCGGCACGGTGCACGCGGAACTGGCCCAGGTCGTCGACGTCCGGCACGGCCGCGAGGGCATCCCGGCGCTCGTCGACGCGATCGCCGGCTACGGGCCGGAAATGACCCGCAGCCGGTCGCTGACGATGATCTGGCTGGCCACCGTGCACGCGCTCGACGGCGATCTCGACGTCGCCGCCGAAGCCGGGCGCGAGGCGATCGAGCTGGCCGGCGTGCTGCGCTCGCCCCGGACCCGGCAGCGGCTGCGGACGCTGTCGGCCGCGGCCCGGCGGCACCGGCGCGACGCGCGCGCCCGGGAGATCGTCGAGCGCGTCGAACTGGCCGGGCATTCCGGACAATAACCGCTTGATCAGGTGCGAGTAAACAAATCGCAAAATGAAAATGGGATCCGCCGAAGCCCAGACAAAAGTAGGTTCCTCGGTGTGATCGCGTGTTCTTATGCTTCTTGGCAACCTGCGGCGAGCATTCCGCGCAGGCCCGGTCCCCACCGCCGAGAGGAAATCCCCCATGCGCTTGCGCAAGCTCGTCGCGGCCGCTGTGCCGCTGCCTGCGTTGCTCGGCCTCGCCGTGGCCGTCCCGGCCGCCGCGGCGTCGGAACCCCTGGTCACGCTGGCCGACAACGCCGCGCCGCTGGTCAACAGCGCCCGCACCGGCGACGTCGCGGCCGACCGGCCGATCACCGCCGCGCTGTCGCTGAAACTGCACAACCAGCAGGCGCTCGAAAAGTTCCTCGCCGACGTGCAGAATCCCGCTTCGCCGCAATACCACCGGTTCCTGACCCCGGCGCAGTTCAATGCCAGGTTCGGCCCGACCCAGGCCGACGTCGACAAGGCCGTCTCATTTCTCGGGAAAGCGGGGCTGACCGGGATCGAGGTTTCCGGGAACCGGCAGGCCATCACGTTCACCGGTTCGGCGGCGCAGCTGGAGTCGGCGTTCCGGACCGGGATCGGGACCTACCACGACCGGGCTTCCGGGCGGGACTTCTTCGCCAACGACGCCGAGCCGGCCGTACCCGCGAGCCTCTCGGACGTCGTGAGCGGCGTCGTCGGCCTCGACGACCACGCGGTGCGGACGCATTCGGCGAAGCCGCTCGCGCAGCCGAGGGTCGTCAAGGCCGTCACGCCACCGGTGCTCAAGACCGCCTACGGCACCAGCGGCCTTTCGGCGACGGGCAGCGGCGTGAACGTCGGCTTCGTCGAGTTCGACGGCTACCAGAAGTCCAACATCACCAAGTACGACAGCACGTACGGCCTCTCCGCGGGCTCGGTGACGACGGTGCCGGTCAACGGCGCGAACTACGACTCGTCGCCGGGTGAGGGCCAGGTCGAGGTCGAGCTCGACATCGAGGTCGTGCACGCGCTGGCCGCGGCGGCCAACGACTACGTCTACGAAGCGCCGAACTCGAGCGCGGGCGAACTGGCGATGTACCAGAAGATCGCCTCGGACGCGACGGTCGACGTCGTCTCGATCTCCTGGGGCGCTTGCGAAGCGGCCGAGGGTTCGAGCGCGGCGAAGAGCGTCAGCAGCGCGATCGCGACCGGCACGGCGGAGGGCATCTCCTACTTCGCCGCCGCGGGCGACGACGGCACGACCGACTGCTACCGCCAGACCGGTTCGACGGCCAAGGGCGTCGACTTCCCGGCGTCGAGCCCGAACGTGTCGGGCGTCGGCGGCACGAAGCTGAGCGTGACGTCGACCAACGGCTACAGCAGCGAAGTGACCTGGAACGACGGCAACAGCGGCGGCTCGACCGGTGGCGGCATCTCGACGGTGTTCACGGCACCGTCCTGGCAGTCGTCGCAGAGCACGACGTACCGCAAGGTGCCGGACGTGGCGGCGGACGCCTCGCCGACGTCGGGCTACTACATCTACAGCGCGGGCTCGTGGGGAACGGTCGGCGGCACGTCGGGCGCGACGCCGCTGTGGGCGGCCTTCGCGGCCCTGCAGAACCAGGTGCACGGCGGCGCGCTGGGCAACCTGAACCCGAAGTTCTACTCGATCGGCAACGGGTCCTCGTACGGCACGGGCTTCCACGACGTGACGACGGGCAACAACACCCTCAACGGGACGACGGGGTTCAGCGCCGGGACCGGGTACGACCAGGTGACGGGCTGGGGTTCGTTCAAGGCGAGCGGGCTGTCCGGCCTGATCGGCTGAGTGCGTGAAGGCGGCGCAGTGACTGCCCCACCGGGGCGTCACTGCGCCGCTTGGGGGGTTTGCTTCGCAAGACTAAGCGTTAACCTGGGCGCATGATCAAGCGCACGGTGCTGGACGCCACCCGCGAACTCCTCCGCGAACTCGGCCTCACCACGGTGTTCGGCAACCCCGGCACCACCGAGGTGCCGTTCCTCACCGACTGGCCCGACGACTTCGACTACGTCCTGGGCCTGCAGGAATCCGCCGTCGTGGCGATGGCCGACGCCTACGCCCAGGCCACCCGGCAAGCCGTTCTCGTCAACCTGCACTCCGCGGGCGGGGTCGGACACGGGCTCGGCAGCCTCTTCAGCGCCTACCGCAACCGGACGCCGCTGATCGTCGTCGCCGGGCAGCAGACCCGGTCGCTCCTGCCGCACGAACCCTTCCTCGGGGCCCTGGAGGCGCCCGAGTTCCCGAAGCCGTACGTGAAGTGGTCGATCGAGCCCGCCTGCGCCGAGGACGTCCCGGCCGCGCTCGCCCGGGCCTACCACGTCGCGACCCAGGCGCCGTCCGGTCCCGTCTTCGTCTCGGTCCCCGCCGACGACTGGTCCGCCGCCACCGAACGGCATGTCATCTCCCGGCCGCGGATCCGCGGCTTCGGGCCCGACCCCGAGGCCGTCGACGAGCTCAACGCGGCACTGGCGGCCGCCGAGCGGCCGGCGATCGTCGTCGGGGGAGCCGTCGACCAGGACGGGGCCGTCGTCGAGACCGTCGCGCTCGCCGAGCGGCTCAACGCCGCCGTGTGGGTCGCCCCGATGTCCTACCGCTGCTCGTTCCCCGAGGACCACCCGCTGTTCCAAGGGTTCCTCGACCCCGAACGCGGTGCCGTCGCCGACGCGCTCGCGCCGTACGACCTCGTCGTCGTCCTCGGCGCGCCCGCCTTCACCTACCACGTCGACCGCGGGCGCGGGGAAACTCCGCTGCCGCCGCTGTTCATCGTCAGCGACGACGAGCAGGTCCTCGCGCGGGCCTTCGAGGGCACCGGCATCCGCGCCACGCCGAAGCTGGGCATCCGGGCGCTGCTCAACGTCGTCGAGCGCAGCACTCGGCCCGCGCCGGCCCCGCGGCAGCGTCCCGAGAAGCCGGGCAGTGACACGATGACCGCCGAACTCGTCTACTCGACGCTCGCGGACCTGTTGCCGGACAACGCCTTGGTCGTCGAGGAGGCGCCCAGCCACCGCGGGATCCTGCACGACCACCTGCCGATCAAGGCCACCGACACCGGCTTCCTGACCATGGCCAGCGGCACGCTCGGCTACGCCGTCCCCGGCGTGGTCGGCGCGGCGCTGGGCCGCCCGGACCGCACGGTCGTCGGCGTGATCGGCGACGGTTCGAGCATGTACGGCATCCAGGCCCTCTGGACGGCGGCCCGCGAAGAGCTGCCGGTGACGTTCGTGATCCTCGACAACTCCGAGTACGCGGCGGTCAGGATCCTGGGCGACGCGATCGGCGGCGCGAAGCTGCCGGGAACCGAGCTGGGCGGCATCGGCTTCGCGGCACTGGCGGAGAGCATGGGCTGCCAGGGCGTGACGATCACCGAGCCGGCGGAGCTGGTACGCGGCCTCCAGGCGGCGCTGGCCGACCCGCGCCCGACGCTGGTCCACGTGCGGGTGGCGTCGTCGTCCAAGTCGCTGTACTAGCGCCCTATCCGGCCTCGGCCTCTTGGCCGGCTTGGCGTGCCTCCGCTTGCTTCCGCCGGGTTTCGAGGAGCGCGATCGCGCCGAACGCCGCGATCGCCGCCACCCCGGCGACCGCGTAGCACCACGGGCTGGGGAGGTAGTTGGCCGCGACCAGCGGGCTCGGCCCCTTGTGGGTGAACGCCCGGAAGATGATCGCGATCGGTCCTTCCCAGACACCCAAAAAGAACGCGACGACCATGCCAACCCGATACCACACCTCGTCCACCGTTCATCCTTTCCTCGTGAGGATACGAACGTATCAAGGACAACGCGGTGGAACTGTGCCGTTTACAGGCTTATTTGCTCATTCATCACACAATTTGCTCTGATAACCTGACCACGTGCGTGACGAAAAGAGGTGCCGGGTCTGCCGGGACCCGCTGCGTTCCGCCGGCCGCGGCCGTCGCCCGGTCTACTGCTCGCGGGCCTGCCAGGCCAAGGCGTACCGCCGGCGGAAGAACCCACCACTGCCGCCGGAGGGACCCTCCGCCGAGGAACCACTCACCCGGCGTCGCCAGGTCGTGGAAGCGGTGTGGCGCATCGCCGCCGAACGCGGCCTGGAGAACGCGAGCATCCGAGAGATCGCCGCCACGGCCGGCGTCTCCACGCGGGTGGTCCAGTACTACTTCGGCAGCAAGCACAAGTTGCTGGTCACCGCGTTGCGAATGCTGCACCGGGACAACGAGCGCCGGGCGACCACCCGGATCCAGGCGCTGCCGGACGTGTCCGACCCGAAAGTCCTGCTCCGCGCCACCCTGGAAGAACTGCTGCCACTGGACGACGAGCGCCGCTCCGCGCTACGCGTCTTCACCGCTTACTACGCCCGCAGCCTCACCGATCGCGCGCTCGCCGAGGTCTTCCTCAGCGACTCCCACCCGCTGGAGGACCTGGTGGCGGCCCTCATCGCCGCGGCCGGGGCGCCGCTGAACGCGGCGCACGAGGCGGACCTGCTCGTCGCGGGCGTCACCGGCCTCGGTCTGGACCTCCTCCACGGTCGCCGCACCACCGCGGAGGTGCGGCGGACGGTGGATTACCACCTGGACCGGCTCAACCTCGGATGAACGCACTCCGGGACGCGGAACTAGCGCACCACCATCGCCGCGACGTCCACCGGGGTGGTCAGGACGCCCGTCTTCAGCAGCAGGTCCGGCACCCGCTGCAGCTGCCGGACGTCCACAGTGGACTTCAACGTCAGCAACCCGGTCGTCGCCGCGGTGGCGGGGTCGACCTTCGCGTACTTCACCATCAGCGGCTCGATCTTCTTGCGGTCCGCCACCGCGTCCCGGGTCGCCGCCGCCATCGCGCGCTGGAACGCCGCCACCGTGGCCGGTGCGGCCGAGGTGAACGCGCCCAGCGCGCCGTAGCCCGCGGTCGGGAAGTCCACTGTGGACCCCGTGCCGGTGTCGGCGACCAGGGTGGCCCCGGCCGTGCGCCGGGCGTCGGTGATGAACGGCTCGGTCAGGAAACCCGCGTCGATGTCGCCGTTCTTCAGCGCCGACGCGGTGTTCGGCAGGGGCAGCGGGATCCACTTGATGCCCGAGGCGTCGACGTGGTTGTCCGCGAGCACCGACTTCGTCAGCGTGTCGGCGATCGTATTGGGTGCCGAGATGCCGATCCGCTTGCCCGCGAGGTCGGCCGGCGACCGGATCCCGGACGCGGGCAGCGCCACCACGCCGGTGGAGCCGGGTCCGGCCGATGACGCGTCGGCGACCAGCCGGATGTCGGCGGTTCCCTTTGCCCGCGCCACGAAGAACGGCGTGTAGCTCGAGTACGCGATGTCGGCTTCGCCGCTCAGCAGCTTCGTCAGGGACGCCTGCCCGGTCGCCGCGTCCGTCGTCGAGACGTCGAGGCCTTCCCGCTCGAAGTAGCCGCCGTCCTTGGCCAGCCAGAACGGCGCGGTGTCGATGGTCGACATCATCGACACCCGCAGTTTCGCCACCGAGGGCGCCGACGAGCCGCCCAACGCACCGCACCCGGCCAGCAGGAGAGTCAGGAGCAGAGCCAGTAATCCAGTGAGTACCGCCCTGGCCGTCCCCATGGGTCCCCCCGCGGTGTGTCAGCTCCCGGTCTTGGACTCCGTCACGTTCTTGGCCTGCTCGGCCAGTTCCCACTCTGCCGCATCGGAAGCCGCGGCGGCAGCGTCCGCCGGGGTACCACCGTGCAGCAGCCGGGCGACTTCGCCGCGCAGCGTGACGAACTCCGCCGACTCACGGGTGGTGATCTGGTCACGGGCCGCGGGCAGCCGCACCGGCAGGTCCGCCACGATCGACGCCGGCGACTTCGACAGCACCAGCACCCGGTCGGACAGGTAGACGCTCTCGTCGATGTCGTGGGTGACGACCAGGACCGTGCTGCCCTGCTCGCGCTGCACGCGCCGGGTCAGGTCCTCGAGCTCGAAGCGCGTCTGGGCGTCGACCGACGCGAACGGCTCGTCCATCAGCAGCAGCGCCGGGCGGCTGGCCAGCGCGCGGGCGATCGACACCCGCTGCTGCATGCCGCCGGAGAGCTGCCACGGGTACTTGCCGCCGACGCCGGACAGCCCGACGTGCTCCAGCGCCTCGGCCGCCCGCGCGCGCCGCTCGGCCTTCGAGATCGGCCGCCACCGCAACGGGAACTCGACGTTCTTCTGCACCGACAGCCACGGGAACAGCGAACGGCTGTAGTCCTGGAACACGACGGCGAGGTCGTCCGGCACGCCGGAGACGCGGTCGCCGTGCAGGCTGACCGTGCCGCCGGTCGGCGGGGTCAGCCCGGCGATGCAGCGCAGCAGGGTCGACTTCCCGCAACCCGACGGACCGACGATGCTGGCCAGCTGACCGGCTTCCACGGTGAACGAAAGGTTGTTCACCGCAGTGTGCGCCTTCGCGCCGGCGCCGTAGGTGTGGCTGAGGCCGGACACTTCGAGCATGGTGGACATGGGAGAGGCCTTTCGAAGCGTCAGTCGCGGCCGAGACGGGTCGGCTGCCAGGCCAGCACCCGCCGTTCCGCGGCCAGGAAGATCGTGTTGAAGACGTAGCCGAGGATGCCGAGCAGCACCAGCCACGACCACATGGTGGGGAAGTCGAAGTCCTGCTGGGCGTTCATCAGCGACCGGCCGATGCCGTTGTAGGCGCCGACCAGCTCCGAAATCACCATCAGCAGCAGCGAGATGGACAGGCTCACCCGCAGCCCCGCGAAGATCTTCGGCGCCGCCGCCGGCAGCACGACCATGCCGAGCCAGTACGGCTTCGGCGTGCGGAACGACCTCGCCGTCTCGACCTTCACCTGGTCGACGGAGCGGACCCCATCGACCGCGTTGAGCAGCACCGGCCACACCGCGCCGAAGATGATCGACCCGATCTGCATGCCCGAGCTCAGCCCGAACAGCACCGCGAACACCGGGATCAGCGTGGGCGGCGGGATCGAGCGGAAGAACGCGAACAGCGGGCCGACGTAGTCCATCGCCCGCTCGGACCGGCCGATCAGCACGCCGAGCAGGATGCCGACGACCGCCGCGAGCGCCCAGCCGCCGAGCATCCGGCCGAGGCTGGGGAACACGTTGTCGAACACCGCGTCGGTGAGGAACAGGTGTGCCGCGGGCCCGGTGAACCACAGCTTCCCGGCGGTGACCGCGATCTCCGTCGGCGGCGGGAAGAACTTGCTGCCGCCGGCCCGGGCGGCGAACTCCCACACGACGACGAGGATCGCGAACAGCAGCCAGTTGCGCAGGACCGAGGCGGCACCGCGCGCCGCGCGCCTGCCCACCCGGCCCGAAAGGGTCGCCGCCGTCACGCGATCGCCTCCCGGTCCACCGTGCTCCACCGGAACAGCCGCTTGCCCAGCTGTTCGAGCCCTTCGTTGATCAGGTACCCCAGTGCTCCCGCGACCACGGTACTCGCGAAGACCAGGTCGAACCGGGTCGAGCCGGTGCTGACGAGCATGATGTAACTGCCGAGACCGACTTCCGAGCCGGCCAGGAACTCGGTGCTGACGACGGCGATCAGCGCGATCGTCGCGGACAGCCGGACGCCGGTGAAGACGAACGGCGCGGTCTGCGGCAGCGCCACCGACCTCAGGATGCGGAACCGGTTGGTCCCGCACGCCCGCGCGGTTTCCATGAGCACCGGATCGATCTCGCTCATGCCGTAGATCGTGTTGAACATGATCGGCCAGAGCGAGGCGTAGACCCCGAGGGTGATCTTCGCCTCGGGACCGGAGCCGATCACCAGCAGCACGAGCGGGATGAGCGCGGCGACCGGGATCGGGCGGAGGAACTCGACGATCGCGGCGGTCGCGGTGCGCAGCGCCGGGATGCTGCCCAGCAGCAGGCCGGCCGGCACCGCGATGCCGATGGCGATGGCGAGCGCGATCAGCCAGGCCAGCATCGTCGCGACGATGCCGCGGAGGAACTCGGCGTCGCCCAGCAGTTCCCCCATGGTGACGAGGACGACGCTGGGCGGCGGGATGTAGGTCTTGCTGACCAGGCCGACCTGGACGGCGACCTCCCAGAACAGGAGGAAGCCGATCAGGCCGACCAGACCACGGAGCAGTTTTGACACGTCAAGAACCTTATTCTGGTTAGGCCGGCGCCACGGACCGCCGGCCGCGAACCTGCGGCGACTCTCGCGCCGGCCGACGGCTGAATAAGGTTCTCAGCTGGTCACCTGCGGGGCGATCATCGGCGCGGCGTCGACCTTGCTGGTGATGACACCCATCTGGAGCAGCAGGTCCGGGACGCGCTGCAGGCGCCGGGCGTCCAGGGTGGAGCCGTAACCGGGCAGGGTCAGCAGCTTGGCCGTGTCTTCGTCGATCTTCGCGTACTTCACCAGCAGCGGTTCGACCTTCGACCGGTCGTTGATCGCGTCGCTGGTGGCCTTCTTCATGGCGCGCTGGAAGGCCGCGAGGGTCTTCGGGTTGGCCTGCACCCACTTCGTCGTCGAGCCGTAGCCGGTCAGCGGGAAGTCCTGGGTGGCGCCGGTGTTGATGTCGATGACCGGGGTGGCGCCGGCGATCTTCGCCGCCTGGGACAGCTGCGGCTCCGGCATGTAGGCCGCGTCCACCTGGCCCTGCTGCAGCGCCGCCGCCATGTTCGGGAGCGGGATCGGCACCCAGTTGACCTTGGAGAAGTCGACGCCGTGGTCCTTCATGACCGACTTGGTGAGGATGTCCGAAGCGGTGTTCTTCGCCGTGATCGCGATCCGCTTGCCCGCCAGGTCGGTGACCGTCTTCACCGGCGAGTTCGGCACCGTGACGATCGCGTTGCTCTTCGCGTTGACCGACGTGCCGTCGGCGACCAGCTGGACGTCCGCGGCGCCGGTGCTCTTGGCGACGAAGAACGGCGTGTACGTCGAGAGGGCGATGTCGACCTCGCCGGAGATGGCCTTCGTCATCGACTCCTGGCCGCTCTTGGCGATGACCTGCTCGACCTCGAGACCCTCGGCCTTGAAGTAACCGCCGTCCTGGGCCAGCCAGAACGGGGCCAGGTCCGTGGTCGGCATGATCGAGACCTTGATCTTCGACTTCTCCAGGCCGCCCCCGTTCGACGAGGCGTTCGAGTCGTCCGAGCCGAGCGCACTGCAGCCGGTGAGGGCCGTGGCGGCTGCGACGGTGAGGGCGAGCCCGAGCGCGGCGCGGCGAGTGCGAACCCGGCCACTGCTCATGGCGTTTCCAAGCAAGGCCTGCTCCTTGAAGAAAGTGACGGTTCGGGAACCGATTCCGATGGAAGTGCGTGACTCATTCTCGGAAGTCACCCGGGCCACTGTAGAGAACGTGACAGCTTGCTCACAATGGGTGGAATCACTACCGGACCGAGTGGTACATGTCACTCTTTCGGCCTCTGGTCTAGACCCACTGCTCCACTCGCCGTAGCCGTTCACCCAGCGTAGGGTGGGGTTCTCGAAAGAGCGATGGCAAGCTGTGCGTCAGCTGAGCGAACGCTGTGCAAGATTGAGCGGGTCCTGTCGGGAGGGTTACATCTTCCCCTGCCGTTCGCTACCCTCTGCACCTGCGGGGAGGTATCAACCTCCGATGTAGTGAGAGAGAGTGCCTGGATGGCCGATCAAGACGATCCACTTCGGTGTTCCAGCACACTTCGGTGTACCAGCACATACTGTGCTTTTCCTGAGAGAATCTTCCCCGCACAGACCACTGCCTGGCCGGGCGCAGCCGCCGTGCCGGTGGGTTAGGCCGAACCAACTGACCGATGCAGGACCAGCGCAGGGACCCGACCGTGATGCTCGAGCTGAACCGATTCCGTCCGGCCGGACGGGGTTCAGGAACCCCCGTCGAAGACGATCTTTTCACCCGTACGGGTAGCGTCTTGCGCTGGGCTCCTTCCGATGGGCCGGAGCGCCGGAACGCCGGGAGCGTGCAGACGAGTGGCTGAGGAGAACGCGATGCGCCCTGGCGGGCGCTGGACCGACCAGGGTTTCCCGAGCACGAACGATGATGGTGGAGCGGCGGTGCCGAACGAAGACGCCGCGGGGGTGGGAGGGGCCCCCGCGCAGTCGCCCGGAGCGGATCCGGGCCGGAAGGCCGGGCTGTTCTCCGGCATGCGCGACTGGCGGCTGCGGTCCAAGCTGGCCGCGGTCCTGATCATCCCGACGCTGACGGCGCTCGCGCTGGGCGCGGTGCGCGTGATCGACGACGCCCGCGAGGCGGCCGAGTTCCAGCGCACCGCCGACCAGGTGGCGTTCGCCGTCAAGGTGACCACGGTGGTGCACGAGCTGCAGAACGAGCGCTCGCTGGCCGTCGCCCGGATCTCGTCGGGCAACTCGCTGCTGCAGACCGGGCTCGACGCCCAGATCGCCAAGGTCGACCGCGAGGTCGCCGACCTGCGCGGCGCGGCGAACACCCTCGACTACGACGACCAGGCGACCAAGGACCGCTACACCCGCGGTCTCCAGCGCCTCGACGCCCTGCGCCCGCTGCGCGCGGCGTTCAACACCCAGAACAGCCTGCCCGACGTCACGGTGCTCACCGCCTACTCGGGCATCATCGACTCGCTCATCGAGCTCGGCCGCGAGGTGACCACCGCGGTCACCGACCGGGACGTGCTGCGCCTCGGCACGAGCACGCAGGCGATCAGCGAGGCCAAGGAGTTCACCACCCGCTCCGATGCCGAGCTGCAGATCGCCGCGTTCCGCGGCAACTTCCCGGGCGACCTGCTCGACCAGACGCGCGCGTCGGCGTCCAGCGCGGACGCCTCCGTCGCGGCCTTCCTCGCGAACGCCGACGACGACCAGCGCCAGCTCTACAACGACACCTACTCCGGCCCGGAGGTCGACGACCGCCGCCGGATCCTGACCTCGGCGTTCTCCTTCGCCCAGCTGGGTGACCCGCCGAACATCGACACGACGGCGCTCGGCAAGGACAGCACCGTCTCGGCCGACAAGCTGCACGCGGTCGAATCGAACCTGCTGGCCCAGCTGAAGACCCGCGCCGACGACCTCGCCACGGCGGCGGTCAACTCCGCGTGGGTCGGCGGTGCCGTGGTGCTCGCCGCGCTGGCCCTCGCGGTCGCGCTGATGCTCGTCGTCGCCCGCCTGATGCTGCGCCCGCTGCGGATCCTGCGGAAGAGCGCGCTGGACGTCGCCTACACCCGGCTGCCGGAAACCGTGCAGGCGATCCTGGACGACCCGGACCCGGTCGGCGCCTCGAAGAAGGCCGTCCAGCCGGTGCCCGTCACCTCCCGCGACGAGATCGGCGAGGTCGCGCGGTCGTTCGACATCGTCCACGAGCAGGCCGTCAAGATGGCCGCCGAGCAGGCCCTCCTGCGCGAGAACGTCAACGGCATCTTCGTGAACCTGTCCCGGCGGTCGCAGCGGCTGGTGGAACGCCAGCTCGGTGTCATCGACCGGCTCGAGGCCGACGAGCAGGACCCGGACCACTTGGCCAGCCTGTTCGAGCTCGACCACCTCGCGACGCGGCTGCGGCGCAACGGTGAGTCCCTGCTGGTGCTCTCCGGCGCCGGCCTCGCGAAGTCCGTGCCCAAGCCGGTGCCCGCCGCCGACGTCATCGGCGCCGCGGTGTCCGAGATCGAGCAGTACGCCCGGATCGAGGTCGGCATCGTGCCCGACGTCGCGGTCCAGGGCCTGGCGATCCACGACCTCGTGCACGTCCTCGCCGAGCTGCTGGACAACGCGACCTACTTCTCCGAGCCGGAGACGAAGGTCATCGTGCGGGCCGTGGTGACCCGCCGCAAGGCGCTGGCCATCCAGGTCACCGACCACGGTGTCGGCATGAGCGAGGAGCGGCTGGCCGAGGTCAACGCCCGCCTGGCCGACCCGCCGGACCTGGACGTGTCGGTGACCCGGCGCATGGGTCTGTACGTGGTTTCGCGGCTGGCCAAGCGTCACGGCATCGAGGTCCGGCTGCGTGAGAACGAGGACATCGAGGGTGGCGTGATCGCCCGGGTCGTCGTCCCGGCCGAGCTGCTGACCCAGCTCCGCCCGGGCATGCAGCGGCAGACGCCGCCGCCGGCGAACCGGTCCGAGACGTCGATGTCGATGCCGAGCATCCCGCCGATCCCGGCCGCGCGCTCGGACTTCGACCAGACGCAGTCGTTCGCGCAGACACCGCCGTCGAACCCGACCCCGGTGCCGCCACCTGCTCCCTCCATGCCCGAACCCGTGGCGAACCAGGGCGGCCTGGTGCCGCTCGACCAGCCGATCAGCCTGGACGACCTGGTCAGCGGCGGCCGCGCGGCCGGCCCGTTCCTGTCGCCGGAGCTGCCGAAGCCGGAGACGCCCGCCTGGCCGACCGCCGAGGACCTGGCGCCGCTGGCGCCGTCGTCGAACGCGCCCTCGAACGGTGACGGGGCGAGCTCGCGGGCCGCGGACACGCAGTTCGCGCCGCTGGTGCTGCCCAAGCGCGAGCCGAAGTTCGTGCCGCCGGAGGAGCCGCCCCCGGCGCCGCCGCCCGCGCCCGAGGTCGGTTCGTCGGCGCTCGAAGACGACGTACCCACCCGGCGGTTGCCCATCTACCAGTCGGTGCTGTCACGCTGGTTCAGTGAGGGCGATGACTCGGCCGCCGACCCGGTGGCGCCGCAGAGCGAGGGCGAAGACCCCAACCTGCCGCCGCTCACCGGCTCCGAAGACTCGTCTGCGCCGCCCGCGCCCACCCCGGCCGAGCCGGCCCGGGACGAGCTGCGGCCGACCGCGGCGACCCGGCACCCGCTCCTCCCGGCCGACGACGGCTGGCACAGCGCGTCCGACGACGGCTGGCAGGCGGCGCAGTCGCTGCTGGAGTCCAAGAACGAGGAGATCACCCCGGCCGGGCTGCCCAAGCGCATCCCGAACGCCTACCTGGTGCCGGGATCGATCAGCAGCCCGAGCTCGACGCCCGAGGCGCCGGCGCAGAACAACTTCGCGGACGCTACCGCCGGTATGCCCGGAACGGGTGCGATCACCCGCTCCGCGTCCGCGGCGCGGAGCCGGATGGCAAGCTTCCAGCGGGGTTACACCTCGGGACGGCACGCCTTGAAGGAACTCCCGGCCGAACAGAGGCTGGAAGGCAGCGGGGTTCCGGGGCGTGGCAACACCACAGACAGCAGTGAGGAGTGAAAGTGACACGGGCGGGTGCAATGCAGCCGGGTGGCGCCGCGCAGCCGAACGGGCAGGCGCATGCCAAGGCGAACAATGCCGGCAGCTTCGCTTGGCTGATCACGGATTTCGTGCACCGGGTGCCCGGCGCGGCCCACGCGGTCGTGGTGTCGGCCGACGGCCTGCTCCTGGCGGCCTCGCGAGGCCTGCCGAAGGACCGGGCGGACCAGCTGGCGGCGGTGGCGTCGGGGCTGACCAGCCTCGCGCGCGGCGCGGCCAAGGTGTTCGAGGGCGGCACGGTGGCGCAGACCGTGGTCGAGATGGCCAACGGTTTCCTCTTCCTCATGTCGGTTTCCGACGGTTCGTGTCTGGCGGTTCTGGGGTCGCCGGAGAGTGACATCGGCCTGGTCGTCTACGAGATGACCCTGCTGGTGGAGCGGGTCGGCCAGCAGCTGACTCCGGAGATGCGGGCGCAACTGCAGGGTGCGGCCGTCCGCCGCTGAGGACCTGGGAACCGAGGAGAGAGCCGTGGACGACGGGCGCTTGAGGGGTGATGGCCGGCTCGGTGACGACTTCTCCGGCGGGTGGTCCGACCAATCGGACGAAAGCCGCGAGGACTGGCAGTCGTTCCGGGACCGCGTCGACCGCGAGTGGCGCGCGCGGCGGGTGCAGGCCTCCGACAGCGACCCCGTGCGTGAGCCGCCGAACTGGCTGACCGACAGCAATGCCGGGCAGGAACCGCTCCGGCCGATCGCCGGCGGCACCGAGTACCGCGACCGCCTGCTCGGCGGTCCGGGCGCGGAGCTGTTCGGCGGCTCGAGCGGGCCGCTGTACGACGCGCGTGACTTCGCGGCGTACACGACCGAGCGTGACTTCGGCTCGGGCCCGGACTCCGGTGAGTTCGCCGCGGCGCTGCCGCGGCAGGCCAGCCAGGAGTACGTCGACGAGCCGCCGGCGACGGAGATGGAGACCTCGGGCCTGGTCCGGCCGTACTTCCGGACCCGGGGCCGGACGAAGGCGACCCTCGACCTGGCCATCGAGGCGTTGATCTCGACCAGCGAACAGGGCCGGATGCTCGACCGGGTCCGGGTGCCCGAGCACCGGTCGATCTGCGACCTGTGCCTCGACACCAGGTCGGTGGCCGAAGTGGCGGCGCTGCTGCGGCTGCCGCTCGGCGTGGTGCGCGTGTTGATTGGTGACGTGGCGGGCCTCGGGCTGGTGCTGGTGCACTCCAGCAGCCCGACCGTGGGTGACCGCCCGAGTATCGAGTTCATGGAAAGGGTGCTCAGTGGGCTTCGGAGAATTTGACTCCGACGCGAACGCGCCGCAGGTGACGGGTCCGACCTCGTCGGCCAAGATCGTGGTCGCCGGCGGGTTCGGTTCGGGGAAGACAACGCTGGTCGGGGCGATCTCCGAGATCGACCCGCTGACCACCGAGGCCATGATGACCGAGGCCAGCGTCGGACACGACGACACCTCGGCCACGCCCAACAAGACCACCACGACCGTGGCGATGGACTTCGGGCGCATCTCGCTGGACTCGGACCTGGTGCTGTACGTGTTCGGCACCCCGGGTCAGCACCGGTTCTGGTTCATGTGGGACGACCTCGCGGTCGGCGCCATCGGCGCGGTCGTGCTGGTGGACACGCGGCGGCTCGCCGACGCGTTCCCCTCGATCGACTTCTTCGAGAACCGGAAGCTGCCCTACGTCGTGGCGATCAACTGCTTCGACCGGCTGCTGCACCACCAGATCGAGGACGTCCGGCACGCGCTCACCATCGCGCCGTCGGTCCCGATCATGGCGTGCGACGCGCGTGAGCGTGAGTCCGCCAAGCAGGTGCTGATCTCCGTCGTCCAGCACGCGATCGCGCACGATACGGCGTTGCGCGCGGGATAGCGGATGACGCCCCGATCCGGATGCGGCCGTTGGAGTGAACTCCGCGTGCTTCACCCACTTCGGGGAGTGCCGTCACCGTCCGGAGGAGTACCGGGCCGGTGCGGTTCGGCCGTGGCGCGCTCGCGGATCGCCCACACCCGGACTGACCTGCGCCGATGCCGCACGGGCGCGAGCCGTGGGGCGTCCCCCGGACGGGGGAGGTGGGGCGGTCTGCCGCGGAAGTCGGCCGGGTGCACACGCAGGGTGCGCACCGGCCGGCAGGTGGCGGGCTCGACACCACCGGCGGTGCGAATACGCTTTACCGTGGCGTCGCCGACCGGCCGTGCCGGGCGCTCCGGGGTGCGGCGGGCGACGCCGCACGAGCAAGGAGGAGCAGGAGTGACCGCTTCCGGCCAGGGCACATTCGGCTGGCTCATCACGGACTTCGTGCGCCGGGTACCCGGTGCCGCGCACGCCGTTCTGGTGTCCGCGGACGGGTTGCTGCTGGCGCCGTCGGAAGGGCTGCCGCAGGAACGCGCCGAACAGCTGTCGGCGGTCGCGTCCGGCCTGATCAGCCTGACGGCGGGAGCGGCCCGCTGTTTCGAGGCGGGCGGCGTCAACCAGACCGTGGTGGAGATGGAGCGCGGCTACTTGTTCTTGATGTCCGTTTCGGACGGTTCGTCGCTGGCGGTGCTGGCCGCACCGACGTGCGACATCGGCACGGTCGCCTACGAGATGACGCTGCTCGTGGAGCGCGTCGGCCAGCAGATCACCCCGGAGCTGCGCGCGCAGCTGCAGGGCGGCGTGCGTGGGTAGGGCGAGATGAGGATTTCGGGATTCGACGACCCGGACTCCAGCGGCTGGGACGCACTGCACCGCGGCACCGAACGCGAGGGCTTCGACTCGCCCAGCAAGTTCGACATGTCGACGCTGTCGATGATCATGCCCAAGCGCAAGCCGGCGCGGCCGCAGCCGGACGCCCAGGGGTACACGGACGAGGACACCCGCGAGTGGGGTTCGTCGGTCGACGAAGGCGAGGAATACGCCGGACCGGAGCCGGGCTTCGCCGACGAAGGGCACGGGCGTCGTGAGTCCGGGGGCCGCCGGAGCAGGCGCGCCCGGGAGTCCGCCGACGAGTCGTACGCCCGCCCGGAGACCGGCGGTTTCGCGACCGGGCGTGGGCGGGAGTCCGAGGAGTCTTTCGCCGGTCCGGAGTCCGGTGGCTTCCCCACCCGGCGCTCGCCGGAGTTCGCCGACGAGTCGTACGCCCGCCCGGAGTCCGGTGGCTTCGCGACCCGGCGCGCGCCCGATCCCGCCGAAGACGATCACCTCCGCCGTGAGCCCGGCACCCGCCGTGGCAGGCGCGCGCCGGAGCCCGATCCGCTGGGCTACTCGGCCACGCACTCACCCGTCGTGGCCGAAGACGGCTACGACCCCGTCGAGCCCGAGTGGCAGGACGGCGAGACCTTCGAGCCCGAACCCCCGCCGCTCGAGCCCGCCTGGGCCCCGCCGACCCCGCCGCGGGGTGTGCGTTCGCCCGCTCCGCACCCGCCGGGCCCGCGTCCGCCCGCACCTCGGCCGCCGATCTCGCGGCCGCCCGCGCCGCCGTCGCGGGCGCAGGCCGCGCCGCCGCCCGCGTGGGCTCCGCCGCCGCCCGCCGACTGGACGCCGCCGCCGGACCCGGAGACCCGCTGGGTTCCCCACCCCGAACCGTGGGAGGACCCGGGCTGGCACGAGCCCGCCCGCGTGGCGAGCCCGGTACCCGTCGCTTCGCCGGGCTCGCGGGTCCGCCCGTACACCCGCACCGGCGGGCGCACCCGGTCCGACCACAACCTGGCGCTGGAGGCGCTCGTCTCGACGTCCGACGACGGGCGCCGCTACCGCGGGGTCCGATCGGTCGAGCACCGCCGGATCTGCGACCTGTGCCTGGACACCCGGTCCGTCGCCGAGATCGCCGCGCACCTGCGGCTGCCCCTGGGCGTGGTCAAGGTGCTGGTCGGCGACATGGCCGACATCGGCCTGGTGCTGATCCACCAGACCGAGCTGATCCTCGGCGACCGGTCCTCCCGCGAGTTCATGGAACGCGTCCTGGCCGGCCTGCGCGCCCTCTAACCTGCCGCGGCGAGGTCGAGGGTCAGGGTGTTGCCCGGCCCCGGCACCACGGCGTTGATCAGCGGCGTCGCGGAGCCGCAGTTCTCGAAGGCGCCGATCGCGTAGGTCGATTCGAGACGGCCGCCCGTGCCCGCGGCGAAGTCCGCCGACGTGAGCTCGGTCGTCAGCGGCGCGGCCGTACCGCAGTCCGGGCCGACGTCGTAGGGCCGGCCGTTGACCCGGAGGTCGGACAGGGTCACCGGCCAGGTCGCCGAACCGGAGAAGCCGCCGAACACCGAGCCTTCGGCGTGACCGGGGCCGAGCGTGACGGTCCCGCTCACCCTGCCGACGCCCGGCAGCGACCGGCTGACGTGCACCGGCGGCAGCGTGATCGTGCCGTAGAAGGTGTACGGCCCGATGAGCGTGTACATGTCGAACTGGCCCGGCCCGAGCTCGAGGTCGACATCCGGTTTCGCGATGTGCGCGGTCCCGGTGACGGCGTACTTCGAGTAGACCGGCGGCCCGGCCGCCGCCGCGGTGCCGGCTCCGGCCAGCACCGTCGCCGCCACCGCGGTCACGCGCGTTCCCCACTTCATGGCTCAGGCTTACCACCTGCCCGCGCGGTTCGGCGGGGATTCACCGAATCCGGGGGTCAGTCCTCGACGAGCGCGGCGGAGGTGATGCGGTGGAGGGAGTAGCGCTCGTTGTTCTCGCCTTCGAGCACCCCGCCGCCGACGCGCACCGGCCGCACGACGCGCTGGCTCGCCGTGCCCCGGGAGTCCACGAACCCGATCCACACCTCACGACGCTCCAGCGTCGCCCGGGACAGCAGTTCGAGCGTCGCCGACGTGTCCGCGCCGCCGCCGACCGGCGCCCGTACCGCGGAACCCCGGCGGCGGGCCGAAGCCGCGTCGCCGGCCCGGAGGTTGGAGACGATCCGGACGGCCTGGTCTTCCGTCAGCACCGCCTGCTCGCCAGGGCTGCGGCGGGCCGCCCGCGCCTTCGCCGGCAGGCGGCGGCCGCCGGGCCGGATGTCGACCACCCGGCCGTCCGGGCCCTCGGCCGCCGGGGCGAACCCCGCCCCGCGCAGCGCCGCCAGGACGTCGTGCAGCGGATCCGGGCTGATCACGACCGTCGGCGCGATCAGCCGCAGCGCGTGCTCCGCCGCGACCGGGTGGGCCAGCACCTCGGCCAGCAGCGCCTCGTCGTCGCACCGCAGGAACGACGCCGCGACACCGCCGCGCAGCCGTCCGTGCCGCCGGGCGACGTCGTCGATCAGGTAGCTCAGCCCCTGCGGCACCGGGGTCGCCGACTTGGACTTGAACAGCGCGTGCAGCTCGTCGGCCGTGCGGCCGGTGTCCAGCGCGCGCCGCACGGAGCCCTCGGTGATCCGGTAGACCGTCGCGTGCCCCGCCGACTCGACGTCGGCGACGGCCGAGATTTCCGCCGCCAGCTCCGGTTCGAGCGGGCCCGGCGCGACGACCGTCAGATCGGCCTGCAGCAACACGCGGTCTACCGGCGCGGGCAGCGCGTCCAGGATCGCCTCGACGGCACCCGGCCGGTCTTCGGCGAGCAGCGCCCGCGTCGCCGTCGTGAGGCCGCCGAGCCCGACGATCCCCAGCGCGCTCGCTTCGGCCATCGTCCAGCGGACGGTCTCGTCCCGCAGCCGCCCGCCCCGCCTCGGCGCACGCCACGCCAAGACCGCGACGAGCTCGTCGACGCTCTTCACGCCGGTGCCGGGCGGCAGGTCGGCCAGCGCGGCGAGCACTCGCCGCCGGGCGACCGGGGCGAGCGGCCGGCGCAGGTCCTCCGACAGCGGCGCGATCGGCTTGTCCTTGGCGTCGCGGCCGCCGGCCAGCCCGGGCAGGCGCGGCAGCTCCAGCCACGCCTGGGCGAGCGTCATCCACCGCTGCGCGGTCGGCGACGCGAGCCACGAGTCGGTCAGCGTCGTCGGCACCCACTCGGGCACGGTCGTCTCGCTGTCGGCGACGAGCCCAGCGCCCACGGCCAGCTCGGCCAGCAGGATCGCCTGGGTGTCGTCGATCTCCAGGTCCTTGGCGAGCTTCTTCAGCTCCCGGACGCCGAGGCCGCCCGACTTGAGCACCGGCGGCGGCGCCGCCGACCACGCGCGCAGCAGTGCTTCGGTGTGGCGCAGGAACTCCATCGCCTCACCGGCCGCCGCCTCGTCCAAAGTGGACGGCTGGTGCGGGTGGACCGGCAGCGCGGGCTCGGCGAGCGTGCCGGGCGCGAACACCCCGCCGCGCACCGCGACGCCGAGCTCGCGCGGCAGCTCGACGGTCTGGTCGTCGCGCCGCAGCAGCAGGCCGCGGGCGAGCAGCTTCTGCACCGGTGTCGCGGCCTTCTCGAGCGTGAAATCGACCCCGGCGTCGCGGGTGCGGCCGATCGGCGGCCCGGCGGCGAGGGCGGTCAGCACGGCGCGTTCGTCGTCGGACAGTTCGGCGAGCCGCGCGTCGAGGTCTTCGCCGGCCAGCGCCGGCAAAGGGGCGCCCAGCCCGGCCGGGAACGGCCCGAGGGCCTCCCTGGCCGCGGGCGGCACGCGCAGGGCGTCGTCCGGGCCCCAGGCCAGGGCCCGCGCGCGCAGCCGGGTCAGCGGCTCGGCGATGTCGGTCTTGACGAGCTTCCCGACGTCTTCGACCGGCACCGGGTCCCGGTCCGCGCCCGCCAGCAGGCACGCTTCGAGCACGGCCAGGGTGAAGGTGTCGAGGTCCTCGCAGGCGCGCGCGACCGAGCCCGGCGTGCCGGCCCGGGTGGCCAGCACCGTGCTGTCGGAGGGCGGGGGCGTGGACAGGTCGCGCCGCGTGCGGAGCAGCTCTGCGAGTGCGTCGTCGGACTCCGCACGCAGCCAGTCCGCCAAAGAGGTCGCGGGCATAGACGACCAGGATACCGGGCGGTTGCGAGAGGCCGCCCGGTCTCAGGCAGACTGTCTGCGTACGACCGAGAACGGCTGTGGAGGACGTTGTGGCCAAGGGTGAGAAGAAGCACAAGGGCATCGACCCGACCTGGCCGGGCGAGGACGGCGAGCACCCCGTGACCGAGCTCGCGTCCGACCGCCAGGGCGCGCTGTCGCCGTTCGGTGACATCACCTTCCCCCTCGACACGGTGCCCTACGTGCACCCCGTGACCGAGATCAACCGCCGGCCGTAAAGTTACTGGTCAGTACCGGTATCGGCCCCTCGTGAGGGCGGTCACGGGAGTAGGTTCCCTTCCGTCCCAGCCCACCTTTCCCACCACACGGGGGTAGTGCCATGCCGGTTCCCGGTCCCGGATATTCGATCACCGTCCGGGTGGAGGCCCCGGCCTCGGTCACGGCGGCCGGCGACCTGACCGCCGCGGTCGGGCGCGTCGGCGGCGTGCTGACCGCGTTCGACGTCGTGGAGTCCCACTCCGACTCGATCGTGGTCGACATCAGCGCCAACGCGCTGTCGGAGAACCACGCGAACGACATCACCCAGACGCTGGACTCGCTGCCCGGCGTCAAGGTCCGCAAGGTCTCCGACCGGACGTTCCTGATCCACCTCGGCGGCAAGATCGAGGTGACGCCGAAGGTCGCGCTCCGCAACCGTGACGACCTCTCCCGCGCCTACACCCCGGGCGTCGCCCGCGTCTGCCAGGCGATCGCCGCGAACCCAGAGGACGCGCGCCGGCTGACCATCAAGCGCAACACGGTCGCGGTGCTCACCGACGGCTCGGCGGTGCTCGGCCTCGGCAACATCGGCCCGGCCGCGGCGCTCCCGGTGATGGAGGGCAAGGCGGCGCTGTTCAAGAAGTTCGCCGACGTCGACGCGTGGCCGGTCTGCCTGGACACCCAGGACACCGAAGAGATCATCATGATCGCCAAGGCGCTGGCCCCGGTGTACGCGGGCATCAACCTCGAGGACATCGCGGCCCCGCGCTGCTTCGAGATCGAGAAGCGCCTGCGCGAGCAGCTGGACATCCCGGTGTTCCACGACGACCAGCACGGCACGGCGATCGTGGTCGTCGCGGCGCTGCGCAACGCCCTGCGCGTGGTGGGCAAGAGCATCGAGGACTGCAAGATCGTGGTCAGCGGCGTCGGCGCGGCCGGCTCGGCGATCATCCGCCTGCTGCTGCAGAAGAACCCGGGCGACATCGTCGCGGCGGACATCGACGGCATCGTGCATTCGGCGCGCGGCAACCTCGACGAGAACCTGACGTGGATCGCGTCGCACACGAACAAAGAGCAGGTCAGCGGCACCCTGCACGAGGCGCTGGTGGGCGCGGACGTGTTCATCGGCGTCTCGGCGCCCAACCTGTTCGGCGCCGAGCAGGTGGCGACGATGAACAAGGACGCGGTGGTCTTCGCCCTGGCGAACCCGGACCCGGAGGTCGACCCGCTGGAGGCGCAGAAGCACGCCGCCGTCGTGGCCACGGGCCGCAGCGACTTCCCGAACCAGATCAACAACGTCCTGGCGTTCCCGGGCGTGTTCCGCGGCCTGCTGGACGCCCACGCCCACAACATCGACGACAACATGCTGCTGGCCGCGGCCGACGCGATCGCGGACGTGGTGGACAACGGCAAGCTGAACGCGTCGTTCATCGTGCCGAGCGTGTTCGACAGCGCGGTGGCGCCGGCCGTTGCGGAGGCGGTCCGGAAGGCCGTGCTCGCGGAGCGCTGAGGCGGGTTTCCCGCGGCACCTGATCGATGCCGGCGGCGGCCCTCCCGGCGACGGGTGTGGCCGCCGCCGGCATCGGGAGCGCCCGGCCTCGGCTGACGGCTCACGCATTCAACGCTCGCGAGCGTTGAATGCGAGGGAAGCCGCTTTCCGCGGCAGCGGACCGATTTCGAAGGCGGCCCTCCCCAGACGGGTGGGGCCGCCGTGGCATGGGGAGTGCCTGGCCCAGCCGAGGCGGCGGCAAGCGGCGCTCGCGGGCATTGGACCCGAGGGAGCCCGCGGCCTGCTGCCCCATCGGCCCCACCTGTCCGAATCCGCGGCTTGCCCGCCGGTCCGGTGTCCCGAATGAGTCATTCGCGACACCGGGAGGGCTCGTCGTCCGTCGGTCTCCCCGGCGCGGGTCTCAGCGAACCCGTTCCAGCAACCTCACCTCCACCTCCGGCAGGTCGTCGAAGCGGGCCTGGCCGTCTGTGGTCACCAGCGTGCGGCCGGTGGCACGGGCGGTGGCCGCGATGATCAGGTCGTGCGCGCCGCGGGCCTGGCCTGTCCGCCGCAGGTGGGCCAGCAGCTCCGCGTGGTGCTCGACGACGCTCGTCGTGTAGTCGACCACCGGCGTGACGGCCAGGAACTCCGCCAGGAACGCGCTGTGCGCCGCCCGGCGGGCCGGGTGCGGGTCGAGCCGCAGGCCCACCTCGTACTCGGTGACCACCAACGCCGGGACGGCGACGTCGTCCTCCTCGCCGATCGCCCCCGGAGGCAGCCGCTGCCGGGCGGCGTCGATGAGGATGCCGGTGTCGAGGATCAGTCGCGCCACGGGTCGCCGTCCAGCTCGGCCGACGCCGTCTCGCGGACTTTCGCCACGTTTTCCTCGAACCGGTCGTCGGTGTCGAGCTTTCCGGCCCAGCGGTGGAACACCGCGCACACCTCGGCGCCGTTCGCGCGCGGCGCGGGCACGATCAGCGCCACCCGCCTGCCGTTGCGGGTGACGACGATCGTTTCGCCCTTCTCCGCCTCGTCGAGGACCGCGGAGAACGACCGGGAAGCTTCGGATGCGGTCAGTTCCAGCACCGGTTCAGATTATCTGATTCCGGAGTTCCGAACCACCCTCGGCGGCATCACCCGATGGGCGGAAGTAGCCTCGGGCTGTGAGTGAACTCAGCCACGTCGACGCGACCGGTGCCGCGCGGATGGTCGACGTCTCCGGCAAGACCGCCACCGCGCGCACCGCGCTCGCCGCCGGGACCGTGCGGACCACCGCCGAGGTGCTCCGGCTGCTGGCCACCGACGGCCTCCCGAAGGGCGACGCCCTCGCCACCGCGCGGATCGCCGGGATCATGGGTGCCAAGCGGGTGCCCGAGCTGATCCCGCTGTGCCACCAGATCGCGCTGTCCGGGGTCAAGGTCGAGTTCACCCTCGGCGAGGCCGAGGTCGGCATCCGCGCGACGGCGAAGACCACCGACGTCACCGGCGTCGAGATGGAGGCGCTGACCGCGGTGGCCGTCGCCGGGCTGACGCTGCACGACATGATCAAGGCCGTCGACCCGGCGGCGACGCTGGACGAGGTCCGCCTGCTCCGCAAGGACGGCGGCAAGACCGGAACCTGGGAGCGGCCGTGAAGCGCAGCGCGCGCGTGATCGTGGCGTCCAACCGCGCCGCGAAGGGCGTCTACGAGGACAAGACCGGCCCGGTGATCGCCGCCTGGCTGGCGGACCGCGGGTACGACGTGCCGGCGCCGGTCGTCGTCGAGGACGGCGACCCGGTGGGCGTCGCGCTGCGGGCCGCGCTGGCCGACGGCGTCGCCGTGGTGCTCACCACGGGCGGCACCGGCATCTCGCCGACCGACCGCACCCCGGACGTCACCCGCGCGGTCCTCGACCACGAGCTGCCGGGCGTCGCGGACGCGATCCGCGCGGCCGGCCTGCCCCAGGTGCCGACGGCGGTGCTGTCGCGCGGTGTGGCGGGCGTGGCGGGCCGGACCCTGGTCGTGAACCTCCCGGGCTCCAGCGGTGGCGTCAAGGACGGCCTGAGCGTCCTGGACGGCGTCCTGGAGCACGCCGTCGACCAGCTGGCCGGGGGCGACCACCCACGGCCGGCCGCGGCGGCTCCCGCGGTGCGTGTCGCGCGAGCGCTGGTGACCGAGGAGCCGCTGTCGGTCGAGGAGCACGCCCGCCTGGTCGAGGACGACGCGGCGGGCGCGGTGGTGACGTTCGCGGGCGTGGTCCGCGACCACGACGGCGGCAAGGGCGTCCGTGACCTGACGTACGAGGGCCACCCGAGCGCGGGCCAGGTGATCGCCGACGTCGTCGCGGACCTGTCGGCGCGCTGGGCCGGCGTCCGCGCGGTGGCCGTGAGCCACCGGCTGGGGGCGCTGACGATCGGCGACGTCGCCCTGGCGTGCGCCGTGGCCGCGGAGCACCGCGGGCAGGCGTTCTCGGCGTGCTCGGAGCTCGTGGACGAGGTCAAGGCGCGGCTGCCGGTCTGGAAGCACCAGCACTTCACCGACGGCACGGACGAGTGGGTCAACTCGCCGTGATCCGGAACGCCGCGACCCGGTCGGCGGCCGCGGCGAACTCGTCCGGATCCGGGCCGGTGACCAGGCCCAGGTGGACGAACATGGGCACCCCGTGCGGCACCTCGCGCGGGAAGGCCCGCATCACCCGCGCGCGGACGCCGGGCTCGGTGACCTCGGTGAGCGTCACGGCCTGCCTCCGGCGTCCGTAGGCCAGCTCGCCCCGGCCGGCGGCGCGGACGTTGCGCGCCCAGTCGCCGTCGGGCAGCCCGGCGATGACGTACCGCTGTCCGTCGACGGTCAGCGGGGAGACCGGAGTGGGCCTTGGCGCGCCCGAGCGGCGGCCGGGGACGGTCAGGACGTGCACGGTGCCCAACCGCAGCCCCAGGCGCGTCAGGAGGCGCACGAGGCGGTTGGCGGGGCGGAGCCAGCGGGGCAGGGTCCGGCGGGTGCTCGGCACGGCAAATCCTTTCGACGATCGAAATACTTACCGGCCAAGGTAGACTCTTTCGAGTGTCGAAGCAATCATTGGTCACCGAAGCAGCCCACGCGGCAGCGGCGTTCGGCGCGGCGAACGACGTGGTGGACGAGGCCGCCGCGACGGCGTTCGGCGTCAACCGCACGGACCTGCGCATCATCGGCCTGGTGGCGGCCGCGGGGGCGTTGACGGCGGGGAAGCTGGCGACGGAGGCGAGCCTGAGCCCGGCGGCGACGACGACGGCGATCCAGCGCCTGACGAACGCGGGTCACCTGACGCGTCGCACGGACGCGGACGACCGGCGCCGGGCGGTCGTGGAGCTGACGCCGAAGGCGGCGGAGCTGCTGGAGGAGGTCTACGGGCCGATCGAGCGGGCCGGCCGCGCGCTGCTGGCGGAGTACGCGCCGGAGCAGCTGGAGCTGGTGATCGAGGTGCTGCGGAAGGGCGAGCGGATGCAGCTCGCGGAGGCGGAGCGGATCCGGGAGCGGAAACCGTGAAGGGCTCCCACCGCCCGGGGGATCGGCGGTGGGAGCCCTGTCAGGTCACGGCTCGAGGCCGGACTCGCGCATCACTGCGTGATCGTCACTTGGTGGCGATCTTCTGCCCGACGAGGATCAGGTCCGCGTTCGGGATGTACTTCGCGTTCAGCTCCTGCAGCTTCTGGTAGCCGCCCTGGACGTTGAACTGCTTGGCGATCTTGGACAGGGTGTCGCCCGCCACGACGGTGTAGTCACCGGCCGGGTTCGAGCTGCTGACACCGGTCGCCGCGGGGGCAGCCGGGGCCGCCTTCTTCGGGGCGGTCGCGGTCGTGCTCTTCTTCGGGGTCACCTTCTTGGTGGTCTTGCCGGTGGCCTTGGGGGCCGCCGAACCGCTGCCGCCCTTCTTGCCACAGACCGGCCACGCGCCGATGCCCTGACCCTGCAGGACGCGCTCGGCCACGGCGATCTGCTCCTCGCGGGAAGCGTTCGCCGCGCTGCCGGTGCCGCCGTAGGCCTTCCAGGTGCTCTGCGAGAACTGCAGGCCGCCGTAGTAGCCGTTGCCGGTGTTGGTGCTCCAGTTGCCGCTGCTCTCGCACTGCGCGATGGCGTCCCAGTTGGTCGCCGACGCGGGGGTCGCGGCGATCGCGAGGGGAGCGCCGACCGCGATGCCCGCGATGGCGACGCGAGCGACGGTGCGGGTGGCAGCGGACATCTTGCGGTGCTTGCCTCGGTAAGACATTTGGATGCTTCTCGGTTTCCCAGCGCCTGCGAACCGGTGTGCGGGTCAGGATCGGGGTCCTGGCGCCGGCCATCTCAGACCGGCAGACGAGTCCGACGCACGGCGCGTCTTCGTCGTCCCCTCGTCCCTGTCCGGAAATGCTTTCGCTCGGGGTATGGGTCCGGGTATCCGTTGGACAGGGCTAGGCGCTACGGATTCCCGGTCTTGCGTCGGTCGGTCGGGGCCAACCGAAAAGCGACGGTACGTAACGATGGCCGTGATCGGAAATTATTCGGGGCGTGACCTACGTCACAGTAACGGCGCGGAACCCCCGTCGATACGGCTGTTTTCGCAGGTCAGGGGGCCGTTATCTGGCCGTTTCCTACCCGAGATAAAACACAGATCGTGAGGCTTGCATCACGTGTTTCGCGCAGCGAATGGACCATTCGTGCCGTCCGGTTCGCGATTGAAGCGCGCATCTTATGACTCTCGGGGGGACTGCGCCAGACTTGACAATCCTGCCTCAACTGCCCCAGGAGTCACAGCAGTCCCACCTGTTCGTGGGGTTTTCCGCCCCGGTCGGAGCGACGGTGGCCGCCGGGTTCGCGTCCCGCGGTCGACGCAGGGCGACGGACCAGGTGAAACAGGTCACCGGACGGGTGGCGATCAGCTTCTCGCGAACACCCGGATTCGGTGAGGCGCCACGCCGAGGCTCGGCGACGCACGTCGCCGAGCGGTCGGCCGTCGTACCCGAGCGGTCGCCGTTCTACAGGGAGGGCGAAGTGGGGACGCCTCCGCCGGACGGAGCACCCGCTTGCAAGCTTCGGCCCAAGCCCGGCCGACCCGGCGGGTCAGCCGCCGGCGAAGGGCGGGAGGACGTCCAGCTCGGCGCCGTCGCGCAACGTACGGGTCAGGTCGCGGACCGCGATGCCGTCCAGCAGGTAGCTGACCGCCTCCAGCAGGCGCGGCAGGGACGAAGGGTGCAGGCGGGCCAGCTCGGCCACCGCGTCGGCGACCGACGCCCCGGCCGGCAGCTGCACCTTCTCCTCCTCGACGCCGGCCGCCGCCCGCGCTGCCGCGAAGTACCGCACCGCGATGGTCACCGTCGTCATCTCAACCGCCGATCGCGCTCATCGGCCGGATCGGCTGCGCGAACCCGGCGTCGTTGATCTCGTGGCCGGCGAGCTTGCCCCACATCGTCGCCCGCCAGGCGTCCGCCACCTCCTCATCGCGCGCGCCCGCGCGCACGAGGGACCGCAGATCCGTCTCGTCGTTGCTGAACAGGCAGGAGCGCACCGCGCCGTCCGCGGTCAGCCGCGTCCGCTCGCAGGCCGAGCAGAACGGCCGGGTCACCGACGCGATCACGCCGACGTCGCCCGGGCCGCCGTCGACCAGCCAGCGCTCGGCGGGCGCCCCGCCGCGCGCCTCCGAGGCCGGTGTCAGCGTGAACGCCGAACCGAGCAGGCCCAGGATCTCCGCCGCGGTGATCATCTCGCCGCGGTTCCAGCCGTGCTGGGCGTCCAGCGGCATCTGCTCGATGAACCTCAGGTGGTAGCCCTGCTCGAGGCAGAACTTCAGCAGCGGCACGGCTTCGGTCTCGTTGAGCCCGCGGATCAGCACGGCGTTGACCTTCACCGGCGCCATCCCGGCGTCCCGCGCCGCGGCGAGGCCCGCGATCACGTGCGAGAGCCGGTCGCGGCGGGTGATCGTCTTGAACAGCTCGGGGTCGACGGTGTCGAGCGAGACGTTGATCCGGTTCAACCCCGCCTCGGCGAGGCCCGCGGCCCGTCGAGCCAGCCCGATCCCGTTGGTGGTCATGGACAACCGCGGCCGCGGCGACAACGCCGTGATCCGCGCCACGAGGTCCTCGAGGCCCGGCCGCAGCAGCGGTTCCCCGCCGGTGAGCCGGATGTCGGTGACGCCCAGCATTTCGACGGCGATCCGCATCAAGCGGACCAGCTCGTCGTCGGTCAGCACCTGCTCGCCCGGCATCCAGTCGAGGCCTTCCGCGGGCATGCAGTAGGTGCAGCGCAGGTTGCACCGGTCCGTCAGGGAAACCCGCAGATCGGTGGCCACCCGGCCGAAGGTGTCGATGAGATGGGGGTTCTCGGGCCTGGGCACGCGAGATGACCCTCGTGTGCGGGGGACGCGAGGAAACCCGAGATCCACGGCTGTCATTACGCACAGCGTAGCTCCGGAACGGCCCACTAGGATACTTTGCGCAGTGAGTTGTTCAGTGAGCGAACCAACGAGGACTCGTGACGGAAAAGACTTACCCGGTCACCGAAGAGGAACTCTTCCGCTTCGCGGAATTGGGTCGCCAGGGCAGCACGTTCACCGTCCTGCGCCACGCCAGGATCGCCGAGCGGATGGGCCTGTCCGGCACTGACCACAAGACGTTCGACCTCGTCATCCAGGCCGGCGGGCCGCTCACCGCCGGCCGGATCGCCGAGCTGACCGGCCTGTCCACCGGCGCGGTCACCGGCGTCATCGACCGGCTGGAGAAGGTCGGCCTGGTCCGCCGCGTGCGCGACCCCGAGGACCGGCGCAAGGTGCTGGTCGAAGTGGTCCCGGGTGCGGCCGAGCGCTTCGCGCCGCTCTTCGAGTCGGCCTTCGGCACCCTCCGGGAGCTGCTCGCGCAGTTCTCCCCGGCGGAGCGAAAAGTGATCGAGCGTTATCAGAATGTCATGCTCGACGAGCTGCGCGCCGAAGTCATGGGCAATTCGCGCCCGGCGTAGCTTTTCCTCAACTGCGGAGATAACGTCAGCGGCATGCCGCAATTTCGGTTGTCCGAGGCCGCGCGCCTGCTCGGGGTCAGCGACGACACCGTCCGGAGGTGGGTGCGCGCGGGTCAGCTGACCGCGACCGACGACGCCGCCGGCCGCAAGGTCGTCGACGGCGCCCAGCTCGCCGGGTTCGCCCGGGCGCAGGCCGCCGCGCCCGACGACCCGTCGGCGGTCGGCCGGTCCGCCCGCAATAGGTTCGTGGGGCTGGTCACCGAGGTGATCACCGACAAGGTGATGGCCCAGGTGGAACTGCAGTGCGGGGCGCACCGCGTGGTGTCCCTGATGAGTACGGAAGCCGTCCGCGAGCTGGGCCTGCGCCCGGGGGTGCTCGCGGTCGCGGTGGTCAAAGCGACCACTGTGGTGGTGGAAACACCGGAAGGAAGTCGATGAAACACCTCGCTTTTCGGGGGTCCGGGTGGCGGAGCCCCCGGCCCGGGGCGAAGCCCCGGATGACGCAGCTCGCTCTCGCCGTGGCTGCAGTCGCCCTTTTCGCGGGCGCGTGCAGCAGCTCGGACGAGCCCAGCACGCAGCCCGGCGCGTCGGTCACCGCGCCCGCGCCCAAGGGGGCCGCGAAGGCCGGTGGCGGCACACTGACCGTGTTCGCCGCCGCGTCGCTCACCGAGTCGTTCACCGCGCTCGGCAAGGCGTTCGAAGCCAAGCACCCCGGCGTGACCGTGAAGTTCAGCTTCGCGGGCTCGTCCACGCTGGTGCAGCAGCTCACCAACGGCGCGAAGGCCGACGTCTTCGCCGCGGCCGACCAGGCCACCATGGACAAGGCGGCCGAGGACGGCGTGGTCGACGGCCAGCCCGCCGTGTTCGCCACCAACAAGCTGGCCATCGCCGTCGCGCCCGGCAACCCGAAGAACATCCGGACCTTCGCCGACCTGAACAAGGCCGGCCTGAACGTGATCACCTGCGCCCCGCAGGTGCCGTGCGGGGCGGCGACGAAGAAGGTCGAGACGGCCACCGGTGTCACGCTCAAGCCGAAGAGCGAAGAGCAGGACGTCAAGCAGGTGCTGAACAAGGTCGCTTCCGGTGACGCCGACGCGGGCCTGGTCTACGTCACCGACACGACGTCGGCCGCGGGCAAGGTCGACAAGGTCGACTTCCCCCAGGCGGCCCAGGCGATCAACAGCTACCCGATCGTCGCGGTCAAGGGCGGCCAAGCCGACCTGGCGCGCCAGTTCGAGGAGTTCGTGCTCGGCGCCGAGGGCAAGACCGAGCTGACGAAGGCCGGGTTCGGCCCTGCGCGGTAAGCGGCTCCCGAACGGCCGGCCCGGATCCGTCCCGGCCGGCCGTTCGCGCGTCCCGTGGGTGCTGGGCATCCCCGCCGCGCTCGCGCTGGCGCTCGTCGTGCTGCCGGTCGTCGGGTTGCTGGTCCGCACGGACCTGACCCGGCTGCCCGCGCTCATCGTGACGCCGTCGTCGCTGCACGCGCTGCGGCTGTCGCTGGTCACCGCCGGGCTGTCCACGGTGGCCTGCGTGCTGCTCGGCGTGCCGCTGGCCGTCGTGCTGGCCAGGGCGCGGTTCCGCGGCGTCCGGCTGCTGCGCTCGATCGTGCTGCTGCCGCTGGTCCTGCCGCCGGTCGTCGGCGGCCTCGCGCTGCTCTACCTGCTCGGCCGCAAGGGCTTCCTCGGCGCCCTGATCACCGCGCTGACCGGGGAGTCCGTCCCGTTCACCACGGCCGCCGTCGTCATCGCGCAGACGTTTGTCGCGATGCCGTTCCTGGTGATCAGCCTCGAAGGCGCGCTGCGCGGCTCGGGCGACCGCTACGAGCAGGTCGCCGCGACGCTCGGCGCGCGCCCGTGGACGGTGTTCCGCCGGGTCACGTTGCCGCTGCTGCTGCCCGCGCTCGGCTCCGGCGTCGTCCTCAGCTTCGCCCGCGCGCTCGGCGAGTTCGGCGCCACGATCACCTTCGCCGGCAGCCTCGAAGACGTCACCCGCACGCTGCCGCTCGAGGTCTACACCCAGGCCGAAGTGGACATCGACAGCGCCGTCGCGCTCTCCCTGCTGCTCATCGTCGTGGCGATGGCCGTGATCGCCGTCGCACGGCCGCGCTCGTGGGAAGGCGGCCTCCGGTGAGCCTGACCGCCCGGATCACCGCCGTGCGCGGCTCGTTCGACCTGGACGTCGCTCTCGACGTGCCGGCCGGGCACGTGCTGGCGCTGCTCGGCCCCAACGGCTCCGGCAAGTCGACGATCCTGGGCTGCCTGGCCGGGCTGATCACGCCGGCGTCGGCGGAGATCACGGTGGCCGGCCGCGCGCTGGCCGGCCTGCCGCCGCACGGCCGCGGCATCGGGTTGCTCTCCCAGGACGCCCTGCTCTTCCCGCACCTTTCGGCGGCGGACAACGTCGCGTTTTCGCCGCGCTCCACCGGCGCCGGTCGCCGCGCCGCCCGGGAGCGCGCGTTCTCCTGGCTGGCCGAAGTGGACGCCGTGGCGCTGGCCGACCGGCGGCCCGGGCAGCTGTCCGGCGGCCAGGCCCAGCGCGTCGCGATCGCCAGGGCGCTGGCCGCCGAGCCGGACCTGCTGCTGCTCGACGAGCCGTTCGCCGCCCTCGACGTCGACGCCGCGCCGGCGATCCGCGGCCTGCTGCGGCGGGTGCTCAAGGCCGGGCCGACGACCGTGCTCGTCACGCACGACCCGCTGGACGCCCTCGCGCTCGCCGACCACGTCGCGGTGCTGAACGACGGCCGGGTCGTCGAACGCGGGCCGACCCGCGAAGTGCTTTCGGCGCCGCGGACGGCGTTCACCGCGCGGATCGCGGGCCTCAACCTGGTCGCCGGAACCGCGGTCGCCGAAGGCCTCCGGACGGCGTCGGGTGAGGTCGTCAGCGGCCTCCCGGCGGCCGACGTGGTGCCGGGGGAGGCGGCGGTGGCGGTGTTCCCGCCCAACGCCGTCGCCGTCTACGCCGGTGCCGGCGAGCACCGCGGCAGCCCGCGCAACACGACCGACGCCGTCGTCGCGGCCCTGGAGCCGCACGGGCCGGTGATCCGCGTCCGGGCCGAGGGCGACGGCTGGGCGCACGGCCTCACCGCCGACCTCACCCCGGCCGCCGTCGCCGAGCTGGCGCTGGAGCCCGGCTCGGCGGTGACGTTGTCGGTGAAGGCCGCGACCGTGGCGATCCACCCGGCCGCGGCCTCCTGACCTCAAGCGGCTTCGTGGTGGTGGCCGCCGCCGGGGTGGGCGTGGAACTTCGCCACCTCGGGCGGGTGCACGACGAACGGCCGCATCATGCCCTCGTCCTCGTGGTCGAGGATGTGGCAGTGGTACATGAACTGGCCGGTGCCGCCGCCGAACTGCCCGGCCACGCTCACCCACTCGCCGGGGTTCACGATGACCGTGTCCTTCCAGCCTTCCTCGTACTTCTCCAGCGGGACGTCGGTGAAGCCGTCGATCGGCGTCGTCGTCCGCTCGCCGGCCTGGTCGAACGTCGTCGTGAAGCGCCGCCGGAACAGCGCCTGGAACTCCGTCAGGTGGATGTGGATCGGGTGCGCCGGCCCGCCGTTCGCGACGTGCAGGATGTTCCACACCGCCCACCGGTCGTGGTCGATGAAGATGCCGGTGGTGTCGTCGAAGATCCGCCCGATCATCCGGAACGTCTTCAGGCCGCCGCTGGGGTCCTGGACCTGGATGATCCCCGCGCCGCCCGGGTCCGCCTCGACCTCCTCCAGATCCCACATCTCCGGGTGGCCTTCGGCGTTGAGCAGCAGCGCGATCCAGACGTGGTCGTGGTCCTCCGGCAGCGTCGTGCCGTGCTGCAGGCGGACGTACGACGTCGAGATCTGCTCCGGCAGCCGGAACGAGTCCTGCTTGGCCCGGCCGTCGACCCGGAACTCCATCAGGTCCGGTTCGACGACGCCGAGCCGAGGGTCGGCGTTGCGCAGCTTGAGCTTCTGCCCCTTGAAGCGGCTGAAGTCGATGAGGACGTCGAAGCGCTCGGCCGGGGCGACGGTCAGCCCGCCGGCCGGCAGCGGCGCCGGCGCGGGCAGCAGGCCGCCGTCGGTGCCGATGAGGCGGACGGCGTCGTTGACCGGCACGTTGTTCTCGTCGACCAGGTTGAGCGTGTAGAACCGCGCGTTGGCCGCGTTGAGCAGGCGGAAGCGGTACCACCGCGGGTCGACGTCCAGGTGCGGCCAGATCACGCCGTTGACCAGGGTGAACGGCCCCGAGAACGGGATCGCCGGGCCGTTCGGGATGACCGGGAACTTGAAGAGCAGCTGCCCGGTGAGCGTGCCGGTCGCCGGGTCGACGTCCAGGTTGCGGTCGCTGATGATCAGCGGGATCTCGCGGTCGCCGTGCGGCAGGCCGAGCGCGTCCTCCTCGTCGTCGCGCAGCAGGTACATCCCGGCGAGGCCGGTGTGGACGTTGAAGCGCGTGATCGCCATGGCGTGGTCGTGGTACCAGAGCGGCATCGCCGGCTGGCGGTTCTGGTACTCGGCCAGCTGGGAGGTCCCCTTCAGGCCGGCGTTGTGCGCCCAGCCGTCGTTGCCCGCGTTGGTGCGCGCGCCGTGGAGGTGGACGACCGTCCACGCCGGCAGGTCGGCGACGCCCTCGACGATCGAGTAGCCCGGCTTGTCCAGTTCGCGGCCGGGGCGGCTGGTCGGCGCGTCGGCGATCGGCCCCTGAACGGCCACGAGCGGGAACTCGCCGTCGATTTCGTTCGACCACGAAATCCGCAGCTGCCTGCCGCTGCGCGCTTCGATCGTCGGACCCGGGAAATGCCCGGCGTACGTCCACAACGTACTTTCGGGCAATTCCGAGTGCAGTCGCTGCCGCTGGGTGATCATCGGAATGGTGATCGTTTCCCGGCCGCGTGGCCGGAACACGGGTGGAATGCGCAGCGGGTCGAGGAACTTGGTGAGTCCCCAGTTCGGCGCGGTGATCGGCTCGGCTGTCGCCGGGCGCTCGATGATTTCGGTCATAATTCTCCCCCTTCGGTGCGGGGGCAGGAAGAATTGCGCGGCGGCACGCATGCCGTCGACGTCGAAAAGTATTCCCCCGAACCCCCTCGGTGACCGGGCGCGCGACTCCCCTCGCGTTACCGGCAATTCCAACTGTAGCCCTTTTCGGCGTGGACCGCAGGTGTCTCGCGCGCGTGATAGGTTCCGACCATGAACGAACGCCGGTGGACGTACCTCTCCGACATGGACGGCGTCCTGGTGAAGGAGGAGCACCTCGTCCCGGGGGCCGACGAGTTCCTCGCCGAGCTGAAGGCGAACGGCATCGACTTCCTGGTGCTGACGAACAACTCGATCTACACCCCGCGCGACCTGCGGGCGCGGCTGGAGCGCACCGGGCTCGACATCCCCGAGGAGTCGATCTGGACCTCGGCGCTGGCGACCGCGAAGTTCCTCTCGTCGCAGCGGCCGAACGGCTCGGCGTACGTCATCGGCGAAGCGGGCCTCACGACGGCGCTGCACGAGGTCGGCTACGTGCTGACCGAGCGTGACCCCGACTACGTCGTGCTGGGCGAGACCCGCACGTACAGCTTCAGCGCCATCACCCGCGCGATCCGGCTGATCGAGGGCGGCGCGAAGTTCATCGCGACGAACCCCGACGCGACCGGCCCCAGCCTGGAGGGCTCGATGCCGGCCACCGGGTCCGTCGCGGCGCTGATCGAGAAGGCCACCGGGCGCTCGCCGTACTACGTCGGCAAGCCGAACCCGCTGATGATGCGTTCGGCGTTGCGCCGGTTGGGGGCGCATTCGGAGTCGACCTTGATGATCGGCGACCGGATGGACACGGACGTGCATTCGGGCATCGAGGCCGGGTTGCAGACCATCCTGGTGCTCACCGGCATATCCACCCCGGAGTCGGCCGAACGCTATCCGTACCGGCCCACGATGGTGATCGACTCGATCGCCGACCTGATCGGGCGAACCGGGGACCCGTTCGGAGAAGGCTGACCGCCGGCCGGGTGGCCGCAGGGCATATCGTCAGCGGATGAGCAAGTCGACGTACGTGGTCGGCGACGTCCACGGGCACCGTGACGAACTCGCCGACGCGCTGAGATCCGAAGGCCTGGTCGACGAGGAGGACAACTGGTCCGGTGGCGAGGACCAGCTGTGGTTCCTCGGCGACTTCGTCGACCGCGGCCCCGACGGCGTCGGCGCGATCGACCTGGTCATGCGGCTCGAGCAGCAGGCGGCCGAGGCCGGTGGCCAGGTGCAGACGCTGCTGGGCAACCACGAGATCCTGGCACTGGGGATGTACCACTTCGGCGACGAGCCGGTGCCGTCGGACTTCGGCCCGCGCAGCTTCGCCCGCAGCTGGGAGATCAACGGCGGCCTGCTGGCGGACCAGGACCGGCTGACCCCGGAGCACATCGAGTGGCTGACCGCGCGCCCGCTGGCCGCCGTCGCCGCCGACCACCTGCTGCTGCACTCGGACACGCTGGAGTACCTCGACTGGGGCTCGTCGATCGACGAGATCAACGAGGCGGCTCGCGAGATCCTCGAGGGCAGCGACATCGAGGCGTGGTGGGACGTCTGGCGCCGGATGACCACGCGTTACGCCTTCCGCGGCCCGGACGGCGAGGAAAACGCGCAGAAGCTGATGGACGTCCTCGGCGGGTCGCGGATCGTGCACGGGCACAGCGTCATCGCCGACCAGCTGGGCATCCACCCGACGCAGATCGAGGGCCCGTTCCTGTACGCCGGCGGCAAGGCGCTGGGCGTCGACGGCGGCCTGTTCGTCGGCGGGCCGTGCCTGGTGGTCGAGCTGCCGTTCTCGCCGGAGTCCTAGGGGATCTCGACGATCTCCTTGCCGAGCGGCACGAGGGACACCGGGATCATCTTGAAGTTCGCGATGCCGAGCGGGATGCCGATGATCGTGACGCAGAGCGCGATGCCGGTGAAGACGTGCCCGAGCGCCAGCCACCACCCGGCGAAGACGAACCAGACGACGTTCCCGAGGCAGGAAGCGGCGCCGGCGTCCCGCCGGTCGACGACCGTGCGGCCGAACGGCCAGAACGCGTATCGCGCGATCCGGAACGACGCCAGCCCGAACGGGATGGTGACGATCAGGACGCAGCAGATGACGCCGGCGATCAGGTAGCCGACGGCCATCCAGAAGCCGCACAGGACGAGCCAGATGATGTTCAGCAGCGTGCGCATCAGACGTGCAGCTCCCCACTCAGGACGGTGACGGCTTGGCCGGCGAGGTGGACGCGGTCGCCGTCCTGGCGGGTGCGGACGATGCCGCCGCGCGCTGACGCCTGTTCGCCGGTGAGTTCTGTTTTCCCGAGCCGCTCGGACCAGTAGGGCGACAGGATGCAGTGCGCCGAGCCGGTGACGGGGTCTTCGTCGATGCCGACACCGGGGGCGAAGAAGCGGCTGACGTAGTCGGTTTCGTCGCTTTGCGCGGTGACCAGCAGCCGCCCGGTCCAGGTGTCCTTGAGTTTGCCGAGGTCCGGTTCGAGGGTGCGGACGGTCTTCGCGTCCTTGACGACGGCGAAGAGGTTTTCGACGCCGCGGCCGGTGTACTCGACGTCGACACCGGGGAGGATTTCGGACAGGTCGTCGTCGGTCGGCCGCGGTGGATCGGAAGGGAAGTCCAGCTCGACCCAGCCGTCTTTCGCGGTGGCCCGCAGTTCGCCGCCTTTGGTGAGGTAGGTCTGTTCGCCGCCGAGAACGTGGGTGACGGCGAGGGTGGCGTGCCCGCAGAGGGCGACTTCGACGGCGGGGGTGAACCACCGGAGCGACTTCGTGGCGGTGACGAAGAAAGCGGTCTCGGCGTGCTTCATCTCGGCGGCAACGGCTTGCATCCAGGCGGGGTCGGCGGGTTCGTCCAGCAGGACAACCCCGGCGGAGTTCCCGGCGAACGCGCGATCGGTGAAGGCGTCGACGATGAAGAAGCGCATGCTTCCAATCTAGCTGTGGATCTTCCGGTTCCCCTCGGGCCTGTCCCTTAGGTGGTCTCCCCGATGGTCGGCTTCACGATCTTTTCGCCGTCGGGTCCACGTTCCGGCTTGAGATCGAAGACATCGTCGTCGACGGCGTACTTGTTCTTGTGTTCCTTGTCATCTTCCTTCTTTTTGCCGGCCGCGCCCGCGGGTCCGGCCGCGCCGTCTTTCCCCTTGGCCGCGGCGGCCGCGGTCGCCCCGCGTTCGAGCCGTTCGCCGGTCTTGCCCCCGCTCTTGCCGCCTTCGGCGGGCATTTCCTTGGGCGCGACACCGGCGCTCCCGGAAACGCGCGAACCGGCGAACCCGCTGCCGGCCCGCCCTTTGGCGCGGGTGGTGTCCCCACCACCGGAGGCACCACCACCGGCGGCGGTCCCGGGCATGGCGAGTCCGTCGGGAGTGAGCCGCCCGAAGGTGCCGGCGGCGGGCGCGGTGCGGAGGTTGGAGTTGCCGCTGAAGGTGCCGGAGCCGCTGTTGGTGCCGCCACCGGTGCCGCTGCTGGTGCCGGGAGGGACGTAGGCGGGCGGCGTGGCACCGGGCGGGTTGGGGCCCAGGTTCGGCCCCAGACCTTGACCGGGGCCTTGGCCGCCGCTGCCGCTGGTGCCGCCGGCGGTGGGGGTGCCGGTGAAGCTGGAGCCGCCGGTGCCGTGGAAGCCGCTCACGGAGGTGGAGTCACCCTGCCCGAGCTGGGGCGGCGGGGTGTAGGTGGGCTGGGTACTGGCGGTTTCGTGGTAGGTGGAGTCGAGGTTCTGCAGAACCTGGACGGCCTGCTGGTGAGCGGCATCGGCCTGCTGCTGCTTGGCCTGGATGCCGACCATGGTCGTGTTCATCCCGATGAGGTTGCCGGATTCGTACTGCTGCCGAGCCTTGTCCATCTCGGCTTGCTGATCGAAGCCGGTGGGCTCGGGCATGTTGGTCTTGGCGTAGTGAGCGGCCGCCGACTGCTGCGAGTAGTGGTTGGAGACCAGTTGCATGGCGTTGCCGGTCTGTTCGGTGTGGCCGGCGGTGCTCTGGAAGAAGCTGTTCGCCTGTGCCGCGGCGGGACCCTGCCACGACCCACCGGCGGCGGTGGCGGCGTCGCGGAACTGGTTGGAGGCATCGGCCAGCCAGTTCCCGTAGACATTGGCCACCCGGCTGCGGTCGTTGATGCCCTCGATGTCGAGGTCTTTGTGCACCATGTCGTAGAGCACTTCGTGCGGGCTGTTCGCGTAGTTCTCGCCGGGGGCCGGTGAATCGCCCCGCAAGGTCTGTCCCTCTTGCAGGAGTTTCCCCTGCGCAACCGAATAGTCCGACGCGGCTTTCTGCGTCAGCCGCTGTGCGTCCTCGTTGCCTTGAAGCTTCTGTTCGGTGGCCGCGTAGTAGTCACCCTCCGACTGGCGATGCTGCGCCCGGTGTGACTGACTCATGGCTGGACTCCGTCTCAGTTCTTCGGCAGTAGCGGTTCGACCTTCTCGGCGATGGCTTCGACCTGGGCGCAGGCGGTCGCGGTGTCCGACCCCGAACTGACCAGTACCAGCGCCCGCGAGTTGGGCTTCACTTCCAACCACACACCGCACTGTCCGGATGAATTCTCTGGTTCACGTTCTTCGACCGCCGGGCGCCCGTTGACATTCCCCTCACTTGCTTGGCTCGGGTTGCCAACATTATCCCGGTAGTTCTGTCCAGTCTGAAGGGAGAGAATTACATCCACACCCGGCGAGTCACCCGATGTGGCCTTCGAAGTGCGACAGCTTTCCTTGGCCCGGGCGACAGTCGGAGTTGCCCGGGGGAAACCTTGCCCGGCGAGTGCTTCGTCGAGCATGGAGCATTGGTTCAAGCCCGAAAAGGGCGAAGTGCTCGGGCTGTTGGTTCCAGGAGGTGTCGATTGGGCCGCTGATGAGCTGGCTGTCGCTTGTCCTCCTACCTGACTCGTGCAGCCTGTCAGCCCCAGAGCAACAGCTAGCGCGGCCAACGCGCGCGGAGCACGGCGTGTGGTCACTGCTCTTGCAGTCCCTTGTTCAGCTGGGCGAAGGTCATGCTGTGGGCATCCTCGGTCTCGCGATAATTCTTACGGGCGATAACCATTGCTTCGCGGGCCTGATGAACCCCGTCTCGCATTTTGATGAGGTTGGGGATCAAAGATTCCTCATCGCCGTCGGCGACCTTGACGTTGAAGGCTGCAACGGACTTGGCGTATTCGCTGCTGCCCATGTTAGCCGCGGTGGACAGGAGACTGACGTCACCGATCATTCGGCCGAAGCCGTCGAGGAAGAAGTCGCAGGCCTTCATGTACGCCTGGAAGCCCTCTTCGTTCACCGCGAACTGGCCGCCCTCGGCGAGGGACTTCAAGTGGTGGCCGCCGTCGCTGACGCGCTGTGCCGCTTCCGAGTCCGCCGGGCCCTCGAGCAGGCCCGACAGGAAGTTCGTGCCGGCGTCTCCGGCGGCAGGGGGTGGTGTGAACGACCCCGGTGCGCCGAACTGTGCACCGCTCATGACGCCCCTCCCGTCGTCCTGGGACCACCCTGCGTGGTCCCTTCGCACTGTACTAGTGACGAACCGGTGGCGTCAGTGGTTCCGGCCACGCTCGTGGAGCCAGCTCCGCAGGTGAGAACCATCCGAAGGGGTGAATCGGACGCGGGTCTCGCGGCCGGGGAGGGGCTCGCTGACCATCAAGAACCGGCCGCCGTCGTTGTCGATGAACGTCACTGAGCCGACCGGGTGAAGTGCGCCCTGGCCCTGCCGGGCCGACAGCTCGAACGTGCCGTAGCGGTGCAGCGGCCACGCCGAGAACTCCGCTGCCGCGGCGGTGTCCTCGCGGGTGCCGGGGGTGACGAACGTCAGCTCCGCCAGCGGCACCGGCGGGTAACTCGGCAGCATGCCGACCACCAGGTCGACCAGCCGGTCCGGCCGCGTCTGCGCGAACAGGACCTCCTCGCCCGCCAGCTCCGAGAACACCCCCAAGCCGTGGCCGATGGTGGCTCGGTAGAACACCTGGCGGCCGTCCGACACCTCGGCCGCCCGGACGATGATCAGCACCTCCGGCTGCGTCCACGCGCGGAGCGTCTGCTCCACCTCGATGTCCAGCTTCTCCGGGCCCGCCAGCCCGCGCGCCCGCATCGACTCCCACGCCGCCGCCAGGATGCGCTCGTGTTCCTCCAGCGTGTGGCCCGGGCTGCGGATCTCGAACGGATGCCAGTGCGCCGGGAGACCCGTGCGCCGGACCGCGGCGGTGACCTCCGTCAACCCCAGCGAGAATTCCTCCGGCACGTTCCCACCGTAGCGGAACCCGTCAGATGTCCAACTGACGAACGCCCGTCTCGGGCAACGTCACCCGGCCGGCCGTCGCCCGTCCGCGCAAACGGACGATCTCGTGTGGCTGCAACCCGATTGCCACTCCGAACGCCTCCACGTCGGGAAAGCCGCCCTGCCGCTGCCGCAGCTCCAACGCCGTCGCCACCCGGGCCGGCGACAGGCCCGGCAGGCGCCCCAGCTCGTCTCCCGAAGCCGCGTTGACGTCGACCAGCGCGACCGGTGCGGCCGGCGGAGGGGCCAAAGGCAGTACATAAGCCTCGAGCACGTCGTTCTGCCGCAGATCCCGCGTCCCCAGCCCGACGGTGAACACCCGCGACCCCGCCGAACTGCTCACCGCGACCCCGTCCCGCGCCAGCGAAAGCACCGGGAGCCCCGAAGCGACCACTGTGCTCCGCTCGTTGAACGTCGTCCCGATCGGCCGCAGCACCCGGACGCTCGCCCCTACCGTGAACGCCGCGCTGCGCCCGTCCGGCACCTCGACCGCCGCCACCAGCGAGCCGGTGCCGAGGTCGCTGACGCCGTGCACCACCGCCGTCCCGTTGCGCCGCTCCCCGGAGTTCGGTGAGGGGAACGTCCTCAGCGCGTCCCCGGCCGGCGGTGGCGCGTCGCACTGGAAGCCCAGCAACACCGTTCCCCGCTGACCCGCCGGCAGCTCCTCCACCGGACCGGCCGGCCCGAACAGCCCGAGCACCCGCATCGGCCGGCCACCACGCGACAAAGAGCACAACGCACCGAACCGCAGGACGCCGTCCCGGACGAGCACCCGCACGTGGAACCCCGTCAGCTGGTCGAACGCCGGCGCCGCCACCGAGGCGACCGCCTCCGGACGGCTCATGTCCGGTCCGGCGGCCTCGTCGGTGTACAGCTCCAGCGCGTCACCCTTGCCGAGGTCGCGCCGGCCGACGGCGACGAACACGTCCTTCAGGAACCCGGCTTCCGTCACCGGCTCGACGGTGCTGGAAAAGAACTTCTTCCGCACCATGATCCCGAGGCGCAGGTTGTCCTCGACGATCCGGTCGCCCCGGAGCAGCCGCGCGCGGGCGCCGCGGACCGCGCGGCCCGTGCTCACCTGGCCGCCGGGCAGCTCCCCGAGACCGGGGACGGTGACCGAGTCGTGGATCGCCTTGCCGAACTCGATCAGCCCGACCCTGGTCTCGGTCACGACGTGGCGGCCAGCGTGACGCTGACCGACTGGTCGGCGTTGACCCGCTCCGACTCGACGCGCATGCCGGCCCGCGCCGCCCGGTCCTTCAGCCGGGCCAGCACCGCCCGCTGCACTTCGGCCGCGTACGCCTCGTCGACCGACAACACCAGCCGCGACGCTTCCGCTTCGGTAAGACCAGGCCCGTCGACGTGCGCCACCTGGACGCCCTCGGGGCCGTAGCCGAACGTGATCCGCCTGCCTTCCCACGCGGCCGTGACGGACGTGCCGTCGTCGGTGACCTGGGCCCGCAGCCCGACGAGCGCGCGGCCCAGCAGGTCGCGGTGGCGCATCCGGGTCCGCACGGTGACGACTCCCGGCCGCGCCTGCGCGTGCGCGGCGATCGTGGCCGCGTCGAGCTGGGCCAGTGCCTCACTGCGCAGCTTGAGCGTGACACTCATCGGCGTTCCCCTTCGAGCAGCGCTTCGAGTACTTCGGTGGTGGCGAACCCGTTCAGCTCGATCGCGCCGTCCGGGGCGATCGTCAGTTCCAGGCGGTTCGGGGTGGTGAAGATCGACTCGTCGTAGCGGTCGGTCAGGAAGTGGAACCGCTGGTTCGCCGACCCCACCCACGGCCGCGACGGCTCCGGCCGATCCGCCAGAAAAGGCCCGTCCACCAGCAGGTCCGTCGAGGCGAGCAGCTCCGACGGTGGCAGGTCCTCCAGCACGTGCCCGGTGAACGTCATCACCGAGAGGCCGGCGGCCCGGACGGCGGCGGCGAAGCGCCCCAGCGGCTCGGCCTGGTCGAACGGCTCACCGCCGAGCAGCGTGACGCCTTCGATCCCGGAGACGGCGAGCACGCGCGACACCAGGTCCGGCCACGACAGGGAAAACCCGCCGCGGGTCGTCCACGTCTGCGGGTTGAAGCACCCGGGGCAGCGCACCGAACACCCCTGCGTCCACACGGCACACCGCAGGCCGGGCCCCTCGGCGGCCGTCGTGTCGACGATCCGGTGGAGGTTCAGGAGTTCCATTGCGACTGCTGCTGCGAAGCGGTGTCTTCCACGGACGCGGAAGCGCGCCGGTAGTCCTCGGTGAACTCCGACGTGACGGTCTCCGCGCCGAGCAGGTCCTCCAGCAGCGGGATGTAGTCGAGGCACTTCGAGCCGGTCACGCCGTGGGTCTCGGCGCTGATCGAGCCGTCCTTGCCGATCGTCACGGTCACGCGGTGCGTCATACGTCGATCGTCCTCCCACTCGGTGCCGCCGGGGGCGGCGGCGCGACGACAGGCTTGGGAGCCGCGACGTCATCGCTGGTGTCCGTCGCGGCGACCGCGCGGGTCTCCGCCCAGTTCCGGATGGCCAGGATCTCGTCGGCCTGGGTGACCGACAGCGGCACGGTCGACCGCACCGCCCGCACGAGGTCGTCCCGGCGCAGCGGCCGCTTCTCGGCGAACGCGTCGACCAGGCCGGACAGCACGGCCTGCTCGATCTCGGCGCCGCTGTAGCCCGCGCTGACGTCGGCGAGCTCGGCGAAGAGCGCGTCGTCCAGCCGCAGTTCGCTGCCCACGAACGGATCGGTGACGCGCTTGCGCAGGTGGATCCGCCAGATCGCGATGCGCTCGGGCGCCGAGGGCAGGTCGACGAAGAAGATCTCGTCGAACCGGCCCTTGCGCAGGAACTCCGGCGGCAGCGAGCCGACCTGGTTCGCGGTGGCCATCACGAACACCGGTGCCGATTTTTCCTGCATCCAGGACAGGAACGTACCGAACACGCGCCGCGCGGTGCCGCCGTCACCGCCGCCGCCACCCGCGCCGGCGAGGCCCTTCTCGATCTCGTCGACCCAGAGCACGCACGGCGCGATGCCCTCCGCCGTGCGGATCACCGTGCGGATGTTCTTCTCGCTCGACCCGACGAGCCCGCCGAAGACGCGCCCGAGGTCGAGCCGCAGCAGCGGCAGCCGCCACATGTTCGCGACGCACACCGCGGACAGGCTCTTGCCGCAGCCGGGCACGCCGGTGAGCAGGAGGCCCTTCGGCGCCGCGAGGTTGTACGCCGCCGCGGCGGGTGTCCAGGTGCCGGTGCGCTTGGTCAGCCACCGCTTGAGCCGGTCGAGGCCGCCGACGGCGTCGAAACCCGTCTCCGCCGGCACGATGTCGAGCATCCCGGACCGCCGGACGGCCTGGCGCTTCTCGGCGAGGATCAGCTCGAGGTCGCTCGGATCGAGCCCGCCGCCCTCGACCAGGGCCCTCGCGAACGCGTTTTCGGCTTCCGGCAGCGTCAGCCCGCGCGCGGCGGCGACGATCGCGTCCCGGTCTTCGCGGTCGATGGTGACCCGGACGTTCTGCCGGTGCGCGGCGACCATGCTGTCCAGCAGCTCGCCGATCTGGCGCTGGTCGGGCAGCGGGAAGTCGATGACGGTGGCGTCGTGCTCCAGCTCCGTCGGCACGGGCAGCGACGGCGACACGAGGATGAGGCTCAGCGGCACCGGCCGGGTCTTGAACGCCGCGGCGAGCTCCCGCAGCCGCCGCACGACGTCGGGATCGGGCCGGTGCCCGCCCTCGGCGACGAGCGACGGGTGCAGGTCGGCGAACACGAAGACGGCGGGTTCGCCCCAGCCGTAGACCCGTTCGAGCGCGGCGGCCGCGCTGCGGGTTTCGTTGATCGGCGGCCCGCCCGCGGGCGCCAGCCCGGTGGTGGACGACCAGACGTAGACGCGCCGCGGGGTCCGCAGCCGGTGGGCGTCTTCGGCGACCGCGCGGATCTCCCGCAGCACTCGCTGCTCTTCGTGCGTCTCGACGGCGAGCAGCGGGTAGCGCGCTTGCAGCAGCTGGGTCAGCTCGTCGCGAAACCCCTGGCCCGCCATCGATCGCCCCCTCGAAGTTCGTGCGGACCTTACCAACTCACGCGTCGACGACGAGGATCTCGTACGTCGGGCTGGTGGGCGGGGTGCCGCTGTAGATGTGCGAGTTGACCACGGCGAGGTGGTTGCCGATCTTGATCGCCGAGACCGGCTGGTCGAACGGCGGGTCGGTGATCGTCCCCGCGGGCGTGCCGTGGTCCAGGCCGCCGTCGAGACACCACCGGGTGATCTTGTCGTCGAGCTGCACCGCCCAGAGCCGGTTTCCTTCGAGCACGAGGCTGACGACGCTGGGCGCGGTCACCCCTGCGATCTCCTTGCTGATCCCGGTGCGCGGATCGATCGTGTACACCTTGCCGGGAATCGTCGCGCCGACCAGCAGGGTGGCCGGTCAGTGGAAGGGTGCGTGGGGACCCGAGCCCACCGGCCACGAAACGGCACGAAGAACAGCTGCGGGGGGGGTATGGAGTCGTTGAACCACGCGCCCTGCGGCGTCACCACACGTCGTTGACGTAGGACGTCTGCGAGTCGCCGAAGGTGAAGTCCGCAACCATAGGCCAAGACCCTAGCCACAACTGTCTCAGTTTGAGACAGTTGTGGCTAGGGTTCAAGAGGCGCCGCCCGGGCGGCGCGGACTCCAGTCAGGAAAGGAACCCGGTCAGCGCGCCCGGTCCCATGGCGATCTCGATCATCGCCTGGGTGCGGACGTCGTAGACATAAGCCTTGCCGCCGATCGCGCCGGCGACGAACAGCAGGTCGTGGCGCCGGTCGAAGTCCACCCCGGCCGCCATCAGGCCGGCGCGACCGGAGTGAGCAGCAGGATCGCCGCGGCCAGAGCCAGGATTCCGCGCATCGGGTCCCCTCCCTCGTCCCCGGGGGATCCTGCCACCGTGCTGGCTGACCCGGCACCTGATTCCTAGACTCGTCGCTAGTCACCGCCGACTTCAGGAGGCACCATGCCTGACGCGCCCGCCCTGCCGAGTTACGCCTCGGGGGTCTCGGAGGTTCCGCTGCTCGGGGACACCATCGGCGACAACTTCGACCGGACGGTGGCCGCCTTTCCCGAGCGGGACGCGCTCGTCGACCGGGCCGCCGGGCGGCGGTGGACCTACCGGGAGCTGGCCGCCGAGGTGACCGCGCTCGCGCTGGGGCTGGTCGCGCGGGGCATCGGCAAGGGGGACCGGGTCGGCATCTGGTCGCCGAACCGGGCGGAGTGGACCTTCCTGCAGTACGCGACGGCGAAGATCGGCGCCGTTCTGGTCAACATCAACCCCGCCTACCGCGCGCACGAGCTGGAATACGTCCTCAACCAGGCCGGCATCCGGCTGCTGGTCGCGTCGGACAAGTTCAAGACGTCCGACTACCCCGCGATGGCCGACGAGGTGCGCGAGAAGTGCGCCGCGCTGGAGCAGGTCGTGATCCTGGGCGGCGAGGACTGGCAGGCGCTCGTCGACGCGGGCCGCGGGGGTGATCCGGCGCGGCTGGCGCACCTGCAGGCCGGGCTGTCGGCCGACGACCCGATCAACATCCAGTACACGTCCGGGACCACCGGCTTCCCCAAGGGCGCCACGCTGTCCCACCACAACATCCTCAACAACGGCTACTTCGTCGGCGAGCTGTGCGGCTACACCGAGCAGGACAAGGTGTGCATCCCGGTGCCCTTCTACCACTGCTTCGGCATGGTGATGGGCAACCTCGCGTGCACCAGCCACGGCGCCTGCATGGTGATCCCGGCACCGGCGTTCGACCCGCGGGCGACGCTCGAAGCGGTCGCGGCCGAGCGGTGCACGTCGCTCTACGGCGTGCCGACGATGTTCATCGCCGAGCTCAACCACCCGGACTTCGACAGCTTCGACCTCACCAGCCTGCGCACCGGGATCATGGCGGGCTCGCCGTGCCCGGTCGAGGTGATGAAGCAGGTCATCGACCGGATGGGCATGAGCGAGGTGTCCATCTGCTACGGCATGACCGAGACGTCCCCGGTGTCGACGCAGACCCGCGCCGACGACTCGATCGAGCGCCGCGTGTCGACGGTCGGGCGGGTCGGGCCGCACCTGGAGGTCAAGGTCGTCGACCCCGAAACCGGCCTCACGGTCCCGCGTGGCGAGCCGGGGGAGCTGTGCACGCGCGGCTATTCGGTGATGCTCGGCTACTGGGAGCAGCCGGACAAGACGGCGGAGGCGATCGACGCGGCCCGCTGGATGCACACCGGCGACCTCGCGGTGATGGACGACGACGGCTACGTCAACATCACCGGCCGCATCAAGGACATGGTCATCCGCGGCGGCGAAAATCTGTACCCGCGCGAAATCGAGGAATTCCTGTACACCCACCCGGACATCCTCGACGCGCAGGTGATCGGCGTCCCGGACGAGAAGTACGGCGAAGAGCTGATGGCCTGGGTGAGGATGCGCGAAGGCGCTTCGCCGTTGACCGCGGAGAAGGTGCGCGAGTTCTGCAGCGGGAAGCTGGCGCACTACAAGATCCCGCGGTACGTCCACGTCGTCGACGAGTTCCCGATGACGGTGACCGGCAAGGTCCGCAAGGTCGAGATGCGCGAGAAGTCGATCAGCCTGCTGGGCCTGGAGCAAGCGGCGGCGACGAAGCACGCCTAAACCGGTCGAGGCGCTCGGGCGTGGGTCCTTCGCGATTCCGCGAAGGGAGGCGACTGATGATCATCCTCGGCTGGGAGTGGTGAAGATCCGGGTGGGGCACCTCCGCGGAGGTGCCCCACCCGCGTCTCAGCCCACCGCCGCGGCGGCCTCCGCGATCGCCTTCGCGTCTTCTTCGCCGAAGGTCTCTTCGAGCTGCTCCGGCGAGTAGTCGACGTCGATCTGCTCCACCGGCATCCCGCGCGCCGACTCGATCGCGCCCAGCCGGCGCTGGGCCCGGTCCGCCGCGTACTGGACGATCTCCTGCGGGTCGTTGTCGAACGGCAGCTCCTCGAACTGGTCCTGCACCCACTGGATCATGTTGAGCGCGTGCGGCAGCAGCTCGCCCATCCGCTGCTGCACCGCGTCCCACAGCGAGTCGTCCGCGGCGACGTGCCGGCGGCAGGTGAACGTGCCCCAGGCCATGTGGCGGCGCTCGTCGTCGCCGATGCGGCGGACCAGTTCCTGCATGCCCGGCAGGATGTCGTGCTGGGTGCAGATCAGCTGCCACGAGTAGTAGCCGGTCAGCGCGAGGCTGCCCTCGATGACGTGGTTGTACGTGACGCTCGCGCGGATCTGGTTGAGCGGGCTGGGATCGTCCTCCAGCGCCCGCAGCGACTGCGGCAGCTCCTCGTAGAACAGCTTGCGGTAGTGCGGGTTCTCGGCGACGAACGGGTGCAGGTCCTGGGTCAGCCCGACGGCGTCCATCCAGCGCCGGAACACCTCCGTGTGCTTGGCTTCCTCGAAGCAGAACTGCGTCAGGTACATCTCGTCGCCGAACCGGCCGGTCGCCGACATCGCCCGCATGAACGGCTGGATGTCCTCGGTGACGGCTTCTTCGCCGGCGATGAACTGCGCGACCAGGTACGTCGTGCTCCGTTGCTGCTCCGGGTCGAGCGTGTCCCAGCCTTCGCGTTCCCGGCTGAAGTCGATGTCCGCCGGGTTCCAGAACTTCCTGTTCCCCTTGACGAACAGCCGCAGCGGGAACGAGTCCCAGTTCAGGCCGCCCTTGCGCAGCGAGGAGAACCCGGATCGGAGTTCGGTCATCGTTTCACTCCATTGTGGACGAATTGGCGGATGGCGGGTGCCAGCACCGCGGTGACGGCGTCGGCCGCTTCCGTCGCCGAGTGCGTCGAAAGCACCAGGTGCGACAGGGAAAGGCGGACGGCGGTCTCCGCGAGCAGGGCCGCGGCTTCGGGCGACAGCCCGGGTTCGAGCTCGCGGTACTGCCCGGCGGCGAGGTCGGCGGCCGCGGTGAGGATCGGCTCGCCCCTGGACGTGAGCAGTGGCAGCAGGTCTTCGCCCGCTTCGGTACCGAGCGCCGCCGCGACCAGGCGGTTTTCCCGCGCGTGCTCGATCGTGTAGACGACGGCGTGGTGGATGCCCGCCAGGAGCCCGTCCGCCGTTTCGAACCGCTGCCGGATCCCGTCGAGGAACTCCGCCGCGGTGCGCAGCGCCACCGCCTGGGTCAGCGCCGCCTTGTTCCCGAACTCGTTGTAGACCGTCTGCCTGCTCACGCCGGCCTTGGCGGCGACGTCGGCCATCCGCAGGCCCGCGTGGCCACGGTCCGGCAGCAGGTCGGCGGCGGCGTCGAGCAGCGCCTCCCGTAGGGACGCCTTCGTCCGCTCGGTGAAGCTGGTCACACTTTCACCTTGACACAGATCGCTCTGCTGTCAAGGTGCTGTACACGGTCGGTTTGCACGTAAACTTGTCGGTGCCTCGGGTTACCGTGTTGATCGTGGGCATCACCGTGGGGTTCGACCTCGACATGACACTGATCGACGCCCGGCCGGGCATGGCCGCGGCGATGAACGCGCTGGGCGTCGAATCCGGCCTGCCACTGGACGGCGAGGCGTTCGCGGCCAACCTCGGGCCGCCGCTCGACGACATCCTGCGCGGCTTCGAGGCGCCGGAGGAGCGCATCCCCGGGCTCGTCGACCGGTTCCGCGCGATGTACCCCGAGGTGGTCGTGCCCAGCGCGGTCGCGCTGCCGGGCGCGGCCGAGGCGCTCCGCGCGGTCCACAAGGCGGGCGGGCGCACCCTGGTCGTCACGGGCAAGTACGGGCCCAACGCCCAGCTGCACGTGGACGCGCTCGGGCTCGACGTCGACGAAGTCATCGGCGAGCTGTGGTCGACGCAGAAGGCCGAGGCGCTGCTGGCGCACGACGCACGAGTGTATGTCGGAGATCACGCGGGCGACATCCGCGGTGCCCTCGCGGCCGGGGCGATCCCGGTCGGTGTCACCACCGGGCCGTGCGATCGCACGCTCCTGCTGAGCGAAGGAGCGGAAGTGGTGTTCGAGTCGCTGACGGAGTTCCCGGCGTGGTTCGAGCGGACGTTCGCGGGGAGCGTGGTGCCTTAGCTCTCTTTCTTGGCGCGCGCCTCGATCACCAGCGCGATCAGGCCCAGCAGCAGGCCCAGCGGCGTGATGACCCCGGCGGCGACCGACAGCCAGATCGGCAGGTTCTCCAGGCCGGCGGCGAACATGATGAACACCGCCAGCACGGCGAGCATGCCGAGGCCGAACAACCCGATGCCGACGCGCATCAGGAACGGTTTGCCGGGAGCGGCCACGCCCGCCTCCTTCGTCGTGCTCTTCATGAAGCAAGAGGGTATCCGCCGGTATCGACTTCTCCCCAGGGCATGTGGCGAGATACCCTTTACCCAGCGCGCCCTGGGTACGCCCCGGGCGCGTTAGTCGTGAGCGGACAGCAGAAGGACTGGTGAGGGAAGTGCCGACCGGCAAGGTCAAGTGGTACGACGCGGAGAAGGGGTTCGGGTTCGTCACGCAGGACGGTGGCGCCGACGTCTACATTCGCAAGGCCGCGCTGCCGCAGGGCGTCGAGGGGCTCAAGGCCGGGCAGCGGCTGGAGTTCGGCGTCGCCGACGGTCGTCGCGGTCCGCAAGCGCTCTCCGTCCGGCTGCTCGACCCGCCGCCGTCCGTCGCCGAGGCGCGCCGTCGCCCGGCGGAGGAACTGCACGGCCTGATCGAGGACATGATCAAGCTGCTCGAGCTGAAGGTGCAGCCGGACCTGCGGCGCAACCGCTACCCGGACCGCAAGCACACCAAGCAGATCGGCGAGATCATGCGCGCGGTCGCCCGGGACCTCGATCCCTAAAGCGCCCTACGCCTCCAGCCGGAGGCCCCAGACGTCGCTGGGCAGCAGGCCCGACTCGCCGGTGTCCGCGTTGAGCACGGCCGTGTACTTCTGCACGTCGACCGCCGAGATGCGGTCGGCGGGCGTCGGCGGCATGACCGTGTAGGCGTAGCGGTCCAGCGACGTGAAGGGGATCGGCTCGCTCTGCTTGTACTCGCCCTGCGGGGTCACGTACTCGTAGACGATCTGCCACGGCGAGTCCGCGACTTCGCCGGGCACCGAGATCTGCACCGGCTTGCCGGGGCGGACCTTCAGCGTCTGCGTCGAGCCCTTTGCGCTGCACGGCTGTGCGAGCCTCTGGGTGTAGTCGCACGTGAGCACGGGCGTGGTGTTGATGGTGTGGCCGTCGGCGTAGAAGGTGACCTCGGCCGGGCCGGGTGCCGAGCAGCCGGCCACCGCGAACCCACCGGCCGCAAGCAGGGCCACCACCCGGGAACGTCGCATGGCCGGAGCCTACCGGCGGGCCGTCGGGTCCCGGGGCAGGCCCTGGGCCGGGAAGCTGCCGGTCGGCTCGGGCCGCAGCGGCCGGTCGCCGCCGAGGCCCGGCACGAGCGAGCCGCCGCGGCGCACCAGGTACGTCTGGGTCAGGCCGACCGCGAGCAGGACCGAGATCACCAGGAAGCCGATCCAGTACGTCGGCGGCAGCAGCAGGCCGACGGCGCCGCCCATGCACCAGGCCAGCTGCAGCACGGTCTCCGAGCGGCCGAACGCCGACGCGCGCGACTCCTCGGGCAGGTCTTCCTGGATGACGGCGTCGAGGCTGATCTTGGCCAGCGCGCTGGCCGTCGCGCCGATCAGGCCGACGATCGCGGCCGTGGCCAGGCCGGGCAGGATCGTCGCGACCAGCGCGGCGAGCACGCAGCCCGCCACGCACCCGACGATCACCTGGTCGGGGCTGCCGAAGTGCAGGCGCGAGCCCAGCGCGTTGCCGAGGAACCCGCCGGCGCCGGCCGCGGCGCCGATCACGCCGAGCAGCAGCAGCTGCATGAACGGGGACTGCCCGCTGCCTTCGGTCTGCGCCTTGACCGCGAACGCGGCGAACATCATGAGGAAGCCGGTGAGCACGCGCACCGAGCCGTTGCCCCACAGCGCGACGACGATGTGGCGCCCCATCGGCTGGCGCCGTACCTTCTCCTTCGGGTGGGCCGAAAGCGACGTCGGCACCTCGCCCTCGGTCGCCTCCACCCAGGCCGGGATCCGCATCGACTGCACGGCGGCGGCGACGCAGATCAGCGCCGTGAACCACAACGCGCCCGCCGAGCCGGTGATGGCGTTGACCCCGCTGGCCAGCGCGCCGAACACACCCGCGGCGACCAGGCCGAACGTGGTCAGCCGGGCGTTGGTCTTGGAGAGCGTGATCTCCGACGGCAGCACCCGGGGTGTCACCGCGGCCTTGAGCACGGTGAACGACTTCGAGAGCACCATCATCCCGAGCGCGGCCGGGTAGAGCAGCCAGTCGTCGAAGTGCAGCGCCATCACCACGGCCATCAGGCCCTGGCCGATCGAGGACGCGCACATCGCCAGCCGCCTGCCGCGCTGCACCTTGTCGAGCGCGGGGCCGATCACCGGCGCGACCAGCGCGAACGGCGCGATCGTGATGAGCAGGTAGAGCGCCACCTTGCCCTTGCTCTCGCCGCTGGTCGCGGCGAAGAAGAGGGTGTTGGCCAGCGCGATCGCCATGGCCGCGTCGCTGGCGTAGTTCAGCATCACGGCGTAGGTCAGCGAGGTCAGGCCGGACTTCTCGGCGCCGTCGGCCTTGGTCGCGCGCTGGAAGGCGTCGACGGCCTGGCCGGTCAGCTGGCGGCTGCGCATCGCCGCCACCCGCGTGACGGTGATCTTCTTCGGCAGCTTCGGCGTGCCGCCCGGTGTCCGCGGCTCTTCCCGCGGCGGCGGTTCCTGCTCCGGCGGACGCGGTTCGCCGGCGTAGCCACCGGTGTCGTAGTGCTCGTATTCGCCGCTGCCGGGATGGCGTTCACCCTGGTAGAACCCACCGCGCGGTGGCTCGCGGCGGACCGGCTCGGTGCGGTGCGGGTCGTAGGGCCGGGCCCCGCGCGGGGGCGGCGGCCGGTGGCCGGTCGGCGCGGCCGCGGTGGGTGCTTCGTCGGCGTTCGGCACGCGGCCGTCGTGGAACCCGGCGCGCGGCGGCACGGGCCGCTGGACGCGGGTGGGCGGCTCGGCGTGGGACGGCGGCGGCGCGTTCCGGGGCTGGACGCGGGTGGGCGGCGGCGGGCTGCCGTGCTCGGCGCGCGGCGCGGCGGCGTCCCGCCAGGACCTGGCCTGCGCGGCGCCCGGTTCCGGCGTCCACCGCCGCTTGGACTTCCGGCCGCGCGGCTGCCCCGGCGGAGTGCCGTCGGAGCGGGAGCCGAAGAGTGCCACGTGTCAATCCTGCCTTACGGGGTACCGGTTCCGCCTGCTCATCCGTGCTTTCACGCCGGAGCCGGGACGAACCTCACCCGGAACGTGACCGGCCACTGCTTCCCGGTGAGCAGGAAATCGCCGGTGCCGGGGACGGCGGCGATACCGTTGAGTACGTCTTCGGCGCCCGTCGCGTTCACTTTCGCGCGCAGCTGACCTGCGTCGATAGTCCCGGTGATGCGACCGGTGGCGGCCTCGATCCGCAGGACGGTGTCGGTGTGCCAAACGTTTGCGTAGACGTCGTCGCCGACGCATTCGAGCTCGTTGAGCTGGTCACGGCCGACGTCGACCCCGCCGGTGACGGCGAAGGTCTTCGGGTCCCGGAAGGTGAGCCGCGAGGAGCCGTTGCTCATCACGAGGCGGCCGTCGGCCTGGTGGCACAGGCCCCAGCCTTCGCCCTGGTAGGGCACGCGGCGCAGCTCGGCGAGGGTGGCCGTGTCGCGTTCGATGGCGAAGCCGTCCTGCCAGGTGAGCTGCCACAGCGTCGGCCCGAGGACGGTGACGCCTTCGCCGAACAGCGGCGACGGCAGCGTGGCGGTGGCCCGGGGTGGGCCGCCGGCGGGGCCCGCGGTGAGCGTGGACCGCCCGGCGAGCCCGGTGCTCTCGTACAGGGTGTCACCGGCGAACTCGAGGCCTTCGGTGAAGGCGGCGGGGTCGTGCGGGAGGGTCGCCACGACCTGGACGGTGAGGCGTTCCGGCCCGGCCGGCTGTTGCGGGGCACCGGCACAGCCGCCGAGCGCGGCGGCCAGCAGCAGGACGGTGACGATCGGCGTGCGCACGATGAACAGCCTGGCACGGGCGCCGCGGATGCGTGCGGCACAATTGGCCACATGACTTTGCTGCTGACCCTGGACGACGGTTCCGTGCAGCGCAAACTCGCCGACGCGGTGGAGTTCGCGCGAGCTGCGGTGCTGGAGGACGCACCCGAGGAGCAGCTCGGAGCGCACGTGGGGGTCACCCGCGAGGACGCGGTCACGGCGAGTCACCTGTTCGAGGCCCAGGTCCCGGGCTACGGAGGCTGGCGCTGGTCGGTCACGGTGGCAACGGCGGGCGACGACGAGCCGGTGACGGTCAGCGAGGTCGTGCTGGTCCCGGGCCCCTCGGCGCTGGTGGCGCCGGCATGGGTGCCCTGGGAGCGCCGGGTGCGCGCGGGCGACCTCGGAGTGGGCGACATCTTCCCGACGGCGGACAACGACCCCCGCCTGGCCCCGGCGTACCTGCAGTCGGACGACCCGGCGGTGGAGGAGGTAGCCCGCGAGGTGGGCCTGGGCCGGGTGCACGCACTGTCCCGCTTCGGCCGCACCGAGGCAGCGGCCCGCTGGCACGCGGGCGAGTTCGGCCCCCGCTCGGACATGGCGCGCAGCGCGCCGGACGTGTGCGGGACGTGCGGGTTCTTCGTGCCGTTGGCGGGCTCGTTGCGCGGAGTGTTCGGGGTGTGCAGCAACGACATAGCCCCGGCGGACGGCCACGTGGTGGACGTGGAGTACGGCTGCGGAGCCCACTCGGAGGTGGAGGTCGAGGTGACCTCGTCGATCCCGGTGGCGGAGCTGGTGTACGACGATTCACTGCTCGACTTCACGCCGGCGCCGGAGGTCGCTTCGGAGGTCACTTCGGAGGTCTTGGAGACGGCGGCGGCCGAGCCGGAGACGGGCATCGCGGAGTCGGACGTGTCCCCGGCGGAGGTGGAGCCGGAGGTCGCAGAGCCGGCAGCCGCGGATGAAGTGGTCGCCGAGCCAGTGGGGGCGGCTGCCACGGTGCCGGAGGCGACGGAAGCCGAGCCCGAGGTGGCCGGTGAGGTTGCGGAGCCGGGTGAGCCGGTGGCTGTGGGGGTGGCCGAGCCGGTTGAGGTCCCCGAGCAGGTGGCCTCGGAGGCTGTAGAGCCGGAGGCCGCGGAGGTGGCCGGTGAGGTTGCGGAGCCGGGTGAGCCGGTGGCTTCGGTGGTGGCCGAGCCCGTCGAGGCGGCGCCCGCGCCGGAGGCGGATTCGGCTGGAGCGGTCGCCGAGCCGCTTGAGGCCGCAGGCGAGGTGACCGAGGTGCCGGTGGCGGCTGATGAGGTCGCTGAACCGGCCGCCGCGTCGGTGGAGGCCGAGCCCGTGGCCTCGGCGGCGCCGGAAGTCGCCGAGCCGGTCGTGGCGGAGGTGCCGGAGCCGGCGGAAGCCGAGCCGACCCAGGCCGAGGTGACCGACGCGACCGAACTGCAGGTTGCCCCCGAGTCGCTCGAAGTTCCGGCCGAGGCGACCGAGGTGCCGCCGGCGGCGGAGTCGGATGCGGCCGAGGTGGATCCGGTTTCGGCTGAGGTTGCAAAGTCGGCTGGTGGTGCTTCTCCGGCAGAGGCCGTGGTGCCGGAGCCCGCCGATGCCGAGCCGACCCAGGCTGAGGTGACCGATGCGGTTGCCACGCCTGAGCCGGCTGCGGCGGGCGAAACCGCCGTGCCGGCCGGGGAGGCGGCGCCGGAAGCCGAGCCCGCTTCGGCCGAGGCGGACGAGCCGCCGGCAGCTGAGTTGCCCGAAGCCGTCCAGGTCGAACCGGCCCAGTCTGGAGATATCGAGTCCACCCTGGAGCGGGAAGGGACCGAGTCACCCGCCGCCTCTCAACCCGACGAAGCGCAAGCCCAGATCGACGACTCTCCCGAGCGGTGAGCACCCACATCGGCGAGCCGTCCGATCCCTTCGGGACCGCGCGGCTTCGTGAGGCCACCCTGCGCTCCTGGCGGGACTCGCCCACGCGGCTCACCGAAGACACCAACGTCGAACGCGATCTGCGTGTTGGTGCCTATCGGGATCGGCTCTTCGTCGAACTTGCCCAGAACGCCGCCGATGCCGCCATGGCCGCGGGTGCTCCTGGGCGGGTTCGGGTGTCCCTTGTGGACTCCGAACTCCGGTTCGCCAACACCGGCGCCCCGCTCGACGCGCGGGGTGTCGCCTCGCTCGCGTCGCTGCGGGCCTCCGGCAAGACCGGCGATACCGTCGGGCGCTTCGGCGTCGGGTTCGCCGCCGTGCGGACCGTCTCCGATGAGCCTTGCGTTGCCTCCGCCACCGGGGGTGTCGTCTTCTCCGCCGAACGCACCCGGCACGCCGTCGGCACCGACGGGGACGTTCCCGTCCTGCGGCTTCCGTGGCCCGCCCCCGCCGACGTTCCGGCCGGCTTCGACACCGAAGTCCGGTTGCCGCTGCAGGATGGTGTCGATGGACGATCCCTTCTCGATGAACTTGGCCGCGATGTCGCCGATCTGCTTCTTGCCTTGCCGTGGCTCGAAGAATTCGACGTCGATGGTCGCGTTTGGACACGGGAAGCCGATGGTGACCTTGTCGCCATTCGTGGTCCGGAACGGGAGACGCGCTGGCTGACCCACCGTGGCGACGTCGTTTGGGCCGTCCCGGTCGGCGCCGATGGTGCGCCGAAGCCGCTCGAAGAAGACGTTCTGCACGCCCCGACGCCGACCGACGACGGGCTTTCGCTCCCTGCCCGGCTGCTCGCTTCCGTGCCGGTCGAACCGTCGCGCCGTCGTGCGCTGCCCGGTCCTGAACTGGTGAAAGCGCTTGGGGCAGCAGCGAAAGAGTACGTCGAGCTCGTCCGGCTGATGCCGGCCGAACACCGGTTCGCACTTGTTCCGACACCCGGCTTTCCTCGGTCTACTGTAGACGCTCAATTGCGGGACGCGGTGCTGGAAGTCCTGAGTGGAAAACCGTGGCTGTCTACTCAGGACGGCGGTGAGGTCTCCGGCAGGCAGGGGCGGGTGCTCGACGTCGCCGTGCCCGGCCTGTCCGCGCTGCTCGCCGATCTCGTTCCCGGTCTGCTCGAGGGGCCCGCGCAGGTTCTCAAAGCCGTTGCGGTGCAAGTGATCCGCATCGAAGAGGTGCTGGAAACGCTTACCGGCGTCACCCGCGATCCGGGCTGGTGGCGGGAGGTCTATGCGGCACTGGCGCTCGCCGTCGAGTCGCACGCGCTCGCCGTCGAGCGGCTCGAAGGTCTGCCGGTTCCGCTCTCGGACGGCCGGACGCTGCCGGGTGCTCGTGGCTGCCTGCTCGTGGACGGCTCCGCCGAGCTTCTCGATCTGCTGTCCGACGTGGACATTCCGGGGCTGCGGCTGGTGCATCCCGCCGCGTCGCACCCGCTCCTGGAACGCCTGGGTGCCAAGCACGCCGACGCCCGCGAGCTGCTCAACGCCGACCAGCTGCGTGACGCTGTCGAACGCAGCGTCGAGGACGTCCGGTCCGGATTGGACGGTACGACGCTCGCCGGCGCCGTGCTGCGGCTGATCGCCGACTGCGGGGACGATGCCCCGCGTTGGGCCGGTGCCCTCGCCCTCCCCGGCACCGGCACTTGGCGCCGCGCCGACGAACTCGTCCTCCCGGCCTCGCCGCTGCTGGACATCTTCGACGAAGAGGTCTTCGAGGAAGACGGCGCGATGGACGTCCTCGACGAGGACTTCGCCGAGGACTGGCCGCCGAGCACGCTCGTCGCCGCCGGGGTGCTCGACTCGTTCGCGGTGGTCGTCGACGACGAGCCGCACGAGCCCGACCACGACCTGCCCGACGAAGAAGCCTGGTGGGACTCGCTGCCGGAGCCGCCGTCGACGCTCGTCGCGATCCGGGACCTCGACCTCGTCGCCGACGATGCCTGGCCCGCGGCCATCAGGCTGCTCGCCGCGCGACCCGAAACCTGGCACGCCCTGCGCGCGCCACGAGGGCACGCCGCCTGGTGGATCGCGCAGTACGCCGTGCTCGAAGGCGCCGCGCCGAACGAATGGCGGCTGCCGGACGCCGATCTGGCGGGGCTCTTCGACGAGGTCCCCGACGTCGGCCTGAGCGAAGAACTGCTCCGGATCACCGGGGTGCGTGCGGACCTCGCGCTGTCCGGTGTGGACGAAGCCAGGGACCTCCTCGACCGGCTCGCCGACCCGGACCGCGTGATATCGCCCGGGCTGGCCGCACGCGCCTACGACGCCGTCGTCGAGTCCGGGCTGGAGCCCGGTGTGCCGCGGGCGGTCCGGGCCGCGGACGGGTCCGTTGTGGACGACGCGCTCGTCCTGGACGTCCCATGGGTTGCCGGAGCGCTGGAACCGGACCGGTACGTCGTCGCGCCCGAGGACCCGGAGCGGCTCGCGGACCTGCTCGACCTGCAGCTCGCGAGCGCGGAGGAAGCTCGGGTCGTCAGTGAAGGCGAGTACGCGCCCTGGGGCGAGCTGCCCGCGCTGAAACTCGTCGCTGACCAGCTGGGCATCTCGCTCCCGGACGGCGGCGTCCTGGTGCACGACCCGCTCACCGTGCGCATCGAGGGCGCCGAACACGACGTCCAGTGGTGGTCCGACGACCGGCTGCACGCGGCCGACACCTCGGAAGGCCTGGCCCGCGCGTTCGCCTGGGCGGCCGGGCGCTGGCCCGACCGGCACCTGATCACGGCGCTGCTCGACGACCCCTCGCCGCGGACGTTGCTGGCCTGACCCTAAAGGCGCTGCGCCGACTTCGACCCGCGGCGGGCGGCGGCGCGCTGCCAGCCGATGATCGCCAGGCCGACGAAGCCGAGCGCGAAACCGGACAGCGCCGTCTGCACCCACAGCCCAGAAGTCGTGAAGAAGAGCACTACCAGCGCGACAGCCCAGATCGAGGTGCCTACGATCACCACCGGCGTCAGGTCGGTCAGCTTCTTGGGCAGCTCCGGCGTGTGCCGCAACGAGCCCGTAACCTCCGGTGGATTGATCGGTTCACTCACGAGGTGCAGGGTACTCCGCAGCAGCGACAGAATGGGCAGGCGAATGGCGGAGCAGGAGACGACCCGCACCGGGACGTCCACACTGGACCGGTTCTTCAAGATCACCGAGCGGGGGTCGACCGTGTCGCGCGAGCTGCGCGGCGGCCTGGTCACCTTCGTCACGATGGCCTACATCGTGGTGCTGAACCCGCTGATCATCGGCAGCTTCTCGGCCGACGACGCGGGCGCGCACAAGGACCTCGTCGGCGGCATCCTGCCGGTGCCGCAGGTCGCCGCGGTGACGGCGCTCGTGGCCGGCGTGCTGACCATCCTCATGGGCCTGGTCGCGAACTACCCGTTCGCCATCGCGACCGGCCTGGGCATCAACAGCCTGGTCGCGGTCACCATCGCCCCGCAGATGACCTGGCCCGAGGCGATGGGCCTGGTCGTGATCGAGGGCGTGATCATCGTCCTGCTGGTGCTCACCGGGTTCCGGACGGCGGTGTTCCGGGCCGTGCCGGCCGCGCTGAAGTCCGCGATCGCCGTCGGCATCGGCGTGTTCATCTGCCTGATCGGCCTGGTCGACGCCGGGTTCGTGCGCCGGCTGCCGGACGCCGCGCACACCACCGTCCCGGTCGGCCTCGGCATCAACGGCTCGATCGCGTCGTGGCCGACCGTGGTGTTCGTCGTCGGCCTGCTCGTCACCGGCATCCTGGTCGTCCGCAAGGTCAAGGGCGCGATCCTGATCGGCGTGCTGACCTCGACCGTGCTGGCCATCGTCGTCGAGGCGATCGTCAAGGCCGGGCCGTCGCAGGGCACGAACCCGAAGGGCTGGAACCTCGGCTACCCGGCGCTGCCGGACCAGGTGCTCGGCCTGCCGAACCTCTCGCTGGTCGGCGACGTCTCGTTCGGTGCCTGGACGCGGCTGCCGATCATCACCGTCTGCCTGCTGGTGTTCACGCTCGTGCTCGCCGACTTCTTCGACGCGATGGGCACCATGACCGGCCTCGCCAAGGAGGCCGATCTGCTCCCGAAGGACGGCCAGCTGCCCAACGTCGGCAAGGCGCTGTTCGTCGAGGGCCTCGCGGGCGCGGCCGGCGGCTTCGGCTCGGCCAGCTCGAACACGGTGTTCGTCGAGTCCGCGTCGGGCATCGCCGAAGGCGCGCGGACGGGGCTGGCGAACGTCGTCACCGGCGTGCTGTTCCTCGCCGCGATGTTCCTGACCCCGCTGTACCAGGTGGTGCCGGTCGAGGCGGCCGCCCCGGCGCTGGTCGTCGTCGGCGCGATGCTCATGTCGCAGATCCGCGAGATCGACTTCACCGACTTCTCGATCGCGCTGCCGGCGTTCCTGACCATCGTCGTCATGCCGTTCACGTACTCGATCGCGAACGGCATCGGCGCCGGGTTCATCAGCTACGTCGTCATCCGCGCGGCCACCGGCAAGGCCCGCCAGGTGCACCCGCTGATGTGGGTGATCGCGCTGGCCTTCGTGGCGTACTTCGCGGTCGGCCCGCTCCAGGCCGCGTTCCGGTAGGCAGCCCCGGATCTTCAGGGCTTCGTCGAGGACACCCCGGCCGCGCTCGAATTCGGCGGCCGGGGCCTCGAACCGCACCGTCACGAGGGCGTCGCCGGCGACGGTCACCCGCCGCGGCACGCCTTCGCATTCGTAGGCAGACCTGAAGTTGCCCCCGCTCCGCTCCCCAGGTTCCCGCTCCTGGTGAGGACGCGCGGGGTGTTCCAGGTTGCGGATTGACCGAGATCACCCGTGCGGACGAAGTTTCGTAAGGTATGCTAACTATATGTCCGGCGACACGCACGAACGCTCGTTGGCGAGCCGTCTGCGTCTCGCGGTGGTCCGGCTCAACCGCCGGCTGCGGGCACAGCGCGTCGGGGACGACCTCACGCTGACGCAGGTCGCCGCGCTGTCCACCCTGCACAAGTGCGGTGCGCTGACTCCGGGTCAGCTCGCCGCGAAGGAAGGCGTCCAGCCACCTTCGATGACGAGGGTGATCGCCGCGCTCGAGGAACTGGGGCTCGTCGAGCGGCGCCCGCACCCGACCGATGGCAGGCAGGCCATCGTCGAGCTGACCGAGAGCGGACTGGCCTACGTGCGGAAGGCCATTTCCGTGCGGGAGGCGTGGCTGGACAGGCAATTGGCGGAACTCGGCGACGAAGAGCGTGAAGTGCTCTCCAAAGCCGCCGAAATCATAGACAGGATGGCGGGGAACTAACCACGGTGACGGCCACGGGTAGCGAAACCAAGCGTTCGATCCAGACCACTGCTACCCGGGAAACGGCCTCACCGCCGTCCGCGTCACCACCGTCCGAAGCCAAGCGCGGCAGCATGTTCGCCTCGCTGCGCGTGCGCAACTACCGGCTGTTCTTCACCGGCCAGGTCATCTCGAACATCGGCACCTGGATGCAGCGCATCGCCCAGGACTGGCTGGTGTTCACCCTCAGCGGCAACAACCCGATCGCCCTCGGCATCGCGGTCGCGCTGCAGTTCACGCCGACGCTGTTCCTTTCGCTGTGGGCCGGCGTCCTCGCCGACCGCGTCGACAAGCGGCGGCTGCTCACCTGGATCCAGGCGGCGGCGTGTTCGCAGGCCGCGATCCTCGGCGTCCTCGACATCACCGGGCTCGTGGAGCTGTGGCAGGTCTACGTCCTGTGCTTCACGCTCGGCATCACGGCGTCTCTCGAAGTGCCGACGCGGCAATCGTTCGTCGCCGAAATGGTCGGCCGGGACCAGATCGCGAACGCGGTCGCGCTGAACTCGTCGATCTTCAACATGGCCCGGATCGTCGGCCCGGCCATCGCCGGGTTCGCGATCACCTGGATCGGCACCGGGTGGCTGTTCGTCGCCAACGCGCTCAGCACGGTCGCGGTGATCACCGGGCTGGTGCTGATGAACCCGGACAAGCTGTTCCGCGTCGCCGCGGTGCCGCGCGAGAAGGGACAGCTGGCCGAGGGCCTGCGGTACGTCCGGCGGCGCTCCGACCTGGTGACGGTGATGGTGCTGGTGCTGTTCGTCAGCACGTTCGGCATCACGTACTTCAGCTCGCTCCCGATCGTGGCGGCGAACGTCTTCCACACCGCGGCCGACGGCTACGGCCTGCTGTCGACGCTGGTCGCGGTCGGCACCTTCACCGGCGCGGTGATGTCCGCCCGCCGCGGCACCAAGGGACGGCCGCGGGTGCGGCTGCTGCTGGTGTCGGCGTTCTTCCTGGGCGTGTTCGAGCTGGTCACGGCGTTCATGCCGACGTACCTCACGTTCGGCCTCGGCCTGATCCCGCTCGGCTTCGCCACGATGACGTTCCTCAACACGGCGAACGCGCTGGTGCAGACGTCGGTCAGCCCTGAGATGCGAGGCCGGGTGATGGGCCTGTACGTGCTGGTGCTGATCGGCGGCAACCCGATCGGCGGGCCGATGGTCGGGTGGCTGGCCGATCAGTTCGGCGGGCGGTCTCCGTTTTACATCGGCGGGGCGGTTTCGGCGGTGGTCGCTGTGGTGTGTGCCGTGGTGCTGATCCGGCGGGGTGGGGTTTCCTGGCCGGTGAAGCGAGGCCTCGGGTTGCGGGTGCTGAAGCGCGCGAAGGTCTGACAGCGAGTATCGGTTTGTGTCCATGGCGTGACCGTAAGGACGGGCACCGACAAAAACCGGCGATCCGCGGTCGCATGTCACCTGGACGAGTGAGATCCGGGTCTCCGCCGCCGATCCCTTGCCCAAGAGATGAGGTTAGGCTAACCTCATACATGTCCGCTTCGTGGTGGGAGCGGCAGTCAGTTCGGGAACGGACGGAGCCCCGGCCCTGGGAAAACCCCAGGCCGGGGCTTCGTTCACGTCAGCGCAGTGTCCGGCTGCGGTGCGTCGCGCGTCAAGGGACTCTCGCCCGGTGGTACCGGCAGGCGCGGCAGCGTCATCCCGAAGTACACGCGGTACGCCAGGCGGATCGCCGACGGCGACGCCAGGTGAACCTCGTTCCGCACGCCGTCCACCGTCTCGATCAGCCTGTCTCCCGACAGCGTCACGCGGCCCTGGGATGTCGGGCGGGAGCACGTCAGCGAGCGGGTGAAGTGGGACTCCGGTGACGTCGTCTGCCACCACGCCATCGGGATGAAGTCGGCCAGCGGGCGCGGGCGGCGCTCCAGGCGGTACTGGGGCTTGCCGTCCAGCAGGATGTCGACGTCGCCGTGGGGTGCGTCGAGGATCAGGAACTCGCCTTCCGGATCGGGCTGGGCGTCCACGGCCGACAACTGCAGCGGGTGGCGGGCGAAACGGCCGAAGCCGACGTCCACCAGCCAGTCCTGGGCGTCCAGGGAAACGACGATCGCCGCGTGGTCCAGTGGGGGGCCGAGCGTGCCGTCGGGGCGGAAGACCTGGGCCGCGCGCAGCGAAGCGTCGTAGCCCAGCGAGCGCAGCAGTGCCGCGAACAAGCCGTTCAGCTCGTAGCAGAACCCGCCGCGGCGGCGGTGCACGATCTTGGCGAACAGCGCTTCCCCGGCCAGCTCGACCGGCTCGCCGAGGTGGCTGCTCAGGTTCTCGAAGGGGACTGCCGCCAGGTGGCGTTCCTGCAGGTGGCGCAGCGTCGCGAGGTCGGGCGCCGCCGGGCGGGCGACGCCGAGGCGGTCCAGGTACGCGTCGATGTCCATGCACCCACTCAAACACCTCGACCTCACTGGAGGTCAAGCGAATTGAGCCGGGGACGAAAACGGGGCCCTCCCGGAAGGAAGAGCCCCGTCGACGAGGAAACTCAGCCGAGCAGCAGGCCGTTGCCGCCGGCGACGGCGTTGTCGAACCGCTTGCTGATCTCCGCCCAGTTGAAGATGTTCCACAGGGCCTCGACGTACTTCGGCTTGACGTTCTTGTAGTCCAGGTAGAACGCGTGCTCCCAGACGTCGACCAGCAGGATCGGCGTGGTCGGCAGCACGAGGTTGTTGTGGTGGTCGCGCAGCTGCTGGGTGATCAGCGTCTTGCCGATCGGGTCCCAGGAGAGCGCGCCCCAGCCGTTGCCCTGGATGGTCGTCGCGACGGCGGTGAACTGCGCCTTGAACTTGTCGAAGGAGCCGAACGCCTCGTCGATCGCCGCGGCCAGCTCGCCGGTCGGCTTGTCGCCGCCCTCGGGCGACAGGATCTTCCACCACACGACGTGGTTGGCGTGCCCCGCCAGGTGGAAGGCGAGGGTGGTCTGCAGGCCGACGATGTCACCGAAGTTGCCGGCGTCACGGGCTTCGGCGATCTTGTCGAGCGTGTCGTTCGCGCCCTTGACGTAGGTCGCGTGGTGCTTGCTGTGGTGCAGCTCGTTGATCTCGCCGGAGATGTGCGGCGCGAGGGCGCCGTAGTCGTAGTCGAGATCGGGCAGCTCGTAGCGGGCCATTGGCCCTCCTTCTGTCTTCGACGCAAGTTTCCGGTACCGAACCTAGTAGCACACGCCCCCTCGCGGCGAGTGGGGGCCCGTGGCCATCACTACTTGGGACGGCGGTTCGCAAGTGGCGTACCCCGGAGGCGCGCCACCTGAAACCGAGCCTGCAACTTGGACTTAACTGGAGGTCAACGACCTGTGAGATCAAGCACGGAACTCGTCGAGCCGCAGCGCCAGCTCGTCGAAGACGGCGACGTTGCATTCGAACGCCACCAGCGCTTCGTCGATCACGCGCGCACGCTCGGCCTCGTCCCAGGGCGCGTTGTCCAGCTTCGCCCGGTACGTGTCGCGGAAGCGGGGCGCGCTGCCGATCCGGTCGAAGTGGTAGAACAGCGCGCCCGCCTCGGCGACGTCGTAGTTCTTCTCGAGCATCCGCCGGATCACCTGGCCGCCGGCGATGTCGCCGAGGTAGCGCGTGTAGTGGTGGGCGACGTACCCGCCGGCCCACGTCGACGCTTCGCGGATCCGGGCGGCGTACGCCTGCGTCGAGGCCAGCGGTGAGATCGTCGAGCGCCAGTCCGGGCCGACCAGGTGGGCCAGGTCGCGTTCGAGGAGCGGGAGCCGCCGCAGCTCGTCGAAGACGAACTCGCCGCCGACGCGGTCGCCGGCCATCGCGTCGCTCGCCGTCTCGATCGCGTCGTAGACGAAGTAGTACTGGATCGCCAGCTGGGCGTAGCCGTCGCGGGTCAGCTCCCCGCCGAGCAGGGCGCGCATGTACGTCGAGTAGTTCGCCCGGTCGTGGACTTCGAGGGTCGACGCGCGCAGGTTCGCCGAGAACGGGCGGGCGTCCGTGGTCACCGTCATGGGCAGGCCTCCCGGCGATCGATCTGACACGCTGTCAGAAAGATCGTAGGGCATGAACCGGACTTAGGCCACCCTAAACTGCCGCCCCGACCGCGCGCAGGACGAACCGCACCGCCGCCTCGACGACGTCCTCGAGCCGGTCGGCGGGCCCGTCGACCAGGGTGCGGTTGCCCAGCGCCGCGGTGATCATCGGGATCAGGACGTCCGGGTCCTCGGCGGGCCAGCGGCCCAGGTCGACGCCGCCGGTGAGGATGGCGCGCAGCCGGTCGGTGATCGGGTCGGCGTGCGCGCTGATGCGCCGGTACGCCGCCGGCGCCAGCGCCGACGCGAGCGCCGTGCCCGGTGGCATGTGGAACTCCGACAGCACACGCAGCTGGAGCCGGACGAACGTCGCCAGCTGGTCGACCGGGTCGGCCTGCGCCTCGACGGCTTCGGTCAGCCGCGTGACGTACCGGGCCGCTTCGTCTTCGACGAACGCGACGAGCAGGCTTTCCTTGTCCGGGAAGTGGTTGTACAGCGCCGTCCGGCCCACCCCGGCGGCCGACGCCACCCCGGCGAGGGTGATCGCGTCGAAGCCGCGTTCGTAGAGCTGCGCGCGCAGGACTTCGAAGACCCGGGCCCGCACCTCACGCCGGTGCGCCTCCAGCGACTCACCGAGAATCTTCGGCATCCACCCAGGCTAGCGTCAGTCGGCCACCGGCCACGTGTGCACCGGCTCGCCCGATTCGGACAGCTCCAGGTAGCGCCCCAGCATCAGGCTGAGCGCCGCCTCGCGGTCGAGGCCGCGCTCCTGCGCCCGCAGGACGTAGTCGCGCTGCCAGGTCGCCCCGGTCCGCCGGGCCAGGCAGCGGCGCTCGATGATCCCGAGGTAGCGCTCGCGGGCTTCGTCGGAGACGTCGGAGCGGCGCAGGCCCTCGTGGGCGAGCGGCAGCAGCACGCGCAGCGCCAGCTCGTCCGGCGGGATCCAGCCGATGCCTGGCCAGTACAGCTGCCCGTCGAAGCCCCGCCGTGCGCCCGCGTACAGGTTTTCCTCGGCCGCCTGGAACGACATCTGGCTCCACACCGGGCGTTCCGCCTCGGCCAGCGCGCGCTGGGCGCCGTAGAAGAAGGCCGCGTTCGCCACCGTGTCGATCACCGTCGGCCCGGCCGGCAGCACGCGGTTCTCCACGCGCAGGTGCGGCAGGCCGTCGACGACGTCGTACACCGGGCGGTTCCAGCGCCAGATCGTCCCGTTGTGCATGCGCAGCTCGGTGAGCTTCGGCGCCTGGCCCGCGTCGAGCGCTTCGATCGGGTCTTCGGCGTCGGTTTCCGGGAGCAGGCCGGGGAAGTAGCGGACGTTCTCCTCGAACAGGTCGAAGATCGACGTGATCCAGCGCTCGCCGAACCACACCCGCGGCCGCACGCCCTGGTTCTTCAGCTCTTCCGGCCGGGTGTCGGTCGCCTGGAGGAACAGCGGGATGCGCGTCTCGTGCCACAGCGCCTTGCCGAGCAGGAACGGCGAATTCGACGCCAGCGCGATCTGCAGCCCGGCCAGGCACTGCGCCGCGTTCCAGTGTGCGGCGAACTCCTCGGGCGCGACCTGCAGGTGCAGCTGCACGCTGGTGCACGCGGCCTCGGGCAGGATCGACTCCGCGTAGCTGCGCAGGCGTTCGGGCTGCTGCCCCGGCAGCGGCGCGCCTTCCATGGCGAGCACCGTGCGCTCGCCGCGGGCGGCGAAGATCTGGTCGTTCAGCGTGGCGTAGCGGGCCTTGTTGGTGAGCCACTTCTGGTCGAAGTGCTCGTGCTTCAGCGTCGGCAGGATGCCGATCATGGCCAGCGACGAGCCGGTGTCGCGGGCCTTCGTCGCCGCGGTGTCGAGGTACGCGCGGAGGTCGTCTTCGAGCTGGAGGGCGGAGTCGCCGGCCAGGGGCCGCGGCGGGACGTTCAGCTCGATGTTGTGCTGGCCCAGCTCGGTGGTGAACGACGGGTCGTCGAGCGCCTCCAGCACAGCGGTGTTCGTCATCGACGGGCGCAGCTCGCGGTCGACGAGGTTCAGCTCGACTTCGAGGCCGATGTTCTTGCGGGGGAACGAGAAACTGCCGTCGGTGAGCATCCGGGCCAGCGTGTCGAGGCAACGCTGCACCTTGCGGCGGTACCGTCCTCGGTCCAGCGTGTTGAACGGCTGAGCCTCGAGGTCCATCCCCATGACCATCCCTGCTTCGTGTCGGTGGACTAGGACGTGTTCAGGCCCCGGCGGACAACCGTTACACAGGCGATGCAGCCGGGCTAGCGGCCAAACTGGTGCTCTCCGTCACGGGCGGTTAACCGAAAGCAAAATGGCCCCGTTCGTACCACCGGGCGGTGGACGTTCGGACGAATGAGCCGCCCGGCAAGCGGATGACAGACTGGGCGGATGGGCGTGATCCACATCGGCCGATCCGACGATCCGCGGGTCGACGATTTTCGTGACCTGTCCACTGCGGACCGTCGGCCCGACCGGCCCGGTGGCCGGGGTCTCGTCATCGCCGAAGGCACCGTCGTGGTGTCCCGGTTGCTGGCGTCCCGGTACCCGGTACGGGCGCTGCTGGGCGTGCAGCGGCGGTTCGCGGAGCTGGCGGAAGACCTGGCCGGGATCGACGTGCCCCAGTACGTCGCCTCCGCGGAGACGATGGCCGACGTGGTCGGGTTCCACCTCAACCGCGGGATCCTCGCCGTGGCCGACCGGCCCGCGCCGCTGACGGTTTCCGAAGTCACCGGTGGCACCGGGCCGATCGCCGTGCTGGAAGGCGTCGGCGACCACGAAAACCTCGGGGCGCTCTTCCGCAACGCGGCCGCGCTCGGCGTCGGCGGGGTGCTGCTCGGCCCCGGCTGTTCCGATCCGCTGTACCGGCGCAGCGTGCGCGTGTCGATGGGGCACGTCCTGCGCGTGCCGTTCGGGCACCTGACGGACTGGCCGGGCGGGCTCGACGACCTGCGGGCACGCGGGTTCACCGTCGCGGCGTGCACCCCGCGGCCGGGCTCGCTCCCGCTGCCCGCGCTGCGGGAGCACGCGCCCGGGCGGGTCGCGCTGCTCTTCGGCGCCGAAGGGCCCGGGCTGACCGAGGCGGCGCTCGCGGCGGCTGACCATGCCGTCCGGATACCCATGCCGGCCGGAGTCGATTCACTGAACATCGCCACGGCCGCCGCCGTCGCCTTCTACGAACTGGCCAGGGACGGCTAAGGTTTCCGGCTTCGAGGGGTTTTGGTTTCCGACGCGAGAAGGGACACCATGGAGCTGCGGATCCGCGGCGAGCGCGCCGTGCTGGCCGGCCCGGGCGGGGAGCACGCGCGCGAGGTGGACCCGCACAAGCTCGCGATCGGCGCCGAGCTGGCGCAGGCCCTGCACGAGTGGGCGCGCGTGGCGTCCGCGGTCACCGCCGATTCCGGCGCGGAGGCGGGCGCGGTGGTCTCGCAGCGCGGCCGCCAGCTGGCCGGACGGCTGGCCTCGGTGATGGGCACGACCGTGCGGTTCGTGGATCCGGTGACCGGGGAGGACACGGTCGTCGAGCCGCCTCCGCCGTCGACCGCGCCGGGCCACCGGTTCATCCGGTCGGTGCTCGGGCCGCCCGGCCCGCCCGGCGAGCCGACCCCGTGGCTGACCGGGCTGACGGTGTCGGCGTTCATCGCGGCCGTGGTCGTCGTCGCCATGCTGGCGCTGGCCTCGACGCTGGCCCGCGAGACCAACGGCTGGCTGGCGCTGGTGGCCTCGGTGATCGTGACGGCCGGGATCACGCCGTCGCTGTGGCTGATCCGCCGCACCCCGATCCTGCGCTGGGTCGCCTACGGCGCGGCGGGCGGGGTCGTGGTCGCGTGGATCGGCGTGCTGGTGATCGCGTTCTGATGCGGCAGCTGGACGCGCTGCGCAAGTTGTGCCTCGCCCTGCCGGAGACGACCGAGCGGCTCAGCCACGGCGAGCCGACGTGGTTCGTGCGCGGCAGGAAGACATTCGTCATGTTCGCCGGCCACCACCACGACGACATGCTCGCCTTCTGGTGCCCGGCGCCACCCGGGGTGCAGGAGGAACTGGTGCGCACGGAGCCGGAAAGGTTCTTCCGGCCACCGTACGTCGGGCACCGCGGGTGGCTCGGGGTGCGGCTGGACGTCGACGTCGACTGGGCCGAGATCGACCGGATCGTGCGGGAGGCCTACCGGCTCGTGGCGCCGAAGACGCTCGCCGCGCGGGTGGACTAGCGCCCCAATGTGGCCTGGGTTGCGTTCAACGCACCCATGGTGGCCTTGGGTGCGTTCAACGCACCGAAGGCCACCTTGGGGCGCTTGAGGGCTCAGCCGCGCTGCGAGCGGACCCCGAGCAGCACGTCCTCCCAGGACGGCACGATCGGGTGGTTCTTCTTGGCCTTCGGCCGCGGCTCGGGTACCGCGGTGTCCTCGTCCGGGTCCACCGGGACACGCGGGATCTCGCGGGTGTCGTCGTCCGGGTCCGGCTCGGCCGACGGCAGCTGGGCGTGCTCCGGCTCCACCGAATCCAGCGTCGGCTGGAACTCCGTTTCGCGGGCCGGCTCGAGGGCGCGGACCGTGCGCGGGGCGCGGTAGGCGTTCGGGTCCAGCAGGACTTCGGCGTTCTCGTCGAGCGCCGTCACCGTGCCGCCGTGCGCACCCGGCGAGAACGCCCAGTGCGCGCGGTTGTCCGACCGCCCGGCCTTCCAGCGGAGCACGACGACCCAGCGGCCGTCGTCGCCCTTCCAGGAGTCCCAGGTGGCCTGCGAGTAGTCGTGGCCGCGGACGCCGAAGCTGTACGCGACGACCTCGCCGAGCGTCTGCACGTCGGGGCCGTCTTCGCGGACCGGGTGGGCGCTCTGCGCCAGCTCGGCGGTCCGGGACCGCTCGAGCAGGACCGGGTAGGCGTAGCGCTCGACGCGCTGCGTCGAGACACCGGCGCTCGCGGCGACCTGCTCGACGGACTCGCCGGCCCGGATGCGCTGCTGGATCTCGCGTGGCCGCATCTGGCTCTCCAACTCGATTTCGATCTGGCCGAGGCGGGTGATGTCACCCCGCGCCGCCGCGCGCAGTCGCTCATCAGCCGGGAGCAGGAAACGAGTACGGCTCGCCGGGTCTTCGAGCACGATGGACTTGCCGTCCTCGTGCAGTCCGACCACTCGCAGCGCCCGCATTGTTCTCGCCTCCCCGATCTTCTTCACCGTTGTGGGTGCCCACGTTAGAACGGCGCGTCGGCTTGACGTGCGAGGCGCGCCGAGTCCGCACCGAACTGCCCACTGTTCATTTCGTGTCCCTGGCATCGTCACCCACGCTGGTCAGCGGCAAAGGGGTGACACGCCGGACACGCAAAGTCACGATCGAGTGGATCAAGACGACGGCAGCCGGACCGTCACCACGAGCCCGCCACGCCGCCCCGGCTGGGCCTCCGCGCGCCCGCCGTGGGCCTGCGCCACCGAGCGGACGATCGACAGCCCCAGTCCCGCGTTGCGCGTGTCCCCGGTCCGCTCCGCGCCACCTAGCCGGCGGAACGGCTCGAACAGCGTCGGCACCGCCTCGGGCGGCACCACCGGCCCCGAGTTCCGCACCTCCAGCGCCGGGTCCCCGCGCACCTCGACGTACACCCAGCCGCCCGAAGCGTTGTACGTGATCGCGTTGACCACCAGGTTCGTCACCAGCCGTTCCAGCAGCACCGGGTCGCCCGCCACCGTCCGCGGCCGCAGGCGCGTCTCCACCGTCACCCCGGCCGCCTCGGCCTGCGCGGCCGTCGCCCGGACCACCGCCGCCGCGACCTCGTCGAGGCGCACCGGCGTGCGCGCGTGCAGCCCGCGGTCGCTGCGGGCCAGGACCAGCAGGCCCTCGATCATCCGCTCGCTGCGCTCGTTCGTGTGGAGCAGGTGCGTGCCGAGCTTCTTCAGCTCCGGCGGGACGTCCGGGTCGGCCATCGCCACCTCGACCAGCGTCCGCTGCACCGCCAGCGGCGTCCGGAGCTCGTGGGACGCGTTCGCGACGAACCGCTTCTGGCTGTCGAACGACTCCGCGAGCCGGTCGAGCATGCCGTCGAACGTGTCCGCCAGCTCCTTCAGCTCGTCCGGCGGCCCTTCGAGGTTGATCCGCCGGTCGAGCTTGCCCGCCTCCAGCCGCCGGGCGGCCGAGGTGATGTCGTGCAGCGGCCGCAGCGCGCGGCCCGCCATCAGCCAGCCGAACAGCACCGCCAGCGCCGCCGTCGCCACCAGCGCGATCGCCGAGCCGACCACCAGCGTCGACAGCGTCGAGGTGCGGTACTCGAGCAGCGACCCGCGGACCAGCTGCACCGCCGGGGCGGGCGAGAGGGTTTCCAGTCTCTGCGCGACCCCGAAGGCCGCGTCGCCGGCCACCGACGTGGTCGCGAACCGGGCCGGGTCCGGCAGCGTGCTCTGCACCAGCAGGTAGTTGATCACCACGAGGACCAGCCCGGCGAGCAGGAACAGCGCGCCGTACCAGGCCGTCAGCTTCGTCCGGACGGACAGGCCCTTCACGACGCGCCGAACCGGTAGCCGGCGCCGGGCACGGTCTCGATCACCGGCGGGTCGCCCAGCTTGCGCCGCAACGTCATCACCGCGACGCGCACCGCGTTGGTGAACGGGTCCGCGTGCTCGTCCCACGCTTTTTCCAGCAGGTCCTCGGCGCTGACGACCGTGCCCTCCGCCCGCATGAGCACCTCCAGCACGGCGAACTCCTTCGGCGAGAGCAGCAGGAACCGGCCGTCACGGGCGGCCTGGTGACGCGGCAGGTCGAGCACGACGCCGTCGCGTTCCAGCACCGGCGGCAACGCCGGCCGCGCGCGCCGCGCCAGCGCCTGCACCCGGGCGACCAGCTCGGCGAACGCGAACGGTTTCGTCAGGTAGTCGTCGGCGCCGAGGCCGAGGCCGGCGACCCGGTCGGTGACGTCGGCGGCCGCGGTCAGCATCAGCACCCGTGCCTCGCCGCCCGCGCGGACCACCGCGGCGCAGACGTCGTCGCCGTGCACCTTCGGCAGGTCGCGGTCGAGGACCACGACGTCGTAGCCGTGCACGCCGACGCGTTCCATGGCCTGCTCGCCGTCGTAGCAGACGTCGACGGCCATCGAGAAGCGCCGCAACCCCTCCGCGACCGAGTCGGCCAGCAACCGCTCGTCCTCCACCACCAGCACGCGCACCGGCCCAGTCTGCGCAGGGAGGCCATAAGGACCGCATAAGCGACGTCGCTTAGCGCGCCCGAATCCCCCGATCCGTAGACCTGGCACCCATCCGGACGAAAGGAATCGAGCCATGCGGATACGGATCGCCGTGGCGGCGCTCGGGACGGCCCTGCTGCTCGGCGGCTGCGGGGCGAAGCCCGATGACGGGTCGAAGGTCGCCTCGATCTCGACGCCGCCGAAGACGGGCGGCCCCGCCGCGGCCGACAACAGCGGCAAGAGCGACGAGGACAAGATGCGGGAGTTCGCCAAGTGCATGCGCGAGCACGGTGTCGACATGCCCGACCCGAAACCGGCCGGTGACGGCAAGGGCATGATCGCCGTCGGCCCCGGCGAGGGCGGCGACACCGACCGCTCGAAGGCGGAGGCCGCGCACAACGCGTGCAAGACCTTGCTCCCCAACGGCGGCGAGATGAAGCCGCCGAGCGCCGAGGAGCTCGACAAGATGCGCCGGCAGGCCAAGTGCATGCGGGAGCACGGCGTCGACATGCCGGATCCCGATCCGACCGGCAAGGGCGCGATGCGGATCGGCGCGCCGGGTGACGACCCGAAGAAGTTCGAAGAAGCCGCCAAGGCGTGCGGCATGGGCATGTCGGTCCGCTCCGAGGCGGCCAAGTGAACGACGTGACCCACCTGAAGCCCCGCCGCCGCGGCCGGGCGCGCTGGCTCGTCGCGGCCGCCGTCCTGGTCGTCGTGCTGGGCACCAGCTCCGTCGTGATCCTGACCCGGGTGTCGAGCGCGACACCGGTCAAGGAGGCCGCGCCACCCGCGGTCGAGACGGCGGAAGTGGTCAAGACCGACCTGAGCGAGGAAGAGGAGGCCGACGGCACCCTCGGCTACGGCGACGAATCCGCCGTCGGCGGCCGCAAGCCGGGCACGATCACGTCGCTGCCCGCCGCCGGCGCCACCCTGACACGCTGCCAGGCGGTGTACGGAGTGGACGCGAAGCCGGTGCCGCTGTTCTACGGCACGTTGCCGTTCTACCGCGACCTCGCCGCGGGCGTGGACGACGGCGCCGACGTCAAGCAGCTGGAGGAGAACCTCAAGGCGTGCGGCTTCGGCGGCTTCGGCACGCCGGACAAGAAGTTCACCTCGGCCACGGCGACCGCGCTGAAGAAGTGGCAGAAGTCGCTGGGGCTGGAGCAGACCGGCGCGTTGGGCCAGGGTGACGTCGTGCTGGCGGCGGGCGAGCTGCGCGTGTCGGCACTGGCGGCGAAGCTCGGCTCGCCCGCGCAGGGTGAGGTGCTCAAGACGACCGGCACGGTCCGGTCGGTGCAGGTGAAGCTCGACGCGGCCAAGCAGAGCCTCGCCCAGCAGGGCGCGAAGGCGTCCGTGACGATCAACGGGAAGACGACGCCGGGCACGATCACCGACGTCGGGCGGACCGCGGTCGAGGGCAAGGACGCGGCCGGCCAGGACGACGGCAAGCCGAAGATCACCGTGACCGTCCAGCTCGACGACCCGGCCGCCGCCGGCAGCCTCGACTCGGCTCCGGCCGCCGTCCGGTTCACCAAGGACGTCCGCGAGGGCGTGCTCGCGGTCCCGGTCGGCGCGCTGCTCGCGCTGGCCGAGGGCGGGTACGCGGTCGAGGTCGACGAAAACGGGCAGCGCCGGCTGATCGCCGTCCGAACCGGACTGTTCAGCGGCGGGAAGGTCGAGGTCTCCGGTACCGGCCTGGCCGCCGGCATGCGGGTGGTGACGACGTCGTGACGCCCGTGCTGCGCGTGCACGAGGTCACGCGCACCTACCCCGGCGGCGTCGCCGCGCTCGACGGCGTCTCGCTTTCGCTGGAGGACGGCGAGATGGTGGCGATCGTCGGGCCGTCCGGGTCCGGCAAGTCCACCCTGCTGCACCTGATGGGCACGCTCGACCGGCCGTCGTCGGGCCGGGTCGAGCTGCGCGGCCACGACGTCGCCACGCTCTCGGACCGGAAGGTGTCCGCGTTGCGGTCCCGCTGGATCGGGTTCGTGTTCCAGCAGTTCTTCCTCGACGAAGGGATGAGTGCGGTGGACAACGTGTGCACCGGCCTGCTCTACGCCGGGGTGCCGCGGCGACGGCGGCGCGCGCGGGCCTTGGCGGCGCTCGACCGCGTCAAGCTGGGACACCGGGCGTGGCACCGCCCCGGCGAGCTTTCGGGCGGGGAACGCCAGCGCGTGGCGATCGCCAGGGCCGTCGTCAACGACCCGGCGATCCTGCTGGCCGACGAGCCGACCGGCAACCTCGACACCGGAACCGGGGCGTCGGTGCTCGCGCTGCTCGGCGAGCTGTCCGCGGAGGGCACCACGATCGTCGTGATCACCCACGACCGCGAGATCGCGGCGGGCATGCCGCGGCGGATCGAACTGCTCGACGGGCGGCTGCGGCTGGACACCGGGCTGGTGGGGGCGCGATGACGCTGGTGACGCTGCCGGAACCGGCCCGGCTGAAGCCGCCGGACGTCGTCGCGCTCGGGGCCCACGGCATGCGGACGCGGCCGGTGCGCGCGGTGCTTTCCGCGCTGGGCATCGCGATCGGCGTCGCGGCGATGGTGGCGGTGCTGGCGATCCCGGCGTCGGGCGCGCAGGCCCTGCACGACCGGCTGGCCGCGCTGGGGCCCAACCTGCTCACCGCGGGGCCGGGCCAGACGCTGTTCGGCGACAACGCGACGCTGCCGGACGACGCGGTCGCGATGGCCCGCCGGATCGGCCCGGTGGAGGCGGCCGCCGGCACCGGGACGACGTCGGCGAGTGTCCGCCGCAGCGACAAGATCGCCGTGGACGACACGTCCGGGCTCGCGGTGTACGCGGCGCGGCCGGACCTGCTCGGGGTGCTGGGCGGCAAGGTGCGGCTGGGTGCGTTCCTGGCGGCGGGCAACCAGAACTACCCGGTGACGGTGCTCGGGTCCCAGGCCGCGGCCCGGCTGGGCATCGACCGCATCGACCCGGCGCGGCCGCCGCAGGTGCTGATCGGGACGCAGTGGTTCACCGTCGTGGGCATTCTGGCGCCGATGCCGCTGGCGCCGGAGATCGAGCGTTCGGCACTGGTCGGCTGGGACGTGGCGAAGCGGCTGCTCGGCTTCGACGGCCATCCGTCCACTGTGTACGTCCGGGCCGCCGAGTCCGAAGTGGACAGTGTGCGCGCGGTCCTGGCGGCGACGCTGAACCCGCAGGCCCCGAACGAGGTCGAGGTCCGCCGGCCGTCGGACGCCCTGGCGGCGCAGAAACTGACGGACACGACCTACAGCGCGCTGTTCCTCGGGCTCGGCGGGGTCGCGTTGCTGGTCGGCGGGGTCGGGGTGGCGAACACGATGGTGATTTCGGTGCTGGAGCGGCGGCGCGAGATCGGGCTGCGCCGGGCGCTCGGGGCGACGAAGCGGCAGGTCCGCGGGCAGTTCCTGGCGGAGTCGGTGCTCTTGTCCGGGCTCGGCGGACTGGCGGGGGTGCTGACCGGGGTGCTGGTGACGGCGGGCTACGCGCTGAGCCAGGGCTGGCCGGCGGTGCTGCCGACGGGAGCGCTGGCCGGCGGCGTCGGCGTCGCGGCGCTGGTGGGCGCGGTGGCGGGGGCTTACCCGGCGGTACGGGCGGCTCGCCTCGCGCCCACCCGCGCCCTCGCCTGACGGAAGGCGGCCGGTGCACGGTGGAGTTACTCCGTGCACCGGCGTTCCGCACGTTGGAAGATCTCCCACCCCGGCGGCGGGGTGTTGGATGGGCGGGAGGGAGCCGATCGAAGGGCGGGGGCGGCAGTGCTGCGAGTCGAGGCGAACCGGCGCGATTTCCTGCGGTGGCTGACGACGGCGGGAGCGGGCCTCGCCGCCGCCGGGATCGCTCCCGCGGTCTTCGCCCGAGAAGCCGTCGCGGCCGGCACCGAAGTCGTGGTCGTCACCGGGGCCACCGTCGTCGACGGCACCGACGGCCCGGCCCGGCCGGACTCCGCCGTCGTCCTGGTCGGGGACCGGATCGCCTGGGTGGGGCCGTCCGCCGAGGTGCCGCGCTGCGGGAGCGCGCGGGTGGTCGACGGCCGCGGGCGCTTCCTCGTGCCCGGTCTGTGGGACATGCACGCCCACGGCATCGATTACGAAGACACCTCGCCGCCGCTGTTCCTGGCCAACGGCGTCACCGGCATCCGCGAAATGCAGGGCTACGACGAAAACCGCGTCACCCGCGACAGGATCGCTCGCGGCGAGCTGCTCGGCCCGCGGGTCGTGCTGGCCAGCGCCATCATCGACGGCCCGGTGTCGCTGCTCGGCCCGCCGGTCACCAAGGTCGCGAACGCCGAGGAGGCGCGGGCCGCGGTCCGGACCGCCATCGCGCAGCGGTCGGACTTCGTCAAGGTGTACTTCTACCTGCCGAAGGACGCCTTCGCCGCGATCGCCGACGAATGCCGGCGCCACGGCCTGCCCTTCGCCGGGCACTGGCCCTACCGGCTTCGCCCGCTCGACGCCGCCCGGGCCGGGCAGCGCAGCTTCGAGCACTCCTTCGGGCTGCCGATCGCGACGTCGAGCCGCCGGGACGAGTTCCTCGCCCGCCTGGACGCGCAGCCGTTCGACCCGAAGGCCCCGCGCGACTTCTTCAACCTGGCCCGCGAGCTCGACCGGCAGGCCGCGCTGGCCTACGACCCGGCGACGGCGGCCCGGCACTTCGCCGGCCTCAAGACCCACGGCAGCTGGCTCAGTCCCACCTTCGCGGTCAATCGCGTCATTTCGCGGCCCGCCGACGCGTTCGCGCACGACCCGCGCAACAAGTACGTCCCGCGGGAGATCCTGGACCTCTGGACCGGCTGGCTGCCGCTGTTCACGCCCGTCACGCCCGAGCAGATCGCCCAGCAGGAGGTCTACTTCGAGGCGCAGCTGCGGCTCGCCGGGGAGGCGCACCGCGCCGGCGTCGGCATCCTCGGCGGGACCGACTGCCAGAACCCGTACGTCTTCCCGGGGTTCAGCCTGCACGACGAGCTCGACTTCCTCGTCGAGGCCGGGCTCGGCCCGCGCCGGGCGCTGCAGGCGGTGACCCGCGACGCGGCCGCGTTCCTCGGCCGGGCCGGCACGGCCGGCACGATCACCCCCGGCAAGGTCGCCGACCTGGTGCTGCTCGACGCCGACCCGCTCGCCGACATCCGCGCGGTCCGGCGGATCGACACCGTCGTCACCGCGGGCCGCGTCCTCGGCCGGGCCACGCTCGACAAGATGCTGGCCGACGCCGAAGCCGCGGCGAACCGGCCGGCCGGGGCGGCGAACGCCAGGTCAGTGCGCTTGCCGGTGCACGGCTGCTGCTGAGCGCCCGGTAATCTCGGCCGGTCGAAGACCTGGTTCGAGGGGGACGCGTGGCGCTCACTGGGGTTCTTAGGGGGTCCGGGTGGCGGAGCCCCCGGCCCGGGGCGAAGCCCCGGAAGTCAATTGCGCGAAGATTGGCTTGGTCGCTCGCGGTACTCGAGGTCATTGCCGTCGTGCTTGTCCTGGTGCTCAAGCGGTTCGACGGCCTCGACCTCGAGGTCTACCTGGGTGGCGCGAAGGCACTGGCCGAGCAGGGCTCGCCGTACGACGCCTGGGTGCCGACCACGCACGGGATCCTGCTGCCGTTCACGTACACGCCGTTCGCCGCCGCGGTGTTCCTGCCCGGCACCCTGCTGCCGTTCGCGGTGACGATGAAGCTGGTCAGCATCGCGTCGATCGTCGCGACCGGCGTGGTCGCCTACCTCTACGTCGCCACGCTCAACGGCTCGCTGACCGACCCCACCAAGGTGCGCGGCCGGACCGTGGCCGCGCTGGTCGCCATCGGCGCCCAGCTCGCCGGCGCGTTGCTCGAACCGGTGCGCTCGACGTTGGGCTTCGGGCAGATCAACGCGCTGCTCATGCTGCTGGTGGCGCTCGACGTCCTGCTGCCCGGGGAGCGGAAGCGGACGAAGGGCCTGCTGATCGGCGTGGCGGCGGCGATCAAGCTGACGCCGGCCGTCTTCGTCGTCTACTTCCTGTTCCGCCGCGACTTCCGCGCCGCCGCGCGGGTGGTCGGCGGCTTCGTGGTGGCCGGCGCGCTGCTGTGGCTGATCCGGCCGTCGGCGTCCTTCACCTACTGGACGAAGCTCGTTTTCGACGCGGGCCGCATCGGTGGCGTCGACTACGTCGGCAACCAGTCGCTGCACGGCCTGACCGCGCGCGCCGGACTGCCGGAGTTCGTGTGGCTGCTGGCCGCGCTGGCTGTGATGGCGCTGGTCGCGGTGGTCATCGTGCGGGCCGCCGAGCCGGTGCTCGCGCTCACCGCGTGCGCGCTCGGCGGGCTGCTCGTGTCGCCGATCTCGTGGACCCACCACTGGACGTGGTGCGTGCCGATCCTGGTCCTCGCCGGGTGGTACGCCTGGCGTTTCGACCGGGCGGTCCGCTGGGTGGCGGCCGCGGTCGTCGTCGCGGGCCTGACGCTGTTCATCGTCGGCCCGATGTGGTTCGCCCCGCGGCCGGCGTCCTCGCCCGGCTGGTGGCTCGCGACGGAGTCCTACGAGCTGTTCGGCCTGGTCCTGCTGGTCGCCGCCGCCTTCGCGGCCCGGCGTCTGACCACGAAGAAGGGGACCCCCGCCGCCGAAGCGGTGGAGGTCCCCTCCGCGGAGCCTCAGGTCAGCTGAGCCGCTCGACCACGTACTCGATGGCCTGCGTCAGCTTGGTGACGTCGTCCGGGTCGATCGCCGGGAACAGGCCGACGCGCAGCTGGTTGCGGCCCAGCTTGCGGTACGGCTCGGTGTCGACGATCCCGTTGGCGCGCAGGACCTTCGCCACCGCGGCGGCGTCGACGTCGTCGCTGAAGTCCACTGTGCCGACGACCTGCGAGCGCAGGTCCGGGTCCTTGACGAACGGCGTGGTGTAGCTGGTCTTCTCGGCCCACTCGTACAGCCGTGACGACGAGTCCTTCGTGCGCGAGGTCGTCCAGGCGAGGCCGCCCTGGCCGTTCATCCACTCGATCTGCTGGGCGAGCAGGAACAGCGTGGCCACGGCCGGGGTGTTGTACGTCTGGTCCTTGCGGGAGTTGTCCAGCGCGGTGGTCAGCGACAGGAACTCGGGGATCCAGCGGTCGCCGCCGCCGATCTCGCCGATCCGCTCGACCGCGGCCGGGGAGGCCAGCGCGATCCACAGGCCGCCGTCCGCGGCGAACGACTTCTGCGGCGCGAAGTAGTAGACGTCGAAGTCCTCGGCGGTGACCGGGAGACCGCCGGCGCCGGAGGTGGCGTCGATCGCGACCAGGGCGCCTTCGCTGCCCTCGGGGCGGCGGACCGGCACGGCCACGCCGGTGGACGTCTCGTTGTGCGCCCAGCCGACCAGGTCGGCGCCGGCTTCGTAGGCGATGTCCGGCGCGCTGCCCGGCTCGGCCTTGACGACGATCGGGTCGGCCAGGAATGGCGCCCCCTTCGTCACGGACGCGAACTTCGACGAGAACTCGCCGTAGGTGAAGTGCTGCGAACGCTCGCGGACCAGGCCGAACGCGGCGGCGTCCCAGAACGCCGTGGTGCCGCCGTTGCCGAGGATCACCTCGTAGCCCTCGGGCAGGGAGAACAGCTCGGACAGGCCTGCCCGGACGCGCCCGACGAGGGACTTGACCGGCTTCTGCCGGTGCGACGTGCCGAGGTAGGTGGAGCCGGACTCCGCCAGTGCGCTCAGCTGCTCGGCGCGGACCTTCGACGGTCCGCAGCCGAAGCGGCCGTCGGCCGGCTTGAGGTCTGCGGGGATGGTCAACTCAGCGTCGGTCATGTGGTCAGTCTCTCAGGTCGGGATCGAGCTGGTAACACAGGTTCGCCGGAGTCCGACATGTGGAACCGATGACTGATCCACCGCGCTGGCGCTTCTTCGCGTGGTTCGCCGTGGTGGCCGCGGCGCACCTCGCGGTCGAGGGCTGGACGGAAACGACCGCGATCGGGCTGCCGGTCGGCTTCGCGGCGACGCTGGCGCTGGTCTTCGTCCGCCGCCTGCCGTGGTGGGCGACCGGCGAGGCCCGGCCGGACGGCCGTCGCGGCCGCTCGAAGCCGGCCTTCTTCGGGGTGCTGTGGCTCCTGGTGGCCGCGGCGATCGTCACCGGGCTCGTCGAGCACCCGCCCCAGGGGAGTGACGTCTGGTACGCCGCGGTGTTCGTCGCGATCTTCGCCGGTGCTTCGGCGTACGGCCTGGTCCGGCTGCTGCCGAAGCGGCCCGCGAACCGGCGGGCGGTCCTGCGGCGACGGCTGGTGTTCGCCACCGTGGCGGTGTGGGCGGTCGCCGTCTTCCTGTTCGCGGCCGAAGCGGCGATCATCGTGGTCGTCGGCGGCTGGCTGCCCTGGGTCCTGCCGATCCCGGGGTTGGTGGTCGTGCTCGACCTGGCCGGGTGGCGGTCCGGCCTGGCCGGCCCGGCGCGGTGCCTGGCGAGCGGCAGCTGGACGCCGGTCGCGGCCGCGGCGTTCGACGTGCGGCCGGGCGAGCCGGTCGACGGCTGGGCGGTGCTGCCGGGGGACGTGCGGATCCGGTTCCACCTGCCCGCGGTCCCCGCCGACATCGCCGCCGAGCTGCGCGACCGGCGCCGGCTGTGGCTCGCCGGGTGGCCGTCGGACGAGCTGGTCGCCGGCCTCCCGGACGGCGACAGCTACGCCGCCGGGCTCATCGGGGTCCACCGCGGTGGGGGTAAAAACACGGTTTCCGCCGGTCCGGCCGCTCGCTAGCGTTCCGGCCATGACGACTGTGCAGCAGAGCTTCCCGGCGCCGCCGCAGGCCCTGTGGAACTCACTCCCCGCCGGGGTCCAGGCGATCGGCGGCCAGGGTCCGGTCTACGACTCGCAGCGCGGTTTCGTCTCCTTCCGCACCGGGATGACCTTCTTCAGCTGGGGGCAGGTGATCACCGCGACCGTCGCCCCGGCGGCCGGGGGCTCGACGCTGACCATCCTGACCACGCTGAAATTCGGCCTCTTCGACTGGGGTGAGGGCAAGCGCCTCGCCCGCCGGTTCGCCGACGCCGTCGCGCACGCGGCGGGCACCGCCGCCCTGACCTGAGGGTCCCGCTCGCCACCCTGGGGGTGCGAGCGGGACCCGTTCTCTCCTCAGCGCCAGTCTTCGACGCCGCCCGGCACCGGCGCGGCCGGGTCGTACGGCGTGCGGGTGAAGATGAACGTCGCCAGGTCGAGGTGAGTGGCGACGCCGTCGGCGTTCCGGCCCACTTCGAGCGTCTCGCCGGCGTAGTAGCCGTCGAGGCCGACGTAGGTGTCCTTGTCCGTCGCGCGGAAGCGCGAGCTGCGCCCGGCGCCCTCGACCGGAGCGAGCAGGAGCAGCCCGTCGCCCTGGACACGCAGGTGGTACGGGGTCGGGCCCCAGTGCCAGAGCCCGGTCAGCGCGAGCAGCGCGGGGTCGGTGGGCGACGGCAGCCACTCGGCGGGCAGCCGCGGCTCCAGCTCGTCGGTCATCGTGATGAGGTCGAGGCAGAGCTGGGTGATGCCGACACCGGACGTCGAGTTGGTGAGCACCAGCGCGCCGGTCTGCGCGGCCGGGTCGACCAGCGTCACGGCGAGGAACCCGGGCATCGAGCCGGTGTGGCCGGCGAAGCGGCGGCCCTGGTAGCGCACGAGCATCAGGCCGAGCCCGAACCCGGTCGTCCAGACGTCGGTGTCGTCGACGGTGATCATGGTCCGCATCTCGGCGACGGTGTCCGGCGCGAGCACGTCACCGGTTTCGCCGCCGAGGAACGCCGTCCAGCGGCCGAGGTCCCGCGCGGTCGACCACAGCTGCCCGGCGGGGGCCATCGCGCCGGCGTCCGGGCTCGGCTCCGGCAGCAGGACGTCGGCGAAGGGGTGCACGGCGAAGCCCTCGGCGTGCGCCCCGACCGGGTGCGGCGTGGTCCGGGTCATCCCGAGCGGCCCGAGGATCTCCTCGTCGAGCACGGAGAGCCAGCCCTTGCCGCGGTGGCGGGTGAGGAGCTCGCCGAGGACGCCGTAGCCGACGTTCGAGTAGTGGAACCGCGCGCCCGGCCGGTGCTTCGTCGAGCCCTCGGCGAGGCTGCCGACCAGCGCGTCCCAGTCGGCGCCCGGCGTCCGCTCCCACCACAGGCCGGGCGACTCGGACGTCAGGCCGGAGGTGTGGGACAGCAGCTGGGCGACGGTGGCGGCGCCGAACGGCGTGCCCGGGACGTGCTTCTCGAGCGGGTCGTTGAGGTCGAGCAGGCCTTCGTCGCGCAGCCGCATCACGGCGGTGGCGACCAGGGTCTTGGTGATCGACCCGAGCCGGTACTGGACGTCGGTGGTCGGGGTCTCGCCGCCGACGCGTCCCCGGCCACCGGACCAGACGATGCCCCCGTCCCGCACGACGGCGGCGACCAGCGACGGAGCCCGGCAGGCGGCCTGCTCGTGGGCGATCCGGCGGAGCAGGGCGTGTTCGGTCGAGGAGAGCATGGAGGCATTCTGCCGCGCCCCGCCACCCGAAGCAGGTCCCGGCCCGTGCGGAAAGAGGCATCACCCGTGACTGGCCGGGCATCACCCGTGATTGGCCGGGCATCACGCGTGACTGGGCGGGCATCACCGCGATGCCCGTGGAATCACGCGTGATGCCCCTCTGGACACGCGTGATGCCCGTCGGATCACGGGTGATGCCCGGTTCAGCTCAGGAGGTTGCGGGCCATTGCCGTTGTGACCGCGGCCGTGCGGTCGGAGACGCCGAGCTTGCCGAACACCCGCAGCAAATGGGTCTTCACCGTTGCTTCGCTGATGTGCAGGGCGCGGCCGATGTCCGCGTTCGTCCCGCCCTTGGCGACCAGCCGCAGCACCTCCACCTCGCGGGCCGACAGCGGCTGCGGTTCCGGGTTGCGGACCCGGTTGACCAGCTTGCCCGCCACCGACGGCGCCAGCACCGTCTCCCCGCGGGCCGCCGCGCGGATCGCGTTCGCCAGCTCCGCGCGCGAGGCGTCCTTCAGCAGGTAGCCCGACGCGCCGGCTTCCACCGCGCGGAGGATGTCCGCGTCCGTCTCGTACGTCGTCAGCACCACGATCCGGCGCCCCGGCTGCTCGCGCAGGATGCGCCGAGTCGCGCCGACGCCGTCGAGGCCGGGCATCCGCAGGTCCATCAGCACGACGTCGGGGGCGGCGACCCTGTCGAGCACGACGGCTTCGTCGCCGGAGCCCGCTTCGCCGACGACCGTGAGGTCCGGTTCCGCTTCGAGCATGCCGCGGAGGCCTTCGCGGACGACGGGGTGGTCGTCGACCAGCATGACGCGGATCAAGCCGGCACCTCCAGGGTGAGTTCGGTGCCGCTGGGGCCACTCCGGACACTCAGTCTGCCACCGACCTGCTCGGCCCGGGACCGCATCCCGCGCAGGCCGAACCCGGTGGCGCGGTCCGGGTCGAAGCCGGTGCCGTCGTCGCGCACCGACAGCCGCACCGAACCGTCCACAGCGGACAGCCGTACCGACACCGCCGACGCGGCCGCGTGCCGCCGGACGTTGTTCAGCGCTTCCTGCGCGCCGCGCAGCAGGACGACTTCGCCCGCCATGCCGATCGGTGGCAGCGGACCGTCCACTTCGTACCGGACCACCACGTCGGACGAGTCGGCCAGCCGGTCGGCCTGCCGCCGGACGGCGTCGACCAGCGAGCCGGCCGCGAGGTCCGCCGGCGCCAGCGCGGCGACCATCGCGCGGGCCTCGGTGAGGTTGTCCCGCGCGGTGCGGGCGGCCAGCTCGGCGTGCCGCCGCGCCGCGGCCGGGTCGGTGTCCAATTCGGACTCGATGGCCTGCGCGAGGGTGACGATGCTGGTGAACCCCTGGGCGAGCGTGTCGTGGATCTCCCGCGCGAGCCGTTCGCGCTCGGCCGCGGTGCCCGCCTCCCGGGAGAGCCGGGCGACTTCGGCCTGGCTGGCTTCGAGCTTCGCGATCAGGTCCGCGCGCCCCTTGCTCTCGTCGATGACGTGCCCGATGAACTTGCCGCACAGCACGCCGAAGACGACGAGGATCGCCGACATCGGCAGCATGATGTGCAGGGTCGGGCCGGTGAACCCGTCGTTCACGACGGCGGCCGCGGGGTTGATCAGGATGGCCACGGCGGTGAGGACCGCCGCGGGCCGGAACTCGAGCGTCGAGAAGAGCAGCGGGCACGCCATGAAGAGGATGAAGCCGGACGAACCCTCGGCGAGCAGGGCGACCCCGACCAGCGCCAGCACGAGGATCGCGAACGCCCACCGCTGCCCGGCGGCCGAGCCTTCGTCCCGCACGAGCCGCCGGCCCCACAGCAGGTAGCTCAGCGCGAGCGCGGTGAGCGCCCCGGCCGCGACCGCCTTGCGCGGCGGGCCGGCGGGACCGAGCAGCACCAGCAGCGTCGTGGCGAGGTACGCCACCGCGAAGAGGACCTCCCAGAGCCAGTTGAACCGGTCCCAGGCGTCCTTCACTTCGCGTCGGTCCACCGGAACGTCAACCGCGCCAGGACCGCCCCCACCACGCACCAGATCCCCAGCACCAGCGCCACCCGCGGAAGTTCCCATGCCCCGGCCATCTCCATCCTCACGGCGCCGTCCGGCAGGAACACCGACCGGAACCCCTGGCAGATCCACTTCAGCGGGAAGAACGACGCGATGTCCACCATAACTTTCGGCAGGGTCGTGATCGGCGAGACGAAGACGCCGGAGATGAACTGCAGCACCAGGTACAGCAGCTGCACGATGGCGACCGCGCCGTTGGTGGACTTCGCGAGCGAGCTGATCGCGATCCCGAGCAGCGTGCAGGAGACGATGCCGAGCGCGAACACCCACAGCAGCGTCAGCCACTTCGCCGGGTCGGCCGGCAGTTCCAGCCCGAACAGCGCCACGGCGACCGCGGCCATCAGCACCGTCTGGGCCAGGCTCGACACCGCGACCAGCACCATCTTGCCGATGAAGTACGACGCCGGCGGCATCGGCGTGCCACGCAGGCGCTTGAGCGCGCCGGTTTCCCGGTCGGCCGAGACGCCGGTGGCGATGCTGTTGAACGACGTCGACACGATGCCGGAGCCGATCATCCCGGCCGCCAGCAGCTGCCCGGACGTGACGCCGTCGAGCGCGGTCGGACCGTCCAGGATGGACCCGAGCAGGATCATCAGCACCGCGGGCAGGGAGAAGGTGAAGACCACCTGTTCCCGGTGCCGGAAGAACTGCCGCAGCTCGGTGCCGCCGCGGGCCAGCCCGAGCGACAGCGGTCCCGGCAACGTCAGCGTGGTCATGCCTTGTCTCCGATCAGGTCGAGGTAGACGTCCTCCAGGGTCGGCCTGGTCACGGTCAGCCCGGCGAGCTCACGACCGCCGGCCGCGAGCTCGGTGACGAGCTTGGTCGGGTACGCGGTGCGCTCGACGTGCTCGCCGCGTTCGTCGACCCAGCGCACGGTGGCCTCGGCGGCGGCCCGGCCACCCAGGTTCCGCGGGGTGTCCTGCGCGACGATCTCGCCGCGCGCGATCACCGCGACGCGGTCGGCGAGCGCTTCGGCCTCGTCGAGGTAGTGCGTGGTCAGGAGGATGGTGGTGCCTTCGGCGGCGAGGTCGCTGATCAGCGTCCAGAACTGCCGCCGCGCCTCGGGGTCGAAGCCGGTCGTCGGCTCGTCGAGGAAGAGCAGCTCGGGCCGCCCGATGATGCCGAGCGCGACGTCGACGCGGCGGCGCTGCCCGCCCGAGAGCGCCTTGACGCGCGTGCGTGCCTTCTCCGTGAGCCCGACCTTCTCGATGACCTCGTCGGGGTCGCGCGGGGCCGGGTAGTACTTCGCGAAGTGCCGGACGGTCTCGGCCACGCTCAGCTCGGCGGCGTCGGTCGCCGTCTGCAGCACGATGCCGAGGCGGGCGCGCCAGGCCCGGCCCGCCTTGCCGGGGTCCTCACCGAGCACGGTGACGTCGCCGGCCGTCCGCCGCCGGTGTCCCTCGAGGATCTCGACCGTCGTGGTCTTCCCGGCGCCGTTCGGCCCGAGCAGGGCGAAGACCTCGCCTTGGGCGATCTCCAGGTCCAGCCCGGCCACCGCGAGGTGGCCGGGGTACTGCTTGCGCAGGCCGCGCACGCTCACTGCTGGGGTCATGGCTCAAGCGTGGCCGCCCGAGCCGCCGGATCCGACCAACAGCCGGCTGAATCCGGCTGTCCACCGTTCGGTGGACACGGGGGGCTTGGTTCCACGGGAAACCACGAAAACGCTGTCATACAAGCAAAAACCGGAACATCGAAGCCCGCGGAACCGCCGCGCGGGTGAACACACTGTTGACAAGTTGTCTAACATGACAGAATGTCTCACAAGTGGGTGACCGCCAGCGACGGTGTCCGCCTCTCCGTGACCATCGACGGCCGGAGCGACGGGCCCACGGTCGTGCTCGTGCACGGCTACCCGGACAACAGCTCGATGTGGGACGGGGTAGCCGCGGAACTGACGCCGAAACACCGCGTCGTCACCTATGACGTCCGCGGCGCCGGACGGTCGGACAAGCCGTCGGGACGCGCGTCCTACCGGCTGGACCAGCTGGCCGACGACCTCCGCGCGGTCGTCGAGGCGGTGCAGCCCGCCGGCAAGGTGCACCTGGTCGCCCACGACTGGGGCTCGGTCCAGACCTGGCACGCCGTCACCGGGGAGGGCCTGCGCGGGCGGATCGCCTCCTACACGTCCCTCTCCGGCCCGAGCCTCGACCACGCCGGCGCGTGGTTCCGCGCCCAGCTGCGCCGCCCGACGCCGAAGCGGCTCAAGAACGCGCTGAGCCAGTTCCTGCACTCGTGGTACATCCTGGCGTTCCAGGTCCCGGTCGTCCCGGACCTGCTGTGGCGCACCGGCCTGCTGGGCAAGCAGATCCAGCGGATGGAGCCGGACGCGGCGCCGCCGGAGAAGCCCGACGGCCTGCACGGTCTCCAGCTCTACCGCGCCAACATGTTCACCCGGCTTTCGCGGCCCGCGCCCCGCCCCACCGACGTCCCGGTGCAGGTGCTGGCCCCGACCGAGGACGCCTACGTCACGACGCCACTGCAGACCGAGGTCACCCGCTGGGTGTCCGACCTGCGGATCCGCCGGATCGTCGGGACGCACTGGGTGACCCGCGCCCGGCCGGAGGTGGTGGCCGCCGCGGCCGCGGAGCTGATCGAATACGCCGAAACCGGCACCGAAAGCCGCGGTCTGCGCCGCGCCCGCGCCGGTGCCGGGCCGTTCGCGCACAAGCTCGTCGTCGTCACCGGGGCGGGCAGCGGGATCGGCCGCGCCACCGCGCTCGCGTTCGCCGAACAGGGCGCCGACGTGATCGTCACCGACATCGACGCGGCCAGTGCCGCCGAAACGCTGAAGCTGCTCGAAGACCACGGCGTTGCCGAGTACACAGTGGACTCTTCGGACGGCGACGCCGTGTACCGCTTCGCGCGCGATGTGCGCGAGAACCACGGCGTCCCGGACATCGTGGTCAACAACGCCGGCATCGGGATGTCCGGCCCGTTCCTCGACACGTCCGTCGAGGACTGGGAGCGCGTCATCGACGTCAACCTCTGGGGCGTGATCCACAGCTGCCGCGCGTTCGCGCCGATGCTCGCCGAGCGCGCCGAAGGCGGCCAGATCGTCAACATCGCCTCGGCGGCGGCGTACCTGCCGTCGAAGATCCTTTCCGCTTACGCCACGACGAAGTCGGCCGTGCTGACGCTGAGCGTCTGCCTGCGGGCCGAGCTGGCGGCGCACCACATCGGCGTCACGGCGGTGTGCCCGGGGATCGTGAAGACCAACATCACCAGCACGACGAAGTTCGTCGGCGTGTCCGAAGAGGAGCAACGCCGGCGGCAGCAGGAAAGTTCGAAGCTGTACGCCCGCCGGGGGTTCGGCCCCGAGGGCGTGGCGCGGGATATCCTGCGTGCCGTGGAAAAGGACATCGCGATCGCGCCGTCCACTCCGGAGGCGAAGGCCGCGTTGGTCCTTTCGCGACTGACGCCCGGCTTGCTCCGCAAGGCCGCGAAGCTGGACCTGACGCCGTGAGCCGGCCGCGGCGGATGTCGCCGCAGGCCCGCCGCGACGACCTGATCCGCGCCGCGCTCGACCTGTTCGGCTCGCGGGCGCCCGAGCTGGTCACCGTGGACGACATCGTCGCGCGCGCCGAGGTGTCGCGGCCGCTGTTCTACCGGTACTTCTCCAGCCTGCGCGAACTCCAGGTCGAGGCACTGCGCACGGTCACCGACGGCCTGATCGACGGCCTGGCCGGACTCGAGGATGGGCCGCCCGAAACCCGGCTCCGCGCCGCCGTCCGGGGCCTGATCGACGTCGCCGACCACTACCGCGCGGGGTACATCGCCCTGCTGCGCAGCGGCTCGGTGATCGCGACGTCCGAGACGGACGCGGCCATCGACGAGGTCCGCAACCGCGCGGTGGCCCTGATCCTGGACGCACTCGGCGTCACCGAGCCCTCACCGCTGCTTTTGCTCACGCTGCGTTGCTGGACGGCGGTGGTCGAGGGCGCGCTGCTGAGCTGGCTGCAGGAACGCACGGTTCCCCGCGAGTCCCTCGACACGTGGCTGGTCGACCAGCTCACCGCCATGCTCGCCACGACCGCCACCCACGAAGGAGCCGCCACTTCCGTGTGAAAGCGGCGGCTCCCCGCGCGGGTCAGTGCTTGGTGACGAGCTCCCAGCCCTCGACGTCCTCCGGGCTGCGCGGCGCCGGGCCGACGTACTTGGCCGACGGCCGCACGAGACGTCCGGTCCGCTTCTGCTCCAGGATGTGCGCGGCCCAGCCGGCGGTGCGGGCCGAGCTGAACATCGCGGGCATCATGTGCGGCGGGACCTGCGCGAAGTCCAGGATGACCGCGGCCCAGAACTCGACGTTGGTCTCGATCGGGTGATCCGGACGCCGCTCGCGCAACTCCTTCAGGGCGGCCTGCTCCAGCGCGGCGGCCGCCTCGTAGCGGGTCGCGCCGAGTTCCTGGCAGGTCCGGCGCAGCACGCGCGCCCGCGGGTCCTCGGCCCGGTAGACGCGGTGGCCGAAGCCCATCAGGCGTTCCTTGCGGTCGAGGATGCCCTTGACCAGGCCTTCGGGGTCGCCGGTGCGCTCGACCTCTTCGATCATCGGCAGCACGCGCGCCGGGGCGCCGCCGTGCAGCGGGCCCGACATCGCGCCGATCGCGCCGGACATGGCCGCCGCGACGTCGGCGCCGGTGGAGGCGATGACGCGGGCGGTGAAGGTCGAGGCGTTGAGGCCGTGCTCGGCGGCCGACACCCAGTAGGCGTCCAGGGCCTTGACGTGCGCGGGGTCCGGCTCGCCGCGCCAGCGGACCAGGAACCGCTCGGTGATCGAGTGGGCCTCGTCGACGCGGGCCTGCGGCACGGCGGGCTGGCCGATGCCGCGCGCCGACTGGGCGACGTAGGAGAGGGCCATCACCGAGGCGCGGGCCAGCTGCTCACGGGCCTCGTCGTCGGTGATGTCGAGCAGCGGGCGGTACCCCCAGATGGGGGCGAGCATGGCCAGCGCGGCCTGGACGTCCACCCGGACGTCGCCGGTGTGCACCGGCAGCGGGAACGGCTCGGCGGGCGGCAGGCCGTGGCCGAACCGGCCGTCCACGAGGAGGCCCCACACGTCGCCGAAGGTCACCTTGCCGGCGAGGTCCTCGATGTCGACGCCGCGGTAGCGCAGGGCACCGCCGTCCCGGTCGGGTTCGGCGATTTCGGTGTGGAAGGCGACGACGCCCTCCAGGCCCGGTCGGAAGCCGTCGTCGGGTTGGCCGGACGGCTGAGGCTTGCTGATCGTGGAGGTAGTCACTGTTTCGCGGAACCTTTCGGTGCGCTTTTCCCCGGCTGGTTGCTGCTGGTCGCGTGGTTGGGACAGAGCGCACGAAACGCGCGCCACATCGCACGGATGGATAGACCTTGCTCTCTTGACCGGCCGCAGGCAATCGAAAGATGCGGTGGTTTCGGTCACGATTACGAGAACGATTCAGTCACCGAAGCCTCCGGTCAGGAGAATTTTCACCACGCAGTGTGACGAAGTCCAGGTAAATCCTGTGTTTCCGAACCCGGCGCCGCTGTGTTTCGGGTGATAGACCTAGCGCATGCACCTCAGCCCGCAGGAGCGCGACAAGCTGCTCATCCACGTGGCGGCCGACGTCGCGCGGAAGCGGCTGGACCGCGGCGTCCGGCTCAACTACCCGGAGGCGGTCGCGCTCATCACCGACCACGTCCTCGAAGGCGCCCGCGACGGGCGCACGGTCAGCGAGCTCGTGGCGAGCGGCCGGACCGTGCTCTCCCGGGCGCAGGTGCTCGACGGCGTGCCCGAGATGGTCGACTCCGTGCAGGTCGAGGCCACGTTCCCGGACGGCACGAAGCTCGTCACCGTGCACGACCCGATCGTGTGAAAGGCAGCGGCATGCGCCCTGGCGAGATCATTCCCGGCGACGAGCCGGTCGAGCTGAACCCCGGCCGCGCGCGCGTCCGGCTGCTCGTGCGGAACCTCGGCGACCGGCCGGTGCAGGTCGGCTCGCACTACCACTTCGCCGCCGTCAACCCCGGCCTCGAGTTCGACCGGGACGCCGCCCGCGGCCACCGGCTCGACGTCCCGGCCGGGACGTCGGTGCGGTTCGAGCCGGGCGTCGAGCGCGAGGTCGACCTGGTGCCGCTGGCCGGAGCCCGCCGGGTGCCCGGCCTGCGGTCCGAATTCGCAGGGGAGTTCTGACGTGCCGCAGATCGATCGCGAGCGCTACGCCGAGCTGTTCGGCCCGACCACCGGCGACCGCATCCGGCTCGCCGACACCGACCTGCTGATCGAGGTCACCGAGGACCGCTCGATGGGGCCCGGCGGCTCCGGCGACGAGGTGCTCTTCGGCGGCGGCAAGGTCATCCGCGAGTCGATGGGCCAGGCCACGGCGACCCGGGCCGAGGGCACCCCCGACCTGATCATCACCGGCGCGGTGATCCTCGACCACTGGGGCATCGTCAAGGCCGACGTCGGCGTGCGCGACGGCCGGATCGTCGGCATCGGCAAGGCCGGCAACCCGGACACGATGGACGGCGTCGACCCGGCCCTGGTCATCGGGCCGTCGACCGAGGTGCTGTCCGGCAACGGCAAGATCCTCACCGCGGGCGGCGTCGACTGCCACGTCCACTTCATCTGCCCGCAGCTCGTCGGCACCGCGCTCGCCGCCGGCGTGACCACGCTGGTCGGGGGCGGCACCGGCCCGAACGACGGCACCAAGGCCACCACGGTCACCCCCGGCGCGTGGCACCTCGGCCGGATGCTGGCCGCCATGGACGGGTACCCGGTGAACGTCCTGTTGCTGGGCAAGGGGAACACCGTCCGGCTGGAGGCGCTGCGCGAACAGCTCGCCGCCGGCGCGGGCGGGTTCAAGCTGCACGAGGACTGGGGCACCACGCCCGCGGCGATCGACGCCTGTCTCACCGTGGCCGACGAAGCCGGTGTGCAGGTGGGCATCCACACCGACACGCTGAACGAGGCCGGCTTCCTGGAGTCCACTGTGGACGCCATCGGTGGCCGCTCGATCAACGCGTACCACACCGAAGGTGCCGGTGGCGGGCACGCGCCGGACATCATCCGGGTCGTCTCGCTGCCGAACGTGCTGCCGTCGTCGACCAACCCGACCCGCCCGCACACGGCCAACACCCTCGACGAGCACCTCGACATGCTCGTGGTCTGCCACCACCTCAACCCGTCGGTGCCCGAGGACCTCGCCTTCGCCGAAAGCCGGATCCGGCCGACGACGATCGCCGCCGAGGACGTCCTGCACGACATGGGCGCGATCTCGATGATGAGCTCCGATTCGCAGGCGATGGGCCGGATCGGCGAGGTGATCATCCGGACCTGGCAGACGGCGCACGTGATGAAACGCCGCCGCGGCGCACTGCCCGGCGACGGCGCGGCCGACAACCTGCGCGCGCGGCGCTACGTCGCCAAGTACACGATCAACCCGGCCATCGCGCACGGCATGGAGTCCGAGCTCGGCTCGGTCGAGGTCGGCAAGCTCGCCGACCTCGTGCTGTGGGAACCGAAGTTCTTCGGCGTCCGCCCGCACGTCGTGCTCAAGGGCGGCATGCCGGCCTGGGCGGCGATGGGGGACGCGAACGCGTCCATCCCGACGCCGCAGCCGGTGCTGGCTCGCCCGATGTTCGGGGCGAACATCGGGGCCGCGCTGAGCCTGCACTTCGTCGCGCCGTCCGCTTTGGACAGTGGATTGCGCGAGCAGTTCGGCATCACGCGGCCGCTGGCCGCCGTGTCGAACATGCGCGCGCGGACCAAGGCGGACATGGTGCTCAACGACGCCTCGCCGGACGTCCGCGTCGAGCCGGACAGCTTCGCCGTGCACGTCGACGGGGAACTGATCGAACCGCAGCCGGTGACCGAGCTGCCGATGACCCAGCGATACTTCTTGTTCTGATGGACCTGTCGGCACTGATCCTCGCGGACTCCCGCTTCCCCGGCGGCGGGCACATCCACAGCGGCGGGCTCGAGGAGGTCGTCGCGCGGAAACTGGTGACGTCCGTGCGCGACCTGCCGGGATTCCTTTCCGGACGGTTGCGGACAGCGGGTTACCTGGCGGCGGTTTTCGCGGCCGCTTCCGCGCACGCGGCTGTCACCGAAGGCAATTGGTCCCTGTTGGACAGTGAGCTCGACGCGCGGACGCCGTCGCTCGCGCAGCGTGAGGCGTCCCGGGCGCAGGGCCGCGGGACCGCGCGGGCCGGGCGGATCGCGTGGCCGTCACCGGTGCTCGACGCGTTGCTGGCCGAGACGCCGCGGCCACACCACCCGATCGTGCTGGGCGCGCTGGTCGGCGTCGCCGGCGGCTCGCCGTACGACGCGGCCATGGCCGTGGCGTACCTGGCGGTCAGCGGCCCGGCGAGTGCGGCCGTGCGGCTGCTGGGCCTGGATCCCTTTGCCGTCAACGCCGTCGTGGCGCGCCTCGACCTCGCTTCCGTTTGCGCGGAGGCGGCGTCGGTGGCGGGGGACGACCCGGCGGCGCTGCCGTCGCCGGGGTCGCCCGCGTTGGATCTGTTCGCCGAGGCCCACGCCCGGCACCACAAGGAAGAGGTGCGTCTCTTTGCCAGCTGACCACGGACACGGGCACGGGCACGTCCACCCGGTCAACTTCGACCCGACGGCCACCGAGCCGGACCACTACGACGCAGCACCCACCGCCGGCCGCGCGTACCGGATCGGCATCGGCGGCCCGGTCGGCTCGGGCAAGACGGCGCTGACCGCGGCGCTGTGCCGCGCCCTGGGTGACGAGCTCAACCTCGCCGTCGTCACGAACGACATCTACACGACGGAGGACGCGGACTTCCTGCGGCGGGCCGGTGTGCTGGACCCGGCCCGGATCGAGGCGGTGCAGACGGGCGCCTGCCCGCACACGGCGATCCGCGACGACATCACGGCGAACCTGGACGCCGTCGAACGCCTGGAGGAGAAGTTCCCCGGTCTCGACCTGGTGATCATCGAGAGCGGCGGCGACAACCTCACGGCGGTGTTCAGCCGCGGCCTGGCGGACAGCCAGGTCTTCGTGGTCGACGTCGCGGGCGGCGACAAGGTGCCGCGCAAGGGCGGCCCCGGCGTCACGACGGCGGACCTCCTGGTGATCAACAAGATCGACATCGCCCACCTGGTCGGCGCGGACATGGACGTGATGACGTCGGACGCGCACCGGATGCGCGGATCGCTGCCGGTGATCACGCAGTCCCTTGTGGACACCCCGGACGCGCCGGCGGTGGCCGACTGGGTCCGTTCGCTGCTGTGAAGGCCCACGCCCGGCTGACGGCGTGCTTCGACGGTACGCGCACGGTGCTGCGGGAGCTGTGCTCGATGGCGCCGCTGACGTTGTTCCCGCGGCGACGGTCCGGCCCGACGGCGGTGGTGCACCTGGTCAACTCGGCGACGTCGCCGCTGGGCGGGGACGACCTCCTGCTGTCGGTGCACGTCGGCCCCGGCGCTTCGCTGCGCCTTTCCGGCGTGGCGGCGACGCTGGCGCTGCCCGGTCTCCACGGTGAGTCCTCTTTGTCTACTGTGGACGTCGTGGTCGAGGAGGGTGGATCGCTGGAGTACCTGCCGGAGCCGACGGTGATCACGGCTCGGGCGCGGCACAACGCGGTTTTCCGGGCTTCGCTGGCGTCGGACGCCTACCTGCACACGCGGGAGGTGCTGGTGCTGGGGCGGGCCGGGGAGCGGCACGGTTCCCTGGTGACCACTTTGGACGTGGTCCGGGCCGGGGCGCCGGTGCTGCGGCAGACGCTTTCGGTGGGGGACACGGGCTTGGACGGGAGCTTGGCCGTGCTGGCGGGCCGCCGGGTGCTGGCCACGGACCTGGAGGTCGGCGGCCCCGAGCTCCCGGCGGCCTCGGGTGAGTGGTGGTCCCGCAGCCCCCTCGCTGCGGGCGGCACCCTCACGACTTCCCTCGCCCCGGACGCGGTCACCGCGCTGCGGCCGTTCTGAGCAGCCCCCGTTTTCCACGCTACCGGGGGCCACCGACAGTTTTCAGAACTTCGTGCCCAGCCAGGTCATCGCCGCCGGGCCGCCGACCGAGACGCCGCCGATGTGTTCCAGCAGCGGGAACTCCTGCCACGTCAGCTTCGCGCCGAGGGACTTCCAACGGTCGCGCAACGCCGTGCCGACACTGAACGGGATCAGCTCGTCCAGCGTTGCGTGGTACAGGTACACCGGTGCCTTCGGGGCCGTCGTGCCCAGGTAGTTCTCCGCCAGGCGGGCCTGCCAGTGCGGCTCGTGGATCGGGTCCGGCACCGTCACGAAGTCCCGCAGGTGCGCGAACGGTGCCGCCGCGCCGAGTTCCACCGTGCAGGCCTTCGACACGCGGGCCACCGCCTCGCGGCCGCGGTCGTTCAGGATCGACGCGAAGGGCACGTCCGGGTACGCCGCCGCGAAGCCCGTCGCCGCGCCGAGGACCAGGCCGAACGCCGCGCCTCCGTCGTTGGCCGCGAACACCGCGTTCAGGTCCGCCGGGACGCCGCCGGCCGCGACGCCGACCACGTTCAGCGAAGGCGCGTACGTGGCCTGCAGCTCGGCCGCCCACGCCGCGGCCTGGCCGCCCTGCGAATACCCGAACACGCCCACCGGTCCGGACGGCGACAGCCCCGCGCCGGTCACCTGGGCGGCCGCCCGTGCCGCGTCGAGCACCGCGCGACCTTCGGACTGCCCGACCGCGTACGTGTGCGTGCCCGGCGTGCCGAGCCCTTCGTAGTCGGTGACGACGACCGCCCAGCCCTGCGACAACGCCTGCGCCAGCAGCGCGCTCTCGTTCTCGATGCCGTGGGCCAGCAGGTTCGAGGGCGCGCACTGGTCGCCGAGGCCGTGCGTGCCCACCGCGTACGTGATCAGCGGCCGCGGGCCGCCGCGCAGCCACGGCGTCGGCGGCACCAGCAGCGTGCCGGACACGGCGTTCGGCTCGCCGGTCGCCGAGGTCGAGCGGTACAGCAGGTGCCAGGCCTTGACGGGCGCCGGGAACGGGCCGACGAACACCGTCACCGGCTTCTGTTCCAGCAGGACACCCGGGTCCGCGTGCGCCGCGGGGGCGGCTGTCACGAAAAGGAGCGCGACGGCGACCAGTAACCGACGAAGCATCGTTGCCTCCGGTGTTTGGTAATCGAGGTTTTCACAATTTAGCCAGGCCGGTAGGATCCGGCAATCCCTCAGAAGGAGGAGACGACTGTTGGCTCGCACGTACGGCGGTGTCGCACCCGAACAACGTCGCGCCGACCGCCGCGAGCGGCTGCTCACGGCCGGTCTCGAGCTGTTCACCTCCACCGGCTTCCGGCAGACGAAGATCACCGAGGTGTGCGCCCGCGCCGGCGTGTCCACCCGGAACTTCTACGAGGAGTTCACCGGCAAGGAAGACGTCCTGCGCACGCTGCACGACCGGATCAACAGCCTCGCGCTGGAGCACGTCACCGCCGCGCTCGACGAGGTCGCCGAAGCCGACGCCGTGACGCGCATCGCCACGCTGCTCGACGTCTTCATCGACACGGTCACCGTCGACCCGCGCCTGCCGCGGCTGAACTACGTCGAAGCCGTCGGCGTCAGCGCGGAGCTGGAGGCGCAGCACCAGGTGTGGGTCGACCGCTGGGCGACCTTCATCGAGACGGAGGCGCGCCGCGCGGCCGAGCACGGCGCGGCGCCCGACCGCGACTACCGGCTGACGGCGATCGCCCTGGTCGGCGCGGCCACCGGGCTGCTGCGCGAGTGGCAGGCGCACGAGCCGCCGCTGCCGGTGGAGGACGTCGGCGCGGAGCTGCGCGCGCTGATGCTGGCGGCCATCATGCGGCCCGGAAAAATCCCGGAAATCCGGGGCAACCCCGGGGCGCCGGCCGGCGTGGAACAGTCGAGCCGGGTGGGGGAGCAGGGGGGAACCCGGCGAACGTGAGGGCCCGTTCCCGGCGGCGGACGCCGGGAACGGGCCCGCACGGACCTTACGGCGTCCGGACCGTGGGCAGGCCGAGCGCGACCGGGCCGGTCGTCTGGCACACGTCGTGGCAGGTGCTGTCGAGCGTGCAGCAGAGCGAGCAGATCGGGCCGTCCTGCTTCGCGCAGTCGGCGACGTCCGGCAGCTCGTACGGGTCGCCGCAGACCGAGCAGGTGTGCGTCGCGCGCAGATCGACGTCGGAGTCCGGGCCGGCGACGGTGTTCTCCCGGGCCAGGTAGTACTTCCCCTTCGTCGCGACGGCCAGCGTCGGCACCAGCACGATGGCGATGACCAGCGCGAGCAGCGGGCTGAAGGCGGCCAGGAACTGTCCGAACACGCCGAAGTACGCCACGATCGACACCGCCGACGCGACCACCATCGAGCCGAACCCGACCGGGTTGATCTTGTGCAGGTAGGCGCGCTTGAACTCGATGTAGCGCGGCGAGAGGCCCAGCGGCTTGGCGATCACCAGGTCGGCGCAGACGGCACCGATCCAGGCGATGGCGACGTTCGAGTAGAAGCCGAGGATCTTGTTGAGGAACCCGAACGCGCCGAACTCCATCAGCGCGAGCGCGATCCCGCAGTTGACCAGCACGTACCAGACCCGGCCGGGGTGCTTGTGCAGCACGCGGGAGAAGAAGTTCGCGAACGACAGCGAGCCGGAATAGGCGTTCGTCGTGTTGATCTTGATCTGCGAGACGACGACGAACAGCGCGGCGAACGTCAGCGCCACCGGCCCGAGTGCCGGCTTCACCGCTTCCAGGTACGGCGCGATCGGCTCCAGCGCGTGCGTCTTCCCGACGACGCCGAGGGCGATGAAGGCCAGCAGCGCGCCGCCGATCTGCTTGGCGGCGCCGAGGATCACCCAGCCGGGCCCGGCGGCCAGCACGGCGGTCCACCACGACCGCTTGTTCTCCGCCGTCTTCTCCGGCATGAACCGCAGGTAGTCGGCCTGCTCGCCGATCTGCCCGATCAGCGACAGCGCGACACCCATGCCGAAGCCGAACCCGATCGCGGAGAACCCGGCGCCGGCACCCTCCGTGCCCCCGAACTGGGTGAACTCGGCGAACTTGCCCGGCTCGCGGACGAGCACGACGACGAACGGCAGCACCAGGCCGGCGATCCACAGCGGCTGTGTCCAGGTCTGCATCTTCGCGACCGCGCCCATGCCGTAGAGCGCGAACGGCAGCACGATGAGCGTGGAGAGGAGGTAGCCGATGGCCAGCGGGATGCCGACGGCGAGCTCGAAGGCCTGCGCCATGATCGAGCCTTCGAGCGAGAAGAAGATGACGGTGAAGCTCGCGTACACGAGCGACGTCAGCGTCGACCCGAAGTAGCCGAAGCCGGCACCGCGGGTCAGCAGGTCCATGTCCACTCCGGACTTCGCGCAGGCGGCCGCGATGGGCACGCCGGTCACGAAGATGACGACGGCCGCGGCGAGGATCGCCAGCACACCGGAGGTGAAGCCGTAGGAGAGGACGATGCTGGCGCCGATGGCGAAGTCGGCGAGGTAGGCGATGCCGCCCAGCGCCGTCGTCGCGACCACGAACGGGGACCATTTCCGGAACGAATGAGCGGCGAAGCGCAGTGAGTAGTCCTCGCGGTTTTCGTTCGCCGCGAGCGGGGCGTACCGGCGTTTCGGCGGGGCACTCTTTTCGGCGTTGGACAGGGTCTCGGTCATGCCTGCCTCCGGGGGTGGTGGGGAACGGGCCGAAGGTAGGTGCGTCCTGTATCGATCCTGGTCCGGCGGGTAACGCGGGGGTTACGGCTTGTTGTCCTGCGGTTACGGCTGGGTGGCGGGAAATGGGTGTCGGGTGTCACCGTTAGGTGGGTTCCGCTGCCGGTCGCGAGGCCCTAACGTGCCTAGAGCCGAAGTCGACTGATGCCCTGATCGGGCGTGGAGGTTTGGCGATGATGCCGGAGATCGAGGACCAGGTGGAAGACGCCGTAGTACGCCTTCCCGGAATGCGCGTCGCCTACGACGGCGCCGCGTTCGACGAAACCGCGCTCGCCGCCACCTGGACCGATCAGCTGCAGGGCTGGCTCAACCAGGCGGTCGCGGCGGGCATCGCGGAGCCGAACGCCATGGTGCTCGCGACGGCGGACGCCGAAGGCCGGCCGTCGTCCCGCACGGTGCTGTGCAAGGGCCTCGACGACCGCGGCGTCGTGTTCTACACGAACTACACGTCGGCGAAGAGCCACGACCTGACGGCGACCCGGTACGCGTCGGTGACGTTCCCCTGGTACGCGCTGCACCGCCAGGTCCACGTCCGCGGCGAGGTCGAGAAGGTCGGCGTCAAGGAGACGGCGGAGTACTGGGCCCAGCGCCCCCGCGGGTCCCAGCTCGGGGCGTGGGCGTCCCCGCAGTCCCGCGTCGTGGACGGCCGCCGGGCGCTGGACAACGCACTGCACGGGATCGAGCGGCGCTTCGCGGACGTGGAGCACATCCCGGCACCCCCGCACTGGGGCGGCTGGCGGATCCGCCCGGACATGGTGGAGTTCTGGCAGGGCCGCGAGGACCGGATGCACGACCGGCTGCGGTACGTGCGCAACGACGACGGGTGGCACATCGAGCGCGTCGCCCCCTGACCTTCAAGCGCCCCAATGTGGCCTTCGGTGCGTTCAACGCACCGAAGGCCACATTGGGTGCGTTGAACGCAACCAAGGCCACATTGGGGCGCTCGCGAGGCGAGGTAAATCACCTGCGTCAGATACTTAGCCCCGCTAAGCTGATGAGTCGTGACTGGTGAACCGGGGACCTTGCCGCCCCGCTCGGGCATCCGCAAGGTCCTCGGCCGCATCATCGTCGACACGCGGCCGCTCAAGATCCCCGCCTTCCGGCGGCTCTGGCTGTCCACTGTGGTCACCGCCGTCGGCACCCAGCTGACCGCCGTCGCCGTGCCCAAGCAGGTCTTCGACCTCACCGGGTCCTCCGCCTACGTCGGCCTCACCGGGCTCGTCGCCCTCGTCCCGCTGCTGGTCTTCGGGCTCTGGGGCGGCGCCGTCGCCGACGCCGTCGACCGGCGGAAGCTGCTCTTCGTCACCAACGTCGGCGTCGCCATCACCTCCGCTCTGCTCTGGCTGCAGGCCTTCGCGCACTTCGGCTCGGTCTGGCTCGTCCTCGGCCTCCTGGCCGTCAACCAGGCCTTCTTCGCGATCAACATGCCCACCCGCGGCGCCGTCGTCGCGCGGCTCGTGCCCGCCGAACTGCTGCCGTCGGCCAACGCGCTGAACACCACCATGTCGACCTTCGGCGCGGTCTTCGGCCCGCTGTTCGCCGGTGCGCTGATCCCCGTCCTCGGCCTCTCCACTCTCTACCTGATCGACGTCGTCGCCCTGACGATCACCCTCTTCGCCGTCTGGCGGCTGCCGTCGATCCCGCCGCTCAACGGCCCTTCGCGCCGCGCCGGGATCAGGGACGTCGTCGACGGCTTCAGGTACCTCGCCGGGCAGAAGATCCTGCTGGCCTCCTTCGTCGCCGACATCATCGCCATGGTCTTCGGGATGCCGCGGGCGCTGATCCCGGAGATGGCCGAGCGCACGTTCGGCGACCCGCCCGGCGGCGGCCCCGCGCTCGGCTGGCTCTACGCCGCCCTGCCCGCCGGGGCGATGCTGATCGGGCTCTTCTCCGGCTGGCTGACGCGCATCCACCGCCAGGGCGTCGCGGTCGTCGTCGCGGTCTGCGCGTGGGGTGCGGCGGTGGCCGCGTTCGGGCTCGCGCACTCGCTCTGGCTCGCCGTCGTCTTCATGGCGCTGGCCGGGGCCGCCGACATGGTCAGCGCCGTCTACCGGATGGCGATCCTGCAGGTCGCGACCACCGACGAGATGCGCGGACGGCTCCAGGGCGTCTTCACGGTCGTCGTCGCCGGCGGCCCGCGGATCGCCGACCTCACCCACGGCTGGGGCGCCGCCGCGTTCGGCACCGCGGCCGCGGCCAGCGTCGGTGGCCTGCTGGTCATCGTGCTCGTGTGCGCGTCGATGTTCCTGCTCCCGGCCTTCTGGCGATACCGGGCGCCGACAGTTTGAGCTGTTCGGGCTAGGGTGCGGACATGCGTACCTTAGCCGTCGCTTTTGTCGCTTTTGCCCTGTTGACCGCCTGCTCCTCCGGGGACGAACCCTCGAAGGCCCCCTCGTCGTCCGCGCCCACCCAGCCGAAGCCGGCGCCGAGCTCGAACGCGGCCGCGGCGTCGCTCGACCCGTGCAAGCTGCTGCCCGCCGAGGCCGTCTCGAAGGCGCTGTTCCTCGACAACCTCAAGGCGGTGCCGGGCCCGGCGCAGGACACCACGGCCAACGGCGGCAAGGCACGCAGCTGCGAGTACCAGCACGACGGCAAGGCCGCCGGCGCGCTCGCGGTGACCCGCTACGAGGGCAAGCAGGGCAAGCCCGCCGAGATGGTCGCGTCGATCAAGAAGGCGAAGCCGGGCGCGAAGGACGTCCCGGGCTTCCCGGACGGCGCCGTCTACTACGTCGACGGCCAGAAGACGGCAACGCTCGCTTCGGCCGAGCTGGTCGGGGGCACGCCGGTGCTGATCAACTACACCGGCCCGGCGAAGATGACGCCGGAGCAGCTCGCCCCGCTCGTCAAGCAGGCCCTCGCCGCCGGCTGATCAGGTCCAGCCCACGAGCTGCCGCTCCGAAAGCGTGTCCGCGGGCGGCAGCTGCGGGAACGCGGGCCGCGCGACCGCGCCGGGCGTGACGGGCGAGGAGAACCACTCGCCCTGCGCGGTCTGGTAGAGCACCGTCGTCCGGTCCGGCGCGGCGATCGTCTTGGCGATCCGCGGCTCGGACCGCTCGACGAGCTTGGTCACCTGCGGCGTCTGGCCGTCGAGGTGCAGCCGCATCAGGACACCGTGTTCGTCGGTACCGGTGACGGCGGACATCAGTACCGTGGTCGCGTCGATCGTGGCGACGAGCTGGTAGGTGGCGCCCGGCTCTTCGTAGACCGCGTAGGCGATGGCGCCCGACGAATCGGCCAGGTACGCCAGGCCGCCGCCGACGCGCTTGGCGTCCTGCCAGGTCAGCACCTCGTTCCGCGGGCCGAGCCACCAGTCCCGGACGTGCTGGTCGGCGTGCCCGTTGGGCACCATGCCCGCTTCCTTGACCGGCGTCCCGAGCTGCTGGTAGTCGACGGAGTACACCGCCTCGCCGTCGTCGAAGAACAGCTTCGACCCGGCCGGGCCGAACTTCGGGTTGTGGAACCTGGTCGCCTTCTCGCTCATCGTCCGCTCCGGGGCGGTGACGACGCCGGTGCGCTCGTAGCGCCGGTCGGTGGCGTTGAGCCGGAACACCTCGACCCCTTCGCCGGTGTCGAGCGTGGCGTACTGCCCGTCCGGGGAGATGAGGTCGAGTTTCGACGTCGGTTCGCCGAGGCGGTGCAGCGACGTGTCCCGGCCGGGGAACGGCAGGACCGTCTTGATCGCGCCGGTCGCCGGATCGGCGAAGGCGAGTTCGTGGAGGCGGGTCCCGGCCTGCTGCTGCAGCACCACGACACCGGAGAGATCGAGCGGCGCGGCCTCCTGCGTCGCGGCGGCGGCCGGGTCAGGGGCCGGCTCACTCCCGCACGCCGTCGTCAGCAACGCCACCACGCCCAGCACGGCCGCGCACCGGCGGATCTTCGCCACCATCCGAACCTCCCGTCGTCGGAGGCTCAGATGGGGCGGACGATCATTCGGTTCCCGGGGACTTCCGGCGCAGCGCAGCCAGCTCGACCGGGCTGTGCGCCGAGAACACCGTGACGTCGTCCCGGTGGGTCCGCGCCAGCTCGTGCAGCCGCGCCAGGTTCTCCAGCCGCGGCCCGCGCACTGTCTGGACCAGGGTCTGGAACGCCGTCAGGCCCGGCGGGCAGTGCGGTGCCACCGGGTCCAGCTGGCCGTGGAAGAAGTACGCGTCGCCGGCGTGCAGGAGCCAGCCGTCGCCGGTGTCGACCGCCACGCCCGCGTGGCCGCGCGTGTGGCCGGGGAGCGGGACCAGCAGGATCTCCTCCGGCAGGCCCTTGAGCGCGCGCACCGCGTCGAAGCCGAACCACGGCTCGCCCGTCTCCTCGTAGGTGCTCCACAGCGGACGGTGCGCGAACTGCGCCGCGCGGTAGCGGTTCTTCTCGGCCGCGTTCCCCGGGGCCGTCGCGGACCGCTGCTCCTCGGCGCGGACGTGCACGACGGCGTTCGGGAAGTCGGCCAGCCCACCCGCGTGGTCGACGTCGAGGTGCGTCGCGATGACGTGCCGGACGTCGGCGGGGTCGAGGCCGAGCGCCTCGATCTGCGCGACGGCCGTCTCGGCCGCTTCGAGCCGCGCGCCGACCGCCGCCAGGAAGAACCCGCCGAGCCACTCGCGGGGCCGCGCGACGGCCTGGGTGCCGAAGCCGGTGTCGACCAGCACCAGGCTGTCGCCGGTCTCGATCAGCAGGCAGTGCGCGACCAGCTCCGCCCGCCGCAGCAGGCCGGGCTCCCCGTCGATCAGCTTCCCGCCCGCCGGGTGCATCGTGCCGCAGTTCAGGTGGTGCACCTTCATACGCTGCTCCTGGTACTCAGCCGGAGGAACTCGGTCTCGTCGTGCGCGGCGAACACGCTGACCTCGTCGCCGTGCTCCTGAACAAGCTGGCGCAGGCGGCGGTGATTGTCCAGCCGGGCGCCCCGCACCGTCTCCATCCGGCGCTCGAACCACTTCAGGGCCGGCGGGCAGTGCGGCGCGGCGGGATCGACCTGCCCGTGGAAGAAGTACGAGTCGCCGGCGTTGAGCAGCCAGCCGTGGCCGGTGTCGACGGCGACCCCGGCGTGGCCGCGCGTGTGCCCGGAGAGCGGGACCAGCAGGATCTCCGGCGGCAGGCCGTCGAGCTGCCGGACGGCGTCGAACCCGAACCACGGCTCGCCGGTGTCCGCATAGGACATCCACTGTGGACCGTGCGCGAACTGGATCCGGCGGTACCGGCCGCGTTCGGCGTCGTCGCGCGGGTCGGTGAACGCGCGCAGCTCCTCGGCGTAGACGTGCACCCGCGCCCACGGGAAGTCGACCAGCCCGCCCGCGTGGTCGAGGTCGAGGTGGGTCAGCACGATGTCGCGGACGTCCGCCGGGTCGAAACCGAGTGCGCGGATCTGCGCGACGGCGGTCTGCGCCGGGTCTTCGATCGGGTTCGTCAGCCGCACGAAACCCGCGCCCAGCCAGCCGTTCCGGTCCACCGCGGCCGGCGTGCCCATGCCGGTCTCGACCAGGACCAGCCCGGTGTCCGTTTCGACCAGCAGGCAGTGGCAGACGACGGTACCCCGCCGGAACAGCCCCGGCTTGCCGTCGAACAGCCTGCCGCCGGGCGGGCGCAGGGTGCCGCAGTTCAGGTGGTGGACGCGCATCAGGAGAACTCCCGTTCGAGGGTGGCGTGCAGGTGGGTGGCGACGGCGCGCAGCGGCGCGAGGTCGCGGCGGGTGCGGGCCAGCAGCAGCCCGCCTTCGATCGAGGCCAGGACGATGGTGGCCAGCTCGTCGGCGCGCTCGCCGGAAAGCCCTTGTCCGGCAAGGTAACCGGTGAGGATGCCGTGCCACGACGAGTAGCCGTCGACGCAGGCTTCCCGGATCGGGTCACTCGCCGCGGCGGCGTCCAGCGCGACTGTCGCGATCGGACAGCCGCGCTGGAAGTCCGACGCGGTCAGGAATCCCGCGAGCGCGTCGATCGTGCGGTCGATCCCGGTCGCGGGATCGGGGGCGTCGCCGAGGATCGCTTCGAGGAGCGTGCCCGTGCGCTCGCTCGAAAGCCGGACGGCTTCGGCGGCGAGCTGCTCCTTGCCGCCGGGGAAGTGGAAGTAGAGCGACCCCTTGGGCGCGCCACCCGCCGTCGTCAGCTGGGTGAGGCCGGTGGCGTGGTAGCCCTGGGTCTGGAACAGGTCGGCGGCGGTGTCGAGCATCCGCTGCCGCGTGTCGGTGCGGCGAACCATGACTCGACCGTAGCGCAAACTATGACGACCGGTCTAGTAACTTCGTGGATCGGTAAGGTCGTGCCATGGGCAACCCGACCGGTCAGCAGTTCGAGATCACCCGCGGCAACGCGCGCGCCGTCGTCACCGAAATCGGTGCCGGGCTGCGCGCGTTCGAAGTCGGCGGCGTGCCGTACGTCGAGGAGTTCCCCGAAGACGCGAAGCCGCCGCTGGGCGCCGGGCAGGTGCTGCTGCCCTGGCCGAACCGGACCAAGGGCGGCCAGTGGTCGTTCCAGGGTGAGAAGCAGCAGCTCGAGGTCACCGAGGAGGCACGCGGCAACGCCATCCACGGCCTGACCCGCCACCTCGAGTGGGAGCTGCTGGAGCACGCCGAGTCGTCGATCACCCTGGCCGTCGACGTCGAAGTGCAGCCCGGCTGGCCGGTGCCGCTGCGCGCGACCGTGACGTACGAGCTCGCGCCGCGCGAGCTGACCGTCACCCACGAGATCCGCAACGAAGGCGAGCAGCCGATCGGCGTCGGCGTCGGCACGCACCCGTACTTCCGGATCGGCGACGTCCCGACCGACGAGCTGACCCTGACGCTGCCCGCGAGCCGCGTCCGCCCGTCCTTGCCCGACGAGCAGATGCCGTATGCGGAAGAGCAGGACGTCGAGGGCACGGAGTACGACTTCCGCGCCGGCCGCGTGCTGGCGGGCGTCAACCTGGACACCGCGTTCGGCGGCCTTGCGGCGGACGGGGACGGCCGGCACCACATCGTCCTGAGCCACGAGGGCCAGGAACTGCTGGTCTGGACCGGCCCGGACTTCCACTGGGCCCAGGTGTTCACCCCGGACGATCTGATCGGCCGCGGCCGCGCGGTCGCGATCGAGCCGATGACCTGCCCCGCCGACGCGCTCAACACGGGTACCGACCTGATCGAGCTGGAGCCGTCGGCGTCCTGGTCGGGCAGCTGGGGCATCCGGGTCCGGTGACGCCGCTTCGCCTGGGCGTCGCCGACGCGGGCGAAGTCCTGACACTGCAACGGGCCGCGTATGTCACCGAGGCACGCGCGCACGGGGACCTTGACCTGCCGCCGTTGCTGGAAACCCTCGACGAGACGCGGGTTGCCCTCGCGGGCTTGTCCTGGGGCATCCGGGAGGCGGGCCGCCTGGTGGCGTCGGTACGGCTGACGGTGACCGGGCCGGTCGGAGTGATCGGCAGGCTGGTCGTCGCCCCGGACCGGCAGGGGGCCGGGCTGGGGAGCGGACTGCTGCGGTTCGCGGAGTCGGCGGCGCCGGCGGAGGTGACGCTCTTCCGGCTCTTCACCGGTTCGAAGAGCGTGGGGCCGTTGCACTTGTACGCCAAGCACGGGTACCGGGAGACGCACCGGACGCCCGAGAACAACCACGAGCTGGTGCACCTGGAGAAGGCCCGGACCCCTTAGGCCGGCCACCGGTTTCCCGGTGGCCGGCCGCTGTCCTCATGCGCCGGTGCGGCGCTGACGGAGGACCGGCTTTCCTTGCCGCCCTTGGGTTTTCCTGCCGTTCCGGTGCGGCAGGGCGCGATCGCTCCGCCCGCGCCGGCCGTCGGTGACGGGGCCGGATCCGGTGTCCGCGGTGGTGAGGTTCGCAGGCTTTCGCAAGAGGGGACTCCTTCTTTTCGGAGGGGTGTTCAGTTCTGGCCGGCCCACTGGACGAACTGGACGACGACGCCGTTGGGGTCGGTCACCTGGAACAGGCGTTCGCCCCAGGGCTCTTCGCGCAGCGGCATGGTGATCGGCGCGCCCGCGGCCCGCAGCCGCTGTTCTTCTTCGTCGAGGCCGTCGGCCACGGTGTAGGCGAGGATCAGCCCGCCGGCGCGCTGGTCACGCTGCTCCGGCGGCAGCACCTCGATCCCGCGGGCGAGCAGGACGACGTCGAAGGCGTCGGAGCGGGTCAGGGACGCGAAGCCCTCGGCGGCCTGCTGGACGGCGTAGCCGAGGTGGGTGGTGAAGAACTCCTGCGACGCGGCGACGTCGTCGACGGTCAGCGAGACGGTGGAGGCGGTGAACTGCACGAGGCTCCTCGGTGGATCGTCGTAAACTTGCTACCGACGTAAGATTAGCCGCGGCAGCTAAGGTGTGTCAACATAAATTTGCCACGAGAGTAAGATTGCTCCATGACTACTGAGACCGGCGGGCTCCGCGAGGCCAAGAAGCAGGAGACGCGGCAGCTCATCTCCGACCACGCGACCAGGCTGTTCATCGCCCAGGGCTTCGAGCAGACGACCATCGCCGAGATCGCCGACGCCGCCCGCGTCGCCAAGAAGACCGTCACCAACTACTTCGCGCGCAAGGAAGACCTGGCCCTGGACCACCAGGAGGAGTTCGCCGGCTCCCTGGCCGACGCTGTGGCCACCCGTTCGCCGGGCGAATCGGTGCCGGCTGCGCTGCGTCGCGCGTTCGCCGACGCCGTCGCCACCCGCAACCCGGTCGCGGGCTTCTCCGGGCCGGAGTTCGCCCGCATGATCGCCGACAGCCCGACCCTGACCACGTGCCTGCGTGGCCTGCACGACCAGCGCGAACACCGGCTGGCCCAGGCGCTGGCCGAGGCCGCTCGGGTCCGGCCGGACGACATCGCCGTCGAGACTGCCGCCGGGTTGCTGAGCGCCGTTCACCGTGTGCTGTTCCAGCGCATCCAGGCGCTCACGCTCGCCGGGCACTCCAACGACCGGATCGCCGACACCATCGGCGCCGAGGCGGCCCGGGCCTTCGAGCTGCTGGAGACCGGGCTGGCCGGCTGGCCCTACACCCGCGTGCAGGCGCCCGGGGGAGTTCGTTAGCGTGGCGAACTATGGCGAAGGCAATTGTCGGGGGCTATGTCGTCCCCATCGACGGTGATCCCATCGAGGGCGGCACGGTCCTGATCGACGGCGGCCGGATCGTCGCGGTCGGCACCGAGGCGGACGTCGACATCCCGGAGGACGCCGAACTTGTCGACGCGGCCGGCACCTGGGTGCTGCCCGGCTTCATCGACGCCCACGCCCACCTCGGCGTCCACGAGGACGGCGAGGGCTGGGCCGGCAACGACACCAACGAGATGACCGACCCGAACGGCGCCCGCTTCCGCGCGGTCGACGGCATCGACCCGTACGAGCCGGGCTTCGACGACGCGCTGGCCGGCGGCGTCACGAGCGTCGTCATCAAGCCGGGGTCGGGCAACCCGATCGGCGGCCAGACGATCGGCGTCAAGACGTGGGGCCGCAGCATCCTCGACATGACGTTCGCGGAGCACGTCAGCGTGAAGAGCGCGCTCGGCGAAAACCCGAAGCGCGTGTACGGGGACAAAAAGCAGACGCCGTCGACGCGGCTGGGCGTCGCGGCGATCCTGCGCGAGGCGTTCACCAAGGCCCGCAACTACCAGGCGAAGCGCGCGCACGCGGAGTCCGAGGGCAAGCCGCACGAGGTGGACCTGACGCTGGAGACGCTGTCGAAGGTCCTCGACGGCGAGCTGTACTGGGACCAGCACGTCCACCGCGCGGACGACATCGTGACGGCGATCCGGCTGGCCGACGAGTTCGGCTACAACCTGGTGATCAACCACGGTACCGAAGGCCACCTGATCGCGGACCTGCTGGCTGCGCGCGAGGTGCCGGTGATCCTGGGCCCGCTGTTCACCACGAAGTCCAAGGTGGAGCTGCGCAACCGCACGCTGCGTTCGGCGGGCATCCTGGCTCGCGCGGGCGTGAAGATCGCGATCACGACGGACCACCCGGTGATCCCGATCAACTTCCTGGTGTACCAGGCGGCCCTGGCGGTGAAGGACGGCCTCGACCCGGCAACGGCGCTGAAGTCGCTGACGATCAACCCGGCCTCGATGCTCGGCCTGGACGGGCAGATCGGTTCCCTGAAGCCGGGCCTGGACGCCGACGTGGTGTTGTGGTCGGGCGACCCGCTGGACGTGATGAACCGCGCCCTGCGAGTCTTCGTCCGCGGCGACGAGGTGTACCACTTCGACGAGTCGACCGGCGAGGGCGTGTCGAAGGACCGCAGGTACCGCGAGGCCCGCTGAGTTTCGGACGGCACGCCGGTGACCGGGCGGTTCCGGCGTGCCGTTCGATCAGTCGAGGAGCGCGGTCAGGTCGATCTTGACGGGGAAGGGTACGTCGGTGACGAAGGTGCCGGTGACCGCGGCGGCGTCCAGGTAGCCGAACTCACCGGCTTGGTGGCATGCGACCAGCGAGATGGGCTCGCTCGTGTCGATGATCCAGTAGTGCGGGATGCCGGCGTCGGCGTACTCGTCGTGCTTCACCCGGTAGTCGGTGCGCTCCGACGCCGGTGATACGACCTCGACCACCGCCGCGACCTCGTCGGCGCGAAGCATCTCCTCGGCACCACGCGCGAGCGCGGCTTTGTCGAAAATCAGCAGGTCGGGCCGGCGCGAGAAGCCGGGCTGGCCGGCAGGTGCCAACTGCAGGTCCACGTCGATGCCGAGGATGACCGTCAGCCCGGGTGGCAGCTGTGGATCGAGCTGCCGTGCAAGCGAAAAGGCAGCCAGGTTGTGTCGGGCGCTGGGGTTGGGTGATATCACCACCCGGCCTTCTACGAGCTCGGTGTAGCCAACCTCGGTTTCGCCGAGCGCCGCGTACTCCTCGATCGTCAGCAGTCGCACCGGAGTTACGGCCATCGTGTCTCCCGTCCTCTCACGGAATCAGCGCGTCGAGATCGAGCCGCACCGGGAACGGAACCTCGGTCACGAAGGTCCCGCTCACCGCCGCCGCGTCGACGTAGCCGGAATCGCCCGCCCGGCACTCCACCACCGAGACCCGCTCACCCAGGTCGACGATCCAATAATGCGGAATCCCGGCATCGGCGTACTCGTCGTGCTTGACCTGGTAATCAGTCCGCCGCGAACCCGGCGCCACCACCTCCACCACCAGCACCACGTCGGCCGCCCGGAGCAGGCCGTCGCCACTGTCCAGCGCTGCCCGCTCCAGGACCAGCAAGTCCGGACGGCGTGCGAAACCGGGGCCGCCGTCCGGGCTCAGGCCCAGGTCCAGGTCGTTGGCGACGACGAACGCGAACCCGGCCGGCAACTGCCGCTCGAGCGCCGCGGCCAGCAGGCAGACCGCCAGGTCGTGCCGCCGCCCGGACCAGGGGCACGTCACCACCCGGCCCTCCATCAGCTCGGTGAAACCGACGGCGGTGCCACCGAGGGCCGCGTACTCCTCGATGGTCAGCAGATGACCGGGCATGCCGCGACGGTATCCGTCACCGGAAAGCGACAGCCGTCGCTGGATCGAGCTATGCGTTCTTCAGCTCGCGGGCGATGACCACCCGCTGGATCTGGTTCGTGCCCTCGAAGATCTGCGGCACCTTCGCCTCCCGCATGTACCGCTCCACCGGGAAGTCCCGCGTGTACCCGGCCCCGCCGAGGACCTGGACCGCGTCCGTCGTCACCTTCATCGCGCCGTCCGTGGCCACCAGCTTGGCGATCGACGCCTGGCGCTTGAACGGCATCCCGCGGTCGCGTCGCCGGGCCGCGTCCAGGTACAGCGCGCGGGACGCCTCCACCGTCGCCGCCATGTCCGCCAGCAGGAACTCGACGCCCTGGAAGTCGATGATCGGACGGCCGAACTGCGAACGGCCCTTCGCGTACGCCACCGCTTCGTCCAGTGCCGCCTGTGCCAGGCCCACCGCGCACGCCGCGATCCCGAGCCGGCCCGAGCTCAGCGACGACAGCGCGATGCGGAGCCCGGCACCAGGGTCGCCCAAGAGCCGCGAAGCGGGTACGCGCGCGCCGTCGAAGATCATCTGGGCCGTCGGGGAGCCCGTCAGGCCCATCTTGCGCTCGCGCGGTGCGGCCGACAGGCCCGGCGTCGACGAGTCGACCAGGAGGCAGGAGATCTCGTCCGCACCCGTGCGGACCATCGTCGTGTAGAAGTCCGCCACGCCCGCGTGCGTGATCCACGCCTTCGTGCCGTTGACGACGTAGTCCGGGCCGTCGAGACGCGCGCGCGTCGACAGCGCCGCCGCGTCCGAGCCCGCGTTCGTCTCCGACAGCGCGTACGCGCCCAGGAGCGCGCCTTCGAGCATCTCCGGCAGCCACTTCTCGCGCTGCTCGTCGGTGCCGTACTCCGCCAGCGCGTAGCAGGACATCGTGTGCACCGACAGCCCGACGCCGACCGTCATCCACGCCGCCGCGATCTCCTCCAGGACCTGCAGGTAGACCTCGTACGGCACGTCGCCGCCGCCCCAGCGCTCCGGGTACGGCAGGCCCAGCAGCCCGGACTTGCCGAGCAGGCGGAACTGCTCGCGGGGGAACTGCTCGGCTTCCTCGGCCGCCGCCGCCCGCGGGGCCAGCTCGTCGCGCGCGATCTCTCTGGTCAGCGCGACCAGTGCCGCGGCTTCCGCGTCGGGCAGCAGGCGTTCGGCGGGCATCGGTGTCCTCCCAAACCACATCTTGCGGGGGTCCGGGTGGCGAAGCCCCCGGCCGGGGCGAAGCCCCGCAAAGCGCTGTACTGAAACCAGTACTCCAGGATTGTCTAGAGTACAGTACGACAGGCCTGGGGTGGCCGGAAGACGTAGGAGATAGTGAGCCGATGCGCCCCGAACCCCGCCGCCGGCCGACCGCGCGCCAGCAGGCGCTGCTCGGCGACCTCGAGGCACTCTTCCTGGCCGAGGGCTTCGCCGCCTTCACGCTCGACGACCTCGCCGGCCACCTGCGCTGCTCGAAGTCGACGCTCTACGCGCTCGCGCCCAGCAAGGAGCAGCTCGCCGTCCGGGTCGTGACCGGGTTCTTCCGCGGCGCCGCGGAGCGGATTGAAGAGCGCATCGCCGGCATCGACGACGCGCGCAAGCTCATCGGCGAGTACCTGGCCGGCGTCGCCGAACACCTCAACCGGGCGTCCGCGGCCTTCATGCGTGACCTCGCCGAGTTCGGCCCGGCGCGGGAGGCCTACCAGCTCAACAGCCGGTTCGCCGCGCGCCGGCTCCGGCAGTTCATCGACAAGGGCGTCGCCGACGGGGTGTTCCGCGACGTCCACGCCCGGCTGGTGGCCGAGATGACCGGGCTGATCATCGAGGGCATCCAGACCGGCGTGCTCGGCGGGCGAACCGACGTGTCGGACGCCGAGGCGTTCACCGCTTTGGGCGAACTGCTGCTCGGCGGGTTGAACAAATAGCGGACAGGAATTGTCAGCCGGGAGTCAATTAAACTCCCGGCGTGATCGTCGTAGGCGGAGAAGCTCTGGTCGACCTGGTTCCCGGCGACCCCCTCGATTCCACTGTGGACGGTGGGCTGTGCGCGCTGCTGCCCCGGCTGGGCGGTGGCCCGTACAACGTGGCGCTGGCCGCCGGGCGGCTCGGCGTGCCGTCGGCGTTCCTCTCGCGCGTGTCCACCGACCGGTTCGGCGAGGCGATGGTCGAGCGGCTGCACGCCTCCGCCGTCGACACCTCGCTGCTGCAGCGCGGCGACGAGCCGACGACGCTGGCCGTCGTGGCGCTCGACGCGAAGGGCGCCGCGCGCTACTCGTTCTACGTCGAGGGCACCGCGGACAGGCTGGTCGCGGATCCGGGCCCGCTGGCGGAAAGTGTGACAGCGCTCTCACTGGGCACGCTCGGCATGGTCCTCGAGCCCGGCGCTTCGGCCTACGAGGCGATGCTGCGGCGCGAAGCGGCCCGTGGCGTGCTGACGGTGCTCGACCCCAACATCCGCGAGGCGCTCATCGCCGACCCGGCCGCCTACCGGGCCCGGTTCGCGTCCTGGCTGCCGGACGTCCGGCTGCTGAAGGTCTCCGACGACGACGCCGCGTGGCTCACCGGCGGCGCCGACCCGGTCGCCGCGGCGAAGACGTGGATCGAGTCCGGTGTGGACGCCGTGGTGCTCACCCGGGGCGCCGACGGGCTCTCGGTGATCACCGCCGCAGGTGAGCTGGCCCACGTGCCGTCGCGAAGGGTCACCGTGGTCGACACGATCGGCGCGGGCGACACCGTGCACGGCGCGCTGCTGGCCTGGCTGCACACCCGCGAGGCCACCGACCTGGCGACTCTCGACGCCGGCGCGTGGCGCGAGGCCCTCACCTTCGCGGCGAAAGCGGCGTCGATCACGGTGTCCCGCAGCGGCGCCGAGCCGCCCACGTCCGCCGACATGGCGGCCACCGTGTGAACCTGGTCCCAAAGGGGGCCCCGGGAGCAACGTCACCGCTGCGCGAAGGCGGGTTTCTCGACTAACGTTGAGGGGCATTCTTCATACCCCAGCGGGGCGGTGTGCAGCGAGGCGCCAGTGTTTCCTCGCGTGAACACGTGGCTACCTGTGGAACGTACAGGCGCCGCCGGCCCGTGCCCAACGTGAGAGGGACTTGCATGTCCGACGCGACGACTGCGGGGCAGTCCGGCGGAGAAACCGCGAAGCTGACCCTGCCGAGTGGCGAGCACGAGTTCAAGATCGTCCACCCGGTCGAGGGCGCGCCGGGGATCGAACTGGGGAAGCTGCTGGCGCAGACGGGGTACATCACCTACGACCCCGGTTTCGTCAACACCGGCGCCGCGTCGTCCGCCATCGCCTACATCGACGGTGACGCCGGCATCCTCCGGTACCGCGGGTACCCGATCGAGCAGCTGGCGGAGAAGTCGACCTTCATCGAGGTCTCCTACCTCCTCATCTACGGCGAGCTGCCGACCCAGGCCCAGCTGGCCGACTTCACCGAGAAGATCCAGCGGCACACGCTGCTCCACGAGGACCTGAAGGCGTTCTTCAGCGGCTTCCCGCGCGACGCCCACCCGATGCCGGTCCTGTCCAGCGCGGTGTCGGCGCTGTCGACCTTCTACCAGGACTCGCTCAACCCGTTCGACGAGCCGAACGTCGAGCTGTCGACGATCCGCCTGCTCGCCAAGCTGCCGACGCTGGCCGCGTACGCGTACAAGAAGTCCGTCGGCCAGCCGCTGCTTTACCCGGACAACTCGCTCGGCCTGGTCGAGAACTTCCTGCGGATGACGTTCGGTTTCCCGGCCGAGCCGTACGACGTCGACCCCGACGCCGCCAAGGCGCTCGACCTGCTGTTCATCCTGCACGCCGACCACGAGCAGAACTGCTCCACCTCGACCGTGCGCCTGGTCGGCTCGTCCGAGGCGAACCTGTTCGCATCGATTTCGGCCGGGATCAACGCGCTGTTCGGCCCGCTGCACGGCGGCGCGAACTCCGCGGTGCTCGACATGCTGGAGGGCATCCAGCGCGACGGCGGCGACGTCGCCAAGTTCGTCGAGCGGGTGAAGAACAAGGAAAAGGGCGTGAAGCTGATGGGCTTCGGGCACCGGGTCTACAAGAACTACGACCCGCGCGCGAAGATCATCAAGAACACCGCGGACGAGATCCTCGGCAAGCTGAAGGGCGGCGACCAGCTGCTCGACATCGCCAAGAAGCTCGAAGAGACGGCGCTTTCCGACGAATACTTCATCGAGCGGAAGCTGTACCCGAACGTGGACTTCTACACCGGCCTGATCTACCGGGCGCTGGGCTTCCCGACGAAGTTCTTCACGGTGCTGTTCGCGCTGGGCCGGCTCCCGGGCTGGATCGCGCACTGGCGCGAGATGATCAACGACCCGGCCACCAAGATCGGCCGCCCGCGCCAGATCTACACCGGCCACGCGACCCGGGACTACATCCCGATGTCCGAGCGCTGATCAATTCTGCGAAAACGCCCCGTCGTGCACCCGCACGGCGGGGCGTTTATCGTTGTCCGTCGTGACTCGTGAAGCGCCGGTCGTCCTGTGGTTCCGCCGTGACCTGCGGCTCGGCGACCACGCCGCGCTGCTGGAGGCGTCCCGCCACAGCAAGCACGTGCTCGCGCTGTACGTCCTCGACGAGGCGCTGCTGAAGCCCGGTGGCGCGCCGCGGGAGGCGTTCCTGTACGGCTGTCTCGAAAAGCTGAACGACCAGCTCGGTGGCCGCCTGATGCTGGTCCGCGGCGACCCGGCGACCGAGGTCGTCGCCGCGGCGCGCGCGATCGGCGCGGCGGCGGTGCACGTCAGCGCCGACACCGGCCCCTACGGCCGCCGCCGGGACGCGGCGGTGGCGAAAGCGTTGGCGGAGCACAACATCGACTGGGTCGAGACGGGTTCGCCGTACGCGGTGACGCCGGGCCGCGTGACCAAGCCGGACGGCAGCCCGTACCGCGTCTTCACGCCCTTCTTCCGCGCCTGGGCCGCCCGCGGCCGGCATTCGCCCGCCGACACCGGACCGTCCCTTGTGGACTGGGTGACGCCGCCGAAGTCGCTGAAGGTGCCATGCCCGCCGAAGGTGTCCGCGGCGTTGCCCGAGCCGGGGGAGCGGGCCGCGCTGGCGGTGTGGCACGCATTCCTCGACGGCGGCATCGAGACCTACGACGAGGATCGCGACCGCCCGGACCGCGAAGGCACCACGCGGCTCTCGCCGTACCTGCGCTGGGGTTGCATCCACCCGCGCACGATCCTGGCCGACCTGGCCGGCGACGACCGGACGGGCGCGAAGTCGTTGCGCAGCGAAATCTGCTGGCGCGAGTTCCACGCCGACGTCCTGTGGCACCGCCCGGAAACGGCCCGCGAGAACTACGACAAGCGCTTCGACGGAATGGAGTACGACGACGACCGCGAGGCGTTCGCGCGGTGGTGCGCCGGCCGGACGGGCTACCCGATCGTGGACGCGGGCATGCGGCAGCTGCTGGCGGAGGGCTGGATGCACAACCGGGTGCGGATGGTGGTCGCGAGCTTCCTGGTGAAGGACCTGCACCTGCCGTGGTGGCTCGGCGCCCGCCACTTCATGAAGCACCTGGTGGACGGCGACCTGGCATCGAACCAGCTGAACTGGCAGTGGGTAGCGGGCTGCGGCACCGACGCGGCACCGTACTTCCGCATCTTCAACCCGACGACCCAGGGCGAGAAGTTCGACCCGGACGGGGACTACGTGCGGAAGTACGTGCCGGAGCTGCGTTCGGTGCCGGGGAAGGCGGTCCACAAGCTGAAGGACCGCCCCCAGGACTACCCGGAACCCATGGTCGACCACGGACACGAGCGACAGGTGTCCTTGGAGCGGTACGGCAGGATCACGTCCTGATCAGCGGCTTGACCCGCCACACGACGGCCAGCGCGGGATCGCCGGTGGCGCTCGGTTCGATCCGGTCGACGGTGAAGCCCTCGCGCTCGTAGAACGCGCCGGCCCGCTCGTTGGCCGCGAAGTGCTCGATGTACAGCCGTGCGGCGTCGCCGGGCAGCTGCGCGGCCAGGGCGCCGAGCAGCCGCGGGCCGAGCCCCCGGCCCCGCTGACCCGGGTGGACGTAGAGCTTGTAGACCACGTGCTCGGCACCGTTGCGGCCGCGTTGCCCGACGCCGAGGAGCTCCCCGGCGTCCTCGGCGACGACCACCAGCCCGGCCGCCACGGCCGCGGCGACGTGCGTCTCGTTCCACCAGTCGCGGACCTGCGCGGCCGCGGCGGCCGCGCCGATCAGCGGGGCGTAGTGGGCCTGGACGTGTGCCTCGCCGAACCGGCGGATCGCGCCCACGTCACCGGATCCCGCCGTCCGCACCTCAGCCACGCAGGGCCTCCCTCAGCTTGATCCGGCTGCCGATCCGCAGCACGCTGTTGCCGTAGATCTTCCCGCCGATCCACGTCAGCACGGCGACGAGCGCGACGGTCAGCGCCAGTGACAGCCCGATCTCCCAGCCCGTCGCCGCGCCCGTCGAAATCCGGGCCGGCATGAGGATCGGCGACAGCAGCGGGATCAGCGAAACGATCTTCGTCGCCGAACTGGCCGGGTTCTGGACCAGCAGGTTGAACCCGGCGATGAACCCGACCACCAGGATGATGTTGAGCGGCCCGACCACCGACTGGGTGTCCTCCTGCCGGGACACCAGCGACCCCAGCGCGCCGTAGACCGTGGCGTACAACAGGAAGCCCAGCAGGTACCAGAGCAGGCCCCACAGCACCGCGCTCGTCGCGAAGCCGGACAGCGTGAACACGCCGGTCGCCGACGCCGCGCCCAGTCCGACCGCCCCGAGGATCACCAGCTGGGTCAGGCCGACCAGGCCGAGCCCGATCACCTTGCCCAGCAACAGCTGCCACGGCCGCACGCTCGCCAGCAGGATCTCCACGACCCGGCTCGACTTCTCCTCGACGACGCCCTGGGCGACCATCATCCCGTAGGTGATGATGCTCATGTACAGCAGGAACGCCACGACCAGCCCGACGACCAGCCGCTGCGTCTGGTCCGCCGGCTGCGGCGAGAGGGCGTCGTCCCGCACGTGGGTGCCGTTGACCTTGGCCATCACCTCGGCCGGCTCCAGCTGCGCGGACGACAGCACGCCGTCGAGCACCTGCTGCTGGGCGACCTGGTCGAGCACCCGGCGCAGCTCGCCGTCCAAAGAGGACTTGTAGGTGGCGGTCAGCTGTGCCGCGCTGCCCGAGACGAGCGCGTCGAAGTCGCCGTCCTCCACCTTCTTCCGGCCCTCGGCGGGATCGGTGACGGCCACCGTGGTGATCTCGCGGCCCGAAAGCGCCGCTTCGGTCTGCAGCTGCCGGGCGATCCCGATCGCCTGGCCGGTCAGCCCGACCGTGTTCTTGTCCGACGAACCGGCCAGCGACGTCTGGAAGAACACGTACCCCAGCAGCAGCACCAGCAGGACACCCGTGCCGACCACGAACGACCGCGTGCGCAGCCGGGTGTTCAGCTCGCGCTTCGTGACGAGCCAGACGGCCCGGCGGCCACTCAGCGTCCTCATCGCGGTTCCCCCTTCTCGGACGACACGGCGTCGCGGAACAGTTCGGTGAGTGACCGGCGCCGTCGGCTGAATTCGGTGACCGGCCCGGTCGTCAGCGCGGCGGCGAGCACGGCCTGGTCGTCCGCGCCCGGTTCGAGGTCGAGCACGGTCGTGGTGCCGTGCTGCTCCAGCACGCGCACGCCGGGCAGGCCCGCGGCCCAGCCGTCGGTCGCGGCCGGCGCGGTCACGACGAGCTTGCTGCGCGCGCTCGCGGTCAGCTCGTCGACCGTGCCGACGGCGACCATGCGGCCGCTGCGGATGATCCCGACCCGGTCGCACAGCCGCTCGACGAGGTCGAGCTGGTGGCTGGAGAACACCACGGGCACGCCCGCGGCGGCCTTCTCCCGCAGGACGCCGCTCATCACGTCGACGGCGAGCGGGTCGAGGCCGGAGAACGGCTCGTCGAGCACCAGCACCGCGGGGTCGTGCACCAGCGCGGCGGCCAGCTGGACGCGCTGCTGGTTGCCGAGGCTGAGCTTCTGCACCTCGTCCTTGCGGCGCTCGGCCAGCCCGAGCCGGGTGATCCAGGTTTCCGCGTTGCGGTGGGCTTCGCCGGCGCTCAGCCCGTGCAGCTCGGCCAGGTAGACGAGCTGGTCGAGCACCTTCATCTTCGGGTACAGCCCGCGTTCCTCGGGCATGTAGCCGATGTGGGTGCGCGTCTCGTGGGTGACGGGCTTGCCGTCGAACCGGACTTCCCCGCCGTCGGCGGCGAGCACGCCCAGCGCGATCCGCATGGTGGTGGTCTTGCCGGCCCCGTTGCTGCCGACGAAACCGAACAGCTCGCCGGCGCGGACGTCGAACGAGACGCCGTCCAGCGCGACCTTGGCGCCGTAGCGCTTGGAGATCCCGTCGATCTCCAGTGTCCCCTCAGGCATTCCCCATCCCCTCTTCGAAGTCTTCGGGGTCGTCGTCCGGCAGCGACCAGCCCAGCACGATGGCCGGGATGGTGGTGCCGGTGACCAGCAGCGCGGACAGCATCATCGCGCCGCGCTCCGCGGAGCCGGCGACGAGCAGGCCGTAGAGCATGGCGATCAGCATCAGGTAGCTGAGCGCCTGGTAACCGATGTAGGTGACGCGGTGGCGCCACTCGCGTTCGCGCTCGTCCAGCAGGCGCGAGAAGCCGCCGCTCATCCGCCCGGTCAGGATCCGCAGCGTCATGAACGCGAACCCGCCGACGACGAGGCCGGTCAGCCAGAAGGCGGGGAAGAGCCACCGCGGTTCGGTTTTGAACTGCGCGGCCCCGGCGACCAGGGCGAGGTCGGCGGCGACCAGCACGGCGACCAGTGCCCGCCGGTGCTTCCTGGTCCGCCAGCCGGGCAGCTTCCGGGACCGTTTCTGTTCGGCTTCCTCGAGCTTGTCGAGCTGGCGTTCCCAGTAGGCCGCGAGACGGCCCGGTTGCTCGGTCATGCTCCCCCCTCGCGGTAGACCTGGGTGGAAAGAGGCGTGAACGGCTCGCGGCTGAAGACCGCCTCGACGGGCAGGTCGAACACCGCGCAGATCCGGAACGCCAGGTCCAGGCTCGGATAGTGGTCGCCGCGTTCGAGAGCGCCGATGGTCTGCGGGTTCACCTCGACGGCGTTCGCCAGCGCGGCTCGGGTCATCCCGCGCTCGGCCCGGAGCACGGGAAGCCGGTTGTAGATCGGCAGCTCTTTGCCGCGTCTGACCGGACTCATGGAACCAACTGTTGCAAAAACCCAACGGGACGTCAACTTAAGTGAACATCAAGTGAGGTTGTGCACAGGGTGGGCTGGTTGGACAGGGCGGATTGGCGGGGCGGCGGAGGCGGGGTTCTGTCGGTGGTCGCCGATACGCTGGACCCGGGGGGCGCCCCCGGGCGGGGCTGTGTCAGCTCAAACCGGCGAGCGACTTGTCGACAAGTTCCCCCACCCTCGCCGCGGCGGCCTCGGCGTCCGACGGCATCAACGCCAGCCGTGTCCGGCGCTCCAGCACGTCCTCGACGTCCAGGGCCCCTTCGTTCCGCACCGCCCACACCACCTCGGCCGCCGTGATCTCGGTGCCCGGGCCCACCGGCTCCGCGAACTCCGCGTCCACCTCACCCAAGGCCGCCACCCGGGGTGCCTCCGTGCCGTACCGGGCCACCAACCGCGGCGCGGCGTCCACAAGCGACAACTCCGCCCGCGAAGCCGCTCCCAGCAAAGGCAGGCGCGCCGTCCGGCACGGCGACTCCGGCAGTCCCGCCAAGCGGACCGCCGCGTCGACCGCGTCCTCCGCCATCCGGCGGTACGTCGTCAGCTTGCCGCCGACCACCGTCAGCAGGCCGTCCGGTCCCGCCAAGACCGCGTGCTTGCGGGACAGGTCCGCCGACCGGCCCCCGCCTTCGACCAGCGGGCGCAACCCCGCATAGGACCCGGCGACGTCCGCCCGGGTCAACGGCCGGGCGAGCACCGACGAAGCCAGCGACAGCAAGAAGTCCACATCGGACTCGGGAACCTCCGGCACAGCGGGGATCGGGCCCGGAACCGGCTCGTCGGTGAGTCCCAGGTAGACGCGGCCGTCCGGCTGGGGCAGCAGGAAGACGAACCGGTTCGTCTTCCCGGGCACCCCGATGTTCACCGACGTCGTCCCCATCGGCACCGTCCCCGGCGCCAGCACCAGGTGCGACCCCCGCGACGGCCGCAGCCGGACCGCGCCCGTCAACGTTCCCGCCCAGACGCCCGTCGCGTTGATCACCTGTCGCGCGTGGATGTCCACAGTGGAGCCGGAAATGCCGTCCAGGGCGACGATCCGGTCCGCTGACAGGGAAGTGGCCGACAGTCGCGTGAGGATCCGCGCGCCGAATGAAGCCGCCGTCCGGGCGAGCGTCACCACCAAACGTGCGTCGTCGACCAAGGCGCCGTCGTAGGCCAGCAGGGCGCCGCGCAAACCGTTCGCGGAAAGGCCGGGCGCCAGCGCCAGCGCTTCCAGCGGGGGAATCGAGCGCGGCCCGGGCAGCACCGACGACGGCGTGCGCGCCGCCCGGCGCAGCAGGTCGCCGGCGCGCACGCCGGCGGAGATCACGCCTTCCTGTACGCGGGATGTGCTGGGGTACAACGGGAACAGCTGCGGCATCGCTCTTGTCAGGTGCGGTGCCGTGCGCGTCATCAGGATTCCGCGCTCCACCGCGCTCTCGTGCGCCAAGCCGAGCTCGCCGTGCGCCAGGTACCGCAGGCCGCCGTGCACCAGCTTCGACGACCAGCGCGATGTCCCGAACGCCAGGTCGTGCGCCTCGACGAGCGCCACCGACAGACCGCGCGAAGCCGCGTCCAGCGCGATGCCTGTGCCGGTGACGCCGCCGCCGACCACGGCGACGTCCACTCGCTCGCCCGCCGCCAGCTCCGCGAGCTCCCGTTCGCGGCGCCGCGCGTTGAGCGAGCCGGACGTCATGGCCGCAGTGCCGCGTCGAGCACGTGGGTGAACTCCGCCATCAGCGCCGCCTCGTCGACGTCCGCGGTGGCCGGTCGCAGTGAGAACGCGAACGACTGCACCACCAGCAGCACCGACCGCGACTGCACGGCGACCGGCGCCCGCCGGATCGAGCCGTCCCGGTGGCCGGCCTCCAGCAGGTGGTGCAGGGCCTGCTCGGCGAACTTCTGCGTCGCGCCGAGCCGCTCCACGATGTACGGGAGGACCAGTTCGGGGTCGACGTCGAGCAGGGTGCGGAACAGCGGGTCGGCCGACAGCGCGCGGACGCCGGCCGCCGCGATGAGCACGAGCCGGTCGCGGCTGTGCGCGGCGTCGGCGCCGCCCTCGCTCGCCGTGCGCAGCAACCCGCTGAACTCGCGGGTCATCAGGGCGGCGAGCACGCTGCGGACGTCGGGAAAGCGGCGGTAGACCGTCATCCGGCTGACGCGCGCGGTGCGGGCGATTTCGGCCAGTGTGGTGCGGCGCACACCGACGGCCAGCACGCACGAGCGCGCGGCGTCGAGCAGCACGTCATCGGCCACCCGCGTCGCCGTTTGGCGGTTGCGGGTGTCCGCGAGCGCGGAGGAACCCGCCGTCTGCGTAGTGTGACGTTTTACGTCCATATGTCACACTGTAGTCGTGAACGCTCTCATTGACCACCGCCTCCGCCGGTCCTGGACCGCGGAAGCCGCCGGCGCCGCCCCGCTGCCCGCGCGTGCGGCCAGGTGGCTCGACCAGCGTATCGGTCCCGTGGTGCCCGTCGCCGCTCCAGCGGGCGACCTGCCGGTAAAAATACCGTCAGCGAAACTGGCGAAATCTGCCGAGGAAGCCCTCGCGAAGGTGGTCGGCGCGGAGAACGTGCTGGTCGACGACCCGGCCCGGCTCGCGCGCGCGACCGGCCTGTCCTACCTCGACCTCCTGCGCCGCCGTTCGCTCTCGGCGGACTTCCCGGTGCCGGATGCCGTCGTGCTCCCCGCGGATCCGGACGAGGTTCAGGAGATCCTGGACGTCTGCGTCCAGCACGACGTCGGGGTCGTGCCGTTCGGCGGCGGGACGTCGGTGGTCGGCGGTGTCGCGGCGCTGCGCGGCGAGAAGACGGCGGTGATCGCGCTGGACCTCGTCCGGCTCGACGCGCTGGTGTCGGTGGACGCCGAGTCGCGCGTCGCCGTCCTGCAGGCCGGCGTCCGCGGGCCCGAGGCCGAGCGCCTGCTCGCCGGGCACGGCCTGACGCTCGGGCACGTCCCGCAGTCGTTCGAGCGCGCCACGATCGGCGGCTTCGCGGCGACGCGCTCGGCCGGCCAGGCGTCTTCGGGCTACGGGCGGTTCGAGGACATGGTGACCGGCGTGCGGCTGGCAACCCCGCGCGGCCCGTGGAAGCTCGGCGTCGCCCCGGCGTCCGCGGCCGGGCCGGACCTGCGGCAGCTCGCCATCGGCAGCGAGGGCACGCTCGGCGTGATCACCGAAGTGGCGCTGCGGGTGCGGCCGGCGCCGAAGGTCCGGCGCTACGAGGGTTACGCGTTGCCCGGCTGGGCGGCCGGCGCCGAAGCGGTGCGGGACCTCGCGCAGCACCACGCGCTCGCCGACGTCACCCGGCTGTCCGATGTGGACGAGACCGAGGTTTCGCTGGCGTTGAACGCCGGTGTGAAGACGGCGGCGCTGCGTCGCTACCTGGCGGCGCGGGGTGTGCGGCGGCCCTGTTTCCTCATCGTGGGCTGGGAAGGCACCGCGCACGACGTCGCGCTGCGCCGCCGCGAGACGGCTCGTCGGCTGAAGGCCGCGGGTGCCGTGCGCGTCGGCAAGGCACTCGGCGAGTCGTGGCGGCACGGCCGGTTCGCCGGGCCCCGGCAGCGGGACAGGTTGCTGGACATGGGTGTCTGCGTCGAGACGCTCGAAACGGCGGCCTATTGGTCCATTGTGGACGAGTTGCGCGACGACGTCCGCGCGGCACTGACGGCCTCGCTCGGCCGGTCCATCGTCATGTGCCACATTTCGCACGCGTACGAAACGGGGGCGTCGCTGTACTTCACGGTGCTGACGGCCCGCGACGAGGCCGACCCGGTCGGTCAGTGGCAGCGCGCGAAGGCGGCGGCGTGCGAGGCGATCACCGGGCTGGGCACGATTTCGCACCACCACGCCGTCGGCGTCGACCACGCGCCGTACCTGAGCGCGGAAATCGGCGCGCTGGGCGTCGAGGTGCTGCGCGCGGCCAAGTCCGCGGTCGACCCGACGGGCATCCTCAACCCCGGAAAGCTGGTGTGACGACTTCGCAGGGCACGCCGTGGCCGTCGGCGGGGACGCCGTCGAGCCGGGCCGCCTCGGCCTGCGGGACGTCGGCGGTGCGCACCGGCGCGCCGTCGACCAGCAGCGGGTAGCGGACCGGCGCGGCGCCGACGTACGTGTGGACGTCGGTCAGGCGCGTGCCGTCATCGAGGGTGATGTCGGGGTCGGTCAGCCGCGCGAGGTGGTAGCGGGTGCCGCGGCCTTCACAGCGGTCCAGGACCGCGAGCTGGTCCGGCGTCACGAACCAGATGGCGTGGTCCTCGGCGCCGGGCAGCGCCGTGATCGTGGCCGGGCGCTGGTCGTCGACCACGCGGAAGCCGGCGGCCCACACGGCGGCGAGCCCGGCGCAGCGCGCGTGCGCGACGACGACCGGGCCTTCGAGCCCGAGCCGCGCCCTCAGCCAGGTGATCTTCGACGGGTTCGCGTTCGAGCCGTAGGCCAGCACGGCCATCCGCTCGCGCCAGCCGCCGGGCGCGGTGTCGAGCGGGTGGCCGACGCCGTCGACGTGCACGAACGAGTGGCCCGGCCGGGTGCCCGGGTAGGGCTCGGCCGGGTACTCGTCGTCGGTGAAGAGGGTCAGAAGGTCACCACGCTGCGCAGGACGTCACCGTGGTGCATGCGCTCGAAGGCCTGCTCGACGCCGTCGACGCCGATGCGCTCGGTGACGAACTTGTCGAGCGGCAGCCGGCCCTGCAGGTAGAGGTCGACGAGCATCGGGAAGTCACGGCTGGGCATGCAGTCGCCGTACCAGGAGGACTTGAGCGAGCCGCCGCGCGAGAAGAAGTCGATCAGCGGCAGGTCGTTCAGCCGCATGTCCGGCGTCGGGACGCCGACGAGCACGACCGTGCCGGCGAGGTCGCGCCCGTAGAAGGCCTGCCGCCAGGTCTCGGGCCGGCCGACGGCGTCGATGACGACGTCGGGGCCGAAGCCGCTGGTGGCGTCCTGCATGGCCTCGACGACCTGCGCCTCGCTGAGGCCCTTGCTGTTGACGGTGTGCGTCGCGCCGAAGTCCTTGGCCCACGTGAGCTTCCGGTCGTCCATGTCGATCGCGACGATCGTGGTGGCGCCGGCGAGTTTCGCGCCCGCGATGGCGGCGTCCCCGACACCACCGCAGCCGATGACGGCGACCGAGTCCCCGCGCGTGACGGCGCCGGTGTTGATGGCGGCACCGAGCCCGGCCATCACCCCGCAGCCGAGCAGCCCGGCGACGGCGGGTTCGGCTTCCCGGTTGACCTTCGTGCACTGTCCGCTGTGGACAAGGGTCTTTTCGAGGAAGGCCCCGACACCGAGAGCGGGGGACAGCTTGGTGCCGTCTTGCAGGGTCATCGGCTGGGCGGCGTTGAAGGTGGAGAAGCAGTACCACGGCTTGCCGCGCTTGCAGGCCCGGCAGGTGCCGCAGACGGCGCGCCAGTTGAGGATGACGTAGTCGCCGGGTTCGAGATCGGTGACGCCCGCGCCGACGGCCTCGACGACGCCGGCGGCCTCGTGGCCGAGCAGGAACGGGAATTCGTCGTTGATGCCGCCTTCGCGGTAGTGCAGGTCGGTGTGGCAGACCCCGCAGGCCTGGACGTTCACGACGGCTTCGCCGGGACCGGGATCGGGCACGAGGACGGTCTCCAGCGAGACGGGCTCGCCCTTCGCCCGCGAAACAACCCCCTGGACCTCGTACGGCATTCGAACCACCTTCCGGCTGCGCTGCTGGTCGACCGCAGCTAATCACGGATCATGCGGAGATGGCGACATCCGCATGAGTGACGTTTTGCGCAACATGTTGCGTGTTGCGCAACTGTTGTCCAGTGGATGAGTTTTCGCGGGTGGTCGGGAGCGTTCGGGGAGTCGACGTGCTACCGCGGCGGCTCCGGCAGCGCCATCGAAGCCAGCTTCACCGGATCCGCCACCGCCGCGATCCCCGTGATCCGGCCGTCCACCACCGTGAACGCCACCACCGACAGCGGCGTCCCGTCCGCGCGCCACGCCACCACGCCCGGCAACCCACCGACCAGCACGGTCCGCCCGCCCGCCGCCGCGCCGAAGCGGGCTCCCGCCGCCACGTTCGTCGCTCCCAGGACCACGACCACTCCGTCCGGGGTGTCCACCGTCAGGCGGACCTCCGGGTCGAGCACGCGCAGCAACGACTCGAAGTCGCCGTCGCGGGCTGCCGTCAGGAACGCCTGGACCACCTCGCGCTGCCCCCGGCCGGACGGCGGGACCGGCGGTGGCTGCACCTTGCGGCGCGCCCGGCTCGCCAGCATCTTGGCCGCCGCCGTCGATTTGCCCAGGATGCGGCCTATCTCCTCGAACGGGACCGCGAACAGGTCGTGCAGCACGAATGCCAGCCGCTCGCTCGGGCCCAGTGTCTCCAGGACCACCAGCAGTGCCAGCCCCACCGAGTCCGCCAGCTCCGCGTTCGCCGAAGGGTCCGCCGCGGGGTCGTCGTCGGCCGCCACCACGATCTCCTCGTACGCCCCCTCGGGGCGGGCGCGGCGGGCACGCAGCACGTCCAGGCTGATCCGGCCGACCACCGTCGTCAGCCAGCCGTCGAGGTTCTCGATCGAGGCCGCGTCCTGGCGGGACAGGCGCAGCCAGGCCTCCTGGACCGCGTCCTCGGCGTCGGCGTGGGAGCCGAGCACGCGGTGGGCCACCGCGCGCAGCCGGTCACGCTGAGCTTCGAACGCCGAAGCCACCCTGTCGGTCATGGTCGTTACCTTCCTCGCTTCCGCTCCGTCGTGGACATGACGGGCCCGGAGGGGCACAGGTAACCGATGGAGGAAACGATGGAACCACGGCTCAAGAGCCAGGCCACGCCCGAGGTGACGGGCGCGGTCCAGCAGCTGTTCAAGGTGGTGTACTCCGCCGGCCTCGAGCCGCTGCTGCTGGAGCTGGTCCACCTGCGGGCCAGCCAGATCAACGGCTGCGCGCCGTGCACCTACGCCGGTGTCCGGCAGGCGAAGAAGCAGGGCGAAACCGACGACCGGCTGCACAGCGTCGTCGTCTGGCGGGAGACGCCGTTCTTCACCGACGCCGAGCGGGCCGCGCTCGCGCTGACCGAAGCCGCCACGCGGATCCAGGACGGCCAGCCCGGCGTCACCGACGAGATCTGGGCGGCCGCCGCCGCGCACTTCGACGAGACGCAGCTCTCCGCGCTCGTCACGCACATCGCGCTCACCGGCTTCTTCAACCGCGTCAACCGCGCGATCCGGGAGCAGGCCGGCAAGACCTGGTGAACCCGGCGGGGCGCCGGCGCGGCGCCCCGCCGAAGGCTCAAGCCGGCGTGATGATGTACGCGATGCCGCCCGGGCCGCTCGCCACGGTGCCGTCCGCGCGGTAACGCTTCGTGCGCTGCCAGATCTTCTCGAACTGGTCGCGCTGGTAGATGTTGCGCACCCGGTCGTTGCTGCTCGCCGCCGGGTCGTTCGCGATCACGTCGCCGTCCTTCGTGAAGCCGACGACAACCATGATGTGCCCCGCCGTCCCGTAGCCGGCGCCGTCCAGCTCCGACGACAGGAACGACTGCGACGTGATCACCGGGATGCCGCGCGCGATGTAGTTCTCCAGCTCGTTCAGCGAGTGCAGCCGCGTGATGTGCCCGCGCAGCCCGCGCGACGCCGCGTACGCCGTGTTGAACGGCCAGTTGCCCGTGCCGTCGTAGGCGTGGTCGTAGGTGTAGCGCGCCGCGAACGCCACCTGCGGGTCGACGTAGCCGGCCGGGATCCACGCCATCTCGGCCGCCGACGGCTTCTTGCCCCAGTACTCGGCCACCATCTCGGTCGACGTCGGGCTGCACCAGGCTTCGCCGCCCCCGCCGTACTCCGGGAACTGTCCCTTGTGGAGGTTCTGCGCGTACGCGGGCACCTTCAGCTCGATCCCGGTGGCGCGCCCCGGCTTCGTCGGCTGGACCTCGAAGCGGTCCGGGACGGCCGAGGTCATCGCGCCCAGCAGGCTCACCGACGGCGTCGCCCCCGAGCCGGCTTCGCGGTAGAGGTTGACGCGCAGCTGGTACGACTTCAGCGTCACGCCGGTCTTCATGACCAGCGTGTCGACGTCGACCAGCGCGTTCGCGTCGTCCTGGCCGTCGACGCTGGTGCGCAGGATGTCGGCGTCGCCGCTGGCCCAGCGCCCCAGCACGTACCACGCGGTTTCGGCGCCCGCCGACGTCCGGCCCCGCGCCTCGACCTGCAGCCAGGTCTTCGCCGGCGTCTTCGCGTTCCAGGATGCGACCAGCTGCGTCGCGCCGAAGCCCTGCCGGTACTCCGGTGACGTCCACTGGCCGTACTCGTACGTTCTCGTCGTGCCGAGCTCCGGCTCGGTGTGCTCGACCGTGCCGGCCGGGTGCGTGATGCGCAGGCCGTCGCGGGTGAGCGCGACCCCGGCGAAGCCGCCGTCGTGGAAGCGGCCGCCGGTCCATTCGTGGTAGTCGATCGCCTCGTCGTCGCGCGGCCGGACGGGCCCGGCGTCGGCGACCTGTGTGGTTACTGCGGATAACACAACCACTGACAATAAGGTGAACAACTTGCGTGCGCGCATCGCGGCTCCCTGATAGACCCACCCAGTAGCGAGGAATTTTCGCCGCTCCGGCCGGGTCTGTAAACAGGTGGCTAGAGGACGGCCTGCGTCTGTGTCACTTTCGCGACCAACTTGCCGTCGTCGTCGTGGATTTCGGTCTCCACCACGACGAACTTGCGGCCCGCGTGCAGTGGTCTGGACGACGCAACGGCGTAGCCCGAACGCACCGCGCGCAGGAAGTTCGTCTTCGACTCGACGGTCGTCGTGCCCTGGCCGCCCGCGGGCAGGTTGAGGAACGCGCACACGGCGCCGGTCGAGTCGGCCAGCGCCATGAGCGCGCCCCCGTGCAGCGCGCCGCCGAGCGTGCAGAGGCTCTCGTCCCACTTCAGCCTGCTGCGGACGAGCTCGCGCCCGTGCTCCAGCACCTCGACGCCGAGGCGCTCGGAGAACGGCATGGAACGGTGGAAGAGCTGCGTGCCCTCGGGATCGGTCATGCTCCGCAGCTTGCCCGAAGACCGGCGGCCGGGCGATTACCTCCGGCGTAGTCTCAGCCGAGCGGGTTGACCAGCAGCAGCTCCGTGTTGTGGTCGGCGGCCGCGCCGACCCGGCCGAGGTCGACGTGGATGTCGTTGTAGGACAGCTCGCGGTACAGCGACGCAAGCGCTTGCGGCGTCCGGGCGTCGTAGTCCACGGCGTACGGCGCTTCGGCCTCGATCAACGTCGTGAATAGCGACAACGTACCGTCGGCGTTGTCCGCGACCTCGACGATCCGCGCCTGCTGCGGGAAGTCGACGTGCGACGCCGTGTTGATCTCCCAGAAGCCCTGCTGCGGCGTGCTCCCGGCGTGCGGGGTGATCTTGTTGACGTGCGTGTGGCCGTTGACCCAGGCCAGCACGTTCGGGAACCGCTTGAGCAGCGCGACGAACGCGTTGCCGTCCAGCCTCGGGTCGAGCAGGTGGCGCGAGTCCGGCAGCAGGTTGCCCATCGAGCCGCTGGTGTGGTGGCTGAAGAGGATGAACAGCTCGTCGGTGACGGCGTGGGTGACCTTGCGGCCGAAGAAGTCGTAGTACGTCGAGCTGCCGCGCTTGAGCGTCGACTCGACCCACGAGTACTGGGCGAGCCCGATCGAGCCGTCGGCGAACCCGGCGTCGGTGGTGGTGTCGAGGCTGATCCCGGTGATGCCCGGCGCGATCCGGAAGGTGTAGTAGACGTTCTTGCCGTCGGCGTTGGCGCTGCCGAAGCCGTGGCCGGCCGGGCCGGGGCCGGTGTTGGCGGGATCGAGGTGCGCCCGGACGAACTCGCCGGTGGTGAACGGGCGGCGCCGCGCGTCCGGCGTGATCTCGCGGACGGTGCCGCTGCCGCCGAACAGCTCGGAAAGCGGAACGCCCGAGCCGCTCTCGATGGCGGCGGCCAGCTTCTTCGCGGCGGTCTCGTCCTTGCCGATCACCTTGTACTTCCCGGTGTACCACGCGTCGATTCCGGGAACCCGCGCCGGCAGCGAGCCGACGATGCTGTCGTCGTGGTTGCCGAAGGTGCAGAACCACGGCACGTCGAGGCCGGGCGCGGTGAACGTCTTCATGGCCGCTTCGAGCAGGCCCGGCAGCTGCGGGAAGCCCTTCGCCGAGTACTTGTCGCCCACGCCGGGGATCGAAGGGTTCCAGTACTCGTCGTTGCCCGAGCTCTGCACGCCCTCGTAGGCGTCCGGGTCGCCGGAGCCGGGCGTGACTGTGCCGCCGTTGAGGACCTTGAGGAACCAGTCGAGCTCGATCAGCTCGTGGTTGTCGGTGTTGTCGCCGGTGGTGACCATCAGGTCGAACGGCCGCCCGGTGAACGGGCCCTGCCGCACGCTGTTGACGCGCTCGACCAGCGCGCTGGTGGCGACGGTGCCGAGCGCCTCCTGCGGCCGGTGCGCGGAGCCGATGAAGGGGTGCAGGTACTCGAACCGCGCGGGGCTTTCGGTGTCGGTGATGTGCAGGTCGGTGAACTGGACGAAGGCGGACAGCGCCCGGCGCCGGTCGTCGCGGCCGCTCTTCGGCGCGGCGAGGTCGCTCCGGACGACCAACGGCCACCCGGGTCCGGCGGACAGGCGCGAGTAGGTGCTGGTGCCGCCGCCCGCGGCGACCTGCTCGAGCGTGGTGCCGGCGGTGGCGACCGAGCGGGTGCTCGTCAGCCGCAGGGCGCGGTCGAGGGCGTTCGCGGTGGGCGTGCAGAGCAGCAGCCCGACACCGGCGGCGCCCGCGGTGGCGAAGGTGCGCCGGGTGAGTTCGGCCATGTTCGCTCCCCAGTCTTCTCGGATGACCGGCACAGTGCCGGACGTGGGTGGACACGGGGTGAACGTGAAAAACATTCACCGTGACAGTTCAGTCCACCCTGTCACAGATCACGAGGCGTGCTGTACCGCCGAAGGTTGTGGTCAATTCGGCCCACCGTTCAGCCCTTCAGGCCGGACTCGGCCACCCCGCGCACCAGGTACCGCTGCAGGAACGCGAAAAGCAGCACGATCGGCAGGATCGACACCGCCGCCGCCAGGAACAGCAGGTTCAGCTGGGGGTTCTGCGCCGTCAGCAAGCCCGACAGCGCCACCTGGACCGTCCACGAATCCGGCGACTGGGCGATGATCAGCGGCCACAGGAACGCGTTCCAGCTGCCGATCACCGTGATGACCGCGATCGCCGCGAAGAAGCCCTTCGAGTTCGGCACCACGATCCGCCAGAACACGCCCCAGCGGCTGAGCCCGTCCACCCGGCCCGCCTCCTCCAGCTCGCGCGGGAAGTCGAGGAAGTACTGGCGGAACAGGAACACGCTGAACGCGCTGAACAGCCCGGGGATCACCAGGCCGCGGAAGTCCGACAGCCAGCCGAGCGACGAGACGACCACGAAGCTCGGCACGAACGTCACCGACGTCGGGATCATCAGCGTTGCCAGCACCGCGTAGAACACGATCCCGGAATGGCGGTACGGGATCCGGGCGAGGCCGTAACCCGCCAGGGAACAGATCACCAGCAAACCCGTCGTCTGCAGGGTCGCGACCGCCGCCGAATTCAGCAGGCTGCGGCCGAACGGGACGTCTTCCGAAGAGAAGAGCCGCGAGAAGTTCTCCCAGTGCACTGTGGACGGAAAGAACGTCCACTGTGGAGATGTGATGTCCGCGCGGGACGCCAGGCCGTTGCGCAGCAGGAGGTAGAACGGCAGCAGGAACAGCGCCGCTGCCACCGTCAGGCAAGTCCACCGCAGGAACGCCCTCATGACGCCCGCCCGAACCGCAGCACCCGGCCCTGCAGCACCGTCGCCAGCGCGATGATCAGCGCCAGGATCACCGCACCGGCGCTGCCGCGCCCGAGGTCCTGGCCACCGGAACCCAGCGACGTGTAGTACAGGTAGACCAGCGGCGGCCGCGCGAACGGCGGGTAGCCGCGGGCGTCACCCATGATGTTGTAGAACTCGTCGAACGCCTGGTAGGCGTTGATCAGGTTGAGCAGCAGCACCGCCACCGCCGTCGCGCGCAGCTGCGGCAGGGTGATGTGCCGGAACACCTGCCAGCCCGGCTTGGCGCCGTCCAGCCACGCCGCTTCGTACAGCTGGGCCGGGATCCGCTGCAGCGCCGCGATGAACAGGATCATGTAGAACCCGAGCTGCAGCCACAGCCGCGCCGTCACCAGCACCACCCAGTACAGCGGCGGGTCCACCGTCCCGGTCCAGGCCACCGGGTCGATGCCGACCAGGGACAACAGCGTGTTCGCGAGTCCATATCGGACACCCGAGAACAACGACGTCTTCCAGATCAGCGACGCCACCACGTACGAGCACGCGAAGGGCAGGAAGAACACCGAGCGGAAGAACGCCCGCGCGAACTTCAGCTGGTTGACGCCGAGCGCCAGCGCCAGCGACAAAACGAACGTCAGCGGCACGATGAACACCGCGAACACGCTGAACGTGCCCAGGCTCGACAAGAACGGCTCGTCCGTGAGCATGTGCCCGTAGTTGTCCAGCCCGACGAAGTCCGTCGGCGTCACCGTGTTGCGCGCGTCGAAGAACGACAGGTACGCGCTCCAGCCGATCGGCAGGTACGCGAAGATCGCCAGCCCGATCAGGAACGGCCCGACGAACAGCCAGAACGCGCGCGCATCGCGCCGCTTCATCCGTACAGGCGCTTCAGTTCGGCGCGAGCCACCTCGACCGCCGTCTTGGTCTGCGCGACCGGGTCCGCGCCCTCCTTGGCGATCTTCGCGACCGCGTCGGACAGCGCCGTGTTCGCCTGCTGTGTCCACACCGGACCGCCGACCAGGTGGCCGTTCTCCTTGACGAACCGGGCCGCGTCGGCGGCCGGGCCGGACTTGAGGCTGTCGGCGCGGCCGACCAGGCTCTGCCGGGCCGGCACGTGGAAGCCGAACTTCGTCGCGAACTCCAGCTGGTTCTGCGTCTGGTCGATCCACAGCCACTTCACGAACGCCTTGGCTTCGGCGACGTGCGCGCTCTTGGCGTTCACCATCGCGCCGTACGCGCCGACCGGCACCGAGGGCGCGCCGCTGCCGTCCAGCTTCGGGAAGGGCAGCACGCCGAAGTCGTCGTCGAACGCCTGCCGGATCTTCGGCACGTTCCACAGCCCGGTCCACTGCATGGCCGCCAGCCCGTCGATGAACGCGCCCGGGTCAGACCAGTCCGCCGGCGCGCCGAGCAGCAGGGAACCGCTGGCGTTCAGCGTGTGCAGCTTCGCCAGCGCGGTCGCCGCGCGCGGGTCGTCGAAGCCGACCTCGCGGTTGCCGTTCTTCAGGTAGTCGAGCCCGGCGGACCACAGCAGCGGGCCGGTGAGCACGCCGACGCCGCCGTCGTTGCCCGCGAAGAAGCCCTTGACGCCGTCCTTGGTGAGCTTCGCGGCCGCGTCGACGAGCTCGTCGACCGTCTGCGGCGGCTGCACGCCGGCGGCCTGCAGCAGGCTCTTGCGGTAGAAGAGCACCTGCGTGTCGGTGGCCTGCGGGATGCCGTAGACCCGGCCCTCGACGGTCTGCGCGGCCAGCACGGCCGGGCTGAAGTCGCTCTTCGCCGACACGATGACGTCGTCGAGCGGGACAACCTGCTTCTGCCGCACCCAGTCGATCTTGACCTGGGCCTCGAAGACGTCCGGCACGCCGCTGTTCTGCAGCGCGGTGACGATCTTCGAGTCGTAGTCGCCCGGGTTCCACTGCACGTTCACGGTCGCGCCGGGATAGCTCGCGGCGTACCGCTTGACGGCGTCCTGGACGCCTTCCTCGCCGTAGGCGTGGTACCACTGCTGGAGCGTGACCTTCGAGGCGGCCGACGGCGGCGGTCCCGCCGAGTACGCCGTCGAGGGCGGCGGGTCACCCTGCCGCCCGGTGTTCGACCCGCATGCCGTCGCCAGCGCGCCCATTCCCGCGAGTGCGAGGAAACTCCGCCTGTTCCGCTGCATCCCCAGAACTCCTCCGACGTGCTCTGAAGGCCACCATAGGGGCGTCAGGTTCCCCCATGGTGACCACCAAAGGCGTGAAGACTCGCCGGAGATTTACCCGTTAGAGCTGCGCGATGTCGAGCTTTCCCTCGGAGTAGGACGCGCGGATCCGCTTCTTGTCGAACTTGCCGACGCTGGTCTTCGGCACCTCGTCGACGAACGTCCAGTTCTCCGGCAGCTGCCACTTCGCGACCTTGTCGGCCAGGTAGTCCCGCAGCTCCTCCGGCGTGACGCGCTGGCCCTCCTTGAGCACGACGGCGACCAGCGGCCGCTCGTCCCACTTCTCGTCCGGGATGCCGACGACCGCGGCTTCGGCGACGGCCGGGTGGCCCATGACCTGGTTCTCCAGGTCGACCGAGGAGATCCACTCGCCGCCGGACTTGATGACGTCCTTGGCGCGGTCGGTCAGCGTGAGGAACCCGTCCGGGCTGATCTTGCCGACGTCGCCGGTGCGCAGCCAGCCGTCGTGGAACTTCTCCGGGTCGACGTCGCTTCCGCCGTAATACGACGCCGCGATCCAGGGACCCTGGACCTCGAGCTCGCCGACAGCCTCGTTGTCCCAGGGCAGCACCGCGCCGTCGTCGTCGATCAGCCGCGCGCGCACGGACGCCGGGAAGCGGCCCTGCGTGTAGCGGTAGTTCCAGACGTCGTCGCCGGTCGCCGACGCCGGCGGCCGGGCGACGCTGCCCAGCGGCGACGTCTCGGTCATGCCCCAGGCGTGCAGGATCGGGACGTTGTGCCGCTCCTGGAACGCGTGCATCAGCGACGGCGGCACCGCCGACCCGCCGACGACGACCTCGCGCAGGTGCGAGATGTCCTGCGGGTGCGCTTCGAGGTGGGCGAGCAGGCCCTGCCAGACGGTCGGCACCGCGCCGGCGAACGTCGGCTTCTCCGCGGCCAGCATCGCCGAGATCGGCGCCGGCTGCAGGAAGCGGTCCGGCATCAGCAGCGACGCGCCGACCATGAGCGACGCATACGGCAGGCCCCACGCCATCGCGTGGAACATCGGCACGATGGCGAGCGCCTTGTCCTGCTGGGCGAGCTTCATGCTGTCGGTCATGCAGACCTGCATCGAGTGCAGCCAGATCGACCGGTGCGAGTAGGCGACGCCCTTGGGGTCACCCGTCGTGCCCGAGGTGTAACACATCGCGGCGGCCGAGCGCTCGTCGACGTCCGGCCAGTCGAAGGTGTCGGGCTGGGCGGCCAGCAGCTCGGCGTAGGAGTGGACCTCGACGCCGTCGGGGGCTTCGAGGGACGCGGCGTCGCCGTTGGCCACGATGACGTGCCGGACCGTCCGGAACTGCGGCAGCTGCTTGGCCAGGAGCGGGACGAGGGTGCCGTCGACGATGACGACGTGGTCTTCGGCGTGGTTGGCGACGAACACGAGCTGCTCGGGGAACAGGCGGATGTTCAGCGTGTGCAGCACGGCGCCCATCGCCGGGACGGCCAGGTAGGCGGCCATGTGCTCGGCGTTGTTCCACATGAACGTGCCGACACGCTGGTCGCCTGTCACACCGAGGCCGCGGAGGGCGTTCGCGAGCCGGGCGGCGTGCCTGCCCAGGTCGCCGTAGCTCTCTCGGCGGGCTTCTGAACCGGTCCAGGTGATGACTTCGCTCGCCGAGTGCACCGACGTGCCGTGGCGGAGCAGGTTCGCCAGCGACAGCTGGCCGTCCTGCATGGTGCTCAACATGGTCGCTCCCGGGGGTCGTTCGCCGGTGGGCTGGGGTTGCGCCGACTCTAGTGCGGATCGGGTGAAGCGGGCATGGTCGACAACGGCTCCGTTCGGTCACGGTCGTCGCGCGATCGGGCGACGACCGGACGATGATCAAGATCATCAATTTTTCGGGTTTTCCTTATGTGCAAGGAAATGTGCACGAGAACATTGCGTAGCGGAGCCTCCACTTCCGGGTGAGAGAGGCCACGCGGGCCGCTTCTTGGGAGCGTTTCCGCAGGCCGGAGCGGGTTGCCCGGTATCACCTCCGGGGGTAATAAGTGCGTGTCGGTTGCACGGCCAAGAAGCGGGTGGCGTTTACTGGGCCCGTGGCAAGAGACGGCTGAGCAGCGCTTGCAGGAGCAAGCACTCATAAAAGCTGTCGGCCGCGAAAGCGGAGACCTGAGAGGAAAGGACACTACGTTGGCTCTGCCTACGTTGACTCCGGAGCAGCGCGCCGAGGCCCTGGCCAAGGCCGCCGAGGCTCGCAAGGCGCGTTCGGAGCTGCTCGCGTCGATCAAGTCCGGCAAGGAGAGCATCGAGAAGGTGCTCAAGCAGGCCAAGGAGAACAAGACCATCGGGAAGACGAAGGTCACCCAGTTGCTGAAGGCCGTCCCCGGCCTCGGCGCGGTGAAGGTCGCCGCCCTGCTCGAGCAGGCCGGCATCGACCCGGACCGGCGTGCGGCCGGCCTGGGCGAGCGCCAGCGCGAGGCGCTCATCGACGCGCTCAAGTAGCCGTCACCAGGAGCTGACCGCGAGGGAAGTGTCGCTGGCGACACTTCCCTCGCGGATCTCCCGCCGCCTGGGAGGCTGGGTCTTGTGAGTTCTCCTGATCCGGCGACCCCGGCTGACCTCGCCGCCCGCTACCAGCGAGGCGACTTCCTCTTCACGACGGCTTCGCGCGCGCTGCTGGCGCAGGGCACGATCCGGACCGTGACCGAGACGGACCCCCGGCGGCTCGCCTCGGCGATCCCCGGCGTCCTCGCCGAGACCGGCGCCCCGCTGGCCGTCGGCGTCCTCCCGTTCGACACCGGGCCCGACACGAAGGTGCCGGGCCACCTCGTCGTGCCCCGGACCGTCCACCGGTCCTCGGGGGCGCCTTCGCTGTCCCGGGAGACCCTGCCCGCGCCCGTGCGGGTGCGTGCGGTGCCGTCACCGGCGTTGCATCGCGAGGCCGTGCGTTCGGCGGTTTCGTTCCTGGCTGCCCGTGACCTGCGGAAAGCCGTCCTGGCGCGGGCCCTGGACCTGGAATTCGAGGCGCTGGTGCCCGCCGAGAGCATCGTGCGCAACCTGGCCGTCGGCAATCCCCGGCACTTCACGTACGCGGCCGAGCTGCCGGGCGGCCGGTCACTGGTGGGTGCCACGCCCGAGCTGCTGCTGCGCCGCACCGGCCGGACGGTGTTCTCGTCCCCGCACGCGGGCTCGATGCCGCGCTCGGCCGACCCGGTGGCCGACCGCGCGAACGGCGAGGCCTTGCGGACGTCGCGCAAGGACCAGCTCGAGCACGCGGTGGTGATCGACTACCTGGTCGAGGCCCTGCGGCCGTTCTGCCGGAAGCTGGACGTCCCGGCGGGCCCGGAGCTGGTCACCACGCCGGCGATCTGGCACCTGCGCACCCCGATCACGGGCGAGCTGGCGGACCCGGACATCACGGCCCTGGACCTCGCGGCGGCACTGCACCCGACCCCGGCGATCTGCGGCACCCCGACGGAGGGGGCCCGCGAGCTGGTCCAGGAGCTGGAGCCGTTCGACCGCGACTACTACGCGGGAGCGGTCGGCTGGGTGGACGCGGCGGGCGACGGCGAGTGGGCGGTGGCGATCCGCTGCGCGGAGATAGCGTCGACATCGATGCGGCTGTACGCGGGCGGCGGCATCGTGGCGGCTTCGGACCCGCAGTCGGAACTGGACGAGACGACGGCGAAGTTCCGCACCTTGCTGACCGCGATGGGCCTGGCGGACCTCCCGGTCTGACCGGTCCAGAGCACCCCAATGTGGCGTTGGTTGCGCTCAACGCACCGAACGCCACATTGGGTGCGTTGGACGCACCGAAGGCCTCATTGGGGCGCTTGGGGTCAGGGGACCCAGTGTTCCTCGGTGACCGACAGCTCCTCGGTGGTCAGCACCGCGATGGCCGCGCGGTAGCCGTCCGCGGCTTTCAGGTCCGCCAAGCGGGTTGTGGCCGGGTCCAGTGCCGGGTCGCCCGAGGCGGCCAAGCGGGCCGGCTCGTCGTAGCGGGAGAACGTGATGCTCTGCAGGGGGATGCGGAGGCCCTTGCCCGTGGCCTTCATCACCGCTTCCTTGCGCGTCCAGTAGACGAAGAACGCCGCCGCCTTGTCCTCCGGGGACAGGCCCGCCAGGTGCTCCGCCTCCGCCGGGCTCAGGGCGTACTCGATCAGGCCGTCGTCCGCGCGGCGGGTGGCCGTCTCGACGTCGAGGCCCACCGGGACCGCTCGCGTCGCCGCGATGCCGATCAGGTCGCCCGAATGCGAGATCGACAACGTCAGGTCCGCGCCCGGGATGCGGGGCCTGCCGTGGGGCTTGCCGCAGTCTTCGCAGGTCGCGTCGAACTTCACGGCCTCGACCGCCAGGCCGAGCCGCTCGGCCGTGACCGTCTTCGCCAGGACGCGGCCGGTGAGGAAGCGCCGCTTGTCCGCGTCCTGCCGGTACGCCTCGAACCGCCCTTGCTCGACGTCGTCGAGCAGACGCAGGAAGCGTTCTTCGGCGGGCAACGGCGACGACCAGCGGACCTCGATCTCCATCACACCCCCGATCTTTCCGGGCGCGGAAGCCGTTGTCACGAATTTGGGCCGAGGTCTGGGGTAACCAGGTGCTCAGGAGGTACGCTCGACTAAGCAAGCGCTTAGCCGGTGGCAGTGTTGGTTGGAGGAGCGGCTCACCCATGGACTTTTCACTCAGCACCGAAGAACGGGAAGTGCGCGACTGGGTCCGCACGTTCGTCCAGCGGGAGCTGATCCCGCTCGAGCAGGAAGTCCTCCGGCGCGAGCGCGCCCACCAGCCCGGCCTGACCGGCGAAGAGCTCACGGACCTCCAGCTCAAGGCGAAGGAGTCCGGCTTCTGGGGTGTCCTCACGCCCGAGGAGTACGGCGGCATGGGCCTGTCCGCCGTGATGGCCGCGCTGCTGGAGGCCGAGCTCGGCCGGACCTTCGTGCCGTTCCGCTTCGGCGGCGCCGCCGACAACATCCTGTTCCACGCCAACGAGGAGCAGAAGCAGGCCTACCTGCTGCCGACGATCTCCGGCGAGCGCAAGTCGTGCTTCGCGATCACCGAGCCGGGTGCCGGGTCGGACGCCAAGGCCATCCGGACCACCGCCCGCAAGGACGGCTCCGACTGGGTCATCAACGGCGAGAAGACCTTCATCACCGGGGGGAACGAAGCCGACTTCACCATGGTCTTCGCGATCACCGATCCGGAGAAGGGCGCGAACGGCGGGGTCACCTGCTTCCTCGTCGACCGCGAAGCCGGCTGGAAGTCCGAATACATCGACACCATGGGCGAGTGGGGCCCCGCGTCGCTGATCTTCCAGGACGTCCGCGTCCCGGAGACGCAGATCCTCGGCGAGGAGGGCCGCGGCTTCGAGCTTGCCATGCAGTGGATCGGCCAGGGCCGCTACCTGCTGCCCGCCCGCGCGATCGGCTCCTGCGAGCGGCTGATCTCGATGGCCATCGAGCACGCCAACACCCGCGAGACGTTCGGACAGAAGATTGCCGAGCGGCAGGCCATCCAGTGGATGATCGCCGACTCCGGCGTCGAGCTGGAAGCGCTGCGCTGGCTGGTGCTGCACGCCGCCTGGCAGGTCGACCAGGGCCTCGATTCGCGGCACGCGCAGTCGATGGCGAAGCTCTACGGCGGCCAGAAGGCCAACGAGATCGTCGACCGCGTCCTGCAGATCCACGGCGGCATGGGCTACACCCGCGAGCTGCCGGTCGAGCGGTGGTACCGCGAGCTGCGGCTGCTGCGCATCTACGAGGGCACCGACGAGATCCAGCGCCGGACGATCGCGCGCAACCTGCTCAAGGGGCACGTCAAGGTCGGCGGCACGCTCGGCTGAGAACGCACGAAGCCGTCGAGGCCGCCTCTTCGGGGCGGCCTCGACGGCTGCTGGAGCGGCTTACTTCTTGTTGCGGATGGCGATCGGGACGCCCGCGAGGTCCTCTTCGTTGCACAGGAGCTTCACGTCGTAGTACGGCGAACCCTTGCGGTCGTCGTAGTCGAGGTGGATGGCCAGGACATCGAGCGGCTCGCCCAGCCACTCCTGGGCCTGACGTAGCCACTTGGCGCAGCGCTCCAGAGCCGCGGGGAGATCGTCGTCACGGAACTCGACGGGGCGATAGGGGACATCCTGCACCTGATCGCGGGGGTGTGCCGGCGCCGGGAGGCCCGGCGCGAGACCCGAGTCGTCCAGTTCCAGTTGGATCGTTTCCTCAGTCACCCTTCGAGCGTCCCCCACGCACGCCGTCTGGGCAAGGCGTACACAGGTAAAAGCGCCGCTAAACGGACACTCCCCACTCTTTCGCGACGATTTCCCGGCACCGCCGCAAGTCGGTGACGCCCGGTGCGGACGTGCAGCCCAGCGCCCTCGACGCCAGTTCCGCGTAGTGCTCGGCCAGCTCGTCCAGCGCCAGCGGGCCACGTGGGGAATACCACCTCGCGACCCCGCTGCACATCTCGAGCAGCGCCAGCCTGGTGACCGCCGGGTGCTCCACACGGAACACCCCGGCCGCCACCCCTTCGTCGATCGCGGCCGCCCACAGCCGTTCGTAGGCGTCCCGCAGGGCCACCACCGGCTCGCGCGCGGCCGGGGACAGGACGTCGACTTCGTTGTCCACCACCCGGGTTTCCGCCGGGCCGACGGCGTGCGCGAGGACGTGCAGCGCGACCAGCGTGCGCAGCCGGTGCACCGGGTCGCCGCCGCCCGCGGTCGCCTCGCGGGCGGCGTCGAGCAGCCGGTTCAGCGCGGTGTGCATGATCTCGGCGAGCAGATCCTCCTTGGTGCCCATGTAGTGGTACAGGCTGGCCGAGGAGAGTTCCGCCTCCTGCGCCAGATCGCGGATGCCGGTGCCGTGGAAGCCCTTGGTGGCGAACAGCTTCACCGCGGCCGCGCGCACCCGCTCCCGGCTGCTCACAGCCATGCTTCCGCCTTGGCGTCCCAGGAGCCGGCGCGGGGGTCCGCGACCTTCCGCAGCTCGCCCTTGGCCACCCGCTCCGACGGCGTCATCGGCAGCGCGTCGGCGAATGCCCAGAACCGCGGAACCTTGAAGTAGGCCAGTTTCCCGGCGCAGAACGCGGCGAGCTCGGCCGGGTCCGGCCGGTCGCCGTCGCACACGACGTACGCCTTGATCTCCTCGCCGCGCAGCTCGTCGGGCACCGCGACGACGGCCGCCAGCCGTACCGCCGGGTGCAGCAGCAGGGCGCGCTCGACTTCGTCGGCGGAGACGTTCTCGCCGCTGCGGCGGATCATGTCCTTCGTCCGGCCGACGTAGTAGACGCGGCCGGCGGCGTCCATCCGGGCCAGGTCACCGGTGTGGAACCAGCCGTTCTCGAACGCTTTCGCCGTCGCGTCCGGATCGTCGTGGTAGCCGTGCATCAGCCCGATCCCGCGGATCAGCAGCTGCCCGGTTTCCCCGCGCGGCACCGGCTTCCCGTCGTCGCCGGCGATCAGCACCTCGCGGTCGCGGCTGGGCCGCCCGATGCAGCCGGTGCCGACGGTCTCGTCGTGGTCGGCGGCGGTCATCCGGATGTCGCCGCCGGTTTCGGTCATCCCGAACGCCTCGTACCACGGCACGCCCCAGCGCGCCTCCAGCTCGGCGTGCAGCTCGTGCGGGATGGCGGACGCGCAGATCGCGCGGACGCGGTGCTCCCGGTCGGCGGCCGACGGTTCCTGGCGCAGCAGCAGCGTCGGCATCAGGCCGAGGCAGTAGAACCAGGTGACGCCGTGCTCGCGCACCTTCGCCCAGAACATGCTGGGGTGGAAGCGGTCCAGCACGACGAGGGTGGCGCCCCCGGCCAGTCCCAGCGCGACATTCCACTGTGGATCGATGTAGTGGAACGGCTGCGCGGTCAGGATGACGTCGTCCTCGCCGACGGCCGGGAAGTCGGTGGCCAGGCTGATCGCGAGGGTCGTCCAGTAGCGGTTCGGCAGGACGCAGCCCTTGGGGGCGCCGGTGGTGCCGGAGGTGTACTGGATGTTCACCGGCGTCTCCGGCACCGGGGTGAACTCCGGCGCCGCGCCCGCCGCGTCGAGCCGGTCCGGCGTGACGACCTCGGTGAGGCCGATCCGCTCGAGGAGGGCGGTGAACTCGGGCGCGGCGACGGCCAGTTTCGCGCCGGAATGCCGGAGGACGTGGGCGCCGTCGAATTCCTGGTAGTTCGTGTTGACCGGCACCAGCTGCGCGCCGATCTTCGCCAGCGCGAGCCAGATCAGCGGGAACTCCGGCTGGTTGCGCAGCATGACGGCGACCCGGTCGCCGGCGCCGATGCCGCGCTCGGCCAGGGCCGCGGCGATCCGTGAGCTTTCGCGGTCGACCTCGGCGAAGGTGAATTCCTGGTCCAGGTGGTCGAACACCCACGCCGTGCGCTCGGGCCACAGCTCGGCGGCCCGCGTGACGAGCTGCGCGAGGGTGCCGATCTCGGCGAGCGGCGTCACGCCCGGCTCCGGAAGGCTTCGGTGGACGCGGCGACGGCGGCCGAGTGCTCGGTGATCAGGGCGTGGCTGACCTCGAGTTCGAGGGCGGGTTCGAGGTCGGTGCTCGCGTCCAGGACGCGCTTCGCCATGGCCGCGGCCGCGGGCGGGTGCTCGGCGATCCGCTTCGCCCAGCTCAGAGCCTCGGCCTGGAGCTGCTCGGCGGGCACGGCGGCGTTGACCATGCCCAGCTCGGCGGCCTTCCGGCCGTCGAAGCGCTCGCCCAGCAGCAGGAGCTCCTTCGCCTTGAGCGGGCCGACCAGCAGCGGGAGCAGCCGCGACGCCGCGCCGGTGACGCTCAGCCCGAGCGAGACCTCGGGGAACGCGAACACGGCGTCCTCGGCGGCCAGGATCAGGTCGCAGTCGAGCGCGAACTCGGCGCCGGCGCCGATCGCGTAGCCGTGCACCGCCGCGATCACCGGCTGGCGCAGCCCGCGCAGCCGCCGCGTGACGTCCTGGAGCCGGTCCAGCCGCGCCCGCGAGTCACCCGCGGGGGTGGGTTCCTTGAGGTCGTGGCCGGCGCAGAAGGCCCGGCCGTTCCCGGACAGCACGACGACGCGGGCGTCGCTGCGCGCGGCCGCGTCGAGGGCGGCGAGGAAGTCGTCGACCAGGACGGCGGCGACCGCGTTCAGCCGCTCGGGCCGGTTCAGCCGGATGTGCGCGATGCCGTCCTCGACGGCGAAGTCCACGGTGGGCATGAGGCCGATGCTAGACGTTCGATCGATCGATCGATAGCCTCGGACACCATGAAGGTCGATGCGGTCTACGAGAACGCCACGGTGTGGACGGGTACGGGCGTCACCAGCGCACTCGCCGTCCTGCACGGCCGCGTGGTCGCGCTCGGCGACGACGCCCGCTCGCTCTCCGCACGCACCCGCGTCGACCTGGCCGGCGGGTTCGTCGTGCCCGGCTTCCACGACGCCCACAACCACATGGCGTGGTTCGGCATGGGCCTCGACGACGTCCCGCTCGGCGGCTGCCGCAGCGTCGAGGAGGTCTACGACGCCGTCGCCGCGCGCGCCGCGACGCTGCCGGCCGGGAGCTGGGTGGTCGGCAGCGGGTACGACCAGAACAAGCTCGCCGGCGGGCACCCGGGCTGCCGCGGCCTCGACCGCGCCGCGCCGGGCATGCTCGTGCGGCTCAAGCACACGTCCGGGCACATGACCGTGGTCAACTCGGCCGTGCTCGACCGGCTCGACCTGGCGCACGTCCCGGTCGGCGGCGACGTCGTGCTCGACGACGACGGCTCGCCCACCGGCCTGCTGCGCGAGCAGGCCCAGCTGCTGCTGCGGCCGCTGACGTACCCGACCCCCGTCGAGCGGGTCGTGCGCGGGCTCGCGCGGGCGTCCGAGCAGTACCTGGCCGAGGGCATCACCAGCGTCCAGGAGGCCGGGATCGGCGGCGGCCTGGTCGGCGAGACACCCGCGGAGCTGGCCGCCTACCAGGAGGCGCGCGACCGCGGCGTGCTGCGCGTGCGCAGCACGGTGATGGTCGCCGCGAGCGTGCTGCACGACCTGCCCGACGACGCCGGCTTCGGTCTCGACCTCGGCCTGCGCACCGGCCTCGGCGACGAGTGGCTGCGCGTCGGCCCGATGAAGTTGTTCGCCGACGGCTCCCTGGTCGGGCGCACCTGCGCGATGCACGACCCGTTCGACGGCGAGCCGGGCAACCGCGGCTACTTCCAGGTGCCCGAGGACGAGCTGGCCCGCACGATCCGCCGCGCCCACGAAGCGGGCTGGCAGATCGCGACGCACGCGATCGGCGACCGCGCGATCACCGTCGTCCTCGACGCCTACGAAGCCGCGTTGGCCGCTTCGCCGCGCACGGACCACCGGCACCGCATCGAGCACTGCGCGGTGCTCCGGCCCGCGGAGCTGACCCGCCTCGCGTCGCTCGGGCTCATCCCGTCACCGCAGGGCCGGTTCGTCAACGAGCTCGGCGACGGCATGCGCACCGCGCTCGGCGAAGCTCGCGTGCCGTGGTGCTACCGGCTGCGAAGCGTCCTCGACGCGGGTTGCGTGCTTCCCGCGTCCTCGGACCGGCCCGTCGTGAACGGCGCGCCGCTGCTCGCGCTGGCCGACATGGTGCGTCGGCGCACGGCGTCAGGCGCGCCCTTCGCACCCGAAGAGGCGTTGACGCCGGAGCAGGCGTTGCGCGCGTACACGTACGGCTCGGCGTACGCGACCTTCGCCGAGCGTGACCTGGGCACGCTCGAACCCGGGAAGCTCGCGGACTTCGCCGTGCTGTCCGGTTCGCCCCTGGACGAGTCCGCATTGGACGACCTCGCCGTGCAAGGCACCGCCGTCGGCGGCGAACTGCGTTACCAATCCTGATGACTCACCTCCCCACGAATTCGAGTGCTTCCTCGGCCAGCGCGGCCCAGGGGTGTGGCGACCCCGGGTCCAGCGCCAGCCATTCCTTCATCGGCGTGCCCTTGTTGGCGTCGAAGCGCACGCCGTGGCTGCCCTCGACCAGTTCGTCCACCCGGCTCCTGGGCAGCTTGAGCACGAGCTGGCCGCGGACGAACATCGCGAAAATCCGGCCGTGCGCGCGCAGCGCCGTGCGCCCGAACCCGCCGGTCGTGCCGGGTGGCGTGATGCCCGGACGTCCGGTGAACTCGTCGACCAGGTCCTCGAACTTCTCCTCTGGTGACATCGACCACCTCCGAGCCCGACAGTAACGACCACCACCGACAAAAACGGGAGGCGAGATGCCCGTCCGCGACGCCGTCTTCGAAGACATCGAGGAAATCTGCGCGCTCATCGAGGAGCACGCCGTCTACGAGGACAACCACGACCTCAAGCTGGACCGCGCCGAGATGAGCGGGCACCTCTTCGGGCCGGACCCGAAGGCGTGGGTGCTGATCGCGACCCCGCCCGGCGAGCCCGGCACGGTGGCCGGCTTCGCCTTCTGCAACTGGAACTTCTCCACGTGGGAGGCCCGGCCGGGGATCTGGCTGGACGACCTGTTCGTCCGCCCGGCGTACCGCCGCCACGGGCTCGGCGGCGAGCTGCTCGACGAGCTGCGCAACCGCACGACCGGCCGCGTCGAGTGGGACATGCAGGAGGGCAACGAAAAGGGTTCGGCGTTCTACGCGCAGCTGGGCGCCGAGCCGGTGCCGGGGTGGATCCGCTACCGCTGGCGGCCGTGAACTTTCACGAGAAAGAACCCGCCCCGTATCGTATGCGGTATGGGAGATGGTTCGGTCCGGAGGTCCTCGTCCGTCGAGGACTACGTCCGGGTGATCTACGGGCTGGTCGAGCGGGGTGAAGCGGTCACCAACGCGTCGCTCGCCGGCCGGCTGGAGGTCAGCCCGTCCTCGGCGTCGGGGATGGTCACGAAGCTGTCCCAGCTGGGTCTGGTCACCCACGCGCCGTACCGCGGCATCGAGCTGACGGCCGACGGCAGGCTGCTGGCCCGTTCGGTGCTCCGGCGCCACCGGCTGATCGAGACGTACCTGGTTTCGGAGCTCGGCTACACGTGGGACGAGGTCCACGCGGAGGCGGACGCACTGGAGCACGCGGTGTCCGACAGGCTGGTCGAGCGCATCGCGGCGAAGCTCGGCAACCCGGTCCGCGACCCCCACGGAGACCCGATCCCGGCGCCCGACGGCAGCGTGGAGGAGCTGCCGGTCCGCATCCTCGACGACCTCCCGCCGGGCGCGGTGGGCGAGATCGTCCGGGTCTGGGACACCGACCCGGAGCTGCTGCGGTACCTCACGGAACACGCGATCAACCTGGGCGAACGCATCGAGGTGGTGGAGCGCCAGCCGTTCGGGGGACCGATGGTGGTGAAGGTGGGCTCGCCGCCGGACGCCGCCACGCACGCCATCGGCAAGGAGATCGCGCAGGCGCTGTCGGTCACCCTGCGCTGAGCGACGTACGCGCGAGTGACGTCGTGGAGCGGATGCGGTGACAGGCCGCCGCCCACGAGCATCAGCCGCATGAAACCCTTCCGCTTCGGTATCGTCGCCGGCCACTCGCCCGACCTCACCTCCTGGACCGCCCAGGCCGAGCGGGTCGAGGAGCTCGGCTTCGACACCTTGCTCGTCACCGATCCCGTCGGCACCGCCGACCCCTTCGTCCTGCTGGGGGCCGCCGCCGCGGTCACCATCGACCTCACGATCGGCACCTTCGTGCTCGCCGACCCCTTCCGCGACGCCGAAGCCCTCGGCTGGCAGGCGCAGACCCTGCACCGGCAGACCCGCGGGCGGTTCGAGCTCGGGCTCGGCGTCGGGCGGCCCGGGGCGGACGCCCACGCGAAGCAGCTCGGCCGGGAGTTCCCCGCACCGGGTGAGCGCATCACACGGATGGCCGCCACCATCACGCACCTCAAGCGCGAGCCGGACCGGCCGCGGCTGGTGCTCGCCGGCGGTGGGCCGAAAATGCTGGCGCTCGCCGCGCAAGAAGCCGACACCATCACCTTCAGCTGGCCGCCGCGGACCACCGAGGCCGCAGCCGAGTCCATTGTGGATCGATTCCGAGAGCTCGCCGGGCCGCGGCTGCCGGAGATCGAACTCGGACTGAACCTGATGGCCGTCGGCAGCGAACCGTCGCCCGTGATCGCGCGCTTTGCCAAGGTCGACGTGCCCGAACTCGTCGCCGGGGGTGCCGTGACCGTGCTGCCCGAGGAGCCCGGCGCGGCGGCGGAAACCCTTCTCCGGTGGCGGGAACGGTGGGGGATTTCCTACGTGACGATCAACTCCGGCTACGCGGAACCGTTCGCCGCGATCGCCGGCGCGGTGCGCAAGGCAGGTGGGTGAGGGCCCTTCCGATCTTGCGAACCGGCGCCTACGCTCCAATGTTCTGTAAACGGGAGTGCTTCGGAGCGTTGTGATGACCGGTCAGCGAACACGCACCATCGACCGGGGGGAACAGGCGGAGCTGAGCCGGCTGCTGGCGGCCGGACCGTTCGACGTGGCCCTGCGGGCGGCGATCCGGGCCCGCGGCCTCGGCCTCGAGCGGATCCGCTATCGCTTGCGCGGCAGGGGAACCACGGTCAGCCTGGCCACCCTCAGCCACTGGCAATCAGGACGGTGCCGGCCCGAGCGGCCGGAATCGTTGGAGGCCCTGCGGAATCTCGAGGACATCCTGAACGTGCCTGACGGCTCGCTCAGCAAACTGCTCGGTCCGCCGCGGGTGAGAACGAGGTTCCACGCGCTCAGTTGAGCGACAACTAGGCTCGCGCCATGCGAGCTGTCGTGATGGAGGAGTTCTGCGTCCCGCCCGTCGTGCGGGACGTGCCGGAGCCGGTCGCCGCGCCGGGCGGTGCGGTGATCGAGGTCGACGCCACCGGGGTGTGCCGCAGCGACTGGCACACCTGGCAGGGGCACGACGCCGCCGTCACGCTGCCGCACGTCGCCGGGCACGAGCTCGCCGGCCGGGTCGTCGCGCTCGGCGAGGGCGTCCGCGGGTGGGAGCTCGGCGCCCGCGTCACCGTTCCCTTCGTCTGCGCCTGCGGGACGTGCGCCCAGTGCGCCCGCGGCGACCAGCAGATCTGCGACCGCGAGTTCCAGCCGGGCGCCACGCACTGGGGGTCGTTCGCCGAGCGCGTCGCCATCGAGCACGCCGAGACGAACCTGGTCGCGTTGCCGGACTCGCTCGGCGCAGCCGAGGCCGCCGCCCTCGGCTGCCGGTTCGGGACGGCGTTCCGCGCGGTGCTGCGGCAGGGGCGCGTCACCGCGGGCCAGTGGGTCTCGGTGTACGGCTGCGGTGGCGTCGGGATCTCCGCGGTGCTGCTGGCCGTCGCGGCCGGCGCGAAGGTCGTCGCCGTTGACGTCTCGACGGCGGCCCTGCGGCTCGCCGCGAAGTCGGGTGCCGCCGTCACGGTGGATTCTTCGGGGTTCGACGGCGCGGAAGCCGTCGCCGCGCACGTGCGCGAGCTGACCGGCGGTGGCACGCACGTCTCGCTCGACTGCCTCGGCTCGCCGTCGACCTGCGCGGCGTCGGTCGGCAGCCTCCGCAAGCGCGGCCGGCACGTCCAAGCCGGGCTCATGCCGCCCGCGCAGGGCCTCGCGCCGATCCCGATGCACCGGGTCGTCGGCGGCGAGCTGGAGCTGGTCGGGATCCACGGGCTCCAGGCCCACGAGTACCCGGAGCTGCTGCGCGTCGTCGAGACCGCGGGCATCGACCTCGCCGCGCTGATCGGCAGGCGGATCGGGCTCGACGACGTCCCGGCGGCGCTGGCCGCGATGAACGACCCCGTGCCGGCGCAGGCGGGCGTCACCGTGGTGACTTTCCGTGACTGATCGGCGGCACCGCGGTCAAGAGACCGGTTCGTAGCTGATCCTCGCTGGTTTGTGACATTCAGGTGTGAGAACGTCGAATCCATGGTGGCCCAGGGCGAGGGGATGCGGCCGCAGGGACGTCCCGTTGGTCCGTTCGGGCGGTTTCTGCGGCTGTTCACCACCGCGGACGTCACGTTCCGCGGTCATCGCGCGGTGCCCTCCATGATGACGGAACGTGTGCGTCGGGGGTCTCCGGCACAATCGAGGTGATGGACGCCCTCCTGCCGCGCCCGCGCGCCGAGCTCGCGCCCGGGGCGGTGCACCTGCCCGGCTGGGTCGGCTTCGACGAGCAGCGCGAACTGGTCACGGCCTGCCGCGGCTGGACCGGCTACCGCCACACGAGGCTGCCCAACGGCGGCGTGATGTCGGTGCGGTCGGTCTGCCTCGGCTGGCACTGGTACCCGTACGGCTACTCGCGCACGACCGGCGACGGAACGCCGGTGCTGCCGTTCCCGGACTGGCTCGGCGACCTCGGCCGCCGCGCGCTGGCGGCCGCGTACGGCGAGCCGGCGGAGACGTACGCGCCGGACATCGCGCTGGTCAACTTCTACGACGCCACCGCGAAAATGGGACTGCACCAGGACAAGGACGAGCGCAGCCTCGAGCCGGTCGTGTCGTTCAGCCTCGGCAACGCGTGCGTGTTCCGCTTCGGCAACACCGAAACCCGCGGCCGGCCGTACACCGACGTCGAGCTGTGCTCAGGAGACGTGTTCGTGTTCGGCGGCCCGTCCCGGCTCGCCTACCACGGCGTGCCGAAGACGCTGCCGGGCACGGCGGACCCGGCACTGGGCCTCGACGGGCGGCTGAACATCACGCTGCGGGTGTCCGGCTTCTAGTCCTCTGTGGACTCCTCTTCCTCCGGCACCACGATGAACCGGACGGCCACCGCCCGCGAGCCTTCCGGGTGCTGCCCCGGCTCGGTGGCGTACTTCCACAGCAGGTTCTGGTACTCCTCGACGAAGGACGTGAGCTGCTCCTTCGTCAGGTGCAGCCCGGCGCGTTCGATCCGGTTCCAGCCCTCCGAGCTGTCATAGCCCGCGTACGCCCGCGTGACCAGGCCCAGGTCGTGACTCAGCTTGAGCGCGCCGAGCTTGAGCATCGCTTCGCGCTCGTCGGGCGCCAGGTCGAGGCCGGGTGGGGTGTGGATGTCCTTGGACTGCGACTTCCACCAGCGTTCGCGGCCGTCTCCGCGTTCGGTGAGCTCTTCGATCAGCTCCAGGTCGGCGAGCTTGCGGAGGTGGTAGCTGGTCGTCCCGGTGCTCTCACCGAGGGCCTTCGCGACGCTCGTCGAGTTCGCTTCGCCGTGTTTGCCCAGGTAGTTGAGGATGTCGCGGCGGACCGGGTTGGCCAGTGCTTTGGAGAAGGCCTTGAGGTCCGGGCCGGTGAGCACGCGTTTTTCGGGGCGTTCGACCATGCCGCGAGCGTACTACAGAGACTGTTTGCAAAGAATCTCTGCAATCGGCTACCGTGGGCCGGGAGATCGGGGGTTGCCATGAAGAAGCTGTTCTGGGCGGCGGGGCTGGGCCTGCTGCCGTGGATCGCGGTACTGGGGACGACGCTGCCGGACGTCGTGGCGGCGCAGCACTGGCGCCTGGCCTGGACGGGCTTCGACGCGGCGGAAGCCGTCGGCCTGCTGCTCACGGCCTGGCTGCTGGGCCGGGGCGACGCGCGGACGCCGCTGGTCGCCACGGCCACCGCGACGCTGCTGCTGGCCGACGCCTGGTTCGACGTCGTGACGGCCGGTGACGACGTCGTGTTTTCGCTGCTCATGGCCGGTCTGGAGGTGCCGCTGGCGCTGGCCTGCCTGGCGGTGGCCGTGCCGCGGCCGGTGCCGGCGCATGTCTGAGCTCGACGCGCGGCTGCGCGACGAGATCGACGACCAGGTCGCGGAGGCCATGGACGCCTACCTCGCCGATCTTGCGGATTCGCGGCCGCGCCGGCCGCGGCGCGCGTGGCCGGTGGTGGTGACGGTGGCACTGGGGGTCGCCACCACCTGGCTGGCCCCGGGCGCGGCCTGGGTGGCGTGGCTCGCGATCGCGGTCACCAACGTCGCCTGGCTGGTGGTCGTGGGGGGCCGGCGGGCCAGACCCGCCGGCCGCGCCCCCCCCGGGGGGGGGGGGGGGGGGGGGGGGGGGGGGGGGCCCCCCCCCCCCCCCCCCCCCCCCCGACGCTGGAGGGAAGCTAGGACGCCGGCCGGAAGCGCACTGTCTGGCCCGGCCGCAGCTGGGCCGCCAGGTCGAGGTCTTCCTCCTCGACGACCGCGATCACCGGGTAACCACCCGTCGTCGGGTGGTCGGTGTGGAACAGGATCGGCCGGCCCGACGGTGGTACCTGCAGCGAGCCCGGCACGCACGCCTCCGACGGCAGCTCGCCGTGCCGCGCGCGAGCCAGTGCCGGCCCGGTCAGCCGGATGCCGACGCGGTCCGAGTCCGGGGACACCGTGTACACAGCGGACAGCAGGTCGTCCGGTGCGGTGAACCAGTCGCGGCGCGGTCCCGGCGTCACGCGCAACACCGGCTCCGCGGGCAACGCCGCCCGGGGCGCGAGGTCCACCGTGGGAAAAGCACTCGGAGCCGGGCCGATCGGCAGCAGCATCCCGGCCGTCACCGGCGGCGGGCCCAGCTTGCCGAGCGTGTCCGTCGCGCGGGAGCCGAGCACCGGTGGCACGTCGATCCCGCCGCGCACCGCGACGTAACACCGCAACCCCGACACCGCTGTGCCCAACGCCAGCTCCTCCCCGGGCCACAACGTGATCGGCCCGTTGAGGCCGCCCTTCGAAAGCGGGCACGAAGCGCCGGTGACCGCCACCGTGGTCACGCCCGACGCGCGTAGCACCAGCCCGCCGAGCGTGACCTCCAGCGCCGCGGCTCCGGCAGGGTTTCCGACCAGCCGGTTGGCCAGCCGGAACGACCCGCGGTCGGCCGCGCCGGACCGGCCGACGCCGAGGGCCGCGTGGCCCGGGCGGCCGAGGTCCTGCACCGTCGTCGCGAACCCGGGCCGCACCACTTCGAGCTTCACGGCCGCACCGCCGTGAACCGGACCCGGGTGCCCGGCGGCAGCAGGTTCGGCGGGTCGCGCTCGACGTCCCACACCGGCACGTCCGTCCGGCCCAGCAACCGCCAGCCACCCGGTGACGCGCTCGGGTAGACCGCGCTGTACTCGCCGGCGATCGCCACCGAGCCCGCCGGTATCCGCGTGCGCGGCGAAGACCGGCGGGACACGTGCAGCGCGGGGTCCGATCCGGTGAGGTAGGCGAACCCGGGGGCGAACCCGCAGAACGCCGAGACGTACGTCCCCGCGGTGTGCCGCGAGACCAGCGCCGCCACGCTCGACCCCGTCTCCGCGGCGACGTCGGCGAGGTCTTCGCCGTCGTACACCACCGGGATCACCACCTCGCCCGCCTCGGCCGGTGCACTGTCCACAGGGGACACCTGACGCAGCAACGCGCCCAGCCGTTCCGCGTTCGTCACCGCCGGGTCGTACCGCACCAGCAGGGTCCGGGCCGCCGGGACCAGCTCTTCGACGCCGTCCGGATCGAGGCGGGACAACGCCGCCTGGAAGCCCAGGACGTCGTCGACTTCCACGAGCAACGCGCGCCGGCCGCACGGCAGGAGCCGGACGGTCATCCGGTGAACGCGTTGAGGGGGACGTCCGCCGCGGTCAGGCCGTCGCGGATCCGGCGGGCCAGCTCGACCGCGCCCGGGGTGTCCCCGTGCACGCACAGGGAATCCGGCCGCAGGTCGAGCTTGCTGCCGTCGGCCGTCACGACGCCGCCGCCGGTGGCCATCGCCACCGCCCGCTCGGCCACCGCCGCGGCGTCGTGCAGGACAGCACCCGGCTGCTTGCGCGAGACGAGCCGGCCTTCGGCGGTGTACGCGCGGTCGGCGAACGCCTCCGCGTACGCGACGACGCCCGCTTTCTCCGCCTCCCGCTGCATTTCCGAATCCGGCAGGCAGAGCAGCGCGAGCGCGGGGTCGTAGCGGCGCAGGCCGTCGACGATCGCCGCCGCCTGCTCGGCGTCCACCGCCGCGGTGTTGTACAACGCGCCGTGCGGCTTCACGTAGGTCACGCGGCTGCCCGCCGCGCGGGCGAACGCGTCGAGCGCGCCGATCTGGTAAAGCACTTCGTTCGCCAGATCGTCCGGCGCGATGGCGAGCGCACGCCTGCCGAAGCCGGCCAGGTCGTGGTAGCCGACGTGCGCGCCGATCGCGACACCGCGTCCGGCCGCCAGCTCGCACACCCGCCGCATCACCGACGGGTCGCCGGCGTGGAAGCCGCACGCGATGTTCGCGCTGGTCACGATGTCGAGCATGGCTTCGTCGTCGCCCATCTTCCAGGCGCCGAAGCCCTCGCCGAGATCGCTGTTCAGATCCATTTCAGTCCACCCGGTATTCGCTGTCGTACCGATCGGTGATGAACATGTACCCCGGTGCGTGGGTGATCGCAAAGGGAGGCCGCGACGCCATCAGCGCCGCCTGCGGCGTGACCCCGCAGGCCCAGAACACCGGGACGTCACCGGGTTCGGCGGCCACCGGGTCGCCGAAGTCCGGCCGGGACAGGTCGTCGATGCCCAGCGCGCCCGGGTCGCCGACGTGCACCGGGGCGCCGTGCACGGCGGGCATCGCGCGGGTGATCCGGATGGCGTCGGCGACGCGGTCCTCCGGGATCTGCCGCATCGAGACCACCATCGGCCCGAAGAGCCGCCCGGCGGGTTCGCACGGCCGGTTCGTCACGTACATGGCGACGTTGCGGCCCTGGTCGACGTGCCGCAGCGGGACGCCCTCGGCGGCCAGCGCCGTCTCGAACGTGAAGCTGCAGCCGATCGAAAAGGCGACCATGTCGCTGCGCCACAGGCCGGTCGCGTCCGACACCTCGCCGGCCAGGACGCCGTTCTGCCAGATGCGGTAACGCGGCAGGTCGGTGCGCAGGTCGGCGCCCTCGGCGAGGCGGGTGGCCGGATCGCCGGGGTCGGTGACGTCGAGCAGCGGGCACGCCTGCGGGTTGCGGGTGCAGAACAGCAGGACGTCGTAGGCCCAGTCCTCGGGCACGGCGATCAGGTTGGTCTGGGTGAAGCCGTTGGCCCAGCCGGTCGTGGGGTGGGCGGTGCCGGTGCGGAACGCCGCACGGGCCTGCGCCGGCGTGTAGGTGGCCGGTTCGTCGAAGGTCGTCATCTCGCCCCCTCAGTCCACGAGTTCGATACCGCGGGTTTCCGGCAGCCCGAGCAAGGCCAGGACCGCGATGCCGTAGCCGATCGCGCCGAACACGATCGCGCCGCCCGCGCCGAGGAAGCCGACGATGGTCGGGAAGATCGCGCCGACCGCGCGGCCGAAGTTGTACGTGAAGCCCTGTCCGGTGCCGCGCAGCGCCGTCGGGTACAGCTCGGCGAGGAACGCGCCGAAGCCGCTGAAGATCGCGGACATCGAGAAGCCGAGCGGGAAGCCGAGCACCAGCACGAGGCCGTTGGCGCCCTTGGGGATCTGCGTGTACGCGACGATCAGCACGGCGGAGAGGACCGCGAACGTCATGAAGGTCTTCTTGCGGCCCAGCAGGTCGGTCAGGTAGCCGCCGCAGACGTACCCGACGAAGGCGCCGGTGATGAGGAAGACGAGGTAGCCGCCGGTGCCGATCACGGTCAGCTCACGCGTCTTCTTCAGGTAGGACGGCAGCCAGGTGTTGATCGCGTAGTAGCCGCCCTGGACGCCGGTGGCCAGCAGCGAGGCGAAGAACGTCGTGCGCAGCAGGCCGCCCTGGAAGATCTTGACCAGTGAGCCCCGGGAGCGCACGGCGGTCCGGCGCTCTTCCGCGCGCGGGGCGTCCTGCACGCTGCGGCGGACCCACAGCACGAGCACCGCCGGGATGATGCCGGTCCAGAACATGATCCGCCAGGCGACGTCGTCGCTCGCGAAGCTGAAGACGACGGTGTAGACGATCACCGAGAGACCCCAGCCGACCGCCCACGCGCTCTGCACGAAGGCCACGGTCCGGCCGCGGTACTTGGCCTGCGAGTACTCGGCGACCAGCGCCGCGCCGGCCGCCCACTCGCCGCCGAAGCCCAGGCCCTGCAGGGCGCGGAAGACCAGCAGCGTCTCGAAGTTGGGCGCGAAGCCGCAGAGCACGGTGAAGATCGTGTACATCGCGATGGTGATCTGCAGGGTGCGCACGCGGCCGATCCGGTCGGCGAGGATGCCGGCCCCGACACCGCCGATGGCCGACACGACCAGCGTCGTCGTGCCGAGCAGGCCGGCTTCACCGCTCGAAATGCCGAAGTACGCGGTGATCGCGGCCAGGCCGAGCGGCAGGGTCTGGTAGTCGAACGAGTCCAGGCCGTACCCGCCGAACGCGCCGGCGAAGGCGCGGCGGCCACGTTTGCCGAGTGTGCGGAACCAGTCGAACGGCCGGGCCTCGGTAGTGGCTGTGGCAGTCATGGGCACCTCCTGGCCAGTGTCTCTCATCGTGTCGTGCCTCACACGGTAGAGATTGTTGAACAATTCCACAAGACGGCAATTAGATCGTCCTCTGCGTGGCGAGTACCATCGATGACGTGGTCATCGAAGACAGCGGCGTCACGGGCCTCGAAGCCGATCGCGGCCTGGTCACGCGCAAGAGCACGGCCGAGCGGGTCGCCGGCGTCCTCCGCAACCGCATCGCGGAGGGGTTCTTCCTGCCCGGCGGCCGGCTGTCGGAGCACGACATCGGCAACGCGCTCGGCGTCTCCCGCAACACGCTGCGCGAGGCGTTCCGGCTGCTCACGCACGAGCGGCTGCTCGCCCACGAGCTCAACCGAGGGGTCTTCGTCCGCATCCCGAGCGTCGAGGACGTCGTCGACATCTACCGGGTGCGCAAGATCATCGAGTGCGCGGCGGTCCGCGGGGTGACGGCCAAGCCGGCGACCTTCGCGCGGATCAAGGAGAAGGTCGACATCGGCGACGAGGCCGCCCGCACCGGCAACTGGAAGGACCTGGGCACTGCGAACGTCTGGTTCCACCAGGAGCTGGCCGCGCTGTCCGGCAGCGAGCGGGTGAACGAGCTGGTCGGCAGGCTGACCGCCGAGCTGCGGCTGGTGTTCCACATCATGGCCGAGCCGCGGCGCTTCCACGAGCGCTACCTGCCGCGCAACCACGAAATCCTCGACCGCGTCGAGGCCGGCGACGGCCCGGGCGCGGAGCAGCTGCTGATGAAGTACCTCGACGACGCGGAGGAGCAGCTGGTGGGCGCGTACGCAGACCGCGCGGCGGCGGCCCGGGCGGCGATCGCGGCGGAGTGACCAGAGCGCCCCAATGTGGCCTTCGGTGCGTTGGACGCACCCAAGGTGGCCTTCGGTGCGTTGAGCGCAACCAAGGCCACATTGGGGCCGTTTGGGCAGCGTTCGCGTCCGTACGGTCCGAGCACGAGCCGGACGCGACCTCCGGTCGATAACCTCGGGGGCGGTTCCGCCGCCGGAGACCCCCAGTGGCAGGCGGGACCCCACGCTGCCGGGTCGCCGCTTCCCCAGGGCCGCGGCCCGGCAGCCCTCGCTCAGCCGGCGTAGCGGGCGAAGATCCTCGTGAAGTCCCACGCCTGCTGCGAAACGCCGGAACAGGTGTCGTTGTTCGGGTACGCGCCGGGGCACGGGCGGTCGCGGTTCGCCGACCAGAACGTCAACCGGGCCAGGTGGTGCGTGTTGGCGTAGCCCAGGATGGTGGTGAAGTCGGTGAGCGTGACCGTCTCGCCGACGTCGGTGATTCCGTTCATCGACGAGATGCCCATGTGCCGGTAGGCCGTGTCGTCGTCGTAGCCGTAGGCGCTCTTGACGACGTTCTTCAGGCCCTCGGCCGCCCGCAGCGTCAGCGTGCCCATGTTCTGGCCCGCGCCGCCGAAGTCGAACGGCATGATGACCCAGCCGTCGACCGTGAGACCCGCCTGCGCCGCCCGGTTGACCAGGCTGTTGTCGGGCCCGGACTGATCGGTGCCGAAGGTGACGTACAGCTTGATGCCCGGGTTGTTCGCCCGGACCGTCTTCAGCGCGTCGACCGTGCGCTGCTGCACCGCCGGGTTGCTGTAGGCGTCGGCCTCGATGTCGATGTCGATCGCCTTGAGACCGTAGGCGTTGATCACCTTCTGGTAGCCCGCCGCCAGCTCGCCCGCGCTGCCGCACGACGACTCCAGCTTGTTGCCGGAGTAGCCGCCGAACGACGGGATGACGTCGCCGCCGTTCGCGCGGATCGTGTTGATCGTGTTCTGGTCGACGCCGCCGGTGAGTGCCCGGCCGCCGTCCCACTGCGGGTTGCAGTAGCCGTTGGACAGGATGAACGCCAGCGTGAACCACTTGACGCCGGTGGCGCTCATGATCGTCGCCGGGTTCGGCGGGTCGCCCCAGCCGTTGTAGAGGTACGGCGCGACGGCCAGCACGCCCGGCCCGGGCGGTGTCGTGGTGCCGCCCGGCAGCGTCCACTGCTGGTTCGCCGTGGTCGCGCAGGTCCAGATCTGCAGCCGGGTGCCGTTGGCGCTGGAGTTGCCGGTGGCGTCGAGGCACTTGCCGGACCCGGCGTTGACCAGGTTCTTCGCCGCGTTGGCCGTCCACTTCTGGGCGCCCGAGCCGTTGCAGTCCCAGAGCTGGATCTGGGTGCCGTTCGCCGTGCCCGCGCTGGTGACGTCCAGGCACTTGCCCAGCGCCCGCAGAGAACCGTCGGTGCCGGTTGTCCACTGTTGAGCGCTGGTGCCGTTGCAGTCGTAGAGCTGGACCGCGGTTCCGTTGGCGGTGCTCGCGCCGGCGACGTCGACGCACTTGCCGCCGAAGCCGGTGATCGGGCCGGTCGCCGCCTGCGCGACGCCGGGGGCGAGGACCACCGCCGAGGCGGCGATCAGGGCGCCGAATACTGCTCGTTTCCTCATGCGGGCACGTTCCACTTCTGGTTGGCGGCGCCGGTGCAGGTCCAGATCTGCAGCCGCGTGCCGTTGGCGCTGGAGTTGCCGGTCGCGTCGACGCACTTGTTCGAGCCCGCGCCGACGATCTCCCTGGCCGCGGTGGCGGCCCAGCGCTGGTTGGCCGTGCCGCCGCAGTCCCAGAGCTGGAGCTGTGCTCCGTCCGCAGTGGACTGACCGGTGACGTCGAGGCACTTGCCGAGTGCCCTCAGAGTTCCGTCGGTGGCCACTGTCCACTGTTGAGCGCTGGTGCCGTTGCAGTCGTAGAGCTGGACCGCCGTTCCGTTGGCGCTGCTCGCACCGGCGACGTCGACGCACTTGCCGCCCAGACCGGTGATCGGGCCGGTCTTGCCGCCGCTGTTGCCCTGGTTGCCGCTCCAGGTGAACGTCGCCGACGTGTGGCCGGGCAGCGTGTAGGTGAACGACGAGCCGCCCCAGTTGACCCGGACGCTCTGGTTGCCGGTGCTGGAGTTGTACGCGATCAGCGCCTTCGAGCCGTCCGGGTTCTTCCAGGCGACGTTGCGGACGGTCGGGTTGTCGTTCGAGTCGATCCGGTACGCGCCCGGCTTCACGAACTTCGTCAGGTGACCCATCGTGTAGTACTCGACGGTGTAGTCGACCTGCCCGCTGCGGGAGTCTCCGTTGTGGACGGTGATCAGGCCGGTGCAGGTGCCGCAGCCACCGTTGTGCGGGCCCATGTTCTGGTCGACGCCGAGACTCCACTTCACGAAGCTCTTCGACCAGTTCCGGGTGTAGTCCACGATGTTGTTCATGTCCTCGGCCTGCTGGTTCGAGATCCAGGTGCCGCCGGAGTGCTCGGTCGAGTAGGCGTTGACGTTCGGGTACTGGTTGTGGACGGTCGTCTGCTGCGCGACGTCGCCGCCGTAGCCGTGCCATGCGATGCCACCGAAGTTCGGGTGGTTGCGGATGGCCGGATCGTCCACTGTGGGCGCGCCGTAGGCCGCGTAGGTGTCCCAGTTCCAGTCGAGCGCCATGACCTTCGTGGACAGTCCGGCGTTTTGCAGTGCGGGCAGCAGGTTGTTCTTCGCGAAGTACGCCAGGCCGGCGCCGTTCCAGTTGGTCGACGGGTAGCTCGCGCAGCACGTCGGCTCGTTCTGCATCGAGACGTAGTCGATCGGCACGCCGGCCGCCTGGTAGGCCTGGATGTACTTGACGAAGTACTGCGCGTAGGCCGGGTAGTACTGCGATTCGACCCAGCCGAGCAGGTAGCTGTCGTTGTCCTTCATCCACGGCGGCGCGGTCCACGGCGACGCCATCACCTTGGCCTGCGGGTTGAGCTGCTTGGCCTGCTTGGTCAGCGGCAGCACGTCGGCCTGGTCGTGGGCGATCGAGAAACGCGTCAGGTTCGGGTCGGTCTGACCGGCCGGCATGTCGTCGAAGGTGTAGCTGTAGCGGGCCAGGTCGGACGCGCCGAGCGGGTTGCGGATGAAGCTCAGCCCGATGCCGCTGTTCGGGTCGAACAGTTTGCGCATGGTGTCGTCGCGGGTGGCCTGGCTCAACGCGCCGCTGGAGTTCATCAGCCACGCCGCGGTGTCCGTAAAGGACGCTCCACCGCCTTCGAACTGCTGGTAGGTGGTGTTCTCGTTGACGTTGATGGTCACGCCGCCGCTGCCGGTGCCCGCGGCGAAGGTGACCGGCGTCTGCTGCTGCAGGCCGCGGGTGACGGTGCGGCCGCCGGAGTCACTGGTCGTGGTGAGCCAGATGTTCACGGTCTCGCCCGCGGCCTGCGCCGGGGCGGCGAGGGTGGCCGCGGCGACGGCGGTCACCCCGATCATCGCCAGGAGAGCGCGTTTTCTCATGGGAGCGTCCACTTCTGGTTCGCGCCGGACCCGCAGGTCCAGATCTGGAGCCGGGTTCCGTTGGCGCTGGAGTTGCCGGTGGCGTCGAGGCACTTGCCGGATCCGGTGTTCACGAGGTTCTGTGAGCCGTTCGCCGACCACTTCTGGGCGCCCGAGCCGTTGCAGTCCCAGAGTTGCGTCGTCGTGCCGTTGGCGGTACCCGCGCTTGTGACGTCGAGGCACTTCCCGAGGGCTTTCAGGGTTCCGTCGGTGCCGGCTGTCCACTGTTGAGCGTTGGTGCCGTTGCAGTCGTAGAGCTGGACGGCGGTTCCGTTGGCGCTGTTCGCGCCGGCGACATCGACGCACTTGCCACCGATGCCCGTGATCGGCCCGGCGGTCGTGGGTGTGGTGCCGCCGGCGAACTGCGTCGCGACCTGTTCGCCGAGGCTGACCGCGTTCGCGTGGCTTTCGATGGGGTTCACGTGCGTGTTCGGGAAGACGATGTAGGTCACCGGGCCTTCGGTGCCGCCGGTCTTCGGGTCGGGGTCGATGCCGAGGCTGACGGCGGTGGCGTAGGAGGCCTCGCCGATGATGCTCGCCGGACCGGTGTCGCCGACGACGGCGTAGGTGACTTGGTTGTGGTAGATCACCGCCACGACCGAGCCGCCGTCGATGCCGTAGTTGCGGTAGTCCCAGGTGGACGTCGGCTGGGGAAGGACCACAAAGGGCAGTTGGGCCGCGTTGAGCGGCTGGTCGGTCGAGGTGTGGAACGCGGTGTCGGGGTAGAAACAGCAGTCGGTGTTCTCGTTGCACTGCGTAGTGCGGACGCCGTCGCAGTCGATGTCCATGTCGGCGGTGAAGAAGACCGCGCCGTTGGCCTGGCAGACGGGCACGGTGGCCGCGCCGCCTTCGTCGAAGGAATATCTGCCGTTGGAAATTTGTTGGCAATTCTGGGTTTTGGCGAGGAGCTGGCTCGCGGAGGGGCCCGCTTCGACCGCGGCCTGGGCCGAGCCGGTGGTGAGGGAAAGCGCTAACAGGGCACACCCCATTAGCGCGACGAGGATTCGCCGCACTTGATTCTCCTCATCGGTTCAGGGAGTGGTCCACTTCTGGTTCGCGCCGCCACCGCAGGTCCAGATCTGCAGGCGGGTGCCGTTCGCGCTGGAGTTCCCGGTGGCGTCGAGGCACTTGTTCGCGTTGGGATTCACGATGTCCTTCGCGCCGGTCACGACCCATTGCTGGGCGCCGGTGCCGTTGCAGTCGTAGAGCTGCACCGGTGTCCCGTCCGCGGTGCCGGCACCGGAGACGTCCATGCACTTGCCGAGGGCGCGGAGGGTGCCGTCGGTGCCGACGGTCCAGTTCTGCGCGGCATTGCCGTTGCAGTCGGTGATCTGGATCGGCGTGCCGTTGGCGCTGTTCGCGCCGGCGACGTCGACGCACTTGCCGCCGATGCCGGTGATGGTGCCGGTCCGGCCGCCGCCGCTGCTCGAGGTGTTCGTGACGTGCACGTAGTCGACGATCAGCTGCTGCGGGAACTGCGTGCTGCTGTTGGGATCGCCGGGCCAGTACCCGCCGACGGCGAGGTTGAGGATGAGGAAGAAGCTGTGGTCGTAGACCCAGCGGTTGCCGTTCAGGTCCGCCGGCGTGCGTGTCTGGTAGAGGTTGCCGTCGACGTACCACTTGATCTGGTTGGGGGCCCAGTCGATGGCGTAGGTGTGGAAGTCGTCGGAGAAGTTCGGGCCGCTGTAGGCGGCGCCGATGCCGCCGGCGCCGGAGTAGCCGGGGCCGTGGAGGGTGCCGTGCACGGTGTTCGGCTCGAAGCCGACGTTCTCCATGATGTCGATTTCGCCGTCGGCGGGCCAGTTTCCGCCGCCGAGCATCCAGAAGGCGGGCCACATGCCTTGCCCGCGCGGGAGTTTCATGCGGGTTTCGAAGTGGCCGTAGGCCTGGCTGAACTTGCCGGCGGTGTTGAGCCGGGCGGAGGTGTACTCGCAGCGGCCGTACCAGCAGTTGTAGTTGCCGGGGTTCTCCTTCTTGGCGGTGATGACGAGGTGGCCCTGGCCGTCGAGCTGGGCGTTGCTGGTGCCGGAGGTGTAGTACTGCCGTTCGTGGTTGTTGACGTTGTCGCCGGTTTCGAGCTGCCACTTCGACCCGTCGACGGCGGCGCCCGCGGGGCCGTTGAAGTCGTCGGTGAAGGTGGCCGCTGCTTCGGCCTTGGTGGGGGTGATGGCCTGCTGCCCGAGGAGGAGCAGTGAACAGGCGGCGAGGAGTGCCGCCCAGCGGTTCTTTTTTGAGGTGGACATCGTTGTCGCCTCTTTTCACCGTGGGGACCGGCGTTCCGCGCGCAGCACGGAACGCGGGGAAGGGGAGAAGGCCGTGCGTGCCGGGGCGGCGGCAGGCGCGACCGATCGGCCGCGGTCCGTGGCGGGCGGACTTGGCCGGCGCTTTGTTGTGCCTGGCAACAAAGTATGCATGGTCCAGACAAGCCGGGCAACCGTCGGGCGGTCATTTTTTTTCAACCCGAATTAAGGCGTGGACGGTGGTTCCCGCTCAGCGGGGCACGGGCTTCCGACGGCGTCCGGGACTGGTTCGGCTGTGGCCTTCGGGGTGCGGGGGAGGGCTGGGTTCTCGGCGGTGCTCCTGGAGCTAAGCCGCGTCGGAGTCGGGTGCTCCCGGCTTGGCGATCCGCGACGTCGCTCCCTGCTCCAGCAGGTCCGCCACCGGGAGCGTTGCCGCACCGGTCGCCACCGCGTCCAGGCCCAGCGAGCCCAGCTGGATCGATGTCTGGCTGAACGGGTGCCGCAGGGCGTGCTCGCCCGCCGCCGCGCGGATGCTCGGCAGGAGCTGCTCGCCCAACGCCAACCCGGCCCAGCCGCCGATCACGATGCGCTCGGGGTTGAACAAGTTGATCAAGTTCGCGATGCCCGCGCCGAGGTAGCCCGCCGTTTCGTCGAGCACCTTTGCCGCCGTCTTGGACTTCGCCGCCGCTGCCAGCAGGGCCGCGAACCGGGCCTGCTCGTCCTCGCCCGTGATGTCCTTGCCGCGTGCCCTGCGGTAGCGGGCCAGCACCGCCCCCGCGCCGATGTACGCCTCCAGGCACCCTCGGGCCCCGCAGCGGCACTTCTGACCGCCGTACGCGATCGTCGTGTGGCCCCACTCGCCCGCGCTGCTCGTCGAGCCCCGGTACGTTGTCCCGTCCGTCACCACCGCCGCGCCCACGCCCGAGCCGATCAGGGCTATCACCGCGTGCTTGGCTCCGCGGCCCGCGCCGAACCACATCTCCGCCTGGCCCTGGGTCTTCGCACCGTTGTCGATGAACAGCGGCAACCGGACGCCGGCGTCCGACAACAGCGCGGCGAACGGCACCCCGTCCCAGCCCACCGTCGGGGCGTGGACCAGCACCTGCTCGCCCTGCTCGACCGCTCCCGGTACGCCGATGCCGACGCCCAGCACTCCTGGCTCTTCGATGCCCGCGCTCGCGAACACCTCGCGCAGGCCGGACGTCACCTGCTCCACCGCCGTCGCCGGGTCGGGGGCCTTCGGGAGCGGGTGCTCGACCGTCGCCAGGCGGTTCATCGCCAGGTCGAACAGCTCGACCTTGACCCCGGTCTCCCCGATGTCGACGCCCGCCACGTGCCCGTACGCCGGGTCGACGCGCAGCAGGACGCGCGGCCGGCCGCCGTCCGATTCGACCTGGCCCGCTTCGGTGATCAGGCGCTCTTCGCCCAGCTCGGCGGTCACGTTGCTCACCGTGGCGGCACTCAATCCGGTGAGCTGGCTGAGTTCGTGCCTCGACAGCGGGCCGTCGAAGTACAGCTTCGACAGCAGCAGGGATCGGTTGTGCCGCCGCAGATCACGGACGGTGGTGCGCTTGCTCGCCATGGGCAACCCATCTAACTTCTTACCGGCTCACTGACAGGATGCCTGATCGCCGTAAGTTGTGGCTATGTATTAAGTAGTGAACTAAGGCCCGAACCGGGTGTGTCTGGCAGAATCCTCCCGGTGACCCAGGTGGTGCGCCAGACGACCCGTGACCTCAGGCGGCACAACCGCGCGGCGCTGCTCTCCTCGCTCTACCTCCGCGGTCCCGTCAGCAGACTGGAACTGGTAGCTGAATCGGGACTGTCGGCCGCCACCGTTACCAACGTCGTCTCCGAGCTCATCGCGGACGGCGTCGTCGCCGAGGCCGGATCGGTCGAATCGGACGGCGGGCGGCCGCGGACGCTGCTGGCGGTGCGGGCCGACTTCGGGCACGTCGTGGGCGTCGACGTCAGCGAGACGCACGTCGAGGTCGGCCTCTTCGACTGCGCGCTGGGTACCCTCGGCACCGTGCGCCACCCGCTCGTCGGCACCCGGCTCGACCCCGACGAAGTGGCCGGCCTGGTGCGCACCGGCATCGCCGAAGTGCTCGAAGGCGGCGATCCGGACACGGTGTTCGGCGTCGGCATCGGCGTCCCGGGCGCGGTCCGAGACGGCGGCATCGTGCACGCGCCCACCCTCGGCTGGCGGGGTGTGAACTTCGCGGAGCTGATCCACCCGCACATCCAAGCGCCCCTCCACCTGGACAACCGCGCCCGCACCCTCGGCCAGGCCGAGACCTGGCGCGGGGCCGGCCGGGGCGCCGAACGCGCCATCGTCGCGCTCCTCGGCGTCGGCGTCGGGGCCGCCGTCGCGACGGCCGGGCGCTCGCACCCCGGCATCACTACCAGCGAGTGGGGCCACACCGTCGTCAAGGCGGCCGGGGCGGCCTGCCGGTGCGGCTCCCACGGCTGCCTGGAGGCCTACGTCGGTGTCGAGGCGGTCGTCCGCCGCTACGCCGGACGCGTCGGCACGGAACCGGTCATCGGGGACGAAAGCGACGTCGAGCTGGCGCGGATCGTGACCGAAGCCGAGGGTGGCGGCCCGGCCGCCGACGTGCTCGCCGAGACCGGCGAGTACCTGGGGATCGGCATCGCGAACCTGATCAACCTGCTCAGCCCCGATCGGGTGGTGCTCGCCGGCTCGGCCGGGGCGATCATGGGACCGGCGATCCTGCCCGCGGTGCGTGACGCCGTGGGCAGGCACGCGCTCGGCTACCTGGCCGAGCGCACCGAGGTCGTCCTCGGCAGGCTCGGGCCCGAGGCGGTGGCGCTCGGCGCGGCGACCCTGCCGATCGCGCAGCTGCTCGCGAACGGTGGCCGCACCGGCTGAAACCCTTGCCTGGCAAGGAGTAGGTCGATCAAGAGGTCCAGACCGCCCATTCTTTCAGTACTTAAACTTAGGTACAAAACGTTACCGCCGTGTTATTGACGTGACCCGAGTCACCCGGGTTGACTGCGGACGTCGTTCGGTCGCCGGCGGTCGGGGCTCGCTACCAGTCGACAGCACGAAAGTCGTCGATGACCAGGAGGAACCGATGCGAGTCAAGCGCTCCATCGCCGCAGCGCTGATAGCCGTCACGGCCTTGAGCGGGCTCACCGCGTGCTCGGGCGGGAGCTCCACCGCCGCCCCGGGCAACCCGGACGCCGTGCTCAACGTCGGCAAGCCGGACGGCCCGCAGGCGGAGAACAACAACCCGTTCCTGGAGACGTCCGCCCTGTCCAACATGGGCTACCGGTGGATGATCTACGAGCCCCTCGTCATGCTCAACCGCGTCAAGCCGCAGGAGCCGGGCAAGCCGTGGCTGGCCACGAAGTGGGACTGGTCGAACAACTACAAGAAGCTGGTCCTGACCGTCCGTGACGGCGTGAAGTTCTCCGACGGCCAGGCGATGACCGCCGAAGACGTCGCCTACACCTTCCAGCTGCTGCGCGACAACAAGGCCCTGAACGTCGACGCCGTGCCGTACAAGGACATCACCCCGGCCGGCAACCAGGTGACGCTGGGCTTCGACACGTCCCAGTTCGTCAACCAGGTCAAGATCCTGCAGACGCTCGTCGTGCCGAAGCACGTCTGGCAGGGCATCAAGGACCCGGCGCTCGACCTCGTGAAGAACCCGATCGGCACCGGCCCGTACACGCTCAAGTCGGCGACCTCGCAGACGATGATCGTCGTGCGGCGCGACAGCGGCTACTGGCAGGAAGCGCCGAAGGTCAAGGAGATCCGCTACACCTCCTACACCGACAACAACGCGCAGGTCAACGCGCTGGTCAACGGGGCATCCGAGTGGAGCTTCGTGTTCATCCCGAACTACAAGGCCGTCTACACCAGCAAGGACCCGCAGCACTACAAGCTGTGGTTCCCCGCGCAGCTGGCCATCCACGGCCTGTGGTTCAACACCGAAAAGGCGCCGTGGAACGACCCGAAGCTGCGCCAGGCCATCAACAAGGTGATCAACCGCGACGACATCTTCAACCAGGGCGAGGCCGGCTACTTCTACCCGAAGAACGACCAGGTCACCGGCATCCCGACGCCGGCGGGCGACCCGTTCATCGCGCCGCAGTACAAGGGCCAGTCGGTCCAGCTCGACGTCCCGGGCGCGAAGTCGCTGCTGACCGGCGCGGGCTACAAGTTCACCGGCGACAAGCTGGCCGACCCGAGCGGCAAGCCGGTCACCATCAAGCTCACCGTCCCGTCCGGCTGGTCGGACTACGTCACCGACCTGGAGATCATCAAGGACAACCTGGCGCAGATCGGCATCACCGCCACGGTCGAGAAGATGAACCAGGACGCGTGGATGAAGTCGGTCGACACCGGTGACTTCGAAGGCCTGATGCACTGGACCAACGACGGCGCGACGCCGTACGACATGTACCGCGACGTCATGGACGGCAACCGCTACAAGCCGACCGGCCAGGGCGGCATCAACGGCAACTACGGCCGCTACAAGAACGACGAGGCGACCAAGGCGCTCGAGACCTACGCGAACGCCGAGGACGACGGTGCCCGCACCGCGGCCATGGCCACGCTGCAGCGGATCATGATCGAGCAGCAGCCGATGATCCCCACGTCGGCGGCCAACTCCGGCGGCGAGTACAGCACGAAGAACTGGGTCGGCTGGCCGGACGAAGCGAACCCGTACGCGCCGGCCCAGCCGACGCTGCGCAACGCGCTCGACATCGTCCTGCACCTCAAGCCCGCGGTCTGACGATGGCGGACTCAGCCGTGACGACCGAGCAGTCCCCCTCCGACCCCGTCGCCGTCGGGTCGGAGGGGGACCTCCCCGTGGTCCTCGAAGCCGCGGGCCTCGCCAAGCACTTTCCGGTGCGGCGCCGCGGCCGGGCACGCCGCACCATCCAGGCAGTCGACGACGTGACCCTGACGCTCCGGCGCGGCCGCGTCACCGCGCTGGTCGGCGAGTCCGGTTCGGGCAAGTCGACAGTCGCGCGACTGCTCGCGGGCCTCCACCCGCGCACCGGCGGCGACATCCGGCTGCACGGCGAAAAGGTGAACGTCAAGCACGGGAAGGCGTTCCGAGCTTATGCCCGCCAGGTGCAGATGATCTTTCAGGACCCGTTCGCGTCGCTGAACCCGGTCCACACCGTGCGTTACCACCTGACCCGGGCGCTGAAGATCCACGGCCGGGCCGGCGACGACCTCGAGAAGTCACTGCACGAGCTGCTCTCCCGCGTCCAGCTGACGCCGCCCGAGCGCTACATCGACAAGTTCCCGCACGAGCTGTCCGGCGGTCAGCGCCAGCGTGTCGCGATCGCGCGGGCGCTCGGTGCCGGCCCGGAGGCCCTGCTGGCCGACGAGCCGGTGTCCATGCTGGACGTCTCGATCCGGCTCGGCGTGCTGAACCTGTTGCGGGACCTGAAGGAACGCATGCACCTGGCGATCCTCTACATCACGCACGACATCGCGTCCGCGCGCTACTTCGCCGACGAGACGATGGTGATGTACGCGGGCCGGATGGTCGAAGGTGGTGACAGCGAATCCGTCACCCAGCAACCTGCCCACCCGTACACCAGGCTGCTCATCGAATCCGCTCCCGACCCGGACCGGCACCTTCCCGTGAAAGCGGCGGGTGGAGAACCGCCGAGCCTGATCGACCCGCCGCCGGGCTGCCGGTTCCACCCGCGTTGCCCGGTCGCGCTGGCCCGGTGCAAGACCGACCTGCCGCCGCGCTTCGACGTCGGCGACGCACCCGGCCACTGGGCCGCGTGCTGGCTGTACGACGGGGCCGCCCGATGAGGTACCTGCTGCAACGGCTGGGCTTCTACGCCTTCACCGCGTGGGCCGCCGTCACCATCAACTTCTTCATCCCGCGGATGATCCCGGGCGACCCGGTGCAGTCGCTGATCGCCAAGAACCAGGGCATGATCAGCGCGGACGCGATCGAGTCGCTCTACGTCCTGTTCGGACTGGACAAGAACGAAAGCCTGATCTCCCAGTACTTCGACTACTGGGGCCAGCTGTTCCGCGGCGACCTCGGGATCTCGTTCACGTTCTTCCCGACGCCGGTGTCCGAACTGCTCGGAGACAGTCTGCCGTGGACGATCATCCTGGTCGGTATCACCACGGTCGTCGGCTTCGCGATCGGCACCGGCCTGGGCGTGGTCGCCGGCTGGAAGCGCGGCTCGTGGGTCGACGGCCTGCTGCCGGTGACGACGTTCCTCTCGTCGATCCCGTACTTCTGGCTCGGCCTGATCGCGCTGACGCTGCTGGCCGGCCCGGGCAGCTTCTTCCCGTCGTCCGGCGGCTACGACCCGGGTACCGTGCCGGGCTGGAACGGTGCGTTCATCGGCAGCGCGATCCAGCACAGCCTGCTGCCCGCGCTGACCATCCTGATCAGCTCGATGGGCAGCTGGATCCTGGGCATGCGCAACATGATGGTGACCGTCGCGTCGGAGGACTACGTGACCGTCGCGCACGCCAAGGGCCTGCCGGAACGCCGGGTGATGGTCGGGTACGCCGCGCGGAACGCCCTGCTGCCCAGCGTGTCCGGCTTCGCGCTCGCCCTCGGGTTCATCGTCGGCGGCACGCTGCTGGTGGAGATCGTCTTCTCCTACCCCGGCGTCGGCTACCAGCTGTTCCAGGCCGTCGGCTCGCAGGACTACCCGCTGATGCAGGGCATCTTCCTCATCATCACGCTGTCGGTGCTGGCGGCGAACCTGCTCGCCGACGTCGCCTACCTGGCACTCGACCCGCGCACCCGGAAGGAGGGCTGACATGGCCGTACCCGCGGCGGACGTCAAGGCCGCCCAGGCCCTCCCGCTCGAAGCGGTCGCGCGCCGGCGCCGCTTCCGGTTCCTCTCCGGCGGCAAGACCGTCACCGGTGTCGCCGTCATCGGCTTCTTCCTGGTGATCGCCGTCATCGGGGACTGGATCGCGCCCTACGACCCGTCGGCGCGCAGCAGCGACCTGCTGGAAGCACCGTCGGCGCGGCACTGGTTCGGCACCACCCACCTCGGCCAGGACATCTTCAGCCAGGTCGTGGTCGGCACGCGCAGCGTCATGCTGGTCGGGCTGGCCGCCGGGATCGTGGCGACCATCCTCGCGGTGATCGTCGGCGTGACGTCCGGGTACCTCGGCGGCACGCCGGGCGAGGGCCTCTCCGCACTGTCCAACGTGTTCCTGGTGATCCCGGCCCTGCCGCTGATCATCATCATCGGCAGCGCGGTGCCCACCGGTGGCGACATCCTGGTGGCGGTGATCATCGGCTTCACGTCGTGGGCGTGGGGAGCGCGAGTCCTCAGAGCACAGACGCTTTCCTTGCGCGGGCGCGAGTACGTCGAGGCAGCCCGGGCGACCGGCGAATCGACGTGGCGGATCATCTTCTTCGAAATCCTACCGAATCTGACCGCGGTGATCGCGTCCAGTTTCGTCGGTACAGTGATCTTCGCGGTGATGTCGGAGATCACGCTCGCGTTCGTCGGCGTCTCCGGACTGTCCAATTGGAACTGGGGCACGATCCTGTTCTGGGCGCAGAGCCAGCAGGCCCTGGCGCAGGGTGCGTGGTGGTGGTTCGTGCCCGCCGGGCTGGCGATCGCCATCCTCGGCACCGCGCTGTCGCTGCTCAACTTCGGCATCGACGAGTTCGTCAGCCCGCGGCTGCGCGGCAGCGGCAAGGCGCGCGTGAAGGGCGCCGACGGGCGGACGCATCGGATGCGCGTGGGCTTCACGCCGGTGCTCGGGCGAGAGGAAAAGCCATGATGGACCCGGTGCTGGAGATCAAGGGCCTGGACGTCGACTACGGCGTCGGCGACGAAGCCGTGCGCGCGGTCCGGGACGTGCACCTGACGCTGCATCGCGGCGAAGTCCTCGGCCTGGCCGGGGAAAGCGGCAGCGGAAAGTCCACTTTGGCCTACGGGCTGACGCGGCTGCTCGCGCCGCCGGGCGTGATCCGCGGCGGCGAGGTGATCTACCACCCGGCCGACGGCGAGCCGTACGACGTGCTTCGCTTGACCGACAAGCAGCTTCGGGATTTCCGGTGGGCCGAAACGTCCATTGTGTTCCAGGGTGCGATGAACTCGCTGAACCCGGTGCACAAGGTGGTCACGCAGCTCGTCGACGTCATCAAGGCGCACGAGCCGCGGACCACCCGCGCAGGGCGGGTCGCGCGGGCCCGCGACCTGCTCAAGCTCGTCGGCATTTCGGCCGACCGGCTGGAGGCGTACCCGCACCAGCTGTCCGGCGGGATGCGGCAGCGCGTGATGATCGCGATGGCGCTCGCCCTGGAACCGCGGATCGTCATCATGGACGAGCCGACCACCGCGCTCGACGTCGTGATGCAGCGCCAGATCCTCGGCCAGCTCGTGGAACTGCGGGAACGGCTGGGCTTCTCGGTCCTGTTCATCACGCACGACCTTTCGCTGCTGGTGGAGTTCTCGGACCGGATCGCGATCATGTACGGCGGCCGGATCGTCGAGCAGGCGCCGGCGGCGGACCTCTACCGGGACGCGTTGCACCCGTACAGCCACGGCCTGCTGAACTCGTTCCCTGCGCTGCGGGGGCCGCGGCGCGAGCTGGCCGGGATCCCCGGCTCGCCGCCGGACACGCGGGGGATGCCGTCCGGCTGCGCGTTCCACCCGCGGTGCCCGAAGGCCTTCGAGCCGTGCCCCGACCGCGTGCCGCTGCTGGGCACACCCGGCGACCCGGCGCGCGAGGTGGCGTGCTGGCTCCACCCCGTCGCAACTTCCTGACCGTACCTCTGGAGGAGAGCCGCCTTGACCGAGACCACCGCCGCGACCGCCGAGCAGCAGGCGCTGATCGACACCCTGCCGCCGGACTTCCGCTGGGGCGTGGCGACCGCCGCGTACCAGATCGAAGGCGCGGTCGCGGAAGACGGGCGCACACCGTCCATTTGGGACACTTTCTGCCGGGAGCCGTGGGCGATCGACAACGGCGACACCGGCGACGTGGCGTGCGACCACTACCACCGGATGCCGTCGGACATCGAGCTGGTGCGCGCGCTCGGGGCGGACACCTACCGGTTTTCCGTTTCGTGGCCGCGGGTGCAGCCGCGTGGCCGCGGCGGCGTCAACGAGGCGGGCATCGGGTTCTACGACCGGCTGGTGGACGAGACGCTGGGCCGCGGCATCACGCCGTGGCTGACGCTGTACCACTGGGACCTCCCGCAGGAGCTGGAGGACGCGGGCGGCTGGCCGGCGCGCGACACGGCGTACCGGTTCGCGGACTACGCGATGCTGGTGTTCGATTCCTTGAAGGACCGCGTCCGGCACTGGACGACGTTGAACGAGCCGTGGTGCTCGGCGATGCACGGGTACGTGCACGGCGTGATGGCGCCGGGCCGTCGTGACTACGCGGCGGGGCTCCACGCGGTGCACCACCTGCTGCTCGGCCACGGGCTGGCGACGCAGCGGATGCGCGAGGCGGCCCCGGCGGACACGCAGTTCGGCATCACGCTCAACATGTGCACGGCCGACCCGGCGACGGACTCACCGGAAGACGTGCGGGCCGCGCGTCAGGCGGACGGTCTCGGCGTCCGCATTTATCTGGACCCGCTGGTGCACGGCCACTACCCCGCGGACGTCGTGGCGGACCTGGCCGCACGCGACGTGCGTCTCCCGATCCAGGACGGCGACCTCTCGGTCATTTCTGCTCCGCTGGACTTCCTGGGCGTGAACTACTACTTCGGCCAGCAGTTTTCGGGCGTGGACGAGCGGGGGTCGTCGGTGGACGCGGACGGCGCGCCGGCCTCGCGGGTGATCCCGTTCGGCGAGCCGACGACGGCGATGGGCTGGGAGATCCTGCCGGGCAAGTTCACGGAGCTGCTGACGCGGCTGGGCCGCGACTACCCGGGCCTGCCGATGTACATCACGGAGAACGGCTCGGCCTTCGACGACGACCCGGACTCGTCGGGATTCGTGCGTGACGACGGGCGGACCGCGTACTTGGCTTCGCACATCGCGGCGGTGGCGGTGGCTCGGCAGGCCGGGGTGGACGTGCGGGGCTATTTCGCCTGGTCCCTTTTGGACAACTTCGAGTGGGCCTACGGGTACGCGAAGCGGTTCGGGTTGATCCGGGTGGACTACGAGACGCAGGAGCGGACGATCAAGCAGAGCGGGTACTTCTACCGCGACACCGTCCGGCGGGTGCGGGGGAGCTGAGTCACGCCGGTCCGGCGCGCGAACGCCGTCGGTGGTGGGGTGGGCCCCACCATGGTGCTGGTGGCTCACCCCATGGCTCCCTCCCGGGGCTTTCCCTAACGTCGGAAGGAAAAGCCGATCCCGGGGGAAGCCGTGAGCGTTCAGACCGAAGTGAGACCTGCCGGAACGACGACGCAGTGGTGGCGACGCCCTTGGGTGGTGCCGCTCGCTCTGGTCGTCGCCGTCTTTCTCGCCTACTCCGTTCCGCCCTATCTCACGCTGGACCCGGCGCAGTCGAGGGTTCCCGCGCCTGCCGGGTTCGCCGCGCACTACTGGTTCCTCGTCGGGCACATCCTCTTCGGCAGCGTCGCCATCGTCGGTGTCATCCTGCAAGTCTGGCCGTGGCTGCGGCGGACGCACCCCGTAGTGCACCGCAGAATCGGCCGCGTCTACGTCTTCGCCGGGGCGATCCCGTCGGCGCTGATGGCGCTGACCATCGGTTTGTTCAGCCCGTTCGGGCCCGCCGCCGGCGTACTCAACGTCGCTGCCGCACTGTTGTGGCTCGGCTTCACGATCGCGGGGTGGCGGGCGGTCCGGCAGCGCCGGTTCGCCGACCACCGGAAATGGATGATCCGCAGCTTCGCGATGACCATGAACACCCTGCTCAGCCGGGTCTATGCGCCGTTCGCGTTCCTGGGCCTCGGCCCGTGGTACCCGGACGAGGACGTGCTCATCCAAGCGGCGTCGACGTTGTCCGGCACGATGAGCGTCCTGACCCTGCTGCTGCTCAGCCAGTGGTGGCTTGACCGGAAGCCGAAGCCGAGGCCAGCCAGCGGGCGATGATCGTGCGCTGGATCTCCGACGCGCCTTCGTAGATCCTCGGTGCGCGGACCTCCCGGTACAGGTGCTCCAGCAGGTGCCCGCGCCGCAGTGCGCGGGCGCCGTGGAGCTGGACCGCCGAATCGACCACGAACTGCGCCGCCTCCGTGGCGAACAGCTTGGCCATGGCCGCCCGGCCGCCGAGGTTCGGCTCGCCCGCGTCGTACGCGCCCGCCGCCGCGTAGACCAGGAGCCGTGCCGCTTCCGTACGGGTGGCCATATCGGCGAGCGTGTGCGCCACCGCCTGCTGCTTGATCAACGGGCCGCCGAAGGCCTCGCGGGAACTCGTGTGGGACACCGTGGCGTCCAACGCCGCCTGGGCCATGCCGACGGCGAACGCGCCGACGCTCGGGCGGAACAGGTCCAGCGTTCGCATGGCCACGGCGAAGCCGCGGTTCTCCTCGCCGAGCAGTTCCTCGCGCCGCACGGGGACGCCGTCGAACGTCACCGTGCCGATCGGGTGCGGGCTCACCAGGTCGAGGTGCTCGCCGCCCAGGCCCGGCCGGTCGGCCGGGACGACGAACGCGCTCACCCCGCGCGCGCCCGCGCCCGGTGTGGTGCGGGCGAACACCGTGTAGAAGTCGGCTTCCGGCGCGTTCGAGATCCACATCTTCGACCCCGTCAGCCGCCAGCCGTCGCCGTCGGGCTCCGCCGCCAGTGACAGCGCCGCCGCGTCCGAACCCGCGTCCGGCTCGGTCAGCGCGAACGCCGCCACCGCGTCGCCCGCCGCCACCGCGGGCAGCCACCGCGCCACCTGCTCGTCCTGCCCGGACTGGAGGATCGGGTAACTTCCCAAGCCCTGCAACGCCAGCGCCGTCTCGGCCTCCGTGCTCACCGTGGCGAGGTTCTCGCGCAGGATGCACAGGTCCGTCGCGGCCGCCTGCCGCGACGGCGTGCCCGAAGCAACGCCCGGGAAGAGCCGCGCGAGCAGGCCGAGCGCGCCCATCGCCTTGAGCAGCGGGCGGTTGACCACACCCTCCACACCAGACTCGGCGAGGGGGAGCAGCTGCTCGGTCGCCAGCTGCCGCACCTCGGCGGCGAAGGCCCGCTGAGCGGAATCCAGGGTGAAAGTCATGAGGACGCTCCCGGTCGCCAGCGGGCATGGGCGGTTCCGGTGGGCCCGGACCGGACGAGGCCGAGACGCGGCTCCGGCCCGTCGGAGCGGCCCGTCTGCGGCTTGCGGCTGCCCGCGGCGAACGGCTTCGGCCACGCCATCGGGTAGCCCTGCTCGGCCGCCGCGTGCAACGTCCACTGTGGATCGTAGAGGTGCGTCCGGCCCAGCGCGCAGAGATCCGCGCGGCCGGCCAGGATCAGCGAGTTGACGTCGTCGTACGACGAAATCGCGCCGACCGCGATCACCGCGATCCCGTACTCCTCGCCGATTTCGTTGCGGATCCGGTCGGCGTACGGTGTCTGGTAGCTGCGGCCGTACTGTGGACGCTCCTCGCTGACGACCTGCCCGGTCGAGACGTCGATGCCCGCGGCACCGTGCGCGGCGAAGGCCCGCGCGATCTCGACGGCGTCATCGGCGTCGATGCCGCCCTCGCACCAGTCGGTCGCCGAAATCCGGACGGTCATCGGCCGCTCAGCGGGCCAGACGGCACGCACGGCGTCGAAGACTTCCAACGGGAACCGCAGCCGGTTCTCCAGCGAGCCGCCGTAGGCATCCGTGCGGTGGTTCGTCAGCGGCGAGAGGAACGACGACAGCAGGTAGCCGTGCGCGCAGTGCAGTTCGAGGACGTCGAACCCGGCGCGTGCGGCCGCTTCCGCGCAGGCGACGAACTGATCGCGGATTTCTGACAGCTCCGAAGTGGACAGTTCACGTGGGACCTGGTTCCGGTCCGAGTACGGCAGGGGTGACGGTGCGCAGATCTCCCAGTTGCCGTCCGGGAGCGGCTCGTCGATGCCGTCCCACATGAGCTTCGTCGAACCCTTGCGCCCCGAGTGTCCCAATTGGACACCGATCCGGGCCGGCGTCTGCGCGTGCACGAAATCGACGATCCGCTTCCACGCCGCTTCCTGCTTCGGCGTGTACAGCCCGCCGCAGCCCGGGGTGATCCGGCCTTCGGGGGAGACGCAGACCATCTCCGTCATCACCAGCCCGGCGCCACCGAGGGCCTTGCTGCCCAGGTGCACCAGGTGGAAGTCGCCCGGCACGCCGTCTTCCGCGGAGTACATGTCCATCGGGGACACGATGATCCGGTTGGGCAGCTCCAGCCCGCCCAGGGAGAACGGCTGGAACATCGGCGGCCGCGACGTCGTCCCGAGCTTTCGGGCGAACCAGTGGTCGAGTTCGGCGGCGAACTCGGGGTCGCGCAGGCGTAGGTTGTCGTAGGTGACGCGGCGGCTGCGCGTGAGGATGTTGAACGCGAACTGCGGCGGCTCCTGGTGGGCGTACTGCGCGATGTTCTCGAACCACTCCAGGCTGGCCTGCGCGGCGCGCTGTGTCGACGTGACGACCGGTCGGCGTTCCAGCTCGTAGGCCTTCAACGCCGCCGCGACGCCGTCGTTCTCGTGCAGGCACGCGGCGAGCGCGAGCGCGTCCTCCATCGCCAGCTTGGTGCCGGAGCCGATCGAGAAGTGCGCGGTGTGCGCGGCGTCGCCGAGGAGGACGACGTTCTCGTGCACCCACGTCTCGCAGCGGACCGTGCCGAACGACACCCACTTCGAGTTGTTCGCCATCACCTGGTGGCCGTCGAGGACGTCGGCGCACAGCTCGCGGATCAGCGCGATCGACTTCTCGTCGCTCTCGCCGGGCTTCAGCGAGGTCGCCGCGATCGGCCCGAACGTCCGCTGCCAGACGTCGTCGGAGACCTCGAGGATGAACGTGCTGCCGTCGCGGCCGTACGGATAGCCGTGGATCTGCATGATCCCGGCCGGCGTTTCGAGGACGTAGAACTTGAAGGCGTCGAACACCAGGTCCGTGCCCAGCCAGATGTACCGGCACCGGCGGGTCTCGACGCTCGGCCGGAACGTCTCGGCGTACCGCGCGCGCACCGCGGAGTTGACGCCGTCGGCGGCGATGACGAGGTCGTACCCGGCGAGGTCGGTGGGTGCTTCCTCCCGGAAGTGCAGGCCGACGCCGAGTTCCCCGCAGCGGCTCTGCAGGATGCCGAGCAGGCGTTTGCGGCTCATCGCGGCGAAGCCGTGCCCACCCGAGGTGGTGACCGTGCCGCGGTAGTGGACGTCGATGTCGTCCCAGCGGGCGAACTCGGCCTTCATGGCCTCGTGCACCGCCGCGTCGGCGTGCTCGATGCCCCCGAGCGTCTCGTCGGAGAACACGACGCCGAAGCCGAAGGTGTCGTCCGGCGCGTTGCGTTCCCAGACGGTGATTTCGTGGCCGGGACCGAGCTGTTTCGCGAGCGCGGCGAAGTACAGACCCGCCGGGCCGCCACCGATGACCGCGATTCGCACGCCGTCCAGGGTATGTCGTGGTGACTACGACCGTCAATAACGCGAAAGATGGCGTACGGTGTCCCGCATGGAACGCATCAACCCGCCGGAGCTGGGCAAGCCGTCCGGGTTCTCGCACGCGGTGGTGGCCGAGGGCCGGGTCGTCTTCCTCGCCGGGCAGACCGCGCTGGACGCGTCGAACAAGATCGTCGGCGACGGCGTCGTGGAGCAGTTCGAGCGTGCGCTGGGCAATCTGCTGGCGTCGCTGCGCGCGGCGGGCGGGACACCATCGGATCTGTGCAGCGTGACGATCTACATCGTCGACATGGCGGATTACCGCGCCCACGCGCGCGAGATCGGCCGTGTCTGGAAGCGGCTCGCGGGCACGGAGTACCCGGCAATGGCGGGCATCGGCGTGGCCCGGCTGTGGGACGAGGAGGCGCTCGTCGAGGTCCAGGGCTTCGCGGTGCTCAGCCGAGGTTGATCGCCTTGGCGACGTACGCGCGGGCCGGCGTCTCCAGCTGGGCGTGCAGCTGGAAGAACAGCTCGGCCGCGCGGATCCCGGACCAGTCGCGCGGCAGGAACTCGGCGGGCAGGCCCGGGTCGAGGTAGGGCATCCGCCGCCAGCCGGTCAGCACGCGGACGTAGTCGGCGAAGGCCTGCTCGTCGGTCACGGACTTGCGGCGCAGCGCCGGGCCGTGCTCGTCGAGGAACGTCGTGTACAGCTCGTCCAGCCGCTCGAGGTCCCACCAGTCGCGGACCTTCGCGGCGACGTCGCCGAAGGCCAGGTGGTCGGCGCGGAACAGGTCGGCGTACCCGGCCAGGCCGAGCCGGGTGAGCGCTTCCTCGGCCGCCGCGTGCAGGTGGGCGGGGGCGATCCAGACGCCGGAGGCCGCGGTGCCGAAGCCCATCCGGGCGAGCTGGGTGCGCAGCAGGTGGCGCTTGTGGCGCTCGGTCTCGGGCACCGAGAACACCGCGAGCAGCCAGCCGTCGGCCGGGGTCGCGCGCTCGCGGCGGAAGATCCGTTCGTCGCCCTCGCGCAGGATCTCGCGCGCTTCGGCGGACAGCTCGTAGCCCGCCGTCGCGTCGCGGCGCACCGCTTCGAGGATCCCGCGCCGCTTCAGGCGGGAGATCGACGAGCGCACGGCGGGCTCGTCGACGCCGACGGCAGCCAGCAGGTCGATCAGCGACGCGACCGAGAGCCAGCCCCCTTCGGTGCGCGAGTAGAGGCCGTACACCGTCACGATGAGCTGGCGAGGCTGGGCGGAGCGGCCGGAGCCGTCCAGTTCGGTTGCCTCGGGTACGGCCGTCATCGCGCCACGATAGCAACTCCCGCCCGGATCGCTCCGCTACGATTTCGCCGCGATGCTGCCAGCCACCAAGGGGATCTTCGACCGGCTCACCCGCCGCGGCCGCCTGATGACCAAGCGGACCTGCGACCGGCAGGGCCACGTGCTGCGCAGTGGGCGCTTCCTCTTCCGCACGCCGACCGCGTGGGAGTACGCCGCCGCCGTGGCCGGGGGCAGCGATCCGGGCGCGCAGCGGTGGCTGGGCTGGCAGCGCGATTCGATCGTCGCCGAGCCGGCGCGGGCCGACGCGCTGCGGGTCGTGCCCGGCACCGGGCCGGACTGGGCGTCACCCGATCCGCAGTCCGTCGACCTGGTGATGATCGACGTCGAGGCCAACCGCTGCGCCGGGCTGGTGAGCGTGCACACCGGCGAGGACGGCGGTCCGGAGACCGGCGGCTACCTGGCGCCGGGCTACCGCGGCCGCGGCTACGTCCGGGTGCTCTTCGCGGCCGGGCTGACGCTGGCGCACGACCACCTCGGCCTGGCGCGGGTGCGGGCCGGCGCGGAGGTCGGCAACGTCGCCAGCGCGCGGTCGCTGCAGGCCGCCGGGCTCGTCCGCGTCGCCGGCCCGCCGACGTACCGGCTGCCGGACGGCCGGGTCACCGAGGCGTGGTGGTTCCAGCACGACGTCCCGAGGCCGACGCAGTGCGGCGGTCCGCAGGCGACGTGGTTTCCGGCGTCTTCCGTGTTCTGAAAGCTTCGGTCCGCGCCGACGTTTTCCGCGGCTAACTTCGCCGCATGACTTCGCTTTCCGCTCCGGTACCGCCCGTGCCCGCCGATGTTCCGCTCGGGAGCGTCGCCTGGTTGCGCGCGTCCGTGGCCCGCTTCAGCAACGGCCCCGACCACGTCCGGCGGCGGGCGCTCGCGGTGGACCTGCTGGCTTCGGTCGACGCGGACTCGTTGCAGCGCAACGCTTTCACGCGTACCCGGCGGATCGTGGCCGAACTCGACGTCGTCGAGGTGATGGCCCGGATCGCGCGGCCGGTGCCGGTCGGGGTGCTCGCCGAGGCGCTGGGCCTGCCGGACGTCTCGGCCGACGTCGCCGCAGTCGCGGCGGCGTACCACCCGCACGTTTCGCCCGGTGCGGCCGCCGAAGCGGCGTTGACGCGGCTGATCGCGGTGTGCGGCGGGCCGACCGAACTCGCGGCGGCGCGGATCGGCCTGCTCGTCCAGGCCTGTGACGCCACCGCGGGCCTCGTCGGCAACAGGCTTTTCGCGTCGCTGACCGGAAAACCCGCCGGGCAACCGGTGCTCGCCACGCGCCGCCGGGTCGACGGCTCAGACGTCACGGTGTCCCTTGCCGGGACGCCGTTCGGGGCCGGGCCGCGCGCGTGCCCGGGGTCGCGGCACGCGCTCGCCCTCGCGGCCGGCGTTCTCGAGGCGCTGCGCGGTTTCCGCCTGACAGAAACGGAAATCTCGTGGCTTTCGGCGCCGAATCTCCGGATGCCCGCGGTACTGCGGGTGACCCGCGGTGAAACTGCCGGTGGGTTCTGCTAAGACTTACCGCATTCATTCTCGGGGGAAGGTGGGGAATTGCTGTACTTCAACGGCCTGCTCGGCATCGTCACGCTCGGGTTGTGGATCTTCTGCCTGGTCGACGTGATCACCACGGACGAATCTTCGTGCCGCAACCTGCCGAAGGGGTTGTGGCTGCTGCTCGTGCTCGTGGTGCCGCTGGTCGGCTCGATCATCTGGCTGGTGGCGGGCCGGCCGGAGCGGGTGGCGCGGGCGCGCGGCCCGTACGAGCGCGAGGCATCGGCGTTCCCGGAGTACGACCGGCCGGGCCGGTTCGCGGCGACGAGCCCAGCGGACGACGAGGAATTCCTCCGCCAGTGCCGGGAGCGCGCGGAGGCTCAGCGCAAGCTGGCCCGCGAAAAGCGCGACGACGCCTGACCCAAGCGCCCCAATGTGGCCTTCGGTGCGTTGAACGCACCCAAGGTGGCCTTCGGTGCGTTGAACGCAACCAAGGCCACATTGGGGCGCTAGCAGGCCGGGCCGTCGCAGGTGCCGCGTTCGTAGGCTTCCAGCGTCGTGATCACCAGCTGCCGCTCGGCCGGGGTCAACGGCGTCAGGGCGTCGCTCCAGGCCTTCGCGCCGCGGGCCAGCCAGGCGTCGACGGCCGGGCGCTTGTCCTCGGCGATGCTGACGATCGTGCGGCGGCGGTCGGCCGGGTCCTCGTCGCGGTTCAGCACGCCCTGACGGCTGAGGTCGCCGACCATCAGGCTCGCCGTCGTCGGCGCGACCTGGAGGCGGGTGGCCAGTTCGGTGACCGTCATCGGGCCGTCGAAGAGCAGGTAGGACAGCAGCGAAAGGTGTCTCGGCGCGAGTGCGCAGCCGTCCAGCTCGGCCGGCACCGGTGTGCGCTTCGCGCGGCCGACCAGGCGTGGCATGAGCAGCAACAACTGCCGCACGCCGTCCTCGACGGTCGGTCCGGCCTCCGTTGACACCACTCACCTCCCGTCGGTAGCTTTGTTTGCAAAGCAAACACTTGTGAGCCTACTCGCGTCCGGTCGAGCCTACCGGCCAGAAACAGGGGGTCCCATGACCACGCCAGCCGAAATGAACGACTTCAACAAGCAGGTCGTCGAGGAGTTCCGTGCCAACGGGGGCAAGGTCGGCAACTACTTCGAGGGCAAGAACGTGCTCTTGCTCACGACGATCGGCGCGAAGAGCGGCGCGGAGCGCCTGTCCCCGCTCGTCTACACCAAGGACGGCGACCGCTACGTCGTCGCTGCGTCCATGGGCGGCGCGCCGAAGAACCCGGCCTGGTACCACAACCTGGTGGCCAACCCGAAGGTCACGGTCGAGGTCGGCAGCGAGAAGTTCGAGGCCACGGCGACCGTGATCGCCGACCGCGCCGAGCGCGACCGCCTGTACGCGGGCATGGTGGCGCACGCCGAGGGCTTCGCGGACTACGAGAAGAAGACCGACCGGCTCATCCCGATCGTCGTCCTGGAGCGCTAGGACCCGACCGCCGCGGGCTCGGCGCGTGTCTCGGCAGGACGCTCCGGCTCCTGCCGCTCCGCGCGCCGGGCCTCCTTGCGGGCGATGAGCCGCTTACCGACGTCGATCAGCGGCTTCTCGACCCAGCGGTGGATCAGGTCCGCGATCGCCAGGCCGACGATGAACACCGTCAGTGCCGAGGCCGTCCGATGCGGCGCGAGGCCCGGCACCGCCTGCACCACGACGAAGTGCACCGGCCCCTGCAGCAGGTACAGCGAGTACGAGCGCTCGCCCACGAACCGCATCGGGGCCGTGCTCAGCAGCCACCGCAGCGGGCCCGGGCTCACCAGGACGATCAGCAGGAGCATCGTCATCGCCGCGTACGCGACCAGCAGCCAGAGGTTGTTGCGGGTCTCCTGCCAGAGGCGGTCGAAGTTCGTGTGCAGCAGCGCGAACGCCGCGACGATCGGGATCGCGGCCAGCGGGTGCGTCAGCGGCTTCAGCAGCTCGTACCCGCGGCGGTAGTGCAGCAGGATCGCCAGCAGGCAGCCGCCCGCCAGGATGAAGTAGTGGATCGTCGAGCGGTAGATCGCCGTCTGCGAGTACTCGAGCACGAAGCCGCCGGTCGTCAGCGGGACCAGCGCCAGCAGCGCCACCATCGCCACGCCGACCAGCAGGAACTTGCGCTTCGCCGCGCCGATCCCGATCGCGACCAGCAGGAACGGCCAGACCAGGTAGAACTTCTCCTCGATCCCCAGCGTCCACGAGCCGCTGAAGAAGTTGTCCGCGCCGGTGGTGGCCGCCGGCAGGAACTCGTTGAGGAACGTCAGGTAGTACTTCAGCGCCTGCGGGAAGTCGCGCGAATAGAACTCGCCGCGCAGGACGACGAACGCGACGATGCCGCCGAGAATCACCAGGTACGGCGGCAGGATCCGGAACACGCGCCGGATGTAGAAGTTCGACAGCGAGATCCGGTGGGTGCGGTCCTGCTCGCGCAGCAGCAGCGTCGTGATCAGGAACCCGGACAGCACGAAGAAGAGGTAGACGCCGACCCAGCCCGACAGCCACGTCCAGTTCGGCCCGCCGAAGTGGAAGAAGATGACCATCGTCGCGGCGAGCGCCCGCAGGCCGTCGAGCCCGGGGAACCGCCGCATGCCGAGGTAGTCCTCGTGGCTCATCGTGCGCAAGACGGTTCCCCTATCGGTGTGATCAGGCCGGCCGAGTATATGGCTCCCGATTCCGGGCCATTTCGCCGCCTCAGCCCGCCCGGAAGACGTTCCCCGCGTCGTACCTGCGCTTCAGCTCGCGGAGCCGCCGCAGGTCGGCGGCCGGAAAGACGCTTTCCGCGACCTCTTCCGGCGCGTGCTCGCCATAGACGAACGGCAGGAGCCGGCCGGTCGTCCACGGCGCCAGCGCGTCGAACAGCTTCGCGTGCGCGCGCCGGATCGCCGGGACGCCGTCGTCGCCGACCAGTGACAACGCCCGGACGACGAACTCGGCGGAGGAGTCCCAGCCCACGCCCGGCGTCTCCGGCGTCCGGGCGAGCGCGCCGCCCAGCCGGTCGATGATGAGCACCGGTGGCGCGGCCGCGCCCGGGCCGGCGTGCTCGACGATCGCGTCGAGCATGGCGTCGTTCAGCTGCGAGACGGTCGCGTTGGTGCCGTGGTAGCCGTGCGGCTGCCGCGGCTCGGCCGCGATCGACCCGGACTCGGTGAACGGCAGCCGCCGCAGCGTGTCCGCCAGGGCGGGGGTGACGGCCCGCAGCGGCGCGACGACGTCGTCGCCGTCCTCGCCGAGGTAGGCGACCCGGACCTGGGCGACGTGCCGGCCGCGCACGGGCGCGGGCACCATCGGCAGGTCGGGGTACCGGATCATGGCCAGCGACGTCGTCAGCGTGTCCGGCGCGGCCGCCGACCACGTCCGCCAGGCGCGCAGCACGGCCGGCACGTCGGCGCCGTCGAAGGTGAGGCTGCCGCCGTAGAGCTCGGCGACCGGCAGGAGGCCGAACTCGATCGCCGTCACGACGCCGAAGCCGTCCCGGCCGCCGCGCAGCGCCCAGAACAGGTCCGAGCCCGGCTCGGCGCGCCGGAGCTCGCCGTCGGCGGTCACGACGTCGAGGGCGCGGACGTGGTCGGCGGCGCGGCCGTACCGGCGGGCCAGCAGCCCGAACCCGCCGCTGAGCGTGTAGCCGACGACGCCGACGTCCGGGGACGAGCCGCTGAGCGGTGCCAGGCCGTGCGCGCCGGCGGCCGCGATCACCGCTTCCCACCGGGCACCGGCTTCGACGCGGGCGGTGCGGGCGGCGGCGTCGATCTCGACGCCGGTCATCCGGCGAGTGCTGATCAGCAGCCCGTCGGTGCCCGCGGTCAGGCCGTGCCCGGTGGCCTGGACCGCGACGGCCAGCCGGTGCTCGGTCGCGTAGCGCACCGCCGCGACGACGTCCTCGGCGCTTTCGGCGGCCACGACGGCCGCGGGCGTGCTGGGCACCGCCGTCTGGAATCCGGCGACTTCTTCGGCGTACCCGTCCTGGCCGGGGTGGAGGAGGTTCATGCCTCCAGCTTCGAGCGACCGCGATCAGAAGTCCAAGATCTGGTTTTTCTACCAACTAGAATCAGTGCTTATGGAACTGCATCAGCTCGCGTACTTCGTCGCCGTCGCGGAGGAAGGCAACTTCACGCGGGCGGCAGAACGGCTGCACGTCGCCCAGCCCGGCGTGAGTGCGCAGGTCAAACGCCTGGAACGAGAGCTGAGGCAGGAACTGCTCGACCGCTCCGGCCGGACGGTCCGGCTCACCGACGTCGGCGCCGCGGCCCTCCCGCACGCCCGGGCCGCGCTAGCGGCGGTGCAGGGCGTGCGCGAAGCCGTCGACGAGCTCGCCGGGCTGGTCCGCGGGCAGGTGGCGATCGGCATGGTGACGTCGGTGGGGCCGATCGGCCTGCCCGATCTGCTGGCCGGCTTCCACGAGCGGTACCCGGCGGTCGAGATCACGCTCTCGGAAGCCGACTCCGACACCATGCTCGCGGCGCTGCGCGAGGGACGGCTCGACCTCGCCGTCGTCGGCATCTCCACCGCCCCGCCGCCCGGCATCGCGACACAGGTGCTGCTCGAGGAGCCGTTCCTGGCCATCACCGCTCCGGGTGGTCCCCTCGCCGGCCGCGTCGAGGTCGAGATCCCCGACCTCGACGGCCTGCCGCTGATGGCGCTGCCCCAAGGGACGGGCCTGCGCACGGCGTTGGACGCGGCCTTCGCGCGGGCAGGCCTGACACCGCGGATCGCGTTCGAGGCGGCCGACCCGAACTTCCTGGTGCAACTGGCGATGCGCGGCCTCGGGGTGGCGATCGTGCCGGAGTCGCTGGCCCGGTACCACCAGGCGGAGCTGCATGTCGTCGGGCTCCGCGGCCCGGGACTGCGGGGCATGCTGGCGCTGGCGTGGCGGACGGCCGGGCCACTGAGCCCGGCCGCGCGGGCGCTGATCGCGTTCGCCCGGGCGGCCCAGCACTCTTGACAGATCGTCAACAGCGGCGTTCCCTCGGATGATGACCGAGACCGCCCTTCGCGACGCCGTCATCGGCGCCGGGCTGCTGGCCGGCAGCGCGAACGTGATCATGCAGCTGTCCCGCGCGCCGGTCGGGCACGGCGTCCTGGAGAGCCGGGTCGACAGCGGCAACCTCTTCCGCCACCCGGTCAAGCGGACCCGGACCACGCTGACCTACCTCGCGGTCGCGACGATGGGCACCGACGCCGAGCGCGCCGCCTACCGGAAGGGCGTCAACCGGGCCCACGCGCAGGTGCACGCGACCGCGGCCAGCCCGGTCGCCTACGACGCCTTCGACACGGACCTGCAGCTGTGGGTCGCGGCCTGCCTGTACAAGGGCTTCGAAGATGTCTACCTGGCCTTCGCCGGCGGCGAGCCGGAGCGGTTCTACGCCGAGGCCGCGTCGCTCGGCACCACGCTGCAGGTGCGTCCCGAGATGTGGCCCGCGGACCGGGCGGCCTTCGCGGAGTACTGGGCCCGCGGGCTGGCCGAGGTGCGCCTCGACGACGACGTCCGCCGCTACCTCACCCGGATCGTCGACCTGGAGTTCCTGCCACCGGTCTTCGCCGTGCCCGGACGGCGGTTCCACCGGTTCGTCACCACCGGGTTCCTCCCGCAGCGCTTCCGGGACGAAATGCGGCTGCCGTGGACCACCGCCGACCAGCGCCGCTTCGACGCGCTCCTCGGCGCGCTCGGCCGGGTCGTCCGCGTGCTGCCCGGCCCGCTGCGGCGGTTCCCGTTCAACGCCTGCCTGGGCGATCTGCGGTGGCGGCTGCGCACCGGACGTCCGCTCGTTTGAGAGTTGACCGCTTCGCGCGGGAACGCGAGGGTGGGTCGATGAGCGGCGACGAAGTGCGGCACGGCGTCAAGCTGAGCAGTCTCGACCAGGAGGTCTTCCCCGACGCGGGCGTCACCAAGCGGGAGTTGCTCGACTACCTCGAAGCGGTGTCCGGCCGGATGCTGCCGGAGCTGCGCGACCGGCTGCTCAGCGTCGTGCGCGTGCTGCGCGGCCAGGGGCCGTTCATGCAGAAGAACCTGCCGAAGTACACCCCGGAGTGGGTGGCGCGGCGGGCGCTGTGGGCCGACCGGTCCCGGCGCGAAGTCACCTACGCCCTCTGCAACGACCTGCGCACGCTGATCTGGTTCGGCAACCAGCGGGCGATCGAGTACCACACGTCGCTGTTCCGCGGCGAGCCCGCGACCGGGCCGACGCACCTGATCCTCGACCTCGACCCGCCCGCGGACGCCCCGTTCTCGCTGGCGGTCGGCGCCGCGAAGCTGGTGCGGGAGGCGTTGCGCAAGGACGGTCTCGACGGCGCGGTGAAGACCAGCGGTTCGAAGGGCGTCCACGTCTTCGTGCCGCTCGCCCCGGGGCAGCCGACGGAGGACATCGCGGCGGCCACCCGCGCGGTGGCGGCCCGCGCCGAGCGGATCGACCCGGCGCTGGGCACGACGGAGTTCGTGGTCGAACGCCGGGAAGGCAAGGTGTTCCTGGATTCGACGCGGGCCGGCGGCGCGACGGTCGTCTCGGTCTACAGCCCGCGCCACCGCCCGGGCACGCCGGTGTCGTTCCCGGTGGCGTGGGCCGACCTCGACGGCGTCCAGCCGGCCGACTTCACCGTGCACACGGTCCCGGACCTGCTGGCCGGCAGCGATCCGTGGACGGCGGAGATGCCGGAGCCGTTCGTGCTGCCGGCGGACCTGGTCGAGGAGGGGCACACGATCCCGATCGCCCGGGTGGTCGCGATGCACGAGGGCAAGCGCCGGGCCCGCGCGGCCCGCGAGTCAGGCGACTCCGCGTAACGGGAGCGCCCCAATGTGGCCTTCGGTGCGTTGAACGCACCCAATGTGGCCTTCGGTGCGTTGAGCGCAACCAAGGCCACATTGGGGCGCTTGGGGCGAGCTGGGTCAGGCGGCCTGGTTGTGGCCGTAGCCGAGGGGGCGGCGCAGGGTGGCGCGGGTGAGCGCGACGATCCGGGCCGGCCGGTGCTCGACGCGGTGCCGGGCCAGCCACACGACGTCGCGGCCGAACGACCACACCAGCGACGCCAGCGCCAGCGCGACCGCGGCGAACGTCACCGGGGACGGCAGCAGCTCCGAGACCGCGACCACCAGCACGACGCCCTGCACGGCCGCGACCGTCTTGCGGGCCATGCTCGGGTACAGCGGCGCCGTCAGCCAGGGCATCGTCCACGAGGCGGCGACGAAGACGTACCGCATCAGGCCGATCGCCAGCACCCACAGCCCCAGCGTGCGGGACACCTGGATGCACAGCAGCAGGATCAGGAACGCGTCGACCTCCATGTCGAAGCGCGCGCCGAACTCCGACGCCGTTCCCGTGCGGCGGGCCACCTGGCCGTCGAGGCCGTCCAGCAGCAGGGCCACGCCGACCAGCCCGACCAGCCAGCCGAGGGAAAAACCACCCTCGGCGATCAGCGCCGCGGCGCAGCCGACGAGGAGCGCGCGGGCGAACGTGATCCAGTCGGCCGGCCCGAAGGCGCCGCGGCCGCTGCGGCGCAGCCCCCACTCGGTGAGCAGCACCAGCGCCAGCACGTAGACGACGCCGGTCGCCCAGGCGAGCGGCGAGAAACCGCCCGCGAAGACCCCCGCGGCGAGCACCGGCGCCGGAACCACCGCGCGCAGGAGAAGGTCCTGTTTGATCATCGTCGACTCCGCGAATTGCTCATAGGGTGGCGACACCAGCCTCCGGTCGCCCGCTGAGGAGAAACACGTGGAACAGGCTTTCTGGGTTCAAAGTCCCGGCTCGGGACAGCTGCGCGAGGAGCGGCTGCCGACGCCCGGGCCGGACGACGTGCTCGTCCGGACGCTGTGCTCCGGGGTGAGCCGCGGCACCGAAACCCTCGTCTTCCGCGGCGGTGTCCCGGCGAGCCAGCACGACGTCATGCGGGCCCCCTTCCAGGAGGGCGAGTTCCCCGGCCCGGTCAAGTACGGGTACCTCAACGTCGGCGTCGTCGAACAAGGGCCGGCGCACCTGGAGGGCAAGACCGTCTTCTGCCTCTACCCGCACCAGACCGCGTACGTCGTCCCGGCGTCCGCCGTGACTCCGGTGCCGGACTCCGTCCCACCCGGACGGGCGATCCTCGCCGGCACGGTCGAGACGGCGGTGAACGCCGTGTGGGACGCGCGCCCGCGGCTCGGCGACCGGATCGCCGTCATCGGCGCCGGGATGGTCGGCGCGAGCGTCGCCAAGCTGCTCAGCGGCTTCCCCGCGACGCGGGTGCAGCTGGTCGACGTCGATCCGGCCAAAGCGGACATCGCCGCCGCGCTCGGTGTCGGCTTCTCGACGCCGGAGGAAGCGCTTGGCGACTGCGACCTCGTCGTGCACGCGAGCGCGTCCGAAGCAGGCCTCGCCAAAGCCCTGGAACTGCTCGCGCCGGAAGGCGAGGTCGTCGAGCTGTCCTGGTACGGCGACCGCCGGGTCAGCGTCCCGCTCGGGGAGAACTTCCATTCGCGACGGCTGGTGATCCGCAGCAGCCAGGTCGGGACCGTCGCGCGCCCGGACCGCAGCTACGCCCAGCGCCTCGCCGTCGCGCTCGATCTGCTGGCCGATCCCGCCTTCGAAGCGCTGGTCAGCGGCGAGTGCATGTTTGAAGATCTGCCGTCCGTGTTACCCCGGCTGGTCGCGAATGAACTTTCCGCCCTGTGCCTCCGTGTCATGTATCAGCCGCAGTGACCACGTCCACCCGAACGCATCGGAGGTCTTGGTGTTCAGCATCACCGTCCGTGACCACGTGATGGTCGCCCACAGCTTCCGCGGGGAAGTCTTCGGACCCGCGCAACGCCTGCACGGCGCGACATTCGTGGTGGATGCGACGTTCCGCCGCACCGAGCTCGACGACGACAACATCGTCGTCGACATCGGCAAGGCCACGGAAGAGCTCGGGGCGGTGCTCAGCGACCTGAACTACCGCAACCTCGACGACGAGCCGCAGTTCAAGGGGATCAACACCTCGACCGAGTTCCTCGCGAAGGTCATCGCCGACCGCCTGGCCGACGCCGTCCACGCCGGACGCCTCGGCGAAGGCGCGCGAGGCCTCGACGGGATCGCCGTCTCGCTGCACGAATCGCACGTCGCCTGGGCGAGTTACGAGCGTGCACTGTGAACACTCTTTACGTGGTCCTGCCCGGGGACGTCGACGACACGTCCGTCCCCAGTGGCGGCAACACCTACGACCGCCGCATGTGCGACAGGCTCGCCGACGCCGGCTTCGACGTGCACGAGATCGCCGTCTCCGGCAGCTGGCCGCGGCCGGACACCGAGGCCCGCGCGGTCCTCGGCCACCTGCTCTCCGCGCTGCCGACCGGCTCGGCCGTGCTGCTCGACGGCCTGGTCGCCTGCGGGGTGCCCGAGGTCGTCGTCCCGCAGGCGCGGCGGCTGTCGGTGTCGGTGCTGGTGCACCTGCCGCTGGCCGACGAGACCGGCCTGCCGCCCGCGCTCGCCGCCGAGCTCGACGCGCTCGAACGCGAGACGCTGCGGGCGGTCGGCTCGGTCGTCGCGACCAGCGAGTGGGCCGCGCGCCGGCTGATCGGCCACCACGGCCTGGCCCCGCACCGCGTGCACTCGGTGACGCCGGGCGTCGACCCGGCGCCGCTGGCCGTCGGCACCGACGGGATGTCCCGGCTGGTCTGCGTCGCCAACGTGACCCCGCGCAAGGGCCAGGGCGTGCTGGCTCAGGCCCTCGAAACGGTCGCCGACCTACGCTGGACCTGCGAATGCGTCGGCGGCATCCGGCGCGAGACCAAGTACGTCGAGCGGCTGCGCGAGCACCGGCTCGGCGACCGCTTCAAGCTCACCGGCCCGCGCACCGGCCGGGCGCTCGAGGCGACCTACCACACCGCCGACCTGCTGGTGCTGCCTTCGCGCGCCGAGACCTTCGGCATGGTGGTCACCGAGGCCCTCGCCCGCGGCGTGCCGGTGCTGACCACCGACGTCGACGCGCTGCCCGACACGGTCGGCGTCGCCCCGGACGGCTCGGTGCCGGGGATGCTCGTGCCCGGCGACGACGCCGAGGCACTCGGGGCGGCCCTGCGCCGCTGGCTCACCGAGCCGGCGCTGCGGACGCGGTTGCGCGCGTCGGCGAAGCTGCGCCGCGAGACCCTGACCGGCTGGGACGACACCGCCCGCCGGATCGCCGACATTCTTCTCCGGCAGGAGGCGGCGGCATGAGTGAATTCGAGCCGGACTGGCTCTACCTGCGCGAACCCGCGGACGCCGCGGCCCGCGCCACGGGACTCCTCGACCCGCTGCAGGACCACCTGCCGGCCGGCGAGGAGGTCGTCATCCGCGACCTCGGCTGCGGCACCGGCTCGCTCGGCCGCTGGCTGGCCGCCCGCCTGGCCGGTACCCAGCGCTGGATCCTGCACGACCACGACACCGAACTGCTCTCCCGCGCGCAGGGGAGCCTCCCGGGGTCCGCGCTCGACGGCAGCCCGGTCACCGCCGTCGCCGAGCAGCGCGACATCACCGCGCTGCGCGCCGAGGACCTCGCCGGGACGTCGCTGGTCACCGCGTCCGCTCTGCTCGACCTGCTGACCAGGGCCGAGATCACGGCACTGGCCACGTCGATCGCCGAGGCCGGGTGCGTGGCGCTGCTGATGCTCTCGGTGACCGGCAGGGTGGAGCTCTCGCCCGCCGACCCGATCGACCCGGCCATCGCCGCCGCGTTCAACGCGCACCAGCGGCGGGTCACCGAAGACGGCCGCCGGCTGCTCGGCCCGAACGCGGTGGACGTCGCCGCGGCCGAGTTCCGCCGGCTCGGCGCCACGGTCCGCCGTGCCGAGACCGCCTGGCGGCTCGGCCCGGACCAGGCGGAACTGCAGCGGCAGTGGCTCGAAGGCTGGGTCGGCGCCGCCGTCGAGCAGCTGCCCCACCTGCGCCCGGTCGCCGACGTCTACCTGCGGCGACGGCTCGAGCAGGCGGCGGCGGGCGAGCTGCACGCGGTGATCCACCACGCCGACCTGCTGGTCCTGCCGCCGAGCCTGGAGGCGGCGGCGTGAAGCGCGCACTGGCCTGGCTGCGGATCCTCGGCGCGGCCGGCATCCTCGCGGTCCTCGTCTGGCAGCTCGGCAGTGCCGCCTTCCTCGACGGGCTCGGCCGGATCAGCGCCCCCGGCGTGCTCGCCGCCCTGGTCATCGGCTTGGCGACGACGGTGTTCAGCGCGGGCCGCTGGCAGATCGTCGCCACCCGGCTCGGCCTGCGGCTTTCGCTGGGCACCGCCGTCACCGGCTACTACCGCGCGCTGTTCCTCAACGGCGTGCTGCCCGCGGGCGTCCTCGGCGACGTCCACCGCGCGGTGCAGCACGGCCGCGACAGCGGTGACGTGCCGCGCGGCGTGCGGGCCGTCGTCCTGGAGCGCACCGCCGGCCAGGTCGTGCTGATCGCGTCCGCGGTCGCCGTCGTGCTGGCGTCGCCGTCGGTCGTGCCCGCGGCCTTCCGCGAGGTCGTCGTGGTGGCCGGGGTGGTCGTCGTGCTCGCCGCCGTCGCCGCGCTGGTCGTGGGCCGGGTGCTCGGCGGGCGCTGGATCCACAGCGGGTCCAAGTGGCGCCGCGGCTTCGCCGCCGGCCTCGCCGACGTCCGGCTGGGCCTGCTGACCAGGGAGACCTGGCCGAGCGTCGGCTTCCTGTCGGTGGCGACCCTGGCCGGGCACCTCGCGCTGTTCGTCGTCGCCGCCCGCGTCGCCGGGGTCGACGCGCCGGTGGGGCAGCTCGTGCCCCTGCTGGTCCTCGCGCTGCTCGCGATGGGCCTCCCCCTGAACGTCGGCGGCTTCGGCCCGCGCGAGGGCGTCTGCGCCCTGCTCTTCGGCGCGGCCGGTCTGGGGGCCGCCCAAGGTGTCACCGTCGCCGTGGTCTACGGCGTGCTCACGCTGGTCGCGAGCCTGCCGGGTGCCGGTGTCCTGCTCGTCCGGAGCGTCGCTGGGGTGCGCCGGACGGTGCTTTCACGTGAAAGCGCCGCACGACCTCACGTGAAAGCCGCGGTTTAGAGAGGTGGAGACGATGACAGCAAGCGATCTCGTGGGGGATCTCCCGCGCCGGGCCGTGGTCGAGCGGGTGGTCGAGACCCGGCTGCCGACCCGGCACGGGACGTTCCGCGCGGTCGGCTACCTCGACCGCACCGGCACCGAGCAGGTCGCGCTGGTGTTCGGCGAGGTGTCCCCGCTCGGCGCACTGACCCGGGTGCACAGCGAATGCCTGACCGGCGACGTCTTCGGCTCGACGCACTGCGAATGCGGCGACCAGCTGGCGGCGGCCCTGGACCGGATCGTCGAGGAGGGCTCGGGCGTGCTGGTGTACGTCCAGGGCCACGAGGGTCGCGGCATCGGCCTGCTGGCGAAGCTCGAGGCGATGCGCCTGCAGCAGGACGAGGGCCTGGACACGGTCGACGCGAACGTGGCGCAGGGCCTGCCGGTCGACGCCCGCGACTACCACGCGGCGGCGGGCATCCTGACCGACCTCGGCATCCGCTCGGTGCGGCTGCTGTCCAACAACCCGAAGAAGGTCGAACAGCTCACGCGCTACGGAATCCGGATCAGCGAGCAGGTCCCGTTGCTGGTTCCGCCGAATCCGGAGAACCTGCGGTACCTGCGGACGAAGGCCGAGCGGATGGCCCACCTGCTGCCGCACCTGGACCAGGCCTTCTCAGGCGCCTAGTACCTCGAGCACGCCGGCGAAGCGCTGGACCAGCGTGTCCAGCACGACGTGCCCCTTCGCCGCGCTCGCCAGCGACGGACGGCCGACCACGCCCGACTCCGTGTACGCCCGCAGGCCCAGCGTCAGCAGGTGCTCCCGGTCGGTGACGTGGTCGGCCTGTTCGTGTCCGGGGCGGACCAGGTGCGGGTGGGCGTGCAGCAGGATCGACGTCTCCAGCTCGCCCGCGTGCATGTCGTCGTCGAGCGACGTCCGCAGGCCGGCCGCGGTGTGCGCCGCCTGCCAGTCCGCGACGCCCGGGAACAGCGCCATCGCGCCCGCCGCCTCCTGGACCACATTGGACAGTACGTAGTTGCCGCCGTGCCCGTTGACCAGCACGAGCCGGTTCACGCCGGACGCTTTCAGCGACGCGGCGACGTCGGTGACTACGGCGTGCAGCGTGCGCGCCGAAATGCTCACCGTCCCCGCCCACCCCGCGTGTTCGTGTGAGCACGAGATCGTGACCGGCGGCAGGTGGAGCACCGGGTACGCCGCGGCCACCGCGCGGGCGAGGGTGGCCGCGATCACCGTGTCGGTGGCCAGGGGGAGGTGCGCGCCGTGCTGCTCGAAGCTGCCGATCGGCAGCACCGCGACCGACGCCCGCCGCTCCTGCTCGTCGGCGGTGGTGGCGAGCGGGAACAGATCGGTCATGCGCGCGGCCCTTCACTAGGTTGGTGGCATGACCGAGCATGCCGCACTACTGGACGTCGCGCGCGAGGCCGTGGCGAAGGCGACGGAGATCGTCAGGTCGCGCCCGGCTTTTTCCGTTTCCGCGAAAGGCGATCGCGACCTGGTGACCGACGTCGACACCGCGGTCGAGGACGCGCTGCGGGAGTTCCTCGCCGCCGAGACGCCGGAGATCGGGATCCTCGGTGAAGAGCGCGGCCGCAGCGGGGACGGCGGCGGCCGGTGGTGGGCGCTCGACCCCATCGACGGGACCGCGAACTTCGCCCGCGGAATTCCACTCTGCGGGATTTCCCTGGCGCTGGTGGACGGCGAACACAGCACGGTCGCCGCGATCGCGCTGCCGTACCTCGGCGTCACGTACACCGCCACGCGCGGCGAAGGCGCCTTCGCGAACGGAGAGCGCATCGGCGCGTCCACCGCGACCGAGATGTCCGACGCGATGATCGCCGTCGGGGACTTCGCGATCGGCGAGCTCGCCGAGGAGAAGAACCGCGCGCGGCTGCTGCTCCTCGCGGACCTCGGCGCGCGGGCGCAGAAGATCCGGATGCTCGGCACGGCGGCCATCGACCTCGCCTGGGTGGCGGACGGAAAGCTCGACGCCGCACTGATCCTGTCCAACAATCCCTGGGACACCATGGCCGGCGTGCTCCTCGTGCGCGAGGCCGGTGGCGCCGTCGTCGACCGCGACGGCAGCGAGCACACGGTCGGTTCCGCGGCGACGATCGCCGTCGGCGCCGGGCTGCGCAAGGAGATCGTGGACGCACTTGATCGCGCGTACGGGGTTGTTCGTTAGGATTCCGGGGTACACCGTGGGCGGCGCCACAGCGCTGGTTTGCGCTGTCCGCGCAAGGTTTTCGGTTACGTTGGTACCGGTCGGCCGCCCAGCCTGGCATGCTGACCGGATCTCGTGGGCCACTTCGGAGAATGGTGGATGCTCGTGGAAAGTCGCCGGATCCGCGATCGGTACCGGCTGCTCGAGCCGGTCGGCGGCGGCGCGATGGGCACGGTGTGGCGGGCCCAGGACGAAAAGCTCGACCGGACCGTGGCGATCAAGGAACTCCTGCTGCCGCACGACCACGACGAGCAACGCACGCAAGAGGCGAAGAACCGCGCGATGCGCGAGGCGCGGATCGCCGCCCGGCTACAGCATTCCCACGCGATCACCGTGTTCGCCGTCCTCGAGGAGGAGGACCGGCCGTGGCTGGTGATGGAGTACCTGCCGTCGAAGAGTTTGGCCGTCGTGCTGGGCGAGAAGCCGGCCACGGTGGACGAAGCCATCCGCGTCGGCGCGCAGATCAGCTCGGCGCTGGCGGGCGCGCACCGCGCCGGGGTCGTGCACCGCGACGTGAAGCCGGCCAACATCCTGGTCGCCGAGGACGGCACGGCCAAGATCACCGACTTCGGCATCTCGCGCGCGATCGGTGACGTCAAGCTGACGGCGACCGGCGAGATCGCCGGCACGCCCGCGTACCTCGCGCCCGAAGTGGCCCGCGGTGAGGACGTGGACTTCGCGGCCGACGTCTTCTCGCTCGGCGCCACGCTGTACGCCGCCGTCGAGGGGCAGTCGCCCTACGGCACCGCCGACAACCCGATCGCGTTGCTCTACAAGGCGTCCAGCGGGGAGATCGTGCCGCCGGAGAAGACGGGCAGGCTGACGCCGCTGCTGCTGCGGATGCTCGCCACCGAGCCGGCCGAGCGCCCGTCGATGGACGAGGTCGAGCAGGAGCTGCTGGCGCTGCTGCCGGGCGAGGAGCCCGGCGAGTCGGTGCTCGCGGCGACGGTGCCCGAAACCGCGCCCGCGGCGGTGCCGGTCGTGCCGGCCGCGGTCGCCGTGCCCGCGGGCGAGGTCACGGCGGTATCGCCGGGCGCGCGCAAGGGCCTGATCGCCGTCGGGGCGGGCGCGGCGTTGCTGTGCGTGGCGGTCGTCGTGGTGATCCTGCTGATCGGGCGGGAGAAGCCACCGCAGGACAACGTCGCCGCCCCGCCGTCGCAGACGCCGTCGGCCTCGGCATCCGTGACGCCGCCCCCGGCGTCGACACCGTCGTCTTCTCCGGCACCGACGTCGGCGCCCTCGACCCCGGCGACGTCGCCGACGGTTTCGACGGTGTCCTCGTCGAAGACGGCGGCCCAGGCCCTCAGCGACTACTACTCGCTGCTCCCGGGTAATCCGCAGGCGGCGTGGAACCTGCTCACGGACAAGTTCAAGGCGTCGCGCAACCAGACGTACGACAGGTACAAGAGCTTCTGGAGCCAATACCGCTCGGTGCAGGCGACCAACGTCAAGGAGGTCGGGCCCGGCCGGGTCACGGCGCACGTCACCTACGACGGGGCCCAGGGCGAGAACGACACCTTCACCATGGTCCAGGTGAACGGCATCTGGATGATTGACGCGCAGAGCTGAACCGTCCCGGCTTGGGGTGCGTGTGACGTATGAGCCGTCACCGCCGTCGACCCACGCTGGAGGTAGCTGTGCCCGTACCCACCGCCTCGCCCCGGCGCGCGCGATGAGGCCCGCCGACCCGATGGTGTTCATCCTCCCGGCCGCGCCGCCGGGCAGCGACACCTACGACAAGCGGATGTGCCAGAACCTGCCCGCCGTCGGCCAGCCGGTGCTGGAGCTGCCGATCGCCGGCGACTGGCCGGAGCCCGACGCGACGTCGAGACGCAGATTGGCGCGGTCGCTCGCCGCGCTGCCGGACCGGACGGTCGTGCTGCTCGACGGCATGATCGCTTCCGGCGTGCCCGAGATCGTCGTCCCGCACGCGCGGCGGCTGCGCCTGGCCGTGCTGGTCCACCAGGCCCTGGCCGACGAGCCGGGGTTGGCCCCCGCGCACGCCGCGGAGCTGGACGCGTGCGAGCGCGAGACGCTGCGGATGGCCGGGATGGTCGTCGCGACCAGCCCGTGGCTCGCCCGGCTGCTGATCGACCGCCACGACCTGGACCCGGGCCGGGTGTACGTCGCCAAGCCCGGCACGGACGCGGCCCCGCTGGCGGCGGGCGCGGACGGCGTGTCCCGCCTGCTCTGCGTGGGGGACGTGACCCGCCGCAACGGCCACGACGTGCTGGTCCAGGCCCTCGGCGAGGTCGACCACCTGGCGCTGTCGTGCGTGTTCGCCGGCTCGCTGGAGGCGGACCGGGCGTTCGTCGACGAGCTCGGCTGGTCGATCGAGCGCCTCGGCCTCGGCAACCGCATCACCCTCGCCGGCGACGCGGTCGACCTCGGCGCGGCCTACAACGCGGCGGACCTGCTGGTGCTCCCGGCCCGCGCGGCGACGTCCGGCATGTTCGTGGCCCAGGCGCTGGCCAGGGGCATCCCGGTGCTGGCCACCGAGGTGGGCGGGGTGTACGACGCACTGGGCGTCGACGCCGACGGCGAGATGCCGGGCCTGCTCGTCGAGCCGGACGACCCGTTCGTGCTCGCGGACGCCCTGCACCGCTGGTACGCGGACCCGGAGCTGCGCAGGTCGTTGCGCACGGCGGCGCTCGGGCGGGGAAGCGCACTGGAGGAGTGGGAGGTCGCGGCCCGCCGGCTGACGCACGTCCTGTCGCGGCTGGCGGCCGAGCCCCGGATCGTCGCTTGACGGCCTTGCCGGGGTGCTGAGATTCCACGACCCTGGCCCGATGCCGTTCAAACGCCCGGCGCCAGGCCGCGCTGTCGATTCCGAACGCGGGTTGCTCGAAGTCGCCGGCCGGGATCCGGACCGCTCACTGCGTGACTCCCTGCTGGCGTTCCGGGACCTCCTCTCGGCCGACATGGAATGGGTGGACAGCCGCAAGAGCCAGTTCCGCCGCCGCGCGTCGATCGTGCGGGTGAGCGCCCTCCTGCTCACGGCGGCGTCGACGGTGGTGCTCGGCATCCCGGAGATCCCGGCCCGGGCGTCGATCGCCCTGCCGATGGTGGCGCTGGTGACGGTGCTCGGCGGGCTCGAGACGTTCTTCAACTGGCGTTCGCGCTGGGTGCTGATGACGGAGACGCGGTACCGCTTCAACCGCCTCCGCGACGAGTTGGACTACTACATCGTCACGACACCCGAGGCGGAGCTCAGCCGCGGACGGCTCGAGGAGCTCTTCGCCCGGCACCAGGTCGTCTGGGAGGAGACCAGCCGCCAGTGGGTCGAGTTCCGCAAGCTGGACCGGCCGCCACAGGCGCCCGAGGTCCGCGGGTGAATTTCAGGCTTCGCCGTCTTCACCCAGCGCGATCTTGCCGGTCCGGCGATATCGGGTGCCCGGGTTCCGCACCTTCTCCTCCGTTGCTTCCACAAGGCCTTCGCTGCGGAGGATGCGAAGCCAGTGCGCCACGGTTTGGCCGGTGAGGCCGGTGGCTGCGGCCAGCTCGACACGAGAACGTTCGCCTTCCGCCAAGGCGTCCAGGATTTCGCGGCGGCGATCCGCCCGACGCGCACTGACACCCGAGGTCGCGCCGGCCGCAGGCAGCGCGGATGGTGCGAGCCGATAGCGTGCCCAGCGCCGATTGCCGGTCTGCACCACCAGCTCCCGCGCAATCAGGTCGCCGAGTTCTTGGGTCGCCACGCGGGAGTCGACGCGGGTCTGGCGTCCGGTAGGTCTGGTTGTCGAGATGGCCGCCTTCCCGGAGGATCGCGAGGCCGACGCACTGGCTTTCCGAAAGGCCGTGCTCGCCCAGCGAGTTGAGCCAGTCGACGGTCTCTTCCGCGAGAAGCGTGTGGTTGGGAAAGGTGACACTGAACGAGCTCACGCGGTTTTTGAACTCCGGCAGGCTCATGCGCGCCGCCCGAAGGGCATTGATCATCGTCCGGATCCCGGAGCCGCGGTTCTCGCAAACGCCGTTGACACTCCTGGCCACGGCACGTCTTCCAGCAGCCGGAGCAGGCTTGCGTTCCGTGCCGAGGAAACGCCTTCCTCACCCAACCGCTCTTCGGTCACCGGCCCGAACAAGCCGCCGGGATTCCGGACGGTGAGCCGATCGGGATACATCTCGACCTGCACCTGGGTGCCTCGCGCGGCGGGTGAGAGATCACGGTGGACGAGCGCGTTGACGATGGCTTCACGGAGGGCGGCCTCGGGATACTGCCAGATGTCGGCACGGCCGGCCCCGCGCACGACCGATCGTCGTGTCATGTTCTTCCGGACGGCCAGTAGCGCATCTCGGACCATCACCGGGATCGGCCCCTCGGCCACGACGTTGTCCACGAAGCGTTCGCCGGTTTCCGTGTTCGCGCCTTCCGCGGTCGGGTAGTGGACGAAGGTCAACATCAACTGGGGGAACGCCCACGCTGGCGACGACAGCGCCGCTTTCGGCGACGACCGGTGCTTTGGCCCGCCGCAGCGCCGCGATGTCATCGAGCTCGCCGAAGGCATACGGGCGGCGTCGGCGACGCCGGTACCGGGCACGGGAGCTTCGTCGTCGCGCGGTTGCCCGCGGTTCGCCAGGAAAGCTGGACTTCGTAACCGGTGAGCCTGCGGTCCCCGTCGCCGACTCGGACGAAGCTGCCTTGCGTCATGGCCGCCATGTGCGCGACCGACATCGAGCCACCCTAGCGGCCGAGGATCAGGGTGCCACCTCGCGTATTCGCGAAGGCGACGAGTGTTTCGCGGTCGGCAGCATGCTAATTGACATGTCAATTAGCATGCTACGTACGGTAGCAGTCGACAGCTCAGTGTGTTCAAGTCAGGGTGAGCGCGTAGATCTCCACCCGCGGATCGTTCGGCAGGCTCACCGACTGCACGGTCTTCCCGCCGTCCAACCCCGCCGAAAGACCGAACAACCGCACCGGCGGCCCATCGACCCCGCTCCCCGCCTTGATCCGGTGCGGCATCTCGAGCACCACCGGGCTCCCGGACCCGGCCCAGTCGCCGAACGTCAACGCCAGATCGGCGCTCGTCCCGTCGGTGTAGTGCGCGGTCACCGTCGTCGACACCGGGCCGTTGTGCGACGCCCCGGCCAGCTTCAAAGCCGAGTACCGACCCGCCGGAAGCAGGAGCGACTGCCCACGAGCCTCGACGAAGTTGAGCGACGTCCCCGAAGGGTCCGGAGCCGCGTACGTGACGCCGTCCCAAGCCACCGGGCCCGCCGGTGGGAGCAGGGCGGCGTCGTAGCTCCAGCCGCCGCCGTCGAAGTTGCCTTCCGACGAGGAGGCCACGGTTGCCGTTCCGTCGTGGTTGCGGTCGCGGGTGAGGTCCACCGCGCAGTGCGTACCCGGCGACACGCACGCCGACGGCGTCCGGACCTCGACGCTCGCCGAGCGGGTCACGGTGTTGGCACCGAGGCCGGACACCGCGACCCGCACCGGGTACGTCCCCACGGCCGCGCCCGCCGGCACGTTCAGCGTGATCGGCACGGACTTCTGCACCGGCAGCCGTCCGGACCGGATCACGAGCAACGGCTGGACCTGCGCTTTCCACGGCGACGTGACCGAAACCGTCACCGGCTGCAGCCCCGGGTGCTGCGCCACCACGTCCAGGTCGAGGTGCACCTGCTGGGCGGCGCCGGCCGGGATCACCACGGACGTCTGCCGCAACGAAGCGTCGACGTGCCGCCGCGGGTCGCCCGCCGCGTTGTTCACCGAAGGCGGCGCCGCGGAAACGGACGTTCCCCACGAAGACGGCCGGGAGCCGAGCTTGTGCGAAAGCGTCCCGCCGTGCGCCAGTGCCGCCCAGTCCAGGGACGTCTGCCGGACGTCCCGGCCGTTGAGCGACACGCTCTGGATGTAGCGGTTCGCGTCGCTCGCGCCCGGCGCCGACACCGTCAGGGTCCCGCCCTGCGCCGAGCCGTACTGTCCGATCCGGACGGTCGCCGACTCGAACTGCGGGCTCGACAGCGCGAGGAAGTTCGCGCCGCTCATCGTCGGGTACAGGCCGAGCGACGAGAAGACGTACCAGGCCGACATGGTGCCGAGGTCGTCGTTGCCGGTCATGCCGTCGGGGCCGGTCGTGAACAACGTCATCGCCGCGCGGACGACGGTCGCCGTCTTCGCCGGCGCGCCGACCCAGTTGTACATGTAGGGCGCGAGCAGGTCGGGCTCGTTGTTCGGGTTGTACGTCGCCTTGCCGTAGTAGTCGTACGGGCTGGCGATCCAGTCCTTCCGCGCGGTCCCCGCGGGGTCCTTCAAGAGGTTGCCGTAGGAGAAGAAGGAGTCCAGGCGTTGCTCGGTCGCCGTCCGGCCGCCCATCAGGGACACGAGCCCGGCCGGGTCCTGCGGCACGAGCCACTGGTACTGGTAGGCGCCGCCTTCGTGGAACTGGTGGCCGGCGTCGACCGGGTTGTACGGCGTGACGAACGTGCCCTCCGTGGTACGCGGGCGGAACTGGCCGATCGAGGAGTCCCACAGGTTGCGGTACCACTGGCCGCGGTCGGCGAACATCCGCGCGTCGGCGCCGTGGCCGAGCCCGCGGGCCATCAGCGCGAGCGACGCGTCCGCCGCGGCGTACTCCATGGTCGCCGACGCCGGGTGCGCGCAGTCGTTGTCGCCGCCCTTGGCCGCGCAGTCCGTGCCGAGCGTCAGCCCGCTCGGGATGTAGCCGCGCTCGTTGTAGTAGTTGACGCCGGAGCGGCCGTTGTACGGCGAATCGGCGGGCGGCGTGCTCGTCGCGTTCTTCTTCAGCAGCGCGTACGCCTCTTCCTCGTGCCCGGCGAGCAGGCCCTTCGACCACGCCTCGACGAGGAACGGCGTCACCGGGTCGCCGGTCATGATGTTCGTTTCGCTCTCGGCCAGCGCCCACCGCGGCAGCCACCCACCGTCACGGCCGATCGCGACGACCGACAGGGCGACGTCCCGCGCGACCTGCGGTTCCAGCAGCTCCAGCAGCTGGTTCTGCGGCCGGTAGGTGTCCCAGAGCGAGAAGTTCTGGTACGGCGTGTAGCCGCTCGCCGTGTGCACCTTGCCGTCGAAGCCGGTGTACGCGCCGTCGGTGTCGCCGGCCAGGTTCGGGTGCAGCTGCGCGTGGTAGAGCGCGGTGTAGAACGCCGTCTGCCGCTCGGTCGTGCCGCCGGCGATCTTGATCGCGCCGAGCCGGTCGGCCCACTGCTGGTGCAGTGCCGCGCGGGTGGCGTCGAAGTCGTAGTCCCTGGTTTCGGCGGCGAGGTTCTTCCGCGCGCCGTCGAGCCCGGTGTAGGACAGGCCGACCTTGAGCACGACGTCGTGGTCGGTGGTCGCGTCGAAGCTCGCCCAGGCGCCGTTGCCGCCGGTGCCCGCGGCGTCGCGGCCGCCCGGCGTGCGCGTCGAGCCGCGCCAGGTGCCGAACGAGCTGAACGGCCGGTCGAAGGTCGCCGTGAAGTAGACGGTGTGCTCGTCGTGGCCGGCGCAGAAGCCGCCGGCTTTGACCCGCCCTTCGAGCGTCCGGTCGCCGACGACGTGGATCTCGGAGTCCTTGACGGACTGGTTGGCCTGGCCGGTGTTGAACAGGACGTTCGCCTGCCCGGTCGACGGGAACGTGTAGCGCTGCCACCCGGTGCGCGCGGTCGCCGTCAGCTCGGCGTCGATGCCGTACTTCTTGAGGCCGACGCGGTAGTAGCCGGGCTCGGCGTGCTCGTCGTCGTGGCCGTATTCGGACCGGTAGGCGTTCTTGTCAACGTTGTCCACAGCGCCGGTCGTCGGCATGATCGGCAGCTCGCCCATCACGCCGCAGCCGACGCCGGACAGGTGTGTCTGGCTGAAGCCGTGGATCGAGTTCTGCAGGTAGTCGTAGCCGCCCTGCCCGCCGGTGTCCGGGCTGACCTGCACCATCCCGAACGGCGCACTGGCACCGGGGAAGGTGTTCCCGAAGTTCTGCGTGCCGACGAACGGGTTGACCAGGCTCACCGGATCGACCGGCGCGGCGGCGTGCGCGGTGGCCTGGGTCGTGGCGGCGACCACGAGCCCCACGGCCGCCGCGGCGATCAGTTGTCTGCTTGGCGACCCCATGGGGCGCGCACCTCCCAGGTGACAACGTTGTCGGGCTGTTCGGCAGCCTTGCACATCGGCGGCCGTTTGAGAAGGCGGCAACCAGGTCAAGCCGTTGTCATCGCCCGCCGGACCACCGCGGGCTTCGGGCTGTCATTGCCGGACAACGCGTAGGCGGTGGCGAGCAGCGCGGCGACGTTCGGCTTCCGTTCGTCGCGCCGCCGCCACGTCATGGTGACGTCGGTGGCCGCGCCGGCCAGGGGAACGGCGACCGCGCCTTCGCAGGCGACCAGGGCGGGCACGATCCCGCACCCCAGGCCGGCGGCCACGCACCGCGCGAGGGCGGCGAGGCTGCCGACCTCGGCCTCGACGACGGGCCCGTCGATCCGGTCCAGCATCTCCCGGAAGCCGCAGCCGTTCGGCGTCGCGAGGAATCCGACGCCGTCGAGGTCGCCGGGCCGGATTTCTTCCTTGCTCGCCAACGGGTGTCCCGGTGGGACGATGACGACGAGTGGTTCGGTGCCCAGGGTCGCGCTGGCGAGCGCCGGGTCGGCCGGCGGGGCGCCGAAGGTGAAGCAAACGTCCATTTCGGACTGTCGCACCGCCTGGTAGAGCTCGCCGCGGCTGCCTTCCCGGAGCGTGATCCGCACGCGCGGCCACCGCGTCCGGTACGCGCCGAAGAGGGCGGGGATGCGTTGCGCGCACAGTGTTTCGAGGGCGCCGATGGTCAGGTCGCCCTCGGGGTCACCGCGCTCCTCGTCGACGGCGGCCCTGGCTTCCTCGACGAGTTCGAGCACCTGGTCGGCGTACCCGACGAGCCGTTCCCCGGCGCCGGTGAGCGTGAGCCGCCTGGTGGTGCGGTCGAAGAGCTTCGAGCCGAGTTCCGCTTCCAGGGCCTGGATCTGCTCGGTGACGCTGGACTGCGCGTAGTGCAGCTCGGCGGCGGCGCGGGTGAAGTTGAGCGTCCGCGCGACGACGCGGAAGGTGCGCAGGTGGCGCAGTTCCATGGCATCCCCCATCGGAGTTCCCGATGGCCGCCATCGTAACTGCCTGCTTCCGCCGTTGTCACCGAGCGTCCAGGCTTTCGGGGTGGCAAGACTCCTCACCGGCCTTTCGCTGGGCTACTTCCTGGTCATGCTGGACACGACGATCGTCACGGTCGCGCTTCCGGCCTTTTCGCCCTCTTTGCCGGCGCAGCAATGGATTTCCAACGGCTACACGCTGACGTTCGCGGCGTTCCTGCTGACGGCGGGCGCGTGGTCGGACCGTTTCGGCGCCCGCCGGGTGTTTTCCCTGGGTCTGATCGCCTTCGCGACACTGTCCGGTTTGTCGGCATTGTCATTTTCGACACCGTTGCTGATCGCGCTCCGGGCCCTGCTCGGCGTCGCGGGAGCACTGCTGGTCCCGTCGTCGCTGTCGCTGATCGCGGCGGCCTACCCCGTGCCGTCCGCACGCGCCAAGGCGATGGGGATGTGGGCCGCGGTGAGCGGAACCGGCCTGGTCGCGGGCCCGGTGCTGGGTGGTCTCCTGACGGAGGCGTTCGGCTGGCGGGCGATCTTCGTGGTCAACGTCCCGGTGGCCGCGATCGCCTGGGTCCTGTCGCGGTCGGCTCCCACGGTGCCGGCGCGGCCCGGCCGGATCGACGTCGTGGGCCAGCTGTCGGCGGTGGTCGCTTTGTCGGCATTGACGTATGCGCTGATCGAGAAGTCGTGGGGCGCGTTGCCGCTCTCCGCCGTCGCGGCCGCGGTGTTCGTGCGCTCCCAGCGTCACCCGGAGGCGATGCTCCCGGCCCGCCTGTTCCGCACCCGCGCGTTCCCGCTGCGCCTGGCCGCGGGTGCGATCGCGAACTTCGGGTTGTCCGGGGTGCTGTTCGTGCTCTCGATCTATTTCCAGGAATCCCGCGGCTATCCACCGTCGGCGACCGGGCTGGCCTTCCTCCCGCTGACGATTCCGACGGCCTTCAACCCCGTTTTCACCGGCCGTCTGGTGGCCAGGATCGGCCCCCGCGTCCCGGCGGTCGGCGGCTTTTCCCTGATGTCCGCGGGCACGCTCGTCCAGGCGTGCTCGACGTCGGCGGTCCTGTCGGTGGTCGCGCTGGCCATGCTGGGCTTCGGGGTTTCGCTGGCGATCCCGGCACTGCTGACGGCGGTGGTCGCGGCGGCCCCACCCGAGCTGACCGGCGTCGCGGGCGGGGCGTTGAACGCGTCCCGGCAGACCGGCGCGGCCCTCGGGGTGGCGATCCTGGGCGCGCTGCCGGCTTCCGCGACGACGTCGATCGCGCTGGTCGTGGCCGCCGGCGTGCTCCTGGCCGGCGCGCTCGCTGTTTCCTGTTCGTTTATGAAACAGGAAACCCCTTGTAGCTGAATGCGGTGACGCGAATCCTCGGTGGTGGGCGCGGAAATTCTCCGAAGCGCTCGGAAATAACCGTTCGGCGAGGAGGATTCGTCATGTTCAAAAAGCTGGCCAAAATCGGTGGCCCGGTGCTCGCGATCTGCGCGTTCGCGGCCCTGCCGGTGATCGGCTCCACCTCCGCGTACGCGGACGACGACGGCGGGACGCCGGCCGCCCCGGTCGTCACCCCGACGCCGACCCCGACCACCGAAGGCAACCCCTGGCACGGCTGAACGACCGGCCGTGGGCGGCGGCAGCCCGCCGCTCACGGCTCATCGTGGGCCGCAGGCGCACTCCAGCGCCGAACGTTCTTCGCGTACCTCGCCGGCCTCCGGCAGCTCGAGCGCGTCGAACCCGGCCTCGGCCGCGGCCCAGTGGGTGACGGCGCTTTCGTGGTCGCCCATCGCGTGCAGCGTCTCCGCGACGCCGCGGTGCGCCCGGGCACAGTAGGCCCGGTTCCCGTTGCCGTCGGCGAGATCCAGCGCGGATCGGCAGGCGGTGAGCGCTTCCCCGCGGGCGCCACGGGCGAGCGCCGTCGCGCCGCGGTCGAGGTACAGCTGGGCGCGCAGGTCGGCGTCCGGCACGTTCGCCGCCACCTCCCTGGCCTTGTCGTGGTAACGGACGGCCTCGGCGTACCGGCCGCGCTGCCGGTGCACGTTCCCGATGTTGTTCAGCGCGTAGGCCTCGACGCAGCGGTCGCCGACCTGGGCGGCGTGCGCGTGCGCGTCCGTGTAGCTGGTCAGCGCTTCGGTGAGCAGGCCGAGCTTTTCCTGCACCGAGCCGAGGTTGTTGAGCGTGTGTGCCACGCCCTGGACGTGGCCGATCTGCCGCAGCATCCGCGCTGCGGACTCGTGTTGCCGCCGCGCCACTTCGAGGTTGCCGTGGAGATCGTTGAGGTACCCCAGCATGCCCAGCGCGTGGGCCTCGCCCCGCCGGTCTTCGGTCTGCTCGTACTTGGCCAGCGCGGCTTCGAGGTGGGCCATCGCCTGGTCGTGCCGGCCCAGTTCCATGGTCGGGATGGCGAGCGCGCACAGCGTCGCCGCTTCGCCGCGCGGGTCGCCGAGGCGGCGCCACTTGGGCAGGGCCTGGGCGGCGAGTTCCAGCGCTTCGGCGAGCTGCCCGCGCCGGTCGTGTGCGGTGGCCAGCCGCAGCAGGACGTGCGCCTGGCCGTAGTCGTTGCCCGGGTCGGCGGAGACGGTCCGCCAGGCGAGCTCGAGCGTGCCGATCCAGTCCTCGAACTGGTTCGTCGTGTTGAAGTACCGCCACAGCAGCACGGCCAGCCGCCAGGTGTGCTCGGGCAGCGCGTGCCCGGCGGCGTAGCGGATGGCGGCCACGAGGTTGTCGCGTTCGGCGACGATCCACCGCAGCCCGGCGTCGGCGTCGGCGAAGACCGGCGTCACCGCGCAGGACCGGTCCGTCGTCGAGGGCAGCTGAGCGCGGTCGAACGGGTACGCGGCGCCGACCGCGGCCGCCAGCGTCACCAGGTAGAAGTCGAGCAGCCGGACCATCGCCTGCCCGGGCGCCGGCACGTCCGCGGCGAACTCCTTGAGCGGGTCGAGCATCTGGTACCGCTCGGGCGCGGCCTCCTCGAGGAGGCTGACCTCGTGGAGCTCGTCGAGCAGCGACCGCGCCTCGGCGACGTCGCAGCCGGCCAGCGCCGCACCGCCCACGACGTCGACGTCCGGCCCCGGCAGGCTGCCGAGCAGCCGGAACATGACGCGCTGCGGCGCGCCGAGCTGCTGGTAGGACACGCGGACGGCGGCGTTGGCGTCGGCCTGGCCCTTTTCGTCGAGCAGGCGGAGGAGGTGCTCCAGCGGCCACCGGTCGTGCCGCCGGAACAGCGCGGCGGCGACGCGGATGGGCATCGGCAGGGAGCCGCACCGCCGGACCACCGCGGCGACGTCGGCCGCGCGGCCCCGCAGCCGCGCCGGCCCGGCGAGCGCGTGGAACAGCTCGGCCGCCTCCGCGGGCGGCAGCGGCGAGAGCCGGATGTGCTCGCCGGTGTCGGCGTCGCCCATCCGCCTGCTGGTGACGACGGCCAGGCAACCGTCCGCTTCGGGCAGCAGCGGCCGGACCTGTTCCGGCGACGCGGCGTTGTCCAGCACGACGAGCGTGCGGGTGCCCCAGAGCGTCGCCTGGTAGAGCGTGACTTTCCGGCCCACGGTGGCCGGGACCTGCTCGGCGGGCACGCCGAGTTCGACCAGCAGCTCGGTCAGGGCGTCCCCGACGTCGACCGCGTCGACGCCGGGGGTGAACCCGTTGAGGCGGGCGAGGAGCTGGCCGTCGGGGAACCGGTCGCGCAGCCGGTGGGCCGCCTCGACGGCCAGGCCGGACTTGCCGGCACCGGGCGCGCCGCTGACCCAGACGGCCCGCCGCCCGGCCGCGGCGGCCGCCTCGATCATGGCGATTTCCGCGGCCCGGCCGGTGAACCCGCCGGGCCGCGACGGCAGCGAGCTGGGCGGATCGCCCTGTTCGGCCCGCGCGGCGAGCTTCCGCAGCACCGGCCCGGGCGCCATGCGCAGGGCGGCGAGGGCGTCGCGCGTGCCGTGGTAGACGCGCAGGGCGGCCACCCGGTCGCCGCCGGCGAGCAACGCGCGCATCAGGAGTTCGGCGTGCTTCTGGCTGGCCGGATCGGCCTGGACGAGCGGCCGCAGCCGGTCGCGCGCGGACCGGTGGTCGCCGGCTTCGAGCTCGAGTTCGGCCAGGTCACCGACGACATCGGGGTAGCTCTCGTCCGGCGAGATCACCCCGGGCCCGCCGACGCGGTCGATGTCGATGTCTTCGAGGAACTTCCCCCGCCACAGGCCGACGGCCTCACGCAGCAGCGCGATCGCCCGCCGCGGGTCGCCGCCGCGGACGTCCGCGGCCTCGGCGCGGAGCCGGTCGAACCGCACGGTGTCGAGCTGGTCGTCGCCGATCCGCAGCAGGTAGCCGGTCGGGGTGGTTTCGATGGTCGCGTCCCCGACGACGTCCCGCAGCCGCTTGATGTAGCTGCGCACCAGGGTGGGCTTGGCTTCGCGGTCGGCCCAGACGATCTCGGCGAGCCGCGCGGGCGTGACGGGCTTGTTCGCGTGCAGGAGCAGCACGACGAGGACGAACCGCTGCTGCTGGTCGCCCAGCGGCACCGGCGCGCCGTCGTGCCACGCCTCCAGCGGGCCGAGCATCCGAAACTCCACGCGGCCTCCCCGGCGTCAGCTTGCTGTCCACTTTCGATGTCGCGCAATCGGCCGTCCGGGTTTCGGAAATCCGCATTTCTTCCACTTTCGGTGCACGCGGGCTCGGCAGACTCCGCCGGTCAACCTGGGGTGTGAAGGAGAAACCGGTATGGGGTCCGACGTGTTGCCGTGCTACGTGGCCTGCGATGTCTCGCTTTCGATGACCGACCACATCGACGAGCTGAACACCGGGCTGCGCGAGTTCCGCGGCGCCGTCCACGCGGACGCGTCGGTGGCCGGCCGCGTGTTCTGCAGCGTGGTGGGGTTCGGGGAGCGGCCGCAGGTGGTCCAGTCCCTGCTCCCGATGGACGACCTGGCCCAGCTGCCCGAACCGGGCCGGTCAGCGGGCACCAACTTCGGTCCGCTGTTCACGTTCCTGCGTTCCACGATCGACCGCGACGTGGCTGTCCTGAAGCGCCACCGCTTGGTCGTGCACCGCCCGCTGGTGTTCCTCCTGTCCGACGGCCAGCCGACGGACCCGGTGACGTGGCCGTTCGCGTTCGCCGCGTTGACGGACCCGTCCTGGTCCTGCTGTCCCCGGGTCGTGACGTTCGGCATGGGCGACGCGGACGAGGACGCGCTCGGCCGCATCGGGACGTTCCGCGCCTACTGGGGCCGCGACGGCGTCCGCATGGGGACGGCGTTGATCGCCTCGGTGATGCACGTTCTGTCCACTTCCCGTCCACCGGCCGACCGCACCCTGTCCAAAAGGGGGTCCGCAAGGGGGTTGCCATGGAAACGCACTGAAGGAGAAGACCGTGGGGCGCGCTGAGCTGGTAGCGGAGCTGAAGACGCTGCGGAAGGGAAGGGGTCTGCAGGCCAGCAGGCTCTCGGACCGGGTGGGGCCGTCGTTGCGGGCGGCCTGCGCGGTGTCGGAGTCCGACGGAATGGTGATGATCCGGACGAAGGTTTCCGACCGGCTGTCGGAGTTGGCTTCGCAGCTGCCGGAGGACCTCCGCCTGGCGGCACTGGCGGCCTTCGCGATCTCGCCGGAGGCCCGCCAGCCGCTGTACCAGGACCGGGTCCGCTGGGCGGCTGAGCGTGTCGAACGCGACCCCCGAACGGTCCGGCGCCGGGTGGACGAGGCGATCGAGCTGCTGGCGGAGCTGGCGTTGTCGCCGGTGCCTGCACCGGGCTACTGGCACATCTTGTCGTTGACGCTGGCGCTGGTGCTCGAGGAGTCGTGCGTGTTCGAGCAGCACCGGGTGGTGGCCGACCAGGACGGCGTCCGGTCGTTCGACCTGGCTTTGTCCTTGGACGGGGGTTCGGTGCTGTACGGAGGAACGCTTTCCCCGGCAACGGTGGAGCTGCCTCGGCCGCTGTCCCGCGGCGAGCCGTGGGAGTTCGCGGCGGTGTTCCCTTGTGGGCTGGCGTCGCAGATGGTGTACGTGCCGCGGCACCGGTGCGAGGTGTTCGACCTCCGGGTGCGGTTCGGGAAGGAGGGGCCTTCGGAGGTGCTGTCGTTGGATGGAGCGTTCGAGCGGGACGTCGCGGACCCTCGGTACCGCGGCCGGACGCTGCAGGTGGACGCGGCGGGGGAGGTACACCTGCGGTTCCGCCACCTCACGCCGGGGCTGGTCTACGGGGCCCGGTGGGCGGATCGGTTGTGAGGGGCCCGGCTCCTGTCGCTACGGTGCCGGTAGGCGACCAGAGGGGACCGGGTGCGCACCTACTACGACCAAGCCGACCACGAGGGCTACGAAACGGGGCAGGACCTCCTGGTCCGGCGCTTCACGAAGTGGGCTGCTGAGCAGGGCCATGAGGTCGACCCGTACGCCGTGGTTTCGGCACTCCAGTTCCGGCACACCTCGGTCGACGGGCGGCTGACTCACTGGACGGCCGCGCTGGTCCGGGAATTCCTGTTGTCGTACGTGCCGCGCACCTTGTCGGCCACCGCCGGCGAGGCCGTCCTCGTGCCCGGAACGCTGCGGCTGTTCCTCCGCTATCTCCACGAGGCCGGGCTGGCGGGCCCCATGGGCGACCCGCCGGCGGAGCTCGAGGCCGCGGTCGCCGCGGCGACGGAGGGGTTCCCGGCCGCGATGGCCGACGAGCGCAATTTCGGCGTCGCCAAGTACTGGGTGATGACGGCCGCCCGGAAGGGGATCGACCCCTCGGACCACGAGGCGTTGAACGCGTTCTTCGCCGAGGTACGCGAGGGGCGGCACGGTTATGACGCCGAGCTCCTGGACGAACTCGTCGCCAGGCAGCTCACCGAGCAACCCGAACGCGCTTTTGCGCAGCCGGCGGTGTCGCTGCCGGCCGACGCGGAGCTGGCGGACACGGCCGAAGCCTCGTCGCTCGTGACCCAGCTGCGGAAGTTCGCCGGCTGGGTGGGCGACGGCCGCGCGTTGACGACCACCGGAAACCTGAAGCTGGCCGACGCCCGCGAGCTGGTGTCGCTGCTGGGTACCGCCGACGAGTTCGAATGGGATCTCGGCGGCGAACCGCAGCAGGTCCGCAGCAGTGCGGATCTGCCCCACCTCGCCATCGTTTTCGAACTCGCGAAGCGCACCCGGATCGTGCGGGTGGTCAAGGGCAGGCTGGTGCGCGTGGCGAAGGCGGCACCGCTGCTGAAGGACGCCCTCGCGCTGTGGACGGCGGCGTTCGACGCACTCCCCGGGCGCGGCCTGCTGGTCAAGGGAAGTGGCTGGGGGCCGGGCTACACGGAGCTGCTCGACGACAGCCTGGACGTCGTGCTGCCGGACGTGCTCAACACGATCTACGGCCTGCCGGAGCCGGTTCCGGTCGTCCGGCTCGCCGAAACCGTCTGGCTGGCCTGTGCCGAGCACACCTACTTCGATCTGCAACCGCCGGCCGAGCCGGTGTGGCGGAACGGTCTCGCCCTGGAGTTCCGCCGGTTGCTCGGCAAGCTGGCCGAATTCGGCGCGGTCGAGCTGACCACGGGGCGGCCCGACCCGATGTACAGCAGTGATCTGGCAGAGAATCCCGAGCTCCCGCCGGACGTGCGGGACCGGCTGCGGGTCGCGCTCGACGCCTCGTCGGTCGACCTGATCACCCTCACGCCCCTGGGCGTCCGCGCGGTCAGGGGGCGGCTGCTGCGGGAGGGCCGGGTGGCGCCTCGGGTGGGTGATCTCGTGGCCGCGGCCCCGGCCCCGATGCTGGGCGCGCTCGTGGACCACTACACCGCGGAGACGGCCGCGGCGGAGATCTCCGGTTGGCTGGCCGCACATGGTGGGGACCTGTCGCTTTTGCTGGACGCCATCCGCGAAAGCCCGTTCCGCACCCGGGCATCGGACATGTTCGCGGTCCTCGTCGATGCCCTTCCGGACGGCGACGCGGTGCTACGCGACATGCGCACCGACCCGGCCCTCGGCCCGATCGCGACCCAAGCGCTGATCGACCGCGGCGAACTGGACCTCGGCGAAGTCGACGACCGGGAACGCCTCCTCGCCATGACCGAGCAGTTCCTGGTCCTGCTGGAGTCGGCCGGGCCGGAGGGAGTGCTGAGCGCGGTGTCCGGAGGCGAGCTCGCGGGTCTGCGGGAAGCGATCCTCGGTTCGGGCCACCCGGACCAGGTGGGGCTCGCGGAGCTGGCCGAGGTGTTCGAGCAGTTCGGGCCGAGCCGCCAGGGGCATCCGTTGGGCGGGTTGGCCCGGTCTCGGAGCGGCAAGGGCAAGAAGCGTCGCCGTTAAGCCGCACTACTGGTCAACGCTGCGTTCCCACCAGTCGATCGTGAGTCCTCCACCATGCGGCGGATCGTGTGAGCGGCCAGGTCGGTATCGAGGTTCGCCTTGTCCGGAGGGAGCGCTTCGAGGTGTTCACTCGGCTTGCGACCTCGGCTCGAGGCCTGACTATTCTGCTCTCTCGTGACACGTCGTTTGCCGAAGCGGCTGATCGGCCGGTGACGGGTCGTGGCGACGAGCGCCTGGGACCGCGCAGCCGTCGACCTGGTCGAACCCGGATTCATCGAGTTCGCCACAGACGGAACCGGGCAGGTCGGGTTGGTCGCCGTCACCGGGCATCTGGATTGCCGCGCGAGCGAACGGGAAGAGCTGTGAGCGAGTACCAGTACTACGAGTTCCTGGCGATCGACCGGCCACTGGACGATGACGAGCAAGCCGCGGTCCGGTCCTTGTCCACCCGGGCGATGATCAACGCCACCAGCTTCGTGAACGAGTACCACTGGGGCGACTTCAAGGGTGACCCGCGCCACCTGATGGAGCGCTATTACGACGCGCACCTGTACGTGGCGAACTGGGGTAGCCACCGGGTGATGTTCCGCCTGCCGTCCGACCTGCTCGATCCGGAAGTCGTCGAGGACTACTGCGCCGGGGAAACGAGCGCCTGGGTCACCGGCGAGTTCGTCGTCCTCGACTTCGCGAGCGAAGACGACGCCGGTGAGTCCGACTTCGACGAAGAGCCCGAGAACTTGCTGTCGGCGATCGTCGGAGTCCGGGCCGAACTCGCCGCCGGCGACCTCCGGCCGCTCTACCTCGCGTGGCTGGCGGCTTACGGCGCTTGGGAACGCGACGAGGACGCTTTCGACCGCGAAGCCGACGACGAACCCGAACCGCCGGTTCCGGCCGGTTTGGACACGCTCACTGCGGCACAGCGAGCCCTGGCCGACTTCCTCCGCCTCGACGACGACCTCCTCGCCGTCGCGGCCCAGGCATCTCCGCCGCTCGCGGACACCGCTGAAGATCCCGATGACCTCGCCGCTTGGGTGCACGACCTGCCGGCTGCCGAAAAGGATCGGCTCCTCGTATCTGCCCTGCGGGGCGAGGGAGCGCGGGTGCGGACGGAACTGTTGCGCCGCTACCGCGGTGACACCGCTCCGGCCACCCCCGGCACAGTCCGTCGGACGGTGGCCAACCTGCTCGACACCGCAGCGCGCCGGCGGACCGATCGCGCACGTCGCCCGGCGCGGTAGCGCATCGAAGACGACTTGAAGGAGCGCACTCACCGGCTCGCGAGCGACGCTGTCGGAGAAACTCATGACCGGAAAACGGTGCCCCCGGCAGGATTCGAACCTGCGACACCCGCTTTAGGAGAGCGGTGCTCTATCCCCTGAGCTACGAGGGCCTGCTACAGCCGACGCCAGCTTAGCTTGCCCGGACGACGTACGAGTGCAGGGGCACGGATGGAGCAACCCGACGGTCGTCGTCACCCAGGTGAGTGGTTCTCACGCGAAGCCGACAGCCTGGATACACCCAGCCGGACGGCTCACCCGACCTGACCTGGACGGACCAGTGCCTCACCTGGTCGTGTCTGGTTTCGAACTGCTGAACAACAGTAGGTAACCTTCGTTAACGGGATGCGGGGAGCCGCCTCCACCGGCTGTTGCGGAGGGCTTCGTTGATCAAGCTCATGTTCGCCGACGACGAGGAACTGGTGCGCTCGGGGTTGCGCGCGATGATGTCCGGGGCCCAGGACATCGAGATCGTGGGCGAGGCGAGCGATGGCAGATCCGCCGTGGAGGTTGCCCGGCGCTACCACCCCGACGTGGCCCTTCTCGACATCAAGATGCGGGCTCCCGACGACGGCATCCGGGCCCTCAGGGCCATCCTCGCCCTGCCCGATCCGCCCACCGTGGCCATGCTGACCACCTTCGACATCGACGAATACGTCAGCCTTGCCCTGCGGCTCGGGGCCAACGGGTTCCTCCTCAAGGACATCGACCCGGCCGCGCTGCTCAGGGCCGTCCGGGACCTCGCGCGCGGGGGTGCCGTGCTCGACCCGGGTGTTGCCGCGCGGATGGTTCAGTCGCACCGGGACGAACAACGTGCCGCTCAGCCCGCCCGGAAGCTGCTCGCCTCGCTGTCCGAACGGGAACGCGAGGTCGTCGCCCTGATCGGCCAGGGACTGTCCAACGCCGAGATCGGCGGGCGGCTCCACCTCTCCGAAGCCACCGTCAAGGGGTACGTCTCCGCCGTGCTCTCGAAGATCGGTGCCGCCAACCGGGTGCAGGCCGCGCTGCTGGCCTACCGCGGTGGCCTTCTCGACCAGTAGATGCTGCTCACGGCGCTGGAGTTCGTCGGGCTCGTCGCCTTCGCCGCGTCCGGGGCGCTCGCCGCGGTGCGGGCGCGGCTCGACGTCTTCGGTGTCGTCGTGGTCGGGCTCACCACCGCGCTCGGTGGTGGTGTCATCCGGGACGTCCTGCTCGGCATCCACCCGCCCACGACGCTGCGGAACTGGCCCTACCTCGCCGTCTGCGCCGGGACCGCCCTGGCCGTCTTCGTCTTCCACCCGCAGGTCGCGCGGCTGCGGCGGGGCGTTCTGCTCGCGGACGCGCTCGGGCTCGGCGTCTTCGCCACCGCCGGGACGACCATCGCGCTCAACGCCGGCGCCACGGTCTACGCCGCGTGTCTGATCGGGATGACCACCGGCATCGGCGGTGGGGCCGTGCGCGATCTGCTGCTCCGGGAAATCCCGCTCGTCCTGCGGAAGGAGATCTACGCCGTGGCCGCGCTGGCCGGCTCGGCGCTCGTCGCCGTTGGTCACGCTGTGCAACTTCCGGGCGGGCCGGTGACCGTCGTCGCCGCCGCTGTCGTGGTTTCGATCCGGATGGTCGCGCTCTGGCGGCGCTGGAACGCGCCGGTCGCGCGCGGTCCGGAGTGACAAATCCTTTGTGAGTTCTGCGTGTGTTCTTAGGCGGGTCTCAGCACGCTGCGTAAAACTAGCGCCATGCGCATCCTTGTGGTGGACGACGACCGCGCCGTCCGTGAGTCGCTCCGGCGGTCCCTGGAGTTCAACGGTTACCAGGTCCAGCTGGCCAGTGACGGTGCGCAGGCCCTGGAGGCGATCATCGCCGACCGGCCGGACGCGATGGTCCTGGACGTCATGATGCCCCGGCTCGACGGCCTGGAGGTCGCCCGCCGCCTGCGCAGCACCGGCGACGACCTGCCGATCCTCGTGCTCACCGCCCGCGACACCGTTTCCGACCGGGTGTCCGGGCTGGACGCCGGCGCCGACGACTACCTGCCGAAACCCTTCGCGCTCGAGGAGCTGCTCGCCCGGCTGCGCGCGCTGCTGCGCCGCGCCATCCCGGAGGGCCAGGCCGGCCAGGCCTCGGAGGTGCTGTCCTTCGCGGACCTGACCCTCGACCCGGGCACCCGGGAGGTCCGCCGCGGTGGCCGCGAGATCAGTCTGACCAGGACCGAGTTCGCCCTGCTGGAACTGTTCCTTTCCTACCCGAAGCACGTCCTCACGCGTGGCCGGATCCTGGAGGAAGTATGGGGTTACGACTTCCCGACGTCGGGCAACGCGTTGGAGGTCTACGTCGGCTACTTGCGCCGCAAGACGGAAGCCGAGGGGGAACCGAGGCTGATCCACACGGTGCGGGGAGTGGGGTACGTCCTGAGGGAAACCCCGCCGTGACCGAACCCGGCGATCCTCGCGGCACGCGCTGGGGAGCCCGCCGGTTCTCGCTGCGCGGCCGGGTGACGCTGCTCGCCGCCGCCTGTGTCGCCGGCGCCGTCGCGCTGGTGTCGATCGGCGCCTACATGGTCGTGCGCAACAACCTCTACCAGCAGCTCGACGACAGCTTGCTGGCGCGCGCGCACGCGGCGGCCGACTCGCCGCAGGTGCAGACCGAGCTGCGGCAGGTCCCCGGCGCCTTCCTGGCCAGCGCCGACCTGCAGATCGGGCAGCTCAACGCGGCGCCCGACGTCCAGCACGCTGTGATGACGTACCCGCTGTCGAGCTCGCCGCCGCCGTTCGGGCAGGACGAGCTGGCCGTCGCGAACGGGGACTCGACGGAGTCGCTGCGCACGGACTTCCGCTCCGACAGCCGCGTGGTCGCGCTGCCGAACGGGCACGGCGAGGCCATCGTGCTGGCCCAGTCCATGGGCCCGACCAAGCGCACGCTGAACGAGCTCGCCCTGGTGCTGTTCCTGATCGGCGGCGCCGGCATCCTGGTCGCCGCCGCGGCGGGCACCGCGGTCGCGCGCGCCGGCCTGCGCCCGGTCGACCGGCTCACGTCGGCCGCCGAGCGCGTCGCCAGGACCGGCGACCTGCGGCCGATCCCGGTCAGCGGCGACGACGAGCTGGCGCGCCTGACCCAGACCTTCAACACCATGCTCGGCACGGTCGCGGACTCGCAGGAACGCCAGCGCCAGCTGGTCGCCGACGCCGGCCACGAGCTCCGGACGCCGTTGACGTCGCTGCGCACCAACCTCGAGCTGCTGCTGGCCGCCAGCAAGCCGGGCGCGCCGCCGCTGCGGGACGAGGACCGCGTCGACATCGTCGCGGACATCAGCGGCCAGCTCGACGAGCTGACGCAACTCATCGGCGACCTGGTCGAGCTCGCCCGGCAGGACGAGCCGCGTGAGCGCTTCGAACGCGTCGAGCTGCTGGACGTCGTCGAGCGCGCGCTCGACCGGGCGCGGCGGCGCGCGGGCGAGATCAACTTCGACGTCTCGCTGCAGCCGTGGGTGCTCACCGGTGACAACAGCTCGCTCGAGCGGGCGGTGCTGAACCTCCTCGACAACGCGGTGAAGTTCTCGCCGCCGGACGCGACGGTCTGGGTGCGGCTGTACCCGCTCGGCGACGGGACCGCCGTCGTCGAGGTCGCGGACGCCGGGCCGGGCATCGCGGAAGAAGACCTGCCCAAGGTGTTCGACCGCTTCTACCGCTCGTCGGAGGCGCGGACGCTGCCGGGCTCGGGCCTCGGGCTCGCGATCGTGAAACACGCTGCCGAGCGGCACGGCGGGGCGGTGTACGCCTCGCGGGCACCCGAGGGCGGCGCGTTGATGACGATCCGGCTGCCGGGGGCGCCCGGCTGATTCCGGCGTTTCCGGGACGTCGGCGGCGGCATCGGCCAGGATCGGCGCGTGTTGGGTGCTGAACTGATCCGCCGGTGCCTGGTCGCCGCGGCCGCCGCGGTGCTGGCGGCGCTGGTCCCGCAGGTGGTGCCGTGGCGCCTGTGTGACGGCCCCGGCTGCCTGCTCGTCGGCATCATCGCGGTGCCGCTCCTGGTGTTCGGTGTGGCGCTGCTCGCGTGGGCGATCATGGCGGTGGGGCGCGTCCGGCCGGCCTGGCCCGTCGCGCTGGGCGGGCCGCTGGTCTTCTTCGCGCTGGTGTCCACGGTGGTCGACCTGCCGAACGTCGTGGTGTTCTTCGTCGTGGCCGCGGCTTCCTACGCGTACGCCGCGCTCGTCACCGCGGACGCGCTGTCGCGAGCGTGGCAGGTTGCGCTGGCGACCCCGGTGGTGGTGTTGTTCGGCTGGGGCGTGATACCCCACCTGCTCCCCGCGTCGTGACCTGGTGTTTCGAAGTTCACCCGGCTCCGGTCAGCGGATTCCGTGTTGAATCGTGTAGGATTTTGTGTAGTTGGCCGGACGGGACGGAGTTGAACGGTGCTGGCGCGTCAGCGACAGGCGGTGATCCTGGAAGAGGCACGCCGGACCGGGGCGGTCCGGGTCAGTGACCTCGTGACCAGGCTGGGCGTGTCCGACATGACGGTGCGCCGCGACCTCGACGTCCTCGCCGGGCGCGGGCTGGTCGAGAAGGTGTACGGCGGCGCCACTTCGGTCGTCGGCAAGAGCACCGACGAGCCCGGGTTCGAGGCCAAGTCCGTGCGTCAGCGGGCGCAGAAGGAAGCCATCGCCGAGCTCGCCGCGACGCTGGTCCGGCCCGGCACCGCGATCGGCATCTCCGCCGGCACCACCACGTGGACGCTGGCGCGGGCGCTCGACGCCATCCCCGGGCTCACCATCGTGACGAACTCGATCCAGGTCGCCGACGTGCTCCGCGGGTCGACGCAGCCGGACCGCACCGTCGTGCTCACCGGCGGCGTGCGGACGCCGTCGGACGCGCTGGTCGGGCCGGTCGCCGTGCACAGCCTGCGGTCGCTGCACCTGGACGCGGTCTTCCTCGGCGTGCACGGGATGGCCGAGGGGCCGGGGTTCACCACGCCGAACCTCACCGAGAGCGAAACCGACCGCGCGCTGGTCGAGGCCGGGCGCAAGCTCGTCGTGCTCGCCGACCACACGAAGTGGGGCACCGTCGGGATCTCGACGATCGCCGACCTGGACGAGGCCGACGTCGTCGTCACCGATGACGGGATTCCCGACGAGGCCAAGGAAATACTCGCCGAAAGGGCAGGGGAACTCATGATCGCCGAAACGGCGGAGACGGTCGAGGCCGAAGAAGCGTGAAGCGAACCGTACGACACCTGGCCGACGGCCGGGAGATCATCTACTTCGACCAGCCCGGCGCACCCGGCCGCGTCGCCGAGGACACCCGCGACCTGCCACCGGTTTCGGCCGCGTCGGAGATCCGGCGGGACCCGCTGACCGGCGAGTGGGTGGCCATGGCCGCGCACCGGCAGACGCGGACGTACAAGCCGCCGGCGGACCTCTGCCCGCTGTGCCCGAGCAAGCCCGGCAAACCGAGCGAGATCCCCGAAAGCGACTACGACGTCGTCGTCTTCGAGAACCGGTTCCCGTCCTTCGCCGAGGACGTCGTCGGCGAGCCGTCCACTGTGGACGGCCTCGGGCTGGTGCCGGTGCAGCCGGGACGCGGCCGCTGCGAGGTCGTCTGCTTCACCAGCGACCACGACGGCGCTTTCTCGCGGCTGAGCTCGAAGCAGGTGCGGGCCGTGGTGGACGCGTGGGCCGACCGCACCGCCGCGCTGTCCGAAGTGCCCGGGGTGGAACAGGTCTTCCCGTTCGAGAACCGCGGCGAGGAAATCGGCGTCACGCTGTCGCACCCGCACGGGCAGATCTACGGCTACCCGTTCGTCACGCCGAAGACCGAGCGGATGCTCGACGTCGCCCGCGCCTACCAGGCCGAAAACGGGCGCCCGGTGCTCGGTGACGTGCTGGCCGCGGAGCAGAAGTCCGGCGCGCGCGTCGTCGTGTCCGGCGAGCACTGGACGGCGTACGTGCCGCCGGCGGCCCGCTGGCCGGTCGAGGTGCACGTCGTGCCGCACCGGCAGGTCGCGGACATCCCCGCGCTGACCGACGCCGAGCGTGACGACTTCGCCGACGTCTACCTCGACGTGCTGCGCCGCTGCGACGCGCTGTACGACCGGCCGCTGCCCTACATCGCGGCGTGGCACCAGGCGCCGGTGCGCCGCGACCGCGAGCTCGGCTGGCTCCACCTGGAGCTGTTCTCCGTGCTGCGCGCGAAGGACAAGCTGAAGTACCTGGCGGGGTCCGAGTCGGGCATGGCGGTGTGGATCAACGACGCGACGCCGGAGCAGATCGCGGAACGGCTCCGCGCGGCGGGCTGATCCGGCCATACTCATCTGCGATGCACAGGTTCGGCTCAGGAACCTCTCAGGACCATCGCGCAAGGTGAGGACATGACCGAGAACGACCCCAGCGCACACGACCCCGCGGCGCCGAGGCACCCCGAGACCGGCCAGCAGCCGGCCCAGGGCGGTTGGGCGGGGAACCCGTACGGTGAGCAGGCCAAGCCCGAGTCCGGCGGTGCGCCGCAGTACTCCGAGCCGTCGTACCACGCGGTGACCGGGGCCGATCCGGCGTACGGGCAGTCCGCGAACCCGTGGTCCGCCTCGGGCTCGCAAATGCCGTCCGGCCAGAACCCGCAGAGCGTCTACCCGCCGCCGAACCCGTACGGGCAGCCCGGCACGTCCGGCTACGCCGTGGCCGCCGCGCCGGAGCCGAAGCGGTCCGGCGGGAAGCTGCTCGCCGGTGTCGCGCTGGTCGCGCTGCTGGTCGGCGGCATCGCGGGCGGCACGGTCGGGTACTTCACCGGCGGGTCGTCCGGCCCGGCCAGCAACGCGCTCGACGCGCCGAAGCCGGCCCAGCAAACGGGCAACGCGCCCGCCGGCTCGGTCGAGGCCGTCGCGCAGAAGCTGTCGCCGAGCGTGGTCGAGCTGCAGGTCAGCGGTGCGCAGGGGGCCGGCGAAGGCTCCGGGTTCGTGATCAGCACCGACGGCTACATCCTGACGAACAACCACGTCGTCGAGGTCGGCGCGAACGGCGGGCAGATCCAGGCGGTGTTCCAGGACGGCAAGAAGGCCGCCGCCAAGATCGTCGGCCGCGACCCGACGACCGACATCGCCGTCGTCAAGGTCAACGGCGTCGGCAACCTGACGCCGGTGGAGCTCGGCCGGTCCGACGACCTGCGGGTCGGGCAGTCGGTGGTCGCCATCGGTTCGCCGTTCGAGCTGGCCGGCACGGTCACCTCGGGCATCGTCAGCTCGCTCCACCGGCCGGTGCGCGCCGGCGGCAGCAGCGGCGACCAGACCACGGTGATGGACGCGGTCCAGACGGACGCGGCGATCAACCCGGGCAACTCGGGTGGCCCGCTGGCGAACATGGCCGGCCAGGTCATCGGCATCAACTCCGCGATCTACAGCCCGCAGTCGGGCGGCGGCCAGGGCGGCGGTTCGGAAGGCGGCAACGTCGGCATCGGCTTCGCCATCCCGATCGACCAGGCCCGCCGCACCGCGGACACGATCATCAAGACCGGCCAGGCGGTGCAGACGTACATCGGCGCGGAGGTCAAGGACGCCCCGCAGGGCGGCGCCGAGCTGGGTGCGATCAAGCCGGGCAGCCCGGCGGAGAAGGCCGGCCTGAAGGCGGGCGACGTCGTCACCAAGATCGACGACCGCCCGATCGACTCGGCCGACACGCTGGTCGCGGCGGTCCGCACCCGGGCCCCGGACGAGAAGGCGACGTTCACGCTCTCCGACAACCGCACGGTCGAGGTGACGTTCGGCGGCCAGCCCGTCCAGCCCAACTGATTCCAGACGCTCGGCTGCCTTGGTGCGGCCGAGACCAACTTCGGCTCGACCCCCGCTTCCGGGGCCGGACCCACAAGGCCACGCGCGACCAGGCACTCGATGCCGGTCGCGCGTGGCCGCATTTGTTGGTCAGGTACCTGGAGGGTCGGCCGGGGTGCCGGGGCGGTCGGGTTGCGTGCCTGGAGGGTCGGTTGGCGTGCCCGGGCGGTCGGTTGGCGTGACTGGGGGCGTATCTCGTGTGATTGGGGGCGTATCTGGCGTGATTGGAGGGGCATCTCGCGTGACTGGAGGGGAATCTCGCGTGATTGGAGGGGCATCACTCGTGATTGGGGGGACGACACGGCGGGTTAGGGCGGTTAGGACCACTGCCAGCCAGACCGCTGCCACCGTGAAGGCCAGGCCGGGGGTGGGGTTGGTGTCGTGGAGGCCGGGCATGGGCGGGGTTCCGTACGGGCGCCAGAGCAGCGGGAACGCGAGGATCGCCAGGGTGGCGGTGATGACCGTCCCGGCCATGACGGGGGTTCGCCAGCGGGGTGGCAGGCGGCGGGACAGGACGATGCCGAGGATCGCTGTCAGCGGGGCGATGACCGCGTCGTTGACTATTGGGCCGCCGACGAGCCAGCTCAGGGTGCCGTAGACGTCGGGGCGCAGGGGCAGGGCGTACTCGGCGAACAGCACCACGCCCCACGCCAGCGCCGCCAGCCCCGGCAGCGCGAGGAGCACACGGACGGCCTTCACAGCGCCTCCAGCTTCGTGACCCACTTCGTCTGCAGCACGCCGGGCCGGTTCGGGGCGATGATCCGGCAGGGGAAGCCGTGGTCGGGGGCGAGGACCTCGCCGTTCAGCTCGAGGGCCAGCAGCGTCAGCTCGTCGGCCGTGTGCTCGCCGGGCAGCACGCTGACGCCGTACAGCCCGCCGCGCTCCGAAGAGGACACCCGGAGCGCGGTGCCCGGTGCCGCGCCGACGGCCTTCAACAGCGTGGGCAGCGAAATCCCGCGCCAGATGGCCGACTGGCTCCAGCCCTCCACGCACGCGATCGGCAGTTCCGCCGTCGTCTGCGGCAGGGCGCGCAGCTCGTCGAGCGAGAACGTCGTCGTGCCGCGCGGGGTCACCACCGACAAGCGCCAGGCCGGCGACCACGTGACGCCCGCGGCGGCCGCCGTGCGGTTCACCGGGAGGCCCTGCGTGCCCTTGCCGGTCTTCCAGGACAGCCCGGATACCCCGCGCAGGAACGGGACCGTCGCGCCCGCGGTGGCCACGACCGCGACGCCGGCCGCCAGCCCGGTGGTCATCAGGAACCCTCGTCGCGACAACCCCTTCGCCGGCGGCTCCTCGACGGTCGTCCGGCTCAGGGCGCGGCGGATGATCGGCAGTTTCACCGCGACGTGCACCAGGATCGAGCCGATCGCCAGCCACGCGACCGCGTAGTGCACCTGCGGGAAGTAGAAGCCCCACGGGTAGTTCTGCGCGACGTTCAGCAGCCCGGTCGTCAGCTCGAAGAACGCCGCACCGGACAGCACCAGGATCGACAGCCGCTCCAGGGCGTGCGGCAGCGAACGGACGAGCGGCCGGCCGAACAGCTTCGGGTAGACGCTCCACAGCTTGGCCAGCAGCAGCGGGATCGACGCCACGCCCGCGATCACGTGCAGGCCCTGCGTGACGCGGTAGAGCCCGACCGGGCGGCTGGGCCAGGAGAACCACCCGGGCGGGTGCTGGATCAGGTGGCTGAGCAACCCCGTCACGAAGCACGTCGTGAACGTGATCGCGAGCGCCAGGCCGATCTTCGACGTCACGCGCTCGTGGTGCGCCGGGGCGCGGAACTGTCCTTCCGCCGGAATCGGGAGTTTCACGCCCGCTCCAACCGCGCGAACCAGCGGTGCCCACGCCGGGTGGTCCAGTCGACGCGCAACCCGGCGCGCACGGCGACTTCGGCGATCGCGTCGACGCCGACCCACGCCCAGGTGAACCAGGCGACGTCGGCGCGGCCGGGCCGGAGCCGGACGCGTTCGTGCCGGAGACCCCGGCCGGGTGGCTCCAGCTCGACGAGGACGTCACCGCCGGGGGCGATCAAGCGCGCGGTGCGCCGCAGCAACGTGGCCGGGTCGCCGCCGATGCCGATGTTGCCGTCCGCGAGCAGGGCGTGGCGCCACCGGCCTTCGCCGGGCAGGTGGTCGAAGATGTTGCGCTGCAACGCACTCCCGCCGCGCCGCCGGGTCAGTGCGACGGCCGTGCGCGAGCTGTCCACGCCCAGCGCGACGACGCCGCGCCCGGCCAGCGCCGCGGTGAGCCTGCCGGGCCCGCACCCGAGGTCGACGGTCGGGCCGGAGCACGCGTCGAGCAGGACGTCGTCGCCGTCGGACGGTTCGGTCCACCGCTTCACCGGCAGCTCGATCCGCTCGCCGCTCGCCAGCTCGAGCCAGCAGTGGTGGCCGAGCAGGCCGCGGTCGAACTCGTGGCCGGTGCTCATCATGGCCGTCATGACGCCACCGCCTGTCCGCCGACGGCCGCGACGGCACGGGCGAACCGGCCACCCGGGCACGCCGCCGCCACCGAGCGGGCGTCCGCCATGGTGTCCACATCGGACAGCCGGGCCGTCCCGCTCGGCCGGAGCCCGCACGCGACGAGCGCCCGCAGCGTCCGGATGCCGGTGTCGTCGCGGGACATCGGGACGTCCGCGAGGACCTCGGCGTGGCGTGGTTCGGCGAGCCCCAGCGCCCACCAGCCGCCGTCCACGGCCGGCCCGAGCACCGAGTCGTGGCCGCCGTCCCGGACCGGTGCGGCCGCCGCGGCGAGGAGTTCCGGCGTGACCTGCGGGGTGTCCATGCCGATCTGGAGGATCGGCAGGCCCGCGTGCACCGCGGCGGCGTCGGCGTGGGCGTTCGCCAGCCGGACGCCGAAATCGGGCCCACGCTGCGGGATCGTGGTGACGTGGCGGAGCGCCATGCCGATTTCGACCGGCCGGGCGGCCGCACCGAGATCGCCGGTCATCGCGACGACGGGCAAGGCGCCGGGCACCGCGCAGACGGCGTCGAGCGTGTCGAGCAGCGCGGCCGCGGCGATCTCGGCCGCCTGAGCCGGCGTGGCGGGTGGGCAGAGCCGGGTCTTGGCGAGGCCCGCGACCGGTGCCTTGGTCACGACGAGCAGGACGAACGGGCGCGTCATCGGGCCAGCACCCGCCCGAAGTCGCGGACCGCGCGCAGCGTCCCCCGCACCGACCCGGACACCTTCGACTTCGTGCCCTTGGCACGCTCGCCGTAGCGGACGTCGAACTCGCGGACCCGCCAGCCGGCGCGCTGCGCCTTGATCAGCAGCTCCAGGGGGTAGCCGAACGCCCGGTCGGCGACGCGCAGGCCGAGCAGCGCGCGCCGGTCCGCCGCGCGCAGGGGCGCGATGTCCCGCACCGGCAGCCCGCGGCCGCGCAACAGCAGCGCGAGCACGACGTTGCCCGCCCGCGCGTGCCACGGCCACACCCCGGGACCGGTGGGCACCCGGCGTCCGACGGCCAGGTCCGCGCCGCTTTCGACCGCCGCCACCAGCCGCGGCAGGTCGGCGAGGTCCAGTGACCCGTCGGCGTCGGCGAAGCACACGATGTCCGCGGTGGCGGCTTCCAGCCCGGTGTGCACGGCCGCGCCGTAGCCGCGGCGCGGTTCGTGGACGACCTTCGCGCCGAGTGCGGCCGCCACTTCGGGCGAGCCGTCGGCCGAACCGTTGTCGACCACGATCGCGCGGTAGCCGGGCGGCAGGCCGGCCAGCACGCCGGGGAGGGCGCGCGCTTCGTCGAGGCAGGGCAGGACGACGTCCACTTCCGATTCAGTCACGGCGCCGACCGTAAGTCCGCTTCGGCGGCCGTAGAACCCTTGTGGCGCTTACCGAATCATGACGTCCGGCGAGTTCTTACCGCGTCGTTACGGCTCCCGTTCCGAAGGCGCGGATCGGCCGCCGCGGGCCTAGGGTGGACGGCGATGAGCGAGCCGAAACCGGCAGCCCGGCTCGCCGAGCCGCCTGCCCGCGAACCCGAAGCCCCGGTCTCCGGCCGCCGCGCCGACCTCGTCGCGGTCGCCGCGGCGGTGGTGCTCGTCGCCGCGGCCGCCGCGGTCGGCCTCTACTACAACCGGCCGCACTCCGGCGTGATCATCTTCGTGTCCGCGCCGCCGTTGTTCGCCGACTGGCTGCCGCACGCCGGCCCGGGCTCGCTGTTCGCCGTGCTCGTCGCGGTCGCGGTGGTGCTGCACGGCCCCGCCCTGGCCGTCCACCTGCCGTGGCGCCGCGCGCTCGCCGCCGGCTACCTGGCTTCGCTCGCCTGGATCTTTTCGCTGGCCATGGTCGACGGCTGGACGCGCGGCTTCGCCGGACGGCTGACCATCCCGCAGGAGTACCTCCACGAGGTCCCCGGCATCACCGACATCCCGCGGATGCTGCGCGAGTTCTCCTCCCGCATCCTCGACTTCCAGCCGCACTCGTGGACGACGCACGTGTCGGGCCACCCACCGGGCGCGACGCTCGTCTTCGTCTGGCTCGACCGGATCGGCCTGCACGGCGGCGCGTGGGCGGCCACGGCCGTGGTGCTCGCCGGCAGCCTGGTCGCGGTGGCCGTGCCGGCCACGGTCGCCCTGCTCGGCAGGCCCGAGGCGGCCCGCGCGGTGCTGCCGTTCGCCGTCCTCACCCCCGGCGCGGTGTGGATCGGCGTGTCGGCGGACGGCCTGTTCGCCGGCGTGACCGCCACCGGGCTGGCGCTGCTGGCGTTGTCCGCGAGGGGGTTCACCGACGGCCGCCGCTACGCCGTCCCGGCCGCGCTGGCCGCCGGGATCCTGCTCGGCTTCGGGGTCTTCCTGTCCTACGGACTGGTGCTGCTCGGGCTGCTCGCGGTGGCGGTCGCCGTCCTCGGCCGGCAGTGGCGGGCGGCGGCGGTGGCGATCGCCGCGGCACTCGCCGTCGTCGGCGCCTTCGCCTGGGCCGGGTTCTGGTGGCTCGACGGCTACCACCTGGTCGTCGAGCGCTACTACCAGGGCGTGGCGCTGGTCCGGCCCTATTCCTACTGGGCGTGGGCCGACCTCGCGGCGGTCGTCGTCGCCCTCGGTCCCGCGGTCGTGGCCGCCGTCCGGCGCGGTCTCGCCTCCCCACGCCGGGCTCTGCTCACCGACCCGGTGCTCCTGATCGGCCTCGCCGCACTGGCCGCCATCCTCTTCGCCGACGTCTCGGGCCTGTCGAAAGCCGAGACCGAGCGGATCTGGCTACCGTTCGGGGTGTGGCTGCTGCCGATGACGGCGTTGCTGCCGCGGCCCGGTCGCCGGTGGTGGCTGGCCGCGCAGGCGGCGACGGCGCTGGCGGTCAACCACCTGCTGCTGACGGGCTGGTGAGGGAGACGTGATGAGCGATCAGGCCGGGCGGGTGCTCGTGGTCGACGACGACGAGACGGTCCGCGACGTCGTCCGCCGCTACCTCGAGGTGGCCGGGTTCACCGTCGACCAGGCCGGCGACGGCGCCGAGGGCCTGGCCAGGTTCGGCGCCCACGAGCCCGATCTGGTCGTCCTCGACGTCATGATGCCGGGGATCAACGGCCTGGAGGTGTGCCGGCGGCTGCGCCAGGTCAGCCAGGTGCCGATCGTCATGCTCACCGCCCTGGGCGAGGAGGAGAACCGCATCGCCGGGCTCCAGCTGGGCGCCGACGACTACGTGACGAAACCCTTCAGCCCCAAGGAACTCGCCTTGCGCGTGGCATCGGTGCTGCGCCGGGCCCGGATGCCGCGTCCGGAGCCGGCCGCCGCCGAGCTCGTGGACGGCAACCTGCGCCTGCAGATGCGGGCGCGGACCGCGACCCTGGGTGGCCACGAACTGCCGTTGACCACCCGGGAGTTCGACCTGCTGGCGTTCTTCCTCGCCCACCCCGGCGTCGCCTTCTCGCGCGCGGACCTGCTCGAGAAGGTGTGGGGCTGGGACTTCGGCGATCAGTCCACAGTGACCGTCCATGTGCGACGGTTGCGCGAGAAGATCGAGCGCGACCCGGCCAAGCCGGCCCGGGTGGCGACCGTGTGGGGTGTCGGCTACCGCTACGACCGGGAGCAGCCGTGATCGGCTCGGGCGAGTCCTTCGAGGACATGCTGACGCACCTCTGGCACATCCTGCCGTTCGCGCTGCTGTTCTCGCTGCCGGTCGCGGCGCTGGGCGGCGTGGCGCTGTACGTCCTGCGCCGGGGTTCGCTCGCGACGACGCTGACGGTGCTGGTGCTGATCCCGGTGCTCGCCACGCTGGTCGGCGTGCTGGGGATCAGCGGGTTCATGTTCACCCCGGCCCTGACCACGATGCTCCTGGTCTGCCTGCTCGTCGCGCTGGTCACCGTGCCGGCGGCGATCATCCTCGGCCGGGCCATCGCCCGGCGCAGCGTGTGGGAACGCGAGGCACGCGAGCGGGAACGCGCCGCCGAGGCGTCACGGCGCGAACTGGTCGCCTGGATCAGCCACGACCTGCGCAGCCCGCTGGCCGGGATCCAGGCGATGGCCGAAGCGCTGGCCGACGGCGTGGTGTCCGAACGCGACGAGGTCGCCGACTACGCCCAGCGGATCAGCGGCGAGACCAAGCGGTTGTCCGCGATGGTCGGGGACCTGTTCGAGCTCTCGCGGATCACCGCCGGCGCCCTGGAGCTCACGATGTCCGCGGTGCCGCTGCGGGACGTCGTGAGCGACGCCGTCGCCGCACAGGCGCCGGTCGCGTACCGGAAGCGGGTCCGGGTGCTCGCCAACGCGTCGACCTGGCCGGTGGTGACCGGCAGCGATCCGGAACTGGCCCGGATCGTGCGGAACCTGGTGTCCAACGCGATCCGGCACACACCGCCGGACGGGACGGTCGCGGTGCAGATCGGCGTCGACGGCGACGAGGCTCTGCTCGCTGTCGACGACTCCTGCGGCGGCATCCCGGACGACGAGATCAACCGGGTTTTCGACGTCGCTTTCCGCGGCACGCAGGCGCGGACGCCCGAGCGCGGGGGGACGACCAGCGGGGGTGGGCTCGGGCTCGCCATCGCCAAGGGCCTGGTCGAGGCGCATCGTGGGCGGATCGGGGTGCAGAACCACGGGCCGGGGTGCCGGTTCGAGGTGCGGCTGCCGCTCGCGATGCCCTAGCCAGGCGTGCCGGCCGGTGGAGGCGGGGCGCGATGGGTGAGCCGCTTCCCGTCGACGGCGCCTGTCCATATAGGTCCCGGTTTGACCTGTATGGGATCTAGGGTCGGTTCGGAACCGGCGAAAGGACAGGTCGTGACGCAGCAGGTGCGCAGGATCCCGGACGGCTATCACGCGGTGACGCCCTATGTCATCGTCAAGGGCGCTGCGGGGTTCGTCGCGTTCATGGAGAAGGCGTTCGGGGCGACCGACCGCGGGCAAGTGCTCAACGATGATGGCACGATCGGGCATGCCGAGGTCCAGATCGCCGACTCCGTCATCATGACGTTCGATGCGAAGCCCGACTGGCCGGCCACGCCTGGCTTCCTGACTCTCTACGTCGATGACTGCGATGCGGTGCACCAAGCCGCGCTCGACGCCGGAGCCACAACCGTGACGCCGCTCTCGACCAACGCGTGGGGTGATCGCGGCAGCCGGATCCGGGATCCGTTCGGGAACATCTGGTGGATCCAGAGCCATGTCGAGGACGTCCCGGAGGACGAGATCATGAGCCGGATGGGCGAGGAGACCTTCGGTGCTGACATGGCCGTCTCCGCCGAGACGCTCGACCGGGAGATCCGCAAGATCGGACGGCAGCCGTGAGCGACGTGACCGACAGCCCGGTCGGCTGGGTGCATGCGCACGTGCGGCGCTATGTCGAGTCCGGTGGATCGCGCGGTCATCGCTGGTCGGGAACCGATACCTTGCTGCTCACGACCCGCGGCAGGCGGACCGGCCTGCTGCGGCGCACCGCGTTGATCTACGGGCGGGACGGCGATCGATTCGTCGTCGTCGGCTCGAACGGCGGCAAGGCACATCACCCGGAGTGGTACCTGAACCTCCGGCACGACCCCGAGGTTCGGGTTCAGGTCGGCGCCGAGGTGTTCGACGCGCGCGCGGACACGGCCACCGGGGCCACGCGGGAGCGGCTGTGGGCCATGATGGTCGAGATCTTCCCCGAGTACGACCGGTTCCGGACGAGGACGGTGCGAGAAATCCCCGTGGTACGAATCGTGCCGAGCTGAGCCACAGGAGTTCTGTTGGTTCACGGTGCCGGGCCGTCAGGGTGAGACCGGTTCCCGGAGCTCCGCCGTGGCGAAGTCGGCGATGCCTTCCGCGAAGCCGACTTCCGCGGTGAAGCCGAGCAGCTCGCGGGCGCGGGCCGGGTCGGCGACGACGTGGCGGACGTCGGCCGGGCGGGCGCCGCCCAGCACCTTCGGTGCCGGGCCGTTGCAGGCTCGGGACAGCTCCTCGGCCAGCTCGCCCACCGTGTGCGGGGTTCCGGAGCAGACGTTCACCGCCGTCAGGTCGGCCGGGCCGGGTGTCCGGAGGGCCAGGACGTTCGCCCTGGCCACGTCGTGGACATGGACGAAGTCGCGCTGCTGGTGGCCGTCCTCCAGGACCCTGGGGGCCTCGCCGCGTGCCAGGGCCGAACGGAAGAGGGACGCGACTCCGGCGTACGGCGTGTTCTGGGGCATGCGCGGGCCGTAGACGTTGTGGTAGCGCATGGCCCACACGCTGCCGCCCGTCTGGCGGGCCCACGCGCCCGCCAGGTGTTCCTGGGCCAGCTTCGTCGCCGCGTACGTGCTGCGGGGGTTCAACGGTGCGTCCTCGGGCACCAGCCGCCAGCTCAGCTCCGCCGGGCAGGACGGGCACCGCGGCTCGAAACGGCCCGCGTCCACATCGGACTGGCGGCGTGGTGACGGCGGCACCACGCCGTGCTCCGGGCACGCGTAGCGGCCTTCGCCGTAGACGACCATCGATGAGGCCAGGACCAGCTTCCGCACGCCGGCCGCGTGCATCGCGGCCAGCAGCACCGCCGTGCCGTAGTCGTTGTGCAGGGCGTACGACGGGGCGTCGGACGGGTCGATTCCGTGCCCGACCACCGCCGCCTGGTGGCAGACCGCGTCAACGCCGTCCAGCAGCTCCGCGACGATCTCCGTGTCCGTGACGTCGCCGCGGAGGAAGCGGTGCCTGCCCGTGTACGGCGGCGGGGTGCGGGACCCGTGCGCCGTGGGGAGGAGGTTGTCCAGCACCACGACCTCGTCACCGCCGTTCGCCAGGAGGTCGGCGATGTGGGACCCGATGAACCCGGCTCCGCCGGTGACCAGTACGCGCACACCGGCCACGCTAGGGGGCTTCGGCGGGGCCTGCGCGGGCTCGCCGCGGCACGTCACCGAATCGTCAGGACTCACCCGGCACCTCCCGGCGCCGGGGCGCCGAAACCGGCTACGGTGGGCGCCATGGAACGGAGTGCACAACGGCTGGGCCGGGCCCTCGTGGTCATCGTGGACGATCGCGTGGCGCACGGCGAGCACGAGGACACCACTGGCCCGCTGGTCACGGAGCTGCTCGAAGAAGCGGGCTTCATCGTCGACGGTGTCGTGGTGGTCGAGGCCGAAACCGCGGGTATCCGCAACGCGCTCAACACGGCTGTGATCGGCGGCGCCGACCTGGTGATCACCGTCGGCGGCACCGGTGTGCTGCCGCGTGACCGGACCCCGGACGCCACCGCCGGCGTGCTCGACCGGCCGATTCCGGGCATCAGCGAGGCCATCCGCGCGTCCGGGCTGGCCGCCGGCGCCGTCGACGCCGGGATCTCGCGCGGGCTCGCCGGGGTTTCCGGCAGCACGCTCGTAGTCAACCTGGCCGGGTCGCGGTCCGCGGTCCGTGACGGGATGGCGACGCTGACCTCGCTCGTGCCGCACGTGATCGACGAGCTTTCGGGCCTCGAAGAGGTGTGACCGCCGACTTCCGCGTCGGCGGTAGGCTGACCGTCCGCAGGCTCGGTTTCGGGGCCATGCACCTGCCGACCGAAGCCGGGCCCGCCCGGGCCGGCGCGATCGCCGTCGCCCGGCGGGCCGTCGAGCTGGGCGTCACGCTCATCGACACCGCGCACCTCTACGGCGGCGGGGCCAACGAGGAACTGCTCGCCGAGGCCCTGCACCCCTACCCGGACGAGCTGCTGATCACCACCAAGGTCGGCGTCGCGCGAACCGGTCCCGGCGGCGAGTGGCGGCTCGACGCCCGGCCCGAAATCCTGCGTGACCAGGTCGACCAGGCCCTGCGCCGGCTCCGGGTGGAACGGATCGAGCTGCTGCAGCTGCACCGCATCGACCCGGAGACGCCGTTGGCCGACCAGCTCGGCACCCTCGGCGAGCTGCAGCGCGCCGGGAAGGTGGGCCTGCTCGGGCTGTCCGAGGTGACCGTCGACGAGCTTGCCCGGGCTCGGGAGCTCGTCGAGGTCGTCAGCGTGCAGAACCGGTACAGCGTGCTCGACCGGGAGCACGAGCCGGTGGTCGAGGCCTGTGCCGCGGCGGGCATCGCGTTCCTGCCTTGGCGGCCCGTTGCGCCGGCTGCGTCCGGGGGTGCCGAGGTTGCCGCCGTCGCGGGGGAGCTGGGTGCCACGCCGGCCCAGGTGGCGCTGGCCTGGCTGCTGGCCCGGTCGCCGGTGGTGCTGCCGATTCCGGGCACCGGGCGGATTGCGCACCTGGAGGAGAACGTTGCCGCCGCGGGGCTGGAACTGAGTGCCGAGCAGCTGCGCCGCCTCGACGCGCTCGCCGCCGCGTAGGGCGGTGTTGGAGTCGCCGGTGAGCAGGCGGTGGACCCGGGGGACGTCGTGGCGGCCGAGGAATGCCCGGGCCCGGCGGTAATCGGCGGGCGGAGCAACCGCGCGTCCTTGCGCTCTGGAGTTGTCAAACACCGCGTCGTGGGAGACTGGGGGTATGTCGTCGGGCGAACCGCGGAAACCTCGGGTTGGCAGCGAACAGCGCCGCCGGGTTGATGAGATCTTCGGGGACGTGCTGCCCGAGACCACCTCCGATGAACGCGATCCCGAGCGGCGCACCGGTCTCCCGGACGACTGGTACCGGGAGAACCGGCCACCGCACCACGATCGCTGACCTCGTCAGTCGCGGTCGTTGCCGCGCTGGGACTGCTGGGCTCGTAGCAGGTCGCGGATCTCGGTCAGCAGCTCCACGTCCGTCGGCTCCGACGGGCCCGGCTCCTGGCCGCGCTTGCGGCGCTCCTGGAGCTTCTTCACCGGCATCACGATCACGAAGTAGACCACCGCCGCGACCAGCACGAAGTTGATCGCCGCGTTGATCACGCCGCCGAAGTCGAGGAACGTCGACGGGTTGCCGGCGAAGATCTTGAAGCCCAGGCCCTGCGCGGCGTCCGTGCCGCCGATGGCGTTGATCAGCGGCTTGATCAGGCCGTTGGTGAACGCCGTGACGATCGCCGTGAACGCCGAGCCGATGACCACCGCCACGGCGAGGTCGACGACGTTGCCGCGCATCAGGAAGTCCTTGAAGCCTTTGAACACCTTGCTCTCCTCACGAGCCACGAACCGGAAGGGGACGCCCAGCCCCGTCTCGGCGGGCTCGGGCTAGCGGAGAGTAACCGTTACGGGTCGCTCCAGTGAAACCGCCGCCACCTTCGTCGCCGATGCCTCGGGGAGCCGGAGCAGGACCAGTGGCCCCTTCGCCGTGGCCGGCTCCCGGTGCCCGACCGTCACCACCGTCGCCCCACCCGCCAGCACGGACGCCGGCGAGGCCGGCTCCGGGGCCGCGACGACGTCGACGCGTTGCCCGGGCTGGAGCAGCTCGGCGACCGCCACGTCGGCCAGCCGGACCGGCACGGTCGCCGTGCCGGGGTCGCTCGGGACGACCGCGTCGGCCAGCCGGACGTCGGTCAGTGGCTCGCCGGCCCGGACGGCGCCCGCCAGCAGACGGCCCTCGACGGCGTCGAGGGTGCTCAACACGCCGGTAGGACGTGCTTCGTCGGGGAGTTCGGCCAGCTTGACGTCGCCGGCGCGCAGCGTGGTGCCCGGTGGCAGGTCGTGTGCCGCGAGGACGGTCGGTGCGCCTCGCGCGGATGCGGGGTTGACCAGCAGTAACCCGCCCAGCGCCAGCAGACCGGCGGCGAGCCAGCGGCGGATGAGCCGCGTCCGCCGGCGCAGCGGCCGGGTCAGATCGGGTAGGCGGAGCTTCGCCAGGATGTCCACGGGGCCCCCTTGGCCGGATCGGGTGCGGCGGTGTGCCGCACGAGATCGACGTTAGGGAAGCCGGACCGGCCGCCGGAAGGGCCGGATCCGGCATCTGTGGACAACCGGGGTGTTGTGGACAACTCGCGGGTCAGGACGCCGCGGCGGCCGTTTTCGTCGTGGTCGAAGAGGAGGATGCCGAGCTCGTGTCGGACTTCGACTCCGTCTTGGTCTCGGTCTTCGCCGGGGTGGCCGCGGTGCTCGACTTGCTCGAGTCGCGCGAATCCGTGCGGTAGAACCCGCTGCCCTTGAAGACGACGCCGACCGAGCTGAAGACCTTGCGCAGCGCACCGGAGCACTGCGGGCACACGGTCAGGCTGGGGTCCGAGAACGACTGCACGGCTTCGAACCGGTGGTCGCATTCTTTGCAGGCGTACTGGTACGTAGGCACTGACGGCTCCTTTGCTGGCACTCATCCGACCTGAGTGCTAACTCGATTGTGCGGGAAAACCTTCCCCGAAAGCAATTCCAGGTTGCTCACACCGGGAGCTCGACCACGCCTCGACCCGGCGTCAACGCCCCGGTCATGCGCACGTCGTGCGGTTCCCCGGGCAGCCGTTCGACCAGCTCTTCGTCCCGCACGACGGCCACCAGCGCGGCGCCGGCCGCGGCGAAGACCAGCGAACGGTCGTAGTGCCCGGCCCCGCGCCCGAGCCGGACGCCCCGGCGGTCCACGGCCAGCGCGGGCACCAGCACCAGCTCGGCCGCCCCCACGGCCTCGGTACCCAGGCGTTGCCCGCCCGGTTCGCGGATGCCGCGGAACAGGCTGGGCACCAGATCGGCCTCGCCCGTGTACTCGGCCCAGTCGAGCGGCTCCGTCCGCGACCGGATGACGGGCAGCAGCACCCGCGCACCGCCGGCCACCAGCGCGTCGACGAACGCCGTCGTGCCCGGCTCGGTGCCGAACGGCAGGTACGCGCACACGGTGCTCGCTGTGACCTTCGACACCGCACTGACCAGCGCCGACGCCTCCCGGGCGCGTGATTCGGCTGCCTGCCCCGCCCGGGCGCGTGTCACCCGCTCACGCCACTCCGCCTTGCTCAGGTGCTCATTGCCCAGCGCGTGCATGACCTCACGTTAGGCTCTGCGCCCATGACGGGCGCCGCAACCACCCAGACGTTCAGAACCGCCATCGTGCCTGCCGCCGGCCTCGGGACACGGTTCCTCCCGGCGACGAAGGCCGTCCCCAAGGAGCTCCTGCCGGTGGTGGACACCCCCGGCATCGAGCTGGTCGCGGCCGAGGCCGCCGCCGCCGGTGCGGAACGCCTGGTCATCGTGACTTCGCCGGGCAAGGACGCCGTGGTCCGGTACTTCGAAAAGCAGCCCGAGCTCGAGGAGAACCTCGAGAGCAAGGGCAAGACCGCCCTGCTCGAGAAGGTGCGCCGGGGCTCCGACCTGCTCGCCGTCGAAACCGCCATCCAGGAGCAGGCCCTCGGCCTCGGCCACGCCGTCGCGCAGGCCGAACCGAACCTGCGTCCGGACGACGAGGCCGTCGCCGTGCTGCTGCCCGACGACCTGGTGCTGCCCACCGGTGTGCTCGAGCGGATGAGCGCGGTCCGCGCCGAGCACGGCGGCAGCGTGCTCTGCGCGTTCGACATCCCGAAGGCCGAGATCTCGCCGTACGGCGTCTTCGACGTCACCGACACCGACGACGACGACGTCAAGCGCGTGCACGGGATGGTCGAGAAGCCGAAGCCGGAGGACGCGCCGTCGACCTACGCCGCGGCCGGGCGGTACCTGCTCGACCGGGCGATCTTCGACGCGCTCAAGCGGATCACCCCGGGCAGCGGCGGCGAGCTGCAGCTGACCGACGCGGTCGCGCTGCTGATCAGCGAGGGGCACCCGGTGCACGTCGTCGTCCACCGCGGTGGCCGCCACGACCTGGGGAATCCGGGTGGTTTCCTGCGCGCCGCGGTCGATTTCGCGCTTGAAACGCCCGAGTACGGGCCATCTTTACGAGCGTGGCTGACGGAACGGATCGGGACAGAGCGCCCATGACGGAATCCCTCGACGCGGCACGGCCCGAGGTGGCCGGGGACGAGGCCGAGCTGCGCTCGGTCGACGCGCAGATCTCGATGACCTTGGACGCCGCCGTCCGGCCCCAGCCGGTGCGGGTGGCGATCTCCGAGGCCCAGGGCCTGCTCTGCGCCGAGGAGGTGGTCGCCGAGCACGCGCTGCCCGGGTTCGACCAGGCCGCGATCGACGGGTACGCGGTGCGCAGCGTCGACGTGCGCAACGCCGGGCAGGAGCCGGTGCAGCTGCCGGTCGTCGGGGAGATCGCGGCGGGCTCGCGCCAGCCGCGGCGGCTCCAGCCCGGCCAGGCCGTGCGCGTCGACACCGGCGCGCCGCTGCCGACGCTGGCCGACGCCGTCGTGCCGCTCGCCTACACCGACGGGCACCAGGCCAAGGTCACGGTGCACCGCTCGGTGCCGTCGGCGGGGTACGTGCGGCGGGCGGGCGAGGACGTCCAGATCGGCGACGTCGCGGTGCGCCGCGGCGACACGATCGGCTCGGCCCAGGTGGGCCTGCTGGCCGCGGTCGGCCGCGCGAAGGTGCTCGTCTACCCGCGGCCGCGCGTGTCGATCGTGTCCGTCGGCGACGAGCTGGTCGACATCGACCGGACGCCGTCGGTGGGGCAGGTCTACGACGTCAACTCCTACGCGCTGGCCGCGGCCGCCCGGGACGCGGGCGCCGAGGTCAGCCGAGTCGGCATCGTGCCGAGCGAGCCGAAGCGGCTGCGGGAGGTCGTCGAGGGCCGGCTGCTGATGTCGGAGATCGTGGTGGTCGCGGGTGGCGCCGGGGGCGCCACCGGTGACGAGGTCCACGCCGCGCTGTCCGACCTCGGCCGGATCGACATGACGCGGGTGGCGATGCACCCGGGCTCGGTCCAGGGGTTCGGCAGGCTCGGCCCCGACTCGGTGCCGACGTTCCTCATCCCGGGCAACCCGATGAGCGCGCTGGTGGTGTTCGAGGTGCTGGTGCGGCCGCTGATCCGGGCGGCGCGCGGGACCCGCAACCCGCACCGGCGGATCGTCGGCGCGCGGCTGCTGTCGCCGATCACCTCGACCGCGGGACGGCGCGGCTTCCTGCGTGGCCAGCTGCTGCGCGACGAGGCCAACGGCGAGTACCTGGTCCAGCCGCTCGGCCAGTCCGGGGCGCACCTGCTCGCCTCGCTGGCCGAGGCGAACTGCCTGATCAACGTGCCGGAAGAGGCGACCGACGTCCCCGCGGGCGAACAGGTCCAAGTCACCTTCCTGGCGCAACGGGCCTGATGAACTCCGTGTCGGGCGTGTCCTACCCGGTCGAAAGCCGGCACCCGGGCTGGCCGGCGCGGCTCGGCCCGCTGCGGGTGCCGGCGGGCGAGGTCGCGATCCGGCCGGTGCGGCTGCGCGACGCCGGCGAGTGGAGCCGGATCCGGCTCCGGGACCGCGCGCACCTCGAAATGTGGGAGCCCACTGGCATCGGTCCGTGGCCCGAACGCAACGCCTTCTGGTCGTGGCCGTCGCAGTGGGCTGCCCTGCGGTCGCTCGCTCGGCGTGGTCAGTGTCTCGCGTTCACCATCACCCTGGACGGGCGTCTCGCGGGGCAGATCACCGTGGGTAACGTCATCCGGGCGTCGCTGCGGTCGGCCTGGATCGGCTACTGGGTGTCCTCGGAGGTGGTCCGCGGCGGGGTCGCGACGGCGGCCGTCGCCCTCGTGACCGACCACGCCTTCGGGCCGGCCGGCCTGCACCGGCTGGAGGCCACCGTGCGCCCGGAAAACGCCGCCAGCCTGCGGGTTCTCACCAAGGCGGGCTACCGGCGCGAGGGTCTGTTCGAACGCTACCTCGACGTGGCGGGCGCCTGGCGGGACCACTACTGCTACGCCATCACGCGCGAAGAAACCGGCGCCGGGCTGGTGTCTCGGCTCGTCGCGGCGGGCCGCGCCGACTACGCCTGAACGTGATTACCCACCCGGGTCGGTAGTCGCGTTACCACATGCTGTGAGTTTCACCTAATCCGGTGAGGCTTTTCCGTGATCGAACCCGGCGAGCCTCCGCCTGATCTGTTACTCCTGTGACTAACGTGATTCATGGTGGAAGGATCGGGGGAGGTGACGGGAGATGCCCAGCTCCGTGATCATCGTCGCGCTCGCCGCGGCATGGCTCGTCGTACTCGTGCCCATGGTCGCGCGACGGCGGCAGCAGGTCGCGAGGACGGCCGACTCCGCGCTCGCGGCCAGGGTCGTGCGCAGTGGACGCAACGAAGACCGGGAGGAATTCGCCATGTCCGACGATCCCGGGAAGTCCCGGCCCTCGGTCGAGGACGATCTCGCTGAACTGGAGGCCGACCTCGAGCTCGACGACGACCTCGAGGAACCCGACGTCGAGCCCGAGCCGCTCCCGCAACCGGCCCGCGACCGCCGGGCCGAACGCGACCGGCCCGGCTACCGGCCCGGCCGGGGCGGCTTCGACCCCGAAGCCGCCGAGATCGCGGCGCGCGCCAAGTACAGCTTCCGGCAGCGCATCGTCGTCATCCTGCTCGCGCTGGCGGTGATCAGCGGAGCCGTCGCCGGCTTCGTCTTCCCGCTGGCCTGGTGGGGTCACGGCGCGATCGACGTCGTGCTCGTCGGGTACCTCGTGTACCTGCGCCGCCAGGTGCGCATCGAGGAGGAGATCCGGCAGCGCCGGCTCGCCCGCTTCAACAGCACCCGAGCGCCGCGGCGCCCGTCTGTTCAGGCTCCTTCGGTTTCGGCCCCGGTGGAAGAGGAACGCGCCGAGGTCGAGGACGTCGAGGTCGTGGAGCCGGTCCGCCGCGAGGTGGTCGAGCGCCGCCCGTCCCCGACATCCCGCGTCCGCCGCAGCGCGGTGGTCGTCGACCTGGACGACGAGGACCCCGCGTTCGAGGAGCTGGACGAGCCTGGGACCGGGCCATATCGGCGTGCGGTGGGCGAGTGACCCCCCTGCGTGGGGTGCTCGTGGGGCACTGCTAAGCTCTACGAGCACGACCAAGGGGCTGTAGCGCAGTTGGTAGCGCGTCTCGTTCGCATCGAGAAGGTCAGGGGTTCGATTCCCCTCAGCTCCACAACGTTTCACGACCCGAACTCTCGGCGTTTTGGACAAAGCCAACCTAATCTCTGCCCTCTTCGTTACAAGGGTTCCTCGACCGTCTACCTCTGGCGCCAAGTGATCACCTGCTTGATAGGGTCTGTCAAACGAACGTTTTACAGTCCCGGTTCGGTGGGGGCTTGTATTTGTGAAGTCCGACCGCGGCCGATCCCGGCTCGTGAGGCGGGCACACTCGGCGGTTCCTTGATCCTTTCCGCCCTTGGCCGAGGCGAAGGTGCAGGCCCAGGTGGTGTCGTTTGCCAGCTGTCGCGGGACCACCACACTGCCGGTCGGTGGACCACCAACAGCAGGTGATCGACCAAGAGAACATGTTCCAGATCCACCTTGCGGATCGATCATGGCGACGGCAACCGAACGTCCGGAAATATCGAGGTGAGCGCGTTCATGGAACGTGCAGGACCGGCGGCAGCCGGCTGAGCGACTGCTCGGCGAGCACAGCGCCGGCTTCCTGCTGGAGCAGGGCCACGAGCTCGTCGATGTGCTCGGCGCGGGTCAGCACGCTGTTGACGTTGATCCGCAGGACGCGCCTCCCGCGCAGCACGGTGGTGGCCAGCCACGCCCGGCCACCTCGCTCGATCCGCTGCTGCAGTCGTTGCTGCACCTCGTCCTGTACTGGACCTGGAGCGTCACGCAGCTCAGCGGGCAGAAATCGGGTACAGCACACCGCGGTTTGCACCTCACCGACCACCTCGAAGTCTTCCCTTGTGGACAGTCGGGTGGCGAGGCGGTGGGTGAGTGCGAGCTGCCGGTCGATGACCTCCGCGTAACCACGCCGGCCGAGCCGGCACAACGCGGCCCACAGTTTCAACACGTTGCTCCTGCGTGAGCCCAGCTGGCCGTAGCGGAAGAAGTCAAGGCCGCCGTCGTCGTCACCGCGCTGCTCGTCCAGGTACTCGGGGGTGCAGTCGAACGCGGCACGTAGGCTGGCGCTTCCGTGCCGGGTGAGCAGGGCGCCGCAGGCGAACGGCACGAACAACCACTTGTGCGGATCTAGGGTGACCGAGTCGGCGCGTTCGATTCCGCGCAGGAGTGTGCCGTGCGCTGCGGAGAACGCGAGCGCACCTCCGTACGCCGCGTCCACGTGGTACCAGATGCCGTACTCGGCCGCGAGGTCGGCAAGGGCGTCGAGCGGGTCGATGGCGCCGGTCGAGGTGGATCCGGCGATGCCGACGATCGCGGCAGGCCGGTAACCCCGCGCCAGGTCGGCCTCGATGGCCGTGCGCAGATCGTCGAGGCGGATACGGAAGCACGTGTCGGTGTCGATGGCGCGCAGGTTGTCTCGGCCGATGCCGAGGATGTCCACGCTGCGCCGCAGCGAGTAATGCCCTTGTTCGGAGGCGTAGACCCGGATCGGCGCATCGGTCCCGGCCAGACCGGCGTGCGTGGCCTGTCGGACAGCCCGGTCCCGGGCGCACTTCAGCGCGATGAGGTTCGCTTCCGAGCCTCCGCTGGTCAATGTGCCGAAACCGGTCCCGGGTTGGCCGATCAGCTCGCCGAGCCAACCGATCACAACCGACTCCAGCGCGCTGACCGAGGGCGACTGCCGCCAGGCCGCGCTGTTCTGGTTCAGCGCCGCACACAATGCGTCCACCCACACCGCGACCGGCAACGGCGCCGGATTGAACAACCCGAAGTAGCGCGGACTGGAAATGGTGGTGGCATGCGGCACGATCTTCTGCCGCAACACCTCCAGCACCTCCATCGCACTGATGCCCTCGACCGGCATCGCGCCATGCAGCAACGTGGTCAGTTGCGACGGGGTCGCCGCCGAACACACCGGTGCGTCATCGAGGCCACGCACGTAGTCGGTGATCATCTCGGTCATCGCCGCACCGAGGTCGGCATGCTCTTCAGCCATCGCCGACGCACTGAACTCCACCATGCCGCCAGCTTCTCCATGATCGTCACTATCGGGTAGAGGGCAGTTGCCGATGGGCAGCCATAGGATCTTCCGATGAGTTTGTCTCTGGAGGACCTGCGGGTGTTCCGCTCGGTGGCGGCGGCCGGCAGCTTCGGCCGGGGCGCGGCTCGGCTGCACTTGAGCCAACCAGCGGTCAGTGACCGGATCGCCCGGCTGGAGCGCGACCTCGGCGTACAGCTGTTCCTGCGCGGCGGCCGGGGCGTGCGACTGACCCAAGCCGCCGAGCGGTTGCTGCCCTATGCGCAGCGCTGCCTGGCTCTCGCCGACGAGGCGGTGACCGCGGTCCGCGCCGAGGACGCGCCACCCACGATACGGGTAGCCATGCACGCCAGTTTCGCGCCCAGCCTGCTCCCGGTGGTGCTGGACGCGCTGGCCCCGCTCGGCCGCGCGGTCAACGCCACCGACGCGCACAGCGAGGAGATCATCGACCGGCTCGCGGACGGAACCATCGACATTGGACTCGTCGTACCCGTCTCACACCCGAGCACGATCGTCGTCGTGCCGTTTCGCACCGACCCGATGGTCTGCGTCGCGCACCCCGACCACCCGCTCGCCCGGCGCACCGAACTGAGCGTCTCCGAACTCGCCGAGGCCTCGATCGCGTGTACGGCCTGGGGTCCTGGCGCCGAGCGGTTCCTCACGCTGCTGCGTACCGTGCCCATCCCAGCGCATCGGCTGCACACCGTCTCAACGGCAGAAACGGCGGCTGCCCTCGCTCGCCGCCGCTCGCACGTCGGTGTGCTGCCCCGCGTCACGGTCGCCCCCGACCTGGCTGCCGGCACCCTGACCGAACTCCCGGTGAGCGACCTACCGGACTGGCCGCTCACCCTGGCGCTGGCCTACCGCGCCGCTGAGGCGTCGAGTCCAGCGACCCACACGCTGCTCGGCCATTTGTTGACCTGACAGTCGGCCTCCTGCAGGCGGTGCGGTCTTGTCCGCGTGATGCACGCCCGTGCAGGAGCTGGTTTGGGCGTGTGGGCCAGAGGGGCGGAGGGGAACTCGGCGACGGCAGCGGGTTCGGTGATCATCAGGTCGTGAGCTGCGCCGACGTCACACCCCGAGTAGCGTAGTTGTCTCATATCGGTACAACGTGTACCGTTTAAGTATGACGGTGACAACAAGCGAATGGCCAGCCGAACTCGACGTCGCGCAGGTGCGCATGGCCCGGCCGACCGACAAGCTCGCCGAGGTCGAGGAGTTCTACGCGACGGCAATCGGACTCCCGGTGCTCTATCGGTTCGACAACCACGCCGGCTACGACGGTGTAATGCTCGGGTTGCCCGGCACCGGATACCACCTGGAATTCACCACCCATGTCGACGGCAGTCCCTGCCCGGCGCCGAGTGCGGAAAACCTGCTGGTCCTGTACTTCCATGGCGATGCGCGGATGTACGAGGTGGCGGAGCGTTTGGGCGTGGCCGGGCACGAACCGGTCGCTGCGGAGAATCCGTACTGGGACGGGGTCGGCGCGCTGACCTTCGAGGACCCAGACGGCTGGCGAGTCGTCCTGGTGCCGAAGCCGGTTTTCTAGAGTTGCGCGTGTGGTGCGCACTCGAGATACCCGGATAGACGACGCGATCCTGGCCGCGACGATTGACTTGCTGAGCAAGGTCGGCTACCAGCAACTCACCATGGGTGCGGTCGCGGCCGAGGCTGGCGTCCATCGCCCTGCGGTGTACCGGCGCTGGCCGTCGAAACGTCATCTGGTGGTTGACGCCGTGGCCCGGACGATGGGTGTCACCCCGACTCCCAACACCGGAGACCTGCGCCGGGATCTGGTCGACGGGATGACGACCTTGGTGCGCTCACTCTCCGGCACCGCTCTCGGCCGCGCATTGCCCGCCCTGATCGGCGATCTCGCATCCGATCCCGAACTGGCTGCCGAGTTCCGCCGTCGGATCTTCGACACTCGCCGCGCAACAACCGCCGCCACCCTGCATTCCGCGATAGAACACGGCGAGATACGTTCCGATATTGACCTGGACTTCGTCCTGGATGCCCTGGCTTCACCGCTGTACTATCGGGTGTTCTTCGGCCACCTGCCGCTCACCGAGCGTGTGGCCGAACAGGCCGTCGACGGTGTCCTGACTGGCATCCGGCGTGAACCTGACCGGCCCCGGATCGCACTGGAGGAGTGACGCACGATGCCTCCGCTCGTCTCGGAACTTGCCCGCCGCTGACCGCCCACAACCGGGACTGTAAAAGGAACCGCTCTGGCGCACTTTCGGTGGTGGAGCGGTGGGCCCTGGCCGGGACGGGTTGGGGACTTGTCATGATCGTTTGTGGCTGAGATGGCAAAGCTGGTCGACGTGGTGTTCTTCGGCCTGTGTAGATGTCATGACTGCGCCAACGTGGTGATCGATGCAGACACCGGTACCCGGATCGACGCGCTGCCGCACACGATCCAGGTCGCCGACAGATGGCATCTCCGGCATGGCATGTGCGACGCCGCGGGCAGGGAAGTCGCTGCCCACAGTGCTTGCTGGGCCTCGGCTGCGAGACTGCGCGAGGGAAAGCTCGCCGAGACCACTTTGCAGCGCTGGCACCAGATCCATGACTTCCTCGATGCCGGAGTCGGGTTGCTGGACTGCTCACGGCGACTCGATCTGGCGCTGAACCGTTCGCTGCGATCCTGTCCTGGAGCGTCATCGGGTGACGACAACCAGCTGTTGATCACCTCACGGGCCGCGTTTGCCAGTGCCCGGTTGCGGTCGCGGAGCAGGGCGAACGCGCTGTCCGTGTCCACGCCCAGTCCTTCGGCGAGTACGCCCATGGCAAGGCTCTACCCCGCCGGCGAAGCCGGCTTCCACGCTGCGGAGGCGGTCAGCGCCGAAGTCGACTACGCGACCCTGCTGGCCGAACGAGAGGCGTGCCGCGCCGTGGTGGCCCACGCGAGCCTGGACGATGTATTCACCAGTAACGTCATCGGCTTGGTGGTCAGCCGGCACACGGCCGGGTTCGACCCGAGTACCGCGATCCCGCCGTTCGGGCTGTTCGCCTCCCGTCGTGCGTGTTCACCGGGACGGGCCTTGGTCGTGGCGATGTTCAAGCTCGGGTGTGGGCCTGGGGTGGCCTGAGGGCTTCGCCGAGTTGCTGGAGGGCGAGCTGCGCGGCGGTGATGCCGACTTCGGCGAGTAGCCCTGGGGCGGCGGACTGGTCTGTGGCCACGGCGAGGGTGTTGCCGCGGCTGATGGGTGGGCGGTCGTGCCAGGTGGTCCCGGGCAGGTCTATGGCTCCGGTAGTCGATGCCGACGGCGAGGCCCAGCATGGCCGCCACGACGGACCCGAACGCGACCAGCAGCACCAGCCCCGCGAGCAGCAGGCCGACGATCTCGGTCACGCCGCCGACCTTCGGCTTCCCGGCGAGCACCGGCCCGCCGACCTCGACCGTCACCCCGTCCCGGCGTACGGCCGCGACCGCGTCACGCAGCCGGTCCTCGGTGGCGGCGGTGAGGTCGTCCGCCGGCGCGGTGTACCCGACCGTCGCGTACGCCGTGCTCCCGTCCGGGCTCACCGCCCGCGCCGCGAACGGGCTCACCACGCCCGCGACCTGCGGGCCGCCCGCAACGTCCGCGAGGAGCCGGTCGACGGTGGCGTGCTCGTCGGTGATCTTCTTCCCCGCCGGCGCCACGAAAACGACCCGGGCGGTGGCGAGCGCCTGATCGGTGCCCGGGAAGCGGTCCCGCACCAGATCCAGCGCGGACTGCGCCTCGGTGCCCGGCGCGGAGCCGGCGTCCCCGGACATCACGCCGCCGAGACTCGCGCCGATCGCGGTCACACCCAGGACGGCCAGCCAAGCGAGGGCGACCACCCGGCGGCGCCGGAAGGCCAGCCGCCCCAGCCGGTAGAGAAACAGTGCCACGAATCGAGCCTTCCGCGTCGGGAGCATCAGACACCCCCCAGGCTTCCGGCCGCGCATCGGCCTGTCGTCGTGCGCCTGCCGACACCCACGTACTGAAATCGCAGTACACCCGCGGCGACCGTCCTGCGTTTGCTGCGCGAGCATGTTAGGGTGGCACGTCCGAGATCGACATGGTGCGAGAGATTGGGGGGTGAGTTGATGATTGCGGTGAAGACCGCTGCCCTGTGCAGCGCCCGGATCATCCTCACGTCCGGGGCTCCGGTCTGATCGATTCCCATCGCCGATAGCGGCGCGAGCCACATCGGTTCGTAGCCTCGATGGTCTCGGTGTCCGAGCGGGGCCCCTTTTCCAAAGGGTCTCACTATGCATTCATCTCGACCTTCCTCGTCCTCGTTCGAGCTGTCCGCGCTCGGTTGGGACGACTCGTTCGCAGCACTGTTCACAGAGCATGCGGCCGCTGGTCTCGTTCCCGCTCGCGTCGTGCGGGTCGACCGCGGCCGCTGTGACACGCTCACCGCATCGGGTCCCGTCCGCGCGGACAGCGTGGCGGTTGCCTCCCTCGACCCCGCCCATTCCGTGTGCACAGGCGACTGGGCGGCGCTGCGCCCGGGCCCGGAGCCGGAACTGGTGGCACTGCTGCCACGGCGCAGCGCGATCACCCGGGCCTCGTCGGATCGGACCTCCCACCAGCAGGTCTTGGCGGCGAACATCGACTCCGTCGTCATCGCGGTCTCGCTCGCGGCACCGCTGAACGCGGGCCGGGTCGAGCGCCTGCTCGCGCTGGCCTGGGACAGTGGCGCGAAACCGGTCGTCGTACTCACCAAAGCCGACGTCGCCGACGACCCCGGTACGGCCCTGGCCGTCATTACCGCCCTGGCGCCCGGCGTGGACATCGTCACCACCAGTTCCACGACAGGTACGGGTCTGGACGTTCTGTCGGAGGTGGTGACCGGGACCACGGTCCTGCTCGGCCCGTCGGGGGCAGGAAAGTCCACGCTCGCCAATGCTCTGCTCGGGCGAGAACACATGGGCACCAGCGAAGTTCGGGCCGGCGACGGCAAGGGTCGGCACACCACTGTGCACCGCCAATTGCTGCCATTGCCCGGCGGCGGGGTGCTCATCGATACCCCGGGGTTACGAGGTATTGGCTTGCAAGATGTCGCGGATGGGGTCGAGCGGGTGTTCGCCGAGATCGAGGCCTACGCCCGGGACTGCGCCTTCCGTGATTGCGAACATCGCAGCGAACCCGGCTGCGCCGTACAGGAAGCTGTGGTCGTCGGCATGTTGGATGTGGGCCGACTCGATCGGTACCGAAAGCTGTTGCGCGAAAGCGAGCGGGCGGCGGCCCGGGGGAATGCCCGCGAGTCGAGCAAGGGAAGCAAAACCAAGAAGGCGATCACGCGGGATCTGCGCGCGACCTACCGATTCCGCGACCGCCAGCGCTGACGCCGCGTGTGGCATCACGCATCCGGGGACCTCCTGGCCTGCGCGCGTCTGCCTGCCGCGGGCGCATGCGCCCGCGGCAGGCAGACGTCCTCGCCGAGCAACTCACCATCACGAAACGGAGAAAGCAGTTTTGAGCACTCGTACCGACTGGATCACTCGCGCCGAGACCGACGCCGACATCCCCGCGATCCGCGAGATCAACCTCGCCGCATTCGACACCGCCGAGGAGGCTGACCTCGTCGATGCTCTACGCACCGATCCGGCGTGGATCGACGGCTTGTCCATCTTCAGCGCCGGACCGGACGGCAAGCCCGTCGGTTACGCACTGCTGACTCGCTGTCACGTCGACGACACCCCGGCGCTATGCCTGGGACCGTGCGCGGTCCTGCCCGCGCACCAGAAGACCGGGGCAGGCTCCGCTGCCATCCTGGCCGCTCTCGAGGCCGCCGAGCAGGCCGGCGAGCACTTCGTGATCGTTCTCGGGCATCCGACCTACTACCCGCGGTTCGGGTTCACCCGCGCATCGGAGTACGGCATCCGGCTCAGTATCGATGTCCCCGACGAGGCATTGATGGCACTGCGCTTCGACTCGGAACAGCTGCCCAGCGGCACCGTCCGCTACGCACCACCGTTCGGCATCTGACCGAGCCGAAACACTCCGCCGTATCCCGTTGTCCTGGGCCGGCCTGCAGACATGCGGGCCGGCCCAGGACGCATGGTGAGTTCACGCGAGGATGCCTCGGCGGGTCGCCCGTCGTGGTATTCCCGCGCCGCCACCACCGACCACAGCGGACTCCAGCGCCACCCGCGGGCGACTCGAGAGGGAACTCGGCCAGCAGCTCGTGCACCGCACCACCGCGCCGGCCCCGATCACTGCGCTCACCGAACAAGGTCATGTACTGGCCACCGCCATCGCCAACGTCCTCGCGCAAACACGCGGCCTGGCCCGTAACGAGATCCTGTTGCCGTCCGGCCGAAGCGCAGCCGGCCGAAGGGGGCGACCTGCGCCGTCGCCCGTGCCGATTTCGGCGAGGTGGTGGTGCGGCTGCGCGAACACGTCGCCGGCTATCGGCCGCTGTGTGCGAGACCGGTCAGGATGTGGTCGAGGCCGCGGCGGAAGGCCCGTTCGTAGCGGTCGTCGGCGTGCGGTGCGTCCGCCTCGATCATGATTCGGCTCAGGTGTGGGTAGTTGCCGCTGCCGATGATCAGGTCGCCGTAATGTGCCTGCGCTGCCAGCCAGGTCGGCATGTCCACACCGGACCGCCGGGCCGTTTCTTGTTCGGCCAGTTCGTCGAGGACGTGCCCGCGAACGAAGGTCAGCAGGGTGCCGACCTGGGCCAGTACCTCGTCGGCGTCCAGGTCCAGCACGTCCACGGTCGCGTATGCCGCGTCCAGCCACGCCAGGCTGTTCGGTCCCAGCACCGGGCGGGTCGCGGGCAGGGTGGCCAGCCACGGGTGGCGCAGGACCATGGCGCGGTGTTCGTAGGCGATCGCTTGTAGGTCCGTTTTCCAGTCGCCGGTCGGTGGCGGTGGCTCGCGTTCCCCGATGGCGCTGTCGATCATCAGGTCGAACAGTTCGTCCTTCGTGGCGATGTAGCGGTACAGCGTCGTCGTGCCGGTGCCCATCTCGCCGGCGACCCGGCGCAGGGACACGGCCTCGATGCCTTCGGCGTCGGCGACGCGGATGGCCACGGCCGCGATGTCGGCTCGGCTGTGGACCGGACGTGGTCCCCGGGCGCCACGTTCCGGCCGCAGCCAGATCGGTGGGCGCACCTGACCCTGCGGCGATGTGTCGTCAACCATGGGCACCCTTCCCCGTGTTATTGCGAACACTGTACGCGGTAAGCTACGGTCGGGTTTATGCGAACACTGTGCCTGGGTAATGGGGGAAGCGTGTGAGCGAGTACCGCACTGGATCGGTCAGCTCCGCTGACGGGACCGTCATCGGATATCGCCAGCTGGGCAGCGGTCCCGCAGTCCTCCTCGTGCACGGGGGCATGCAGGCGGCACAGCACCTCATGAAGCTCGCCGACGCCCTGGCGAGCGACTTCACCGTCCTCGTGCCCGACCGGCGCGGACGAGGGCTGAGCGGACGCCACGGTGACGACTACTGCGCCGCACGGGAGGTTGAAGATCTGCAGGCGCTGGTCGCGGCGACCGGTGCGACGCGGATCTTCGGTCTGAGCGCGGGGGCGCTTGTCACACTGCGCACCGCCCATGCCGCGCCCGGCCTGGACGCGATCGCCCTGTACGAGCCGCCGCTGTCCGTCAACGGCTCGGCGCCAATGGACTGGGTGCCGCGCTTCGACCGTGAGGTCGCCCGCGGCAGGCTCTCCTCCGCGTTGGTCACCGCGTTGAACGGGTTGGCGATCGAACCGGTGCTCGGCCGGTTCCCGCGGTTCGTGCTCGTGCCGTTCATGGCGATCGGCGCGCGCCTGCAGGGCAACGAGTCCGGTGATGACGTGCCGATCTCGGCGCTCATCCCCACACTGCGCTTCGACATGCGGCTGGTCGAGGAGATGGCGGACACCGCCCGGGACTACGCGTCGCTCGGCTCGCGGGTTCTGCTGCTCGGCGGCACGAAGAGCCCGGCGTACTTCAGCGTCGCACTGGACGAGCTCTCCGCCGCGATCCCGCACGCACGACGGATCGCGTTCTCGGGACTGGGGCACTCGGGGCCGGACGACGACGGCGATCCACGTCGTGTTGCCGAAGCCCTGTGCGACTTCTTCACGGCTTAGCAACCGTACGTGATGACTGGAAACCCAAGACGTGACCCCAGTCCTGGCCATGCTCGAGCGAGCCGGCAACGGCGACCCCACCGCAAACACGCCAGAGCCGGCCGAACCACCGAGGAAATGCCACGGAACTGAGACCGATCTCAGATGACATCCCGTGAGACAACCGAGAAGCTACACGCTCGCTGAGGGGCGGGGGATGGGGTGACTTGGCTGGTCGGGATCCAACGTCGTGGCTGGGGCGAGCGGGCGGGATTAGTCAAGGCCGTGCTTGCCGGGGGCCCAGAACGGCTTGACGATGGTCGACTTCCTCGGCCAGCCGCGGTCGTGGACGAGGTGGCGGCGTGTGGCTTGGCAGGTGCGCGCTTCTCCCGCGATGTAGGCCATGCCCGGTTCGGTGGGCAGATCGAGCATGTGCAGGGCGTCGGCCAGCGAGTCGGGGCCGGTCAGTGCCGCGTTCCGGTACACCCATGTGAGCTCGCTGGCCCGGGGCAGTCGGGGGCGGTCTTCGGGAGTGTCGACTTCGAGGACCGCATAGACGCGGGCCGAGGTGGGCAGTGCTCGAAGCATGGCGCCGAATGCCGCCGAGGCGGTTTCGTCCCCGACGAACAGGTGGTACGGGGCGTTTTCCTGGATGACGAGGCGTCCCTCGGGGTGGGTGAAGGCGACCTGCTGGCCGATGCGAACCTGGCGGGACCAGCGGGCGCCGGGCCCGGGCTCGGGATGGTCGAAGACGCACAGGTCGAGGCGGCCGCGGTTGTCGTAGTCCCAGATCGAGTAGGTGCGCAGGGCATCGCGGAAACCGTGGACCAGGTCGCCGACCCGTAACCGGATGTGCTGCCCGGGACTCCAGTCCAGGTCGCGTAGGGACTCGCCGGCGATCCGAATCCGGCGCATCCGTCCAGTGATGCTGTCGACGGCTTCGACGGTGCCGTGGCGAAAGAATCGGTCTAGGAGGCGGCGTACGGGTGTTGCGGGCGTGGTGGTCACCGGGCATCCGCCGCTGAATAGGTCCAGCGTTCGCCCGGAGGTAGGCAGACGACATCAAGTCCGGGTGACTCGCTGGCCGCCAATGCTTTTGCTTCTTGGGCGGACCCGTGGCGGCGGAAGATCAGTGAGAGCAGGTCGTCGGCGTGTGCGTCGTGGATCGGGACGAGCACGTCCGCGCCGAGTGTGTTCGCGGCGGTCACGGCCTGCCGGGGCCCCATTACCAGGGGCGGACCGACGACTGGCCGCAACCCGTTGGTCGGCAACAGCGCCACCGCGGCCGGAGCGCGCCGGGCGCGGTAACGCTCCAGCCAGGCGACGTCGGCGATCTCGCCGCCGAAGAACACCCGTGTCTGCCCGCTGCTGAACACGTAGGCGTTGTTGCGCCACGCCAGGGTCCGCCCGGCAGGAACCGCTTCGACAGTCAGCGTCGGTGTGAGCTCGCGGGTCTCGTCCCAGCGCAGACGTTTCGCCATCGGGTAGCCGAGTGCGCGGGCTTGGCGGACCATCCGGGATGTACTGACATACACCGGCGTGACCGACTTGTGGCGATACGTCCGCAGTGCACGCAGATCCCAGTGGTTGGCGGCGAAGCTGGTGGCCACGATCGCCGTCAACGGTGGCAGCTCGGTGATGCCCAGTCCCAACGGTTCACCGCGGCGCAGGTACCAGCGCTCGGTGAACCAGGGATCGGTGAGAATCGCATGGTCGTTCAACTCGAGCAGGACGCACGCGTTGGCCACCCGGGTGATGGCGAGTCCGGCAGGCGCCGCAGCGGTTGGCTGATCTTGGTTGCTCATACCGTCACCGTGCAGGTTAATGTGCACATGAAGTCAAGCACTTCGCACGGGCACCTCACCATCGGCGAGCTGGCCGACCGGTTCGGCCTGGCTACGCATGTCCTGCGACATTGGGAAAGCATGGGCCTGCTCGCACCCGGCCGGGCTGTGGGAGGGCAGCGCCGCTACGGACACGCCGACCTGGCGCGCGTGGCCATGATCCTGATGGGCAAGGAGGCCGGCCTGGGCCTGCGGGAGATGCGCGAGCTGCTGTCCACCGCCAACCCGATGGACCACGCGGACCTGCTCCGTCGACACGTCACCGTCCTCGAACATCGGATCGCCCAAGCTCAGGCAGCGAAAAACCTCATCGAGCACGCCTTGTCCTGCCCTTTGAGCTTCGACGAGTGCCCACATGCCCGCGAACAGATCTCGACGCGCATCCCACCGTGACAGAACACACTCACGCCGCACGAACCTGAGCTTCCCCCCCGTTCGCCGGACACGGCAGGTGTGGGGTCAGGTCGCCGCGTCTGGCGGCCTGGTGAGGGCCTCAAACGTGGCGGGGGCTGCGCATCCCGATCTTGGAATGTCTCCGTTTCGGGTTGTGCCAGCCAGCACTTTATCCATTCGAATATCGCGCTGGCAGGCTCGTCGCGCTTTTTCCAGTTTTTTGAGTCGAGAAGTTCAAGCTGGAGGGTGCCCCAGAACGATTCCATCATCGCGTTTTCGTAGCAGTCGCTGACGGTTCCCATGGAGGCGAGTATTCCGGCGGCGTGGAGGCGTTTCCCGAATGTCCATGATGTGCAGTACGCCTCTGCTACCTTCCGTGCCGCACTCGCGGCAGTGGACATGCGACCCTCGATGGGGCGGGTCGGGTCGCGCTACGACAACGCTGTCGCGGAGTCGTTCTTCGCGACCCTCAAAACCGAGCTCGGGACCCAGGTCTGGGCCACCCGCGACCACGCCCGCCGGGCAGTGTCCGCCTACCTCGGCTGCTACTACAACCACGACTGTCTACATTCGACACTCGGATACCGAACACCCCACGAAATCCGCATGGCCTATCGTCAACCTTATCGCGCTCGCGGCATAAACCCCGGTGTCCGGCTCCCGGGGGGAACCTCATAACACGCGCGTCGTAGTAGCCAGTCAAGCGGCCTGGCAGGGCGCGCACCGGGCGTACTCCGACTTGGTTGTTCCAGGTCAAGCACCGCCGGAACACGCCGCGCGCTGATTGCTGCCTCAGTGGACGCATGGCAGACCTGAAGGTCTGGATGGGCACGAATAGCCCAGGCGAGTGATCTGTTAATGCCGGCTGGTGCTGTGTTGGCCGCTGATGATGTGCGGCATGAGTGACGATTCCCGCGCCAAGGGCCGTCGGCGGGACTACGTGATCGAACAGATTGAGACCGTGCCGATGACCGCCGAGCAGTACGACCAGGCGGTCAACGCGTTCGCCACCTTGATCGTCGAATGGGCGACGAGTCGTCGCGGGCTTGACGGCATGGCGCCCGGTCATTCCGCTGAGGATTGACCGGCGGCCACCATGGCTGGGTTTCGGTCGCCGGATCGTTCGGCGCGGACGATCGAGATGAGCGTTCGCGAGCGCGCCGCGCTGATGCGCAGGTTCTTGCGGAGGGTCTCGGCGGAGATGGGTCGCTGGTGGGCAGCCCAGTGGCGGGCGTCTTCGTGTCGGGCCCGGTCAACCAGGTCGCTGTCGAACGCGACCGTCACCCTTCCGCTGGGGGCGTCGCCTGAAGATCCTTCGTTCTGCCCGGTCGCGACCGTGTTCGTGCTGGTGGCGTCCGTGTCGGCGCCAGCACCGCTGGCCGTTGCGTTGATCGTCTCCGTTGGTTGGTGGCTGATGGCGCTGATGGCTTGTAGCAGTCCGGGTCCGACTTCGGCCCAGCCGATGAGCAGGAGTGGGCCGACGGCGTCGAACGCGGCCTTGCCGTAGGCGCCGGTAACGAGTGGGTCGGCGATGTTGAGGGCGAGGGTGGTGAGGCTGGCGAAGGTGAGTAGTCGGCGGGCTGGCCGGAGCTGTTCTTGTGTGGCGCCGTGGAGGACGAGGTGCCGTGTGCCGAGCAGTAGGCCGAGGATAGACAGGTCGACGGCGGGTGCGACGAGTGGTGCGACCCAGGCGGGGACGTCGAGTCGGAGGGCGAGGTTGAGGACGTTGCCGAAGCCGAAGAGGAAGGTGAGGGCGACGACGATGCCAATGATCACGGTGACGGCCTGGACGACGGGCGCGGTATCCGGACCTGGCCGAGCCAACGGCTTGACGATGGACCTGGTCATCGAGACTCACCTGCCTCGGTGGACGCGTCGGTCCGGGGACGTCCCTGGGTGTCGCGCATGGTCACTCCGCGTTCGAGCAAGCGTTTGCGCACCGTGTCCGCGGTGACATCCATACGGTCGCCGATGCGGGCAAGTGACCAGCCTTGCTGGTAGAGGCGGTCGGCGTCCTCGACCTGGTCGTCGGTGAGACCGCGGCGGCGCATGGGCACTTGGCGGCGATGGAGGATAGTGCTGACCGTGCGGCGTTCGATGCCGAACTGGGCGGCGAGCTGATACACGGTCGAGCCGGCCTGGTAGGCAGCGATGAGCTGCTGGGTCTGGTCATCGTCGAGGCTAAAGCGGCGGTTACTGTTGGTTGATGCCGAGTGACGGGGAGTGGGTGGCTCGATGGTGAGCTCTGGTCCGTCGACCAAGAGCAAAGAGTTCGGGTTGTGCCACGTTAGGCCCACCCTAGAGGTCTTACTAGAACAAGTGCCTGAATGAAGGCCGCGCAGTAGGACCGCGACGCCTGACGGCGAGCCAGGACCACCCGCATCGCGGGTGGTCCTTTTGTGCCCTCCGCGCCGGTTGCTGCGGCCCGTTTTCCTGCTCGCCGAGCACAGCATCGATCTGGTCGCGCATGTCGGCGATGAACGGCTGGCTGAAGCGAATCGCGGAGTAGTGGCGCTCAACCGCGTCCTCGACGAGCTTGACGTGAGGTGCTTGGCGCGGCCACTTCTTCTGCCGCGGCAGAAGAAGTACAGGTACTCCGCGCCCTTCGAGTTGATGGTCCGTTGAATGATCATCCGCCGCTTGATGCCGTCGCGTTGGCGGCGTCCACAGAAGAGCGATCCCTTGAGGTAGTGGTGGTGCACGCGACGGCGTTCTTGTGCCGTCATGCGAGATTCGAGGATCTCCTGGACGATGTCGAAGAGGTCCTCGTCGATGAGCGGCTCGTGCCGCCCCGGCTGGTGGCCGTGTGAGTAGAGGTTGAGCGCGATCCTGGCGGCGGCCCGCCCCAGCGGGGACTTGTCGGGCCCACGTCGGCCGGTGCCCTGACCGCACAGCACCGCGGCGCCCTTGTCGTCGCGCGGCACGCGACCCATCACCGGGATGCACAGTGCCTGGGAGACCTCCGCGGTCGGGTAGCCGTCGCCGACCAGGACGAAGCACGGGCGGCGCGACCACTGCTGGGCGGCCTGCAGTTTGAGCGCGACGTGGGCGAGCTCGTCGTCATGCGGGCGGGCGACCAGCAGCATCGCGTCTGCGCTGCGGATGATCGGGAACGCGGGTGAGTCCGGATCGACTCGGCCGCGCGCATATCGAAAGGGTGGTGCTGGAGGCCTTCGTCGCGGCCATCGACCGCTGCGGCGATCCGGTCGCCCGCACCCTGCTCGGCCGCGTCTGCGATCTGCACGTGCTGGCGGGCGTCGAGGCGGACCGGGCGTGGTTACTCGAACACGGGCGGCTGAGCGCGAGCAGGGGCAAGGCCGTGGTCGCCGCCGTCAACCAGCTGTGCAAGCAACTCCGCCCCGCACGCCCGCACGCTGGTCGACGCGTTCGCCATCCCGGAGCAGTTCCTGGCCGCGCCGATGGTGACCGAACAGTGAAGGCGGCCAGGGTCAGCGGACGGCGAGGCCCTCCACCGGGGCCGGGGGCGCCGGGATGTGGAAGAGGTCGACGAACCGGTCCAGCAGGGTGAGGTCGCCGCTCGCCCGCAGGATCCCGGCCTCGATCGCCGCCAGCGGGCTCAGCCTGCCGCTCAGCAGCGGCTGGATCGAGCCGACCGACTCGATGACGAGGTCGGCCCCGGGAAGGGCGCCCTCGGCGACCTTGAGCGCGCCGTCGTCCACGAAGGCGTGCACGATCAGGTCGCCATAGCGGATCTCGAAGCTGACGTTGACGCCCGCCGCGTGCTCCGGCCGGAACGTCGTGTACAGCGAAAGGATCGCGGAATCCATGGTGAACAGGTCGTCCGGCGCGGGGTCGAGCATTGCCCTCGCGCCCCACAGCGCCAGCTGCAACAGCACCGGTGCCAGCTCGCGGCCGTACTCGGTGAGTTCGTAGACCACGGCCGCGTCCAGTTGCGGCAGCACGCGCCGCCGGAGCACGCCTGCCTTTTCCAGTTCGTTGAGCCTGCCGGAAAGCATGCTCGGTGGCAGCTTCGGCAGGGTCTGCCGCAGGTCCGAGTATCGCTTCGGGCCGAGCAACAGGTCTCGCACGACGAGCAGCGACCATCGCTCGCCGACGAGCTCGAGGGCGCGGGCGACGCCACAGAATTGCCCGTAGGTTCGACCGGTCATGATGTCCGTCCCTTCTACGCCGGTGTGGGCGGAGTACGTGTTGCGGTTTGCGTTCGAACGCTGGTCTGTTCGCGTGGCCCCTTCAGCGGTGCGACTGGTCCGAGAGCAGGACGTGGTGCAGCTCCTGGAGCTCGTTACACGGCTCGAGGCCGAGCTCGCCGCTCAGCCTTGCCCGGAACTGCCGGTAGACCTCCAGCGCCTCGATCCGCCTGCCGCTGAGGTTGAGCACTCGCATCAGTTGGCCGTTGAGGCCCTCGTCAAGGGGGCTGGCGGCGATCAGCGACCGCAACTCGCCAATCAGGTCGTGGTACATGCCCGCCTCGATCTCGGCGTGGATGCGCAGGCGCTGCATGTTTCGTCGCTGTTCCTCCAGGTCGGTCGCATACACCGAGAGCACAGGGCCGCATGTCACGTTGGCCAGCGGCGGCCCGCCCCACAGGTCCAGTGCCTTGCGCAGGACGGTGGCGGCTTCGGCGTAGTGCTGCCGGTCGAACAGCGCCCTGCCCTCCCTGGTCAGCCACTGGAACACGGCGACGTCGACCTGGCCAGGGTCGACGCGCAGCAGATAGCCGGGTGCCCTGGTCACGATGATCTGGTCGCCGTCGCTGGCGAATCCGTTGGCTTCGATGTACCTGCGCAGTTGCCAGAAGGGTGAAGTGCGGACCACCGTTGGGCTGGCCGGCGAACCCGGCCGAGGCGTCGTCAGATCGGTCCCATAACGCCAGGTCGGAATCCAACATACGTGGCTCCCATCGGTGACTTCCGTCGCTGGTTGACGTCCACCCAGTTCGATGTCGATCCAAGCGACGGTCGATTCATGAACACTGGCAGATCGATCGTGGCCGCGGCAGTGCACCGGCCACGAATACCGATTTGAATCCGGCCCGCCGCACCTATGGTCAACGCATATGCGGTTCATGGATTGCGCACTGGTGATATCGGCGACACGAAACCAGAATTTCTAGCACAGCATTGACTTTCCCGAACCACCAGGAGTCTGTTGGTTAGTCACGTCCTGCGCAATATCGGGTTCAAGCGCACTACGAGCCGAGATCAGCCCCGAGGGCGGCGCGTTCCTGTTCTCCGAACGAGGCGTAACGGCGCTGCGCGGAGCACAGGTAGGCGCCGTGGTCGCCCTGCTCGACGGCACCAAGGGCATCGCGGCCGTGCTGCGGGCCAGGCCGGGGAAGATGGAGGTCGAGCAGACCATCAGGGTGCTGGAGCGGCTGGTGCAGGCGGGCCTCGTCGTGCTTCGCACGCCGGGTGCGACCAGCACCTGCGAGCCCGCGCTCGCGTTCTGGGACGCCTGCGACGTCGACCCCGGCGGTTCCGCGGCCCGGCCTGCCGCGAGCGCCGTCGGCCTGCTCGCCGTGAGCGAGGCGGTCGAGACCACCGCGGCGGCGGATCGCAAGCGGCCCACCGCCAGCACCACTGATGTGCTCGATGTCCCGCGACCCGCGACGCGAGGAGTGCACGATCTGCACCGCCCTGGCCCCCGACGCCGTCTTCACCGTGCGCACATACGCCACGAGAGACAGCCTAGAACCGGCCGCTTAGTGCGCAGATTTTCGCCGTTCACACGACGAAACCGCAGCTCAACAGCCAGCACCCTAGCCAAGATCAGCGATCTTGAGCCAAGTCAGGTAAGGTGACGGAATGATCATGCGGGTGGCGGTTCCCGTGCTGCCGTGCCGAGATGTGCAGGCAGCGCGGTCGTACTTCACGGACGCGCTCGGATTCGACACCATATTCACCTGGGAGACCCCACCTAGCTACGCGGCCGTGGTCCGCGACACCGCCGAGTTCCACCTGTACGCCGAAAGCAGCGTCGGCCCGGCCAGGGTGACGGTTGTCGTCGACGACGTCGATTCCTGCCACGACGAGCTGCGCGCCCGCGGCGCCGACATCGTCGAGCCACTGGCTGACCGGCCCTACGGGATGCGCGACTTCAACGTACGGACACCCGATGGACACTTGTTGATCTTTACCCAGCCGCTTACCGAGCACGGGTGACCATCAGCGGCCGGCGAGTCGACCAGCCCGTAGCCGACCGTCTGCGGCCGGGTCGACTGCTGCGCCGAGTATCCGGAGCCCCATTCGTCCGCCTCCCGCAGTGTCGCGAGCGCCGCCCGCTCGGCACCGGTGAGGTCGTCCAGCGTGGCCGGATCGGGCGGTGCGAGCGGCGGCATGAGATGGATGCCGGCGACCCGATCGGGTTGCCGTTGATCGATGCTCGTGGCGATGCTGGTGCCCCAGTCGCTGCCCTGGGCGCCGAACCGCCGGTGACCGAGCCGGGCCATCAGTTCGCACCACGCGTCGGATAATCCGCTCGATCCCCCGGCGCGGCCGGTCGAGGCAGGCGGGCGGATCCGACGACGCGGAGGGCGAGCAGACCACCCCGGCGCCGGTGGTCAGGCCCGTCCCCCTCCCGGGCAGGCAGTACGCGCTCTACCAGGCGGAGCTGGTCGAGGGCGGCGCTGGGGACCGGACCCTGGCCGCCCTGCTCGAGGATGATCATCGGCGTCCGCTGCTGTCACGGCAGGAGCTGACGGCGCGTGACATCGGCGAGCTGCTGCACCGGAGCGCGCGAATCCGCTCCGTCGGCCCCGGCTGCCTGCGTGGGGGCGTCGACCACGACGCCTCCCAGCGGCCCTACTTCAACCTGGGTGGCCTCTACGAGCTGGAGCTGTATCTCAGCCTCCAGCGCTGCTACGGGCTGCCGAACGCGATCTATCACTACGACCCGCAACAGCACGTGCTGACGCTGATCAACGAGGACGCCGCGGACCGCGGCACGTTACTGGACATGGCGAAGGTCGCGGCAGGAGGGGTCAGCAGGCCGGCCGCCCTGCTGACCGTAACGGCCCGGATGGGTAGGGGCTCCTGGGTCTCCTGGGTCTTCGGCGGGGCGGCCTACGCGACTGTGCTCATGCATGCCGGTGCGCTGCAGGAGGCTCTTTACCTGACGGCGAAGGCGATGGGCCTCGCCGCGCACGCCGTTGCGATCGATGCCAATCGATCGGTCGAAGGGGTGCTGGGACTCGACTGGCCCGCCGAAATCGGCGTCGGGGAATGAGCGTGCGGCAGTCCGGCAGGTGCTCGTGAATCTCGGTTGCCGCGGTCAGCCCGTCCTTGCCGGGCAGGTCGATGTCGAGGACCGCGACATCGGCTCGATGTTTCCGCGCAGCGGGGAGGATGTCGTCCCCGGAAGCCACTTCGGCGACCACTTCGATGTCGGGTTCGAATCCCAACAGCGCGACCAAAGCACCGCGCACCATGTGCGCGTCCTCGGCAAGCAACACTCTGATCAATGGTTGCCATCCGTTCTGTCTCAGCCGAACCACCTGGTGGGGTGACTTGTCGTTACGACAATCAGGTGATGCGGCTGCCCCGTTACCTTTTTCGTAGTTCCTGATCAAGGAGCTGTGGTCGCCAGGCCCGGCATGACTCAGGCCCCCAGTCGCTCGCATGATCCGGGGGGTGGTGTCACCGGGTCTGGTGGCATCGAGGGACC
>NZ_JADWPD010000029.1:139462-152932 GCF_017308975.1 Amycolatopsis sp. MtRt-6 | reverse complement strand
GCGCCTGCACGGCGAGCTCGGACACGTCCCGCCCGCCGAGTACGAGGCGCTACACGCGATGACCCATCCGGTCACCGCAACCCAGGAAACCAGCTAATCCACTCTCCACGAAACCCGGGGCTTGACATTCAGCGCCGTCTTCACCCGCCTGGCCGGGCACCGGCCACGGGACTACCGCGCGACGTTCGGCGCACGCCCATGACCCCGGCGCCGGGCCGGCCATGGCCATCCCGATTTGACCGCACAACCGAATTCACCCTTTGGTTCGCCGGACGATTCGGAAATGCGTGGGTCCCTCGGTTGGTGGCTTTCAAAAACCAGGGCCTGCCGGGTATACCGGGTGGATGAGTCATGCATGGCGTGATGTGGCCCGTCACGTTCGCATCGGCGACGCCGAGGTGGGCCGGGCCCGGCGCGGAGCTGGTGTGGGGGCGATTCCGGCAGCGATTCTGGCGCAGCAGCGTGCGGCGGGAAATCGCGCCGTCGCCGGGGTGCTGGGGGAGGGCCGGACGAATTCGGTGGTGGTGCAGCGGCAGTCGTTTCTGACGGCGCTGCCCCCCGAGCTGTCGTGGGAAACGCTGTCGCGTGCCACCTGGCGTGACTTCGTGGGGCTGCGTGCGGTGAGCAGGGTTCATCGGGACTGGATCAACGGGGTGGTCGCCGAGCGGTATGGCGCGTGGAGTCCCGAAAACATGCTCACGTTCTGGGTGGTGGAGTTGCGTGGAGCTCGCCGGCTCACGCTCTTCGAAATCGTGGAGCTGGCGGGAAGCTTGGGTGCCCAGGCGTTCTGGCCGGCGTTCTGGCGAGCGGTCGCGCGGGTACACGTGCCGGACAAGGCCGCCTCGGACAACGTCGGCATCCTGTTGGCTCTCGGCCAGAAATTCGGTGTGGCCGGAAGTGTCGACTTCATCGGCGCAATGGTGGCGTTGGGCTACTCGGCCGGGTTCAACCATCTGTCGTTCCTCGAGTCGTACCTGACGGCGCTGGAACGGTCGGACGCCGCCGAGATCGGCGCGGCCGCGGCCAAGGAGAGGCGCGCCGAGATCGAGCGGTCAATGGAAATCGAACTCGGCACCGTCGACGAGGATGGTGACGTGTATTTCGACGCGGCGGTGTCGTCTCTTGTTCCGGCTGCCGACGGTGACGTGCATGTGGAGACCCGCGACTTCCTGCTGCAATGGCTGAGGCAGGACGCGGAGGAAACGCCGAACCGCAAGTTCAAGACGCTCGCGGACCGGCTGGCCGCGGCCCTGCGGAAGCTGGACGCCGAACTCGGCCAGGGCCGTGGCATGCCGAGCAGGGCCGACACGCCCGTTTCGTCGCTGCGCCACGTGCAGCGGGCGCTGGCACAGGCGGAATGGGAGGCCCTCGTCACCTTGCACGCGGCTCTCGCTCAGCAGCCCGGCATTTCTCTCAAGTACGAGGGAGCCTGCCGCGTCGGCATGGTCCGCGCCGGCGGCCTGGCCGAGGCGCTGACGGTGCTGTTCGCCGCGGTGAACGTCGCCCGGGAGGCGGACGCGGCTCGCAGGGGCGAACGAGCCAAGCCGGCCGCCAAGCCGGTTGAGAATCGCCACCAGCAGGCGACGCGGGAACGCTGGGCACGCCGTGCCGCGCGGGCCCCGCAGGCCGAGGAGGAGAAGGGCGGCCCGTCGGCGACAACGCCGGAACAGGTGTCCCGCCGCGATTCCGACGAGGACGGGCGCACCGGCGAGGAACCTGCCCTGACCTATCGGGGCGTGGTGTACACCAGGTTCGCCAGTAAGTGCTACGGACGGGTGAACCGGGCAAAACTCGGCAGGGACTGCACCGATCAGCAGCTGGACGCATTCGAACGGGCGGTGGCGCACGGTTTGGCGCTACGCGATCGCGGTGAGAGCGGAGTGAAGCAGCGCGGTAGCTATTACCAGGTCAAATTGTCCGATGCCGACGCCCGCGGCGTGGGGTTCACCAACGGCGCCGAGACCCGCCTGCGATCCGCGGTGGCGAGCTCGGAGGTACGTGCGGACCGGTACGGGATCAAGTACTTCGTCTTCGACAGGACGCAGAGCGCGCACGCCGGCGGTCACATCTAGCGTCCCAAGGCCGGAGCGCTGGTGACGCGGCGGTCCGCAGCCGGGATGCTCGGATCGGCGACGGTGACTGCTCGATTTCCACCAGCACCGCACCGAGTTCGGGCTCAGCAGACCGCATGCGCGCGACCAACTCGCCGAGGCGATCGGCGAAGGCCACCGCGGCGGGCGAGGGGGGCGCGTTACTGGTCATACCTCCAAACTACCGGCCATCGAACACAGGGTCATCACTCGATGCGGTGGGAACAAAAGGTAAAGCCGCCGGGTCAAGGGGTCAGTTCAGAATTGATATGCGTGAGGAGGTCCGGCGGTTCCGCTACCCGGGCCGCAAGCGCGCCTGCCGGCGACGCCGGCTACGTGCCGGCGGCGGCTGACCGAATGGCACGAGGCCGGTGTCTGGCAGCAGCCGCACGAACGCCTGCTCCCTGATCTGCCTCCGCAAACTCAATCTGAACCGACCGCTAAGACTCGACCCGATACCAGCAAGGCCCCACGGAAGAGAGCCGGACAGGCGGCCCGACCCGCGAGAAAACCCGGACCCCGTCGCCGAGCAGAACCGGTACCGGCAAAGCCAGCACCTCGTCCAGCACCCCGGCCTCGACACACTGCCGAGCCACGTCGGCACCCAGCACGTTGACGTACTTCTCCCCGGCAGCCGCCTTCGCCGCCGACACCGCCGAAGCCAGGTCGCCGGCGAATGTCACTCCGGGGACCGGTGACGCCGCGCGGTGCGTGAGGACGACCTGCGGGCCCTCCCAGCCGCCGCCGAAGGCCTTGCCCTCGCCCGGGCCGCCTCGGTGGGGGTCGTCGCCGTCGTAGGTTCGGCGGCCCACCAGCAGTGCTCCGATGCGGGGGGTCAAATCCACCGGGGGTGGCCCGAGGAACGGCGTCAACCAGGACATGTCGCCGCCCGGGCCGGCGATGAAGCCGTCGATCGAGCAGCTGAACGCGTAGAGCAGCTTGGCCATGGGACCCACCTTCACCGGAACGTCGGACGTGGGTACTGACTACCGGAGCCGCGGAAACTCATCGGTGGGCGGCGGGGACAACCATCAAACGAACACCGAGTTCGAAATTATCGAACCCTTTGATTGTCCGGAAACCTCTGTGCCATAGTCCTTTCCGCCCGCACGTCGCCGCGCTGGAAGGGGCTGCCCGATGCCGGAAGAAGAACCGAGCGGTCTCCTCAGACGGGCCGTGCTGGGCGGGGTCGGTGCCGCCGTCGCCGTGTCGGCCGTCGCGCCGGTCGCCCGGGCCGCCGGCACGCTCACGCAGCCCGGGCAGGCGCGGGAGACCGACCTCGGCGCCGGCTGGCGGTTCGCCCTCGCCAACCCCGACGGCGTCACCGATCCCGGTGGCCGCTTCGCCGATGCCCCGAAGCCCGGCTTCGACGACTCGAAGTGGCAGGTCGTCGACGTCCCGCACGACTGGAGCATCGAGCTGCCGCCGACGGACAAGGGCACCCAAAGCGGCTCCGGCTTCTTCCGCGGCGGGCTCGGCTGGTACCGCAAGACGTTCACGCTGCCGCCGTCGCTGGCCGGCAAGCGCGTCTCGGTCGAGTTCGACGGCGTCTATTCGGACGCCCACGTGTACCTCAACGGCGCCTTGCTCGGCAACCACCCGTACGCCTACACCGGGTTCGCCTTCGACCTCACCGGACGGCTGCACACCGACGGGCGCACGCCGAACGTCCTCGCCGTGCGCGCGACGAACCCGCTGCCCAGCAGCCGCTGGTACTCCGGCAGCGGGATCTACCGCCGTGTCCGGCTGGTCGTCACCGAGCCGGTGCACGTCGCCCGGCACGGCACGTTCGTCACGACGCCGGACATCGCCGCCGGCCGGGGTACGGTCCGGGTGACCACCGACGTCGTCAACGACTCGGCCACGCCGGTGACGGCCGAGGTGCGCGCGACCGTCACCGACCCGGCGGGCCGCGTGGTCGCGAACGGCTCGACGCCCCTGCAGCTGCCCGGCGGGCAACAGGCGACGGCGGTGACCGGCCTGCGGGTCGAGAAGCCCCAGCTCTGGTCGACCGGCTCACCGCGGCTGTACCGGCTGCGCACCGACGTCGTCGTCGCCGGGCGCGTGCTCGACACGACCACCGCGGACTTCGGCTTCCGCTACACCGAATTCCACCCCGACAACGGGTTCTCGCTCAACGGCGTGCCGATGAAGCTGCGCGGGGTCAACCTGCACTCCAGCCAGGGCGCGCTCGGCGCCGTCGTCGACCCGGCCGCGCTGGAGCACCAGATGCGGTTGATGCTCGCGATGGGCGTCAACGCGCTGCGGACCGCGCACAACCCGCCGGACCCGCAGCTGGTGACGGTCTGCGAACGGCTCGGGATCGTCATGATGGTCGAAGCGTTCGACTGCTGGCGGACCGGCAAGCTCGAGTACGACTACCACCGCGACTTCGACGAGTGGAGCCGGCGGGACATCGCGGAAATGGTGCACGCGGCCAAGAACTCGCCCGCGGTCGTGCTGTGGTCGATCGGCAACGAGGTGCCGGACGCGTCGATGGCGGGCGGCCCGGCGATCGCCGCGGAGCTGATCGCCACGGTCCGCGGGATCGACAGCACCCGGCCGGTCGTCATGGGCTCGGACCGCTACCGCAGCGTGCCGGCGCCGGGCTCGCCGCAGGACCTCATCATGAAGCAGCTCGACGGCCTCGGCGTCAACTACAACACCGCCCAGTCCCTCGACGGGCTGCACAAGCAGTACCCGGACAAGTTCTTCTTCGAGTCCGAGTCGTCGTCGGAGACTTCGACGCGCGGCGTCTACCAGGACCCCGACCTCCTCAACACCGGCGAGAACCACACGCCGGGCAAGCGGGCGACGTCGTCCTACGACAACAACCTCGCTTCGTGGACCTTCAGCGGCGAGTACTCCCTGAAGAAGGACCGCGACCGCAAGTTCTGCCTGGGCCAGTTCCTCTGGGCCGGCCAGGACTACCTCGGCGAGCCCACGCCGTACGACGTCTTCCCCGTCAAGACGTCCTTCTTCGGCGCGGTCGACAGCGCCGGCCTGCCCAAGGACGCCTTCCACCTCTTCCGCAGCCAGTGGACCACCGCGCCGATGGTGCACCTGACGCCGATGGACTGGACGGACCACCGGCCCGGTGCGCCCGTCGCGGTGTGGGTGTATTCCACTGTGGACACCGTGGAGCTGGTGCTGAACGGGAAGTCGCTGGGAACGAAGAAGTTCGACCGCAAGACCACCGTGGACGGGCGTCCCTACCTGGAGACGAGCGAGCCGGCCGGCGACGACAAGAACGACCCCTCCGGCAGCTACACCAGCCCGAACGGCGGCACCGGCAAGCTGCACCTGACCTGGACCGTGCCCTTCGAACCCGGCACGCTCACCGCGATCGGCCGGGCCGGTGGCCGCGAAGTGGCGCGCGACGAACTCGTCACGGCCGGCCCGCCGCGAGCCGTCGAACTGAGCGTGAACACCGTCGGCAAGCCGGTGGTCGCCGGCGCGATGACGTTCGTGACGGCGTCGGTGGTGGACGCCCGCGGCGTCGTCGTCCCGGGTGGCGAGCCGGTGCTGCGGTTCACCGTCGCCGGGCCCGGCCGGGTCGCCGGCGTCGACAACGGGCGGCAGGAGCTCGCCCAGAGCTACCAGCAGCCGACGATCCCCGCGTTCAAGGGACTGGCCGTCGCCGTCATCGCGGCGACCGGCGGCCGCGGGCCGATCACCGTGACGGCGAGCGCCCCGGGGCTGGCGCCGGGCAAGCTCACCTTGCCCGGCACGCCCCTCGGGCAGCGCAACGGCCCGGGAGCCCGGGCGGTCGAGGCGCCGGTGAACCCGGTCGTCTCGACCGCGGACGCGAGCTACTCGGGCGCCCCGGACACGCTGCCGGCGGCGATGCTCGACGGGAACCCGGCCACCGGCTGGTCCAACTACTACGTCAAACCGGCGACCTCGACACTGGCCGCGGTGAGCAGGCCGCGGGCGCGGGACTGGGTGTCCCTGGCCTGGCCGTCGGCCCAGCGGATCGGCGCCGTCACGGCGAACTTCGTCGTCGACGCGAAGCTGGCGCTGCCGGTCGCCGTCGAAGTCGCCTGCCGCACGGCCCGGGGCTTCGAGCCGGTGCGGAACCTGCGGATCACGTGGGGGACCGGTTCGAACGACCCGACGTCGTTCGCGTTCGATCCGGTCGTCACCACGGAGGTGCGGGTGACGATGACCGCGAAGGGCTTCCTGCGGATCAGCGCGCTGCTGGCCCGGTGACCGCGGACCCGGCGGGGCGCACCCCCCGCCGGGCCCGGGTGGTCATCGGCTACAGGGCGCGAGCGCGTCGAGGCCCTGCGGCTTGGCCGCGTTGCGGCCGATGGCGGTGGCGATCCGGTTGATCGTCGCCACGCGCTTGTCCTCGAGCGGGCCGAGGATGGCGTTCTGGACGAAGTTCGGGCCGCCCTGGCCGACGGTCGTCTGCAGGCGGTTGTTGGCTTCGGCGATCTGGGTGTTCAGCAGCTCCAGGTTGCGCTGCACCTCGGCCTGGGCCTGGGCGGGGATGGCCGGGAGCCGGCTCTCGACGTCCGGGCAGGAGATCTGGCCGACGCCGGCGTTGCCGGTGTTGCCCGTGTTCCCGTTCTGGCCGGTGTTCCCGGTGTTGCCGTTCTGCCCGCCGTTGCCCGTGCCCTGAACCGGTGCCGGAGCGGCGGCACCCGTGCCGGACTGCCCGCCCAGCGAGCACGTGGCCAGGCTGTCGAGGCCCTGCGGCTTGGCCGCGTTGCGGCCGATGGCGGTGGCGATCCGGTTGACCGTCGCCACGCGCTTGTCTTCCAGGGGGCCGAGGATGGCGTTCTGGACGAAGTTCGGGCCGCCCTGGCCGACGGTCGTCTGCAGGCGGTTGTTGGCTTCGGCGATCTGGGTGTTCAGCAGCTCGAGGTTGCGCTGCACCTCGGCCTGGGCCTGCGCGGGGATCGCCGGGAGCTGGCTCGCCACGTCGGGACAGGTGATCTGGCCGGCTGCCGCCTGACTGCTCGAGGCGGCGTTCGCGGCGTTGGGGTCGCCGACGGTCATGGCGACCGTCAGTGCTCCGCCCGCGATCGCGAGGGCGAGGGCGCCGGTCGCGATCTTCGTCCGCCGGGTGAGGCGGTGTCGTCCACCGGAAGCAGGCATGAATGACTCCGATTTCGTGCGTGAGTTAGCGTGAACATATGGGTGCTCCGCCGTGTTCGGGGGATACGGCGGAGCTCTTTGATGGGACGGACCAATCTGGTCGCCGACGACCATGGTGGCCTCTCGACCAGGGGTTTGTCCAGTGTGATCCGGCCGAAAAAGAAGATATGAACCATTTCGAACCGGGGTACGTGTACCCCTGTGACGGCGGCATCTGGCTGCATTGTTTTGGCGCGGTTTTCGACGCGCCGGAATTGCCGTGCGCAATTTCGGGCGGCGGAGCCGGGCTTGACGTGGGCCGCCGCGGCCTCCTAGCGTCGGCATACCGACCGGTCGGTGTCCAAGGGAGGTCACTGGATGAGCTGGTACGACGCGAAGCCCTGGCTCGCGAGCTACGACGAACGCGTGCGAGCCGCGGAGCCGGCCAAGGCGACGACGCTGCCCGAGGCGTTCCGCCGGGCCGTGGACCACGTCCCGGACCGCGCCGCGATCGCGTACTTCGACGCGCGGCTGAGCTACCGCGAGGTCGACGAGCTCTCCGACGGCGTCGCGCGGTACCTGGCGGCCCACGGCTTCGCCCGCGGCGATCGGCTCGCCCTGGTGCTGCAGAACATCCCTCAGTTCGTCATCGCGCTGCTGGGTGCCTGGAAGGCCGGCGGGATCGTGGTGCCGGTCAACCCGATGTACCGCGAACGCGAGCTCACGCACGTGCTCACCGACGCCGGCGTGAAGGCGATCGTCTGCTCGCAGCGTGGCTGGAACGCCTTCGTCGCGAAGACGGCGGCCGCGAACGGTGTCGGCATCGCGCTCACCACCAGCGAGCTGGAGTTCCAGACCCGCGACGACGAGCGCGTCCTGGCCAAGGTGGAGAAGGAGGAGACACCGGGCGCGACCGAGCTCCTCGAAGCCGCCGCCACCCCGGGCCCGAAGCCGGCCGAGCCCGCCTTCGCCCTCGACGACGTCGCCCTGATCAGCTACACCTCCGGCACCAGCGGCACGCCGAAGGGCGCGACCAACACCCACGGCAACATCGGGATCAACGCGGCGGGCCTCGGCTCCTTCAGCGGCCTGCCCGCCGGCTCGACGCTCTTCGGGCTCGCGCCGCTGTTCCACATCACCGGCATGGTCTGCGAGCTCGGCTCGGCGATCGACATCGAGGGCACGCTGGCCCTCGCCTACCGGTTCGAGCCGGGTGTCGTGCTCGACGCGTTCCTCGAGCACCGGCCGTCGTACACGGTCGGGCCGTCCACGGCCTACATGGCGCTGATGGCGCACCCGTCGTTCAGCCGGGAGCACTTCGACTCGTTCGCGCTGCTGTACTCCGGCGGCGCCGCGCTGCCGCCCGCCGTCGTCGAGGCCTTCCGGGCCAGGACCGGGCACTACATCCACAACGGCTACGGCCTCACCGAGACCACCGCGGGCTGCGTCGTCGTCCCGGGCACCCTGGAGGCGCCGATCGACCCGGAGTCCGGCACCATCTCGATCGGCCTGCCGGTGCCCGACACGATCGTGCGGATCCTCGGCGAGAACGGCGAAGAGCTGCCGCCCGGCCAGGCCGGCGAGATCGCCGTCGAGGGACCGATGGTCGTCTCGGGTTACTGGAACCGCCCGGACGCCACCGCCGAAGCCCTGCCCGGCGGGCGGCTGCTCACCGGCGACATCGGGTTCATGGACGAACGCGGCTGGGTCTACGTCGTCGACCGCAAGAAGGACATGATCAACGCCTCCGGCTTCAAGGTCTGGCCGCGCGAGGTCGAAGACGTGCTCTACACCCACCCTTCCGTGCGCGAAGCCGCCGTCGTCGGAATCGCCGACGAATACCGCGGCGAGACCGTCAAGGCGTACGTGAGCCCGGCGCCCGGGGCGACCGCCGACCCCGCGGAACTGGTCGCCTGGTGCAAGGAACGGCTCGCCGCCTACAAGTACCCGCGCACCATCGAGGTCCTCGACGAGCTGCCGAAGACCACCAGCGGCAAGATCCTGCGCCGTGAGCTGAGGGCGCGCGGCTGATGATCGAAACGGTTCGTGGCGCGATCGCGCCGGAAGCGCTCGGCCGGGTGCTGATGCACGAGCACCTCTTCGTGCTGAGCCCCGAATTCGCCGACAACTACCCCGAGCACGAAGGGTTCCGCGAGGACGAGCACGTCCCCGAGGCCATCCGGCGCCTGCGGGAGCTGAAGGCCGCCGGGATCGACACGATCGTCGACCCGACGGTGATCGGCCTGGGCCGCTACATCCCGCGCGTGCAGCGGGTGGCGGCCGAGGTCGACGTCAACATCGTCGTCGCGACCGGGTTGTACACGTACAACGATGTGCCGCACTACCTGCACTTCCGCGGCCCCGGCACACTGCTGCAGGGCGAGGACCCGATGGTCGGGATGTTCGTCGGCGACATCCGGGACGGCATCCGCGGCACCGGCGTCAAGGCCGGGCTGCTCAAGTGCGCGACCGACGAGCCCGGCGTGACCCCCGGCGTCGAGCGCGTGCTGCGCGCGGTGGCGCAGGCGCACGTCGAGACGGGCGCGCCGATCATGACCCACACGCACGCGGGCACCCGGCGCGGGCTGGCGCAGCAGGAGATCTTCGCGGCCGAGGGCGTCGACCTGAGCCGGGTGCTCATCGGCCACTCGGGCGACTCGACGGACCTGGGGTACCTCACCGAGCTCGCCGACGCGGGCTCCCTGCTCGGGATGGACCGGTTCGGCCTCGACCTGCTGCTGCCGTTCGAGGAGCGGGTGAACACGGTCGCGGCGCTGTGCGAACGCGGCTACGCGGGCAGCATGGTGCTCTCGCACGACGCGTCCTGCTACATCGACTGGCTGCCCGCCGCACAGCTGCCGGCGATCGCGCCGAACTGGCACTACCTGCACATCACCCGGGACGTCCTGCCCGCGCTGCGGGACCGCGGGGTGTCCGAAACGGACATCACCACGATGCTCGTGGACAACCCGCGGCGGTTCCTGGCGTGGCGTTATCCTGGTGCGTCCTGAGAGGGGGTACTGCGGTGACCCGAGCAAGCACCCGCAAGCCGGGCGAGGCCACCGGCGACGACCAGGCCGCCGTGCCCCGGCGGCTGTTGGAGCACGCCACGAAGCTGTTCGCCAAGAAGGGCTTCGACCGCACGTCGGTCCAGGAGATCGTCGAGGCGGCGGGCGTCACCAAGGGCGCGATGTACCATTACTTCGGCTCCAAGGACGACCTGCTGTACGAGATCTACGCGCGCGTCCTGCGCGAGCAGACCCGTCAGCTGGAGAGCGTGGCGTCCTCGGCCGCGCCGCTGCGCGAACGCCTCGCGGCGGCGGCGTCCGACGTGGTGGTGTCCAGCATCGACAACCTCGACGACAACACGATTTTCCTGCAGTCGATGCACCAGTTGTCCCCGGACAAGCAGAAGGCGGTGCGGGCGGAGCGGCGCAAGTACCACGAGCGCTTCCGCGGGCTGGTCGAAGAGGGCCAGCGGTCGGGGGAGTTCCGGACCGACAAGCCCGCCGACGTCGTGGTGGACTTCTTCTTCGGGTCGGTGCACCACCTGGGATCGTGGTACCGGCGGAGCGGGTCGCTGACGGCCCGGCAGATCGGCGACCACTACGCCGACCTGCTGCTGGACGCGCTGCGGCCGCCGGCGGGCTAGTGCCGCCGGACGTGGTCCAGCAGCAGCGCGCTCACCTCGTCCGGCGCCTCCATCGCCATCCACTGGCTCGCGCCCTCGACGATCTGGAAGCGGTACTCCGCGTCGATGTGGTGGACCGTCTGCTCCGCCGCGCTCTGGCCGAGGTACGGGTCCTCGCGGCCCCACAGGTACAGCGTCGGGACCCTGATGCGGCCCGCCGGGATGTCGAACTCGTCGTTCGTCGCGCCGCGGTACCAGTTCAACGTGGCCGTCAAGGCACCCGGCTCCGCGAGGCGGGCCACCGCGCCTTCCACGATCGCGGCCGGAACGCGCCGGCTGTAAACAGCCCGTAATTGCGCGGCTTCGTCACGTAAGAGGTATTTCTCGGCTTTGCCCGCTTCGCGGCGGAAGAAGCGGATGTAGCCGAGGTCGTGGAACTGGCCGTCGTCGGTGGCCACCGCTTGCTGGAGAGCAGCCGGGTGGGGTGTCGAGAGCACGGTGAGTGACCGGAGCCGGTCCGGGTGGGCTGCCGCCAGCGCCCACGCCACCATGCCGCCCCAGTCGCGGGCGACCAGGTGGAAGCGGTCCGCGCCCTGGCTGTTCGCGAACGCCAGGGCGTCGCCGACCAGGTGGTCGAGCGTGTAGTGCTCGACGCCGTCCGGGCGCGCGCCCGCCGCGTAACCGCGCTGGTCGACCGCCAGCGCGCGGTAGCCGGCTTCACCGAGGGCGTGCAGCTGTTCGGTCCAGGAGTCGGCGAACTCGGGCCAGCCGTGCAGCAGCAGGACGAGCTCGCCGTCGGCCGGTCCGGTCGCGAGCGCGCGGTGGCGGTGGTCGCCGACCGTGACGGTCAGTTGCTCCAGCGCACCGGCCTCGGCCGATGCGACGGCTGTTTCCATGGCGCACAGGCTAGATCCGCAGGCCGGGGGAAAACCATGGGAAGAAGGGCATTTTTGTCACCCTTTTGCCCGCGACGTGGCCTGGCTCACAAATTTTCGCTCAGACGAGCGAAAATGTCCGAAAAAACTGAAGGATCTTCATGAAGACCGGCACAGCCGCGGCAGGTCCACCACGGCCTTGTCGAACGTGAAGACGTCGGCGGGGATGTTCTTGGCCGTGTCCCCGGCGAGCAGGGAAACGTAGCAGCCGTAGTCGATCGCGTACCCGTCGTAGAGGCGGCCCGGCCGGCGCGGGTCGACGACACCGCGGCGGAGGATGTGGAGCAGCCGCGCGTCGCACAGCGTGTCGATCGCCGCCGTGCGGTCGCGGGCGGGCAGCAGGAACGTCCGGCACCGGCGCCGGCCGACCACCTCGTCGACCAGGGCGCCGAGGACCCGCTCGGCGTCCTCGTCCCGGCTGATGGCGGCCTGCTTGTCCCGCAGGTACCAGTCCCGCGCCGCCCGGCGCACGTGCGCCGTGGTGATCTTCTCGCCGCGGGCGTGCTGGGCGGCCAGCGCCGCGATGTTGATCGCGTCGCGCGGGACGCCCTCGGCGGCCCGGACCAGCTCGGGGAACGCGCCGGTGTGGAAGGCGGCGTCGACGGACGCGCCGGGCACCGCCGTCCGCAGCATCGAGGCGAGGATCGGCCGGACGTGGCTGGCGAACAGCTCCCGGAAGAACGCCTGGGCGTCCTCCGGCGACTGGTCGAAGACCAGGGCGTCGTCCAGGCTGACGGCGGACGCCGCGTCCGAGCCGACCTCGATGCCGAGGTAGTCGTCGGCGAGCGGGACGAAGAACCGGGCGCGGTGCTCGATCGCGGCGATCTTCACCGTGGCGCCCCGGACGGGCAGGACGCTGCGGCGCAGCAGGTCCGCCAGGAACGGCTGCAGGTCCAGTGGCACGCTGCTCCACTCGTCGAGCAGCAGCCACAGCCGGGCGGGCCGGACGCCGTCGGCCACCGCCTGGACGGCCCGGCTCAGCGGGCCGAACAGCACGCGGTGCTGCTCGACGCCGGTGCGCTTCCGGCGGCTCGACGCCGTCGCCGACGTCCGGTGCCGCGCGCCGGCCTTGACGTTCGGCGCGATCGACAATTCCGCCGAGCATTCCCGTTCCACGGCGTCGCCGAAAGTCTGTTCCTGTTCGGTTTCGCCGATGACTTCCACTTCGGTGGCGGCGGACACCAGGGCGTCGAGACCGCGCAGCAGGGCGTCCTGATTCGGGGAATGGCCGTCGACGGCGTGGGCGAACAGCCGGTCGTGGACGGATTCGAGAGTGTCCACCAGCAATTGCGTGCCGCGCTGGGCCGGGCTCACCGCGGGATTGGCGTACAGGCCGCCCGTGGACCCGATCGTCCGCAGGTCGAGGTAGATCGCGAGGTCGCCGGTACGCTCGAGCAGCTCCTGCAGGTGGAGCAGCGCGTGCGTCTTGCCGGTGCCGCGGCGGCCGAAAAGGATCTGGTGGTCGGCGGAATTGATCATCGCGGAAAACGATCCGGCGGCGACGTAGGTCGCGGCCAGTGTCGAACGATCGGCGCTTTCCGCCCGCCGCGGAATCCGCATCAGTGCCTGGTTGAGGTGCATCTGAATGGCCTGCGCCATGGGAGCCAGCGTACGGCAGCCGGCGCATCGCCCGGCACGGCCGAATGAGTTGCGGAAGCGGCCCGGTTACCCCCCCGGCACCGGCCCCCGCCAGGGGCGGGCCACCGGGGCGGAGCGCCACCCGTGTGGG
>NZ_JADWPD010000029.1:0-139452 GCF_017308975.1 Amycolatopsis sp. MtRt-6 | reverse complement strand
GCGCCCGCGGGCCCTCCCCCCGGCCGGGCGGATTGTGGGGGGCAGGGGGCCGGTCCCCCCCCGGGCACGGGCCCGCTTCCAGGGGCGGCACAGCGGCGCGAAGCGCCTCCGTTGAGGGAGGCGGCGGGGGCATGGATGGATCAGGCGGGCAGGTCGACCAGGTCCGCCAGCCGGGCCCGGTGGCGGCCCGGCGTACCGAGGGCGATCTCGTCCGCCTTCGCCCGCTTCAGGTACAGGTGGGCTGGGTGCTCCCACGTCATCCCGATGCCGCCGTGCAGCTGGATCGCCTCTTCGGCCGCCTTGACCGCGATCGGCGCGTTGCGGGCCTGCGCCACGGCCACCGAAATCGGCACGTCGGTGCCGGTGGCCAGCGCGTCCGCCGCGTTGCGGGCCGCCGCGCGGGCGAGCACCAGGTCCGTGTACAGGTTCGCCAGCCGGTGCTTCAGCGACTGGAACCCGCCGACCGGGCGGCCGAACTGGTAGCGGCCCTTGAGGTAGGTGACCGTCTCGGTGAGCGCCCACTCGGCGACGCCCGTCTGCTCGGAGGCGAGGATGCCCGCGCCGAACAGCAGCGCCTGCTCCAGCGCCGCCGCGGCCTCCGGGCCCGAGGCGACCAGCGTGGCCGGGGCGTTCTCCAGCGACACGTCGGCCACGCGGCGCGTCAGGTCGAACGACACCAGCTCCGACACCGTCGCCGCCGACGCCTCGACCACGTACAGCGCCGGGCCGTCGGGGCCCGCGGCCGGGACGACCAGCAGGTCGGCCACCGACGCGTCGGCGACCGTGCCCACCCGGCCGCTCAGGGTCCCGTCCGGGGCAGCCGTCACCGCCGACGGGAAGCCCGCGCCCGGCGCCGTGGACAGCGGCACGGCCAGCGCGCCGATCGCCTGGCCCCCAGCCAGCTTGCCGACGAAGTCCCGCGCGCCGACGTGCACCAGCGCCGTCGTCGCCAGCACCACGCTGCCGAGGAACGGCACGGGAGCGACACTGCGGCCCAGCTCCTCGGCGACGACGGCGACTTCGCGCGCCGAAGCGCCGTGGCCGCCCAGCTCCTCGGGTACCGCCAGACCGGCCACGCCGACCTCGTCGGCCAGCGTGCGCCACAGCTTCAGGTCGTACGGTTCGGCCGTCTCCGCGCGCGCCAGCAGCGCCTCGGGGCCGGCCTTGGCCTTGAGCAGGTCCCGGACCGAGGCACGAAGATCTTCCTCGACGTCCGAATACAGCAGGTCACTCATCGGGGGAGGTCCTTCCAGGCGACGTCCTTGTCGACGCGCGGTTCCGAGGGCAGCCCCAGCACGCGCTCGGCGATGATGTTGCGCAGGACCTCCGAGGTGCCGCCCTCGATGGAGTTGCCCTTCGCGCGCAGGTAGCGGTAGCCGGCTTCGCGGCCGGTGAAGTCGACGATCGCGGGCCGCCGGAACGTCCAGTCGTCGTAGGCCAGGCCCTCTTCGCCGAGCAGCTCGACCTCCAGGCCGGTCAGCGCCTGGTTGAGCTCCGAGAAGGCGACCTTCATGGCCGAGCCCTCCGGGCCGGGCGCGCCGACCGCGAGCTGCTGGCGCAGCCGGGTGCCGGCCAGCCGCAGCGTTTCCGCCTCGACCCAGTGCTTCACCAGGCGGTCGCGCAGCTCCGGCGTGCGCAGCTCGGGCCGCTCACGCCAGGTCTTCGCGACGATCCCGATCAGGCCGCCCTCGCGGGGCTGGACGTGGCCGCCGATCGCGACGCGCTCGTTCATCAACGTCGTCTGCGCGACCTTCCAGCCCTCGCCGACCGCGCCGAGGCGCTGGGTGTCCGGGATCCGGACTTCAGTGAGAAAAACCTCGTTGAACTCGGCCTCGCCGGTGATCTGGCGCAGCGGCCGCACCTCGACGCCGGGCGCGGTCATGTCGCACAGGAAGTACGTCATGCCCTGGTGCTTCGGCACGTCCGGGTCGGTGCGGGTGACCAGGATCGCCCACTGCGACTCGTGCGCGCCGGACGTCCACACCTTCTGGCCGGTGACGACCCAGTCGTCGCCGTCGCGGACGGCGCGGGTGCCGAGCGCGGCCAGGTCGGAGCCGGCGCCGGGCTCGGAGAACAGCTGGCACCACACCTCCTCGCCGGTCCACAGTGGACGCAGGAAGCGCTCGCGCTGCTCCGGCGTGCCGAAGGCGAGGATGGTCGGCGCGGCCATGCCGAGGCCGATGCCGATCCGGCGCGGGTTGTTGTCCGGCGCGCCCGCGTCGGTGAACACCTTGTCCACCACGGACTGCAGCGCGCGCGGCGCGTTCTGGCCGCCGAGCCCGGCGGGGAAGTGGATCCAGGCGAGCCCGGCGTCGAACCGGGCCCGGAGGAACTCCAGGCGGTCGGTCGTCGCGGGGTCGTGGTTCGCCAGGAACTCGGTCGCCTGGCGGGTCAGGTCTTCGGCGGTGACAGTCACTTCGCGCCCTCCGAGAGGTACTTCTTCAGTTCGCGCCGGGCCAGCGAGCGCTTGTGGACCTCGTCCGGCCCGTCGGCCAGGCGCAGCGTGCGGTTCCCGGCCCACATGGCGGCCAGCGGGAAGTCCTGGCTGACGCCGCCCGCGCCGTGCACCTGCACGGCCTTGTCGAGGATCCACTCGACGGTGATCGGCGTCGAGATCTTGATCGCCTGGATCTCGGTGTGCGCGCCCTGGTTGCCGACGGTGTCCATCAGCCACGCGGTCTTGAGCACCAGCAGCCGCTGCTGCTCGATCTTGACGCGGGACTCGGCGATCCAGTCCTGCACGACGCCCTGCTGCGCGATCGGCTTGCCGAACGCCTCGCGCGAGATCGCGCGGCGGCACATCAGTTCCAGCGCGCGCTCGGCCATGCCGATGGCGCGCATGCAGTGGTGGATCCGGCCCGGGCCGAGCCGGGCCTGGGCGATCGCGAACCCGTCGCCCTCGCCGGCGATGAGGTTCTCGACCGGCACGCGGACGTCCTCGAACAGGACCTCGGCGTGGCCGCCGTGGTCGCTGTCGTCGTAGCCGAAGACGTGCATGCCGCGCTTGACCGTGAGGCCCGGGGTGTCGCGGGGGACCAGGATCATGCTCTGCTGCTTGTGCGGCGCGGCTTCCGGATCGGTCTTGCCCATGACGATGAAGATCTTGCACGCGGGGTTCATCGCGCCGGAGATGTACCACTTGCGGCCGTTGATGACGTACTCGTCGCCGTCACGGCGGATGGCCGTCTCGATGTTGCGGGCGTCGGAGGAGGCGACGTCCGGTTCGGTCATCGCGAAGGCGGAGCGGATCTCACCGTTCAGCAACGGTTCGAGCCACTGCTTCTGCTGCTGCTCGTTGCCGAACATGGCCAGCACTTCCATGTTCCCGGTGTCCGGCGCGGCGCAGTTGAGCGCGGTCGGCGCCAGCCGGATGCTGCGGCCGGTGATCTCCGCCAGGGGCGCGTACTGGAGGTTCGTCAGGCCCGCGCCGTGCTCGCCGGGGAGGAAGAAGTTCCACAGCCCGCGCTTGCGGGCTTCGGCCTTGAGCTCCTCGACGACCGGCGGGATGGCCCACGGGTCGTCGCGTTCGGCGAGCTGCCGCTCGAACACCGGCTCGGCGGGGTAGATGTGCGAGTCCATGAACTCGAGGAGCTTCCCGCGCAGCTCCTCGGTCTTCTCGTCGAACGCGAAGTCCATTTACTTCTCCTCTTTGAGAATCTCGTTGCCGTGCGCGATGAGCGGCGCGACGCCGGCCCCGACGCCTTCGAAACCCGCCCCGACCGTCTGGCCCTTGCTGAAGCGGTAGTAGATGCCTTCCAGGATCACGGCCAGCTTGAAGAACGCGAAGCTGACGTACCAGTTCAGCTGCGAGACGTCCCGCCCGGACAGCTCGGCGTAGCGGGCGACGACCTCGTCGGTGCCCGGGTAGCCCGGCGCCGAGCTGGCGTTGGACACGAACGGCAGCGACACCTTGTCGCGCTCGGCGTAGGCCACCAGCAGCGCGAGGTCGGTCAGCGGGTCGCCCAGCGTCGACATCTCCCAGTCGAGCACCGCCGAGATCCGGTCGTGCCCGTCCACCAGGACGTTGTCGAGGCGGTAGTCGCCGTGGACGATCGACGGCTTGCCGGACACCGGGACGGCCGCCGCGAGCCGGTCGTGCAGCTCGTCGACGCCCGGCAGGTCCCGGCTGCGGGACGCGTCCAGCTGCTTCTTCCACCGCCGCAGCTGGCGTTCGAGGAAGCCGTCCGGCCGCCCGAAATCGCCGAGCCCGACCGCGGCCGGGTCGACCGAGTGCAGGTCGATGAGCGTGCCGACGAGGGCGTCGGCCATCGCCCGGGTGCGGCCCGGCCCGAGCTCGCTCAGCTGGTCCGCGGTCCGGTAGGGCGTGCCTTCGACGAAGCTCATCACGTAGAAGGGCGCGCCGACGACGTCGGAGTCCTCGCACAGCAGCAGGGCCTCGGGCACCGGCACGGCGGTGTCGCGCAGGCCGGAGATCACCCGGAACTCGCGGCTCATGTCGTGCGCGGTGGGCAGGACGTGCCCGAGCGGCGGGCGGCGCACCACCCAGCGCGACCGGCCGTCGCCCACCACGTAGGTGAGGTTCGACCGGCCGCCCTCCACGACGTCCGCGGTCAGCTCCCCGGCGACCAGGCCGGGCCGGTGCGCGTCCAGGTGGGCGCGCAGGCGGCCCAGGTCGAGTCCTGGCGGGTTCATGCGGCCTCCTCAAGCGTGTTGCGAGGGAGCATACCGACTAGTCGGTATGACGTACAGAGAGGTGAGCAGCGGCACTTTCCGCCGAAAGTGCCGCTGCTCCGGCGTCACGCGAGGAACCGCGTCACCCACTCGGCGACGCACGCGGGCTTCGCCTCGCCGTCGATCTCGACCGTCCACTTCGACACCGCCTGCTTGCCGCCCGGGATGTCGGTGATCTCGACGAGCTCGGCCCCGGCGCGCACCTTCGAGCCGACCTTCACCGGCTGCGGGAAGCGGACCTTGTTGAGGCCGTAGTTGATGCCCATCTTGATCCCGTTGACCCGGTAGATCTTCGGGCCGAACGCCGAGAGCAGCGACAGCGTCAGGAAGCCGTGGGCGATGGTGCCGCCGAACGGGCCCGCGGCCGCCATCGGCTCGTCGACGTGGATCCACTGGTGGTCGTCGGTGGCGTCGGCGAACTGATTGACGCGCTCCTGGGTGACCGTCAGCCACTCGCTGTACCCGAGGTGCTCCCCGGCCGCGGCGGCGAACTCGTCGAGGTTCCGGAACTCCCGCATCGGCCTCAGTCCTTCGGTCCGCCGGCGACGTAGATGACCTGGCCGGAGACGAACCCGGCGCCCTCGCTGACGAGGTACGACGTCAGGTGCGCGATGTCTTCGGGCGTGCCGACGCGCTGCACCGGGATCTGCGACGCGGCCGCGGCCTTGAAGTCCTCGAAGCTCATGCCGAGCCGTTCGGCGGTGGCCGCGGTCATGTCGGTGGCGATGAAGCCCGGCGCGATCGCGTTGGCGGTGACGTTGAACTTGCCCAGCTCGATGGCGAGGGTCTTGGTGAAGCCCTGCATGCCGGCCTTGGCGGCGGCGTAGTTGACCTGGCCGCGGTTGCCCAGCGCCGAGGTGCTCGACAGGTTGACGATCCGGCCGTACTTCTGCTCGGTCATGTGCTTCTGCACCGCGCGGGTCATCAGGAACGAGCCCTTGAGGTGCACGTTGAGCACGGAGTCCCACTCCTGCTCGGTCATCTTGAAGATCAGGTTGTCGCGGGTGATCCCGGCGTTGTTGACCAGCACGACCGGCGGCCCGAGCTCGTCGGCGACGCGCGCGACGGCGGCTTCGACCTGCTCGGCGGCACTGACGTCGAGAGCGACCCCGACGGCCTTGCCGCCCTTGGCGACGATGGCCTCGGCGCCCTGCTTGACACCGGCCTCGTCGAGGTCGAGCAGCCCGACGGCGAAGCCGTCATCGGCCAGCCGCGCCGCGACGGCGGCACCGATGCCGCGGCCGGCACCGGTGACCACGGCGACACGGGAAGGGGAATCGGTCACGGAGGACCTCCTCGTCGTTGAGAAGCGGGCTCGATGCCCGCGAGCCTACTAAGCAGTCGGTCACAGACCATACGCGGAAGAGGCCCCGCTGTGGTGTTTGCGGTCACAGGATCACAGCCGCGGCCGAATGCGGCAATCCGGCACGACGTCCCCGGGCGCGGTCGACATTTTTCCAATACCCGCGCCACGACAGCTTGTTAGCTTGGGCGAGGGGGCAGCAAGGGGGAGCTGCCCCCCACCTTCCCAGAGTGAACCCGGTTCAGGAGGGATCTCGGATGTCCAAGCTCGGCAGTTTGCTGTTCGCCGTCGTCGTCACCGTCGGACTGGCTTCGCCCGCCACAGCCTCGCCCGCCACAGTCCCGTGCGGCGGCCTGTGCCCGGACGTGGTCGCCGTGCCGCCCTGTTCCGGCGGCTGCCCGAAGAGCGCCGGTCCGGGGAACGCGAGCTGACGTCGTCAGCGCCGTCCGGACGATCGGCCGCCGGCGTGGGTCAGGCGCCGTTGCCGTGCCGCGATGAGCTGCACGCTGGGCCGGATGCCCAGGAAGACTTCGCCGATCGCGGCGGCCGGGTCGAGCAGTTCGGTGGGGGCGCAGCCGGCGAGGGCGCGGAAGTCGAGATTGAGGTGGGGCTGGTCGGCGTACCCGCAGGATGCGGCGACGTCCGGCCATCGGGGTGGCCGCGGCGCGGTCATCCACTGGATCGCGTGATGCAGCCGGGCGACCCGGGCGACGACCTTGGGCGGCACACCGAGCTGGTGCCGGAACCGGGCGGCGAGGTACTGACGCGACCAGCCGACCCGGTCGGCCAGCGTGGCGATCGGGATGCGCCCGGCCGACGCGTCGAGCAGCTGCCACGCGCCTTGGAGTGGCTTCGGCAGGTCGGGGCCGTCGCGCAGCCAGGCGGCCAACCTGACGTCCAGCAGCTGGAACCTCGCTTCCCACGTGGGGACGCCGGCGAGCTCGTCGGCCAGCCGGCGGGCGCGGTCGCCCAGGAGCTCGCCGAGCCCCACACTGACCCCGGCGATTTCGCGCAGGGGACAGCCGAACAGGGCATAGGCGCCGCGAGGGGTCAGCTCGACGAGAATGCCCTTCTCCACGCCGGTTTGCTCGTAGACCAGCGGCCGATCGCCGAGCCCGCTGACCGGTGACACCGCCGCGGGCGCGGGCTCCCCGGCGAGCGCGCGCCGGACCGGCCGCACGAGATCGACGCCCACGAGGATCGAGCCGGGTGCCGGGATCCGGCGCAGGATCGGCCCGGTGGGGGAGCGGTCGTGCCCGAGGTAGGCGCGGACGTGATCGGCCAGCCGGGGAGCCGGCATGCGGAAGGTGAACGGCGCGGGTGCCACCGTGAGCGATGCCGGCGTTCGCACGTGTCCCACCGGGCTCCCCTCCCCAGGACGGCATGTCCTCCCAGCGTAGCCGTCCGGCCGGGCCCGCCATGCCGGTCGCGGAGTTCGGCGAACCGCTCCCGCGCCGGTGCCGGGCCTGGCACGATGACCGGTATGCCCGAGGACACCGAACTGCGGGTGCGCGTCACCGGCGAGGATTCCGCGTCGCGGCTGCGTGCCCTGCACAGCTGGCTGAGCCGCGAGGACGACCTGCGCGGCCGTGTGGCGCTGCGGAACCGGCCGGTCGCGCCCGGGGAGATGGGCGGGGTGGTGGACGTGCTCACCGTGGCCCTCGGTTCCGGTGGTGCCGCGGCGGTGCTGGTCCACGCGATCTCGCGGTCGGTGACCACGTGGCTGACCCAGTCCCGCTCCGACGTGACGGTCACCATGACCACCACCACCGGCACCGAAACCCGGGAGATCACCGTGGACGCCCAGCGGGCCCGTGACCCCGAGGCCGTCATCCGCGCAGCCAGGGAAGCGTTCTCCCCGGACCGGGCCGATTCTCGCTGAGGAAGGCGTGACCGAGCCCTGGTTTCCGGACGCGGCGGCGTCGCGGGCGGTGCTGATCGGCGTCAGCCGCTACGAATCCGCCGAACTACCGCCGATTCCGGCGGTGCGCGCCAACCTCGACGACCTGCGTGCGGCGCTCACCGACCCGGCCGTGGGCTCGGTCGCCGCGAGCGGCTGCCGCGTGCTCGGGGACGACGCGAGCCAACCCGACGTGGGCGCGGCCCTCGCCGCGGGCAGCAGGCAGGCGAGCGACCTGCTGCTGGTGTACTACTCCGGGCACGGTCTGCTCGACGACGACGGGCGGCTGCACCTGGCGCTGCGCACCACCAGCGGCGAGCACCCCGGCTGGACCGCCATCCCGATCGACCTGATCAAGCGCGAGCTCGGGCGGGCCAGAGCCAGGGCGCGGGTGCTGGTGCTCGACTGCTGTTTCTCCGGCCAGGCGGTCGAAGCGATGGCCGGCCAGGGCGGCCTGGTGGCCGGGCAGCTCGCCCTCACCGGCACGTTCACGCTGACCTCGACCACGGCCAACGAACCGTCGAACGCCCCTCTCGGCTCCCGGCACACCGCGTTCACCGGAGCGTTCCTGGACGCGCTGGCCGGTCCGGCGCCGTTGACCCTGGAGGGCATCTACCGCCACACCGACGCCGCGCTGGCCGGGCTCGGGCTGCCGCGCCCGCAGTGCCGGTCGGTCAACACGGTCCGCGACCTGGCCCTGGTCCGCGGCCCCGCGCCGAGCCCGGCTGTCCGGCCCGAGCCGGCGCCCGCGCCACCCCCTGCCAAGGCAGCGAATCCGGCTCCACCGCGAGCCATGACGACGCCGCCGGCACCGGCACCGGCACCGGCACCGGCACCGGCCAGGATCGCACCACCGTCGTCCGCCGAGGTCCACCGCGCCTTCGCCTTCGATCCCCCGGGCCCGGCAGCCTGGCCGAAAGCCCTTGTGCCCGCCGGCATCTGCGTGGTCACGGCGGTCATCGCCTGGATCGCTTTCACCGACCCCTTCCGCAATGTCAGTCCTTCGGGCTTCGACATCGTGGTCGGCATGGTGTTCGGCGGGCTCCTCAGCGTCAGTGCCCTCGCGGCCGCGGTCCGGGCGATTCTCGTCCTGCGCGACGGAGCGCGACCGCCGGCCACCCCGTGGACGCGGCTGGAAATCGGCCGGGCCGGACTGGCCGTGACCGGCGACGGCGACCGGCGTGAGGTGCCCTGGCAGCACATCGACCGCGTGACGCTCGCCCGCCGGACGTCCGGAACTCCGACCGTCATGCTCGCCCTCCGCGGAAACGCCGTCCTGCCCGGCGCGCCGACCCGGAAGGGCCTGACCGGTCTCGGCCGGTGCGGGCAGTGGCCGGAAGTCCTGGCCGCCGTGCGGCGGTTCGCCCCGCCCTCCGTGACCGTCGACCGCGACATCCGCACGCTGCGGCGCTAAGTGCCCCTGACCTGCTGAAACGCACTATTCCATGGTGGTATACATGGCGGGTATACACCTCCGGTATAGTGATCGCCGGCCTCGGCTTCCGAGGTCAAGGAGGGATCAGGGGAATGTCGATTTCGCACACCTTGCTCGCCCTGCTCGAGTCCGGTCCGCGGCACGGTTACGACCTGAAGCGGGCGTACGACGAGCAGTTCGGGCAGGACCGCCCACTGGCGTACGGCCAGGTCTATTCGACGTTGTCGCGGCTGCTGCGCAACGGCATGGTCGAGGTGGCGGGCGTCGAGAGCGGTGAAGGGCCGGAGCGGAAGCGCTACACGATCACCGACGCCGGGATCACCGACGTCGAGACGTGGCTGCGCACTCCGGAGAGCCCGCAGCCGTATCTGCAGAACACGCTCTACACGAAGGTCGTGCTCGCGCTCCTGTCCGGGCGCAGCGCCACCGACGTGCTCACCGTCCAGCGCGGCGAGCACCTGAACGTCATGCGGGCGCTCACCAGGCGCAAGAACGGGGGCGACCTCGCCGATCAGCTGATCTGCGATCACGCGCTCTTCCACCTCGAGGCGGACCTGCGGTGGCTGGAGCTCACCGCCGCGCGTCTCGGCGAACTCGAAAAGGCGGTGCGCTGATGACCGGGACCCCGTTGCTCGTCGGCACGGACCTGCACAAGTCGTTCGGTGCCACGCGGGCGCTCGACGGGGCGGCGCTGTCCGTCTCGGCGGGGGAGGTGCTCGCGATCATGGGCTCGTCCGGGTCGGGCAAATCGACACTGCTGCACTGTCTGGCCGGCATCATCCGGCCGGACTCCGGGTCCATCGGCTACCGCGGCGCCGACCTCGTCGCGATGGACGACCGGGGGCGCAGCGCGTTGCGGCGCACCGATTTCGGCTTCGTGTTCCAGTTCGGCCAGCTCGTGCCCGAGCTGTCCTGCCTCGAGAACGTCGCGCTGCCGCTGCGGCTGACCGGGGCCAAGCGCAAGCAGGCCGAGGCGAAGGCGACCGAATGGCTCGCCCGGCTGGAGGTCGACGGGCTGGCCAAGCGCCGCCCCGGCGACGTGTCCGGTGGGCAGGCCCAGCGGGTCGCGGTGGCGCGGGCGCTGGTGACCGGGCCCAAGGTGGTCTTCGCCGACGAGCCGACCGGCGCGCTCGACTCGCTCAACGGCGAAAAGGTCATGCGGATGCTCACCGAGGCGGCACGGGAAACGCACGCCGCGGTCGTGCTGGTGACCCACGAGCCGCGGGTCGCCGCCTATTCGGACCGGGAAATCACGGTGCGCGACGGGCGCACGGTCGACCGGGAGCTGGTCGCGTGATGCGGGATCTCGTGCTGGGACTCCGGCTGGCCGTCGGGGGCGGCCGGATGTCCGGCGCGGCGCTGCTGCGCCTGGCGATGACCGCGTTCGGGATCGCGCTCGCGGTCGCCGTGCTGCTGCCCGCGGCGGCGGTCCACCACCTGGTCGGCGCGCAGTCGGAGCGGGCGGCGGCGATCAAGCCGGTCACCGAGCCGCGGGCGGGCGTCGCCCCGCTGCTGACCTACGACTGGTTGCCGGTGATCAGCGAGCACGTCGTCGAGATCACCGCGGTCGCGGCGACCGGGCCGGGCTCGCCGGTGCCACCGGGTGTCGACCGGCTGCCCGCGCCGGGCGAGCTGCTCGTGTCGCCGGAGCTCGCCGCGAAGCTGGCGTCGGCCGAAGGTGCCGCGTTGGCGGCCTATCTGCCGGGACGCGTCGTCGGCGAGATCTCGTGGCAGGGCGTCGCCGACGCCGGTGACCTCACCGCGTACTACGGGGCGCCGGCCGCGCAGATCGAGGCCGAAGGTGATGAGGCCACGCGGGTCTACGCGTTCGGCGGGCCGTACACCGGGGTCGGGCTGTCGGCGGCGATGGTGGGCTTCATCCTGCCGATCGCGGCCGTCCTGCTGCTGCCGTTGCTGATCTTCGTGACCACCGCGTCGCGGATGGGCGCGGCGCAGCGGGAACGCCGGCTCGCCGCGTTGCGGCTGATCGGCCTCGACGCGCGGCAGGTCAAGCGGGTCGCGGCCGCGGAGTCGCTGGTCGGGGCGGTGATCGGGCTCGTGGCAGGCATCGGGTTCTTCGCCGTGCTGCGCACGTTCGTCGCGGACATCCTGCCGTTCGGCCTGCGGATCTTCCCGCAGGACTTCGTGCCGTCGTGGCCGCTGGTCGTCGTGATCGTGCTGCTGGTGCCCGGGCTCGCGGTCGGCTCGGCGTTGTTCGGGCTGCGCCGCACGATCGTGGAACCGCTCGGCGTGGTCCGGCAGGGCAAGCCGGTGCGGCGGCGGATGTGGTGGCGCTGGGCGATCACCGCGATCGGCGTGCTGTTCCTGGCCATGACCCTGGCGTTCGACCGCGGGGACGGCGACACGGCCGCCGGGCTGGCGCTCACGGTGGGCAGCGTGTTCCTGCTGGTGGGGGTCGCGGCCCTGCTGCCGTGGCTGGTCGAGCGGCTCGTCGGCCGGCTGCACGGCGGTCCGCCGTCGTGGCAGCTCGCGATCCGGCGGCTGCAGCTGGACAGCGGCACGGCCAGCCGGGTGGTGTCCGGCCTGGTCGTCGTGCTGGCCGGCACGATCCTGACCCAGGGGGTGGTCACCTCGCTGTCCGCCGCCGACCGGCACTTGACCGTCCCGTTCGGCGTGACCGCGGCTCCGGTGCGGGTGGTCACGACCGCCGCGCACCAGGCCGAGGCGGTGCAGCTGGCGGCGGCGGTGCCCGGGGTGACCGGGACGCACCCGGCCCGCAACATCGCGTTCCGGTCGGGGCCGGAGCGGGGCTTCGGCGTGTTCGGCGACTGCGTGGCGCTCAAGGCGCAGGCGAACATCGGCGACTGCGCCGACGGCGACGTCTTCTACTTCGCCCCGGCGCCCGGCGCGACCGCCCCGGCCGGCCGGGTGCGCCTGCAGAGCTACGTCCGCGGCCGGGCGGTCGACGGTCCGGAGTGGACACTGCCGGCCGGCATCAAGGTGGTGCCGCCCGGCGACACGCCGAGCGGCGACGAGGGCGGCCTGCTGGTCACGCCGGGCGCGCTCGGCGGTCTCGCGCTGCCGAACTCGACGGTCTCGGTCTACGTGTCGGGCACCGGCGACCCACAGGCACTGTCCGACGCCGTCGCGCGGGCCGTGCGGCCGCTCGCGTGGAACGCCACGGTCGCCAAGAGCGACTACCTCGGCGATTACCGCGCCCGCGACAGCCAGATGGTGGCGAGCTTCCGTTCGGTGCTGATCACCGCGTCGCTGTTCGTGCTGGCGGTGGCCGCGATGAGCCTGCTCATGCTGTCGATCGAGCAGATCAGCGAACGGCGGCGGCCGCTCGCGGCACTGTCCGCGGCCGGCGTGCCGATCGGGGTGCTGGCCCGCGGCGCGCTGTGGCAGACCGCGATCCCGGTGGTGATCGGCGTGGTGCTGGCCGTCGCGGCCGGACTCGGGCTGACCGCGCCGATCCTCCGCCTGGCCGACCGCCCGATGATCATCGACGTCCCGGTGCTGCTCGCCTTGGCGGTGACGACGGTGGCGGCGGTCCTGCTGGTGACAGCGCTGACGATGCCGCTGCTGCGGCAAGTGACCCGATTGGACACCCTGCGCTCGGAGTGAGCGGGAACCCCGTGCGGTGCCGTGCCTGCCCGGCACCGCACGGGGCCGCCGCCGCTCAACCGGCCTGGGCGGGTGGCATCGACCGGTACCGGTCCAGGACCGCGGGGTCCTGCAGTGACATCCACTTCGTGACTTCCGCGTAGGTGGCGCAGACCGTCTCGGGCTTGGCGCACACCTCGGCCATGAAGCCTTCCGTGGCCCGGGAGAACGCGCCGTCGGCCCAGTTGTTGAAGTGGTTGCCGATGACGAGCGGGGCGCGGTTGCCGTCGAAGGCCGCCCGGTACGCGCCGCGGTAGGTCTCGAGCGTGGCCTCGGTGTACCGCCCGGTGTTCTTCTCCGTGCGGCCGAGCTGGTACCACAGGTTGTAGTCCATCATGATCACCTTCTTGTGCAGCGCGGGCACCCGCACGTAGGGCATCCAGAACTCCCAGATGCCGTCCAGCTTGGTGGGCCACTTGACACCGTCGGACGGCTGGCTGGAGTCGAAGGTGTAGCCGGCGGCGCGCATGGCGGGGAAGGCTTGCGCCCAGTTGCCTTCGAGGCACGGTGTCCGGCCGCCGGTGATGTCCTTGGCGGACAGGCGCAGGCCCAGGTGATCGCGGGCGTCGTCGACGAAGCGGCTGAACTGCCCGATTTCGTCGGTCCAGCCCGGCGTGGTCCAGCGGCCGACACCCGGCTCGGCGCCGGCGCAGAAGTGCCCGTTGTAGTGCGTGCCGATCTGGTGTCCCGCGGTGACGGCGGCGTTGAGGTCCTGGACGCGGGTGGCCACCTCCCCGGCGCTGCCGCCGAAGCCGATCGACGCCGCGCCCGGTTTGTGGCCGGGCCCGGTGTAGCGCGACCGCTGGTCGTCGGTCAGCAGGTAGATGCCGGAGAGGAAGCCGCTGAAGTGCGCGTTGACGGACTTGGCGAGGGAGAGGTAACGGCTCCAGTGTTCGTGCGAGCCGGCGCCGTCGAAGGAGAACAGCACGAACTGCGGCGGCTTTTCACCCGGCCGCAGCGGACGCATCCATGCCGCGTCCTCGACCGGCTCGGGGACCGTGGTGGCCGAGGACGGAGGCGGGCCGGCGGTCGCCGGGCCGGGCCGCGCGTGGCCGCGGCCGAGGGTCGTGATCAGGACACCGGCCAGCACGAGGGCGAGGGTGACGGTGATCCAGGTGCCCGGCCGCCGTGTCCATCGAGAACTCATCGTCGACACTCCCCCTGCTACGTACGGTCACAAGGAGGACGTCGAAGGGCGGATCCGGGTGTATCGGGGTGAGATGCGTGACGCAAAAGCAACCCGGCCGCGACGCGGAGAGTAGTGCGGGTCAGTCCTTGCAGGGGCCGAAGTACCGGCACTCGATCAGGGCCCGCGGGTCCAGCGAGCGCGCTCGCGGCTCCCACGTCTCGAGCAGCGGGGCGATCTCGTCGAGGTCCACGGCGCCGTCGGCGGTGAACGGGAAGAACCGCTCGGTGGTGTCGTGCTCGGCGCAGCCGTTGCCGCGCAAGTTGCCCGCGGGGACCAGAGCGAACACCTCTTCGCCGTCTTCGCCGAACGTGAAGTAGGCCTGCAGCCGCACCGGTGTCGTGTCCGCGACGTCGTTGACGGTGATGCCGCCGTAGCTGGCGGGGTAGCGCCAGCCGGCCCGGGGGTCGTTGGCGAACCAGGCCACGCCGGGGTCGCTGTCGCCGTCGAGGATCCAGCCCCGCGCGGTGAGGAACTCGTGCACGCGGAGCTGGCGGTCGAGCGCCTGGTCGGTCGGCGGCGTGGTCATCGTGCATCCCTTCGGACGAGGCGGGCTACCCGCGTCCAGTGTCGCGCTTCGGCGACTGCCACGACTGGGCGACCTGCGTCCGTGACCCGCGACAGGGCGTGGCTAGACGATGCCGGCCGCGATCAGCTGCTGCCAGATCTCGCCCTGGTCGACGACCTCGACGCCGTGCTTCTCGGCCTTCGTCAGCTTGCTCGCTCCGACGTCCGCGCCGGTGATGAGCAGGTCCGTGCTCGCCGAGACCGACGTCGCCGTGGTCGCACCCGCCTTCTCGCACAGCCGCTGGAACGTCGGGCGGGGCACCTTCTCCCCGGACCGCGGGTCGCTGATGGCGCCGGTGACCACCACCGTCTTGCCCGCCAGCGGCGCGCCCGCCGCGACCATCGGCGGGAGGTCCTCCTCGCGCACGTCGAGCGAAACACCCACCTCCCGCAGGCGCTCGAGCTCGGGGCGCAGCCGGGTGAGGTGCTCGATCAGCGACGCGGCGACCTTCGGCCCGATGTCCTCCACGGCCACGAGCCCGTCGACGCCCGCCGCCACGACGTCTTCCAGGGAGCCGAACCCGGCCCGGCACAGGCGCGCGGCCGTGCCTTCGGACGCCATCGGGATCGCCAGCCCGATCAGCGCCCGGCGCAGGCCGACCGCGCGGCTCGCGTCGATCGACTCGATCATCCGGGTGGCCGAGACCTCGCCGATGCGGTCGAACTCGAGCAGCTTTTCCTTCGTCAGCCCGTAGAAGTCCGACGGCTGCTCCAGGATCCCGGCCTCGGCCAGCCGCTCGATCCACACGCCGCCGATGGCGTCGATGTCCGCCGCCGCCCGCGACGCCCAGTGGATCAGCCGGCGCACGGTCTGCGCCGGGCAGGAAACGTTGGTGCAGAACAGTTCCCGGCTGTTGCCCTGCTCGGTCAGCGGCTGCCCGCACGACGGGCACTCGCTCGGCGGGACGATCTCCCGCTCGGCGCCCGTGCGCTTCGACGCGTCGAGCACACCGGCGACGAACGGGATCACGTCACCGGCGCGGCGCACCAGCACGGTGTCGCCGATCTTGATGCCGCGGGCGCGGATCACCTCCTGGTTGGCCAGCGTCGCGCGGGTGATCGTGCCGCCGCCGACGAACACCGGTTCCAGCCAGGCGACCGGGGCGATCTTGCCGGTCTTGCCGACGTCCCAGACCACATCGGACAGCACGGTGGTCTTCTCCTCGGCCGCGAACTTGAACGCCAGCGCCCCGCGCGGCGAGCTCGACCGGGTGCCGGCCGCCGCGTAGGCGTCGCGGCTCGCCAGCCGCAGCACGGCGCCGTCGAGGTCGTAGTCCAGGTCGTTGCGCTGCCGCTCGATCTCGCCGATCACCTCCTGCGCCGCGGCGGCGTCGGCGCAGCGCCGCATGTCGGCCGCGGTGAAGCCGAGCGTGTGCAGCGCGCTGCCGAGGTCGGTCTCCGCGCTGTCGGGCTCGGTGTGCAGGTCGAAGGCGAAGAACCGCAGCCGCCGCTCGGCGACCGTGGCCGGATCCTTCGCGCGCAGCGTGCCCGCGGCGGCGTTGCGCGGGTTGATCAGCGGCTTGTCCGGGTGGGCGGCGTTGTAGGCGGCGAAGGTGGACCGCAGCATGACGGCCTCGCCGCGGACCTCGATGCGGCCCGGCGCGTCGACCCGCTCCGGGATCCCGTCGGTCAGCGCGCGGACGAGCACGGTGACGTCGTCGCCGGTCGTGCCGTCGCCACGGGTGACCGCCCTGGCCAGCCGTCCGTTTTCGTAGACGACGGCCAGCGACAGCCCGTCGAGCTTCGGCATGACCACCACCGGCTGGCCGGGGAAGCGGTCGAAGAACGCCTCGACCTGCTCGGACTTGGTCGCTTTCTCCAGCGACAGCATCGGGCGCGAGTGCCGGATCGGCGCGTGCAGCACCGCGGGCGCGCCGACCTGGTCGAGCGGGTTCGGGTCGGGCGTGTGCTCCGGGTGCGCCTCGATCAGGCCCCGCAGCTCGTCTTCGACCGCGTCGTACTCCGCGTCGGCCACCAGCGGCGACCCCCGGTAGTAGGCGTCGCGCAGCACCATGACGCGGTCGGCGAGTTCCTGGATGCGTTCCTGAGCGTTCACGAGGAGGACATTACCGGGCAGCACCGACAAAAACGGCCTCGACGCCGACGGGCGACGTCGCGTTCTGGAGGAACTCCAGGGTTACGATGAAGATCATGCGATTCGCCATCAAGACCTCGCCCCAGAACACCGAATGGGCCGACATGCTCGCCGTCTGGCAGGCCGCGGACGAGATCGAGCTGTTCGAGTCCGGCTGGACCTTCGACCACTTCTACCCCATTTTCTCCGACTCGACCGGACCGTGCCTGGAAGGCTGGGTGACGCTGACCGCGCTCGCGCAGGCCACCCGGCGCCTGCGGCTGGGCACGCTGGTCAGCGGCATCCACTACCGTCACCCCGCGTTGCTGGCGAACATGGCAGCCACGCTGGACATCGTCTCCGGCGGGCGGCTGGAGATCGGCGTCGGCGCCGGCTGGAACGAAGAGGAATCCGGCGCGTACGGCATGGAGCTGGGCTCGATCAAGGAGCGCAGCGACCGGTTCGAGGAAGCCTGCGAGGTCCTCGTCGGGTTGTTGACGCAGGAGACCACGACGTTCCACGGCGAGCACTACCAGCTGACCGACGCGCGCTGCGAGCCGAAGGGCGTCCAGCGGCCGCACCCGCCGATCTGCATCGGCGGCAGCGGCGAGAAGCGCACCCTGCGCACCACCGCGAAGTACGCCCAGCACTGGAACTTCGTCGGCGGCCAGCCGGAGGAGTTCGCCCGCAAGCGTGACGTCCTGCACCGCCACTGCGCGGACGTCGGTCGCGACCCGGCCGAGATCACGCTGTCGTCGCACGTCCGCCTCGATCCGGACCTCGACTACGCGAAGGTCGCGGCTGAGGTCGAGGCGCTGGGGGAGGTGGGGCTCGACCTGGCGATCGTTTATCTGCCGCCGCCGCACACGCCGGCCGTGCTGGAGCCGCTGGCGAAGGCTCTTGAGCCGTTGCGTTGATCCTTTCTCGTCGGCGTCGGCAGTGTTCTCGAGCAGGCGCCGGGCGTGGGCTCCGTGGATGATCGCTGGTAGCGACTCTCTGTTGGCGTTCCGTGCTGCTTGCGCCATCTGGTCCGTGGGGTCTCTTGAGTGGTCTTTCGTGGTTCCACCGACCCGATCGCCGGATTGTTCAACGGCCGTCACGCCGCGTCAAGGCGGGAAAGCGTGCCTTGACCCGGCGTGACGGCCGCTGATGCGGCTGCGTATCGGGTCGGCAGGGGGGGTGTGGCCGGGGGCCTGGTTCGCGTCGCGGGTTGCTTCCTGCGGTTGCGGTGTGCCGTGAGCCGTGCCCCGCCTTGCGCGGCGGTGTGCGGTGAGCCGCCCCACCTCCTGTCGCTCTGCGTGTCCGGGGGTGGGGCGCTTGGGGCCGCCCTCGGACGCCGCTCGCGTCAGTGGCGTGCGCCTCTCGCCGGGGTTCTTCGCATCGTGGCCTTTCCTGCCGCGCGCCCGGGAACGTCGAACATCGAATTCCATTATCGCGTGATCAATGGACATCGTCACTTGTTTCTGTTACGAGTTAATATTTCTTTCACTCGATCGTGTGATGCTAAAACTCAGGCTCGGGTGCTGTTGGCGAAAAGTAATGGCGACGGTAAGGTTCGCGCCGTGCTGAGCAACCCGAATGGTTGATTATGCGCCACTCGCCTTTTTCATTCCGATGCAGAAAGAAAGAGTCTTGGACTTCGAAGCGCTGGCCGGCGAGCTGCGGAACCTGCGGGAAAACGTCTCTGGTGTGACCGACACGGTGCTGGCCGCCGTCGATGGGATTCCGATCATTGCCGATGCTGCCGATCACATCGATCCGGCCAAGGTCTCGGCGCTCGCCGCGGCTGATCTGGGGATTGCGCGGCAAGCCGCGGAAATCACCGGCAAGGGCACCTTGCACCAGACCGTCGTTTTCGGCAGTGAAGGCTACATGGCCGTCTACGCCATCGGGCGGCTGGCGCTGATGGTCGTGCTGGGGGACAAGGGCCTCAACGTCGGGCGCCTCCTTTTCGAAGCCCGGCCCGTCATCGAACGGATCGGCTCGATCCTGGCCGCGTAGCACCCGGCCGACCTACCCGTCCACGGAAAGGATGCAGCACCCATGATGAACATCGACACGGCACTCAAGGAAGCCATGTCCATCAGCGGCGCCGTCGGCGTCGCGCTGGTCGACTACGACAGCGGCATGTCGCTCGGCACCGCCGGCGGTGGCGACTGGCTCGACCTCGAAGTCGCGGCCGCGGGCAACACCGAGGTGGTGCGGTCGAAGCTGCGGGTCATGTCCTCGCTCGCGCTCAACGACACCATCGAGGACATCCTGATCACGTTGCACCGCCAGTACCACCTGATCCGGCTGCTGAACTCGGTGAGCTCCCGGAACTCGCTGTTCCTGTACCTGGTGCTCGACCGCGACCGGGCGAACCTGGCGCTGGCCCGGCACTACCTCAAACGCATCGAAACCGATCTGCAGGTGTAACCCGGGATGAGCGGAGGCGGCTCCCGCGCCGCACTCGTCGTCGGCTCGGCTTTCGTGCACGACATCGGCTCCCTGTTCCCCGTGACGATGACCCTCGCCGGTGACGAGCTGGCGTTCACTTTCGTGTCGTCCTGTCCGTCGCCCGATTCCGTCGAAGAATGGGTGCGGCGGCGGTCGGGCAGCGTCGTGGCCGGCCGGGTGCCGCGGTTCTTCGTCGATGCCGATGGGCGGCGGATCCGCGTCGAGCTCGCCGGGTCGCCGGTCCGGGCCCTGGTCGTGCTCGCCGACGAGGTGACCGCGGCGCCGGCGACCGTCCCGCCGCTCGGCCGCTGGCAGGACCAGATGCCCTGCCGGGTGCGGGGCGCGATGGACGAGCTCGCGCGGATGCTGTCGCGCTGCCACCACCACGCCGGCGGCGCGGCGCCGCTGATCGACCTGGAACTGGCCTACCGGCCGGACCGCGAGTACGAGACCCGGCTGGCCGGTGCCCACGAACGGGTGCGGGCCTACATCGCGCCGGTCCGCCCGGTGCTGGCCCTGCGCTGGCGCTCGGCGACGTCGGCGCAGCGCAGGGCGTTCCTGGCCGAGGTGCCGGACGGCACGCCGGCCCGCGGCTGGCTCCGGCGGCGCCGCACCACGCGGATCATGGGAATGGAGGTGGAGGTGTCGCCCTGACCGCACTCAGGCCGGGGTAAGGAGCTGGTCGAGCACCCCGGCCTTGATGTCGGCGACCAGGACCTCGAGCTGCTCGACGCTCATTTCGATCTTCTGGCCGAAGTCGTCGGTGATGACGATCCGGCGCTCGGCCGGGGCGTCGTCGGCGACGTGGAGCTCCGGGCAGCCGCAGTTGCACTGCCCGCAGAACGTCGCGATGTGGCGCCAAGGTGCGGTCACGGTCGGGCTCCTCTTCGTCGTCGGTGCCGGCAGCCGAGTAGTCGGACGGGAACCCCGGCCGGTTCCCGGATCAGCCGATCCGGTGACGGTGGCCGGCCGCGGCGCCGTGCGGCGGGCTGCCAGACTGCTCCGGTACGGACGTCGTCGGATCGAGGGACTCGCATGAAGATCGCCCGGTTGTTCGGTGCCCTGGTGCTCGCGCTGTCCGGCGTGCTGCTGGTGGCCGGGCCCGCGTCGGCGCACACCGAGCTCAAGTCGAGCTCGCCCGCCGAAGGGGCCAGCCTGGCCGCGCCGCCGCGGAAGATCGAGCTCACCTTCGAAGAGCCCGTCACCCTGCAGCCGGACCCCCTCTCGGTCACCGGCCCGGACGGGGCGAAGTGGGCCGTCGGCACCCCGTCGGTCGTCGACGCGGTGATCTCGGCCCCGGTGACCCCGGCCGGCCCGGCCGGTGCCTACACGCTGACCTACAAGGTGGTGTCCGCCGACGGCGACAAGGTGACCGCCGCCGTGCACTTCACGCTGACCGCACCGGTGTCGTCCAGCGCGGCGGCGCCCCCGTCGCCGGCCGCCGCGACCACCGAGGCCGCGACGCCGGCGCCGACACCGGCTCCCGCGAGCGACATCGGCGCCGGCGTCCCGGCGTGGGTGTGGATCCTGGTCGCCGTCGTGGGCGTGGTGGCCGCGATCGTCGTCGCGCTGCGCTTCCTGCGGCGGCCCCGGCCGTAGCGCCTCAGCCGAGGGTGGTGTCGAGGGTGACCGCGGCGTCGATGAGCGCCAGGTGCGTGAACGCCTGCGGGAAGTTGCCCAGCTGCTCGCCGGTCGGGGCGATCTCCTCGGCGTACAACCCGACGTGGTTGGCGTAGGTGAGCATCTTCTCGAACGCCGTGCGGGCTTCCTCCAGCCGGCCGGCGCGGGCCAGCGCGTCCACGTAGGCGAAGCTGCACAACGAAAACGTGCCTTCGGCGCCGGCCAGGCCGTCCGGGGACCCGGCCGGGTCGTAGCGGTAGACCAGGCTGTCGGTCACCAGGTCCGCCTGGATCGCGTCGAGCGTCGAGAGCCACAGCGGATCCTTGGGCGGAAGGAAGCCCGTGCGGGGCATGCGAAGCAGCGACGCGTCCAGCTCCTCGCCGGTGTCGTGCTGGACGAAGGCGTTGCGCGTCCGGTGCCAGCCGCGGGCGAGGAGCTGGCCGTGGATGCTGTCGCGCTGCCACGTCCAGTCCTCGACCGGCGCCGGCCGGCCGTGGGCGGCGGCCAGGCGGATGCCGCGGTCGAACGCGACCCAGCTCATCAGCCGGCCGTAGGTGAAGCGCTTGCGGCTGCCCCGGGTCTCCCAGATCCCCTCCTCGGGCTGGTCCCAGTGGTCGCCGAGCCAGTCGAGGGTCGCGCGCAGGGCCGTCCAGCCCTGGTGGGGGAGCTCGAACCCGGCGCGGTCGGCGGCGAAGACGCTGTCGAGGGCTTCGCCGTAGATGTCGAGCTGCAGCTGCCCGGCCGCGTCGTTGCCGATCCGGACCGGGCTCGACCCGCGGTACCCGGACCAGTGCGCGAGGCTCTCCTCCCGCAGGTCCGTCGTACCGTCCACGCGGTAGAGCACGGCGAGCGGCCCGCTCGGCCCGCCGCCGCCTTCGCGGATGCGGTCGCCGAGCCAGTTCCCGAACCGGGTCGCCTCCTCCGCGAACCCGAGTGACAGCAACGCCGAAACCGAGAACGACGCGTCCCGGACCCACGTGTAGCGGTAGTCCCAGTTGCGTTCGCCGCCGAGCTCCTCGGGCAGCCCGAGGGTCGGCGCGGCGACCAGGCCGCCGGTCGGCGCGTAGGTCAGCAGCTTGAGCGTGATCGCGGAGCGGGCCACGATCTCCCGCCAGCGGCCGCGGTAGGTGGAGCCGGCCAGCCAGTCCCGCCACCAGTCCACAGTGGACTGAAAGAGCTCCTCGAACTCGGCGACGCGCATCTCCCGCGGCGGCTCGGCGGCGTCGGTCTCCAGCACGACCCCGCGGACCTGGCCGGCTGACAGGGTGAGGCTCAGGTGCACGTCCCCGCCCTCGACGCGCACCTCGGCCAGGTGCTCGTCGCCCGGTTCGCGGACCGCCCGCAGCGTCAGGGAAGTCTCGCGCGCGACGAACACGGCGCCGTTCGCGACGAGCATCGCCTGGTGCGGGCGCCGCCCGTAGTCGAACCGGGGCGCGACCACGACGTCGAACGTCATCCGGCCGCGGACGCAGCGCACGAGCCGGGCGATCCGGTGCCGGGTGGTGGCTGTGCCGCCGGCCGGCGGCATGAAGTCGACCACCTCGCCGAGGCCGTCCGGGCCGGCGAACCGGGTGATCAGCACCGCGGTGTCCGGGTGGTACATCTGCGAGCTCGCGCACGCGCCGGCCGGGCGGATCCGGAACCGGCCGCCGCGCTCGTCGTCGAGCAGTGCGCCGAAGACCGACGGCGAGTCGAAGCGCGGGGTGCAAAACCAATCGATCGACCCGTCGGTCGTCACCAGAGCGGCGGTCTGCAGGTCACCGATCAGCCCGTGCTCGGCGATCGTGGTCTCGGTCATCGTTCCTCCTGGGGGCAGCGGGATCTCCTCGGTGCACCGTCGCCCGGGCCCGGCCGCGCTGCCTCATCCCCGCCGGGTGAGGTGGCCCGGCCGCCGCGCGGCCACGGTGGGCGCCACCCGAGCAGGAAGGCCCGCCGATGATCGTGCTGCCCCTGGCCCTCGCCCAGTTCGTCGCGAGCTACGCGGCCACCACCATGACGGTGGCCGTCAGCGCCATCGCCGCCGATCTCGGCACCACGGTGCTCGGCGTGCAGGCGGCGATCACCGTGTTCACCCTGACGATGGCGTCGCTCATGGTGCCCGGCAGCAAGCTGAGCGACCTGCTGGGCCGCAAGCGCTGCTTCCTCGCGGGGCTGGCCGTGTACGGCACCGGCGCGCTGCTGGCCGCGGCCGCGCGGGGGCCGGGCCTGCTGATCGCCGGGTACTCGGTGCTCGAAGGAATCGGGTCGGCGCTGATGATCCCGCCGATCTACATCCTGGTCACCGTGACCAGCCGCGACCGCACGGCCCGCGCGCGGGCCTTCGGCGTGGTCAGCGGTGCCGGCGCGCTGGGTGCCGCGGCCGGGCCGCTGGTCGGCGGCTTGGTGACGACGTGGCTCGGCTGGCGCGCGTCCTTCCTCCTGCAGGTGGTCCTGGTCGGCGTGATCGTCCTGCTCGCGCTGCGGATCGTCGAACCGCCGCCGCCCGCGCGCACGCGGCGGTTCGACGTCACCGGCGCGGTGCTTTCGGCGGCGGGGCTGTTCTTCGTCGTCTTCGGCGTCCTGCAGGCGGGCACCTACGGCTGGCTGGCGTCACCGGTGTGGCTGTTCGCCGGGATCGGCGCCGCCTTCCTGGTCGTGTTCTTCGCGCACGTCCGGGTGCGGGAGCGGACCGGCCGGGAGCCGCTCGTGCCGTCCGGGCTCTTCCGCGACCGCGGCACCGGGCTCGGCCTGCTGACCCAGCACGTGCAGTGGCTCGTCCTGCAGGGGTCGTTCTTCGTGGTGGCGGTCTTCCTGCAGCAGGTCCGCGGCTACGACGCGATCGGGACCGGGCTGATGCTGACCCCGGCGACGATCGGCATCCTGGGGGCGTCGGCGGCCGCCGGGCGGCTGGCGCGCCGGCATTCGCAGCGTGGCCTCGTCCGCGGCGGCTTCCTCCTCGCCGGCGCCGGCCTGGTCCTCGTGCTGCTGCTGGTCCGCGCCGACTCCGGCGTGGCGAGCGCGGTGCCCGGCCTCTTCCTGCTCGGCGCCGGCGTCGGGATCATGCTGACGGCCTCGGTGAACCTGGTGCAGTCCCGCTTCCCGGACGCCGCGCAGGGCGACATCTCGGGGGTGTCGCGCAGCGTGTCGAATCTCGGCTCGTCGGTGGGGACGGCGCTGGCCGGGTCCGTCCTGGCCGGCACGCCGCACCTCGGCGGGCGCTCCTTCGCGCTGGCTCTCACCACCCTGGGCGTCGTCGCGGTGGCCGGGCTGGTCGCGGCCCTGCTGCTGCCGCCCGAGTGAAGCGTCCTTTGTGGACTGGACCGCGGTGACGATCACCCGCAGGACCACGCCCAGCACCACCAGGTCGGCGATCATCTGCAGGGTGACCAGCACCCGGGCGCCGGTGGCGATCGGGGCGATGTCGCCGAAGCCCACGGTGGTGAAGACGGTGACCGTGAAGTACAGCGCGTCGGTGCGCGTCAAGGCCGTGCCGAACGCGCCCGCGCCGTCCCGGGCGAGCACGTAGTAGCCGTCGGCGAACAGCAGCAGGAAAAGCGGGAGGATGAGGGCCAGCGCCTGGACACCCTGCCACGCCGGGAACGGCGAGCGCAGGATCATCCGCACCTCACCGACGACCAGCAGCACCACGAGGCCGAGCCCGGCGGCGAAGACGACCGCCGTCCACGGCTGGAGTGCCTGGTCGACCGGGAGCAGGTAGTAGAGGCAGACCAGCGCGGTGACCGTGAGCAGCGGCCGGAGCACCGCGAGGTGGACGAACCGCCACCGGCGCGTCACCGCGCGAGCGCCTTCCGCTTGAGCGCCTGGTATTCCGCGTCGTCGATGACGCCCTCCGCGAGCAGCCGCCGGGCTTCGGCGATCTGCGCCGCGCCGGTGGTGGCCGACGCGGCTTCGCGGGCCCGCTGCCGCTCGAGGAGGTGCCGGCCCTGGGTGACCAGGTAGAGCAGGATGCCGAGGAAGGGCAGCAGGATGAGCAGCACCGTCCAGCCGGCCTTGGCCCAGCCGGACACGTCGGTGCGGCGGAAGAGGTCGCCGAAGGCCACGAACAGCAGCCAGAACCAGGCGACCCACAGAAAGAACACCAGCATCGTCCACATGAGGTTCAGGAAGGGGTACTCCGCGCTCGCCAGTGCCATGACATCTCCTCGTCCGGGGATCGGGGGCCCGGCCCCGTAGCACCGGCCCCGCCCCCACCACCCGATCCCCCCCCCCCCTCTTCTTCTCCCCCCGACACCGGCGGCAGGGCCCGGGCCGGGAACCGCCGCTCAGACCGTGAAGTCGGCCACCTCGGCGTCGAGCAGCCCGCGTTCCTGTGCGATCGCCACGGCCTCGCGCCTGCTGCGGACGTCGAGCTTCGCGTAGATGCCGCGGACGTGGGTCTTGACCGTGTTCGGCGAGACCGTCAGGTCCTGGGCGATCTCGTCGATCGACCGCTGGGTGGGCAGCAGGCGCAGGACGCTGCGCTCGCGTTCGGTCAGCGGTGCCGGCATCGGTGGGGTGCGCAGCCGTTGCCGCACGGCCAGGATCTCGCCCGCGAACCGCTCGCCGGCGCCGAGTCCGCCCAGCCTGCTGGTCAGGAAGCCGATCAGCTCGGGCGGGGCGAACACGAACGGGAACCGGACCCCGGTCGGCTCCGCGGCGCGCAGGGCCTCGTCCAGCAGCCGGGCCGCGCGCTCGGCCGCGCCGGCCGCCAGTGCGGCCTGCACCCCGATCAGCGACGCCTCGATCGTGGCCCACGCCAGCTCCATCGGTGCTTCGTCGTCCAGCAGGGACCGCAGCACCGACGTCGCCGCGTGGTGGCGGCCGAGCCGCAGCTGGGTGCGGGCGCGCATCAGCTGCAGCTCACCCGAGCCGGCGAGGATCGGCAGTGCCCAGCGGACCGTCTCCCTGGCCTGGCCCGCCGCGCCCAGCCGCAGCGCGGCGCGCTGTTCCAGGACCGCGCACAACGCCGCGTGGCCGGTCGGGCAGGCGCGTCCGGTGCCGAGGCGGGTGCGGGCCCGGCGCATCCGCCGCAGCCCCGCGTGCCAGCCGCCGAGCTCGAACTCCGCGGCGCCCCGCAGTGTTTCGGCGAACAGCCGCAGCTCCCTGGCCGCCCGTGCGGGCGCGTCCCCGAGCAGCTGACCGATCCGCTTCGTGTGCTTGAGGCAGTCGGCCGGCTCGCCGCACAGCAAGGCTCCGTACGCCAGCAGCGCCCCGGCCTGGGCGCCCTGGAGCGACCGCGGCGGATCCCGGTGCGGCAGCCGGGCGCCGGCCCGGCGGGCCAGCGTCTCCATCGCCCGGTAGTCGCCGTCGTGGCAGGCCAGCTCGGCCAGCAGGGTCAGGCACTGGGCGACCGTGAAGTCCTGGTGGACCCGCTCGGCGGTGCCGAGGACGCGCAGCAGGGCTTCCCGGGCGGCCTCGCGCTCGTCGCGGGCGATGAGGACGCCGGCGCGGTGCAGGGTCGCGAGTGCGCCCAGCCCGGCGCCGCCGGCCAGCTCCTCGTCGACCTGCCCGGCCCGGCGGGCGGCCGGGGCCGGGGAGTGGTCGAGCCGGTCGAGCCAGGCGTACGTCAGCTGCCGCAGCACGGTCAGCTCCGCCGTCGGCCGGTCCGGCCACGACGCCTCCGCCCGGGCCAGCTGCAGGCCGGCCGCCGACGGCTCGGCCGCCTCCAGATACAGCCCGGCCGAGACCAGCGCGGCCGGCGGGTCGACGGCGATCCGGCGGTCCTCCAGCAGGGCCAGCGCCAGCCGCAGGACGTGGTGCTCACCCGCGAGGAACAGCGTCACGGCGTGCTCGCGCAGCAGCTCGCGGACCCGCTCGGGCCGGCCCGAACGGACGCTGTGGAGCAGCGCCGGCGCGGGCCGGTCGTGCTCGGCGAACCAGCGGGCCGCCTTCGCGTGCAGGGTCCGCGTCCGGTCCGGCGCCCGCCGCTGCAGGTCCGCGCGCAGGTAGGTGCGCAGCACCGGCAGCACCTGGTGGTGCGGCGGGGTGCCGCCGGAGTCGACGACCTGGGTGGCCGGCTCGCCGAGCTCGCGCAGCAGGGCCTCGGCGTCCACCCGGCCGGAGAGCTCCGGCGCCAGCCCGGCCGGGACGTCGTCGCAGATGCTGATCGTCCGCAGCAGTTCCCGCTGCGGCGGGGTGAGGGCGGCGAGCACCTCGTCGGTCAGGTAGCCGAGCACGGAGCTGTCGCGGCCGGCGCAGAAGTCCCGCAGGCTGCCGTGCCGGGCCGCCGACGCCGCGGCGAGCCGCAGCCCGGCGGGCCAGCCTCCGGTCCGGGCGACCAGGTGGCCGACCTGGTCCCGCGGGATCGCCGAGCCGGCCGTGGCCAGCAGGGCGCCCGCCTCTTCGGCGGTGAACCGCAGCCGGGCGGCACCGACCTCGACGAGCCGGTCCGCGAGCCGGGCCCGGCCCAGCGGCAACGGCGGTTCCCGCCGGCTCGCGACCGCCAGGCACAGGCCCGCCGGCTGGTGGCGGACCAGCGCCCGCAACCCCCGCCACGGGCCGGGGGAGGTGATCTCTTGAGCGTTGTCGAGGACGAGCACCACGGGTTCGGGCACCGTGTCGAGCGCGTCGGCGACCTGGGCGAGGAAGGTGAGGTCGGTGCTCGGCGCGTCGGGAACCGCCAGCCGCCGCAGCGGGTTGCCGTCCGGGATCCGGCCGCAGCGGCCGAGGGCTTCGAGGGCCGCGCTCCAGAAGAGCCGGTCGTCGTTGTCGTCGGCGTCAGCCGACAGCCAGGCGACCGCGTCGCCGTCGCGGTGCCGCGCCCACTCGGCCAGGAGCAGCGTCTTGCCGAACCCGGCCGGGGCCCCGACGAACACCATGGCCGCTTCGCCCGCTCCGTCGAGGACGCTGCGCAGCCGCGGCCGGGAAACGAAGTCCGCCGGCGGGCTGGGCACGGTGATCTTGGCGCTCGGTACCCGTCTTCGGGTCGGGACGTCGTGGCATTGCCGCATGTCCGTTCTCCTTCTCGATCGGTTCGCAAGACAATCCCGGCGGATCCTGCCACGCAATTGCCCGGCTCACCCGCTGCGGGCGAAGAGAACAACGGGGGCGGGCACAATCGTGGACCGGGTGAAAAATCGTGGAGATTCCCCGGGGAAAGAACGATTCGCCGTTTCCCGGTTCTGCTGGCTCGGGCCGGCCGAGCTCGTGGTCTTCGACGTGGTCCGGACCGGCCGGGTCGGGGCCGGCTCGGTGCTGCTCGGGCTGGCCGTCGCGCTGTCCGCCCTGAGCCCGGCGCCCGAGCTGCGGACCGGCGTCCGCGCCGGTGCGGACCTGGTCGCCCGGCTGGTCTTCCTGCCCACCCGCGGCTGGTCGGCGGCCGTGCTGCTGCTCGACGCGGCGATCGTCGCCCACGCGTGGTTCGCCGCGGGCCGGCGCCGGGACGCCCGGTGAGCCGGGCGAGCGTGGCCGCGGCGAATTACGTCTTCCGCGGCGGTGGTGCCATTCCGGAACGGGCCGCCGAAGGAGTCGAGGATTTCCGCGGTGTGCTCGTCGTGCCGGTGCCGCCGGAGACGATAGTTTTCGGCACCGTTGCCCATCCCGGAAGCCTTCCGCTGATCCTGCGGCAGCTCGAAGCGCTCGGGATGCACGTGCAATCCGTGCACCGGGTCCGGGAACTGCCGTCATGACGCGGCGGCCGCCGTGACGTGCCCGAGCCGGATCGCCTGCCGCAGGGCGGCGTGGTCGCGTTCGTTCTGGTCGGCGCAGGAGACGGCGAACTGACGGACGGCTTCGGCGAACGCCGGGCCGGCGCCCAAGTAGGCGGCGATCGCGAGTGCGTCCCCGGTGCGCGCGTGCGCCCGGGCCAGTGTCCACCCGCACAGCCGCGCGTGCGCCCGCAGGATGTCCGGGGTCATCGTGGTGACGTCGCCACCGGGCTGGTCGTCGCGCAACCGCCGGATGTGGAAGTCGGCGGTCCGGCCGTCGAACCCCGCGGTGCGGGCCCAGCCGAGGAAGACGTCGCCGGTCGCCTGGATCAGCCGCTGGCCGGTGACCACCCGCCGGCCGGGGCCGCCCGGCACGTTCGCGCCGGTGTACTCCTGCAGCACCGACGGCCGGGCTTCCTTCAGCTGCAGCAGCAGCGGATCCCCGGTGCCCGTGTGGGCGAGCATGGCCACCCAGCACCGCGTGCCCGCGTCACCCGGCCCGGTCACCGCGCGGGCCGCGTCGGCGAGCCGGTAGCGGTCCAGCAGCGCTCTGCGTGCGGGGCCGAGTGTGCGCCGGTACTGGGAAAGCACGACGCCGAGGCGCTCGGTCAACGTCGCCGGGTCGCCGTCGCCGGCGAGGCGGCCCGCCGGGACGAGCGACGGCGGCCGCGCGGCCAGCCGCAGGTGCCCGTCGCGGATTTCGGTGCACCGCCGGACGCCGTCGCCGCGCCGCGGGCCCAGCCGGTGGGCCGCGACCACCTGCAGCGTCCGGGCGTCGGGCGGGGCGAAGAAGATGTCGAGCGGCGTGCGCCGCGCGAAGTCGTGCATCGCCAGGCGGTAGGCCTCGACCGCGGCGAGCACGGTGCGCCGGCGCGGGGCCGCCGCGTGGCCGTTCTCCCGGCCGGTGACCTCGAAGCTCGCGGCCAGCCGCTTGACGTCCCATTCCCACGGCGCGGGCAGGGTTTCGCCGAAGTCGGCGAAGTCGAACACGAGCCGGCGGCCCTGGGCGGGGAAGAGGCCGAAGTTGGCGAGCTGGGCGTCGCCGCACGCCTGGACGCCGAACCCGGTCCGCGGGGTCAGCGCGAGGTCGGCCGCGGCGGGGAGCGCGGCACCGCGGAAGTAGGCCAGCGGCGAGGCGGCCATCCGGCCGTAGCGCAGCGGCCGCAGCTCCGGGACGCGGTCGCGGTCCTGACGGGCCAGCAGCGTCAGCGGATCGGCGCGCCGCAGTGGGCTCGGGAACTCGGCGTGGCCGTCCGCCGGGACGGCGGCGCGCGCGGCGCGGGCCCGGGCGATCCGCACGTCGGGGGCCGCGGTCTCGTTGTCGGTGAGAGTCATGGGACGGATCGTCGGCCGCGGCGCGGGCCGGGGCGTCGCCCGCCGGGGGTGAAGCGGGGAGTCATCCACCACGGGTGACGACCGGCGGCGGCGCGGGCCGCAGGGTGTGCCGTGGAGGTGCGGTGATGGCGGAGCGGACGCCGCGCGGCCGGCACCCCGGCGGGTGCGCCACGGGATCTCCCCGCCCGGCCCGGCCCGGCGCCGCGCTCCGCCATCCCGTCCGGGACTGCCCGGCGGCGCTCTCGGGGGAGCGCGCGCACCTCCCACGGGACCGCGGCGGCGCTCGGGGGCGCCGCCGCGGTCCCGCCCGTGATCATCACAGCCACGCTCCGCCGAAGCGGTGGGTGTGCGCGATCGGGCAGCGCCGCCGCGGTCCCGCCCGTGATCATCACCGCGGTGCTTCGCCGAAGGCCTCGCGCAACCGGGCTTCCTCCACGTCGGACAGGTTCGTGCTCAGCAACGTGGCGCCGGTTTCCTTGAACGGCTCGACGACCCGGTCCAGCACGGTCTCCCCGGACATCACGAACAGCGCGGACGTCCCCGGCGTGACCTGCGACCGGACGGTGGCGATGAACTCCGGGTCGATCCCGACGTGGCTGAGCGATCCGGTGAGCGCGCCGATCGCCGCGCCGACGGCCATGCCCAGCAGCGGCACCAGGAAGATCAGGCCGAACAGCAGGCCCCAGAAGCCCCCGCCCAGCGCGCCGGCGCCGGTCAGGCTGCCGAGGTCCGTGGTCTTCGGCTTCTTCCGGCCTTCGGGCCAGGTCACGTAGGCCGCGTCGGTTATCGAGATCAGCTGCTGCTTCTGCAGCTGCCGGAGCAGATCCAGCGCGTTTTCGGCACCTTCGACGGTCGGGAACCGCCACACGGTCAACGTGGACATGACGTCCTCCTCGGTCTGCGGGGATCGGTGGTCGAGCCGCACTGTTTCCCCCGCGCGGGCGGGCGGCATCGCCCACGCCGTGTGAGCCCGGGAGCGAAGCGGCCGATCTCACCTGGGGCGGGCGAGGCCCGGCGGACCGGCGACCGACCATGATCGCCCGGGTCCGCAGCCCACCCGAGGAACGAGGAAGAGGATCATGACCGAACCCAGGCAGCCCCGGACGCAGGCCACCGCCGGACAGGCGCCGCTCCCGCCGGACCGGGCCGTCGCGCGGTCGCGGCGGGTCGGCTGGATCTGGTTCGCCGGGACGATCACCGTCCTGGCCGGACTGTTCAACGTGGTCGAAGGCGTGGTCGCGCTGTTCGACCGGGACTACTACGTGATCGGCCCGTCCGGGCTGCTCGTCTTCACGCTGGCCGGCTGGGGCTGGGTGCACCTGATCGTGGGCGTCCTCGTCGTGCTGACGGGCATCGCGCTGTTCACCGGATCGACGTGGGCGCGGGTCGTCACGGTCGCGCTCGCCGGGTTCAACGCGCTGGCGCAGCTGGCTTTCCTGTCCGCGTACCCCTTCTGGGGCATGCTCGTGATCGCCCTCGACGTCCTGGTGATCTGGGCCGTCATCGTGCACGGCGACGAAGCCACCTACGAAATCTGGTGACCCCGCGAGCCCGGTCGCGGGCCGGTGATCAGTACAGTCGTGGCCTCCGCCCGGCGTCGACCGCGGATCCGGGGCGCATTCTCCCGACAGCCGAGAGGTTCACGTGCCCGATCGAACGACGCCGGAGTTCCGGCCGGTCCCCGGGGTGAAGGTCGCGGTGCCGCGACTGCCGGGCAGCTTCGTCCCCCGCCCCCGCCTGGCCGCGGTGCTGGACCGCGCCACCACCCGCCCCGTCACCGTGGTCCGAGCGCCGGCCGGGGCGGGCAAGACCACCGCGGTGGCCGGCTGGGCCGGCGACGGCCACGACGTCGCCTGGGTGTCCCTCGACGAGGACGACAACGACGAATCCCGGTTGTGGGCGGCGATCCTCTGCGCGTTGCGCCGCTGTCCCGCGGTGCCCGGCGACCGTGGTCTGGACCGGCTCGGCCCGCCGCCGGCCGGGCGGCGGCGGGGCTTCCTGGCCGACCTGGACGACGCGCTCGCCGGACCGGCCCGGCCGGTCCGGCTGGTGCTGGACGACCTGCAGGAGATTTCCCACCCGGAACCCCTGGCCGCGCTCGCGGCGCTGGCCCGCCACCTGCCCGCCGCCGTGCGGCTGGTGCTCGTCACCCGGGTCGAGCCGCGGCTGCGGCTGGCCCGGCTGCACGTCGAGGACGTGCTGTCCCGGGTGGAGGCGGCCGAACTCCGGTTCACCGCGCGGGAAACGGCGAACCTGCTGCGGGCCACCGGAAGCACGGTGAGCGACGACCGCGTCCGGGAGCTCACCGAACGCACCGGCGGCTGGGCCGCGGCACTGGGCTGGGCGGCCGTTTCGGTGCGCGAAGCCGACGACGCGGACGCGCTCGTCGCCTCCGTCACCGGCGACGAGCGGGCCGTGGCCCGGTTCTTCGCCGACGAGGTTCTCGCCCGGCTGCCCACGGCGACGTCGGATCTGCTGCTGTGCCTCGGTGTCTGCGACGCCGTGAGCGCGACGCTCGCGGTCCGGCTGTCCGGACGCGGGGACGCCGGGGCGCGGCTGGACGAGCTCGAGCGCGCGATGGGGCTCGTCACGCGCACGCCCGCCGGCACCTACCGGCTGCCGCCGTTGCTCCGCGGGTTCCTGCGGGCCGAGCTGGCCAGGCAGGATCCGGGACGGGTGCTGCGGCTGCACGGGATCGCCGCCCGCTGGTACGCCGGCGAAGGCCGGTTCGGGGAGGCGCTCCGGCACGCCGTGGCGGGCCGCGACCGGCAGCGCGTCCTCGTCCTGGCGCGCGAGCACGCCGTGCGCCAGGTGCTCGCGGGCGACGGCGAGCCGGTGCGGATCGCGCTCACCTACCTGGGCGCCGCGACGGTCGCCGCGAGCCCGCCGCTGCGGCTGGCGTCGGCGCTGGACAACATCCAGCGCGGCCTGCCCGCCGCGGCCGCGGCCGACCTCGGCACGGCGGAGCACGACCACGAGCTGTGGCCCCTCGCCGTCCGGCACCTGGCGCTGGTCACCGGGAAACGCCCGCCGGAGAACGGGCTTCCGGTGAACCGGGTGCCCGGCTTCGACGCCTGGGTCACCCTCGACCGCGCGTGGCGGTCGCTGCACCGCGGGGCCGGGCGGCACGCCGTCACCCAGGGGCAGGAAGCCCTGCGCCGGGCCCAGCGGGACCGGCTGGACCACCTCGTGCTCCACAGCAGGCTGGCGCTGGCCGTCGCGACCGCCGTCGGCGGAGACCACTCGGCGATGCGGCGGGCCTGCACGGGCGCGCTCGCCGTCGCGCGCCGGCACGGCTGGCGCCGGTCCCCCGGGGTGGCCGAGTGCCACCTGATGCTGGCCTACGACGACCTGATGCGCGCCGAGCCGGTCGCCGCGGCGCGCGAGCTGGCCCAGGCGGCCGCGGCGGAAGTGCCGGGCGGCACGCCGCTGCCGGCCCCGCTGCGCGGGTTCTTCGAAGGCATGGTGCGCTTCGACGACGGCGACCGGACGGCGGGCTCCGAGGCCATGCGCGTGGCCCGGCACCGGCTCGCCGGCCTGGAGCTGCCGGCCGAGCTCGTCGCGGTGTGCGGGGTCGCCGAGTACCACGCGGCCCTGGTCCTCACCGAGGGCGCGCACGCGGCGGAAGTACTCGCGTGGGTGCACGAGCGGCTGCCGGGCAGCGGCGAGCTGGCCCTCCTGCGGGTCCGCGCTCACCTGGCCGCGGACGAGCCGGCGGCGGCCGAAGCGGTCCTGCGCGACACCGCCGTGGCGACGCCGTTGCTGCCGGCCACCCCGGTCGACCGGTGCCTGGCGGAAACGGCGCTGGCGCTGCGGTCCCACCGGCGGACCAAGGCGCTGCACGCGTTGGACCGCGCGCTCGCCCTGGCCCGGCCGAACGGGCTGGTGCGCCCGTTCGCCCTCGCCGAGCCGCAGGTCGGGCACCTGCTGATCGACCACTGCGGCGGGTTCGGCTCGCTCGACCGGTTCGCCCAGGCGGTCCGCGGCAGGCTCGTCCCGCACGCCCCGGCCACCAGCCTGACCGACCGCGAGCAGGTGGTGCTGGAACGCCTGCCGTCCCAGCGGTCCCTGGACGAGATCGCCTCGGACCTGACGGTCTCGGTCAACACGGTGAAGACGCACGTGCGGGCGATCTACGGCAAGCTGGGCGTGAACAACCGGCGTTCGGCCGTCGTGGTGGCCCGCCAGAACGGGCTGACCTGAGTTTTCAGCCGGGTTCGCTTTCGCGGCGCGGGGCGGAGAGCAACGCCTCGGCCCAGCGGGCCCGCGGGTCGACGTCCACCAGCAGGGCCTTGGCCAGCAGCGTCGCCGGCACGGCGAGCACCGCGCCGAGCGGGCCCAGCAGCCAGGTCCAGAACACCAGCGCCAGCACGGTGACCAAAGTGGACAGACCGACCGAGCCGGCCACGAACCGGGGCTGGACGAGGGACTGCACCACGAAGTTCAGCACGGCGTACACGACGAGCACGGCGAGCAGCCGGCGCCATCCGCCGTCGAGGAGCGCGATGACCGCGGGCGGGGCGACGCCGATCACGAAGCCGACGTTCGGGATGTAGTTGGTGACGAAGGCGAGCAAGCCCCACAGCAGGGCGCCCGGAACGCCGAGCAGGGCGAGCGCGGTGGTGTCGAGCGCGGCCACGACCCCGCCGAACACGGTCGTCACGACGAGGTACCGCCGGGTGCCCGTCGCGAATCCGCGCAGCGCGGCGGAGATCCACGGCCGGTCCCGCCCGATCCGGCCGAGGCGTTGCCCGGCCCAGGCGGTTTCGGCGCCGAGGAACAGCAGGAGGGCGAAGAGGAAGGCCAGGTTCGTGACCAGCCCGCCGACGCCGGCGAGCAGGGAGCCGGCCAGGCCGACGAGCTTCCCGGTGTCGACCGACGACAGCATGGCCCGCAGTTCGGGTTCCCCGACCCCGAGCCGGCCGAGGACGGTGAGGCCGTCGTGGAGCAGTTCGTCGACGCGGCCGGTGTAGCGGGGGAGCAGCGCCGACAGCTGGGCGACGGAGACGACGAAGACGAGGAAGAAGCCGACCAGGACGGCGTAGACGGTGACGACGAGCACGCCGACGGTCAGCCACCGCGGCCATCCGTTGCGCCGCAGCCAGGTGCGCACCGGATCGAGGGTGATGACGACGACGAGCGCGAGGAAGACGGGCCCGGCGAACCAGGCAACGGCCCGCACCCCGCCGAGCACGACAACCGCGGCGGCGGCGCCCAGCAGCACGACGAGCGCCCGGGGGAGCGGGGCACCGCCGGTCCCGTGACCGGACGCGGTCTCGGGAGGCCACGGAATTTTGTGGGGGAGCGGGGCACCGCCACTGCCGAACCGGTCGGCAAGTCCCCGGAAGGCGCGGCCCGCTCGCCGGTCCCGGGCCCGCCGGGGCCTGCGGAACCGGGAAGCCGGGACATCGGTGAGAGTGGCACGCACCATGCAAACCTCCGGAGACGAGCGGCGGCGAGGCCACGGTGCCGGGTCGCGGGTGCTTCGGCTTCACCTGGTGCGGGGGAAAGCGGCCGGGCGGGCTTGGAGGTGTGTGGGGGTGGCTCGGCTTGCCGGGGTGGGGCGGGCGGGTGTGGGTGCGCGGTGGTTGCGGGCGGCTTGTCGGGTCGGCGGCGGGCGTGGGGCGCCGGGTGGTTTGGCGGCTTGCCGGGGTGGGCGGCGGGCGCGCCGGTCGGTCGTGGGGCCGTGCGGGTGGCTCGGTTGGCTGGCGGGACTGGGGTTCGCGGGTGTGGGTGCGCGGTGGGTGGCGGGTGCCGTGTGGGTGGCTTGCCGGGGTGGGGCGGCGGGCGTGGGTGCGCCGGTCGGGTCGTGGCTGTTGTGCGGACGGCCCGGCTCCCGCCCCCGAAGCGCCCGCCTTGTCCACAACGGGGCCGGGCTGTGGACAAGGCAGGCCGACCAGCGGTTTGGCGCGGCTTTCCGTCAGACCCTCCCGATACGCTGGAGCGGGGACGGACCCCCAGGGAGGGCGGGTCCTGCCAGGCAGCCGCCGGCCCGGCCCGGTTTACCCCCACCCGGCGCAGTCGCGGACCTCGAAGCCACGACTCGGGAACACCCGCTCCACGAAGAACTCGTGCACCCCCGGATCCTCGTCGGCACACCCGTCCGCCAGCACCGAAACGCCGTACCCCCGGTCCGCCGCGTCGTACGCCGTCGCCGCGACCATCGCGCTCGTCGCCACTCCCGTCAGCGTCACCGCCGTGACCCCGCGGGCCCGGAGCACGAGGTCCAGGTCCGTGCCCGCGAACGCGCTCGCCCGGCGCTTGCGCACCACCACGTCCGCCGGCTCCACCGGCAGGGCCGGCTCGATACCCGGGGAGCCCTCGTGGAACACGTCCGCCGCCTCGAAGAACGCGGCGAACAGCGCGCTGTCCGGCGGCAGGTCCGCGCGGTTGACGCGGAACGCCGTCTGGACGTGCACCACCAGCGCTCCCGCCGCCCGTGCCCGGGGCAGCAGCTCGCCCACCGGTGTCAGCACCTGCCGCGTGAACGGGAACCGGTCCGTGATGCCCCGCTGCAGGTCGCCGATGATCAAAGCTTCGCTCATGCCCCCAGTTTGCCGAAGAACTCCCGGACGTCGGCCACCAGCAGATCGGGCGCTTCCAGCGCCGCGAAGTGGCCGCCACGCGAAAACTCCGACCAGTGGACGATCGTGTGCTCGCGGTCGAGGGCGCTGCGGATCGACACGTCCAGCGGGAACACCGCCACCCCCGTCGGCACCGGGGAGCGCGCGCTCGCGCCCCACGCGCCCGCGTGCGCGGTCTCGTAGTAGCAGTTGGCCGACGACCCGCCCGTGCCGGTCAGCCAGTAGAGCATCACGTTGGTGAGCATCAGGTCCCGGTCCACCGCGTCCTCCGGCAGCTCCGCCGCCGGGTCGGTCCACTCCTTGAACTTCTCCACGATCCACGCCAGCTGCCCCACCGGCGAATCGTGCAGCCCGTGCGCCAGCGTCTGCGGCCGGGTCGTCTGCATCGCCACGTAGCCGGCCCCCTCGGTCCGCAGGTACTCGAAGTGCTTCAGCCGTTCCTTCTCGGCTTCGGTCAGCTCGACGCCGTCGTCCGGGGCGCCGAAGGCGTAGAGCCCGTTCGCGTGCACGCCGACGACCTTGTCCGGGTTGAGCCGCCCGAGGCCCGGGCCGACGATCGCGCCGGTGTCGCCGCCCTGGACGCCGTAGCGGTCGTAGCCGAGGCGGTCCATCAGCTCGGCGAACGCCCGGGTGATCCGGCCGGTGTCCCAGCCCGCCTCGCGGGTCGGCCCGGAGAAGGCCGTGCCGGGGATCGAGGGGATCACCAGGTGGAACGTCTCGCTGAGCGGGCCGATCACGTTCAGGAACTCCACGACCGACCCGGGCCAGCCGTGGATCAGCAGCAGCGGCAGGGCGTCCGGCTCGGGCGAGCGGACGTGCAGGAAGTGGATGTCCTGCCCGTCGATCTCGGTGACGAACTGCGGGAACGCGTTCAGCCGCCGCTCGTGGGCGCGCCAGTCGTAGCCGTCGCGCCAGTACCCGGCCAGCTCCTTGAGGTAGCTCACCGGCACGCCGCGGCTCCAGCCGGCGCCGGGCAGGTCCGCCGCCCAGCGGGTGCGAGCGAGGCGGTCGTGCAGGTCGTCCAGGTCGGCTTGGGGGACGTCGATGGTGAAGGGCCGGATCTCGGTGTTTGCCATGACTCCAACCCTAGAAGCCGGTTAGGTCAACTTCGGTCCTAGGCGAAAGAGCAGAATGAAACCCATGTGGGAAACCTCGGCGCGGCTGCTGCGCCTGCTCTCGCTCCTGCAGACCCGGCGCGACTGGTCCGGAGCGGAACTGGCCGAACGCCTCGGCATCACGCCGCGGACCGTGCGCCGCGACATCGAGCGGCTGCGCGCGCTCGGCTACCCCGTGCTCGCCACCGCGGGCACCGCCGGCTACCGGCTGGGCGCCGGCGCGGCCCTGCCACCGCTGCTGCTCGACGACGACGAGGCCGTCGCCGTCGCGATGGGCCTGCGCACCGCGGCCGGCGGCTCGATCACCGGCATCGAGGAGACGTCGGTGCGGGCGCTGGCCAAGCTCGAGCAGGTGCTGCCGTCGCGGCTGCGCCACCGGATCAACGCTCTGCGGTCGGCGACGGTGCCGCTGGCCAACACCGGCCCCACCGCCGACCCGGACACGCTCACCGCGATCGCCGCCGCCGTCCGCGACTCGGTGCGGTTGCGCTTCGGCTACCGCGCCCACGACGGCACCGAGAGCGTCCGCACGACCGAGCCGCACCGGCTGGTGCACACCGGACGGCGCTGGTACCTCGTCGGCTGGGACGTCGACCGCGAAGACTGGCGCACCTACCGCGTCGACCGCCTCGACCCCCGGACGCCCACCGGGCCCCGGTTCACCCCGCGCACCCCGCCCGACCCGGACCTCGGCGGCTACACCTCACGGGCGATCTCGACGTCGGCCTACCGCTACCAGGGCCGGTTCACCCTGCACGTCAGTGCCGAGACCGCGGCCGAGCGCATCGCCCCCACCACCGCGGCGCTGGAGCCGATCGACGAGCACCGCTGCACCCTGCGCGCCGGCTCGGATTCGCTCGACGAGCTGGCGATCTACGTGGCCGGCAAGGGCTTCGACTTCGAGGTGCACGAGCCACCGGAGCTCGTCGGCCACATCCGGGCGCTGGCGGCCCGGTTCGGCCGGGCGACCGGCTGAACCGGCGGCACCGATTCCTTCGGGGCCCGCGCGGTGTCCAAGTCTCCGGAAGCGGCGAAACCGCCGGTGCCCGGAGGCAAGGAGACACGAGTGCACACCAGGACTTCACCCACACCGGTGACCGCCGGGCCGGCCCGGCGAAGGTGGGTGCTCGCCATCACGTCGGTCGCGTCGCTGATGGTCGTCCTCGACGCGCTGGTCGTGGCGACCGCGCTGACGGCGATCAAGAACGACCTCGGCGCGTCGGTCACCGAGCTCGAATGGACGGTCAACGCCTACGGCCTGAGCTTCGCCGTCCTGCTTCTGACGGCGGCGGCCGCCGGTGACCGCTGGGGACGGCGCCGGGTCTTCGCGGCCGGGGTGACGCTGTTCGCGGCGGCGTCGCTGGTCTGCGCGGTCGCGCCCGACGTGGCCGTGCTGATCGCCGGGCGGGTGCTGCAGGGCGCCGGGGCCGCGTTCGTCATGCCGCTCGCGCTCGCCCTGCTCGGCGCCGCGTACCCGCCGGAACTCCGCGCCAAGGCCCTCGGCGTCTTCGCCGGGATCAGCGGGGTGGCGGTGCCGCTCGGGCCGCTGCTCGGCGGCGCGGTCGTGGAGGGCGTCTCGTGGCCGTGGATCTTCTGGATCAACGTCCCGATCGGCGCGGTGCTGGCGTCCTTCGCGCTGACCCGGACCGAGGAGAGCCACGGCCCGGACCCGGCCCTCGACGTTCCGGGCCTGCTGCTGGCCGGCGCCGGCTCGTTCGGGGTGGTGTGGGGCCTGGCCCAGGGCAACTCGGCGGGCTGGACCGCGGTGGCGACGCTGGCGCCGCTCGCGGCGGGCCTCGTGGCGCTCGGCGCGTTCGTGGGGTGGCAGCGGCGGGCCGCCCACCCGATGCTGCCGCCGCACCTGTTCCGCTCCCGCCGGTTCGCCGCGGGCAACGCCGTGATCTTCTGCCACTGGGCATCGGCGCTGGGCGCCGTGTTCTTCATGGCCCAGTTCCTGCAGGAGGGCCTGGGGTACGGGCCACTGGCCGCCGGGCTCGGGCTGGTGCCGTGGGGACTGACGACGACGGTCGTCCCGCAGCTGGCGGGCCGGCTGGTCGGCCGGTTCGGCGAACGGCCGTTCATCGTGGCCGGGCTGGGACTGCACGGCCTGGCCATGCTCTGGCTCGCCCTGGTGGCCGGGCCGGGGATCGGCTACTGGGTGATCGCCGTGCCGCTCGTGCTGTCCGGGACGGGGATCGCGATGTGCCTGCCGGCGGCGCAGAGCGCGGTGCTGACGTCGGTCGCGCCGCGGTTCCTCGGCAAGGCGTCCGGCGCCTTCAGTGCGATGCGGCAGCTCGGCGGGGCGTTCGGGGTCGCGGTCATGGTGGCCGGGTTCTCGCTGGCCGGCGGCTACGCGTCGAGCGCGGAGTTCTCGGCCGGGTTCAGCGTCGCCGCCGTGCTGAGCGCCGTCCTCGCCGGGGTGGGCGGGCTGGCCGGTTCCGTGGTTCCCCGTCGTTCCGAAGGAGCCGAGTGATGGCTGACCCGAAGGCCGATCTGCTGCGCGAACTGCACCACGGGAAGCTCCTGGTGCTGCCGAACGCGTGGGACGAGGCGAGCGCTTCACTGGTCGTCGAGGCCGGGTTCCCGGTGGTGGCGACGTCGAGCGCGGCGGTGGCCGACGCGCTGGGGTACGAGGACGGCGAGCGGGCGCCGTGGCGGGAGATGTTCGCCGCCGTGGCGCGGATCGCCCGCGCGGCGCCGGTTCCGGTGACGGTGGACGCCGAGGCGGGCTACGGCCTGGCGCCGGACCAGCTCGTCGCCGAGTTGCTCGCCGCCGGGGCGGCGGGGTGCAACCTGGAGGACACCGACCACCGGACCGGGGGACTGGTGCCGGCGGCGGCCCAGGCGGACCGCTTGGCCGGAGTCCGCGCGGCGGCGGGAGCGGCGTTGGTCGTCAACGCGCGGATCGACACTTTCCTGCCTTCCAGGGGGTTTTCCGGGGCCGAGCGGACGGCGGAGGCGATCCGGCGTGGCCGGCTCTACCGCGCGGCGGGGGCGGACTGCGTGTACCCGATCGGGGTTTCGAGCGCGGCCGACCTGGGGGAGGTGGTCGACGGCGTGGGCGGGCCGGTCAACGGGAACACTGGTGCCGAGCTGGACTTGGCCACCCTGGCGTCGCTGGGGGTCGCCAGGGTGTCCTTCGGGCCCCGGTTCTACCGAGCGGGGTTCGCGGCGATGCGCGACGGGCTCGGGGAGCTGCGCCGCGCGGCGGGGATGGCGGTGCCGGGTGCGTGACGCCGAATCCCGTTGCGCGGCACGCCGCCCTGGGGACGCGGAGGTGCCGGATGCCCGCCGATGAGGTGATGCTCACCGCCGCCCTCGACTACGCCGTCGCGTCGGCGGCCGGGGTCGGGCTCGCCGATCTCGGCCGCCCCTCGGCCTGCGCCGGCTGGACCGTCGCCGACGCGCTGGCCCACCTCACGCGGTCCCTCCGCTGTGTCGCGACCTCGCTCGCCTCCGGCGCCGTCCCGCCGGCCCCGTCGCCGCGGACCGGGCCGGTCACCGCCCGGAAGCTCCGGCGCGACCTCGGCCGGGCGGCGGCCGCGCTCGCGTCCGCGGCGACCGATCTGCGCGGCCGGCGCGCGGTCGCCGTCGACGGGCTGCCGCTGCCGTGTCACCGGCTGCTCGTCGTGGGCGCGCTCGAAGCCGCCGTCCACGGCTGGGACGCGAACCGGGCCCGGCCGGTCCCCGACGACCTCGCCGTCCGGTTGCTCGCCGCACTGCCGTCGGTGCTCGACCGGGGTACCCGCCGGGGCATGTTCGCCGAGCCCGTCGCCCTGCCGCCGGGGCACCCGCCCGGCGTCCGCCTGCTCGCCGCCCTCGGGCGGGATGATCGACGATGACCATGACGGACGAGGAGCGTGTGGTGTCTTCCGAGGAGCGGCTGCGGGACGAGTTCGGCTCGCTGCGCCCGGCGCTGGTCGCGCACTGCTACCGGATGACCGGGTCCTATCAGGACGCCGAAGACGTCGTCCAGGAGACCTACCTCAAGGCCGCGCGGGGTGTGGACGCCTTCGAGGGCCGGTCGTCCCTCAAGACGTGGCTCTACCGGATCGCGACCAACACCTGCCTCACCGAGCTGAACCACCGGAGCCGGCGCGTGCTGCCGTCCGGGCTCGGGGCGCCGTCGGACGACCCCGGGGCGCACGTCTTCGCCGACGACTCGATCGCGTGGCTGGGACCGCTGCCCGACGCAGTGCTGGGCGACCCGGGCGAGGTCGTCGTCCGGCGCGAGTCCGTCCGGCTCGCGCTGGTGGCCGCGCTGCAGCACCTGCCACCCCGGCAGCGCGCGGCTTTCCTGCTGCGCGAAGTGCTTTCGTGGTCGGCCGCCGAGATCGCGGACGTCCTCGGCATCAGCGTGCCCGCGGTGAAGAGCCTCCTGCAGCGCGCCCGCGTCCGGCTCGACGAGCTGGACCCGGAGGCCAGGCTGCCGGAGCCGGCCGAGCGCGCGCTGCTCGACCGCTACATCGCGGCGTTCGAGACCGAGGACACCGCGGCGCTGCGAGCCGTCATCCAGGACGACTTCAGCCTCGAAGCCGTGCCGCACCCGGTGTGGTTCCGGGGCGTGGGCGTGTGCCTGCCGTTCATGGAGCGCGCGTTCGCAGGGCGGGGCGGCGCCGTGCGGCTGCTGCCGACCCGCGCGAACGGCCAGCCCGCAGCGGGCAGCTACCTGCGCGGGCGAGCCGACGGGCTGTGGGTTTTCACGATCACTTCCGGCAGGTTCGCACGGGCGGTCAAGTTCCACGACCCGCGGCTGGTGACGGTGGCCGGGCTGCCGGCTCGGCTCTAGGACCTGTCTCGCGGTGGCTGGGTTTCAGGCGCGCTTTGGTTGCCCTGCAATGGTTTCCGGTTTTCTGGGTTTCATGCACGATCGAGTGATGACCCTGTGTTCGATGGCCGGTAGTTTGGAGGTATGACCAGCGATGCGGCTCTCTCCTCCGAGGCGGTGGCTCTTGCCGACCGCATCGGTGAGTTGGTCGCGCGCATGCGGTCTGCTGAGGCCGAACTTGGTGCGGTGCTGGTGGAAATCGAACAGCGCGGGGTGATGGAGCTGTTCGGCTACCGCTCCGCCGCCCGGCTGGCTCCCGCGACCGGTGTTGCGGCTCGGGCGGGGCGGTTGAGTAACCCGATGATCGATGTGATCACCTCTGTGCTGAGCCAGGTTCCGCCCGAGCATTGCGTGAGTGCTGAGGCCAACCTGCTGGCTTTCGCCGAGGAGGCCGGGCACAAGCAGGTCGCTGCCCTCGGTGCCCGCATCCTCGCTCACCTCGCCCCCGACGGCCCCGAACCCGTGGTTCCCACCCGGGAACTGTTCCTGCGCCTTAAAAGAACCGGGGTCTGGGAATTGAGCGGCCGGTTCGATGATGAGACCGGCACCCGTGCGAACGCGTTGTTGGATGCTCTGGCCGAGCGCCGCACCGGGGATGAGGGTCCCGACTTCCGCACCACCCCACAGCGCTACGGCGATGCCTTCTCCGACGCCGACAACCCCGGCGCAACAACCTCCACGAACCACTCCCATTCACAGCCTGACCACGGGACAGGCCCACACCCACGAGCACACCAGCTCGACACGGCTGCGATTGAGGCCCTAGTGGGCGATCAGCTTCACGCCCACGACGGCGAGCGCGATCGCCACCTCGACGACGAAGAGCAGCAGCTTGACCGGCCACCGGACGGTGGTCCGCCGCGTCGCGAGCAGGGCCAGCGTGGCGATGGTGAGCACCAGCGACAGGGCGGCGATCCACAACGCGGTGTCGAGCGGCAGCCAGCCGAGCGCCGCGGCGCCGACGCAGAGGACGGGCAGCAGTGCCGTCTCCAGGACGTGGCCGGTGGCCGTCAGGATGTGGCGGAGGTCGTCGCCGCGGGGGAAGCTGCCGTGGGTGATGCGGTGCGCGCTGACGTCGGCGAACCCGCCGGCCAGGCAGAGCGCGCCCATCGCGGCCCCGATTTCGGCGACGGCTTCGCCCGCGGACGTGCCGGCGGTGTAGTTCAGCAGGAGGAGCACGGTCGACAGACCCACCAGTGTCGCGTACACGCGTTCCCGCAGGGCGTTCATGCCCGAACTTTAGACGTGCTTGCGTCCCCGCACCCGGCGGACCACGAACAGGCCGACGGCAACGGCGATCGCGGCGAAAACGACGTACTGGAAGATCGACGCATACCGCTCGACGACCGCCCAGTTTTCGCCGAGCAGATAGCCCGCGACGACGAACCCGGTGTTCCAGACGAGGCTGCCGGCGGTGGTGTAGAGCAGGAACCGCCCGAACGGCATGCGTTCGACGCCGGCGGGCACGGAGATGAAGCTGCGGAAGAGCGGGATCATGCGTCCGAAGAAGACGGCTTTGCCGCCGTGCCGGGCGAACCACGCGGCGGTCCGGTCGAAATCGTCGGTCTTGACGAGCGGAATCCGCCCGACGAGCCGGCGCGTGCGGTCGTGCCCGAGCCGCAGCCCGAGCAGGTAGACGACAACGGCACCGGCAACGGAGCCGAGCGTGGTCCAGAAGAGGGCACCACCGAGCGAGAAGGCCCCCCGCCCGGCGGCGAACCCGGCGAGCGGCAGGACGAGTTCACTGGGAAGCGGAGGAAAGAGGTTGTCGAGCCCGACGACAAGGGCGGCCCCGGGCCCACCGAGAGATTCCATGAGCCCGACGGCCCACCCGGCCACCCCAGTCAGCTCCCCGGCGGCAGCAGTGGGGGCGGGGGAAACGGACATGAGGGCTCCTGGGGTGGGGATCGCGGGGACGGGCGGGGCATGGCGGGCAGCCCCGACCCGGCTGGGTCAGGCCTGGCCGGCTGGGGGCGGGGTTGGCTTGGGCGGGGTTGGCTGGGGCGGGCCTGCCGGGCACCTGAACCCGGCTCGGCGGAGCCGGCGAGGACACCCGCCTCCGCTGACCCGCGGACGCCCGACCAGCCTCCGCCGATCCGGCCGCCGATCCGGTCGTCGCCCGGCCGAGCCACTCAGGGCCCGGCCGAGCCGGGCACTCACCCGCCGCAAGCCTTGGTCAGCGCCGTCACCTGGTCCGCCTTCTTCTGGACCCACTCCGCCGGTGTCTTCACCAGGCTGTCGACCGTTGTCTCGCGCATGGTCGTTGCCAGGTTGTTGATCGCCTCCGCTGCCGACGTGTTCGCCGCCTTGGCTGCCAGGCCTGTCAGCTCTTCCGCCGATGCGTGGGCTTTGTCGGCCGCCGCCTGGGGGTTTGTCACGTCCAGGTTGGCCGTTGCTATGCGGAGCGCGTCCGCGCAGACCGCTGCCGTCGAGGCCGCGTTGCTCACCTGGCCCGCCGTCTCCGCCACGCCGCAGCCGGTGAGCGTCAAGACCAGGCCGCCGGCCAGCGCGGCCGTTGTGAAGCGAGTGAAATTCATCATCATCCTTTCGGGGAAACCGGAGTTCGAGTGCGGATCAAGCTGGCGGCGACCGCCGTGGCGAGGATGGCCGCCACCACGCCCAGGGACAACGCCGTCGGGATCTTCCAGATGTCCAGGAGCAGCATCTTCACGCCGACCCAGACCAGCACCAGCGCCAAGCCGACCTTCAGGTACACGAACCGGTGCATCACGTCGGCGAGCAGGAAGTACATCGCCCGCAAGCCCAGCACCGCGAAGGCGTTCGACGTGAACACCAGGAACGGTTCCTGGGTGACCGCGAAGATCGCCGGAATCGAGTCGACCGCGAAGACGACGTCGGTGACCTCGATCAGCACCAGGACCGTCAGCAGCGGCGTCGCCACCCAGCGGCCGGCCTGGCGCACCAGGAACTTGCCGCCGTGGTCGCCGTCGGTCGACGGGACGATCCGGCGGAACAGCCGCAGCACGCGGTTCTGCTCGTAGTCGACCGTCTCGTCCCGGTGCCTGGCCATCCGGATGCCGGTGACGACCAGGAAAGCGCCGAAGACGTAGAGGATCCAGGAAAAACTCGCGATCAGCACCGAGCCCGCGGCGATGAACACCGCCCGGAACACCAGGGCACCGATCACGCCGTAGAACAGGATGCGGTGCTGGTATTCGCGGGGGACGGCGAAGTAGCCGAAGATGATCGCGAACACGAAGACGTTGTCGACCGCCAGGGACTTCTCGATGACGTAGCCGGCGAAGTACTGGCCCGCGAACTCCGCGCCCCAGACCCACCAGACCACGGCACCGAAGGCGAGCCCCAGGACCACCCACGCGCCCGACCACGCGAGCGCCGACCGGACGCCGACCACGGGTGTGCGGCGGTGGGCCAGCAGGTCGACCGCGAGCATGGCCAGGATGACGCCGAGCACGGCGACCCAGGCCCAGAACGGGACGGTCACGAGATACTCCTCCGGTTCGGTGACGAACCGGAGGTCTCCCCGATCACCCGAAGGTGACGCCGGCACCGGGCCGCACATGTGCAGCCGGATTGACGATGCCGGACCGGGCGGGTACTCCCCTCCGCTGCCACCAGAATGACGAACTGGACTTCGTCTGTCAAGTTCGGACGGTTAATGTGACGGGTATGGCTTCGTGGACGTTCCTCAGCAACCACGCGCACGTCCTGCTGTGCGTCGCCGCGGATCCCGACCGGACCCTGCACGACATCGCCGAGCGGGTCGGGATCACCGAGCGCGGCGTGCAGCTCATCCTCGCCGACCTGATCGCCGAGGGCTACTTGGAGCGCGAGCGCGTCGGCCGGCGCAACCACTACAAGATCCACCCGGAAGGCCGGCTACGTCACCCGTTGGAGGCGCACCACCGGGTGGCCGACCTGGTCGCGGCGCTGGGCGCCGAACCCGCGACGCCGGCGTGAAACCCGGCGTGACCGCGTCACCGGCGAACGTGATCACCACCCGTCGAGACCTTCGCCGAGTTCGTCCAGCTCGTCCCGGCCGAGTCCGGGCAGGGTAAGCCCGGCGGCGCCCGTGCCGGCCGTGGGCAGTGCCGCCACCGCGGCCGCCCAGCCGTCGGCGAGTTCGTGCGCCTCTTCGTCGGTGAGGCAGTTTCCCGCCCAGCTCCAGTGGGCGACGAGCCGGAGCCCGCTCGGGCCGTCCTCGAGGGCGGCGTTCACCGTGAGCACGGCCGGTACCGCCATTCCCGGGCCGGCTTCGGGCACCGGGGACGGTTCCGGCGCCACCGCCCAGTCGGCCGGGGCCCCGGCCGGGTAGCGGCCGAGGTAGTTGAAGGCGATTTCGGGATCCGCGCCGAGCACGTCGCCGTCCTCCGGGTGCAGGAAGCGAAGCAGACCGTAGCCCAGCCGGTCGGCCGGCCCGGCCCGCAGCTGCTCCTGCGTCCGGCGCAGCACGTCGTGGACCGCGTGGGGGTCGGTCCACGGCCGGGTGCCGCCCGCCGGTCCCGGGTCGAGCCGGACCGGGTACACGGTCGTGAACCAGCCGACCGTGCGGGTCAGGTCGAAGTCGTCGCGCCCGTGTCCTTCGAGCGTCACCGTCAGCGCGCTGCCCTGGTCGCCCCGGCGTCGCCGGAAGCCCGCGGCCGCCAGCGCGAGTGCTGCCAGCAGGCGCTCCAGGATTCCCGGTGTCCCGGCCGCCAACGTCGAAGCGGGCAGGTCCAGCCGCAGCCGGCGCAGCGTCGCGGCCGTGTCCCGTGCCGGGTCGAGGGGCCGCCCGAGCCACGGCCGGACGTCCCGCGTCACCTCCGCCCAGCGCTCGCGGTCGGCCGTCACCTCGGGCAGCCGCGCGGTCAGGAGCCGGGCCCACTGCCGCACGGACGTGCCCACCGGCTCGAGGACCGGGACCGCCGCCGCGCGCACGGCCGTCCACGCCGTGGCCAGGTCCTCCAGGAGGATCCGCCACGAGACGCCGTCCACGGCGAGGTGGTGCACCACCAGCAGCAGGCGGCCGCGCTCGGCGGGCCCGGCGTCGAACCAGACCGCCCGGACCAGCTCGCCCGCCGCCGGGTCCAGCTCCGCCTGGGCGGCGGCGCCGTGCCGGGCCAGCTCGGTTCGCACGGCCTCCGGTCCGAGCCCGGTGACGTCCACAGTGGACACCCGCACCGTCACCGAGCCGGGCGGCCGGACCTCCAGGCCGTCGCCGGTGTCGACGAGCCGGAGCGCGTCGTGGTGGTCGAGCAGCGCGGCCAGCACGGCGTCCAGTTCCGCCGGCCCGATCCCGGCCGGGGTCTGCACGAGCATCGACTGGTTGAACCCGGCAGCCGACCCGCCGGTGCGGCGCAGCCAGGCCACCATCGGGGTGTCCTCGACGGGTCCGACCGGGTCGATGTCCGCCGTGGTCCCGCCGCGCACCGGCTCGGCGGCCTCGGCCATCTTCGCCGCGGTCCCGCCGAGCAGGACGTCACGCGGATGCAGCGTCCACCCCGCCTTGCGGGCCCGGCTCACCACCTGCAGGGCGATGATGCTGTCGCCGCCCAGGTCGAAAAAGCTGTCTTCGGCACCCACCGACGCCAGCCCGAGCACGTCGGCCAGCACGGCGCAGAACACCCGCTCCGCCTCCGTGCGGGGCTCGGCGGCGCCGCTCTCGAACCGCGGAGCGGGCAGCGCGGCCCGGTCGAGTTTCCCGTGCGGTGTCCGGGGAAACTCCGGCAGCCGGATCACCGCCGCGGGCACCATGTGCTCGGGCAGGCGCCCGCGCAGGTACTCGCGCAGCGGGGCGTCGTCACCGACGTAGTAGGCCACCAGCTGCCGCCGCCCCGGCCGGTCCTCGCGGAGGAGCACCGCGGCCTGCCGGACCGCGGGGTGGCCGGCGAGGACCGCCTCGACCTCGCCGGGCTCGACCCGGAAGCCGCGGAGCTTCACCTGGTCGTCGGCGCGGCCGAGGTAGGCGAGCGTGCCTTCGGCCGTCCACGCGGCGAGGTCGCCGCTGCGGTAGAGCCGGGCACCGTCCGGGGCGGCGACGAACCGTGACGCGGTCGGCCCGGGACGGCCGAGGTAGCCGCGGGACACCTGCGCGCCGCCGAGGTAGAGCTCACCGGGGACCCCGGGTGGGACCGGCCGCAGCCACTCGTCGAGCACGTGGGCCGTCGTGTTGGCCAGGGGGCGCCCGATGGTGAGCCGGGCGCCGGTCTCCAGGGGCTCGGTGATCGTGACCGAGACGGTGGTTTCGGTCGGCCCGTAGGCGTTGACCATCCGGCGGCCCGGCGCCCAGCGGTCGGCCAGCCCGGGCGGGCACTCCTCCCCGGCGGTCATCAGCGTGATCCCCTCGGGCAGCCCGCCGGGCGGCAGGGTCGCCAGCACCGTGGGCGGCAGGGCGACGAAGTTCGCGCCCGTCTCGGCCACCAGCCGCGCCAGCGGCTCGCCGGGGACGCGCTGCTCCGCCGGCACCGGTACCAGCACCGCGCCCGCGAGCAGTGCCACGAGGATTTCACCCGTTGCGGCATCGAACCCGAGCGGCGCGAACTGCAGGAGGCGGGTGCCGCGGTCGATCCCGAACCGTCCGATGTGATCGGCGACCAGCGCCACGATGTTGCGGTGCTCGACGACGACGCCCTTGGGCGTCCCGGTCGAACCGGACGTGAAGATGACGTAGGCCGCGTTGTCCGGCCGCAGCGGCACTTCCGGCGCCGTCGCGGGCCCGTCGCCCACGAGGTCGCCCGGGGTGAGCACCACCGTGGGCCGCGCGTTCTCCAGCAGGTGGGCGATCCGTTCGGCCGGGTAGGCGGGGTCGACGGTCAGGTAGGCGGCCCCGGACTTGAGGACCGCGAGCAGCGCCACGATCAGTTCGATCGACGGCGGCAGCTGCAGCGCGACGATCCGGTCCGGGCCCGCACCCTTCCCGATCAGCACGTGGGCCAGCCGGTTCGCGCGCTCGTCGAGCTCGCGGTAGGAGATCTCGGTGCCGTCGAAGAGCACCGCGGTGTCCTCGCCGCGCTCAGCCGCCGTGGCCGCGAACCACGCGGGCACCGTGGTGGCCGGGAGCCGGCGGCGGGGGCCGTGGGACGCGGCGAGGACGAGGTCGCGTTCGGCGGGGGTGAGCACGTCGATCCCGCCCGCCATCGCGTCCGGGGCGGCCACCGCGGCCGCGAGGACCCGGACGAGCCGGGCGGTCAGGGCCTCCGCGGTCGAGCGGTCGAAGAGGTCGGTGGCGAATTCGAGGTACCCCCGCATGCCCTCGCCGCGGCGGGGGACGAGGGCGAACGACAGGTCGAACTTCGCCGTCCCGGTGCCGGCCGGGACGATCTCGGCTGTCAGGCCGGGCAGGTCCAGGCGCGGCTCGGCCGTGGTCTGGAACGCCAGCAGCACTCCGAACGGCCGCCGCCCGTTCGTCACCCGGGCGAACGGGACGTCCTGGTGGGCCAGCGCGGCGACGTCGGTTTCGCGCACCCGGCCGAGCAGCTCGCGGAAGGTCGGCCGCCCCGACAGGTCCACCCGCAGCACCAGGGTGTTGGCGAACAGGCCGATCAAGTCGTCGAGAGCGGTGTCGCCGCGGCCGGCCACCGGCGTGCCGATCGCGATGTCCGAGCCCGCGCCCAGCTTGCCGAGCAGGGTGACCAGCGCCGCGTGCACCACCATGAACTCGGTCACCCCGGCGGCCGCCGCGAGGTCGGTGATCCCGCGGTGCAGCCCGGCTTCGACGGCGAATTCGACGACGTCGCCGCGGTGCGACGGCGTGGCGGGACGCGGCCGGTCGGTGGGCAGCGGTAGCTCCTCCGGCAGGCCGTCGAGGGCCCGCCGCCAGAACTCCACCTGCTCGTCGTCCGGCCGTTCCCGCTGCGCCAGCACGTGATCCGCGTACTGCAGGGGCAGCGGGGCCCAGTCCGGCGCCTGCCCCCGCGCCCGGGCCGCGTAGGCCCGCGAGAGGTCCCGGGCCAGCGGGTCCAGCGACCAGCCGTCGGCGGCGACGTGGTGCACGACAACGGAAAGCACGTGCTCGTGCTCGCCGAGGACGAACAGGTGGGCGCGCAGTGGAAGGTCTTCGGCGAGGTCGAACGGCTCGCGTGCGTGGGCCGCGACGGCGGCGCCGAGCGCCTCGGCGGTGACCTCGGTGACGGGCAGTTCCGGCGAAACCCGGTCGCGGATCACCTGGTGAGCCACGCCGTCGGTGTCGGCGACCACGGTCCGCAGGCTTTCGTGGCGGGCGACGACGTCCGCCAGCGCCGCGCCGAGGGCTTCGCGGTCGAGCGGACCGGAAAGCCTTACGGCGGCAGGGATGTTGTACAGGGGAGACGGGCCGGAAAGGCGCTGCTCGACCCAGATCCGCTCCTGGGCGGGCGAAAGCGGCAGGCGGTCCGGACGCGGCGGCCGGGCCGCGCTCACCAGGGGGGCCGCCGCGGCCGCCCGTTCGATCGCCGTCAGCAGCTTCGCCGCCGTCGGCTCTTCGAACACCGCCCGGACGCTCAGCGCCACCCCGAAGTCCGCGTGGATCCGCCCCACCAGCCTCGCGGCCAGCAGGGAATGCCCGCCCAGCTCGAAGAAGCCGTCCTCCGGCGAAACCCGGTCGACGCCCAGCACGTCGGCGAACAGCGCGCACAGCTTCTCTTCGGCCGTGGTCCCGGGCCGCCGTCCTCGCCCGCCCGAGAAGACCGGGCCGGGCAACGCCCGCCGGTCCAGCTTGCCGTGCGGGGTCAGCGGGAGGTCCCGCAGTACCAGGAACGCCGAGGGCACCAGGTACGAGGGCAGTTGCGTCCGGGTCCACGCGCGCAGCTCGTCGACGTCGAGCGCGGCGCCCGCCGCCGGGACGACGTAGGCGACCAGCTGCGTCTCGCCCCGCCGGTCCGGCGCCGCCCCGGCCGCGACCTCGCCGACCGCGGGGTGCCCGGCCAGCACGGACTCCACCTCGCCGGGCTCGATCCGGTACCCGGAGATCTTGAGCTGGCTGTCGGCCCGGCCGGCGAACTCGAGCTCGCCGGTGTGGCTCCACCGGCCCAGGTCCCCGGTCCGGTACATCCGCTCGCCGTCGCCGAACGGGCAGGCGACGAACCGGCCGGCGGTGAGCCCGGCGCGGCCGAGGTAGCCACGGGCGAGTCCCGGCCCGGCGACGTACAGCTCGCCGGGCACGCCGGCGGGGACCGGCCGCAGGCCCCGGTCGAGCACGAACACCCGCAGGTCGGGCAGCGGCACCCCGATCGGGCTGCCGTCGTGCGTCACGGCGTCCGCGCCGAGCTCCCGGTAGGTCACGTGCACGGTCGTCTCGGTGATCCCGTACATGTTGACCAGCAGCGGGGCTTCGCCGGACCGCCGGCCGTACCAGTCCGCCAGGCGGCGCGGTTCGAGCGCTTCGCCCCCGAAGATCACGGTGCGCACCGCGGGCCGGTCCCAGTCCTGCGGCCGGTCCGCGGTGAGGTGCAGGAAGGCCGACGGGGTCTGGCACACCGTCGTGACCCGCTCCTCGGCGAGCAGCCGCCGGAAGTCCCGCGGCGTCCGGGCGGTGTCGAGGGGCACCACGACCAGGCGCCCGCCGTGCAGCAGGGCACCCCAGAGCTCCCACACCGAGAAGTCGAACGCGTAGGAGTGGTAGAGGGTCCAGACGTCGTCCGGCCCGAAGCGGAACCAGCGGGCGGCCGAGGCGAAGAGGCGGGTCACGTTGGCGTGCGAGACGAGCACGCCCTTCGCCCGGCCGGTCGAGCCGGAGGTGTAGATGACGTAGGCGAGCTGGCCCGGCAGGATCCGCCGTCCGGGCGGTGTCCGCGGGTGCCTGGCGAGCCCGGGGTCGTCGAGTGCCAGGCAGGGGACCCCGGTCTCGACCGCGTGGGGGCTGATCACCAGAAGCGGCTCGGCGTCGCCGAGCACGTGGGCGAGGTGGCCTTCCGCGCATTCCGGGTCCAGCGGCAGGTAGGCACCGCCGGCCTTCAGCACCGCCAGGATGGCGACGACGAGGTCCACCGAGCGGGGGAGCAGCAGCGCGACCAGCCGGTCGGGGCCGACGCCCCGGGCGATCAGCGCGTGCGCCAGCCGGTTGGCCCGCGCGTCCAGCTCCCGGTAGGTGACCTGCTCGCGGCCGCAGGTGACGGCGACGCGGTCCGCCGAAGCCGCCACCTGCGCCTGCCAGAGGTCCACCAGCGTCGTCGTGACGTCTTCGCGGGCGGGCTGCCGGGCGGGCTCGGCGCCCAGGTCCAGCGTGACGGCCGCGGCATCCGGGTTTGCCAGGACGGCTTCGACGGCCGCCTCGAAGCAGGCCCGCACCTCGGCCGGTCCGGTCGGGCCGAACAGCCCGGCCGCGTAGCTCAGCTCGCCGGAGGTGTCCTCGCTCCGCCGGATCAGGTCGCGGACCGTCACCGAGCCCGGCACCGCCGGCACGTCGTCGCCGAGACCCAGTTTGGCGACCAGGACCGTCCACACCGCCCGCGCCGCGGCGTCGGGGGACACCCCGGCCTCCGCCGCGAGCCCGGCCAGCCGCTCGCGGGCGGCCGGCAGCTCGACCGGCACCCGCCCGGGGAGGGCCGGGGGAGGCACCCGGGTGCCACCTGCCGTGCGCTCCAGCCGGGGCAGCGCGGCCCGGTCGAGCTTTCCGTGCGCGGTCACCGGGAACGCGTCGACGGGCACGAACCCGGCGGGCACCATCACGGCGGGCAGCCGGCCCGCCGCGTGGGCGCGCAGCACGTCGGTGTCGCACGCGTGACCGGGCGCGGCGACGACGTAGGCCACCAGCTCCTGGCCGCCCGCGGCGTCGGGCAGGGCCAGCACGACGGCCTCGGCGACGGTGTCGTGGTCCCGCAGCGCGGCTTCGATCTCGCCCGGTTCGATCCGCACCCCGCGGATCTTGACCTGGTGGTCGGCCCGGCCCAGGTACTCGATCTCGCCGTGGCGGTTCCAGCGGGCCCGGTCCCCGGTCCGGTAGATGCGCTCGCCGTCGCCGAACGGGCTCGCCACGAACCGTTCCGCGGTCAGCCCCGGGCGGCCCCGGTACCCGCGGGCGAGCTGGACCCCGGCGAGGTACAGCTCCCCGGGTGCGCCGGGCGGCACCGGCCGCAGCCGGTCGTCCAGCACGTACAGCCGGGTGTTCCACACCGGCCGCCCGATCGGCACCACCGGCAGCTCCCGGTCGGGCGGCGACGCCCACGCCGTGACGTCGATGGCGGCCTCGGTCGGGCCGTAGAGGTTGTGCAGCTCGGCGGCGAGCTTCGCGTGGAACTCCGCGCGCAGCGGCGGGGAAAGCGCTTCCCCACTGCAGTAGACGCGCCGCAGGCTCGGGCACCCGGCGGGGTCGGCCGCTCCCAGGAACTCGCGCAGCATGGACGGCACGAAGTGCAGGTCGGTCACGGCCTCGCGGCGGATCACCTCGGCCAGGTACCACGGGTCGCGGTGCCCGTCCGGGCGGGCCACGACCAGCGTCGCCCCGGTGACCAGGGGCCAGAAGAACTCCCACACCGACACGTCGAACCCGCAGGAGGTCTTCTGCAGCACGCGGTCGCCGGCGGACAGCCCGTAGGCGCCCTGCATCCACAGCACGCGGTTCGCCAGCGCCGCGTGGGACACCACGACCCCCTTCGGCCGTCCGGTCGAGCCCGAGGTGTAGAGCACATAGGCGGCGTTGCTCCCGTGGGGTCGGGCTTCCGGCAGGGGCCGCGACGGCGGGAGGTCGTCGTCGAGCGAGAGCACCGGACTGTCCACAGTGGCCGGAACCAGCGCGGCGGCGGTGGCGTTGGTGACCACCAGCACCGGCGCGGCGTCGCCGAGCAGGTGCCCGATCCGCTGGGCGGGGTAGTCCGGGTCGACCGGCAGGAACGCCGCGCCCGACCGCGCGATCGCGTGCAGTGCCACGATGAGCTCCACCGAGCGCGGCAGCACGACGGCCACCACCCGCTCCGGTCCCGCCCCGGCCGCCACGAGCGCCCCGGCCAGCCGGTCGACCCGGGCCGCCAGGTCCGCATACGTGACCGTTTCGCCTTCGAACACCACGGCGGGTGCGTCCGGGGTCGCCACGGCCTGGGCGGCGAACAGCTCCGGCATCGTCACGGCCGGGACCGGGTGCCCGGTGTCGTTCCACGCGGTCACCACCTGGTGCCGCTCGTCATCGGCCAGGACGTCGATGCCGGAGATCGGCCGCCCGGGTGCCGCCGCGACGGCTTCGAGCACCCGGGTCAGCCGGCCGGCCAGCCGCTCGGCGGTGCCCGCGTCGAACAGGTCCGCGCGGTACTCCAGCGCGCCCGCGAGCCCGGCGGGCTCGCCGTCTTCGAAGGACTCCGCGTAGTCGAGCAGCAGGTCGAACTTCGCGGTAGGGGTGTGCAGCTCTTCGACCGTGGCCCGGACGCCGGCCAGGTCGCTGTGCCGGTCCGCCTGCGCCCGGGCGACGACCATCACCTGGAACAGCGGGTTGCGCGTGAGGGAGCGTGCCGGGTTGAGCGCGTCCACGACGAGCTCGAACGGCACGTCCTGGTGGGCGAACGCGGCCAGGTCGGTCTCCCGGACCCGGGCCAGCAGCGCGTCGAACGACGGGTCGCCCGAGACGTCGGTGCGCAGCACCACCGTGTTGACGAAGAAGCCGACCAGGTCGTCCAGTGCCGCCTCCGCCCGGCCCGCGCAGGCCGTGCCGATCGGGATGTCGGTGCCGGCGCCCAGTTTCGCCAGCAGCACGGCGAAAGCCGCCTGGACCACCATGAAGACCGTCGCGCCGCCGCGGTGGGCGAGGTCGCCGAGCCCGGCGTGCAGCTCGGCGTCCACCGCGAACGGCACCCGGCCGCCGTCCGCCGACGGAGCCGCCGCCCGGGGCCGGTCGAAGGGGAGCGGCAGCTCGTCCGGTACCCCGGCCAGCGCGGCCCGCCAGAAGTCCAGCTGGCGGCGCACGACACTGTCCGGATCGGACTGCGAGCCCAGCATTTCCCGTTGCCACACCGCGAAGTCCGCGTACTGCGCGGGCAGCTCCGGCGGGGCCGGGATCCCACCACTCGCCCGTGTCTCGTAGGCGGCGGTGAAGTCGCGCCACACCGGGGCCCACGACATCGCGTCACCGGTGATGTGGTGCATCACCAGCAGCAGGACGTGGTTCTCCGGCGCGAGGCGGAACAGCCGGGCCCGCAACGGCAGGTCCGCCGCCAGGGCGAACGGCCGCCGCACGGCCACCGCCACGGCGGCGTCGAGGTCGGCTTCGGCGATCGGCACCGTGTCGAACGCCAGGCGCCGCAGTGCCGTGTCCGGGTCGAGGACGTGCTGGTACGGCACCTGCTCGTGGGCCGGGAACACCGTGCGGAGGCTTTCGTGCCGGGTGAGCACGTCGCCGAGGGCCAGGTGCAGCGCCGCCGGGTCGACCGGGCCGGACAGGCGCACGAGCACAGGGACGTGGTACGCGGAGCCGGCTTCACCGAGCTCTTCGAGGAACCACAGCCGCTGCTGGGCGTAGGACAGCGGCACCCGGTCCGGCCGCTGGGCCGTCCGCAGTGCCGGGCGGGCCGAGCCGCCGTGCGCCGCGATCGTCGCGGCCAGTGCCGCCACGGTCGGCGCTTCGAACACGGCCGAAACACCCAGGTTCGTCCCGAACACCTCGCGGATCCGCCGGACCAGCCGGATGGCGAGCAGCGAGTGCCCGCCGAGGGCGAAGAAGTCGCCTCCGCCGGCGGGGTGCCCCAGCACTTCCGCGAACAGCTCCGCGAGCGTTTCTTCGCGCTCGTCGCGCGGCTTGCCCCCGGGCACGGCGGGCCACGCCGGTTCCGGCAGCCGCCCGCGATCGATCTTCCCCTTGCGGTCCAGCGGAATCCGGTCGACGGTCGTGACCAGGACCGCCGGCTTCACCGCGGCCGGGAGCCCGGCGGTCAGCACCGCCCGCGCGGCGGATTCGTCCGGTTCGCCCTCGACGTAGCCGACCAGGAACGGCTCTCCCGACGGGGCCGGGCGCACTACCGCGACGGCGTCGCGCACGCCGCCGAGCCCGCGCAGCGCGGCCGCGATCGCGCCGAGGTCCAGGCGCACCCCGCGGAGGCTCGCGGCGTCGACGTACTCCAGATCACCGGTGGTGGTCCAGCGGGCCCGGTCGCCGGTCCGGACCATCCGCGACCCCGGCGGGCCCGCCGGATCGGCGACGAACCGGGCCGCGGTGGCCGCGGGGTCGCCCGCGAGGCCCCGGGCCACCCCGGCACCGCCGACGTACACCTCGCCCGTGACGCCCGCCGGCAGCGGCCGCAGATCCGGGCCCAGCACGGCGATCCGGGTGTTGCGCACGGTTCGTCCGATGTGGACGGCGCCGGAGCACTCGGTGAGGCCGTATGCCGTGGGGGTGACCTCGGCGACCGGACCGCCGTCCCCGGCGATCCGCACCCGGCCGCCCACCGCCAGCGCGGCGAACAGCTGCCACACCGAGCGGCCGGACGTCAGCGGCGCGTCCAGCAGCACAGTGCCGGCCGCGGTGATCCCCAGCTCCTCGATCCGGGCCCGGAGCTGGTTCATCAGCCCGGCGTCGCAGACCACCGGGCCGTTGACGAAGGCGGCGCTGCTTTCGTGCCTCGGCACGAAAGCGAACTCCGTGGCTTCGGGAAGGTCTTCGACGACGAGCAGCCGCAGGCCGGGAACGCGCGCGGCGATCTCCTCCGCCGTCGCACGCCACCGCAGGCCGGTCACCAGGAACCCGGCGTCGCAGCCCGCGAGATCGGCCGGCTCCGCCGGGTCCACCGGCACGTATGCTCCACCCGCTGCCCACACGCCCAGCACCGCGCCCGCGAACCCGCCGCCGGGCTCACCCATGACGCCGACGACGGACTCGGGCCCCGCCCCGGCCGCCACCAGACCGGCGCCGACCTTGCGGGCGAGGCCCAGGAGCTGCCCGTACGACCACGCTCCCTCGCCGGCCAGCACGGCTTCCGTGTCCGGCGCGGTTTCCGCCACCGCGCGCAGCAGCTCGCCGAGGTGCTCGGTGGGACGTGGTTCGCCGTCGCCCCACGGTGGCCGGGCCGGACCGGCTTCGAGCCGGGCCAGCGGCCGGTCGTCGGCGAAGTTCGCGAACTCCGCGAGGAACTCCACGAACAGCCGCAGCAGCCGGTCCAGCTCGTCGCCGGTGTACAGCGCCGGGTTGGCGTTGACGTCGAGGAAAAGCCCGTCGCCTTCGGTCTCGCCGACGATGAACTCGAGGTCGTCCACGGGACCGGTGGACAGCACGCGTCCGGTCGCGACGCAGCCGCCGAACGAGCGCACCTGGCCCAGCCCGAGGACGTTCACGGCCGGACCGAACGGGCGGACGTCGCCCGGCAGTCCCAGGTGGCCCCGCACCAGGCGGCCGCGGTACCGCTGGTGCCGCACCGTGCGCCGGACCTCCGCCGCGGTGCGGGCGAGCAGCTCGCCGCGGGTCAGGTCCGGGCGGACGGTCAGCGGCAGGGGCAGGGGGTTCGCCAGCACGCCGGGAATCCGCCGCGTGGCCGCACCGCGGCGGCCGGTCGTCAGCAGGGTCAGCAGCACGTCCGGCGACCCGGTCATCCGCCGCACGAAGGCCGCGGTCGCCGCGACGACCAGTTCGGGCAACGCCACCCGCGCCTGCCACGCGCTTTCCTTCAGCCGCTCGGAGTCGGCGCGGGACAGCCACGCCGACCGCCGCACGACGTCCGTCGCGAGCACGGGGGCGCGGGTGGAGAGGCTGATCAGCTCCGGCGGGTCAGGGAAGCGCTCCGTCCACAATGCACGGTCGGTGTCGAACTCGGCCGAGCCGCTGTGGTAAGTACGATCGTCGTCGACGAGGACCGCCAACGGCGGCAACGCGTCGTCGTCCGACGGGCGGCCCGAGACGAGCGCGTCGTAGACGTCGGTCAGCCGCTTCAACAGCAGTCCCTGGCTGAAGCCGTCGGCGGCCAGGTGGTGCAGGCACATGAAGAAGCGCCATCGCCCCGGGCCGAGCCGGTAGAGCACGCAGCGGGGCACGAGCGGCACGGAAGGGTCGAACGGGGTCCGCACGCCGGCCCACATCAGCGCTTCGGCCGCCGCGGCCGGGTCCGGTTCCCCGCTCAGGTCCAGCACCGGGACGTCCACGCCGGCGGGCTCGACCACCTGGCGGGGTTCCTCGCCCACCACCTCGAAGCGCACCCGCAGCGTTTCCGCTTCGCGCACGACCTGCCGCACCGCCGCGGTCCACAGCTCGGGGTCGAACGGTCCCCGGATGTCGTAGTACCCGGCGACGTTGAAGATCGCCTTGTCGCGGGCTTCTTCCCAGCGGTACCACAGCTCGGTCTGCGCGGCGGTCAGGGGTAAGACGACGCGGCTGGCCATGCTGGCGGCTCCTCTGCACGGTGGGGACGCCAGTATCGGCAGGGGCGGACTGGCAATCCGCAAAGAAGCGTCCGGGGGCGGCTCAGCCCCGCGCGTACTGGCCGGAGAGGATCGCGGTCGCCAGTTCCACCCGCGACCGGTAGCCGCTGCGCTGGAAGAGGCGGGACAGCCGCCCTTCGACGCTCTTCTCGCCCGTCTGCAGGAGGGTGGCGATCTGCTTGTTGCCCAGCCCCTCGGCCACGAGCACCGCGAGCAGGCGCTCGTTCTCGGCCAGCGTCGTCTGCCGGCCGGGCACCTGCACTCCGCACTGGCGCATCAGCGTCCGCGACCAGGACCGGCTCATCAGCGCGTCCATTTCGCCGAAGATGGCATAGGACTCCGAAAGCAGGGCCGGCGGCTCGCCCAGCCCGTACCGCACGAACCGTTCCAGCGCGACGGCCTGCTCCAGCGGCTGGTCGCGCAGGCGCAGCAGGCGCATCGCCGCCGTGGCCGCGGCCGGGTCGTCGTGCACCAGCGCGTGCAGGGTGAGGCGGTTGAGCTCGGCGCGCTCGGTGCCCAGGCACGTCGCCACCTGCTCGAGCTTGCGCAGGTAGTCCGGCAGGTGCTCGGTCCGGTGCGTGCGGACGCCGATGTCGGCCAGCGCGATCCACAGCAGGTCGGTCTGCGCCACGACGCCGTTCTCCTCGGCCTGGCCCACCGCCGCCCGCAGGATCGACTCGGTCCGCGCGTATTCGCCGTGCGCACGCTCGTACAGCGCCTCGGGAATCGCCAGCAGGTGCGGCATCACCGGACCGCGGGCCCGTGCCGTGGCGAGCAGCTCGCGGGCCCGCGAGAGCTTGCCGCGGCACAGCTGGATGGTCGAGGCGAGCTGGAACATGACGGTCTGCGCCGGGTCGCAGCCGTCGGGGGCGCCCGCGGCGATGTGCTTGCGGGCCAGCTCCATGGCGTCGTCGAAGCGGCCGGCGCCCACCGTGCGGATCATCCGGCTGGGCGTGCCCAGCGAGACCGGCACCTTCCGGGTGGCGTCGAGGAGCTGCTCCGCCTGTCGCAGCTCGCTCAGCGCCACGAGCGCGCCGGCCTGGGAGGCCGCTTCCGCGGACGGCCGTTCCCCGGCGCCGATCCGGCGCTCCAGCTCGGCGAGGTCGTGGTCGAACGCCGTGCGGTCGCCCAGCCACAGGTCCACGACGGAGCCGAACTGCCGGACGGCCGCCGCGACCCGCGTGCCGCCGGCATCCTCGCGGATCCGCCGCAGCAATTCGTGCGATGCCCGCCAGCGGCCGAGCAGGGCCAGCGCGTACGCGCGGACGACCAGGCCTTCGAGCGGGGTGGCGAAGGACAGCATGGGCGAAGCTCCGCCGTCGGCGATCTCCGCCAGTTCGTCCCGGCGGCCGGCCTCGGACAGGGCCCGGAGGTGCACGAAGCAGACGTCCAGGCGCTCGTCGTCCGGGATTTCCGCCGCGTGCGAGCGCAACACCGTTTCGGTGGACTCGAGTGCCTGGCCGGGATCGTCGTTGGCGGCGCTGGTGCGGGCGTGCAGCAGCAGGATCTCGGTGCGTCCGGCCGGGTCGTCGGTGAGCCTGGCCGCCGCCCGCAGCCAGGGCAGCGCCCGCCGCCCGTCGTCCGGCGCCACGGCACGGGCGTGGGCCAGCAGGTCCGCGGCGGCCCGGCCGGGGTCGACGAGCTGCCCCGCGTTGACGAGCTGGTCGGGCAGGACGTAGGGCGTGGTGCTGCGCGCCGCGCCGGACCACAGCGCCTGCACGGCGATCTGGGCGAGCCGGCGCCGCTCGTAGGGGCCCATCGCCCAGGTCAGCGCGACCGTGACCAGTGGCTGGCGGAACGCCCAGGTGTCCCGGGAGCGGGAATGGCGCAGCACGCCGGACCGGGCGAGCAGAGCCAGCTCGTGCCGGGCCTGGGCTTCGGAGGTGCCGAGTGCTTCGGCGACCAGCCGGGGGGCGGCCGGGCCGAGCAGCCGGAACACCGCGATCGCCTTGGCCGCCGCCCAGGCGGTCGCGCCCAGCCGACGGATAGCCGTGAGCAGTTCGTCCTGTTCGGACATCCGCAACGGCAGGGGCGCCCCGGTCACGTAGGCGTGCCGGTCCACCACGCGCACGATGTCGTGCGCCTGGCCGATTCGCAGGCCGGCCTCGACCAGGGCGGGCCAGCCGCGGGTGGCTCGCCACACGTCGTCGGCGAGCCGGCGTTCGGGCACCGCGCCGAGCAGGGCCGTGACGAGCGCCGGCAGCTCGGCGCGGGGCAGCGGGCGCAGGGTGATGTGGTGGAGCAGGCCGTCCCGGTGCAGCCGCGCCGCGCTCTCCTGGAAGGCCGCGCGGGTCGCGGCGGGCAGGGGCAAGGCGACGGTGCACACGCAGGCGGACTTCGTCGTGGCCAGCTGCCGGACGAGCGCGTCCAGCGAGCAGATGCCTTCGGTCGGCATCAGCTGGACGTCCTTGAGGAGCAGCAGCGTGCCCGCGGTGACGCGCAGCACCGCCGCCGCCGGGATCCGCTCCAGCAGGGCCGCCCCGGAGGGGGAGCCGGCGAACCCGAAGTCGACCACCCGCACCTGGGCGAAGGGCGGCGGGTTCTCGGTGAGGTGACGGCAAAGGGCGGCCTCGACCGCGGTGAGGTCGGCGCCGACCGGTCCGGTGAGGACGGTCAGCACCGGACGGCCGGGCGAGTGGAGCGCCTCGGCGATTTCGAGGGCGACCCGCTCGGACGGCGGGACGAATCGATCAGGCTGCACGCTTTCCGCTCTGCTTGTTCGGGAACCCCGGCCGGGCACCGGTTCGCCGGGCGGGGTGTGTCAGATTAACCGCAGTCCTCCGGAGCCCGCCAACGCCGCCGAAGCGGTTGCACCGCCCGAAGATCACTCTGGTGGGGGACCTTCGGCGCTCAGTGAATTCCGCTTGTGCCGCACCCGGTGGTCGGTATCACTCCGGAGTGTCGAGTAGGCCCCTGGCCGGGTGATGCAGGCTGTTCACGCGCACATATGCGTAATCGCCTACTTGAGGTGTGTCCCCGAATGGGGTACATCTCAGTCGACTTTCGGCCGGACGGCGTAATGGGTGTAGCCCGCTCTCGTCACCCGAGGGAGAACGGCGGCCGGCAGGTCGGCGGACGGGAGGAGGCGGTCGGTGATCCGGGACTGCGGTGCCTTGCCGGGCCGGGGTGACGAGGTCGCCGCGCTCGAAAAGGTCGCGGGACGGCCCGTTCTCGTCGTGCTCAGGGGGGCGGCCGGCGTCGGCAAGACGGCGGTGCTCGGCGCGGTGCGGGAAAAGTGGCGCGAACGTGGAATGAAAATTGTTCACGTCTGTTTTTCCGCCGGTGTTTCCGGCGAATTCGGCGTCCCGGCCGTCCTGGCCGCTTTCCGGGCGGAATTCGGCACTCGATGTGACACTCGGCTCGCTGCTGTAAACCGGCTTTGTGGCACCGGGAGTTCACCTTCCGATCCCGCGTTGTTCACCGAACTGACCCGGTTGTTCGGGGCGCTCCGGCAGAGCGGTCCCACGGCCGTGGTCTTCGACGACCTCCACGCCGTGCCCGACCCCGGCTTCACGATCGCGGCCGCGCGCTACGCCGGCTGCACCGTGCTCGCGGCCTGCCGCGACGACGAGGCCGTCGAGCCCACCGTGCTGAGCGCGTTCGCCGACCAGGTCGTCGACCTGCGGCCGCTGCCGGACTGCGCGATCGACGAGCTGATCGCCGCCCGCGGGCCGGTGGACCCCGCCGTCGGCCCGGCGCTGCGGGCCGCGCTCGGCTCCCTGCGCGGCAACCCGGGTGCCGTGCAGGCGATCCACGACGAACTCGAGCGGGCCGGCCGGCTCGTCCCGGTGCGCGGGGTGCGGTGCCTGGCCGATCCCACCGCGCCGATCGCGCTGCCGCCCGGCCACGGGCTCGTGCGGCAGGTGACACAGCTGCCCGAGCCGGCCCCGGCACTGGTCGCGCTCGCCGGCGTCGCCGGGACCATCCCGGTGGACGACGTGCTGCGCCTGGCCGAGACCGCCGGCTGGGAGCCGGCCGCCTGCGGCCGGGCCGCCGACCGGCTCGTCGCCGCCGGGCTGCTGGGCTGCGACGAGCGGGGCGAGCTGTTCGTGCCCTGCCCGGCCCTGGCCATGGCGGTGCTGGACACCCTGGGGGAGCAGCGGATGGTCGCCGGGCACCTGTTCGACGGGGTGGGAGACGGCGCGTTCGCCGCGGAGCACCTCGCCCGGCCCTGGGCCGAAGTGCGGGGCGACCCGGACGTGATCGCGCGGTGGTGCCGCGAAGCCGCCCGGGTCCGCCCCTCCGCTTCCGCTTCGGCCGCCCGGTGGTACCGCACCGCGCGGGCGCACTGCGCGGCGCACGACCCCGGCCGCGTCCCGGACCTGACGCGGTCGCTGCTGCGCCTGCTGGTGCGGATCGGCCGCCACGACTGGCTGCGCGACCTGGTCGCCGAGGTGGTCGCCGCCGGCGTGCCGGCCGGGCTGGAGTACGACCTGGCGGTGGCGGCGGCGCTGGGGGCGTTGCACACGGGTGTCCCGGTGCCCTCCGCCGTGGCGGCGGAGCTGGCGGCCGATCCGGCCGGCCGGCCCCCGCTCGAGTTCGCCGGGCACTGGTTCGACGGCCGCGAGGCCATGAGCCTCGACGGGTTCGTGGCCGCGTTCGGCGCCTTCCGGCTCGCCGGCGCGCCGGACGCCGTGCCGGTGCGCGACCAGCTCGAGATCTGGGCGGGCCGGCATGACCTGGTCTCCCTCTTCGGGTTCCTGTTCGGCGACGAATACGGCGTGCCGGAGGGCGGCCCGCTCGCGCTGTACCACCAGGTCATCACCGGCTACCACCGCGGGGAGTGGGCCGAGGTGCTGTCCGCGACCCGGGCGCTCGAGCTGAGCGGGCAGCCGACCACGCCCGTGCACTCGCAGGCGCGGCTGCTGGCGGCGGAGATCCAGGCGTGCGAGGGCGAGTTCGAGCTCGCCGCCGAATGGCTGGCCGCGGCGGGTGAGAGCACGTTCCCCGCGATCGCGACCTGGGCCGAAACCGGCCTGTTGTGGCGCAGCGGACGGCTGCGCGAAGCGGTCGACGCGGGCTGGCGCGGCTACGAAAAGGCCGCGGCGGCGGCCGAGCGGGGCAATCCCATCGGGATGCACTGGCTGCTCGTGCGGCTGACGATGCTGGAGTTCGAGGCCGGCGGCGGGGAAAAGCTGGCCGAGCTGCGGACGCTGGCCGGGAAGTGGTACCGCCGCTACGGCGGCCGCCGGCTGCAGATGGCCGACCTGATGGTCACCGGCCTGGTCGAACGCGACTTCGCGAGCGCCCGCGCCGCGGTCGAAGTGGTGCGCAACCACGACAACCAGAGCGAACTGATGCGAGCGTGCCTGATCGCCTCGGGCATCGCCGACGAGCCGCGGCCGTGGCTGCACGAGGCCTACGACATCGCCCGCCGCCTCGGCGGCGACCTGCTGCGCATGACGATCAAGGCCCGGATGCGCGAGCGCGGCGTGACCCCGCCCCGCCGTCACCTCGCCTCGGCCGACCTGTCGGCCGTCGAACTGCGCATCATCGACCTGATCCGCCAGGGCCTGACCAACCGGCAGATCGCCGGCGCGCTGCGGATCAGCGAAAAGACGGTGGAGAGCCACCTGACGCGGCTGTTCGCGAAGACGGGCTGCCGGTCGCGGCTCGACCTGGCCACCGCGAGCATCGAGGGGCGGCTGACCGTCGCGGGCCTCGACCGGAACGGAACGGCCTGACGGAGCCGCCGCGTCAGCTGCCCTGGACGACCCCGAGCAGGTCGCCGACCGACAGTGGCGCCCGGCCGCCGAGGACGACCGGGACCGCACGGTCCGCGACGGCGCCGCCGTGGGCGAAGAACTGGTCGCAGATCGCCGCGACCGGCTGTTCCGGACGGCCGAGCGCCAGCGGGTCCGGGGCGGCCGTGGTGTTCACTGTGGACTCGACGGTGTTCATGCTTCTCCTCAAGGTGTTTTCTCGGAAACCGAACGGAAAACCCGCGAAGCCGCCGTCACGACGACGGCCAGCAGGATCGTGATCGTCACGCCCGCCACCGGGACGGCGTGGACGACGGCGAGGCTGTCACCGGTGTCCGCCACCGGGTTGCCCCACAGCAGGCGGCAGGCCGTCGACACCGTGCTCACCGGGCTCCACGACGCGATCGCGTGCAGCCAGCCCGGCAGGCCGTCCGGGGGGACGAAGGCCGTCGAAACGAACGAGCCGACCACCAGGACCAGGCCCGACAGCGAGTTCACCGCCGGGGTGCTGCGGATCCACAGGCCGGCCAGGATGCCCGTCCACGACAGCAGGAACGCCAGCGCCAGCAGCAGGCCGAAGCCCGCCAGGCCCGCGACGATTCCCGTGTGGATCCGCCAGCCCAGCAGCCAGCCGACGGCCAGTGCGATGGCCATGCCCACCGCGAGCAGCAGCAGGTCGCACAGCGACTGCGCGAGCAGCACCGGGGTCCGGCCGATCGGCAGGGAGCGGAACCGGTCGACGAGCCCGCCGCGCAGGTCTTCCGCCACCGCGATCGCGCTCGTGCCGAAGCCCGCCAGCGCCACCTGGGCGCCGACGCCGGCCATGGTGAAGTCGAGGAAGCTCGTGCCGTCCGGCATCGCGATGGACTTGTTGAGCAGGTAGCCCATCACCACCACCATCGTCACCGGGGTGAGCGTGACGGCGAACAGCTCGCCGGGCGACCGGCGCAGCCGCAGCAGCCGCCGTCCGGTGAGGGCGGCGGTCTCGGTGAGGATCATGCGGCCTGCTCCTTTCCGGTGAAGGCGAGGAAGACGTCGTCGAGGGACGGCCGCCGGACAGCGAAGTCGGTCACGGCCAGGCCCGCCCGGTCGAGGGCGGCCGCCGCCGCGGCGACGGTCGCCATGCCGTCGTCCAGCGGCAGGGAGAGCCGTCCCGCCGCGGGGTCGACGTCCGACGCCGCCGGGCCGAGGGCGGCCACCGCGGCCGGGACGTCGGCCGGGTCCGCCAGGACGATGCCCAGCCATTCGCCGCCCACCTTCCGCTTCAGTTCTTCCGGGCTGCCCTCCGCGACGACCGACCCGGCGCCGAGGACGACGATCCGGTCGGCGAGCTCGTCGGCCTCTTCGAGGTACTGCGTCGTGAGCACCACGGTGATGCCGCTGTCCACCTGCTCGCGGACCTCCGTCCACAGCAGCCGGCGGCTCGCCGGGTCCAGCCCGGCGCTCGGCTCGTCGAGGAACAGCACCGCGGGCCGGGTGACCAGGCAACACGCCAGGTCGAGCCGCCGGCGCATCCCGCCCGAGTAGGTGCCCGCCCGGCGGTCCGCGGCGGCGGTGAGGCCGAACCGCTCCAGCAGCTCGTCCGCCCGGACGCGGGCGCCCCGGGTGCCCAGCCGCAGCAGCCTGCCCAGCAGGACCAGGTTCTCGCGCCCGGTGAGCTGCGCGTCGACGGCGGCGTACTGGCCGGCGAGCGCGATCCGGCGCCGGACTTCCCGCGGCTCCCGGGCGACGTCGAACCCGGCGACGCGCGCGGTCCCGCCGCCCGGCGCGAGCAGGGTCGCGAGGATCCGGACGGTGGTGGTCTTGCCGGCCCCGTTGTGGCCCAGCAGGCCCAGCACAGTCCCGGCCGGCACGTGCAGGTCGATGCCGCGCAGGGCCTCGTGGCCGGGATAACGCTTGCGCAGCTGGCAGGTCTCGACGACCGCGTCCACTTCGGACCCCTTTCCTGGCGTTGCCCGCCGATCCTCGCCGCGGCCGCACTGGCATGGCGCCAACGTCGCTTTTGCGCTTTGCCAGTGGTGCCCTGCCGATACTGGCGGCCCCACCCGCCTCCGGAGAGGAGCGCCCCGATGCCCGAAACCGCGCTACCGCTGACCGCCGCCCAGTCGGAGCTGTGGCAGCGCTGCGTCCGCGAGCCGGGCAACGCGGTGTACAACCTCGGCGGCGTCTACGACATCCACGGCCCGCTCGACCCCGCCCGGTGGACGGCGGCGGTGCGGACCGCCGTCCGGGAAGCCGAGACCCTGCGCGTGCGGTTCGTGCTCGAAGACGGCGAGACGCGCCAAGTCGTCGTGGCCGCCGAACCCGAGGTCGCGCTGCTCGAGCTGAGCCGGGACGCGGCCGAAGAGTGGATGCGGGCGGACGTCCGCACGCCCTTCGACCTGACCGCGCCGATGCTGCCCCGGTTCGCGCTGATCCGGGTCGCCCCCGAGCACCACCTGGGCTACGTGTGCGTGCACCACGTCGTGTCCGACGGCTTCAGCCAGCTCCTGCTGTTCCGGCGCATCCTCGAGATCTACGACGCCGGGCCGGAGGCGGGGAAGGGCGCGCCGCCGCCGCTGCGGCTCCTGGTCGAGGACGACGTCGCCTACCACGCGGATCCCGCCCGCCACGGAACCGACCGGGCGATGTGGGCGAGCCGCTTCCCCGGCGAGCGTGAGCCGACGACGCTGTCGAGCCGTCCGTTCGCGCCCGCGGCGGACTTCGTCCGCGAGTCCGCGCTCGTACCCGGCGAAGCCGCGCGGAAACTCAAGGCGGCCGCGTGGCACGTCCGCGCGGCCCTGCCCGGACTGCTGATCGCCGCGACGGGGGCGTACGTGCAGCGGATGGCCGGCACCCCGGACGTCCTGCTGAACCTGCTGACCACCGCCCGCACGGACGCGCGGCTGCGGCCGATCCCCGGCATGGTGGCGAACACGCTGCCGGTGCCGGTGGCGATCCGGCCGGGGATGACCCGCGCCGAGCTCGTCGCGGAGTCGGCCGCGGAGATCAAGCGGACCGTGCGGCACCAGCGCTACCGCGGCCGGAAGGTGCGCGAGCACCTGGGCCTGCCCGGCGATCCACGGCCGTTCGGCCCGACCGTGAACATCCTGCGCGTCGGCCAGGAACGGCACTTCGGCGGCTGCCGCGCGACCGTGCACGACGTGTCCACCGGCCAGGTCGACGACATCGAATTCGTCATCGGCGAAACCCCGGACGGCGGCCTGCCGGTCACCGTCATCGCCAACCCCGCGCTGTACGACCAGGACGAGGTGGCCGCGCACGCGACGCGGTTCGTGGCGTTCCTCGCCGACTTCGCCCGGGAGGGATCGCTGTGACAACCCAGGGACTGCAGGACGTCCTCCCGCTGACGCCGCTGCAGGAAGGGCTGCTCTTCCACGCCGCGCTGAGCGACCGCGGCACCGACGTCTACCACGTCCAGCTCGTCGTCGACCTCGAAGGCGACCTCGACACCGAACGGCTGCGCGCGGCCGGGCAGGCGTTGCTGGACCGGCACGCGCCGCTGCGCGCGTGCTTCCGGCGCCGCCGCTCCGGTGAGCCGGTGCAGGTCGTCCCGGCGCGCGCCCGGCTGCCTTGGCGCGAGCTCGACCTCCGCGGCCGGCCGGACGGCGAAGCGGACGCCGTCGTCGACGAGGAACGGACCCGCCCGTTCGACGTCGAAAACCCCCCGCTGCTGCGGTTCCTGCTGATCCGGCTGGACGAGAAGCGCCACCGGTTCGTCTCGACCAACCACCACGTCCTCGCCGACGGCTGGTCGATGCCCTTGATCCTGCGCGATCTCTTCGCGCACTACGCCGGCCGGCCGGTCCCGCCGGTGCCGGACTACCGCGACTACCTGAAGTGGCTGCGCGGCCAGGACCGCGCCGCGGCCGAGCAGGCCTGGCGCGAAGCCCTCGACGGCCTCGCCGAGCCGACGCTCGTCGCCGGCCCCGGCCGCCTGCGCGAGCCGAAGCTGCCCGAGGCGCTGGTCGTCGACGTGCCGGAACGGCTGACCACGGACGTCACCGCGTGGGCGCGTGCCGAAGGGCTGACCCTCAACACCGTGCTGCAGGGTTGCTGGGCGATCGTGCTCGGCGGGCTCACCGGCCGCTCCGACGTCGTGTTCGGCGCGGTCACCGCCGGACGGCCGCCGGAGGTCGCGGGCATCGCGGACATGGTCGGGCTGTTCATCAACACCCTGCCCGTCCGCGTCCGGCTCGACCCGGCCGCGACCCTCGCCGGCACCCTCGCGCGCTTGCAGCGCGAGCAGTTCGAGCTCCTGCCGCACCAGCACCTCGCGCTCGGGGAGGTCCAGCAGCAGGCCGGGCTCGGCGAGCTGTTCGACGCGGCGTTCGTCTTCGAGAGCTACCCGCTCGCCGCCGAGGGCTTCGACGGTGAGATCGCCGGGCTGCGGGCGAGCGCCGCCGAAGCCCGGGACGCCACGCACTACGCGCTCAGCCTCACCGTGGTGCCGAACCAGCGCCTGCGCCTGCGGCTGGAATACCGCGACGACGTCCTCGACGCCGGGACCGCCCGCCGCACCGCCGACCGCGTCCTCGACCTCCTGCGCACCGTGGTCGCCGAGCCGCACCGCCTCCTGGCCCGGGTTTCCCCGCTCACCGCGGCCGAGCGGGAAGCCGTGCTGGCCGCGGGCCGCGGGCCGCGGCACGAGCCGGGCCCGCCGGTCGCGGATCTGGTCGAGGCCCAGGCGGCCCGCACGCCGGACGCCGTGGCCGTCGAGCACGACGGCGTCGCGTTGACCTACCGGGAGCTGGACGTGCGGGCCAACCGGCTCGCTCACCGGCTGATCGGCGCGGGCGCCGGGCCGGAGCAGGTGGTGGCCGTCGTGCTGCCGCGCTCGGCGGACCTGGTCGTCGCCGCGCTCGCGGTCGCCAAGTCCGGCGCGGCGTACTTCCCGGTCGACCCCGGATACCCGGCCGAGCGCATCGCCGGGCTGATCGCCGACACCGAACCGGTCGTCGTGCTGCGCGACGCCGAAGCTGGTGACCACCCCGGCACCGCCCCGCCGCGCGACGTGCGGCCGGAGCACCCCGCGTACGTGATCACCACGTCCGGCTCGACCGGGCGCCCCAAGGGCGTCGTGGTGCCGGTGGGCGCGCTGGCCAACGCGATCGCCGACGTCGTGCGTACCTGCGGGCACGCCCCGGGGGACCGGGTGCTGGCCGTCGCGGCGCCGACGTTCGACATCGCGCTCGAAGAGCTGTTCGCGCCCCTGGTCGCCGGGGCCACGCTGGTCGTCGCCGGCCAGGACACCGTCCGCGACCCGGTCGCGCTGACTGCCTTGATCCGCGATGCCCGGATCACCCTGATGGACGCCGGGCCCGCGCTGTGGCACTACGTCCTGGAAGAGGACGCCGCCGCGCTCGCCGGGCTGCGGGCCATCGTCGGCGGCGAGGCGGTCGGGGCCGAGCTGGCGAACCGGCTGCGCGCGGCGACCCGCGGGGTCGTCAACTTCTACGGCCCCACCGAAACCACCATCAACGCCACCGGCTTCCGGCTGCCCGGGCACGTCGAGGAGGCGCCGCCGATCGGGCGGCCGGTCGCGAACACCGACGCCTACGTGCTCGACTCCGCCCTGCGCCCGGTGCCGCCCGGCGTCACCGGCGAGCTGTACCTCGCGGGCGCCCAGGTCGCCCGCGGCTACCTGCGCCGTCGCGGGCTCACCGCCGAGCGGTTCGTCGCCGACCCGTTCGGCCCGGCGGGGACGCGGATGTACCGCACCGGCGACCGCGTCCGCTGGACCGGCGGTGAGCTGGAGTTCCGCGGCCGCGCCGACGAGCAGGTCAAGATCCGCGGCTTCCGCATCGAGCCCGGCGAGGTCGAAGCCGTGCTCGCCGACGGCGACGGCGTCACCGGCGTGGTCGTGCTCGCCCGCGACGACGACGGCGACCGCCGCCTGGTCGCCTACGTGACCGGCACGGCGGGCGCGGACGAGCTGCGCGCGCGGGCGGCGGCCCGGCTGCCCGAGCACTGCGTGCCGTCCGCCTTCGTGGTCCTGGACGCGTTTCCGCTGACCGCCCACGGCAAGGTGGACCGCCGTGCGCTGCCCGCGCCGGACTTCTCCGGGGTGCGGGACCGCCGCGCGCGGACCTCGCTGGAACAGATCCTCTGCGGGCTGTTCGCCGAGGTGCTCAAGCTGCCGTCGGTCGGCGCCGGGGACAACTTCTTCCACCTCGGCGGGCATTCGGTCCTCGCCACCCGGCTGGCCGGGCGGATCCGCACCGTCCTGGGCACCGACCCGGGGGTCCGGACGATCTTCGAGGCCCCGACCGTGGCCGAGCTGGCGGTCCGGCTCGCCGGCGAATCCGCGGCGCGCCCCGCCCTGACGGCGATGCCGCGGCCGGAGACGGACCTGCGGCTGTCCTACGTCCAGGAACGGTTCTGGTTCATCGACGAGATCGCCGGGCGGGACGGCTCGCTGGAGATGCCGCCGGTGGCGGTCCGGCTGCGCGGCGGGCTCGACGTCGAGGCGTTTTCCGCCGCGCTGGGCGACGTCGTCGAGCGGCACGAGTCCCTGCGCACGCTGTACCCCGTCGTCGGCGGCGAACCGCGGCAGCGGATCCTGCCCGCCGCGCAAGCCCGGGAGCTGGCCCGCCTGGACGTCCGGGGCCCCGGGGAGATCGCGTCGGTGAACCGGCGCTTCGACACCACCACCGAACTGCCGGTGCGGGCGGTGCTGTTCCGCGAGGCCGCCGACGAGCACCTGTTCGTCCTGGTCCTGCACCAGATCGCCGTCGACGGCTGGTCGCTGGTGCCGCTGGCCCGCGACTTCGCCGACGCCTACCGCGCCCGCCTCGCCGGACAAGCTCCACAGTGGACACCACTGAAGGTGCAGTACGCGGACTACGCGCGGTGGCACCACTCGATCCTCGGCGAGGAGTCCGACCCGGACAGCGGAATCTCGCGTCAGCTCGCCTACTGGAAGGCTGCCTTGGCGGGACTGCCCGAGGAGCTGACGCTGCCCGCCGACCGGCCCCGGCCGGCGACGCCGACCTACCGGGGCCACGGCATCGACTTCGAGATCGACGCGGCGATCCACCGCACGCTCACCGACGTCGGCCGCCAGACCGGCACCACGGCGTTCATGATCGTGCAGGCCGCGCTCGCGGTGCTGCTGGGCAAGCTCGGCGCGGGTACGGACATCCCGCTCGGCACCGCCGTGGCCGGCCGCACCGACGAGGCGCTCGACGAGCTCATCGGCAACTTCGTCAACGTCCTCGTGCTGCGCACCGACCTCGGCGGCGACCCGACGTTCCGCGAGCTGCTGACCCGGGTCCGGCGCACCGACCTGGCCGCGTTCAGCCACCAGGACGTGCCGTTCCAGCGGGTCGTCGACGCGCTCAACCCGGTGCGCTCGGCCGCCCGGCACCCGCTGTTCCAGGTGATGCTCGAATTCGAGAACCTCGACGAGGTGCGGTTCGAGTTCGCCGGCCTGGACGCCGGGTTCGAACACCAGGCCCTCGAAGCCATGGACTACGACCTCATGTTCATCATGCGGGAGCGGCACACCGCCGACGGCGCGCCCGCGGGCATCCGGGCCTTCCTGGAAGCCGCGCTCGACCTCTTCGACCCGGAGACTGCCGACGCCATCGCCCGGCGGCTGGTCCGGCTGCTCGGCGACCTGGTCGCGGCCCCGGACCGGCCGATCAGCGCGTTCACCGTGCTGGACCCGGCCGAACGCGACCTGGTGCTGACCACGTGGAACGACACCGCGCGCGTCGAGGAGTTCGTGGACGTGCCCACCAGGGTGCGGGACTTCGTGCGGTCGGCACCCCGTGCGCTGGCGGTCGCCGACGACGACGGCGTGTGGTCCTACCGCGAGTTGTGGGCGTTCGCCTCGGGCGTGGCCGGGGCGCTGCCCGGCGGCGCGCCGGTGGCGGGGATCCTCGGTGACCCCGGCCGCGAGTTCGCCGGCTCGGTGCTCGGCGTCTGGGCCGCGGGCGGCGCGTACGTGCCGGTGGACCCGGCGGCCCCCGTGGAGCGGATCGCCGGCATGCTGACCGACGCGGGCGCGGAGCTGCTGCTGGCGCCCGAGGAGTCCCGCTCGCGGGCGGAGGAGATCGCCGCGGCCGTGCCCGGCCTGCGGGTGCTCACCGCGCGTGCGTCCACAACGGACTTCACGCCGGTGCCGCGGAAGCCGGACGACGCCGCGTACGTGCTGTTCACCTCCGGCTCGACCGGACGGCCCAAGGGCGTCGTCGTCCACGACGGCGGGATGGTGAACCACCTGCTCGCCAAGGTCGAGGACCTGGGCCTGACCGCGGCCGACACCGTGCTGCAGAACGCCCCGCTGACGTTCGACATTTCGGTGTGGCAGCTGTTCTCCGCGCTGCTGACCGGCGGCGCCGTGCGGATCGTGGGCGCCGACCTGCGGTCCGACCCGCGGCGGCTGTTCGACGTCGTCGATGCCGACGAGGTGACCGTGGTCGAGGTGGTGCCGTCGCTGCTGCGCACCGCCCTCGACGAGTGGGACCCGCGCGTGGAGCTGGCCGCCGTGCGCCGGCTGCTGGTCACCGGCGAGGCGTTCCCGCCGGACCTGCGCGACCGCTGGTTCGCCCGGTTCCCGGACATCGGCCTGGTCAACGCCTACGGCCCCACCGAGTGCTCGGACGACGTCACGCACGCCTTCCTCGGTCCCGGCGACGTCGTCCCGATCGGGCGGCCGGTGCGCAACACGCAGCTCTACGTGCTGGGCCCGGAGCTGCGGCCCGTCCCGCCGGGCGTGGTCGGCGAGCTGTACGCCGGCGGCACGGGCGTCGCCCGCGGGTACGCCGGGCGCGCCGGCGGCACCGCCGAGCGGTTCGTGGCGAACCCGTTCGGCCCGCCCGGTTCACGGCTGTACCGCACCGGCGACCGCGTCCGCTGGAACCGCGACGGCGAGCTGGAGTACTTCGGTCGCGCCGACGACCAGGTCAAGGTGCGTGGCGTGCGCATCGAGCTGGGCGAGGTCGAGGCCGCGCTGCACGCGCTGGACGGCGTCCGCGCCGCCGCCGCCGCGGTCCGGCCCGACCCCGCGGGCCAGCCGTCCCTCGTCGGCTACGTGGTGCCCATCGGCGACCTCGACGTCGACTTCGACGTTGCCGCCGCGCGCACGGCACTGGCGGGCAAGCTCCCGGTGGCGCTGGTGCCCGCGGTCCTGGTCCCGCTGCCGGAGCTGCCGGTCGACGGCAACGGCAAGATCGCCCGGCGCGCCCTGCCCGAACCGGTGTGGCCGGTGGCCGCCGTGACCGGCGGCGAGCCGAAGACGCCGCGCGAGGAGATCCTGTGCGGGCTCTTCGCGGACGTCCTGGGCAGGCCCGGGATCGGGACCGGTGACAGCTTCTTCGACCTGGGCGGGCATTCGCTGCTGGCCACCCGGCTGGTCGGCCGCGTCCGCGCGGTCTTCGGTGCCGAGCTGCCGGTTTCGGCGGTCTTCGAGGCCCCGACCGTCGCCGGGCTCGCCCGCGCGATCGAGGCCGCGGCCGCCCCGGCCCGCCCGGCACTGCGGGCGGGGGAACGGCCCGAGCGCGTCCCGCTGTCGTTCGCGCAGCAGCGGCTGTGGTTCCTCGACCAGCTCGGCGACGGCGGTGCGGCCTACCACATCCCGACCGTGGTGCGGCTGACCGGCGAGGTCGACGTCGACGCCGTCCGGGCCGCGCTCGGGGATGTCGTCGTCCGCCACGAGAGCCTGCGAACCGTCTTCCCGGAGCACGACGGCTCCCCGTACCAGCACGTCCTCGACCCCGAAGAAGCACTGGCCCGCCTGCGTTTCGACGTCGCCACCGAAGTCGCGGTGGAGCGGTTCGCCGACGAAGGGTTCGACCTGGCCGCCGACCTGCCGCTGCGCGTCCGCCTGTTCGCCCCGGGCGGCGGCGAGTACGTCCTGGCCCTGGTGCTGCACCACATCGCCGGGGACGCGTGGTCGTTCGGCCCGCTCACCGCCGACTTCACCACCGCCTACCGCGCCCGGACCGCCGGGTCGGGACCCGAGTGGCCGGACCTGCCCGTGCAGTACGCCGACTTCGCCGTGTGGCAGCGGGAAAGCCTCGGCGAGCAGTCCGATCCGGACAGTGTGGTGCGCACCCAGCTCGCCTTCTGGCGCCATGCCCTCGACGGCGCACCGGACGAGCTGGCCCTGCCGTTCGACCGCCCGCGCCCGTCCGCGCTGTCCCTGCGCGGCGACCGCGTCCCGCTCGAAGTGGACGCCGGCACCCACCGGGGCCTGACCGAGCTGGCCCGCCGCACCGGGACGACGGTGTTCATGGCCGTGCAGGCCGCGCTGGCGGTGACCCTGGCGAAACTCGGTGCGGGCACGGACATCCCGATCGGCACCGCGGTCGCCGGCCGCACCGACCGGGCCCTGGAAGACCTCGTCGGCTTCTTCGTCAACACGCTGGTCCTGCGTACCGACGTCTCGGGTGACGTGTCGTTCGAGGACCTGCTGGCCCGCGTCCGGGCGACCGACCTGGCCGCGTTCGCGCACCAGGACGTGCCCTTCGAGCTGGTCGTCGACGCGCTCGGCCCCTCGCGGTCGCTGGCGCGGAACCCGCTGTTCCAGGTCATGCTCGTGGCCCGGAACGTGCCGGACGCGGGCGACGAGCCCGACGGAGTGCACGCCGTGGTCGGCACCGTCGACACCGACACCGCGAAGTTCGACCTGCTCTTCGACTACGCCGAGCGGCACGACGACGGTGCCCCGGCCGGGCTCGCCGGATCGCTGGAGTACAGCACCGACCTGTTCGACCGCGGCACCGCCGAGCGGATCACCGCCTGGCTGACCCGGGTCCTGCGGGCCGCCGTCGCCGACCCGGCCGGCCTGATCGGCGCGCTGGAGCTGACCGGGGCCGCCGAACGCGAGCAGGTCGTGACCGGGTGGAACGCCACCGCGCACCCCACCCCGGCCGTAACCGTGCCGGAGCTGGTCCGCGCCCAGACAGTCACGACACCGGACGCGGTCGCCGCGGTCGACGAGGACGAGCAGGTCACCTACCGGGAGCTGAACGTCCGGGTGGACCGGCTCGCGAGGGCACTGGCGAGCCGCGGTGCCGGGCCGGAACGCGTGGTGGCGATCAGCTTGCCGCGGTCGGTCGGCCTGGTGGTGGCGCTGCTCGCGGTGCTGCGCACCGGTGCGGCGTTCCTGCCGATCGACCCCGACTACCCGGCCGAACGCGTCGCCCACCTCCTCGAGGACGCCCGGCCCGTGTTCGTCGTCGACGACGTCCGGCTCGACGGTGACGCTGAATTCCCCGGCCCGGTCTCGGGAGACGGCGCGGCGTACGTGATCTACACGTCGGGGTCGACCGGCAAGCCGAAGGGCGTGGTCGTCTCGCACGCGGCACTGGCCAACCGGCTGCTGTGGATGCACGAGACGTACGGACCGCCGGGCCGGGTGCTGCAGAAGACCTCGTGCGGGTTCGACGTGGCGCTGTGGGAGTTCTTCTGGCCGCTGGTCTCCGGCGGGACGCTCGTCCTCGCCCGGCCCGACGGCCACCGCGACCCGCGCTACCTCGCCGACGCCATCCGGCGGCACGGCGTCACCGACGTCCACTTCGTCCCGTCGATGCTGCGGGAGTTCCTGCCCGAAGCGGCCGGACTCACCGGGCTGCGCCGCGTGTTCTGCAGCGGCGAGGCCCTGACCCCGGCCCTGCGCGACCGGCTCCACGCGACCCTGGACGTCGAGCTCCACAACCTCTACGGTCCCACCGAGACCACGATCGAAGTCACCGCGTGGACGTCGCCACCGGGCCCGGTCGAGACCGTCCCCATCGGACGTCCATTGTGGAACACGCAGGCGTATGTCCTGGACCGCTGGCTGTGCCCGGTGCCGCCCGGCGTGGCCGGCGAGCTGTACCTCGCGGGCGCGCAGCTGGCCCGCGGCTACCAGGGCAAGCCCGGGCTGTCCGCCGAGCGGTTCGTCGCGAACCCGTTCGGGCCTCCCGGTTCCCGGATGTACCGCAGCGGTGACCGGGCCCGCTGGAACCACGACGGCGAGGTCGAGTACCTCGGCCGGGTCGACCACCAGGTCAAGGTGCGCGGCGTGCGCGTCGAGCCCGGGGAGATCGAGGCCGTCCTGCGGGGCCACGACGGCGTCTCGGACGTGGTCGTGCTGCCGCGCCCGCTCGCCGCGGGTGACCACCAGCTCGTCGCGTACGTCATCGGGGACGCCGACGCCGACGCGCTGCGGACGTACGCGGCCGAACGGCTGCCGCAGTACATGGTTCCTGCGGCCTTCGTCGCGCTCGACGCGTTCCCGGTGACCGTCAGCGGGAAGCTGGACCGGGCCGCCCTGCCCGCGCCGGATGTCACCGTCGGCAGCGGCCGCGGGCCGCGCACCGACCGGGAACGCGCGTTGTGCGCCTTGTTCGCCGAAGTCCTGGACGTGCCGTCGGCCGGGATCGACGACGACTTCTTCCACCTCGGCGGGCACTCGCTCACCGCGACCCGGCTGGTCAGCCGGATCCGCGCCACGCTGGGCGTCGAACTCGGCGTCCGCGCGCTGTTCGAACGGCCGACGGTCGCCGGCCTGGCCGAGCGCCTCGAGTGCGCCGAGGCCCGCGACAGCGCGTTCGACCCGGTGCTCCCGCTGCGGACCGGCGGGGACCTGCCGCCGCTGTTCTGCGTCCACCCGGTGGGCGCGCTGAGCTGGTGCTACTTCGGGCTCCTGCCGCACCTCGACCCGCGGCGGCCGGTCTACGGCCTCCAGGCCCGCGGCCTGGCCGGCGACGAGCCGCTGCCGGCGTCGCTGGAGGAGATGGCCGCGGACTACCTCGGCCGGATCCGGGAGATCCAGCCGGCCGGGCCGTACCACCTGCTGGGCTGGTCGTTCGGCGGGCTCGTCGCCCACCACGTCGCGGCGCTGCTGCAGCGGCAGGGCGAGGAGGTCGCGCTCCTGGTCAGCCTGGACAGCCACCCACTGGCGAGCACCGGCGAACCGGTGGGGGAGCAGGAGATCCACGAGACAATCCGGGACGCGGTCGGCGGCGCCGGGCTCTCGCCGGACTTCGGCGAAGAGCAGCTGCGGCGGCTGGTGGCGGTGTGGCGCAACAACGACGAGCTGGCGCGGAAGTTCGTGCCCGGCCGCTACGCCGGACGGCTGCTGCACTTCGCCGCCACGGACGCACCGGCCGACCCGGCCGGGGTCTGGGGACCGCACGTCGACGCCGTCGACGTCCACGCGGTCGACGCCGTCCACGCCGACCTGACCAAGCCCGGACCGCTGAAGCACATTGGCGAAATTCTCGACGCCGCACTGTTTCACTGTGCTCGAGAGTCCCGAAAGGAGCAGCGATGAGCAACCCGTTCGACGACGCCGACGGCACCTTCCACGTGCTCGTCAACGACGAAAACCAGCACTCCCTGTGGCCGGCCTTCGCCGAGGTGCCCGCCGGCTGGACGGTGGTCCTGCGCGACGCGACCCGCGAAGCCGCGCTGGCCTACGTCGAAGAGAACTGGACCGACATGCGGCCGGCGAGTCTCGTCCGCGCCATGGGTGAATAGGAGCCAGCCATGACCGAGGTGAAGGTCGAGCTCTACGACGAGCTGCGTGACCTGGTGTGCGACGTGCTCGAACTCGAGCCCGGCGAGGTCGACGGCACGAGCTCGTTCGTCGACGACCACGGCGTCGACTCGCTGTCGCTCATCGAGCTGGTGTCCCAGTGCGAAAAGCGCTACCGCATCCAGATCGCCGAGTCGCAGCTGAAGACGATGCTCACGCTCGACGGCGTCTACCAGGTCGTCACCGAGGCGGAAGCGATCTGATGAGCCGCCGGGTGGTGGTGAGCGGGCTCGGGGTCGTGTCGAGCATCGGTATCGGCCGGGCCGAGTTCGCGGACGCGCTGCGGGCGGGCCGCAGCGGCGCCCGGCCGATCAGCGTCTTCGACACCGAGGGGTTCGAGCGCACGATGGGGTGTGAGGTCGCGGGGTTCGACCCGCGGCCCTGGATCCACCGGGTGGACCCGGAGGAGCTCGGCCGGGCGAGCCGGTTCGCCGTCGCGGCGTCCCGGATGGCCGTCGAGGACGCCGGGTTCACCGAAGCCGAGCTGCGTGCCCGGCGCGGCATGATCTGCGTCGGCACCACCGACGGCGAGGCCCACGACCTGGACCGGCTGGCGGAGCTGGAGCTCGCCCACGGACCGGCGGCGATGGACCCGGTACTGGCCCGGCGCTCGCCGGCCACCCGGCTCTCCGCCACGATAGCGCAGGACCTCGCCCTGTCCGACGTGGAAGCGGTCACGGTGGCCACCGCCTGCTCGGCCGGGAACTACGCCATCGGCACCGGGTTCGACGCCGTCCGCGCGGGTGAAGCGGACTTCGCCCTGTGTGGCGGCGCGGATTCCCTGTGCCGCAAGACGTTCGCCGGGTTCTACCGGCTCGGGACGGTGGCCCCGGACTGCTGCCGCCCGTTCGACTCGGAGCGGAAGGGCATCCTCACCGGCGAGGGAGCCGGGGTGATCGTGCTGGAGACCGCGGAGTCCGCGCTGCGCCGCGGGGCCCCGATCTACGCCGAAGTGCTCGGGTACGCGCTCAACTGCGACGCCCTGCACCCCGTCGCGCCCGACCGGGCGAGCATCAAGGAGTGCATCGAGCTGGCCCTGCGGGACGCCGGGGTCGACCCGGCCGAGGTGGACCTGATCTCGGCGCACGGCACCGGCACCCCCGCGAACGACGTGACCGAAACCGGGGCGATCCGGGACGTGTACGGGGAGAAGCCGCCGCCGACCGTGTCGTTCAAGGCGATGCTCGGCCACGCGATGGGTGCCGCGAGCGCGCTGGCGGCCATCGCGTGCGGGCTGGGCATCACCCACCGGTTCATCCCGCCGACCATCAACCACCGCGAAACCGATCCGGAGTGTGCCATCGACTGCGTGCCCAACCACGCGGTCGAAGCCGAACTGAAGATCGTGCAGAACAACGGCCTCGCCTTCGGCGGCAACAACGCCGTCGTCGTCCTCGGCCGGTTCGACGAGGAGGTGACCCGGTGAACCCGGTCATCACGGCGTGGACGGCGGTCTCGCCCTACGGCATCGACCGCAACTCCTTTGTGGACGGTCTGCGCGGCGGGCGCCCGGCGGCGGTGTCCGACGGCGCGGTCCACCAGGCGGCCCTCGTGCCCGGCTTCGACGCCCGCGAGCTGCTGGGCCGGAAGGGCACCCGGTCGATGGACCGGCTCATCGGGCTCGCCGTGTGGGCCGTCGGCCACCTGACCGCCGACCGGCCCGCCGAACGCGGGGACCGCTCCGGGCTGGTGCTCGGCACCATGGGCAGCCTGCAGAGCACCATGGACTTCAGCCGCTCGTCCTTCACGGAGGCCAAGCCGTACTTCGTCGACGCGGCCCGCATGCCGAACTCGATCATGAACTCCGCCGCGGGGCAATGCGCGATCTGGCACAGCCTGACCGGGCCGAACGTGACGCTGGCCGCCGGCCGGCCGGCCGGTCTCTCGGCGCTGGCCTGCGCCCTCCGCCTGCTGCGGGCGGGCCGGGCGTCGAACGTGCTCGTCGGTGCCGTCGAGGAGTACTCCGACACGCGGTCCTGGATCGAGTCCCACAGTGCTGTCGACAGTGTTGCCGACAGCGTTGGCGGCGTGCTCGGCGAGGGCTGCGTGATGCTGCGCGTCGAGCCCGCCGGGGCGCACCCGGCGCTGGCAGAGGTGCTCGCCGTGCGGTCGCGGGTGGCTCTGCCCGGCGACCTCGAGGGCACTCTCGCGTCCTGTGTGGACGACGCGCTGGCCGGCGCGGGCGTGTCCGCGGACGACGTCGCGATCGAGTTCTGGTCCGGTGTGCCGGGCCGCGCCGACCCGGTGGCGGACCTGATCGGCGACACCGGCGCGGCGACGGCCATGTTCCAGGTCGCCGGGGTCCTGGCGACCGGCGAACCCGGTGCCGTCGCCGTCGTCGGCTCGGCCGACCGTGACGGCGCGGTGGTGTGCGCGGTGCTGCGCCTGGGCGGGCCGCGATGAGCGGGGTGGCGCTGGTCAGCGGCGGCTCGCGGGGGATCGGCCGGGCGGTCGCGCTCCGCCTGGCCCGGGACGGTTTCGATGTCGGCTTCTGCTACCGCTCCGACGAAGATGCCGCGCGCGAGGTCGAGAAGGAACTGGCCGAGCTGGGCGTGCGGGTCCTGGCCGAGCGGGTCGACGTCGCCGACGCCGAAGCGGTGCGGGCGTGGGTCGCCCGCACCGAGGCCGAGCTCGGCCCGGTCACCGCCGCGGTGACCTCCGCGGGCATCACCCGTGACCAGCCGCTGGTCCGGATGCCGGACGAGGACTGGAAAGCCGTGCTGGAGACCAATCTGGACGGTGTTTACCACGTGTGCCGCTCGGTCGTGTTCGGGATGATGAAGCGCAAGGCGGGCACGGTGATCGCGATCAGCTCGATCGCCGGCGTGCACGGCGCCGCCGGGCAGACCAACTACAGCGCCTCGAAGGCCGGCACGATCGGCTTCTGCAAGGCACTGGCCAAGGAGGTCGGGCGCTACGGCGTGCGCGTCAACGTGGTGGCACCGGGGTTCATCGACACCGACATGGTCGCCGTGCTCGACGAGCGGACCCGCGAGCGCGCACTGGCCGACATCCCGCTGCGGCGGTTCGGCACCCCGGACGACGTCGCCGACCTGGCCGGGTTCCTCGCGTCCGCGCGGGCCCGGTACATCACCGGTTCGGTGCTGCACGTCGACGGCGGGCTCATCCGGTGACCCGGGAGCCGGAGCCGTTCCGCGTTCGGCGGATCGCGGCTCCGCCCGCGCCTGAATTGCCTCCATCGCCACCTCGTTCCGCGCGGCCCGTGCCTAACGTGAGCGACGCGGCTCCGCACATCGGTGGAGCCACGGGCGAAGGGACGGTGGTCAGCATGAGGGAAGCGGCGCTGCGCCGGGGAAAACGGCTCCCGGAGCGCGTGGAGCCGGAGGCCGGGATGGCCGAGCTCGGCCGCGACCTGGTGGTCCGGCGGGTGAACGGCGCGTTCGCGGACCTGTTCGGCACCACGCCGGACGACGTGATCGGCACGCCGTTCTGCGGCTGGTTCCTGCCGGCGGTCCAGGACACGGTGCGGCGCGAGCTGGCCGGGCTGGCCCTCGGTGGACGGTTCGACGAGCGGCTCGTCGGACTGGGCCCCGGGCCGTTCCTCGCCGACGTGACGGGCCACGCCATCGACGACGACGGCGAGGCGCGCCTGGTGCTGCTGGTGCGCCCGGTGCCGTCCGGCGAGGCACCGGTGCGGCTCGCCGCGCTGGACGCGCAGATCCTGGAAGGGCTGGCGGCGGGGGAGCCGGCGGTCCGCATCGCGATGCGGCTGTACCTGAGCCGCCAGGCGGTCGACTACCGCATCGGCGCGATGTTGCGGAAGCTCGGGGCACCGAGCCGGGCCGCGCTCGTGTCGCGGGCCTACGCGGCCGGGGTACTGCGCCCGGAGCAGTGGCCGCCGCGGGTGGCGTCGCACGTGCTCGAGGACTGAGCCTCCGCACCGGGACGCCGCCGCTCGCGTGGATCGCGGGTACCGCGGCGGTCATCCCGGCTAGTTGGATGAGGACATCCGAGCAGAGGCATCCGAGTATTACGGGGTGGGTGGCATGAGCGAAGCGTGGCACGTCGCGTGCGTCGACGAAGCCTTCCGCGTGCTGACGGCCGAACCGGGGTTCGGCGAGCTGTTCGGCGCGTCGGCGTTCGAGCTGCGGCACCGGGGACTCCTCGACTTCCTGCACCCGGACTTCGCCGAAGGGCCGCGCCGCGCCTTGACCGCGCTCGCCGCGGGCGGCCGGCTCGAAGCGGCCGAACGCGTGGTGCTGCGCGGTCCGGGTGGCACGGTGGTCGCCGCCGAGCTGACCGCGCTGGCGCTGGCAGGCTCGCGGCGGGTCGTCGTGGCCGTCCGGCAGGCGGCGGACCGGCCGCAGCGGGCCCGGCAGCCGCTTTTGACGCCGCTCGAGGCCCTGGTCCTGGAGGGGCTCGCCGCGGGCGTTCCGACGACCGAGCTGGCGCGGCGGGCCCACCTGAGCCGTCAGGGCGTGGAATACCACGTCGGCGCGCTGGTCCGCCGGTTCGCGGTGCCCAACCGGACCGCACTGGTCGCCAAGGCCCACGCGACCGGCCTGTACACGGCGGAGGTGTGGCCACCGCGCGTGGACCCGCGGCTGCTGGACGGCTCGCGCAAAGCCACCGGTTCCTGATCAGCTCCCGGGCAGGAACCAGGCCGCCGAATCTGCCGCCGGACTCCCGAGCACGGCCGCACCCCAGTCGTCCGGTGCGGTGAACGGCGTGCTCCCGGTATTGACCGCGCACACCAACCTCCCGCGCCGGAAGGCCAGAACCGCGTCGTCGCCCGTGTCGAGCCACTCCACCGGGCCCGGCGCGCCGAGCCCGAGGTGCCGCCGCGCCTGGATCGCCCGGCGGTAGAAGTGCAGAGTCGACGCTTCGTCCGCCTCCTGGACGTCGACGGCGTACCGGCCGAACCACTCCGGTTGCGGCAGCCACGGCACCCCCGTGCCGAACCCGAACGCCGGGGCGTCCGCGGTCCACGGCAGCGGGACGCGGCAGCCGTCGCGGCCTTTCTCGCGGCCGCCCGTGCGGTGGAACACCGGGTCCTGGCGCGCTTCGGCGGGCAGGTCGAGGACTTCCGGCAGGCCCAGTTCTTCGCCCTGGTACAGGAAAACCGAACCGGGCAGGGCCAGCAGCAGGAGCAGCGCCGCGCGGGCCCGCCGTTCGCCGAGCTCGACGTCGACCTCGCCGCGGGGGCGCATCAGGGCCGCGAACGCGTCGTTGCTGGCGGGGGCCGGCTCGGGGCGGGTGATGCCGTAGCGGGTCACCGCCCGGTGGACGTCGTGGTTGGCCAGCGTCCACGCCCCCGGGGCGCCGGTCGCCGCGGTCCGGGCGGTGGCGCGCTCGACGGCCGCGCGCAGCGCCCGCGCGTCCCACGGCTGGACCAGCAGGTCGAACGAGAAGGCCTGGTGCAGCTCGTCCGGGCGCAGGTAGCCGTCCAGGTCGGCCGGGTCCGGCACCCAGACCTCGCCGACGAGCAGCAGGTCGCGGTCCGGGCCGTAGCCGGCCGCGAGCGCGTGCCAGCGGCGGAAGATCTCGTGCACCTCCGGCTGGTTCCAGCTGTGCGCGTTGTAGCCGCCGCCCGCCCAGTCGCGCAGGGCGGCGTCCTTGATCATCCCGTGGCAGACGTCGATGCGGAACCCGTCGACGCCGCGGTCGAACCAGAACCGCAGCACGTCGTCGAAGTACGCCAGGACCTCGGCGTTGCGCCAGTCGAAGTCCGGCTGCTCGCGGGCGAACAGGTGCAGGTACCACTGCCCGGGTGTGCCGTCGGGCTCGGTGACGCGGGTCCAGGCCGGGCCGCCGAAGACCGACTGCCAGTTGTTGGGCGGCTCGTCGCCCCGGCCGTCGCGGAAGACGAACCGCGCGCGCTCGGGGGAGCCCGGGCCGGCGGCCAGTGCCGCGGTGAACCACGGGTGCCGCTCCGAGCAGTGGTTGGGGACGAGGTCCATGAGGATCCGCAGGCCGCGGGCGTGGGCCTCGGCGACCAGGCGGTCGAACGTCTCGAGCGTGCCGTATTGCGGGTTGACGGCGTGGTAGTCGGCGATGTCGTAGCCGTGGTCCGCCTGCGGCGACGGGTAGCACGGGTTGAGCCAGACCGCGTCGGCGCCGAGGGCGGCGATGTGGCCGAGCCGCCGGATCACCCCGCCGAGGTCACCGACGCCGTCGCCGTCGCTGTCGGCGAACGACCGGACGTAGAGCTGGTACACCACCGCGTCGTCCCAGAAGGAGCGCGGGCGGGGAGAAGTCCGGGACACCCCGCGATCTTCGCACGCGCGTACCCCGGCATTCGGAGGAGCTATTCCCGCGACTTGCGCGTAGTGCCCGGCCGCGGCGCGGGGGACAATACGCAGTTGCCGCTTTCCCCGACCACTGGAGGCCCCATGTTCCCCCGACGCGGCCGGTCCGCCGCCGGCGCGATCCTGCTGGCGGGCGCGGCACTGGCCGGCTGCGCGCGGACCGAAGGCCTGACGATCAACCTGTACATCTCCCCGGAGGACCACCTCCAGACGGTCGTCGACCGGTGCACCGCGCAGGCCGCCGGGCGCTACCGGATCGTCTACAACAAGCTGCCGCGCGGCGCCGACGGCCAGCGCGAGCAGATGGCGCGCCGGCTGGCCGCCCGCGACGACTCGATGGACGTCCTCGGCCTCGACGTCACCTGGGTGCCGGAGTTCGCCGAAGCCGGCTGGGTCGACCCGTGGACCGGCGCGGCCGAAGCGCAGGCGACCCAGGGCGTGCTGCCCGGGCCGCTGGCCACCGCCCGCTGGAACGGCCGGCTCTACGGTGCCACGAAGAACACCAACGTCCAGCTGCTCTGGTACGACGACCGGATCACGGCCACGCCGCCGAAGACCTTCGACGAGCTGATCCGCACGGCGGAGCAGCTCAAGGCCGCGGGCAAGCCGTACCAGGTGCTGTTCACCGGCGCGCAGTACGAGGGCCTGGTCGTCTTCTACAACACGCTGGTCGCGTCCGCGGGCGGGCACATCCTGTCCGACGACGGCAAGTCCGTGGTGATGGACGACGGCGCCGTCCGCGCGCTGCAACTGCTGAAGACCCTGACCACCGCCGGCATCACCGATCCGTCGCTGACGAACTCGAAGGAGGACGACGTCCGGCAGGCCTTCCAGCGCGGCAGCGGCGCGTTCGAGCTGAACTGGCCCTACGTCTACGCGTCCTACGCCCAGGAGAAGCCCCAGGACCTGGCGCACCTCAAGTGGGCGCGCTACCCGTCGGTCGAGCCCGGCCGGCCCAGCCGCGTCACCATCGGCGGCTTCAACCTGGCGATCAGCTCGTACTCGCGGCACAAGCCGGAAGCGTTCGAGGCGGCGCTGTGCCTGCGCAACGCGGCGAACCAGAAGTACCAGGCCCTCGTCGACGGCATCCCGCCGAGCATCGCCGCCGTCTACGACGACACCCGGCCGCTGGACCCGGCGAAGCCGGCCGACGCGGGCACGAACCCGACGATGGCCGACCAGTACCCGATGAAGGCCGACATCCGGGCCGCGCTCGCCGACGCCGCGGTGCGCCCGCTGACCCCGGCGTACCAGAACCTGTCGACGGTGATCTCGAACGTGCTGTCGCCGCCGTCGGAGCTCGATCCGGCGGCCACCGCGCAGCAGCTGCGGGAGGCGCTCACCGACGCCCTGAACTCCCGCGGCATCATCCCGTGAGGCAGCGGGTCCTGCGACCGCCCGCTCCGGCCGGTCGCAGGACCCACCGTGTCACAGCGTGCCGAGCACGTTCAGCAGCTGGACGGCCGACATGCGGTCGCCGCCGGCCGGGCCTTCGGCGACCGGCGAAGCGGTCTGGTCGAACCCGTGCCGGAAGACGTGCACGGCGGCCTTCCACGCGTAGGTGAACGCGGTGACGCCGACGTAGACGGTGTCGAACTCCGCGGCGCAGGCCAGCGGCAGGACGGCCTCGGGAACTTCGAGCGGCTGCAAGGTGCCGGTGTCACGGGAGAAATGTGTGCTCGCGGCGGCTTCGACAACAGTCATCGGATTCGTCCGTTCTCGGTGGTTCGGCAGGTATGCCAAGGAATTTCCCCGGCCGTGCCGACCGGGGTAAGGCCATGATGACCGCCGTTCTCCGGAAGGCAACAGAATCGGCGGGTTGCGGTCGGAAATCCCCGAATGTTCGGACAACCGCGGAATGTCAACCACCCTGGTGTGTCGGTTGCCCGAATCCTCCGTCAATCGGTGGATGACCCGTTCCCGGCCGGTCGCTTATCTTGACCGAGGCTACGCGGTGCGTGGTACGGGAGCAGAGGAGAAGAGATGGAAGTGATCGAGGCCATGCAGGACCCGGTGACCCCGGGGATGGAGCCTCTTTCCTTTGGGGCGCAGGCGGTGGATCCCACTGCCTGCACCTGGGCGGTCGCCGCGGCGACCTTTTTCGGGGCTGCCGTCGGGGCGGGGGTGGGGTGGGTCAACTGCCACTACCACGGTTGCGTGCAGCAGGCCGACGACCTCGAAGTCCCGGAAGGGGTGGCGGGACTCCCCGTCGCGGAACTGCTCGGCATGCGCAACCAAGCCGCAGGCAAGGCCTGAACCGAACCGATGGAGGATGAGATGAGCAGGATTTCGACGGCTTCGTTCGCCGGATCGCTCGAGCCGCTGGAGTACGGCGGCCGGGAAGTCACCATCGCCTGCACCCCCGCCGCGGTGGACCTGGCCGCGGTCGGCCTCGGCGCGGCCGGCTTCGGCTACTTCGCGGCGAAAGCGTTCTACCACAAGCACGCCGGCCACTTCGACGACCGCGAGGACCTCCTCGACAGCGGCGTGGCGCACGACGAGCTGCTGTCCTCTTCGGACCTGCTGTCGGTCCGGGTGAGCGAGCTCACCCGCGGCTGATCCCGGCACGGCAGGGGGCGGAGGCACCCCTCCGCCCCCTGCCGTCGGGATCAGCCCGCAACCCGGAATTCCGTAGCGGCGAGCACATTCTGGCCGGCCTTGGTGACCACGGCGGGCACCAGCTCGCCCAGCCGCCCGGGCCCGTTCGCCGCAATAAGGCCGAGCCGGCCGAGGGTACGCGCGGTCGCCTGGTCACAGCAGGGGATACCGTCGACGTAGAGATCGGGCTCGCACCCGAGCGACAGCTGCGCCCGGCCATCGCGAACGGCCTTGAGCATGTTCACGGCGCGGCGGGTGAGCGAGCCGCTGTCCGGACGGGTGTCGTGATCCATGGTCGCTCCCGCTCTGATTCGCCGGAATGATCAGGAAACGGTAGAACGCGGTGGCGGGAATCACCATGCGCGGATGGGGAAACGCGGGTTCGCCACCGGCGGGTCACCGGAACGCGGGGTCGTTGTGCTTGCGGGCAAGGTGAAGGTGGCGGGGTCGGTGGGTGGTGCGGCCGGGAGCGGTCCAGTTCCCGGGCGGCCCGCGGCGGTACGCCCACCGGCAAACGTACGCGGAGAGCGCCACGATCGGAGCGGAAGATCATTCCGGTTCCGGTTGGTGCTGGGGCGACGGCGTTGTTCAGCGCCGGTACGCGGGTGATCGGCGGTTGTCCAGCCGGCGAATCGGCGGGAGCACAGGTCGATCACGTGGCCGGATACAGCCGGCGAAGAAGGCTGTCGCTCGGTTGCGGCGGTTCTCCCGTCGTAAGCGGGTCGGCTCGTTCGTTCGTCGTTGGTCAGGCCATCCCCGTAGCGCTGCGGGGTGGTGCGGAAGTCGGGCCCCTCATCCCCGGTGCGACGCTCGGCCAAAGCGTCAAGCAGGGCGCTGGCGCGGAAGGGCGGCGACCTGCTTGTGCCCGGCCTCCTCCGCGAAAGCCAGCAGGTTGGCCTCGGCACTCACGCAATGCTCGGGCGGAACCTGAGCCACAACCCGCGCTGCTCGATCTCCACCAGCAGGGCCCCGAGTTCGGCTTCGGCGGAGCGCATGCGCGCGACCAGCTCACCGAGGCAGTCGGCGAGAGCCACCGCCTCGGAGGAGAGAGCCGCGTTGCTGGTCATGTCTCCAAGCTAACGGCCATCGAACACGCCGATTTCCCACGCCACGGCGAAGCCGTGCCTGAAACCCGGCCAAAAGAAAGAGGCCCGCGGAGAAAGAATCTCCACGGGCCCCAGGGCAAGGATCAGCCCAGGACAGAGATCACATCCGCCTTGATCAGGCCGAGGATCGAGTTCAGGGTGACAACCTGCACCTTCACGTCCTTCTTCAGATCCCCGATGACCTTCGTCAGCGGAGTCCACTCGACCACGACCTTCCGACCGGAGCCGTCCAGGACGATGGTGACGTACTTGCCGTGGACGGCGACGACCTTGCCGGTCAGGGTCACGCTGCCGAGGCCCGGCACCGTGACGTCGGAGGCGGTCTGCGTGCCCGCAACCGCCGCGCCCGCCGTGCCCGTCGCGCCGAGCAGGCCCGCGCACACCAGCGCGGTCGCGGCGACGGCGGTCGTGATCTTCGTCAGAGTACGCATCTTCATTTCCCACGCGGCCTTTCGGTCGTTCCGATCCGGGCGAGTGGTTTCGCCCGTGCCGCGAAGATTAGGGGAGAACAACCGCCTCGCCGTATCCGCGAACGCCGAACGTCGATCCGGGATTTCCCTTGCCGGGCAAGGTGATCACGGGGTCGCGGTGCGGCCGGCGAGCCGGTAGCCCGCGCCGTGCGCGGTGCGGATCAGCACGTGGTGGCGGTCGCCCAGTTTCCGGCGCAGCCGGCCGACGTAGAACCGGACCTTCCGGCTGTCGCCGCCGCCGAGTGCGCGTTCGAGCAGCCAGCCCGGGCTGACGCGGTTCGGGTTGAGCATGAGCATCCGCAACAGCCGGAACTCGGTCGGCGTCAGGTGGACCGCTTCCCCCCGAAGGCGCACCTGGCCGGTCCGCAGGTTCATTTCGAGCCCTTGGACGCGCACCACGGGCTCCTGCGACGGAGTGCGCTCGATCACGTCGGTCATGATTCCTCGAATGGGTCAGGGGAATTCTTCGGCGCAGAGTGTGTATGACGCCGAAGACCGGGGACAAGGGCCGGGCGGCTGCGCATTCCACTGAAATCTCTTTCGGTGGATCCCGAGGTCCCCCGGACTCGGACGTGGGTCACACCGGGTGGTGGGCGGCGGGCGAAAAAGCCGCTCCGACCTGGGTGGTATCCGGTCTGTCCGGTTTGGTCCGGGTTGTTGAGGGATTCCCCTGCAAGCGTTGCTCGGTGCCGATCTTCGTCGATACGCTCACCGTGCGTGACGGCTTGGGGATGGGGCGTCGCCGAACGCGGTGAAGACACGGTCGAACAGGGTGGGGATCGCATGACGGTGCTGGACGACCGGCCGGACGGCCGGACGCAGCCACAGGACGGCTTCGTCGTCGACGGCATGGCGGTGCCGTCGGCCGACCTGCTCGACGGCGTCACGCCGCCGGCCGCCCGGTCCGTGGCGACGGCGCTGCTGGACGACGTGGCCGCGGTCTACCGCCGCGTCATCGAAGAAGACGCCACGGTCACGCCCGCGCAGCGCGCCCGCGTCCGGATCGCCGGCGAGGCGTTCGCGGAGGCGGGCGGGGCCCCCGGCGCGGCTGCCGACCTGCTCGGCCGGTTCGCGGCCCAGGTGACCGACGTCGTCGCCCGGCACCGGCCGCGCCGGGTCGTGTCCGTCGTGCAGGTCGCGCACCTGCTGGTCCAGGACCTGCTCGCGGGTGCCGGCCGGCCGGCGCCCGCCGCGCCGGCGCGGGATGCCCGGTGCGCCCTCGTCCAGCGCCTCCTCCGGCAGGAGCAGCTCACGCCGGCGCAGCTGGCCGGCCTGGAGGACGCCTACGTCGTGGTCGCGGCCCGGTTCCCGCGGGCAGTGCCGCACGACCGGCTGGCCGCGGTGCTCGACGAGCACCACGAAGACGGCCTGCTGGGCGCGCCGGGCGGCGACGGGGTCGTCGTGCTCGTCCCGGACCGGCTCGAACGGCGGATCTCCCCGTTGCTCGAGGCGCTGGCCGGCCGGTTCGACCAGCTGCCGTGGACGACGACCGTGCCCGCCACCCGGGCCGCGCTCGCCGCCGGCTGCAAGGAGGCGGTGGACGTCCTGGCGCTGGCCGCGGCGACCGGCCGCCCGGCCGGGGCGTACAGCCTCGACGACGTCCTGCTGGAGTACGCGGTGCTGCGGGACCCGGTGACGTCGGCGCGGTTGCGGGGGCTGATTTCCCCGCTGGCGGGCAACGAAGTCCTGTTCGGCACGCTCGAAGCGCTGATCCGCGCCGACTTCAACCGGACCGTGGCCGCGCGCGAGCTGTTCATCCACCGGTCCACTTTGGACTACCGGATCCGGCGCATCGAAGAGGTCACCGGGCAGAACCCGCTCACCGGCCGCGGCGCCTACGTGCTGTCGGCGGCGGTCGTCGTGCACGCCGTCTCCGGCTAGCTAGCCGGAGACGGCGAGCACGCCCGGGTTTTCCGTTCAGCTGCCCACCGGCACCCCGGCGGCCTGGAAGTCGCGGGCGGCGGGGTCGTACAGGTGGACCTGGGCCCGGCCGACGTCGAAGTACATCCCGGTCAGCCGCAGTCGTCCGGCCTGCTCGGCTTCGGCGACGAGCGGGTACTCGCGCAGATGGTCCAGCTGCTGCAACACGTTCTGCAGCGCGAGCCGGTCGCCTTCGCGGGCGGGGACGGTGCCGTCCACCGTGACCGGGCCCGACCTGCGGGCGCTCGGACCGGCGTGCGTCAGCCAGTCGGTGAGCGGACCGGGCGGTGGTCCGGCGGCCAGCGCGGCCATCGCTCCGCACGACGAATGCCCGCAGACGACGATCTCGCCCACCGCCAGCACACCCACCGCGTACTCGATCGACGCGTTCATCGACGCGTCGGCCTGTCCCGGCGGGACGAGGTTGCCGATGTTGCGGATGGTGAACAGGTCGCCCGGTCCGCTGGTGGTGATCAGGTTCGGCACGATCCGGGAGTCGCCGCAGGTGATGAACAGCGTGCGGGGCCGCTGGCCGTCCGCCAGTCCCGACAACGTGTCGCGCAACAGCGGTGCCGTGCGGCGCTGGAACTCCGCCGCGCCGCGGTGGGTGGGCTGGGCGGGGACTTCGGCGGCCTGCCAGGCCGACCACGGGGCCAGCCAGCGGGGCACGAACCCGGCACCGGCGCGACGGCTGCGCGTCGGGCGGCCTTCCTTGCCGTTGGCGAACCAGGGGTGGCCGATCTCGTCGACCTCCACCGTGCCGCCGGCGGCCTCGTGGGCGTGCTGCCAGGTGTGCAGGCTCTCGAACGCCGCGTGGTCGAGGTAGTCGACGACGAGGTCGAGCCGCACCCGCGCGCCGGCGGGGACGGTGGCGAGCACGCGGCTCAGCCGGGGCACGGACAGGAACGTGAGCACGCCTTCGACGACGACGTGCCAGAGCTCGCCGTCCGGCCCGGTGCTTTCCCGTTCGATGTGGATGCCGGACCAGAGCGTGCGGCGCAGCATGAGCACGACCGCCAGCCCGATGCCGGCCAGCACGCCGGTGAGCAGGTCGAACACGACGACCCCGCCGAGGGTCAGCAGGTACACCGGCAGGTCGCCGTGGGCCAGCACGGTCTTCAGGTGCCCGGGGTTGACCAGCTTGACCCCGACGTGGACGAGGAGACCGGCCAGCGCCGCGAGCGGGATGTCCTGGATCACCCCGGCGAGGGCGACGACGAACACCAGCACCCACACCCCGTGCAGCACGGCCGACGCCCGGCTCTTCGCGCCGGCGGCGACGTTGGTGGAGCTGCGGACGATGACCCCGGTGACCGGCAGGCCGCCGAGCGCGCCGGACACCATGTTCGCCGCGCCCTGCCCGACGAGCTCCCGGTTCAGGTTGGCGCGCGGCCCGGTGTGCAGCCGGTCCACCGCGACCGCCGACAGCAGGCTTTCCACCGACGCGATCACCGCGATGGTGAGCACCGCGACGGCGAACGCGCCCCAGCCGCCGCCGGGCAGCTGCGGGGTGAAGCGGATGTTCAGCAGGTCCGCGGGCAGCTCCACCCGCGGCAGGGTCATCCCGGCGAGCACGGACACCGCGGTGGCGACCGTGATCGCGGCCAGTGGACCGGGCACCCGCCGCAGCGCCTGCGGGAGCCGCGGCCACACCAGCAGGATCGCGATGACGAGCAGCCCGATCACGGTCGCCGCGTCGTGCCGGGCGACGATCTGGGCCGGCAGCTCGGCGATGTTCGCCAGTGCCGAGGAGTGGGGTTTGCCGCCGAGGATGACGTGGACCTGCCCGAGCACGATCGTCACGCCGATCCCGGCGAGCATGCCGTGCACGATGGCGGGCGAGATGGCCAGCGCGGCGCGCGCGACCCGGGAGGCGCCGAGCAGAATCTGCACCGCGCCGGCGGCCACGGTGATCGCGCAGGTGACGGCCCAGCCGAACGTCTGGATGGTTTCGGCCATCACCACCGTCAGGCCCGCGGCGGGCCCGCTGACCTGGAGCGCGGAGCCGCCGAGTATCCCGGCGACTGTCCCGCCGACGACGGCGGCGATCAGCCCGGCGACCACCGGGGCGCCCGAAGCGAGCGCGATCCCCAGCGAAAGGGGTACGGCGACGAGGAAAACGACCAACGAGGCTGGCAGGTCGTGGCGGAGCACGGCGAGTCGTCTCATGCGCACCATGCAACCGGACCAGCGGGTGTTTTGTCTTCTTTTGTGCGATTGTTGCGGGCAAATTCCGCGCTTTTCTCAAAAGAGCTCGGCGAAATTCAGCCGTAGCGGGACACGTCGGCGAAGAAACCGGGAACCGGCGTCAGCGCCGCTCCCGCGGCGAGCCGGTCGTGCACGTGCTTGCCCACGGCCAGATCCAGGATGCCCAGCCCGAACGGCGAGAACACCACCGGCCGGTCCGCGGGCAGCTCCACCGCGCCCGTCATGACGTCGAACAGCGTACCGTGCAGGAAATCGCGGTTTCCGGTCCGCTGCTCGGCCAGGTGGACGGAGGTGTCCGCCTTCAGGCAGTGCTCGACGTCGTCGACGATGTTGGCCGAGGCGAGCACGATCTCCGGCGCCAGATCGCGCAGGGAAACGTGCAGGACGACGGGGTTGTGCGCGAACCACGCCGGGTCCGTCACGTGCGGAACCCCCGCCACGGTGGCGAACACGACCAGGTCCGACGCCTTGATCAGCGCCTCGGCGTGCGCGTGCCGGACCACCTTCGCCGCCGTGCCGGTCCGGGCGAGGTAGCCCGCGAAACCGTCGGCCGACGACGCCGAAAGGTCGTGCAGCCCGATTTCGCCGAATTCCCAGCCGTTCGTGGCGAGGTAGGTGTGGATGTACCGGGCGATCAGCCCGGTGCCGAAGAAACCGACCCGCGCCGGCCGGCCGCGGTCGCGGGTCAGCCAGTCCGCGGCCAGCGCGGCCGACGCCGCCGTCCGCGACGCGCTGACGATCGAAGCCTCCATGACCGCGAAGGGGTAGCCGGTGTGCCGGTCGTTGAGGATCAGCACGGCGGAGGCCCGCGGGATACCGGCCCCGACGTTGCCCGGGAAGCTGGCGATCCACTTGAGACCGTCCACAGCGGACTCACCGCCGAGCGACGCGGGCAGCGCGATGATGCGGTCGGCCGCCCGGTCCGGGAACCGCAGGAAGTAGGACGGCGGGTTCACCGTGTCGCCGGCGCCGTGCGTGCGGTAGGCCCGCTCGACGACGGCGGTGACCGTCCGCTCGTCGCCGTCGAGCACCCGGCGCACCTCGGTGCCGGTGACGACGGTGAACGGCGGGATCGAGGGCGTTCCTGACACGACCGGTCCCTTCTACGCGGCGGAGCGGCGGAGCTCGGCCAGGCGGTGCATGGCCGAAGCGGTGGCCAGCAGGCGCAGCCCGCGGACCGTGCACGGCGAGTGCCCGGTGAGCTGGCCGATGCGCTGCAGCCGATAGTCCACGGTGCTGCGGTGCACGATCAGCCGTTCCGCCGCCTTGCCCCGGTTGCCGTCCTCGGCCAGCAGGACCTGCAGCGTCTCCCACAGCACCGGCTGGGCCAGCAGCGGCTGGATCACCTTCAGCAGGGCGTTGGACACCACCGGTTCGTGCGCGGCGGCGAACTCGAGCAGCACGTCGTCGAGGACGTGCACCGCGGGCGCGAACTCCAGCGACGTCGCCTCGGCGAGGATGTCGTCCGCCACCGACCGGCACGCGGACACGCTGCGGCTCCCGGGCCACACCAGTGCGGCGCGGGCGGTCCCGCCCAGCGCGTCCAGCACCTTGCCGGTGCGCTGGACGGCGTCCGCCTTGTCCCGCGCGGGCAGCAGGACGTGCCCGCCGCCGTCGGCCAGCAGGGTCAGGGTGTCCTCGCCCGCGTGGGTGCGGAACGCCTCGTCCACCACGGCCGGGTCCAGCTCGGCGGTGGCCACCGCGACGACGGCGTAGGTCCGGTCCGCCGCCGGGGCCACCGCGCCGCTCAGCAGGAGCTCCGCCTGCTTGCGCCGGGTGGGCTCCTCCTGGTCCGGCGCGGTCGTGCCGGCCTCGGCGAAGCCGCGGGTCAGCTCGACCAGGATCCGGTTGCCGAGCTCGCTGATCCGCTGGGCCGCGAGGCAGCGGGTGCCGCTGTCGCGCAGGTCCGGCCGGTTCAGCGCCTTGTCCACCAGGTCGGCGGTGAGCTTCTGCACCGCCTCCAGCAGCCGTTCGAGGCCGCGCCCGGACTCGGCCCACGCGTGGCCGACCCGGCGGGCCGCCAGCACGTCGAGGACGAAGCCGTCCGACAGCACGTCCGAAAACAGCGGGAGCACGTGCCGCACCACGGTTTTGCGGGGCGTCTGCACGTCTGTTCCGTGGCTCACCGCCGGCGCGGCGAACGGCCCAGCGGTCACCGGGGAAATCGTCTTGTTCACACTCATCCGGCCCTCACCCTTGTCGTCGTTTCGGCCTGACCCCGTGACATCTTCACCAGATCGGGTGGGTAGGTAGCTCAAAGTTTCCTCAGATTCGGGTTTTCCCTCGTCAGGTGGCCACGAACGCGCGGCGCGCGGAATCCGGTTCCGCGTTGTGCGGATTTCGACGCCGGAACACCCGTGTCAAACTCGGGTCAGGCGCGAGAACGCTCGGATTGGACGGTGCCGTGATCTGCCTCGGAACCATGAACTTCGGGACGGCGACCGCCCGCGCCGCGGCGTTCCGGATCCTGGACGTCTTCACCGAGCGGGGTGGGCGGGCCTTAGACACGGCGAACTGCTACGCCAGCTGGGACGGCACCGGCGACGAAAGCGAGCTCACGATCGGGGCCTGGCTCCGCGCGCGCGGCGGCCGCGACCGGATCCGGCTCGCCACCAAGGTCGGGGGCCGCCCGGTGCCCGGTGGCGCCCTGATGGACTTCGAAGGGCTGGCGCCGGCAGCGGTCCGGTCCGCGGTCGAGGACAGCCTGCGCCGCCTGGGCACCGACCACGTCGACGTCTGCTTCGCCCACCTCATGGACCCGGCGGTCCCGCTGGCGGACACGCTCGGCGCGTTCGAGGAGCTGGTCGAGGCGGGCAAGGTCCGCGAAATCGGGCTGAGCAACCAGGATCTCGCTTCCCTGCGGAGCGCGGGCACCCGGATCACGTGGCTCCAGCAGCGGCACAGCTACCTGCAGCCCTTCCCGGGAGCGCCGTTCGGTCCCCAGCAGCTGCTGACCCCGGAAATGGCCGCGTACGCGCGCGAAACCGGGTTGAGCGTCCAGGGGTATTCGCCGCTGCTGTCCGGTGCCTACACCCGGACCGACCGCGCGTTCTGGCCGCACTACGACCACCCCGGCACCGAGCCGCGGCTCGCCGCGCTGCGGAAGGTGGCGGGCGACCTCGGGGCGTCGGCGAACCAGGTGGTGCTGGCCTGGATGCTCGCCGGCACCCCCGCCGTCGAGCCGGTGATCGGCGTGAGCTCCGAAGCGCAGCTCGCCGAGTGCCTCGGTGCCGGCGAGCTGGTCCTGAGTGACGAGCACCTGCGTTGTCTCGAAGCCGCCTGAACGGAAAGGCCGGGGGGACGATGACGCGGCCGGATGTGGTCCTGGGGGTCGAGATCGGGACGGCGGTGATCACCGTCGCCGTCCTCGGCGAGGACCTGGACCTGCGGGAAACCGTCGCGTGGCCGCTGCCGCGGACCACGCACCACCCGGTCGACCCGGTGCAGGACCCCTGGCTGGTGCTGGACACCCTGGCCTCGGCGGTCCGCGAGGCGGCCGGGATCTGCGAGGTCTTCGGCAACCGCGTGCGCGGGCTGTCGCTGACGTCCCGCCTGCCCACCCTGCTGGCCCTGGACGCCGCGCACCTGCCGCTCACGCCGGTGCTCACCGCCACCGACGGCCGTTCCGTCGGCACCACGCGCCGGCTCGTCGCCGAACAGGGGAGCGCCCTGCACCGCCTGACCGGGGTGCCGCTGACCCCGGCGTCCCCGGTGGTCAAGCTGGCCTGGCTCGCCGGGCACGACCCCGGGCTGTTCGGGCACGCGGCGCACTGGGCCGGGCTGAAGGGCTTCCTGCTGTCGCGCCTCACCGGCCGGCTGGTGACCGACGTTTCGACGTCGTCGGCCGCCGGGTGGGTCGAGTCGGCCACCCTGGACTGGGCGCAGCCGGCGCTGGACGTGGCGGGCGTGCGCCGCGAGCAGCTGCCGGACCTGGTGGAGGTCACCACGGTGCTGCGGCTGACGGCCGCGGCGGGCGAGCTGCTCGGCCTGCCGCCCGGGACCCCGGTGGCCGTCGGCGCGTCCGGGGCGGCCACCGCGCAGCTCGGCGTCGGGGCGATGGACCGCGGGTGCGCCGCGCTGTCGATGGGGGCCGCGGCGGACCTGTGCGTGCTCGAGGACCGGCCGGTGGTGCCGGAGTCGGAGCTGGTGTCGTGCCACGCGTTCGCCGACGGGCTGTGGATCTCGCGGGGGACGTTCAGCAACGGGGACGCGGTGGCGCGCTGGGCGGCGGAGTCCTTCGGCGGCGTCGACATCGACGACCTGCTGGCCGAAGCCGAGCTGGTGCCGATCGGCGCGGAGGGCCTGATCGGGATCCCGCAGCCGGCGGCCGACGCGACGTCGTGGGGCAACCCGGACTTCCAGGCCGCCCTGGTCGGCCTGCGGGTCGAGCACGGCAGGGCGGCGATGACCCGGGCGATGGCGGAGGGGGTCGCCCGCGAGCTGGCGACGGTGCGCGCCGCGTTCGGGCCGGGAGCCATCACCCGGGTGCGCGCGGCCGGCTCGGCCCTGCGGTCGCCGTTGTGGGCCTCGCTGCTGGCGGCCGCGCTCGACGTGCCCCTGGAGGTCGTCGGCACGGACGAGGCCCCGGCGGTGGGCGCGGCACTCATGGCCTGGCGCGGGCTGGGTCGCCTGGGGTGCCTGTGCGACCGCCCGGACGTCCGCCTGCCGGCCCGCGAGGTGCTACCGGACCCCCTCGCCGCCGCGCACTTCGCCGCCACGCGCCGGCTGGGCGAGCAGCTCAGCAGGCTGCTGACCCAGCTCCGGACGGCTTCCTGAGCCGCCCCGCCCGCGCACGTACCGAACGGCCGGCCGGCGTGCCGGTCTGCCGCGACCAACGAGACCTAAACCGGCGAATCGGCGCCGGCGGGGAGCTCGGTCATCGCCATCGCCGGGAGGCTGACCCGGATCCAGCAGCCGGTGTCGGTGGGCAGCACGCGGATCGTGCCGTCGTGGTGGTGCACCAGCTCGGCCACGATGCTCAGGCCGAGCCCGCTGCCCGGCGTGCGCTGGGGGCCGGCGCGGAAGAACGGCTCGAAGACCCGCTCGTGCAGGGCGGGGTCGATGCCGGGGCCGTCGTCGAGGATGTCGATCACGTGCTCCGTGCCCGTCGTGGACAGCCACACCTGCGCCTTGGTGCCCTTCGGCGTGTGGGCCCTGATGTTGGCGAGCAGGTTCGTCACGATCTGGCGCAGCCGGAACGCGTCGCCGACGACGGGGTACTCGCGGCGGGGGTCGATGTCGTGCCGCAGCTCCCACTCGGGGGCGGCCGCCTGCGCGTCGTGCACCGCGTCGACGCACAGGGGGCCGAGGTCGACCGGTTCCGCCTCGGACGGGCGGCCCCGGTCGAGTTCCGCGAGCAGCAGCAGCTCGTCGATGAGCGCGGTCATCCGCTTCGTTTCCCCGCCCACGCGGCGCATGGCGGCGTGGAACTTCTCCGGCTCGTCCAGCGCGCCGAGCTGGGCCAGCTGCGCGTAGCCGGAGATCGCCGACAGCGGGGTGCGCAGCTCGTGCCCGGCCGCCGCGACGAACCGGCGCAACCGCAGCTCGGCGCACTCGCGCAGGTCGAACGAATCCTGCAGCCGGGACACCATGGTGTTGAACGACCGGGTGAGGCTGTAGGCCTCGAACGTCGAGTCGGCGACTTCGGCGCGTTGCGACAGGTCTCCGTCGGCGATCGACCGGGCCGTGCCGACGACGGACTCCAGTGGCCGCAGCCACCTCTTGCTCAGCTGGAGCAGGACGAGGGCGAGCACGGTCAGCACGATCAGCGCGACCAGGCAGCCGGCGAACACGATCCGGCGCGCGATCTGGTCGTAGTCCTCAGAGGACACCGCGCCGACGACGTAGCTGCCGTCCGGCAGCTGCCGGGCCATCCCGAGGAACGTCGAGCCGGGCAGCGGGACGATGGCGCCGTCGGCGGCCATGGAACGCAGGAGGCCGGCCGGCGGGGTGGGCACCTTGGCCGGCTGCGCGCCCCAGTACTGTTCGAGCTGCCCGGACGATGTGACGATCATGGCCGCGCACACGCCGCGCTGCGCCGGCCGCGGGGCCAGCTTGCGGGCTTCGGGCGGGATCGCCAGGTACTCGGAAAGCCCGGTCAGGTACTCGGTCACCTGCTTCTCCAGGCGGGACCGCATGAACGAGTGCACGCCGACGATCGTGATCACCAGCGCGGCGGCCAGCCCGATCGACGTCGCGGTCAGCACGGTCACCACCAGCTTGGTGCGCAGTGACCTCGGCGGCCGCTCGGCAGTCGTCACGGCGGGCCTTTCCGTCCAGGACAAAGTGTGTCCAGTGTAGACGTTCGGCCGACCGGGTGAACCACTCCGCGATGCGCGGATGTTCTTCCGCGGAACACCGAACACCGTGCCGCGCTTCGTGTTTTCGTGGAATCGGTTGCCGTTTGTTCGGAATGTCGACGAATGCGAATAGGTATTCCGGTGGATGTGACGTTTCCCGCCGGCGGGATAGTGTCGCGTTGTCGAGCAGGCGAGGAGCTCGGCTGCTTCCCCGAACAAAGCCCCTTTCGGCAGAACGTAAGGTGAATCGAATGACCCAGATCGAGTCCTTCGCCAACTCCGGCGGCTCGCCCGAGCCGCTGGAGGTGCTGACCCCGGCGATGGCGGTCGTCTGCACGCCCGCCGTCTTCGCCGGCGCCTTCGTCGGCATCGGCGTGAACTACGCCATCGACAAGGCGGTCGACTGGTACGTCGCGCGCCACGGCGGCGGCCACTTCGTCCCCGCCGTCGGCGGACCGGCCGGGGCCGGCGAGTCCTCGAGCGACGAGCTGCTCGACCTGCTCGCCGCGCGGTTCTGACCGGTTCCCGGGCAGGAATGGGAACACGGGCGAAACCCCGTGGTTCCGAGCCGATTGTCAATCATCGAAGAATGTGGAGAACGCAATGAACTCGGTCGAGTCCTTCGTCAACGTCGGTGACTCCCTCCAGCCGCTGGAGATGGTGGTCGGCGCCGCGCCGGTGTCCTGCTTCTGGGCCGCCTTCAACGGTGCCGGTGCCGCCTTCATCGCCAACTGGGCGGTGCAGAAGGGGGTCGACTACTACCGGGCCCACCACAACGGCGGTTCGTTCGCCGAGGGCGAGGCCCCGGCCGTCCCCGGCCAGGCGTCCGTGCTGTCGGGCGACGACCTCGTGGCACTGCGCGACGGCCGGTTCTGACCGGTACCGGCGCGAACGGACGGGCCCGGTGTGACGCCGGGCCCGTCTTCGTTCTCCGGTTCAGGCGCTGATCAGGTAGCCGAAGTTGCGCACCGTGCGGATCAGCTCCTGGCCGAGCTTGCGCCGCAGGTAGTACACGTAGGTTTCGACGACCCCGAAGTCGCCGGGGGCGCCGTGGCCCCACACCGCGGCCAGGATGTCCGCCTTGGACACGGGCTTGCCGGGGTTCGCCATGAGGTGGCACAGCAGGTCGAACTCCGTCGCCGACAGCTGGACCGGCGTCCCGTCCTTCCACACCTCGCGCGTCGCGCGGTCGAGCTCGAGCCTGCCGACCTGCAGCCGGGCGCCGGACGGTGCCGGGTGCGCGCTGCGGCGCAGCAGGACCTCCACCCGGGCGACCAGTTCCTTGATGTCGAACGGCTTGGCGACGTAGTCGTCGCCGCCCAGGGTGAGCCCGTGCACCTTGTCGTCGGTGGACTGGCGGGCGCTGAGGAACATGACCGGCGCCGTGACGTCGGCGGCGCGCAGCCGCCGGTAGACCTCGAACCCGTCGAAGTCCGGCAGCATCACGTCGAGCAGCACGACGTCCGGCGCGGCGGCGGCCGCGGCCCGCAGCGCCTCCCGGCCGGTGCCGGCCGTGACGACGTCGTAGCCGAGGAACTGGAACGTGGTGAACAGGATCGCGGCGATGCTCACCTCGTCGTCGGCCACCAGCAACCGGCCGCGCGGCGGTGCGGGAATCGCCGGTTCCGGGGACCATCCGGGCACCGGGGTCACCTCCTTCGGCCGTGCTCGCGGAAACCCGGGCGGAATCGGGAGTTCATCTTCGGCCGCGGGTCCCGCGCGAGACGTGAGAAGTATTCGGGAAATTGTGCGGGCCGGCCGTGGCGGCAATATGAATACTGCTCATGAATTGCCGCCGGCCCGGGGTTTCGGGGTGCCCGGCCGGTCGGCCTGCGCCGCCACGGCGTGCGCGGTCAAGGCCGCGCTGAGGACGTTGATCCCGCGGACGCTGCCGGGGTGCAGACCGGTCAGCTGCTCGATGCGCTGGATGCGGTAATCGAGCGTGCTGCGGTGGATGATGAGCCGTTCCGCGGCCTGGCTGCGGTTGCCGTCGGTCGCCACCAGGACCTTGAGCGTCTCGAGCAGGGCGGGGTGCTGCAGCAGCGGCTCGATGATCCGCACCAGGTTGTCGCTGACCGTCGGCTCGCGGGCGACGGCGAACTCGACGAGCAGGTCCTCCAGCAGGTAGACGCCGGGCTCGTGGTCGGCGGCCAGCGCGAGGGACAGCACCTTGCCCGCTTCCTGGCGGCCCCAGGCGACTTCGCCGCGCGGACGCCACGACACCGACATCCACACCCGGCCGGGCAACCCGGCGTGCGCGCGCCGGGCGAGCTGTGCCGCGCGGGCTTCGTCGCCGGCCGGCAGTAGCGCGAAGCCGCCCGCCGGGCCGAGTGCGGTCAGTGCCCCGTCCGGGGCGACCTGGTCGAACGTGCCGGTCAGCACGGCCGTGTCGAGCGGTTCGCCGCAGTGCACGGCGACCACCGCGTAGGCGGGGGCGAGGTCGTAGTCGTCGTCGGCTTCGGTGCGGATGCCGCGGAGCAGTTCCTGCGCGCGTTGCGACCGGCCCTTGGCGAGGGTGCCGCGGTGCTTCCGCGTCGTGGTGTGGTGGGCCCCGGCGAGCAGTTCGGCGACGAGCCTGCTGCCGGCCGCCGACACCGTCCGCGGCGAGGCGGCCGGGCGCGTGCCCGCCCCGGACATCACGACGTGGAGCACCCGGGAGGTCAGTTCGCTGACCATCCCGACGATGGGGGTGACGTCGGTGGTGGCGTCGGCGATCTTCGCGACGTGCTGGCGGATCCGGGTGGCCGTTTCCTCCGACCACCGGTCGTCGCCGTCCGCGGCCGACGTCATCAGCGGGATGACGGACCGCAGCAGCGAGTGCAGTGCCGCGTCGAGTGGTTCCGGTACGTCGCGCAGGATCGGCGCGACGTCCGCCCAGAGGGTTGCGGCGAGATCGGCTGGGGCGACGAGGCCCGGCTCGGGGCGCAGCGTTGTGGTCATGACATGACCCCCGGTTCTGACCTGTGGATTCGCGGATGGGTGTGCCGAATCTAGCGGGGGCCGATCGGCGGGGTAATCAGAGTCATCGGGAAAGGTTTCAGCGATTTGCGTAAGCGCCCCGCTCGTGCTGGAAATGGCTGTGCTTCTGGGCAAGAAGTGTGCCCGAATTCACCGGTGGCCGTGCGGTAGGTCAATTGAACCATTTCGAAAGTGGTGTGGTCCAGGGGATTCGTCGGCAAGTGCCCGAGGTGCGGGGTTCCGCGGCCACGTTCCGGCAATCGCCCGTACCGGACATTTCGTTCGGTAGCTCCGCGGTCCGCGGACGGCCGTCCGGCGAACGCGGCTCCGGCTGATTCCGGTGACTCGATTTCGTCGAAGAATGTTCCGGTGTCCGCGCAATGAACGGTCGGTCTCGAACCGATAACGTGGAGTGGATTTCGGCTCGTGGAGAAAGGCAGCAGGATGACCAGCACGTCGATCCGCGCCGAGGCGGCCTTCATGCCCGAAGGGACGTCCTGGGCGCGGACGGCCTTCCCGGCGGTCGCCGGGCTCCCGGCCGAGCTGCGGGCGGAGGTCGTGACCGCGATCGAGGAGCAGCCCCGGGAGACGCGGGCCGTCGTGCGGCGGCTGCTCGGCGCCACGGTCGCCGCCCTCGTTTCGGCCGACCAGCGGGCGTGGACGTCGGCCCGCGAGGCCGAGGAGACGGCCCGGGCCGGCAGCGCGCTGGCTGCCGCGGGCGTGCGGCCGGACCCGTTGCTCGTGCTCGTCGGCCGGCTGACGGCCTGGGCGGTCGAGCGCGCGGCCGGGACGCGACCGGTGTCCTCGGGCCGCCTCAAGGACGTCGTGCGGATCGGGCACGCCGTGACTCGCGGCCTGGCCGGCGGGTTCCATCGGCACGCCCGGTCACCGGCGGCGGCCCCGCTCGACGGCGAACAGCTCGCGGCGGCCCTGCTGTCCGGGCAGCGGGTACCGGGCGCGGCGGCCTCCTACCAGGTGCTCGCGGTGCGGTGCGGCCACGGCGTCCTCGACCGGCTGCCCACCCTGGGCGGGGTGGCTTTGGCGCGGGGGAGCGCGGGCTTCCTGCTTGTGCCGGAGGCGGGCCCGGGCCGGGGCCCGGAGCTGGCGGCCGGGCTGCGGGCCGCGCTCCCGGCGGCGTGGGTGGCGCCGTACTGGGCGCGGACGGCCGAGGTCCCGGCGGCCGCGGCCACCGCCGGTGACGTCGTGGCGCTGGCGGCGGGTTCGGGCGCGCCCGCCGGGGTCCACCGGCTGGAGGACTTCGCGGTCGAGTACGCGGCGCTGCGCCACCCGGCGATCGAGGCGGAGCTGCGCCGGCTGATCGAGCCGGTGCTCGCCGGGCCCGGGCTCGCCGGCACCCTGCGGGCGTTCGTCCGGGCCGACGGCAACCGCACCCGTGCGGCCGCGGAGCTGATCGTGCACCGCAGCACCCTCGACTACCGGCTGAAGCGGATCGGGCAGCTGACCGGGTACGACCCGGTGAAGCCGGCGGGCCTGCAGGTGCTGGCGATCGCGATGACGACGGCGCACGCGAGGGCGGTCCGGGCGCAGTTCGCGGCCGTGACGGGTCCGCGGTGACCGGTCCGGCATGATCGGGCACCGCCGCCGCCCGCGGTCGCCGCACCGTCGTCTGGTGCGCACCGGGGTACTGGTCGCGCTCGTCACCGTGTGCGCGATGAACCTTCTCGCCGTCGGCGGGCTGGTGGTCTACCAGCAGATCCGCAACCGCGAGCTGATCGACGCGAGCCGGATGTACCAGGTCGCCCGGCTCGGGGGTGGCGAAGCGACCCCGAATCCGGCCGACGGCGACGAGGAGGGCGTCGTCCTCCTCGTGCGGCCCGACGGCGCGGTGGCCGAGCGGATCGGCGTCCGCGCCGCCGGGTTCCCGGTGCCCGGCCCGGCGGCGTTGCGCGTGGCCGCCGCCGACGGGGAGCATCGGTTCTTCGGCCGCTTCTACGGCGTCGTCGACCGGGTCGGCGGCGGCGCGTTCGTGATCACGGCCCGCGCGCTGAGCGGGCAGATCGCGGTCGCGGTGCGGACGGCGGGCGCGATGCTCGCCGCCGGCGCGGTGGTGTGCGTGCTGGTGGCGGTGGTCGCGACCGCGCTGCTCCGGCGGACGTCGCGGGCGCCGGAGCCGGTCGCCCGGCTGTCCGAAACGGACGATCGGCTGCGGTGGTTCGTCTCCGACGCCGGCCACGAGCTCCGGACGCCACTGACCGTGATCATCGGCTACGCCCAGCTGCTGCGGCTGGGAGTGCTGGCCGACCGCGACGCCCGCGAACACGCGCTGGGGGAGGTCGAGCGGGAGGCACGGCGGCTGACCGCGCTGGCCGACCACCTGCTGCTGCTCGCGCGGATCGACGAAGGCCGTCCGGAGCACCCCGGCCCGGTCGAGCTGGACGCGCTGTGCCGGGAAGCGGTCGAAGCGAGCCGGGCGGCCCACCCCGGGCACCCGGTGCGCTACCGCTGCGAGGGCGAACCGCCCGTGGTGACGGGCGCCGAGCCGTGGCTGCGGGAGGCGGTGTCCTGCCTGCTGGCCAACGTCGGCAGGCACACGCCGGCCGGGACGCGCGCGGAAGTCGTGCTGCGCACCGAGGGAACGGACGCCGTGCTCGACGTCGTCGACGACGGGCCGGGGATCGCCGAGGCGGACCGCTCGCGCGTCTTCGAGCGGTTCTTCCGCTGCGACGAGGCGCGACAGCGGCCGCCGGAGGAGCGCGGTGCCGGCCTGGGGCTGAGCATCGTGCACTCCGTGGTCACCGCCTGCGCCGGGACGGTCTCGGTCCGGCCGGGCGAGCGCGGCACCTGGATCCGCGTCCGGCTCCCCGCCGAACGCCGGGAGACTTCCGCAGACCGTACATTGAAATGAAAATCATTATCATCTAGGGTGGCCGGGTGATCTCGGGAAGCGGGCACGCGGCGGGCGAACGCGCCGTCGCAGGTGCCGATCTGGACGGCCTCGCGGCCTTGGTGGACCGGCTCGACGCGGTGGCGCTGCTGGCGATCGTGTTCACGCTGGGGCGCCACGGCCTGACCGGCGCCCACGACCTCGACGAGGTCTACGCGGCCACGCGGGTCGCCCCGCGGCACCGGCGGATCGTCCGGCGCTGGCTGCGGGCACTGGTCGCCCACGACCTCGCGACGGTCGAAGCCGGCCGGTACCGGCTGCGTCGTCCGGTCACCGCCGCCGAGGTCGAGCGGGCTCGCGCCGAGCTGGACACCGCCGCGCGCGGGCTCGAGCACGGGGCCGGCCTCGCCCGGTTCTTCCAGCTCAGCGTGTCCTACCTGCCGGAGCTGCTGCGCGACGAGATTTCCCTGCAGGCCCTGCTGTTCGCCGACGCCGACCTCGACGTCGCCGACGACGTCTACCAGCGCAATGTGGCCAGCCGGTACGCCAACGCGGCGGCCGCCGAGGTCGTCGCGTCGCTGGCGCGGCCGGGGCTGCGCGTGCTGGAGATCGGCGCCGGCGTCGGGGGCACGAGCGCGGTGGTGCTGCCCGCGCTCGCCGCCTGCCGGCCGGATTACCTCTTCACCGACGTCTCGCGGTTCTTCCTGTCCTCGGCGAAGGACCGCTTCGCCGCCTACGACTGGGTCCGCTACGGCCTCTTCGACGTCAACGGCGACTTCGCCGCCCAAGGCCACGCCCCGGAATCCTTCGACGTGGTGCTCGCGGCGAACGTGCTGCACAACGCCCGGCACGCGACCGAAGCGCTGGCCGGGCTGCGGAAGCTGATCGCGCCCGGCGGCGCGCTGGTCTTCGTCGACACCACCGTCGAGCACCACCAGCTGATGACCTCCATGCAGTTCCTCATGTCGCCGCCGGCCACCGACCCGGACGCGGACTTCACCGACTTCCGCCGGGGCACCGACCGCATCTTCCCCAGCCGCGAGGAGTGGCTGGACTCCTTGCGGGCAGCGGGTTTCCACGCCGATTGCCTGCCGCCGCCCGGACACCCGCTCGGCCGGATCGGGCAGTACCTGTTCGTCGGCCGTGTCTGACGTTTCCCCTTCGTTGCCAAGGAATGGTTGATGACTGATCCCCTCGCCGTCGTCGGATTCGCCTGCCGGTACCCCGGTGCCCCCGACGCGGACGGTTTCTGGCGCCTGCTCGCCGAGGGCCGCGAAGCGCTGACCCGGTTCGACGACGCGGACCTCGCGGCGCGCGGGGTGCCGGAGACGTTGCGGCGCAACCCGGCCTACGTCCCGGTCGGCGGCCTGATCGACGACCAGGACCGGTTCGACCCGGCGCCGTTCGGCCTGTCCGGCGCCGAGGCCGAGCTGCTCGACCCGCAGCAGCGCGTGTTCCTCGAAACGGCGTGGCACGCCCTCGAACACGCCGGGCACGCCGGCGGCCGGGACGCGGGAGTCGTCGGCACCTTCGCCGGGGCCGCGCTCTCGGCCTACCTGGCGACGAACCTCGCGCACCGGTTCGACCCGCTCGGCGGCGCCGACCCGGCGGGCAGCCTGCAGCTGCACACCGGCAACGTCGCGGACTACCTGCCGCTGCGCACCGCGCACCGGTTCGGGTTCACCGGCCCGGCGATCGCGGTCGGCGCCACGTGCGCGACCTCCCTGGTCGCCGTGCACGTCGCCGCGCAGTCGCTGCTGGCCGGGGAGTGCGACACCGCGCTCGCCGGCGGGGTTTCGCTGCGGGTACCGCAGGGCCGCGGCTACCTGCACGTGCCGGACGGGCCCTTCTCGGCCGACGGCGTCACGCGGCCGTACTCCGCGGCCGCTCGCGGAACCGTGTTCACCCAGGGCGCGGGCGTCGTCGTGCTGCGGCGGCTCGCGGACGCGCTGGCGTCGGGCGACCACGTGCACGCCGTGCTCCTGGGCTCCGCGGTCGCCAACGACGGCGCCCGCCGGGCCGGGTTCACCGCACCGTCGGCGGAAGGGCAGGCCCGCACCATCGCCGAGGCCCTCGCCGTGGCGGGCGTCGACCCCACTGACGTGTCCTATGTGGAGGGACATGGCACGGGAACCGTACTGGGGGACCCGATCGAGGTGCAGGCGCTGCGGCGGGTGTTCGGCCCGGCCGGCGCGCCGTGGTGCGGGCTCGGCTCGGTGAAGGGCACCATCGGGCACGCCGACTCCGCGGCCGGCGTCGCCGGGCTCATCAAGACCGTCCTGGCACTGGCCCACCGCACGATCCCGGCGTCACTGCACGCCACGCCGGTCAACCCCGAGCTGGGGCTCGACGGCTCGCCGTTCCGGATCGTCACCGAGACCGAGCCGTGGACCGCCGACGGCCCGCGGCGGGCCGGGGTCAGCTCGTTCGGCATCGGCGGGACGAACTGCCACGTCGTCCTCGGCGAGGCGCCGGCACCGGTGGCGGCCGTCCCGGACCCGCGCGCCCAGCTGGTCGTCGTCTCGGCGGCCACGGCCGAAGCCTGCCGGGCGACCGCCGCGGCGCTGGCCGGCGGGCTCGCCGGCGACCCCGCCGACGTCGCCCACACCCTCGCCGTGGGACGCAAGGAGTTCCCGGTCCGGGCCGCCGTCGCGGTCGCGCCGGGCGAGGACCTCGCGGCGGCGCTGCGGGCCGCGCCGGTGACCTCGCCGGGCTCCCGCGCGCCCCGGATCGTGTTCGGCTTCCCCGGCGGCGGCGCGCAGTACGCGGGCATGGCCGCCGGGCTGCACCGCGACGAACCGGTGTTCGCCGAGGCGGTCGACGAGCTGGCCGCGTTCTTCCCCGCCGAGGTCCGGGCCGTGCTGCTCGACCCGGCGCACGGCGCGGCCCGCGACCCCGGCCTCGGGCTGCCCGCGCTGTTCACCGCGTCCGTCGCGATGGCGCGGCTGCTGGAAAGCTGGGGCGTGCGACCGGACGCCGTGCTGGGCCACAGCGTCGGCGAGTACGCCGCGGCGGTCGTCGCCGGGGTGCTGACGGCCGCGGACGCCGCCCGGCTGGTCGCCGAACGGTCGCGGCTGATGACCGGGCTCGACGGCGGCGGCATGCTGGCCGTCCCGCTCGGCGAGGCCGAGGTGCTCGGCCTGCTCGCCCGGCACCCGGGACTGGACCTCGCCGCCGTCAACGCCGCGGACGCCTGCGCGGTGTCCGGCGCCCGCGCGGACGTCGAGCGGCTGCACGCCGAGCTGGCGGCCGGCGGCGTGCGCGCGCGGTGGGTCGGCGTCGACGTCGCCGCCCATTCCCGGCTCGTCGAACCCGCCATGCCCGCGTTGCGCGCGGTGGCGGCCCGGCTTGCGCCGCGGCCGGCGGAGATTCCGCTGATCACGACGTTGCCCGGCAGCGACCCTGCCGACCCGGAGCACTGGGTGCGGCACCTGCGCGGGACCGTCCGGTTCGCATCGGCACTCGACACCGCATGCGGTGCGGACGCCGTGCTCGTGCAGGTCGGGCCGGGCGGGATGCTCGCGTCGCTGGCCGCGCGCCGCGGGCCGTCGGTCACGACGTTCCCGCGTCCGGACGAAGGCGGCGACGGCCGGGCCGCGGCACTCGACGCGCTCGGCCGCTTGTGGGCCCTCGGCGTCGACGTCTCGCCGGCCGCCCCGCACCGGCCGGGCCGCCGCCGCGTGCCGCTGCCCGGCTACGCGTTCCAGCGCGAACGGTACTGGGTCGAGCCGGCGCCGCGGGTGACCGACTTCGCGAGCCCGGGCGAGCCCCTGCAACTGCCGGTCTGGCGGCAGCTGCCGCCGCTGGCCGCGGCGGCGCCGAGCGTGCGGGTGGTCGGCGACGGCCCGTGGGCGGACGCGGTGCGCGCCGCTTCGGGCGACGGTGACCCGGTCGCCGTGGTCGTGGCCCCGCCGGCAGGGTCCAGGGCGACACCGGCGACCGGGGACGAGATGTGGCGGCTCGCCGAGGTCGTCGTCGGCTATCGGGAGCTGGGCGACCTGCCGGTGCTGCAGCTGACCGTGCACGGCGAGGCCGTCATCGGCACCGAGGACGTCGACCCGGTCGCGGCCGGGGTGCGCGGCCTGCCGCGGGTGCTCGGCCAGGAAACCGGCGTCCGGTGGCGCACCCTGGACGTCACGCCGGAACCCGACGCGCGGGCGGTGCTCGCCGAGGTCGCGGACCTGCTGGCCGGGGACAGCGCGCAGGAGCTGGCGGTGCGGGGCGGGAAGCGGTGGCTGCGGCAGTGGGAGCCGTGGCGGCCCGGCCCGGCGGGGTCGCTGCCGGCCGAACCGGTGGTCGTGGTGACGGGCGGGCTCGGCAACGTCGGCCGGGCGCTGGCCCGGCGGCTGCTGGACGACGGGCCGGCGCACGTCGTGCTGGCGTCGCGCAACCCGCGTCCGGTGCCCGGCGTGCGGGTCGAGGCCGTCGACGTGACCGACGCGGCGGCGCTGGCCGAGCTGGTGGACCGGGTGATCGAGGAGCACGGCCGGATCGACCTGCTCGTGCACGCCCCGGTCGTCGTCGAGCTGGCCACTCTGTCCGAAGTGGACGAAGAGACGGCACTGCGCTCGCTGGCGCCCAAGGTCGCGGGCGTGGTGGCGCTGCGGTCGGCGGTCGAGGGCCGGCCGGTGCGGCGGGTGCTGCTGATGTCCTCGGCGGCGGGCACGATCGGCGGCTTCGGCCTCGGCGCGTATGTGGCGGCGAGCCGGTTCGTGGACGGGTTCGCCCACGCGATGCGCGGCTCGGCGGCGACGTGGCTCGCGGTGGACTGGGACCGCTGGCGGTTCGGCACCGAGGCCGAGCGCGAATCGGCGGCGGAGCTGACGATGCGCCACGCACTGGACAGCACGGACGCGCTCGCCGCGCTGCTGCGCCTGGCGACGGTGGACTCTCCGGCGCAGGTGGCGGTGTCGCCGGCGGAGCTCAACAGCCGGTCGCGGGCGCTGGCGAGCCGGACGGTCCGCGCGTCGGCCGGGGGCGCGGCGGTGGCCAACGCGGCCGAGCGCCTGGTGGCCCAGGTGTGGAGCGAGGCACTGGGGCAGAAGGTGACCAGCCGCGAGGACGACTTCTTCGCGCTGGGCGGGCACTCGCTGCTGGCGACGAGGGTGCTCGCCCGCCTGCGCGACGACCACGGGATCACGCTGCGGCTGCGCGACCTGCTGGCCCGGCCGACGGTCGCGGGCCTGGCGGAGCTGGTCGCGGCGGCGGGGGACGAGGCCGGCTCTGCGGCGATCGCCCGCGCGGCCGAGGTGGGGTCGGCGGAGATCGTGCCGGCCGCCGACGGCGCGACGTCCGAAGAACCCGCCGCGGCGGTCGTGGGCCCGGCCGGCGGGCCGTTCCCGCTCACCCGCGTCCAGCACGCCTACTGGGTCGGCCGCTCGGCCGGGTACGGGCTCGGCGAGGTCGCCTGCCACTTCTACCTCGAACACCTGGCGCCCGGCCTCGACGTCGAACGCTACGAACGGGCCTGGAACCGCGTCATCGCGCGGCACGAGATGCTGCGGTCGGTCGTCACCGCCGACGGCGAAAACCTGGTGCTGCCCGAGGTGCCGGGCTATCGCGTGCCGGTCCACGACGTCACCGAAGCCGGCCTGGCCGAGCTGCGCGAACGGCTTTCGCGGCGGGTCGCCGACCCCGGCCGCTGGCCGCTGATCGAGGCGCACGTCGCGCGGCTGCCGGGTGGGGAACAGCGCGTGCTGCTGTCGGTCGACGTGCTGGTGTGCGACTCCGCGAGCTACCTGATCGTCGACCGCGAACTGCGGGCGCTCTACGCCGACCCGGACGCCGAGCTGCCCGTACCGGCGACGACGTTCGCCGAGTGCGTGGCCGCCCTCGAACAGCGGCGGGGGAGTGCCGGGCACCGCCGGGCCGCGGAGTACTGGCGGGCCCGCGAACTGCCGGCGGCACCGCCGTTGCCGGTCCGCGACGCGGGCGAGCGGCCGCGGTTCGGCCGGCGCCGCGCGATCCTTTCCCGGGACCGCTGGGCCGGCATCCGCGAGCGCGCGGCGGCCGCGGGCGTCACGCCGACCGCCGTCCTGCTGGCGGCGTACTCCGACGTGCTCGCCGAGTGGTCCGGCAGCGACCACTTCTGCTTGACGCTCACCGTGTTCGACCGCCCGGCCGGCCACGACGGGATCGTCGGGGAGTTCTCGTCGCTGCTGCTGTTCGAAGCCGACCGGCGCGGGCTGGCGGGGTTCGCCGCGCGGGCCGCCGCGGCGCAGGCCCGGCTGTTCGACGACCTCGACCACAGCGCGTTCTCGGGGCTGGAGGTGCTGGCCGAGCAAGCCCGCCGCACCGGTCGGCAGCGGAACGTCCCGGTGGTGTTCACGGGAATGCTCGGCCTGGACACCCTCGGCGGCGAGCCGCACGACACGGAGTGGCTCGGCCCGGTGGTGCACGGGGTCAGCCAGACACCGCAGGTGTGGCTCGACCACCAGGCCTACGAGCGGCACGGCGAGCTGATCCTGCAGTGGGACGTCGCGGAGACGTCCCTGGACGCGGCCGAGGCGGACCGCGCGTTCGCCGGGTACGTGGCCTGGCTGGAGAAGCTGGCCGACACGGACTGGACCACAGCCGAACCCGGCGAGGCCGACCCCAGCGCCCCAATGTGGCCTTCGGTGCGTTCAACGCAACCAAGGCCACATTGGGGCGCTTCGCCGGGCGAGGCCGAGGCCGAGTCCCTCGAACGGGCCCTCGCCGCGATCTGGGGCGAGCTGCTCGATCTCGACCCGGCCGGCATCGACCCGGACACCTCCTTCCTCGCCGCGGGCGGTGACTCCCTGCTCGCCGTGCGGATGGCGTCCTTCATCCGGCAGCGGCTCACGGTCGTCCTCGCGCCCGCCGAAATCCGGGCCGAGGCCACCCTCGCCGAGCTTGCCGCCGTCGTGCGGGTCCGCTCGGCCGACGGTCCCGCGCCGCGCGCGCTCGCCACCCGCGTCCAACGCCGGCTGGACGCGGCCGAACCGTTCGGTCTCCTCCCGCTCCAGCAGGCCTACTTCGTCGGCCAGCAGGGCGGCTGGGAGCTGTCCTACGACTCCGCGCACGTCTGCACCGACGTCGCCCTGTCCGAAGTGGACGCCGAACGCGCTCCCGCCGCGCTCGCCGATGCCCTGCGCCGCGTCACCGCGCACCAGCCGATGCTGCGGGCGCGGATCCTGCCCGACGGCACCCAGCGTCTCCAGCCGGACGCCGAGATCCACCTCGACGTCGTCGACCTGCGAGACAGCCCCGACGGCGAACACAGCGAACTCCGGACCATCCGCGACCGGATGGGCACCCACGGGCCGGACCCGGTGACCGGCCCGGGCCTGCACATGTGCCTGGTCCTGCTGCCCGGCGGCCGGGGCCGGCTGTTCACCTCCTTCAGCCTGCTCGTCATGGACGGCTGGTCGGCCGCGGTCTTCGAACGCGAGCTGCTGACCTACGTGGCCGAGCCCAACACCGTCCTGCCGCCCCTGCTCGTCGACTTCGGCGACTACGCGGCGGCGCTCGCCGAGATCCGCGCGGGCGACGAATGGGCCGCGGACCGCGACTGGTGGTGGCAGCGCCTCGACACGCTGCCCGCCGCCCCCGACGTGCCGCTGCGCACCGAACCACGGGCCGTCTCGGCGAGCCTCATGGCCGCCCGCGAAAAGCGGCTGCCCGAGTGGGAAGCGTTGCGTGCCGAGTGCGCCCGGCGCGAGCTGACCCCGACGGCGGTGCTGCTCGCGGCCTACGCGGTCGCGCTGGCGCGGGCCGCCGGGCAGAGCCGGTTCCTGCTCAACAGCCTGCAGGCCAACCGGCTGCCGCTGCACCCGGACGTCGACCGCACGATCGGCGCGTTCTCCTCGACCGCGCTGCTCGGCATCGACCTCGGCGACGGCGGCGCGTTCACCGACCTGGCGCGCGGCGTGCACGGCGAGCTCACGCAGTCGCTGGCGCACAACCTGGTCAGCGGCGTGGAGGTGGCCCGCGAACTCGCCCGGCGGCGCGGCAGCACCCGGCCGGTGGCGCCGTTCGTCTTCCAGAGCACCCTCGGCATGGCCGCCGCCGTCGGCGGGGAGCGCCCGGAGACCGCCGGGCCGCTGGGCCGCGTCGACGTCTCCGACTACGTCCAGCACATCCGGACCCCGCAGGTGTACTTCGAGCTGCGGGTGTTCGAGCTGGCCGGCGAGCTGGTGCTCAACGTCGCCGTCGTGGAGGACCTCTTCGGCGCCGACCTGGTGGACCGCGTGTTCCTCGACGTCGTGACGCGGGTGCGCGAGCTCGCCGCCGGCCGGGGCTGGGACGAGCACGTGAGCCTGTCCGGTGCCGCCGCGGTCGCCGCCGTCGAAGCCCGCGGTGGCCGCGAGGCCGGCGCCCCGGCGGGGGAGACGGAGCAGGCGATCGCCCGGCTCTGGACCGACCTCCTCGGAGTGTCCTCAGTGGACCGATCGGACGACTTCTTCGCCCTGGGCGGGGATTCCCTGCTGGCGGTCCGGATGCTCGGCAGGCTGGCCGGGCCGCCGGTGCCGCCGCGGGAGTTCCTCGCCGACCCGACCGTCGCCGGGCTGGCCCGCGTGCTGCGCGCCGACGACGCCGTCGCCGTCCCGCTCAAGCCGGGCACCGGCACGCCGCTGTTCCTCCTGCACCCCTCCGGCGGCGACATCCTCTGCTACACCGAACTGGCCCGGCGGCTCGACGCGCCGAACCCGGTCGTGGCGCTCACCGACCCCGGCCTGGTGGACGGCGCGGGGCCGGCGGACATCCCGGAAATGGTGCGGCGGTACCGGCGGGTCGTCCGGCGCCACCAGCCGCACGGCCCGTACCTGCTCGGCGGGTGGTCGATGGGCGGGACGGTCGGCCACGAGCTCGCCCGCGCCCTGCGGGCCGACGGCGAGGAAGTCGCGCTGCTGCTGATGATCGACGCCAACAGCCCGGAACGCATCGTCGCCCTCGAAGGCCTCGACGCCGGCGAGAGCGAGGAGGAGACCCGGCTGCGCTACCTGCGTTCGGTCGAGTCGTTCCTCGGGTTCGACTACGGCGACGGGCTCGGCGCCGACGCGCTGCGGCGGCGCCTCGAGGCCGACGGGCTGACCGTCGACGAACGGCGGTTCGAGGTGTTCGCCCGGCACCTGCGGGCCCTCGCCGACCACCACGCCGGCCCGCTCGACGAGACCGTGCCCGTGCTGCTCCTGCGCGCGGGCGTGGTGTCCCCGCGCAACAGCCGGATCGGCATGGGCGTCGACGACTCCTTCGACGAACCGGAGCTCGGCTGGCGGCCGTACGTCGAGGGCGAGCTGACGGTCGGGGAAATCGACGCCCACCACTACACGATCCTGCACGACCCCGCCGTGACCGAAGTCGCGGCGAGCATTTCCGCCGCGCTCGAGAAGACAGGACTCTGACTTGCTGCCCAACTGGCTCTACACCCAGAACCTCCTCCCGGCCGGGGTCGTCGCGGACGCGGCCAACCCCGCCGTGCCGCGGAAGGAGGTGCTCGAACAACTACTCGGCAGCCCGCTCAACGGTGCTCCGCGGCGCGGCGGAAACTGGGAGCAGACCGGCCGTGCGCTGGCCGCGCTCGGCACTGTGTGCCCGGAGACGGCCGTCGCGTTCGCCGGTCACCTGGCCGAGCAGCACCGCGAGGCCCGGTCGGCGCCAGAGCCCTACCTGGTCCAGGCCGCGCTGCTCGCGTCGGCGGCCGTCGGGATCGCCACGACGGCAGTGCGCGCGAAGCCGGACGGGGCCGCGGCCACCGCCGTGCTCACCGCCCAGGCGGGCATCCTGCGGGTGCTGAGCATGCTCGACGTGCTCGGCCGGTCCGGAAAGGACACCGGGGGCACGATCTCGGCGAGCTTCCACACGGTGGTGCGGGGTTCCGCGCGGCTGCTCGAAACGAACGTCGCGGACGTCCGGGTCGCGACCGACCACCCGGTGCTGCGCGACGAGCCGTGGCAGGAGCGGGTGACGGCGTCGCTGACCGGCGACTGGTCCGGGTTCGGGGGTGCCGCGTGAGCCGGGAGTTCTCACGCCGGGCCGCGCTGGCGCTGACCGGCGCGTTCGCGCTGGCGGCGTGCGGGAAGTCCACCGCGGCGCCGTCGGGTGGCGGCACCCTGCGGTACGGCACGGTCGCCGCGGGCGGCGCCACCGCGGTCGCCGATCCGCACGGCACGCTGTTCAACGAGTCCGACTGGGTTCGGATGGCCGCGCTCTACGACGTGCTGTGCGTGCCGGGGGAGAACGGCGCGGTGGCGCCGCGGCTGGCGACGGCGTGGAGCTCGTCGCCGGACGCCACCCGCTGGCGCTTCCAGCTGCGCACCGACGCGGCGTTCACCGACGGCCGCCCGGTCCGCGCCCGCGACGTGCTGTACTCGCTGCGCCGCATCGCGAGCAAGGCGGCGGCGAACGGCGCCCGGCTCGGCACCGTCGACATCGGACGGTCCACAGCGGACGGCAACGTCCTCGAACTCGTGACGAGCCAGCCGGATGCCGAGCTGCCGCGGACGCTGGCCGGGGTGACGTTCGTCGTCCCCGAGGGCACCGAGACGTTCGACAACCCGGTGGGGTCCGGGCCGTTCAAGCTCGCGCGGGCCGACGCCCAGGGCATCGCGCTGGTCCGCAACGACGGCTGGTGGGGGCCGCGGCCCGCGCTCGACGGGCTGGAGATCCGCGGGTTCGCCGACCCGCAGGCGCTTTCGGTCGCGGTGGTGTCGGGCGTGATCGACGTCGCCGCGAACGTCAGCCCGGCGACGGCCAAGGCCGCCGAGCGCACCGGGCGGCTCGCCGTGACGTCGCGGCCGGCCGCGCTCACGTACCCGCTGCTGATGCGGCTGGACAAGGCACCGTTCGACAGGCCGCAGGCGCGGCAGGCGGTGAAGCTGGCGGTCGACCGGCAGGCGCTGGTCGACACGGTCCTGCTCGGCTACGGCGCGGTGGGCAACGACGCGCCGGCCCCGGCCGACCCGTCGTACCCCCGCGACCTCGCCGCCCCGGCACGGGACGTCGCCAAGGCGCGGGCGCTCGCGGGTGGGCTTTCGGTCGTGCTGCACACCACCACCGCGTACCCGGGAATGGTGTCGACGGCCACCGCCGTGGCCGGCCAGCTGCGGGAGACGGGCATCACGGTCGAGGTGCGTCAGCACCCGCCCGAGACGTACTGGACGCAGGTCTACACGGTGGAGCCGTTCTGCGTCGGCTACACGACCGACCTGCCGTTCCCGGTCTGGGCCCGCCAGACCGCGCTCAGCACCGCCGGCTACAACGAAACCGGCTGGAAGGACCCGGCGACGGACCGCGACTTCGCGACGGCGATGGCCACGACGGACCCGGCCCGGCGCGCCGGCCTGCTGCGCGGCATCCAGCAGCGCATGGCGGCCGAGGGCGGCTGGGTGGTGTGGGGCAGCGGCGCGTCGCTGACGGTCGCGGCGCCGCAGGTGCGGAACCTGCCGGCCGGGACGGGCTTCGCCCGCGTCTTCCTGGACGGCGTGTGGCTGCAGCGCTGACCCGGGCCGCGGTCACCCTGGCCGCGGTGCTGACCTGCGTCTTCCTGCTCACGGCGTTGTTGCCGCAGGACGCGGCGCAGGTCCTGGCGGGACACCAGGCGGACCCGGCGCGGGTGGCGCGGCTGCGCGCGGAGCTGGGCCTGGACCGGCCGCTGTGGGAGCGGTTCGGTTCCTGGCTGGCCGGGCTTCTCCACGGCGACTTCGGCCGGTCCCTTGTGGACGGCCGCCCGGTCGGGCCGCTGCTGGCGGAGCGGCTCGGGGCGAGCGCGCTGATCGTGGTCCCGGCCTGGGTGCTGGCGGTGGTGCTCGGGGTGCTGGGCGCGGTCGTGGTGGCCCGCCGGGCGGCGGCTTCGGCGGCGGTGGCGGCGTTCGCGTCGGTGCCGGAGGTGGTGCTGGTGAGCGGGCTGGTCCTGGTGTTCGCGACGGGCCTCGGCTGGCTGCCGGCGGTGTCACTGCTGCCGGTGGGCGGCTCGGCGTGGGAGGAGCCGCCGGTGCTGGTGCTGCCGGTACTGGCGCTGGCGCTGCCGTCGGCGGCCTGGCTGGCCAGATCGATCCGCGGCCCGGCGGCGGACGTCATCGCCCGCCCGTTCGTGGTGGACGCCGAGTTGCGCGGAGTGCCGCCGGCGAGAGTGGTGGTGCGGCACGTGCTGCCGCACCTGGCGGGCCCGGCGGCCCAGGGGGCGGCGATCCTGACGGGCGCGCTCCTGGCCGGCACGACGGTCGTGGAGTCACTGCTGGCGTACCCGGGTTTCGGGCAGCTGCTGGCCACGGCGGTGGCGACCCGAGACGTGCCGGTGGTGCAGGCGGTGGCCCTGGTGGACGCGGTGGTGGTGCTCGTGGCGCTGTTCGTGGCGGACCGGATAGCGAAGGCGGGCGCGCGGTGAAGCGCCGCTGGCCCCTCACCGTTCTCCTCGTTCTCGTCGCCGCCGTCTTCGCCGGCGGCTTTCTCCCCGGCACCGCCGCCACCGTCGGACCTCCGTGGAGCCCGGCCGGCGCGGGACTGCTCGGCACCGATGTCCTCGGCCGGGACGTCCTCTCCCGGACCCTCGCCGGCGGGGCCGGGCTGCTCGCCCTTGCCCTGCCGTCCGGGGTGCTGACCACCGCCCTCGGCACCCTCGCCGGGCTCGCCGCCGCCTCGAGCGCTGCCGGGGAACGGCTTCTCGCGCTGCTCAGCGGTGCCGTCTTCATGGTTCCCGCCCTGCTGCTCGTCCTCGTCGGTGCCGTCGTGCTTCCGTACTGGGCCGCCGTGCCGGCCGTCGTCCTGCTGCTCGGCGTGCCGATGTCCGCGCGCGTCGTCCACGCCACCGCGCGGCCGCTGCGGCGGGCCGGGTTCGTCGAGGCCGCCGTCGCCCACGGGGAAAGCCCGCCGCGGGAACTGCTGCCCGCCGTCACCGGGACCGTGCTCGCCGATCTGGGCCTGCGGATCGGGACCGCGCTGCAGCTCGCCGTCGCCGTCACCGTGCTCGGGTTCGGCCCGCCGCCACCCGCCGCCGACTGGGCCTCGATGCTGCGGGAAAACCTGCCCGGCGCCGACCTCAACCCGTGGTCGGTGCTGGCTCCGGCGGGCGCCCTCGCCGCGCTGGCCGTCGCGGTGACCCTCGGCCTCGACCTCGCCGGCCGCCGCCGCACCCGGAAACCCGATGTCGTCCACAACGGACTGTCCACCAAAGACGGTCTGGTGCTGGAAGGTACCTGGCGCGGCGGAGATCGGGAGCTGCACCTGGACGTCCGCGTCGGAGACGGCACCGTGCTCGGCGTGACCGGCGCCTCCGGCGCGGGCAAGACCAGCCTGCTGCGCCTGCTGCTCGGCGACCTGCCGCCGGCCACGACGTCCTGGCACGGCTCGCTCGTCCACCGCGGCACGGCCATCCGCCCGGGGACCGCACGGGCCCGGCGGTGGCGCCGCAGGCACGTCGGCTTCCTCGGCCAGGACCCCGCGCTGGACCCGTTGCGGCGCATCGGCTCCAGCGTCGCCGACGGGCTGCGACGCCGCGACTCCCGCGCCGTGCGGGAGCTGCTGGACCGGATGGGCCTGCCCGACGGCGTCGCCCGCCGGTACCCGCACCAGATCTCCGGCGGCGAGGCGCAGCGGGTCGCGCTGGCGCGGGCGCTGGCCGGGGACCCGGAGCTCCTGGTGCTCGACGAGCCGACCAGCGCGCTGGACGGCGAGACCCTCGAACGCGTCACCGCCGCGCTCGCCGGGCGCACCGCGGTCGTGGTCAGCCACGACCGGGCCTGGCTGGCCCGGGTCGCCGGCGAAGTGCTCGATCTCGGGCAGGAACCGGCGCCGGTCGAGCGCCTGGTCGTCCGCGTGGGCGAGCCGGTGTTCCGCGGCGGCGGGCTGGAACTGCACGAGGGCGAACTCGTCGTCCTGCTCGGGAAGTCGGGCGCGGGCAAGACGACCCTGCTGCGGACCCTGGCGCGTACCGGCCTGATCAGGGGAGAAGGCTGGGGCCGGCCGCGGCCCGGCGAAGTGGAACTGCTCCCCCAAGACGCCTACGGCGCACTGAACCCGGCCCGCACGCTGGCCGACGCCGTGGGCCGCCCGCTGCGGGTGCTGCACGGGATCCGGCGGCCGCGCGCGGAAGCCGTCCGGTTGCTCGCCGAAACCGGGCTCGGCCCGGAGTTCGCCGGGCGGCGGCCGGACGAATGCTCGGGTGGGCAGCGCCAGCGCGCCGGACTGGCCAGGGCGCTGGCCGCGCGGCCGCGGGTCCTCCTGGCCGACGAGCCGACGTCGGCCCTGGACGCGGCCACCGCCGGTGCCGTCCTGGACGCACTGGACCGCCGCCGGGTCCGCGGCTTGGCGGTCCTGCTGGTGACGCACGACGAACGGCTCGCCGCGCGGGCCGACCGGGTACTGAAACTCGGAGAAGGGCAGCTGCGGTGAAGTTCGACGACGTCTGGATCCAGGGCACCGGCCGGTACGCGGGGGAACCGCGGCCGGCCCCGGCACACGTGACGGCGCACGCCGGGATCGTGTCCGTGGCGTGGTCCGGGCTCTCCGGTCCCGAGCTGGCGGAGCGGGCCGGGCGGCAGGCGCTGGCCGTGGCCGGTCCCGGCGCCGTCGGGCCGCACCTGCACGGCGCGATGGCCTACCCCGGGCTGGACATCTGGTCGGCGTCCTGCTGGGTCGCCGACCGGCTGCTGGCCGAGGCACCCGCGATGTCGATGCAGTTTTCGGCGCTGTGCAACACTTCCGCGGCCGGGATCGAAACGGCGGCAAGCCTGTTGACCGGACGCCCCGACTTCGCGCGCGTCCTGCTCACCGTGGGCGACCGCTTCCCCGAGAGTGCCATCGACCGCTTCGAAGTCGACCCCGAGATCGCGCTCGGCGACGCCGGTGTGGCGGCGGTCCTCGGCCGCGGGGGCGGGCAGGCGCGGGTGCTGTCCTGCGTGTCGCGGACGGATCCTGCGCTGGAAGGCCTCCAGCGCGGCGACGAGCCCTTCCGGGACCGTCCGGCCGAGGGCCCGGCGGTGGTGCGCAAGCGGACCCGCCAGTTCTTCGCCGCGGGCACGCGGACGCCGGCGTCGGTGGTGCAGGCGCACGTGGCCGGGGTGCGGGCAGTGGCGGAGACGGCGGTGGCGGAAGCCGGCACGAGCGTCGCCCAGGCGCGCTGGGTCGTCCCGCCGTTCGTCGGGGTCAACGCGTTCGAGCACGGGTACGAGCGCCCGCTCGGCCTGGACCGCGAGCGCACGCTGTTCGAGCTGGGCCTGCGGCTGGGCCACCTGGGCGGGAGCGATCACCTGTACGCCCTCGACCACCTGCTGCGCAACCGGCTGGTGGCGTCCGGCGACAAGGTCGTGCTCGTCGGGGTGGGCGGCGGGTTCACGTTCACCTGCGTGGTGCTGGAAATCGCCTGACGGCCTCCGGCCACCATCACCACAGTCCGTTGATTTCGCGGAAATATTCCCGGGATCGCGCCCTTAAGTTGATGGATTCGCGATGGCTCGACGGCCGCTAGCCTTTGTTCCTGTCGAACTCCCGACAATCACGAAGGAATGCACAATGAACGTTGTTGAGACCGCCGCGGCCAAGCTGTTCGCCGAGGGCCCCGCGGTGCGGACGCTCCAGGTCATCGAGGCCGAGAAGCCGGTGAGCTGCTTCATCGGCGACATCGCCCGGGTCGGCTGGGCGGCGCTGCGCGCCGCGGAAGCGGCGACGAACCACGCCGAGGCCAACCGCGCGGCCGCGGCGCTGATGCGCGCGCACGGCTTCGGCGGCTACGACGACGCCGCCGGCCTGCCCGCCCAGGGTGCCGTGTCGTTCGGTGAGCTGTCGACCACCGACCTGATCGCGCTGCGCACGTCGTTCGCCTGATCTCGGCTCGGCTGCCGGGCATCTCGCACCACGTCTCTTCGAGCGTGGCGTGGGATGCCCGGCTTTTTGCTTCCCGCACAACGAAAAAGGCCGCCCGGTGGGGAGGGCATCCACCGGGCGGCCGCTTGCGGGCGGGGTCAGCAGTGCGCGGAACGCGCCGCGATCAGGTCGGTGACCGCCACGCTGCCCGACGGGGCGCAGGCCACGCCGCTGTCGGCCACCGCGTTGCCGCCGAAGCCGCGGACCAGGTCGACCGCACGCTCGGCCCAGTGGGCCGCGGCGCGGTGGGCACCCGCCATGCGGGCGAGCTGCGCGGTCAGCTCCGCACCCTCGACGGTGGTGGCGCAGCTGGTCGGCGAGACGCTGCGGAACAGGTCCAGCGGCGCCAGCACGCCACCGTCGGCGGGAACCTGCTGGACGGCGGCGGTTTCGATGACACTCATCACGGGAAACGTCCTTTTCGGTGAGGGATTGCTACGCCTCGAAGGTAACCAGCGGAATGGCACCGCACCCGGTCGCGCGGGTGCTTTCCCCGGGCGGCGGAGACCCCGTTCGGCCACTGAGGAGGGATCTCCACCGGAATGCCGACGCGGGCGAGCTCACCCCGGGATCGGCACGTCGACGTCCGCTCGGAACAGTTCCTGCTCCAGCCAGATCGCCGCCTTCGCGCCGTCCGCCGCGCCGGTGATCACGAACGGCGTCGGGCCCGGCAGCTCGGCCTGCCGCGCCGTGTCGCCGGCCGCGTACACGCCCGGGACCGTCGTCCGCTGCGCCGGGTCGACCCGCACGCAGCCGTCCGGCAGCAGCTCGCAGCCCAGCCCGGTGGCCAGGTCCGTGTGCTGCCGCTGGGCGGGCCGGTGGAACACCGCCGAGCGCCACAGCGGCTCGCCCGCGGCGAAGTGGACCGTGACGTCGCCGTCGCCGCCCGCCAACCGGGTGACCGGCTCCTCCCGCACCGGAATTCCCGCGCGCTGCAGGGCATCCCGGAGCTCGGGGCTCACCTGCAGCGGCCCGTTCGCGCACAGGACGAGGTCCTTCGCGAACCGGTCCGCGAGGTAGAGCGCCAGCATCGCCTGGGAGAAGTCCCCGCCCAGCACGGCCAGTGGCCGGTCCGCGGCCTCGAAGCCGTGGCAGAACGGGCAGTGGAAGAGCCCCCGGCCGAACAGCTCGGCGACGCCGTCGATCTCGGGCAGCGCGTCCACCTGCCCGGTCGCCAGGATCACCCGGCGCGCCCGCGCGGTGGTGCCGTCGGCGAACTCCGCCGTGAAGTCGTCGGCCGTGCCGCTCAGCGCCGTGACGATCCCGTCGCGGACCTCCACGGTCGCGTATTCGGCGAGTTCGGCGCGGCCGATCCGGCGCAGGGCGGCCGGCGAAAAGCCGTCCCGGGACAGGAACATGTGCATTTCGGACGCGGGGGCGTTGCGCGGCCGGCCGCTGTCCACCAGCAGCGTCCGGCGCCGCTGGCGCCCCAGCGTCTGGGCCGCGTTGAGGCCGGCGGGACCGCCGCCGACGACCAGGACCTCGAACATTCAGTCTCCTTCGGTGTTCCGGCCGGCGGGGATCCGCCAGCCGCGGGCGTTCTCGCGCTGGGTGTGGAAAGCGGTGTAGCGGCCGCCGAGCCGCAGCAGTTCGTCGTGCTCGCCGGACTCGGTGATCCGGCCGCCGTCGAGCACGAGGATCCGGTCGGCGGCGCGGGCGGTGGCCGGCCGGTGGGTGACGACCAGGAGCGTGCGCTCGCCGCGGAGTTCTTCGAGGGCCCGGGTGACGGCCCGCTCGGCGGCGGCGTCCAGGGCCGCGGTCGGCTCGTCGAGCAGGACGATCGGCGCGTCCTTCAGCAGGGCGCGGGCGATCGAGACCCGTTGCCGTTCCCCGCCGGACAGCTGCCTGCCGCCCTCGCCGACGCACTCCCGCGTGATCAGCTCGCCGAGACCCGCGCGTTCGGCGGCCGAGCGCACCTCCTCGTCGGTGGCGTCCGGCCTGCCGAACCGGATGTTGTCGGCCACCGTGCCGCCGAAGAGGTAGGTGTCCTGGGAGACCAGGGAAATCCGCCGCAGCAGGTCCGCGCCGCGCAGGTCGCGGACGTCGGCCCCGCCGACCCGGACCGCGCCGCCGTCGACGTCGAAGAACCGCGGCACCAGCCGCAGGATTGTGCTCTTGCCCGCCCCCGACGTGCCGACCAGCGCCGTCATCGTGCCCGGCGGCACCGTGAAGCCGACGTCCTCGAGCACCGGTGGCCCGCCGTAGCCGAACCGCACGCCGTCGAACTCGATCGACGGCGTCCCGAACGCCTGCGGCACCTCGGGTTCCGGCAGCCGCGGCTCGGCCAGCACCCGCTCGACGCGGTCCAGCGCGCCGCCGGCCATCCGGAGCGCCGCGCCCAGCTCCGCGGCCACGAGCATCGGTTCGGTGAAGCGGACGGCCAGCACGAGCGCGACCACCGTGGTCGGTATGTCGACTTTCCCGCCCAGTGCCGCGAACACCGCGACGAGCACGAGCGCGGTGAAGGCGGCCTGCACCGTCACCACGAACACGGCCAGCCCCGGCAGCGCGGTCTTCAGCATCCGGCGGGCCGCGGTCCGGTGCGCGACGAGGGCGTCGTCGAGCAGGCGCAGCCCGGGCCCGCCGAGCCCGAAGGCACGCAGCAGCGGCTGGTTGCGCGCGAACTCGACGACGCGGGCGGCGGCCTCGCCGGCGGCGGCGTCCGCGGCTTCGTCGGTGCGGCGCACGAGCCGCCCCGACCACCGGCAGGCCGCCACGGCGAACGGCGCCGCGGCCAGCGCGGCGAGCCCCATCCGCCAGTCGACGGCGCACAGCGCGACCGCCGCGGCCGCGGGTGTCACGACCGCGCCGATCAGCGGGTCGAGCAGGTGCGCGGGCACGCCCATGACGCTCATGACGTGCTGCGTCGCCAGGCGTCCCAAAGAACCGGACCGGGCCGGGGTGAACCAGCCGAGCGGCAGCGTGACGACGTGGTCGCCGATCCGGCGGTGCAGGTGGGACGAGAGCGTGTACCCGGCCTCCCGGGCCGTGACGACGCCGCGGTGGTAGACGAGGCCGCACAACGCGGTCGCCACGACCACCGCGGTCAGCCACGGCCACGCGTCCTCCGGCGCGCGGAGGATCGGCAGCAGGAACGCGAACACGGCGCCCTGGAGGGCGGCGGCGAAGGCCAGCAGGGCCGCGGCGCGCTTCAGCGGCCGCGAGCGCTCGGGGCCGAGGAGGGCGATCAGCCGGCGGATCATGCCGCGCACGCCCACATCCGGGCGTACCCGCCGCCGGCCGCGACGAGTTCCCCGTGCGTGCCGCGTTCGGTGATCCGGCCCCGCTCCAGCACCACGATCCGGTCCACGCCGGTCACCGTGGCGAGGCGGTGCGCGATCACGAGCGTCGTCCGGCCGGCGATGAGCGCGGACAGCGCCTCCTGGATCGCGGCTTCGGACTCCGGGTCCACCGACGCCGTCGCCTCGTCGAGGATCAGCACCGGCGTGTCGGCGAGCAGGGCCCGCGCGATCGACAGCCGTTGCGCTTCGCCGGTCGAGAGGGTGGCTTCTTCGCCGAGGATCGTGTCGTAGCCGCGGGGGAGCGCCAGCAGCCGCTCGTGGATCCGGGCCGCGCGGGCGGCGGCGTGGACGTCTTCCAGCGGTGCGTCGGGACGGCCGAGCCGGAGGTTGTCCGCGACGCTGGTCCGCAGCACCCGCACGTCCTGCAGCACGAAGCCGACGTGCCGGTAGAGCTGCGACACCGGCAGGTCGCGCAGGTCGGTGCCGCCCAGCCGGACCGCGCCGCCGGTGACGTCGTGGAAGCGCGCGGCGAGGGCGGCGATCGTGGACTTGCCGGAGCCGGACGGCCCGACGAGCGCGGTCACCGTGCCGGGCTCCAGCGTCAGGTCGATGCCGTGCAGCACGTCCGTTTTGCCGTCGTAGGAGAAGCGCACCGACGCGAACTCCAGCCGGGCCCCGGCCACGGTGGCTTCGCCGGTGTCGGGCAGTTCCGGGGTGGCGAGGAGTCCGGCGATGTCCGTGGCGGCCGCCTGCCCGGCGCGGGTGTCCTGGACGCTGTAGCCCACGGCGAGCAGCGGCCCGGACAGCCCGGCGCCGACGAGGACGAACGGGATCGTGTCGGCGGGGGAGACCAGCACGCCGGTCAGCAGCAGGACGCACAGGACGACCACCGGCGACAGCGCGAACTGGCTCCAGGCCATCGCGGGCGTCACCGAGCGGGCCCAGCCCGCGACGAACTCGCCGTAGCGCCCGGCCGCCTCGGTGAACCGCCGGTGCGCGCGGCCGGTCTGGCCGAAGGCCTTCACCTCGGCGATGCCGTCGAAGAACTCCACGACGGCCGAGCCGAGCGCGGCCGTGGCCGCCTGGTACTCCCGCATCCGGGCGTGGACGTCCCGCATCGCCTTGCGGTGCAACGCCAGGCCCACGGCGAGCGGCAGGACGGTGACGAGCGAGAGCAGCGGGTCGAGCGTGGCCAGGTACGCCGCGGCGGCCAGCGGCGCGACCACCGCCGTGGTGAGGTCGAGCAGGGCGTGCGCGACGAGGTGGTGCAGCGCGCCGACGTCGTCGGAGACCGCGCGCTTGACGCGGCCCGAGTCGTGCGCGGCGAACCACCCCAGCGGCAGCCGGGTCAGGTGCCGGGCCAGCCGCCGCCGCAGCGACAGCTGCAGGTCGTTGTCGGCGAAGTGGGTCAGTGCCGAGGCCGCGACCAGCAGGGCGCCGCGGACCGGCAGGGCCACGAGCGCGACGGCGACCAGGGACCACAACGCGGTCATCGGGGTGCCGTCGAGCAGTCGCCGGCACAGCTCGGCCACGGCGACGAACGGGGCCGTGCCGGCGATCGCGGCGCCGGCCTGGCAGCCCAGGCCGGCGAGGAGCCGGACACGGACCGGAGCGAGCAGGGCGCGCAGAGGTGTCACTTCCGGGTGTCCCGTCCTTCCGATGGGCTTGGTCACTCTCGCGCAGCGTAGTTGACAATGGTTATCGTTGTCGACAAGGGTGGAGCGGCCGCTCACGTGAGTGGTGTTCGTGAATGCGAGGAGCGCGTCTGTGAAACACGATCCCACGGCCGGGGCCGCGTGGCTGCGTGAATGTGTTGCCGACCTCATCGGGGTGGCCCCCGGTGAAGTCGACCTTTCGCTGAGGTTCGCCGAACTCGGCGTGGAATCCCTCGGAGCGCTGAAACTGCGCCGCGCCTTGGCGGAAAAATGCGGAGCCGAGGTGCCGCTGACCGCGTTCCTCGGAGAAAATCCCGCGATGCGCGTCCTCGATTTCCTCGACGGCGCCGATGCCGGAGCCCTGCCGGACGCCGCGCCCGTGGTCGCGGTGCGGCCGGGTGAACCCGTTGCCCTCACGCCGGTCCAGGGCGCCTACTGGGCCGGGCGCGGGGACGACTTCGCGCTCGGCGGGGTCGCCACGTTCTGGTACCACGAATACGACCGGCCTTCGGTGGACCTCGACGCACTCGAATCCGCGTTCGCCCGCCTGGTCGCCCACCACCCGATGCTGCGGACGACGATCGGCCGCGACGGTTTCCAGCGCGAAAACGCCGAAGTGCCGCCGTTCCGCATCGAGTGCACGGATTTGCGCGAAATGCGCATCGAAGAAGCAGAAGGGGTGCTCGCGGAACTGCGGCACCGGCTTTCCCACCAGGTCCGCGCGCCGCACGAATGGCCCCTGTTCGACGTCCGGGCGGCACTGCTGCCCGGCGGCGGCGCCCGGCTGTTCGTCGGCTTCGACGTGCTCATCCTCGACTTCGCCAGCTGGCGGCTGCTGATGACGCAGTGGGGACGGCTGGTCACCGAACCGGGTTACGCCCTCCCGGCCCCGCCGGTGGCGTTCCTCGACATCGTCCGCCACCGCGAGACCGACCCCGCCTACCAGGCGCGGCGCGAGCGCGACCGCGCCTACTGGGCCGGCCGTGCGCTGCCCGCCGGGCCCCGGCTGCCGGTGGCCGACGACGTCGAGCCGCGGTTCCGCCGCCGTCAGTGCCGCCTCGACGCCGACCGCTGGGCGAAGCTGCGCGAGCGGGCCGCCGCGCGTGGCCTGAGCCCGACGTCGGTGCTGCTCGCGGCGTTCGGGCTGGTGCTGCACCGGTGGGGCGCGACCGAGCCGTTCGCGCTCAACGCCACCCTCTACGACCGGCCCGACGACGCGCGTGACCTGGTCGGCGACTTCACCACGACCGCGCTGGTCGCGATGCCCGCGCCGACGTCCTTCGTGGACTACGCCAGGGCGGCGAACGAGACGCTGTGGGAGGCGATCGACCACCGTTCGTACACCGGCGTCGAGGTGCGCCGCGAGCGCGGCCACGCCTACCCGGTGGTGTTCACCTCCGGGATCGGCATCGGCGACGGCACCGCCCCGGCCGGCTGGCTCGGCGAGGAGGTGTTCGGCGTTTCGCAGACACCGCAGGTGCTGCTCGACCACCTCGTCTGGGAGGAGGACGGCGCCGTCCGGCTCGTCTGGGACGCCGTCGAGGCCGCGTTTCCCGACGGCTACCTCGACGGCCTGACCGACGCCGAGCACACGCTGCTGACCCGCCTCGCCGAGGAGGACGCGGCCTGGACCGCCGCCGACCTGGGCTGGGACCCGACGTTCGCGGCCCCCGAGCCGCTCGACGTCACGCCGTTCGGGGACTGCGGGCCGCTGCTGGACGCGCCGCTGCGGCGCGCCGCGGACCGGACGCCGGACGCCCCGGCGGTGCTCGCGGGCGGGGCGGCGCTGTCGCACGGTGACCTGGCGGCCCGGGCGTCGGCGCTGGCGGGGGCCTTGGCGGCGGCCGGCGTGGCGGCGGGCGACCTCGTGCTGGTGGCGCTGCCGAAGTCGGCCGAGCAGATCGTCGCGGTGCTGGCCGTGCTGCGGTGCGGCGCGGGGTACGTCCCGGTCGACCCGGCGTGGCCCGCGGCCCGGATCGCCGCGGTGTGCGCGCGGGCCGGGATCGCCCACGCCGTCGCCGCACCGGACGTCCCGCTGCCTTCCGAGGTGACCACTGTGGACGGTGCCGCTTCGCCCGGTCCGGCCGTCGCCGAGCCGGCGGACCTCGCCTACGTCATCTTCACGTCGGGCTCGACGGGCGTCCCCAAGGGCGTGGCGATCGAACACCGGCAGGCGCGGACCACGATCGACGACATCACCGACCGGTTCGGGATCACCGCCGCGGACCGCGTGCTGGCGCTGTCGGCGTTGAGCTTCGACCTGTCGGTGTACGACATCTTCGGCGTCCTCGGCGCGGGCGGCGCGATGGTGCTGCCCGACCACGCCCGGCAGCGCGACCCGCAGCACTGGTGCGAGCTGATCGCCGCGCACGGCGTGACGGTGTGGAACACGGCACCGGCGTTGCTGGAGATGGTCGTCGAGTACGCGGAGTCCGACCCAGCGGCGAACCTCGGCTCCCTGCGGCTGGTGATGCTGTCCGGCGACTGGATCCCGGTGAGCCTGCCGGACCGGCTGCGCGCGCTGGTGCCGGGCGCGCGGGTGATGAGCCTGGGCGGGGCGACGGAGGCGTCGATCTGGTCGATCACGTACCCGATCGGCGAGGTCGACCCGGCGTGGCCGAGCATCCCGTACGGCAGGCCGTTGCGAGGTCAGGGCTTCTACGTGCTGGACGACGGCCGGCCGTGTCCGGTCGGGGAGCCGGGAGAGCTGTACATCGCGGGCGCCGGGGTGGCGCGGGGATACATCGGCGACCCGGCGCAGACGGCCGAGCGGTTCGCGGTGCACCCGCGGCTGGGCGAGCGGCTGTACCGGACGGGCGACCTCGGGCGGTGGCGGCCGGACGGGACGATCCAGTTCCTCGGCCGCACGGACCGCCAGGTGAAGATCCGCGGCCACCGCATCGAGCTGGGCGAGATCGAGTCGGCGCTGGATCGGTTGCCATCGGTCCGCCAGGCGGTGGCGGCGGCCACCCCGGGCCCGGACGGCCGGCCGCGCCTGGTGGGGTACGTGGTCTTGGCGGAGGCGTGTACGGAGCGCGAGCTGGCGGCGCGGTTGGCGGAGGTGGTCCCGGAGTACATGGTCCCGACGCGCTTCGTGCTGCTGGACGCGATGCCGGTGACGGACAACGGGAAGGTGGACCACAAGGCACTGCCGAACCCGTTCCGCCGCACGCCGGCGGGTGGGGGTGGCTCGCTCGGCGGGGCGGTGGAGGAGAGCCGGTCGGCCGGGCCCGCCGTCACGCTCGGCGATGCCGCTTCCGGCCCGGTGATTCCAGCGCGATCCAGCGCGGTCGCCCCCACCACCGCCGAGCCTCGGTCCACGATCTCCAAGCCCGCGACCACCGCCGGTTCGCTCGCCGACCTGGTCCGTTCCATCCTCGGCGATGTCGACTTCACCCTCGACCTCATCGCCGCCGGGGCCAGCTCGCTCGATGTCATCCGGCTGGCCAACGCCATCGAAGACCACACCGGCACCCGGCCCTCCTTCACCGAACTCGTCGCCCAGCCCTCCATCGACCACCTGCTGCGCGCCCACTCGGAAACGTCCGCGCCTCCGGTTGCCGGCCTGCCCGATCCCGGCGGTCTCGTCCTGGCCGTGCGGCTCGAACGCCCCGAAAACCGCCCCCTCGCCGACGCGCTCGTCGACGCCGGGCGGTGGCTGCGCGACCTGCACGACTGGGCCGGGCACACCGGCTACCGGATCGAAGAAGCCGTCCCCGGCGGCCGCGATCTCCTCGAGGTCCGGTTGCACACCGGCGAAACCGGCGACACCACCGATCCCTTCCCGCTCACCGAAATGCAGCTCGCCTACCTCGTCGGCCGCGTCGACACCTGGCTCGGGGACGCCGTCGCCCCGCACTACTACACCGAAGTCGACGTCCTCGACCTCGACCCGGCAAGGCTCGAAGCAGCCCTGCGCACCGTCGTCGCGCGGCACCCCATGCTGCGCGCGACGATCACGCCGGACACCCTCCAGACCGTCTCCGCGACCCCGCCGCCGTGCGAGGTCGAGGTGTTCGACCTGCGTGGCCGCCCGGACGAGGCCCGGAAGATCCGCGACGAACGCTCGCACCGGGTGCTCGATCCGGCGACCAGCCCGATGCTGCACCTGGCCGCGAGCCGGCTCGACGACCGGACCTGGCGGGTCCACTTCGGACTCGACCTGCTGTTCTGCGACGCGCAGAGCGCGGTCGTCCTCGCCGGCGAGCTCGTCGCCGCCTACCACGACCCCGCCCGGCTGCCCGCGCCGCCGCGCGTCACCTTCGGCCAGTGGGTCACCGGGCGCCCGGCCGTCCCGGAACGGTCGCGGGAGTACTGGCGGCGCGCCGCCGCCGCGATGGCCGACGGCCCGGCCCTGCCCGTCCGGGCGCCGGGCGCGGGGAAGGTCCGCTTCAGCCGGCGGCACGCGGAGATCCCGGCCGACCGGTGGGCGGCGTTGTGCGCCAACGCCCGCCGTCACGGCGTCACGCCGACCGGCCTGGTGCTCGCCGCGCTCGCCGACACCCTGCGGGCCGGGGGCGGCGGTGACCGGTTCACCCTGGTCGTGACGTCGTTCGACCGGCCTGCCGGGCACGAAGGCGTGATCGGCGACTACACCTCGACCGTGCTGCTGGACGTCGAACGCGTCCCGGGCAGCCACGCCGACCGGGCCCGGGCCGTGCAGCAGCGGCTGCTCGCCGACCTGGAACACGCCCAGGTGCACGGCAACGAGGTGCTGCGCGAGCTGACGGCGTTGCGCGGCCGCCAGGTGCTGCTGCCCGTCGTGTTCTCCAGCGGCCTCGGCAGCACGCGCACCGCGGACGGCGCGCCCGCCGACGCGTCGCGGCTGCTGTCCCGCTTCGGCCGCACGGAATACGCGATCAGCCAGACCCCGCACGTGGTGCTGGACTGCCAGGTGTTCGAGGCCGGGGGAGCGCTGCGGATCAACTGGGACGCGGTCGACGCCGCCTTCCCGGACGGCTACCTCGACGCCCTGTTCGCCGCGTTCGTCGCGGCGGCCGAGGCGACGGCGTGGGACGAGCCCGATCCGAGCGGGCTGGCCGCACTCGGCCTGGCACGCGAACCGGTCGTGGCGGACCGCGGCCTCCCGCGGCCGCGGACCGGCAGCGCGGACCCGGCCGTGGAGCAGCGGATCGCGCGGGTGCTCGGCGACCTGCTCGGCGTCCCGGCCGGGGAACTGGACCCGCTGCGGACGTTCTTCGAGCTGGGCGCGACGTCGCTGACGCTGGTGCGGGCCCATCGCGAGTTGTCCGCCGCGCTGGACCGGCCGCTCACCGTGCTCGACCTGTTCGCCCGGCCGAGCATCCGCGAGCTGGCCGCCCACCTCGCGCCGGGAACCGCGGAGCCCGAAGACGACGACGTGCTCGCGTCGGCGCGGTCCCGGGGCCGGGCGCGGCGGGTGGCGCGCCGCTGACCACCGCTCGCCAACGGCTGAGCCGAATGCGCGAAAGCTCCCCCGGACGTCCCCGGGGGAGCTTTCGCGCGTTTCCGGCCGGAACCCACGATTCCCGAAAGCCACCTCGCCGTCCTGCGGATTACGCGCGACGTGAGCGACGTGACACGTTACCGGGGTGACCGTCATCATCGGTTCCCCCCACGAGTTCAACAGCGACGACCTCTACGTCGACCTGCGCGGAAGCGCGGGTGTCCCGCTGTTCCTCAAGTGCGAAGGGTTCAACTTCGCGCGCTCGATCAAGCTGAAGGCGGCGACCGAAATGGTCGAGGGCGCCGAGCGGCGCGGCGTGCTGCGGCCGGGGATGACGATCGTGGAGTCTTCGTCGGGCAACCTGGGCGTGGCGCTGAGCATGCTCGCGGCCAGCCGCGGCTACCGGTTCGTCTGCGTCACCGACGCGCACTGCACGCCGTCCAGCCGCCGCATGATGCAGGCGCTGGGCGCGCAGGTCCACGTCGTCACCGAACCCAAGGCGGACGGCGGTTTCCTCGCCGCCCGCATCGAGCACGTGCGGGCGCTGTGCGCGGCCGAGCCGGGCACGGTGTGGCTCAACCAGTACAGCAGCCCGGACAACTGGGGCGCGCACTACCGCCGGACCGGCCCGGAGCTCCTGGCCGCGTTCCCCGGCCTGGAAGTCCTCTTCGTCGGCGCCGGGACCACCGGCACCCTGATGGGGTGCGCCCGCTACCTGCGCGACCAAGGGCACCGCGCCGAGGTGGTCGCCGTCGACGTCGCCGGCTCGGTGACGTTCGGCGGGCCGGCCGGGGTGCGGAAGATCCCCGGCCTGGGCACCGGGATCCGGCCCGCGCAGCTGGACGAGTCCTATGTGGACGACGTGGTCGTCGTCGAGGAGCGCGAGACCGTCGCGACCTGCCGCGAGCTCGCGGCGCACGGGTTCGTCTTCGGCGGATCGACCGGGACGGTCGTCAGCGGCGCCCGCCGCTGGCTGGCCCGGCACCGGCCGGGCGCGGACGTCGTCGCCGTGGCGATCGCGCCGGACCTCGGGGACGGCTACCTGGACTCGGTCTACAACGACGACTGGGAGCTCTGATACGCGCGCTGCTCGTCGCACAGCAGGACAGTGATCGCGTTGTCCGGCGTGAGGTACTTCCGCGCCGCCGCCGTCACCTCGTCCGGCGTCACCGCGGCGAGCCGGGCGTCGTGCCCGCCGAGCCACGTGACCGGCAGCCCGTGCAGGTCGAGCTCGCCCAGCGTCGCGGCCAGCCCGGTCAACGTCGCCAGCCGCAGCCGCAGCGTGCCGACGGAGTAGCGGCGCGCGCGGTCCAGTTCTTCGGCGGTCACCGGCCGTCCGGCCAGCCCGGCCAGCTCGGCGACGACCTCGTCGACGGCCGCGGCCGTGTTCGCCGTGACGACGTCCAGGGACACCGTGGCGAGGTGCGCTTCGTCGACGTGGAGCAGCGAACTGCGGGGTGAGTAGGAGAAACCCTTGTCCTCGCGGATGTTCTGCACGAGCCGGGAGGAGAAGTAGCCGCCGAACACCATGGCGGCGAGCGCCAGCGCGGGGTAGTCGGGGGCGTCGTAGCGGGGCACGGGCAAGGCCATCCGCAGCAGCGACTGCGACACGCCCGGTTCGTCGACGACCGACCGGCCGGGCACCCACGGGCCGGGCCGGCGCATGGGGACGACCGGTCCCGGCTGCCAGCTGCCGAGCGCGCGTTCGACGTCGTCGAGGGCGGCGGCAGGCTCGAAGTCGCCGACCAGCACGAGGCAGGCACCGGTGGGAACGACCCGTTCGGCGTGCAGTGCGCGGACGGTGTCCCGGCTGACCCGGGCGAGCTCGTCGGGGCGCGGGGCGGGACTGCCGTAGGGGTGATCGCCGAACATCCGCGTGTTGAGCGATTCGGCGACGTGCTGGGCCGGGCTCGCCAGGACGGCGATCGTGCCCTGCACCGCGTTGTCCACCGTGAGCGCGAAGTCGCCGGCCGGGTAGGCGGGACGGGTGACGATTTCGCCGAGCAGTTCCAGGAACGCGGGCAGCTGGTCGGCGAGAACGCTGCCGGCGACGCGGAGCCGATCGGCGTCGACGGCGGCGGAGAGGCCACCGCCCATCGCCCGCACGCGATCCTGGGTGCGCGAATCGTCGGCGAGCGCGGCGGCGAGGAGGACGGCCACCGGCGCTTCGGCGTGCGCGAAGGGAACACTGAGGCAGAGTTCGGCGAGCGGGGTGCTCGCGCGGCGGGAGGCCAGCACGCGCAGGCCGTTCGGCAGGGCGCGCTCGTCGACGGCGGGCACGCGCAGCGGGCCGGGGACGGGGACATCGAGCAGATCGAACGCGGTCATCGCGCGGCTCCCGGGTGGAGGTGGGTGGTGGTTGAGGCCCGGCCGGGCGGGCGCAGGTTGGTCACCGCGCCGCTCCCGGGTGCAGCTCGACCGTCGCCCGGCGCTCCGGGCGCAGGGCTGCCGCCGCTGCCCGGACGTCCGCCGTTGTCACCGTTCTGGCCAGCGGACCCAGCTCGTTGATCAGCCCGGCCTCGCCGTGCTGCAGCTCGAACACCGCCAGGTGACGGGCCCGGCCCGCCAGGCCGTCGAGCGTGCGGACCAGCTGGGCGCTGATCGTCCGGGTCGCCGCCGTCAGCTCGGCCGGCTCCGGCCCCGCCGCTGCCAGCCGTGCCGTCTCCTCGTCGATCGCCCGCAGGATCGCGTCGGTGCCCGGGCCGCCCGGTGCCGGGCTCGCCGTCAGGACCAGGCACGTCGGGTCGCGGACGCCGAACGCCTCTCCCGTCAGGCCCAGCGAACAGTCCACTGAGGACAGCCAGCGGTCCCGGCGCACCAGCCGGCGCGTCAGGCGGCCCAGCGCGTTGTCGGTGAGCAGCAGGCACAGCACCAGGAAAGCCAGATGACCCCGCAGATCGGCCGCGGGGTCGGGCACCCGCCAGGCCGATGCGAACACCGGCAACGGCGCCAGCGGGTCCACATAGGAGTCCCGGCGCTCGGCCGTGAGATCCGGCTCGGCGATGACCGGCCGCGGGGGCACCGGACGGCCCGGGATGTCCGAAAAGTACCGCTCGGCGAGCTCGATCCCGCGCTCGGCGGACACGTCGCCCGCCAGGCACAGGACCGCGTTGCCCGGCGCGTAGTACCGCGAGAAGAACGCCTGGGCCTGGTCCGTCGTCGCCGTCCGCAGCTCGTCGATCGCGCCGTACCCGTTGTGCGCGTTTTCGAACGTGTCGAACACCAGCGGCGCCAGCCGCAGCCACGGGAAGCCGCCGTACGGGCGGGACACGATCGCGCCCGTGATCTCCTCGGCCACCACGTCGATCTGGTTGGCCAGGCTCGCCTCGGTGAGCGACGGCGCGCGCATGCGGTCGGCCTCGAGGAACACCGCGTGCTCCAGCCCCGACGCCGGCAGCACCTGGTAGTACTCGGTGTAGTCCAGGTGGGTCGTGCCGTTGAAGACACCGCCGCAGCTCTGGACGTAGTGCGCGTGCGCCCCGCGCGGCAGGTTCGCCGACCCCTGGAACATCAGGTGCTCGAAGAGGTGCGCGAAGCCGCTGAAGCCCCGGGGCTCGGAGCGGCTGCCGACGTCGTAGGCCACCGTGACGGCGACGACCTCGGCGTCGTGGGCGGGCGCGACCAGGACCCGCAGCCCGTTCGGCAGGACGTGCGGGGTGAGCGGGTAGCGCCGATCGGCGCGCAACGTCGTATCCATGACGTCGCCACGCTAGCCGCCCGCGGAGCCGCCGGGGGCAAGGTCATCACTTCGGCGGATGCCGGTTCCGTTTTTCACGGAACAGCGGATCCACCGCATTGACGAGGCCGTTTCGGCCGTGTGAAAACGGTTTCGCCGCCGGTGAAGGTCATCGGGCGGGGCGTACGAACGACAACGGAGCGACGCATGGCACAGGCGGAAGTCATCCCGGGCGGGATGCTCGGCGTCGACAAGGCGCTGCGCGAGACCGAACTGCTCATTTCGGCGGGCATCATCCTCAGTTCGCTGGAATCACTGGTGCGGCCGCAGGACGTCGAGGACGACGGCCTGATCAGCTGGCGGATCGGGCGGACCCGGTCCAAGCGGATGGCCCGGGGCAAGACCGGCGAGATCTTCGACAAGGTGTTCACCAGCCCGGGCATCCAGGTGCTGACCTCGTTGCGGCTCACCGCCTCGACGCTGGTCGCGCTCCCCGGCACCAACCGGCAGACCAAGGCCGCGGCGATGACGTTCCTGGCCGTCTCGAACGTCCTCATGCAACTGCGGAGCAACTACGGCGCCGACGGTTCCGACCACGTGAACCTCGTCGTGTGCGCCGCGGTGGCGGCCAGCAAGTTCTTCCCGAACGACGAAAAGGCGCGCAAGGCCTGCACCGCCTTCATCGCCGGGCAGTCGGTCGTCTCCTACTTCGCCGCCGGGCTCGCCAAGGCGATTTCGCCGTACTGGCGCGACGGCAGCGCGATGCAGGGCATCTTCCGCACCAAGACCTACGGCCAGAAGCAGGTCGGCGAGATCCTGAAGAAGTACCCGTGGCTGGCCCGCCTCGGCGGCTGGGGCGTGTGGGTCGGCGAAATGCTCTTCCCGCTCGCGCTGGTCGCGCCGAAGCCGATCGCCGCCGGGCTGCTCGGCACCGGCGTCTCCTTCCACGCCGGCAACGCCGCCTTCATGGGCCTCAACCGGTTCCTGTGGGCGTTCAGCGCCACCTACCCGAGCGTCGTCCACCACTCCAAGCACCTCTCCAAGCGCATCACGGCGGGGCAGTAACGTGCCCACCGGAGAGAAGAGGTCCGGCACCCGGACCGTCCTGCGCCTGCTGGCCCCCTACCGGGGCCGCCTCGGCGCCGCCGGGATCGTCGGGCTGGCCAGCGCCATCGTGTCGCTGATCCAGCCGATGGTCGTCGGCGACGTCGTCGGAGCGCTCACCAGCCGCACGCTCGCGGCCGGGACGCTCGTCCTGCTCGTCTCGCTGTTCCTCGGCGACATCGTGCTGCGCGTGATCGAGATGTACCTGCTCGGCCGCTGCGGCGCGATGATGGTCCTCGACACCCGCCGCTCGGTCGTGCACCGGCTGCTGCGCGCCCCGATCAAGGCCCACCGGGAACGCCAGCGCGGCGACCTGTTCGTCGGCGCGGTCGCCGACACCGACCTGCTGCACGGGTCGCTGATGATGGGCATGATGAACATCGCCGCGAGCCTCGTGCTCGTCGTCGGCGGGGTCGCCTTCATGGTCTTCATCGACCCGCTGCTCACCCTGGTGACGGTCGCCTGCCTCACGGTCGCCGCGGTCGGCAGCGTCTTCGTCGCCCGCCAGGTGCGCAAGGCGATGGCGCAGAACCGCGAGGCCGTCGGCCGCTTCGGCGCAGCCCTGCAGCGGGCGCTGATCGCGATCGGCACGGTGAAGGTCAGCCGCGCCGAGGACCGCGAAGCCGAGCTGGTGCTGACCCACGCCGCGGACGCCACCGCCGCCGACATGAAGGCGGTGCGGCTGCAGGCCGCGATGACCCCGCTGGTCAACCTCGGCATCCATGGCTCGTTCGCCGTCGTCTTCACCTTCGGCGCGGCCCGGATCGCCACCGGCGCGCTCGACACCGCCGGGTTCGCCTCCTACCTGCTCTACCTCTTCTACATGCTGACGCCGCTCATCACGCTGTTCACCAGCTTCGCGCAGATCCAGCTGGGCGTGGCCGCGGGACAGCGGGTGGAGGGCCTGCTCGACCTGCCGGACGAGCGCGTGACATCCGCCGCGGCCGATCCGGTCTTCGCCTCTTCGGTGCTGGAGTACGAGTCCGTGTCGTTCGGGTACGCCGACGGCAAGCCGGTGCTCCGGGACGTGTCGTTCGCCGCGCTCGAGCGGGGTCTGACGGCGGTCGTCGGCCCGTCGGGCACCGGCAAGACGACGTTGTTCTCGCTCGCCGCGGGCCTGTGGCGGCCGGAGCAGGGCAAGATCCGGCTCGGCGGTGTCGACGTGGCTTCGGTGGACCTGGAAACCCTGCGCGGCCGGATCGGCTACGTCGAACAGGACGCCCCGGTCCTCGACGGCACGATCCGCGAAAACCTGCTCTATGCCAATCCCGACGCCACCGACGAGCAGATCCGGCACGCCGTCGAGCTGGCCCACCTCGCCGAATGGGTGGACGGCCTCGAAGACGGGCTGGAGACCAAGGTCGGCGAGTCGGGCGCGGCGATCTCCGGCGGCCAGCGGCAGCGGATCGCGATCGCGCGGATGCTGCTGCTGGAACCCGACGTGCTGCTGCTGGACGAAGCCACGTCCCAGCTGGACGCCGAAGCCGAGCTCGCGCTGCGCAAGGCCGTGGCCGAGGTGTCGCGGGACCGCGCGGTCGTCGCGGTCGCGCACCGGCTGTCCACTGTGGTCGAAGCCGATCGGATCGTCGTGCTCGACGCCGGGCGCGTCCGGGCGATCGGCGACCACCAGTCGCTGCTGGCCGGCGACGACCTGTACCAGCGTCTGGTGGCGACGCAGCTGCTGCCCGAAGCCACGGTGCTCACCGCAGGGAGGAACTCATGAACCGGCTCGCGCTGAAGTGCGGCCTGTCCGCGGCCGCCGGGGTGCTGACCGCCGTGCCGTTCGCGGCCGGCGCCGTCTACCAGGCCGTGCGGACCCGCCAGGACGACCGGGACCTGCCCGGGCTCGGCGAGCTCGTCGACGTCGACGGCCGCAAGGTGCACGTGCGCCGCATGGGCGCGCCGTCGCCCGGGCCCACCGTGGTGTTCGAGAGCGGCCTGTCCTCGCCGCTGGAGATGTGGAGCTGGGTGCAGACGGCCGTCTCGGAGTCCGTGCCGACGATCTCCTACGACCGCGCCGGCATCGGCTGGAGCGAGACCGGCGAGGGACCGCGGACGGCCGAGCGGATCTGCGGCGAGTTCGAGCGGCTCCTGGAAGTCCTCGACGTCCGCGGCCCGCTCGTCCTGGTTGGCCACTCCTACGGCGGCATGCTGCTGCGGGCCTTCGCCCAGCGCCACCCGGACCGGGTGGCGGGCGTGGTGCTGGTCGACGCGGCCCACCCCGAGCAGCTCGAACGCTCGGCCCGGCAGCGCCTCGGCCTGCCGCTGATGCGGGCGAGCGTGCGCAGCAGCCTGTTCTGGTCCCGCTTCGGCCGCAACCGGCTGCGCAAGATCGACAGCGGCAGCCAGCTCGCCGGCCTCGCGGAGCGGGAGAAGAACACGACCGTCGCGCGCATGCTGACCACCCGCAACTGGAGCGCCTCCGACGCGGAGATCGACGCGTGGCTCGAACACGTCGTCGACGAGATCCGCGCGACCACGTTCCCCGCCGACACCCCGCTGTTCGTGGTGACGGCGGAGGAAACCGAGAAGGCCGACCCGGTGCACGGCGAGCTGCAGCGCGAGCTGGCGGCGATGTCCGCGGTGTCGGTGCAGCAGACCCTGCCCGGGGCCACCCACCTCGGGATGCTGTGCTCGGCCGGGTCCGCCAAGGGCGTGACCGCGGCCGTCCTCGAAGTCGTCGACGCGGCCCGCACGGGCCGGGCCGTCAAACCCGTCGAAGCCGAACCCCCGGGAGACCAGCCGTGAGCACCTCGACCCGCACCCTCGCCGCGACCGGCGCCCGATACGCCCTCTACGGCGTCCTCGGCAGCTGGCTCGTCGCCACCACCCTCAGCCAGGACCCCACCCGCAAGTTCGACAAGATCCGCAAGTGGGACCCGACCGGCTCGCTCATCCCGGACTGGCGGTTCTTCGCGCCGCGGCCCGGCATGCACGACTACCACCTGCTGATCCGGGACGAGCTGCCCGAAGGCGAGGTCACGCCGTGGAAGGAGTACTGCCAGGTCGAGGAACGCAAGTGGCAGCACTTCTTCTGGTACCCGGGCCGCCGGGCGGAGAAGGTCGTCACCGACGCGGTGTCGGGACTGATCCAGATGCAGCCGGACCTCAAGGACCGCAAGGAGGACGTCCAGGTCTCCGTGCCGTACCTGACCCTGCTGAACTACGCGACCCACCAGGTGCCCCACCACCCGGAGGCCAAGCGCGTGCAGTTCCTGATCGCGACGTCGGCGGGGTACGACGAGTCGGAGGAGCCGATGATGCTCTTCCTGTCGAACCCGCACCCGCTGGCCTGACATGACGGGCGGCGACGGCGTCACGGTGCTCGTGACGGGTTCGTTCAGCGTCCCGGCGGACAACATCCGCTGGTTGCGGGCCAACGCGCCGGAAATCGCCGCGGTGGAGCTGGTGGTGGACCGCGACCAGCTGTGCGCCCGGGCGAGTGCCGCCGGCCGGGCGGTCGGCATCGTCGACGCGGCGACGCCGGAACTGCCGGTGCTCGCGGAGCGTTTCGGCACGGTCGCGGTCGGCGGGATCCTCGCGGTGACGGCCAACCCGGCCGAGGACCACGTCGTCGGGCTCTTCGCGCGGGGCGTGACGGGCGTGGTCCTCACGTCCAGCCCCGCCGAAGAGCTCGTCACGGCGATCCGCGGGGTGGCCTCGGGACACTGGTTCGCGCCGCCGCGGTACCTGGCGGCGCTGGCCGAGACGGTGGTCCGCAACCCGCGCGGGCCGCGAGCCCGGCACCTGCGGGAGCTGCTGACCGAGCGCGAGCTGGAGGTGTTGCTGCTGCTGGCCTCCGGGAGCGCGAACCAGGAGATCGCCGACGCGCTGGGGATTTCGGTGACGACGGTGCGCAGCCACGTGCTGAGCATCCTGCGGAAGCTGAACGTCCCCAACCGCACGGTGGCCGCGATCTGTGCCTACCGCTCGGGCCTGGCCGGGGTTTGAGCCGAGCCGGGGTGCCTTCTCGAAGGTGCCCCGGCTTCCGGCATGCCGAAAACCGGGGTGCGTTCGCGCGCGGCGAACGCA
>NZ_JADWPD010000028.1 GCF_017308975.1 Amycolatopsis sp. MtRt-6 | reverse complement strand
GGCGCCGCCTTCGCGGGCGGAAAGCGACTCCTGGCACGGGTCGGTCAAGGCCCACCAGCGCTGCGTCTCGGGGTCGGCGGCGATGCGCGCCTGATCGGCGTCGTGGTCTTCGCCGACGTATTCGTAGTAGCCGAAGAGCAGGTCGTCGTGCAGGAAGATGGTGAAGTTGCGGATGTTGGCCTCCCGCAGCTTCGCCTCCACCCCGGGCCAGACCGCGGCGTGCAGCCGCAGGTACTCCTCGCGCCGCTCCGGGCGCAGGCGGATCAGCATGCCGTAGCGCTGGGCCATCGAACTCCTTCTCTGGGGAAACCTCTGGGGGAACGCGGAACCGTGGTCATCGCTCGAGGCGGGCGAGGTCGCCGGACGCGGGGCGGCGGGCCAGCCACGCTTCGGTGATGTGGTCGAACATCGCCTTCGCCGCGCCCTCCGGGTCGCCGGCCGCGATCCGCTCGTAGATCCGGCGGTGTCCCTTGTTCGAGGCCACGCACAGGGCACGCTCGCTGGGGCCGACGTACCGCGCGGTGTTCACCACCTGGTTCTCCAGCGCGCGCACGACGCCGCGGGCGAGGCGGTTGCCCGAGACCTGCATGATCGTGTCGTGGAACGCGAGGTCCTGCTCGCGGTAGGCCACCGGGTCGTCGACGAGCTCGTCCATGAGGTCCACCAGCTCGCGCAGCCGCTCGACGACGTCGGGGCCGGCGGTGCGGGCGGCGACCATGGCCATGTCCGATTCGAGCAGCCGGCGCGTCACCACCAGGTCGTCCAGGACGGCCGACGTCTCGTCCTCGGCGATCACCGCCGCCAGCACGAGCTCGTCGAGCATGTTCCACAGCGACGACGGGTTCACCACCGTGCCCGCACCCTGCCGGACCTGGACCAGGCCCTTCGCCTGCAGTAGCTTTACGGCCTCGCGGACCACCGTGCGGCTCACCGAGAAGCTCTCGCACAGCGCCGGCTCCGAGGGCAGCGACGTCCCGGGCGGGTGGACGCCGCGCACGATCCGGTCCACGAGTTCGGCGGTGACCGCGCTCCCCAGGTTCGCCGGGCGGCGCACCCAGTCAGGGGCGGCGGGTTGCCGGTCTGATGCCGTCATCGTTCCTCCGGTCGTACCGGCGCCGACCTGCGTCGAACGCACGGGAGAAGTTTACACAGTTGCAGCGTTGACGTCATACGTCATACGAGTTACGTTTCTGCGCACTGTGCCGGGCCACTCCCCGTCCGGCCACCGTCTGGAGAAGTGAGCAGCGATGAAGCAGCGCACACTAATCTCGGCCGTACTGGCGACGGCGTTGGCGTTGACCGCCGGGTGCGGAAGCGCCGCCGGCCCGGCCACCCCGTCCGGCGACGCGAGCGGCAAGCTCGTGGTCTGGGACTGGAAGTCCGGCGACGCCAAGGCCGCCGGCTACGTGGCGAAGGCCAAGGCCGAGTTCGCCAAGCAACACCCCGGCGTCACGGTCGAGTTCGTGGCCCAGCCCTATGACCAGTACTACACCCTGCTGGGCGCGGCGATCCAGGCCAAGCGCGGACCGGACGTCATGCTCTTCAACGGCGGCGGCCAGATCCGCGACCGGGTCGCCGACCTCGAGCCGCTGGACTCCTACGTCGCCGACGACCGGTCGCGGCTCAGCGGCTGGGACGCGTTCAGCAAGGACGGGAAGGTCTACGCCGAGCCGGTCACCCTGCAGGGCCACCCCCTCTACTACGACAAGGGGCTCTACGAGAAGGCCGGGCTGAACCCCGGCGCCCCGCCCCGCACGTGGGACGAGTTCGTCCGCGACTGCGGCACCATCTCGGCCAAGACCGGCGCGAAGTGCTTCGCGCTGGGCAACAAGGAAGGCGCCGGCATCCAGTTCTGGCTCTCGGCACTGGGGTCGGCGAGCCTGACGCCGCAGGAGTACACCGACTGGATCGCCGGCAAGCGCACCTGGACCTCGCCGGACGTCAAGCGGATCTTCGAGCTCTGGAAGCAGGTCAACGACGCCGGGCTCAACACCGAAGGCCCCAACTCCACCGCGATGTTCAACGACGCGTTCGCGCTCTTCCAGTCCGGCAAGGCCGCGAACGTAATCGGCCTGATGTCCGACGTCGGGCACTGGAAGGACTTCGCCGAGTTCCTCGGCGCGGACAAGGTCGGCGTGATGACCGCGCCGCGCGTCAACCCGGCCGCCACGCCGAGCCTCCCGTACGACGGCGGAATCGGCTACGCGGTGGCGAAGGGGACGAAGGACCCCAAGCTGGCCGCGGACCTGGTCCGGGCGCTGAGCTCGACCGACGCCCTGAAGTCCTTCTACGCCGACAGCGGCGCGATCGCCGCGGACACGTCGATCGACGTCTCGGCGGGCGGTCCGGCCGTGGCGACGATCGTCTCGGAGGTCAAGAACGGCAAGCCCGCCCTGCACGTCGCGCTGTCCTCGAAGACGCTCGACCTCATGGGCCGGCTCTCGCAGCAGCTGCTGAGCGGGTCGATCGGGGTCGACGAGGTGCTGCAGCAGCTGGCCGCGTCGGACCGGGGCTGACGCCGTGACCGGGTACTCTCCCGCCCCGGTGGACCGGGCCCCGGCCCGGCCCGCCGGGGGCCCCGCGCCGGTCCGGCGCGCCCCGCGGGGAACGCGGCTCGAGCGCTTCGCACCGCTCGTCTTCGTCGCCCCGGCCGTGCTGGTCGTCGTCCTGCTGCGGCTGTGGCCGCTGCTGCTCGGCGTCAACTTCTCCTTCACCGGGGACGGCGTCCGCAACGGCATGGCGGTCGGCTTCGACAACTACGTGACATTGTTCGGCGATCCGCTGTTCCGCACCGCGCTGCGCAACGTCGGGCTGCTCGTGCTCCTGCTCCCGGTCGCGGTCGCCATCCCCGGCCTGCTCGCCACCTTCATCCACCTGAAGGTGCCGGGCCACCGGGTCTACCGCGGCGTCTACTTCTTCCCGGCCGTGCTCTCCCCGGTGATCGTCGGGGCGATCTTCAACCTGCTGCTGGCCTTCGACGGGCCGGTGAACGCCCTGCTGGGCCTGGTGGGCCTCGGCCCGGTGGACTGGCTCGGCGATCCCGACGTGGCGATCTTCGCCGTCGTCGGGGTGCACGTCTGGGCGACGTTCGGCATGGCGCTGGTCGTCTTCCTCGCCGGTTTCTCCACTTTGGACTCCTCGCTGCTGGACGCGGCCAAAGTGGACGGTGCGTCGCTGCCGCAGACCATCCGGCACGTGATCGTCCCCGGCCTGTCCCGCACCATCCAGTTCGTCTTCGTCACCACCATGATCGGGATGCTGACCTCGATGTTCGGCCTGCTGTACGTGATGACCAGCGGCGGCCCGGCCGGCTCGACCTACCTGCCCGAGTACTACGTCTGGTTCCAGCAGGGGCACCTGAACCAGCCCGCGCTCGCCTCCGCGGCGTCGACGGTGCTGTTCCTGATCATGCTCGTGGTCGGCATGGCCCAGATCGGCATCCTGCGCCGCGCGGGAAAGGAGGACTGATGCCGGGTTCCCGGCTGACGAAGTGGCTCGCCGCCGTCCCGATGGCCGCACTGGCCCTGGCGACGATCTACCCCCTGGTGTTCACCGCGAACGTCGCCATGAAGGACCGCCGCGAATACACCCTCGACCGGTTCGCCCCGGCCGGCGCGCTGCGCTGGGACAACGTCGCCAGGGCGTGGACCAGCGTGGGGATGTCGCGGTACTTCCTCAACTCGGTCGTCGTCGTGGTGTGCTCGGTGGCGGTGCTGCTGCTGCTCGGGTCGATGGCCGGCTTCGCGCTCGGCCGACTGCGCTTCCGCGGGTCGTCCGTGGTGTTCCTGGGCATCCTCGCCGCGCTGTTCGTGCCGTTCCAGGTGATCATGGTCCCGCTCGCGCGGATCATGGCGGGCACCGGGCTCATCGACACCTACCCCGGGCTGGTGCTCGCCTACGTGGCGCAGTTCCTCCCGTTCACGGTCTTCCTGATGACCAGCTTCTACGCGGCCGTGCCGCCGGAGATCGTCGACGCCGCCCGCGTCGACGGCACCACCCTCTACGGCGTCTACTGGCGGATCATGCTGCCGCTGGGTGCCCCGGCGCTGTTGTCGGTCGGGGTGCTCAACGCCCTCTTCTGCTGGAACGACGTCCTCATTTCGCTGCTGCTGATGCCGTCCGCCGAGCACCGCACACTGATGGTCGGGGTGACCGCGCTGCGCGGGCAGTACTCCGCCGACATCCCCACGTTCGCCGCGGGGGTGCTGATCGCCGCGGTGCCGGTGCTGCTCGTCTACCTGTTCCTGCAACGCCAGATCGCCGACGGGGTCACCGCCGGGTCGACGAAGGGATGAAATGCGCATCACTGGTTTCCGGGCCCTCACGACCGTCCAGGACTGGGGCCGCCCGGTCGGCGACGCCAACGGCGTCCACGCCGGCGGTGTCGTCCGGATGCCGATCGTCGTCGTCGAGACCGACGAAGGCGTCACCGGCGTCGGGCTCGGGTCACACGTGCAGGCGGAGACCGTCTTCGCCGCGATCGAGGGCGAAGACCCGCGCGGCGTGACGGCGCTCTACGACCGCATGCTGCGCCGGACGTTCAAGGCGGGGCACGCCGGCGCGGTGTTCGGCACCATCGGCGCGTTCGACACGGCGTTGTGGGACATCAAGGCGAAGCTGGCCGGCGAACCGCTCTGGCGGCTGCTCGGCGGCCGGGACCGCCGCGTGCCCGCGTACGCCTCGGGCCTCGACATCGCGCTGGACGACGACGAGCTGGCCGAGCTGTACCGGACGTACGCCGGTCACGGGCTGCGCGCGGCGAAGCTCAAGGGCGGCCTGGACGTCGACCGCGACCGGCGCCGCCTGACGCTGGTCCGCGACGTCCTCGTCGAAGCCGGCGGCGGCACCCGTCCGGGCCTGATGCTCGACGTCAACGAGAACTGGACGCGCAAGCAGGCCGTCCGGCACGTCGGCGAGCTCGAACGGACCCTCGACCTGACCTGGATCGAGGAACCGGTGCGGCGCTGGGACGTCGAGGGGCACGCGACCGTCGGCCGCGGCGTCCGCGCCTCGGTAGCCACCGGGGAGAACCTGACCGGGCTGGAACAGCACCGGCCGCTGATCACGGCCGGGGCGGTCGACGTCGTCCAGACGGCCGCGGGCTGGGGCGTCACCCACTTCCTGCGGGTTGCCGCCTTCGCCCACGCCCACGACCTGCCGGTCAGCCCGATCGGCACCACCCCGGTGGGACTGGCGCACGCGGCGACGGCGGTGCCCAACCACCTGGTGACCGAGCTGCAGGACCTCCACCCCCCGGTCGGCATCTCCCTGGAGCACGAAATAGGCGACGGCGCGTTCATCCTCGGCGACGGCCCCGGCCTGGGGGTGTGCCTCGACGAGGCGGCCATCGCGGCGGCCGGGCACCGGCTGCCCGACCCGGCATCGGACGGTTCCCACATCCGGCCCGACCGCGCCGGTTACCACCTGCTCCCGGCCTTGGGAGCCTGAGCGGGTTTCGCTGGGACCTCCCCGTCGGGCAGCCGCTACGCGGAGGTGACCGACGGGGAGGCCCGCGCGGTGGTCGACGTGGCGTGGGAGGTGGGGATCCGGCTCTTCGTCACCGCGCCGCACGACGGGCCGGGTCGCGCCGAGCGCCGGCGGGCTGTTCACCAAGGTCGGCCGGCTGCTGGTCCCGGACCCGGCCGGCCCGGCGACGAGGGGTTCGTGGTCCCGGCGACCCGACGCCGGGAGTGGGACGGCGTCCGGCACCTCGGCCGGGTGGACGGTCTGGGAGGAGGTGAACCAGTGGCGGCTGCCCGTCCGGTTCGTCCGCGGTCCGATGTGGACATCGCTATTGCTCGCGGGCCGCCACACGCTGCTGGAGCAGCCGGCGGAGCTGCTCCAGCTGTGTGCCCGGTGTCGAGGTGGTTGCCGCCGGGATGTTCAACTCCGGGCTGCCGGCCGGCCAGGACGTGCCGGACGGCGCCACCCACCACGGAACCACCCTCCCGGCGGTGACGGCGGCGGTCGTCGGAGCCCGCACGCAGACGGAGATCCGGGCGGCCGCGGCGGCTCTGGCCACGCCCCTGCCCCGGCGAGTTGTGGGCGGAAGGCCTGCTCGACGCCGACGCCGACGCCCCAGAGCCTGTGCCGAAGTCGTGTCGAGCTGGTGTGCTCGTGGGTGTGGGCCCGTAGCCGTGGGGCTGCGGGCCTTTTCCCGTGTTCATGCTGTGAATGGGAGTGGTTCGTGGAGGTTGTTGCGCCTTGGTTTGCGGCGTCGGTCGATGAATACCGGTGGCAGGAACTCCGGCAGGCCGTCGGTGGCGATGCGGACTTCCCAGCCGGAGCGGTGCAGGAGCCGGTGGTGGTGGGCGCACATCAGCACCAGGTTGGTGAGATCTGTGGGGCCGCCGTCTGCCCAGTGCCGGATGTGGTGACCTTGACAGTGCCGGGGTGGCCGATGACAGCCCGGGAACGCGCAGCCTCGGTCGCGGAGGAAGAGGGCGCGGCGGAGTCCGGCGGAGATGAGGCGGCGGAGGCGGCCGAGGTTGAGGGGTTCGCTTTTGTCGCCGAGGACTGCGGGGATGATCATGGCGTCGCAGGCGTGCACCCGCGCTTCGGCGGCGGTCATGGCGCCGGTGTCGCCGAGGGTGGCCTTGCCGACGCCGGATTTCAGGTCTTCCAATGACACGGCGACCATGAGGTGGGCGCGTTCTCCGGCCTGCATCGGCAACTCCGGAGAATTCAGAGCCAGGTCGACGGCATCGGAGAAGGCATCCCCGTAACGCTGCGGGGTGGTGCGAAAGTCGGGACCCTCGTCGCCGGTGCGGCGCTCGGCCAGGGCATCCAGCAACGCGTGGGCGCGGGTGCCTGTCTCATCGTCGAACCGGCCGCTCAGTTCCCAGATGCCGGTTCTTTTGCGGCGCAGGAACAGCTCCCGGGTCGGGGCGGCGGGTTCGGTGTCGTCGGGGGCGGGCCCGTCGGGGACGAGGTGGGCGAGGATGCGGGCGCCGAGGGCGGCGACCTGCTTGTGCCCGGCCTCCTCGGCGAAAGCCAGCAGGTTGGCCTCGGCACTCACGCCATGCTCGGGCGGGACCTGGGTCAGGACGTTGGTGATCACGTCGATCATCGGGTTGCTCAACCGCCCGGCGCGGGCGGCAGCGCCGGTGGCGGGCGCGAGTGCGGGGATGGGGCTGCCGTCGAGGTTGCGGCCGGGGTTGAGCAGGCGGGCGCGTTTGATCAGCCGTTCCGTAGCCGGCTTCGGCATATCGGCCAGATGCTCCAGCAGGCGGGCGGCGGAGCGGTAGCCGAACAGCTCCATCACCCCCCGCTGCTCGATTTCCACCAGCACCGCACCAAGTTCGGCCTCAGCGGACCGCATCGACGCGACTAGCTCACTGAGGCGGTCGGCGAGAGCCACCGCCTCGGAGGAGAGAGCCGCGTCGTTGGTCATGTCTCCAAGTTACCGGCGATCGAACACAGGGTCATCACTCGATACGGTGGGAACAAAAGGTAAAGCCGCTGTCCGCACCCGAGAACACCGAAAACCACGCCACGGCGAAGCCGTGCTTGAAACCCAGCCACCTCTTCTCGCCGCCCGAGGTTCTACCGGTCCATAGTGGACGGTCGTGGCCGAGACGGCTCCGCGGCGCCCGGCTCGGCGGCGGGACGCACGCGGAAGACCTGGCGGACCAAGCCGATCCCCCAGACGAGCGTCAACGCGATCACCGTGGGGTTCTTCAGGAACAGCAGGACGGCGAGGTAAGTCTGCCGGGCGGGCTCGGGTAGCAGCGTCGCCAGGACGTGTTCGGCCAGGACTTCGAAGACGAGGACGGCCGCGCCGAGGAACGCGCTCTGCCACAGCAGGCTGCGCCAGTGCTTGCGCGCGAACGCCCGGCCCGCGCTCCAGCGGAGGGTCAGTCCGCGCATTGCGAGGCGCCAGAGCAGGACCACCAGGACGATCCGGGCGGCCAGGACGACGACCTCGGAGGCGAGGGCGGCGCCGTGGGGGATCTGCCCAGTCCAGTTGACCACGAACAACCGCTGGATCGAGGCGATCGACGACAGGCCCACGATGGGCCGCCAGTTGCCGGCGTAGCAGCGCCAGGTCCAGCTCGGCACTTCCAGTGCTCGCCTCAGGTCGCCGTTCCACGAAGCGGTGGGCGCGAGCCTGGGCGTGACGGCGGTGGACCAGCGCGCCCTCGCGATGATCGCGGCCGCCGGTTCGATGTCGGCGGGGGACCTGGCCAAGCAGATCGGCCTCACCCCGGGCGCGGTGACGGGGCTGGTCGACCGGCTCGAGCGCGCGGGGCTCGCCCACCGCGCACCGGACCCGGCCGACCGCCGCCGGCTCGTGATCACGGCCGTGCCCGGAGCGTTCGGAAAGGTCTTCGCCGGCCTCGACGCGGCCATGGCCGAGCTGAGCGGCCGCTACACCCCGGCCGAGCAGGCGGTGATCGCGGACTGGGTGACGCGCACGATCGACGTCTTGCGTGCGCAGACCCGGTTGCTCACGAAGCGGTGATGCCGTCCGCCCGGGTGCGCTACCGTTGCCGGGTCCGCAGACACCGGGGGGAATCATGCGTCGACTGGTCGTCTCCGCCGCTTGCGCCGTGCTGCTGGCCGGCGGCACCGGTACCGCCGCCGCGGAACCGGACTCGCGGCAAACCGCGTTGGACGTCGCCGTGCAGGCCGGGAACGTCGGGATGATCGCCGTCGCGGCGGATCCGGGTGGGCGGTGGCGGGGGCGGGCCGGGGTCGCCGACGTCGTCACCGGGGCGAAACCCGATACCGGTGGGCGGTTCCGCATCGGCAGCGTGTCCAAGACGTTCACCGCGACGCTCGTGCTCAAGCTCGCCGCGAAGGGCAGGCTGCGGCTGGACGACCCGATCGCGAAGTACCTGCCCGGCCTGCTGCCGTACCCGGAGCCGATCACCGTGCGGCAGCTGCTGCAGCACACCAGTGGCGTGCCCCGGGACCTGGCGCCGCAGTACACCTGGACCACCGCCGAGGAAGTGGACACCGAACGCTTCGTGCACTTCGGCGAAGTCGAGGCGATCCACGGCAGCACCGTGCAGCCGCTGCTGTTCCCGCCGGGCACGAGCTGGGCGTACTCCAACACCGGCTACAACGTGCTGGCCCTGCTGGTGGAGAAGCTCACCGGCCGGGAGTTCGAGCAGGTGCTCGCCGACTGGATCACCGGGCCGCTGCGCTTGGCGGACACCTTCCTGCCGCGGGACTTCCCGTGGGTCCCGCGCCCGGCCCTCCGCGGGTACGAGCAGCTCTACCCGGCGCCGCGGGGGCTGACGGACGTCACCGTCTACAACTTCAGCCGCTACTTCGGCGCGGGCAACATCATTTCGAGCGCGGCAGACCTGAACCGCTTCTTCCACGCGCTGGTCGGCGGCGAGCTGTTGCCGGCCGACGTGCTGGCGCAGATGAAGACCACGGTGCCGTGGCCGGGCGAGGGCGGGCTGGTCGGCTACGGGCTCGGGCTGATGCGCATTTCCCTGTCCGGGATCTGCGGTCCCGGCGCCCCCGATGTCTGGGGCCACGGCGGAGACGTGCCCGGGTACAACACGTGGAGCATGAGCGACGCGGCCGGCACGCGGGGGATCACGGTCGCGTCGAGCCCCGACCTGACGGCCTCGCCCGCCGCGGCGTCCCGCCGGATCCTGGCGATGGTCACGGAGTTCTGTACGCCGGACCTGCCGGCGGCCCCGGAACGCGCCGCGCGGATCCAGGCCGCGCTGCGTTGACGCGGGTTGCGCCGACCCCCGCCCGCGCCGGGCGGCCGGGCTCGTGCCGCAGCCCCGAGCCGGCGTGGGTCGACAGCGTGGCCCGCGGCGCCGCCCGGCTTCGGTCGCGATACTCGGCGAACAGGCCGGCCGGTGCCGGTACCGGCTTTCGAGGTCGGGCCGGACGGTGACCGCGGCCCGGTGAACATCCCGCCGGCGGCGGCGGCCGGGCCCCGTCGTGCGACGATCGGCGGGGAACCCGGACCGGAGGAAGACCCTTGCCCCTCGTGCACGCTCTGTGGTCTCCGGGCCGCGGCCTGGTTCTCTGGGCGGAGCACGACCGGCGCCCGGTGGGCACGTCGAGCCGCTCGACGCGGATCGCGCTCTCGCACCCGTTCGCCGTCTCCAGCTCGGACCTGACCGCTCTGCATCCCGGCAAGCCCACCTCGGTGACCTTGCTGCTGCCGTCGCGGGCGAACCGGCCGCTCGCCGCCACCGAGCTGCAGGCAGGCGGCAAGCCACGTGGCCCGGCGCCGTCGCTGCGGGCGTGGTCCGTGCCCGCGTTGGTCGTGGACGCGGCCGAGCTGGACGACCTCGACTGCTCCGCCTCCTACGGCGCTTCGGTCACCCACCTGCAGGCCGTTGCCCGCCTGGCCGGGGATCTGGTGCGCCGCGGTCGGGTACTGCCGACGCTGCTCCGGCGGGGCGACGCGGCGGAGGCCCGGTGGCGCCCGGTGCTGCAGGGCGTGGACTTCGTCGCGTTCGACGCGCTGGTGGCGGCCATGCCGCCGGTCGGGCGGGCCGAACAGATCGCGCCGCTCATCGGGGCCTCGCCGCGGGCGCTCGGCACCGATGCCCTGCACACCCTGGTCGACGCCGCGGTCCGGGACCGGCTGGCGCGGGCCGAGCCGCCCGTCGACCTGCGTGGGGGCCAGGGCGCGGCCGGGGTGTGGCTGGCCGCTCTGCAGGGCGGCGATCCCCGCGTCGACCTGCCACTGGACGAACTCCGCGTCCTGGCTGAGGCCGTCGCGAAGTGGGACGAGGTCGCCGACACCGACGTCGTCGACGGCCGGGCCTGCTTCCGGCTGGCCGAGGTCCGCACCCTGCGGCAGCCGGACGCGGACGATCCCGACGACCAGACCGGCGACGGCACCAAGTGGCAGCTGCAGTTCCTCCTGCGTGCCACGGCCGATCCGAGCCTGCTGCTGTCGGCCGGGCAGATCTGGTCCGGCGAGGCGAACGGCCTGGTCCGGGACCCGCGGGGACTGCTCGTCGCCGAACTGGGCCGGGCCGCGCTGGTGGAACCGGTGCTGGCGCCGGCCCTGCGCCGGACGCAGCCGTCCGAGTACGACCTGACCGTCGAAGAAGCCGAACGCTTCCTCACCTCGGGGGCGAACCGGCTGATCGAGGCCGGGTTCGAAGTGCAGCTCCCGGCCACCTGGGACGGCCGGCGCCGGCTCGGGCTGCGGCTGTCCGTCCGCAGCACGCCGGCCGAGCAGGTCGTCGCCTGCACCCGGGTCGGCCGCGACGAGCTCGCCGCGTTCCGCTGGTCGATCGCGGTGGGCGACGACGAGATCGGCGAAGAAGAGCTGGGCAGGCTCGTCGCGGCGAAGACACCGCTGGTGCGGCTGCGGGGGCGGTGGATCAGCGTCGACGCCGACCGGCTCCGCGCCGGTCTCGAGTTCCTGCGCCGGGACCCGGCCCGGCAGAACCGCCGCCCCACCGCGGCCGAGCTGCTGGAAACAGTCCACTTGGGACTGGAGACGCCGCTGCCGGTCGTCGACGTCCGCGCCGACGGCTGGGTCGGGGACGTCCTGGCCGGGCGGGTCCGGCAGACGCTGCGGCCGGTCGAGCTGCCGCCGTCGTTCCAGGCCACGCTGCGCCCCTACCAGCAGCGGGGCGTGGCCTGGCTCGCGTTCATGTCGGCGCTGGGACTCGGCGCCTGCCTGGCCGACGACATGGGCCTCGGCAAGACCGTCCAGACGCTGGCGCTCGAAGCGCTCGAGCGGGCGGACGGCGAGCGCCGTCCGACGCTGGTGCTGTGCCCGATGTCGCTGGTCGGCATGTGGCAGCGGGAGGCGGCGAACTTCGCCCCGGGCCTGCGGGTCCACGCCCACCACGGCAGTGCGCGCGGGCACGGGGACGCGCTCGCCGCGCAGGTGGCCGCGGCCGACCTCGTCGTCACGACCTACGCCACCGCCGCCCGCGACGCCGGCGAGCTCGAGACGTTCGACTGGCGACGCCTGGTGCTCGACGAAGCGCACGCCATCAAGAACGCCGACACCGCGACGGCCAAGGCGGTGCGCCGGTTCCCGGCCGGGCACCGGCTCGCGCTCACCGGCACGCCGGTGGAAAACCGGCTGGCGGACCTGTGGTCGGTGCTGGACCTGCTCAACCCCGGGCTGCTCGGCAGCAGGTTCGAGTTCCGGCAACGGTTCGCCGTCCCGATCGAGCGCCGGGGCGACACCGCCGCGGCCGCCGCGCTGCGCCGGCGCACCCAGCCGTACCTGCTGCGCCGGGTGAAGACCGATCCCGCGATCGTCCCCGAGCTGCCCGAAAAGATCGAGATCCGGCAGGAGTACCGGCTCACCCGCGAACAGGGCACGCTGTACCGCGCGATCGTCGAGGAGATGATGAAGAAGATCGAGGACAGCCAAGGCATCAAGCGCCGCGGCAACGTCCTCGCCGCGATCACGAAGCTCAAGCAGGTCTGCAACCACCCCGCGCACCTGCTGCACGACGGTTCCCCGATCGGCGACCGCTCCGGCAAGGTCACCCGCCTCGAAGAGGTCCTGGCGGAAATCCTCGCCTCGGGAGACCGGGTGCTGTGCTTCACGCAGTACACCGAATTCGGCCACCTGCTCGTGCCCCACCTGGCGGACCGGCTCGGCACCGAAGTCGGATTCCTGCACGGTGGCCTGGCCAAGGGGGCGCGCGACGCGATCGTGGACCGCTTCCAGTCCGGCGCCGGGCCGCGGATCTTGTTGCTCTCGCTCAAAGCCGGCGGCTCCGGGCTCACGCTGACCGCGGCCGGCCAGGTGCTGCACCTGGACCGCTGGTGGAACCCGGCCGTGGAGAACCAGGCCACCGACCGGGCGTTCCGGATCGGGCAGGGCCGCACCGTCCAGGTGCGGAAGTTCCTTTGCCCGGGCACCATCGAAGACCGCATCGACACCCTCATCACCAAGAAACGCGCGCTCGCGGGAATGGTGGTGGGCGAAGGCGAATCCTGGCTCACCGAACTGTCCACCGACGCGCTGCGCGAGGTGCTCACCCTGGGGGAGGACGCGATCGATGACTGAGCCACTCCCGTGGTGGGCGACCCGGTTCGTCCGCGCGTTGACGTCGATCGGCGTCCCGCTGCCGGCGAAGGGCCAGGGGCGCGTCGCGTCCTTGACGGTCGGTGCCGGGCGGGTCGACGCCGAGGTGCGCGACGGCCGGCCGCACCAGGTGCGGATCGGCCTGGCGGCGTTCGGGAAAGCGGACTGGGCGGCGATCACCCACGCCCTCGCCGCGAAGGCGTCGCTCACCGTCCAGCTGCTGGGCGGCGAGCTGCCCCGCGACGTCGAACAGGTCTGCCAAACGGTCCGGCTGCCCTTGTTCCCGTCGGCGGCCCGCGAGGTTTCGCTGGACTGCACCTGCCCGGCCGCCGAAGTGCCCTGTGGCCACCTGAACGCCGTGTTCTCCGCGCTCGTGGCGCGGGTCGCGGAGGATCCGTTCACCGTCCTCGCGCTGCGCGGCCGGAACCGGGAGGCGCTGCTCGAGGAACTGAAGCACCGGCTGATCTCCGCCGAGCCACTCCACCCCGGCGACGGGTCCCCGGCCCTGACCGACGTCATGGCCACGTTCTTCGCCGGTGGTCCGGCCCCGGGCCTCGGTGGTGCGGCGCCATTGCACGCGCCGCGGACGGCGTCCGACGTGCTCCTGGACCAGGCGCCGCCGTTCGCGATCACGGTGGGTGGCGAAGTCGTCGCCGATCTGCTCCGGCCGGCCTACCGGGCCCTCACCGGTTAGCAGGGCGGGCCCTCACCCACCTGTGGGAGGTGCCGTAACGACGTGGCGACGCGGCGCGACTTGCCCCCCGGCACGGCCATTCGGCCCAGGAGGGGAGGCGTCGATGTTCACGGACGGCTCTGACTTGCGGCTGGTCGAAGAGGCCGGGCGGGCTCCGGGCCGGAGTGTGCTGGCCGGCGCGTTCGCGCTGCTGGAGGCACTCGCCGACGCGAAGGCCGAACTGGGACTCACCGAGGCCGCCCGCCGGGCGGGGCTGCCCAAGTCCACCGCGCACCGGCTGCTGGAGCAGCTGTGCGGGATGGGCGCGGCCGAGCACCGCGTCCGCGGCTACGGCGTCGGGCCGATGTTCGGCCGCCTGTGCGACGGCCGCGACCGCGGGCACGCGTGGATCCGCGCCGCCGCCGGACGGCCCGCGGTCCGGCTGGCCAAGCTCTCGCGCACGGACGTCGTGGTGTGCGTGCTGTCCGCCGCCGAGGTCCTGGTGGTCGCGACGTTCGCCGGCCACTCGGCCCGGCTGCCGGTGGTCCGGCCGGGCACGGTCCTGCCGCCCCCGACCCCGTTCGCCGACGTGCTGCTGGGCGGGTGCGGCACGGGAACCGGCCCGGAGGTGGCCGGGCGGAGCTGCGCCGCGGCCCCGATCCACGCCCCGGACGGCCGGGTCGTCGCGGCGCTGGGCGTCCTGAGCCCCTCGGCCGACGAGCTACCGCGGCTGCGGCCGCTGGTGACGTCCGCCGCCGCGGAGGCCGGGCGCGAGCTGGCGGAACCGCTGCACCTCCGCTGAGCGACCCCGGCAAAGCGCCCCAAGGTGGCCTTGGTTGCGTTCAACGCACCGAAGGCCGCCTTGGGTGCGTTGGACGCACCGAAGGCCACATTGGGGCGCTTGGGGACAGGAGCCGAGGGGCGCGGCGGGTCCGGGTCCACTGAGCGGACCCGGCTCTTCCCGAAGATCCGTCCCTTTTGTCAGTCTCGCCCGGTGAGCGGCGCCGGTCTTCCGTGCGCCCGCGACAGTGGAGGTTGACCCATGGGCTCCAGACGCTGGCTCGGACTGACCACGGCGTTCGCGCTCTCGCTCGGCGGCATCGTCGTGACCGCCGCTCCGGCCCGGGCGGCCGACCCCGGTGTCACCACCCTGGTGAACGCCCTCGCCGCCCCCGCGAACAGCTTCGCGGCCTGGTCGAAGGGACTCGGCACGCTCGGCCAGCTCGCCAAGGCGCTGCCCGCCGTCCAGACCAGCCCCGGCGCGGCGCTCGGGTTCGACACCCTGGCGCAGGAAGCCTTCCACACCGGGACGAAGAAGCTGGCCGACGCCGTCGACGACGCCGATCTCGACATCGACCAGCCGATCAGCCTCAGCGCCGACCGCACCGGGACGCTGAAGACCACGCTGACCTCCGTCGGCGAGGACAAGCGGCTCGACCTCACCCTCACCGTCTCCCGCGTGCTGCAGGACCAGGCGCTGAGCGTCCCGCTGCCGATCGGTGGCGGCACCAACGCGCCGCAGTCGGCCTTCTCCTCGACCGGCGGCGTGCGGCTCACCGTCAGCACCACGATGAAGCTGAGCCTCATCTGGGACAAGGCCCACGACAAGGCCTACTTCGTCAACGACGGGACCACCCCGGCCTTCACCGTCGACGCCGAAGCGGGCTTCCCCGACGCGAACGCCGTCAAGGCGGTCAAGGCCGCGGTCGGCATCCTCGGCGTGCGGCTCGCCGACGATTCCTCCCTCGACCTCAAGGCGCACTTCGCGGCCACGATCAACGATCCGGACAACGACGGGAAACTCGCGTTCACCAACTTCGACGGCACCGCCGGCGAGCTCGCCCAGAACGGTTCGCTGGCCGGCCTGGTCAGCTTCGGCTTCGCGAGCCCGGCCGGGTCGCTGACCGGCTCGCTGCACCTCGCCGCCGCGCCGGCGAGCTCGTTCTCCCTCGAACTGCCCGCCGTGGACGCCAAGATCGGCATCCAGTGGCCCGACATCGCCACCGGCACCCCGCAGATCGTGCCCGAGGGCATCGACACGGTCGGCCCGTTCCTCAACATGACCCCGCGCGACCTGGCCACCGGCCTGGCCCAGCTGGCCACGACACTCACCTCGATCCAGCGCGCGAAGTGGGGCGACGCCGCGAACCCGGTCGGCAACCTCGACTTGCCGTTCCTCAAGGGCACCCTCGCCGACGCGATCCAGCTCAACGAGTCGATCAAGAAGTTCCTGCAGGACAACACCAAGACCGCCGCGGACCCGGCACAGGCCGGCGAGCCGCTGTTCGTGTCCCTGCAGGAGATGCTCGACAAGCTCAACACCGCGGCGAACCTCCCCGGTGGCGGCAAGATCGGCGTCTCCGACGTCCACTTCCCACCGGGCACGACCAAGCTCGACTTCAAGATCACGATCTCGCGCCAGGCACCCACGACGGCCGTCGACCTCAACGCGGCCGCGGCGGCGGCGTCCGGTCCGGCGGGCAGCCCGGGGAAGACGACCTACACCCAGACCACGCTCAAGGACGAGAACCAGAAGTGGAAGCCGGGGGAGTTCGCGGGACGGCACGTCGTCGCCGGAGCCGCCGGGGCGACGGTAGAGAACAACAACGAGAACACCCTGTTCCTGCAGGCGCCCGGCTGGACGCCGGTCGTCCCCGTCGCCAACGCGCCCTACACGATCTCCGGGATGCAGGGTGACGTCGGTGTCGTCCAGCTCGGCAACGACCTCAAGACCGGTGGCCGCGGTGTCGGCGAAGCCAACGCGGTCAACGCCACCGCGAAGGTCAAGCCGTCCTACGACGCCGCCGTCACGCTGGTGCTCGACCTGCGGAACCCCACCGTGCACAACCCGCCGATCGAGCAGAAGAACCCGGACGGCAGCACGATCCTCGTCGGCGCGACGCCGACCGGGCCGGACCGGGTGCTGCTGCGCACCGCCGGCGCTCCCTCGCTGTTCACCGCGGACTTCCCGATGGACGCCGACGTCGACATCTTCGCCAACGCCGGTTTCCTCCAGGTGGAGCTCAAGGGCGCGGCCCACGTCTGCCACCCGGACGCGGGCGCCGACTGCGGCGGGACCCCGGACGCCGACGACCACATGCTCCAGGTGAAGCTCAAGGACCAGGGTGACCTGACCTTCGGCGCGGTCGTGGACAAGCTGCTGCACGACCCCGGCGCGCTGCTCGACTTCCAGGTCAGCGTCCGCGGCGCGGGCGGGGTCGACGCGAGCGCGCCGGGCACCGGTGACTTCCTCAAGGGCGCCACCGCGCACGCCGGGTTCACCTGGAACGACCTCACCAAGCTCACCGGCTCCGACGGCCCGCAGTTCAGCACGAGCGACCTGTCCGAGCTGGCGAACTTCGACTTCGACCCGGCCAACCCGAAGGCGCTGTTCTCGATCGTCCTCAAGACGCTGCAGACGCTCAACGCGTCGATCAGCGACGCCTCCCCGGCCGGCGCCGCGGTGTTCGGCACCAAGATCCCGCTGGTCGGCCGCTCGCTGCGGGACCTGCTGCGAGCCGACGAAGCCGGCTCCGGCCCGAAGGTGACCTACGGCGCCAACTCCGTGAAGGACACCGCGCGCAGCGTCGAGAAGGGCAACGCGTTCCCGCAGACCCTCATCGGGCGCACGGTCGTCGCCGGGACCCAGGTGGGCATCGTCGGCAGCGTCACGGCGGACACCCTCGTCCTGGCCGGGCCGTGGGCCAGCCAGCCCTCGCCGTCGACGGCCTACGTGATCCGGTCCGAACTGGACGACGTCATCTCGATGCTGGAAGCGGCGCCGTCGGACAACCTGCAGCGGCTCGTCCAGACGATCAACGAGCGTTTCAAGGGCAGCGCGCCGGTGCAGTTCGAGTACGCCGACCTCGCCGGGACGCCGTCGCTGATCATCCGGCTGGACTGGAAGCGCGCCTACCACACCAGCACCCCGGTGCAGTTCGACTTCAGCCTGCCCGCGGGCACCCAGCGCGTCGCCGGCGTGCAGGGCGAAGGCTCGGTGTCGCTGGGCGTCGGCGGCGAGGTCAAGATGGGCCTGGTCGTCCCGTTGCAGCCGGGTTCCGGCCCGGCCGACGCGAACGCCCTGCGCATCCTGGACGACTCCAAGATCGGCGTGCAGCTCGACGCCGCCGTGGAGAACGCCACCATCGCGACCACCCTCGGCCCGCTGACCGTCTCGCTCGGCAACCCGAAGTCGGCGGACAAGGCGACCGCGAAGGCGTCCTACTCGCTCGACCTGGCCAAGAGCGGCGGCACCGGTACGCCGGTGACGTTCTCCGAGTTCGTGGGCGCGGTCGGCCCGTCGGTCAACGCCGCGAGCACGGCGGTGAACTGCGGCCTCGACGGCAGCACGCCACTGGGCCTGTGCGCCAAGTTGCCGCTGTACATCAGCGAAGACGGCGGCGCGACCTACGGCAAGGTGATCACCGACGACACCAAGGCGAACGACTTCGCGTTGCGCCTGCCCAAGTCCACGACGCCGGACGACTACTTCGACCTCGGCGGCGCCGCCATCGACGGCCACCCGCGGCTGGAGACCCCGGACCCGACGCTGCTGGGCCAGGAGCTGGCCAAGCGGCTGATCGACTTCGGCAGGCTCGACGGCCTCGACAGCTACCTCAACCTGGTGGAGCAGGCCCTCAACACCGCCAGCTTCGGCGGCAAGCTGCCGCTGCTCGGCGACGACCTCCAGCAGGGCGCGGACTTCATCGGCAAGCTGCGCGCGGCGATCCACACCGCGCTGGACCAGCTGCCCGCCGACGGGCACTTCACCGACATGGCCGCGGTGCGCGGCTGGGTGAACGACCAGCTCGGCGCGAAGCTCGCCGCCGCCGGCCTCAACCCGGACACCGTCACCGTCGACACCGTGTGCAAGACGCGGCTGGGCACGGTCGGCGTCCCGACGGTCGCGCTGCACGAAGGCGCCACGGCGGCCGACAAGACCTACCGGTACGTCATCGCGTCCTACGCCACGATCAACGGGGAGAAGAAGCAGGCCAAGGCGAGCGACCCCGGCTCGATCACCACCGGCCCGGCCACACTGTCCGCAACGGACTCCCTGGACATCTCCTGGGAACCGGTCGACAGCGCTTCCGGGTACATGGTGTTCCGTGAGGAAGGCGGCGTCTTCAAGCTCATCGCGGACGTCACCGGCACCAAGACGACCGACACCGGCGCCGCGGCCATCGGCGGGGCCCCGGAGAACCCGGCCGAGAACCCGCAGCCGCACGACTGCGCGTACAACGACCTCGACGCCGTGACGATCAGCCTCAACGTCAGCCAGGGCGACTTCAGCGGCGACCTGCTCAACTGCGCCGGGCTGCCGGCCGGCCACGAGTGCCTGAAGAAGTCCGTGCCGCTGGACCTGGGCATCCCCGGGTTCTCGCTCAAGGCCGACGGCGGCGCGGGCCCCGAGGTCCAGCTCGGCTGGCGGCTGCACCTGGCCATGGGCATCAGCCGCAGCGAAGGGTTCTTCGTCATCACCAAGGACTCCGCGCAACCGGAGTTCGCGGTCGGGCTGAACGTCACCCTGCCGCAGAAGATCAACGCGCAGCTGGCGTTCATCAACATCACCGCGGAGAACTGCACCAAGGACCTGAGCGCGGACGACTGCAACGCCGCGGCCGCGCCCCCGGCCAACGCCGTCCTGCCACTGTTCGGCGGCGCGTTCAAGATCGACCTGATCGCGCCGGACGACCCGACCAACGGCCGGCTGCACCTGACCGACCTGCAGAACGCCGGACTCGACCGGCTCGCCGACGTCAAGCTGCACGCGAGCGCGGACATCAACTGGCTGCTCAAGGCGCGGCCGGGTGACGACGCCGGGTTCCCGGGCATCCAGGCGAACTTCCGCCTGCACTGGGCGTGGAACAACGTCAAGCCGGGCACCAACAGCGCCGACGGCGGCAACAGCCCGCTGACGCTGGCGTTCGACAAGGTCGCCATCGACAGCGGCGAGATCTTCGGGAAGATCCTCGGCCCGATCGTCAACAAGGTCAAGCAGGTGACCGGCCCGCTCGACCCGGTGATCAAGACGCTGTACGCGCCGATCCCGGTGCTGTCGGACCTGTCCCACCTGGCCGGCGGCGGCGACGTCACGCTCGTTTCCCTCGGCAAGGCGTTCAGCACGATCGCGGGTGGCCCGGACCTGAAGTTCGTCGACACGATCGCGGGGATCATCACCTTCATCAACAACTTCCCGACGTGCACGACCACGTGCCTCATCCCGCTCGGCTCGTTCGAGCTCGGCGGCCAGAAGGCACTCGACACCACAGCGACCCCCGACAACACCGAAAGCCTGATCAGCACCAAGAAGGACGCCGGGGGCGGCACCACGTTCGCGCCGCTGCTCGACACGATCAACGGCAAGAACTCCAACCCGAACTCGGTCAACCCGATGACCACCCAGGCGTCGGCGGCCGGCTTCAGCTTCCCGGTGTTCGAGAAGCCGGCGTCACTGTTCAACGTGCTGCTCGGCGGCGACGTCGACCTGGTCAAGTTCGACTCCGGGCCACTGCGCCTCGGCTTCGACTGGCGCCAGCAGTTCGGGCCGGTGTACGCGCCGCCGCCGGTGGTGATCACCCTGCACGGCTCGGCGTCGGTAACCCTGCGCATCGTCGCGGGCTTCGACACCTACGGCATCCGCAAGGCGTTCGAGGCGGCCCGCGCGGGCACCCTCGACCTCGGCACCGTGGGCAACGCGTTCCTGCAGAGCCTGTTCTTCTACACCACGGAAAACGGCAAGCCGATCCCGGTGGTGACCTTCACGGGCGAGATCGCGGCCGGGGCCGCGGTCACGGCGGTGATCATCACGGTCGGCATCGAGGGCGGGCTCGGCCTCACGGTTTCGTTCCTGTGGAACGATCCCAACCACGACGGGAAGTTCCGGATCACGGAGTTCCTGCAAACGGCGTTGAACAACCCGATATGCCTGTTCACGGTGTCCGGGCGGCTCTACGTCTTCCTCAAGCTGTACGTGACGGTCGGGTTCGGCCCGTTCTCGGTGTCGTTCAGCTTCACGATCGTCGACGTCACCCTGCTCGACTTCACCGCGACCCCGAACTGCACACCACCACCGCCGAAGCTCGGCGGGCTGAGCGGCGACGGGAAGACATTGGTCGTGTACGCGGCCGCGCTCGGCCACACCGCGCAACGCGGCGGCGGCGCGGGTGACCCGTACGAGTCGAACAACCAGGAGAAGGACACCGTCAAGATCACTTCACTGCACGACTACGCCAACCCGGCGAACCCGGCGTTCACCGGCGTGGCCGTGGACATGCTCGGCATCCGGCGCGAGTTCCGGAACCCGAACATCGAACGCGTCATCGTCGACGGCCGCGGCTACGCCAAACCGATGAGCGTCACGTTCATCGGGGACGCCAAGGCCGACACCACCAAGACCGGCCCACCACCGCCGACCGCGCAGTTCGACCGTGACGCCGTCGTGTTCGGCGGCACCAAGAACGACCAGATCAAGACCGGTATCGGCCACTCATGGGTCGACGGCGGCGCCGGCGACGACGTCATCGTCACCGGTGACCGGACCGTGCTCGCCGCGAACAAGACGAGCTACGTCCGCGACGACGCGAAAGCCCGCGTCGCGGGTGGTCCCGGCGTCGACAGCATCACCGTCGGCAACGGCGTGGACATCGTCGCGGGCGACTCGAGCCTCGGCGCGCCCCCGGTGACGTCGATCGGCCTGAAGGAACTCAAGAACGACGGCCGCGACAGCGGCGACCCCCTAACAGACGGCACCGGAGGGCCGAGCGTCTCCGTGCCGAACTGGGCGCTGCTGCCCGATCCGGCGGGCGGCACCGGCACCGGCGACGCCGGCGACACGATCAAGGTGGGCCTGGCCAAGTCGACCGCGTTCGGCAACGGCGGCGACGACACCCTCGGCGTCTCGGCCGACGACCCGCTGAAGGACGTGCCCACCTATCCGCAGGCGCTGTTCGTGTCGCAGGGCGCGACGCTCGTCGGCGGCGACGGCAGCGACCGGTTCGCCGGCGGCACCGGGCCGGACAAGATCTACCCGGCGGCCCAGGTCGATCCCGGCATCGACGGCTACGGCTCGGACGACGCCAACACCTCCGGCGGTCCCGAAGGCGGGCCGATCAACACGATCGACACCGGCAGCGGCAACGACACGGTCTACGGCGGCAAGGGCCAGGACCGCGTCACCGGCCACTCCACCAAGGACCAGCACGACGACTTCCGCGGTGGCGGCGGCAACGACATCCTGTTCGGCGGCTTCGGGCCCGACACGCTCTACGGCGGCCCGGACGACGACTACGTGATCGCCGAACCGTCCACTCTGGACTTCCCGAACCCGGGGAAGACCGACGGCTTCGGGCCGTTCTACGTCGTCACGCACACCCCGCTGCCGCAGGGCGTGACGCCGTCGCCCAAGACACTGGTCGGTGGCCTCGGCTTCGACCACGTCATCGGCGGTGACGGTGGCGCGGACGTCTACGGCGACAAGCAGACGACGCCGTGCAAGGCGGGGACGCCGATCCCGTCGACCCCGGTCGACGAGTCGGTGAACGACCCGCTCGACGGCAACGACCGGATCATCGGCGGCGCGGGCGTGGAGAACGTCCGGGCCGGTGGCGGTGACGACAACGTCGATGCCGAAGCGGCGAACGACCTGGTGTGCGGCGAGAAGGGCAAGGACGCGCTGCACGGCGGCCGCGACGCGGACCAGGTCTGGGGCGGCTCGGACGACGACGCCGTCCACGGCGACGCCGGGGCGGACATGCTCTATGGCAACGACGGCGCCGACACGATGTTCGGCGGCGACGACCCCGACACCATCGAGGGCAACAACGGGACGGACTGGGTCTCCGGTGGCCTGGCCGGCGACACGATCGTCGGCGGCACCCGGGCGGCCGGCCAGCCCGACGACGGCGACAAGCTGTTCGGCGACACCGGCCCCGACACGATCATCGGCGACAACGGTGATCCGCTGGTGCCCGGCGGCCCGGTGTTCGACCTGGCCAGTGCCGACCCGGCGCTGGGCGGCGACGACACGATCTCCGGCGGCTTCGACAACGACGCGTTGTTCGGCGGGCTGGAGAACGACACGGTCTTCGGCGGGAAGGACCCCGACCGCATCGAAGGCAACCCGGGTGCCGACACGCTGAACGGCGAGACCGGCGCCGACGACATCATCGGCGGCAGCCACCAGACGCCGGGCGACCCGGCGGTCAAGAACGCGGCCGGCTACCCCGACGCGGGCGACACGATCTCCGGCGGCGACGCCGACGACGTGATCACCGGCGACAACGCCACGATCACCGGTACAGGCGGCGGCGACACCGGCGACCCGGTCACGCGGGGCCGCGGGCTGTCGGCCGGACGGCACGTGGTGCTGTTCGACCTCGGCTACACGCCGGTGGCGGGCACGTCCGGCGGAGATTCGATCTTCGGCGGCGAGGCCACGGACGTCATCTACGCCCAGGGCGGCACGGACACCGTGCACGGCGACGCCGGCGACGACTACGGCGAGGGTGGCCAGGACGCGGACAAGCTGTTCGGCGAGTCCGGGCAGGACGACCTCGTCGGCGGCTCGTCGTACGTCGAGTCGGGCACCGGCCAGGGCACGGCGGGCCAGCTCGACACCGGCGACACCATCTCCGGTGGCGACGACGCCGACCTGATCACCGGCGACAACGCCTTGCTGACGCGGGACGCGGGCATTCCGAAGAGCCCGATCACGCAGGGCCGCTTCGACACCGACGCGCAGGGCGCGGCGCCGATGGTCCAGCGCAGCATCCAGCTGTACGACCTGGGCGACGGGCCGGTGCCGAACACCTCCGGCGGCGACGACATCACCGGGGACAACGGCTGCGACGCGATCCTCGGCCAGTCGGGCAACGACCGGCTCAAGGGCAACGCCGACGGCGACTACGCCGAAGGCGGTCCCGGCCGGGACTGGATCGAAGGCAACGGCGGCGACGACGACCTCGTCGGCGGCAGCTCGGTGATCTTCGGTACCGACACGGCGTTGACCACGCAGGGTCAGCCGGACATCGGTGACGTCGTGTTCGGCGGCACCGGGGACGACGTGGTGCTGGGCGACAACGCGATCACCGACCGGATCGCGCCGCCGTCGCCGTACCTGCTCCGCGTGGGCAGCACCGGGACGTTCGAGACGCAACGTTCGCTGCGGCTGCTCGACCTCTCGTGGAGCAACGGGTTCCTCGGCGCGCCGGCGCGTCCCGTCGCGGGCGGGGACCAGCTGTCCGGTGGTGGCGGCGTCGACGTGGTCTTCGGCCAGGACGGCGACGACCAGATCTCCGGCGGCGCGCACGACGACTACGCCGAGGGCAACGGTGGCCACGACACGATGTTCGGCGACCGCACCCTGGCCGAAGCCGGGATCCCGATCACGCCGCCGAACCCGGTGTGGCCGGGCGCGGCCTCGGGCGACCTCGGCGACGTCTCCGCACCCAACGGGCAGGACGACCTGCTCGGCGGCAGCTCCCTGGCGGTCTTCCGCGACACGGCCGACGACGTGCACGGCGACGGCGCCGCCGACTTCGTCCTCGGCGACGGCGGCACCGCGGTGCGGGACATCGTGGACCAGACCGGCAAGCCGGTGGCGCTCGGCGACGACCTGTCGAAGGTGTCGCTGCCGCTGACGAACCGGATCTACGCCAAGCGCTACCCGGCGACCCCGCCGGTGGGTGCGGCGTTCGTCCGCCACGGCGCGGGCGGCGCTCCCACCCGCTTCTGCACCACCACGCAGGCCACGTGCGAGGCGCTCGGCGCGTCGGGCGGGGACAACCTGTGGGGCGACGCGGGCGAGGACACGTTGTACGGCCAGGACGGCAACGACCTGATGCACGGCGACACCGGCACGACGACGGCTCCGGGCGACGGCGCCGACGACATGTACGGCGAGCTGGGCGACGACCGGATGTGGGGCACCGGCGGCGACGACGCCATGGTCGGCGACCGCGGCGGCATCGTCGACGTGTACCAGGACGGCTCGAACAAGTTCGTGATCGACAACAGCCAGGTGCCCGCGATCCACTACGAGGGCTTCCTGCCCGGCTCGGTCACCCGGCAGGTCGACCTGCAGCACGACGTCAACGGCGACGCGTTCGCGGCACCGGGCAACGCACCGGCGATGCCCCACCGCGGTGACCTGGAAGGAGGCACCGACCGCATCCGCGGCGGCGACGACCACGACTCGATCCACGGCGGCTTCGGCGACGACCTGGCCAACGGCGATTCGGGCGGGGACATCGTCTTCGGCGACGACGGCGCGGACGTGCTGTGGGGTGGCAAGGGAAGCACCGACCCGGCCAACCCGAACGACCGCGGCGTCAACGACTCGCTCGTCGACTACGTCCTCGGCGGCAAGGGCGCGACGTCCGGCCCGTCGGTCGATCCGAACACCGGAGCGCTGGGTTCGGACATCATCGACTGGCGCCCGCGCGGCACGTACGGCACGCCGGGTCAGACGACGTGCACGGCGAACCCGTGGCCGCAGACGTTCGGCAACGGCAAGAACGCGGTGACGGTGGACCCGTGCACGTGGTTCGAGCTGACCGAGTTGCACAACGCCGACGTCGCGGACAACCAGCACCACCAGGGCATCGACTGGATCTACGGCGGCTGGGACCGTGACGTGCTGCAGGCCGACGTGGCCGACAACGGCCCCAACCAGGGCGACCGCCTGCTGGACTGGGGCGGAGCGTACAACCTGTACACGCACTGCAACGCGGCCTACGGCGGCTACAACGACGTCCGTCAGTTCAGCCCGACGCACCAGGACTTCCTGCAGCGGTGGGCGTACTCGCTGGGCGCCGGCCAGGCGGCCGGGGACGTGACCACGGCAGGCACGTCCGCGTTCGACGAGCTGGCGCTGGTGTACCAGTCCGACCTGCAGGAGCACGGGTCGGGACCGGCGTTCCCGACCACGCCGGGGCATTTCGACAACCCGAACGCCTGCGCACCCTGACAGGGAGGAAGAGCCACGGCGGGCGCCCGGAATCCCGGGCGCCCGCCGTGCTGCCGGACCCTAGGGCCAAATGGCACAATGATGTGCCACTTCGGCGTAGGCTCCGCCGCCGAGTCCTCTGGGAAGACAGTCAGCCGAGGCCGGCGTTGTCCCGCGAGCCCGCCGTGACCTGCCGCCTTCGCCGGCCGTGCCCACCGGACCCGCCGGCCGCGGTCAGCCGACGGGTGTCTTCGGGGGCCGGCGGGGGACCGGCAGCCGGGGCGGTTCCGGTGGTGCCGGGTCGGCGGGCCGGCCGGTGAGGAAGGCGCGCCGGGCGTGGGCGAAACCGTGGCGGTCGTCGAAGATGTCGTGGCTCATCTCGGCGAGCTCCCGGATCCGGTAGGTCTCCAGCGGGCGGCGTTGCTCGTCGGCTTCCCGGGTCGCCCGCTTGCGGCTGATCAGGGCCTTCGCGTGGCCGCCGGCGGCGAGTTCGGTGGCGTAGGCCAGTGCGTTCGCGACGAAGGCCGCGCGGTCGCTCGCGGCGAGCCGGTCGATGATCCCGATCCCGGCGGCTTCGGCGGCGGTGATCGGCTCGCAGTCGGTGGTCAGCCGGTGTGCCTGTGCTTCGCCGACCCGGTGCGGCAGCACGTAGGTCCAGTATTCCGAGCCGTAGAGACCCATCTTCCGGTAGTGCGGGTTGAGCAGGACGCCGTCCCGGGCGATCACCTTGTCGGCGCCGAGAGCCAGCATGACCCCGCCCGCGCCGGCGTCGCCGGCGAGCGCGGAGACCACGACCTGGCGGGTGCAGCCGATGATGTCCCGGCAGAGGTCGTCGATCGCGGTGATGTTCCGCCAGGCTTCCGCCGCGGGATCCGGGTGCGCGTCGATGACACCCAGGTGCAGGCCGTTGGAGAACACCTCGCCGCCGGCCAGGACCAGGACGTCGGTGTCCTGCGCCGAGGCGTAGCGCACGGCCGCGCCGAGCCGGCGGCACTGGGCCGTGGACATCGCGCCGTTGTAGCACGCGAAGCGCACCAAGCCGACCCGGCCTGCCCGCCGGTAGCCGATGTCCCGCAGGCCGGGCGGCGCGGCGATCCGCGGCACGGGGGGAACCCGGTCCCCGAGGGCGAGAACGGCGGGGAGCTTGACCGTCGTGCCCGGGGCTTCGGGTGCCAGCCGCCGCGCATGACCGATCCACAGCGCGCCGTCGCCGGTCCGGACCAGCACGGCACTGCGCGAGCGTGCCGCGATGGTGCCGGGCTCGCCGGGCCCGGCGTCCCCGGGATGGGCGTCGAACACGGCGACCGGGACACCGGCCAGCTCGGTGTGCACGCCGGGCCGGCCGTCCGCGGCGCGGACGCGACGCAGGATGTGGCCGGTCGGGTCACCCCAGGAGAAGGCCCGGTCGGCTTGCCGGACCAGGGGCCGGTCCGCGCCCGCCCGGCTGTCCTGCCGCCGGGGCGCGAACCCGGGGTCTCCGGCCTTGGTCACGACTTCGTCGATGAGGCTCAGCGCGGCGTCGGACACCTCGGTGTTGTAGAGCGTGCTCTTGCGCGGCGGGTCGGCCGGCATCCGGAACACCCGGGTGCCCCAGACTGGCCCGCCGTCGAGCTCCCCGGTCGCCTGCAGGGCGGTGACGCCCCAGCGAGGTTCGGCGTCCATGATCGCCCAGTCGAGCGCGGACGGGCCGCGATCCCCTTCCGGACCGGGGTGGATGACGATCGTGCGGTAGCGGCGCCAGACCCCCTCGGGAACGCGCCGGCGCAGGAACGGGCAGATGATCAAGTCGGGATCGCCTGCCGCAACCGCGGCGGCGATGTCCTGCGGATCGCGCACGGTCCGCACCGTGACGTGGTGGCCGCGGCCGCGCAGCTGGAGCCAGGCGCGTTGGCTGAGACCGTTGAACGCGGAGCACAGCAGCAGGATTTTCAACGGGCCTCCGCTCGTTGACGCTTTCGATCCCGGGGCGACCGACCGACGCTACCCGAGGCGGCGGTGAAGTCGACGCGGCCAACGGGGTAACCCCGTTCGGCCAACCGGGGTGTTCGGCTGAAGCGCCGTGCGAAACATTCGTTTACGGCGGTGAAGTGGAGATATTTCTTCTCTCGACACGGTGTGACCGCCGGTCACCTTGCGTTTTGTCGGTCACTTTGAGAAAGCGCTTTCAATGCACGGCGGAGCACCCTGTTCTCCTCCTCGAAAGGCCTTCCGTCGTGAGAAGTCCGGGCGGTCCGGCCGCTGCGCACCGCGGCCTGAGCCGGACTTCGCGCGTGCCACGGAAGCGGCGTGCGCCATCGGGGCCGAGCTGAAGACGGCGGTGCGGCTCTCGACGCGGCGGACGAGGTGCTCGCCGCACTCGGACGGCAGGTCGTCGGCAGGTTCGTACCGCGGAAAGGAGGCAGCTCAAGCGCTTGCCGGACCGGGCGGCCGAGGTTGCGCAAGAAGTGCCGCCCGGCCGGCCCCGTCGCCGGCGAAGCGCCGCTCCAGCCGGGCGAGGGTCTCGTTGCACCGCGCAATCTCGGCCGGGTCGATGTCGTCGAGCAGGCCTGCCAGAAGCTCCGACCAGGCGCCGCGGAGGACTTCGAGGTTGGTCCGGGCCAGCTCGGTGGGGTGCACCGTCACGGTCCGGCCGTGGCCCGAGCGCGTCAGCATGCCCTTGGCTTCGAGGCCGCGGAGGGCCGTGCTGACGTTCGTGCGCTGCAAGCCGGCGCGCTCGGCGATGCGGCTCGGTGCGCACCCCGGGTCCAGGTCCACGATGCGCATGACCTGGCGCTCGGTGGCGGTGAGCGGTACGACGTCCGGCTCGGCCGGGGTGCGCAGGCGGATCAGGCGCGCGACGTTGAGCACGAGGTCGGCCAGGTCGGCGTACGGGTCCGGAGGCTGGGGGAGCGGCACCCCTTTACGCTACCCGATAGTTATGTAAACATAATTATGTGCCGATGAACGAAAACGAGGGTGTCCTGCGTGCGGGGCCGGCCGGTTTCGCGGAGCTCGCGGCGGTGCTCGGCGACGCCGTCCGCGATGTCGGGGCCTGGATGTCCGAGTACGGCGGCTACGACCCGCACCCCGCCCAGGACGTGCCGCTCGAACGGTTCCGGGAGGCGGCCGCGGACCTGCACCGCCGCCTGCGGGACAACTACCCGTTCTTCCACCCCCGGTACGTCGGGCAGATGCTCAAGCCGCCCCACCCGGCGGCCGTCGCCGGCTACCTGAGCGCGATGCTGATCAACCCGAACAACCACGCCCTCGACGGCGGTCCCGCCACCGCGGCCATGGAGAAGGAGGTGGTCGCGGACCTGGCGGCGATGTTCGGCCTGCCCCAGCACCTGGGACACCTGACCAGCAGCGGGACGATCGCGAACCTGGAGGCCCTGTTCGTCGCCCGCCAGACGCACCCGGGCCGGGCGATCGCGCACAGCGCCGACGCCCACTACACCCACGGCCGGATGAGCCACGTGCTCGGGATCGAGGCCGTCCCGGTGGCCGTCACCGCGGCCGGGACCCTCGACCTGGACGCGCTCGAAGACCTGCTCCGCACCGGCCGCGTCGGCACGGTGGTCGCGACCACCGGGACGACGGGCCTCGGTGCCGTCGACCCCGTCGGCGAGATCGTCACCCTCGCCCGCCGGTACGGCGCCCGGGTGCACGTGGACGCGGCCTACGGCGGGTTCTTCCGGCTCATCGCCGACGACACCGCCGACGGCGTGGCCTCGGCGCCGTTCCGCGCCATCGCCGACGCCGATTCGGTGGTCATCGACCCGCACAAGCACGGGCTGCAGCCCTACGGCTGCGGTGCCGTGCTCTTCCGCGACCCGTCGGTCGCCGGCCTCTACCTGCACGACTCGCCGTACACGTACTTCACCTCCGACGAGCTGCACCTCGGGGAAATCTCCCTCGAATGCTCCCGGGCCGGTGCCGCGGCCGCGGCACTGTGGCTGACGTCGCGGGTCCTGCCCCTGACCCCGGACGGGCTCGGCGCGGTGCTCCGGCCCGGGCGCCGCGCCGCGCTCGCCTGGGCAGACCTGATCGCCGGCGGTGCCGAGCTGGCGTTGTTCCAGCGTCCGCAGCTCGACATCGTCAGCTACTTCCCCGCCCGCGACACGCTTTCCGAGATCGACCGCGTCAGCGCCCACGTGCTCGAGGCCGGGATGCGTCGCCCTCCGGAGCAGGCGCTGTTCGTGGCGACGTACACGGTCACCGGCGCCGACCTCGCCCGCCGAGGTCACGCGGTGCGCGAGGACGTCCCCCGGGGCCGGATCCTGCGCAGCGTCCTGATGAAGCCGGAGAGCGAGACGCACATCCCCGGCCTGCACCGCGAAATCGCCCGGTTGAGCAGGTGAGCCGTTATCGCGGCGTTCCGCTGCGCCGCCACTCGCCCGGCGTGATGTCGTACGCCGCGCGGAACCGCCGGGTGAAGTGGGTCGGGTCGCTGAAGCCCCACCGCCGGGCGATCACCGCGATGGTGTGGCCGCGGCTGCTCGGGCGGACGAGGTCCGCGCGGGCGCCCGCCAGCCGTTCGCCGATGATCCACTGTTCGAGGCTGAAGCCCGCCTCCGCGCAGATCTTGTACAGGTAGCGCAGGGAGACGTTGTGCGCGGCCGCGATCGTCGCCGGGCGGAGGGCCGGGTCGGTGAGGTGCCGGCGCACATACGCGCGCACCCGGGTCAGCAGCGTCTGGTGCAGGACCTCGGCGGTGTGCCGGCCGGGGTGCGCGGCCGAGATGAGCAGCGCGCGGGCCAGTTCGACAGTGGCGGTGCCGAGCGCGGCGGCTCCGGCGTCGGCGCTGAGGCGGCCGGCGTCGGCGACCAGGTGGCTGACGTGGTCGGTGAACAGCCGGTTGAGCGGGCTGGCGCGCAGGTTGCCGGTGGCGTCGCGGATGACGTCGACCGGAAGGCCGAGCTGCTCGAACCGGATCTGGACGCAGCCCGCGGCGCCGGTGCCGGACCAGGAGAACTCGTAGGGTGCCGACAGGTCCATCGCCATCAGTTCGCCCGGCTTGACCACCTCCCGCGCGGACAGCTGTTCCCGCCGGCCGTCGGCGAGCAGCTGGACCGACAGGGCGACCACCGGCTCGACGTCCTGCTTGGCCTGCTTGGCCGTGCGGGACAGCCGGATGCCCGAGGCGCGGTTGGTGAAGATGTTGGCGGGGCCGAGTTCCCAGACCCCCATGAGCGCGTGGACGTCGCCCCCGGGGTCTTCGTGGATGACGTAGCAGGGTGCGGACGCCTCCTGCATCGCCGCGTGCACGGCCTCGATCCGGTCGCCGGCCGGGAGTTCCGCGGTGTCGAGGACGAACGGCATGGCGCACCCTCCCAGTGTTAGCGCTCCCATGATGCACGGTGAGCCGAGAGGCGTGCACGCACAGCCGTCCTCCCGGTTGATCCCGCTTCTACCCTTTTGTCCTGTGTTCTTCCACGGAATAACCGGACCGCGGCGGTGACGCTCCACGGCCGCCGAGCCGAACGCGAGCGCCTCGACCGGCTGGTCGCCACGGTGCGTGCCGGGTTGAGCGGCGCGCTGGTCCTGCGCGGCGACGCGGGGATCGGCAAGACCGCCCTGCTCGACGACGCCACCGCGCGGGCCGAGGGCCTGCGGGTCGTCCGGGTGGCCGGGGTGGCGGCGGAGACCGCGTTCCCGTTCGCGGCACTGCACCGGCTGCTGATCCCGCTGTTGAGCGCTCCGCGTGGCCTGCCCGCGGCGCAGGACCGCGCGTTGCGGGTGGCCTGCGGGCAGGCCGAAGGCCCGCCGGCCGACCGGTTCCTGGTGGGGCTGGCGACCCTGACGTTGCTCGCCGAGGTCGCCGCCGGCGCGCCGGTGCTGTGCTGTGTGGACGACGCGCAGTGGCTGGACGAGGAGTCCCTGGGCGTGCTGGCCTTCGTCGGCCGCCGGCTGCACGCCGAGGGGCTCGGGCTGCTGTTCACCACGCGCGACGCCGTCGACGCGCTGGCCGGGCTCGAGGTGCTCGAAGTGACCGGCCTGGCCGAGGCCGACGGGGTGGAGCTGCTGCAGGCGGTGGTGACCCGGCCGGTGGACCGGCGGGTCGCCGCGCGCATCGCGGTGGCGACCGGCGGCAACCCGCTGGCGTTGACCCTGCTGGGGCAGGAGCTGTCGGCCGACCACCTGACCGGGGCGCTGTCCCTGCCGGACCCGCTGCCCCTCGGCAGGCGGCTGGAGGAGACCTACCTGCGCCGGGTGCGTGCGCTGCCGCCGGAGACCCAGACGTGGTTGCTGGTGGCGGCGGCCGAGCCCGGCGGCGACATCGGCTACATCACCGACGCCGCCGCGCAGCTCGGCGTCCGGCTGGACGACATCGGTCCCGCGGAGGCGGCGGGCCTGCTGGTGCTCGGCACCACCGCCGAATTCCGGCACCCGCTGGTGCGCTCCGCGGTCTACGGCGGGGCGACCAGCGCGCAGCGGCAGCGGGCGCACACCGCGCTCGCCGGCGCGACCACCCGGCCGGCCGACGCGGACCGGCGGGCCTGGCACCTGGCCGCCGCCTGCGTCGGACCCGGCGAAACGGTGGCCGTCGAGCTGGAACGGGCGGCCGACCGGGCCGGTGCGCGCGGCGGGTACGCGGCGCGCGCGGCGTTCCTGACCCGGGCCGCCGAGCTGACTCCCGAGGGGCCGGCTCGCGCCGACCGGATGCTCGGGGCCGCCGAAGCCGCGCTCCTGGCCGGGGCGCCGGTGCAGGCGCTGAAGCTGCTCGACGCGGTCGGCGTCGAGCAGGTCGGCGACGTCGGGCGGGGCCGGGCGCTGCTCGTCCGCGCGAGCACGCTGGTGGTGCTCGGCGGCGAGGGAGCGTACGCGGGAGGCTCGGCCCTGTGCCTCGACGCGGCGGCGGCGTTCGGCGAACGGGAGCCCGAACTCGCCCGTGAAGCGCTGGTGGACGCCGTCGAGCACGCCGTGCGCGGCGGGCACCTCATCCAGGACACCACGGTGGCGCGGATCGCCCGTGCCGCCGGCGCACCCGGCGACGCGACCCTACGAGACTTGGTGTTGCGCGCGTTCACCGTGCTGGTCACGGACGGCTGCGCGCCGGCCGTGCCGCACATCCGGCAAGCCACCGACGCGCTGCTGGACCCGGCGACCCCCGCCGAGCACGTGCTGCGCCGGCACCTGGCCGGCACGACGCTCAGCATCCTGCTCTGGGACCCGGAGCGGCACCGGGCGGTGTGGCGGCGAGCCGTCGACGTCGCGCGGCAGAACGGTGCACTGTGGACACTCGTGACCGCGTTGTACTGCTCGGCCACGGTGGAGACCTACCTCGGCGACCTGGCCGCGGCCGAGGACCTGCTGGCGCAGTGCAACCAGGTCCGCGCGGCGATCGGGGCGACGGACGAGCTGTGGTCCATCCACCGCCTGCCGGAACTGCTGGCCTGGCGCACCGACGACGGCGGCCACGACGGCGCCGCCGCCGCGTTGCACGAGTCGCTGGAGGCGGCCGGCCGGCTCGGGGGCGGCTCGGTCCAGTCGCTCGTCCGCATCGGCCTGGTCGTGCTGTACCTCGGGCGGGCCGACTACGCGCGGGCCCGCGCGATCGCCCACGAGGTCGCCGAGACCGATGTGCTGAGCGTGCACTCCCGCATCCTGCCCGACCTCGTCGAAGCCGCCGTCCGCAGCGGTGACCGGGTCCTGGCGGCCGCCGCGCTGGCCAGGCTGACGCCCCGGGCCACGGCCGCCGGCACCGGCTGGGCGGCCGGGGTGCTGGCCCGCTCGCGTGCCCTGCTCGCCCCGGCCGGCACCGCCGAGCCGTACTACCGCGAGGCGGTCACCCTGCTGTCCGCAGCGGGCGCGCGCGCCGACCTCGCGCGCGCCCACCTGCTCTACGGAGAATGGCTGCGCCGGCGGAAACGCCGCCGGGACGCCCGCGACCAGCTCCGGACGGCGCTGGAGATCTTCCAGCGGATGGGGGCACCCGGCTTCGCCACGCGAGCCGCCAAGGAACTGGTCGCCACCGGCGAGAAGGCGCGGCGGCGGTCGCCCGAGACGGCGGGCGACCTGACCGTGCAGGAACTCGCGGTCGCGAAGCTCGCCGCCCGCGGCGCGACCAACGCCGAGATCGCCGAGCAGCTCTTCATCAGCGCTTCCACCGTCGACTACCACCTGCGGAAGGTGTTCCGGAAGCTCGGCGTGACGTCCCGCCGCCGGCTGGCCCACGTGTCCCGGCTGGAGTGAGCCGGCTCAGCGCGCGGCGGCGAGGACGATCGCCGCGGTCTGGGCCGGCCGGGACATCATCGCGACGTGCGAGCTGCGCACCTCGACGACGCGCGAACCCGCTCGCCGCGCCATGTACCGCTGCGCGGCGGCGGGGATGAGCTGGTCGTCGCGGGCGACCAGGAACCACGACGGGATGGTCCGCCACGCCGGCGGCCCGGACAGCTCCTGCAGGGACCGCACGTTCGCCGGGCGCTGGGTGGCCGCCATGACCGCGGTCGTCGCCGGCGGCAGGTCACCGGCGAAGACGTCGCGGAACACGGCTTTCTTGACGTAGCCGTCGTGGCTCGGCGTTCCGTCGGGCAGGGTGATCGGCCGCAGGTCGAGGGCGTCGAGCCCGAGCTTCGTGCCGGGGAACATGTTCTGCAGGCCCCCGACCGTGTCGCCGTCGTCGGGAGCGAACGCCGCGATGTACACCAGCGCCTTGACGCGGGGGTTGCCGGTGGCGGCATTGGTGATGACGACGCCACCGTAGGAGTGGCCGACGAGCACGAGCGGGCCTTCGAGCGCGGCGAGCAGGCTCGCCAGGGAGGCGGAGTCGGCGGCGATGCCGCGCAGCGGGTTCGCCGGCGCGATGACCGGGTAGCCCTCGCACAACAGCCGGTGGACGACGTCGTTCCAGCCGGAGGCGTCGGCGAACGCGCCGTGCACCAGGACGATGGTCGGTTTCGGACCGCCGGGGGAAGCGGCGGCCGCGGCCGGGGCGGCGACCGCGGTCACCACCCCGGCGGCGGCCGCACCGGCCAGGAACGTGCGGCGCCGGAGTCCGGTCGCGTCGTGGCTCATGGGATGTCCTCACTGGTCGGAACGGTTTGCCGGGGAGGGGAACCGTGGTGCGGGTGGATCACGTCGCCGAGCCGGACCCGCGTCACCGGGCGTGCCGGAGCGCCCAGTCGAGCGCGTGGTCGGCGACCTGCTCCCAGCCGGGTTCGGCGCACGTCCAGTGCGAGCGACCGGGGAACTCGACGTACTCGGTGACCGTGCCGGGTGCCTTGTAGTGGCGGGCGTTGGACTTGTTCACCGACGGCGGCATGATGTGGTCCGCCCCGCCGGCGATGAACAGCAGTGGAGCCCGCTGCTCGTTGCGGAAGTTCACCCACGTCTCCTGCTTGCCGGGGGTGAGGTTGGCCAGCAGGCCGTACGCCCACACCCAGCTGCCCGGCGCCGGGATGGCGTACCGGTCGTACGCCGCCCTGGAGTCCTCTTTGGACAGCGTGTTGGTGAAGGCGTAGCGGAACTGCTCCGGGGTGAACCCGGCGGCCTGGTGCCGCTTGGCCGGGTTGTTCAGGATCGGGAACAACGACTTGATCTGCGACGGCGGGTTCACCCGGATGCCTTCGGGCGGCGCCGAGTCGATGACCACCCCGGCCGCCCCGTGCCCCCGGTCGAGCAGCAGCTGGGTCAGCGTCCCGCCGAACGAGTGCCCGATGATGATCGGCTGCTCCGGCAGCGCGGTGATGACCTTCTCCAGGTGGGCCACCGTCTCGGGCACGGTCGCCGTGGCGATCGGCGCCGGATCGGCGCGCAGTGCCTCCACCTCGACCTCGAAGCCCGGGTACGCCGGCGTCAGCACGGTGTGCCCCTTCGCCTCGTAGTACGGCACCCAGTGCTCCCAGCTGCGCGGCGTCATCCACAGCCCGTGGACCAGAACGATGGTGGTCATGCCCCGTACTCCTTCAGGAAAGCGAGCAGGTCGCTGCCGAGCTGCGCCTTGTGGGTGTCGGTGATGCCGTGCGGCGCGCCGGGGTAGACCACCAGCCGCGCGCCCTTGATCAGCTCCGCCGACGCCTTGCCGCCGACCTCGAACGGCACGACCTGGTCGTCGTCGCCGTGCACGACGAGCGTGGGGACGTCGATCGCGGCCAGGTCCGGGCGGAAGTCCGTGGCCGAGAACGCGGCGATGCACTCGTAGGCGCTGCGGTGCCCCGACGCCATGCTCTGCAGCCAGAACGCGTCACGGATGCCCTGCGAGACGTTCGCGCCCGGCCGGTTGTGGCCGAAGAACGGCCCGTCGGCCAGGTCCTGGTACGTCTGGGACCGGTCGGCGAGCGACCCCGCGCGGATCGCGTCGAACACCGCCACCGGCACCCCGCCCGGGTTGTCCTCGGTGCGCAGCATGAACGGCGGCACGGCCGAGACGAGCGCGACCTGCGCGACCCGGCCGGTGCCGTGCCTGCCGACGTACCGGGCGACCTCGCCGCCGCCGGTGGAGAACCCAACCAGGGTGACCTCGGCCAGGTCGAGGAAGTCCAGCAACGCGGCGAGGTCGTCGGCGTAGGTGTCCATCTCGTTGCCGTCCCACGTCTGCGTGGAGCGGCCGTGCCCGCGCCGGTCGTGGGCGATCACCCGGTACCCGTTCCCGGCCAGGAACAGAGCCTGGGCCTCCCAGCTGTCGGAGTTCAGGGGCCAGCCGTGGCTGAGCACGACCGGACGGCCGGCACCCCAGTCCTTGTAGAAGATCCGCGCCCCGTCAGAAGCGGTGACATAACTCAACGTGGTATCCCTCCGAGTCGGGCCGGCCGTGTCCCGGCCACACCGCCGACCCTTCCGCGGCACCACCCGCTTCGAATCCCGCGCTCCGCGTAGTGCGGACCGACCCGGCCCGGCTTCGAGCACGCGCGGGCCACCGCCGGGCACCCTCGCGGTGGGTCGCGGTCCGCACTCGCCGTCCCGCTTCGGTCACCGTCGCGGTTCGCAATTCCGGGCCCGGTCGAAGATGAATATCCTTCGAAGCTACGGGTCTCCCCGGAATATCACCCCGGCGGGGGAGTATTGCCCAGTCCTGGGTGGACTGAGGTTAATTTCCGGCAACGCGACCGAACCGTTATGGACGTTGCTCTGGTCGAGTCGTATCTTTTCGGGGCAGGCGATGATCGACATCGGTTGACGGAGGTAGCTGGACACGGTCCCCCGCGATCGCAGGAAACCGAAGACGTTGGCGGTCGCCGCCTGTGAAATTCCATCGCCATTCCACAATGGCGGCACCAAGGCCGGTTTTCCTTTTTGGAAAATCGGGAAAAACGCCGACGCGGTACACCGAAGGATTTGTCATGCCCGCTGCCATCAGGTCATTGTCCACGGGGGAACGGCTCGGCGACGGCGAGTGCCGATATCTGCTTCTCCCGCCGGCCGGTGGCACTGTCGGCACGCTGCGCCACGTCGCCGCCGCGGCGGGTGGCGCCGAGGTGTGGGCCGCGGAGTACCCGGGCCGGGGCGACCGGCTGGACGTGCCGCCGCCCGCGTCGCTGGAACAGCTGGCCGAGCACCTCACCGGCGAGCTGCTCATCCGGGACCCCGCGTGGGTGCGGCGCACCGTCGTGGCCGGGTTCAGCATGGGGGCGTTCGTCGCGGTGGAGCTGGCCCAGCGGCTGCGCACCCGCTGCGGCCCGCTGCCCGCGGCCGTGGTCGTCGCCGGGGCGCCGGCGCCGCAGCGGCGGGTCCGCGGGCGGTACCGGCAGCTCGGCGAGGACAGCCTGCCCGAGGTGCTGGGCGGCGAAGGGTTCGTTCCCGGCCTGGGCAACCGCGCGTCCTTCGAGGTCTGGGCGTACGCCGTGGACCTCCTGCGGCGCGACGTCGCCCTGACCGCCGCCTACCGGGGTCCGGCCGGGACGCCGGTGCGGTGCCCGCTCGCCGCGCTGTGCGGCGAGGACGACCCCGTCACGACCGAGGACGCGACCGAGGCGTGGCGGGACTGGACGACCGGGGCCTTCCTCGCCGCGACGGTCCCCGGCGGCCACCTGGGGCTGCTCGCCCCGGGCGGCGGCGCCGGGTTCTGGACGTGGATGCGCCGGGTCGAACGGGACGTCGTCGCGGCGGGGGCACGCGATGCCTGATCTGCCGCCGAGCGTGGTCGGGGGTGGGCGGCGCTTCGTGCCGCAGGTGGGGTGGCAGGAACTGTTCGAGCTGCGCGCGCGGGCGTTTCCCGGGCGGACGGCGCTGGTGGCCGACGACGTCGCCTGGAGCTTCGGCGACCTGTGCCGGTGGAGTGCCCGGCTGGCGAACGCGCTGCGCGCGGCCGGGGCGGTGCCCGGCTCGGTGGTCGCGTGCGCGATGACCCGGTCCGTGCTGGCCGTGCTCGCGCCCCTCGCCGTCGCCAAGGCGGGCGCGGTGTACCTGCCCCTGGACCCGGGGCTGCCGCCGGCCCGGCGCGCGCTGATCCTCGCCGAGGCGCGTCCGGCGGTGCTGCTCACCGACGTGGCCGAGCTCGCCGCCGACGCGGACGTGGCGCTGACACCGGAGAACTGGCGCCGCGAACTCGCCGCGCGCCCCGAGCAGGGGGACGCGGTCACCGGCCCCCGCCCGGGAGATCCGGCGTACATCGTCTACACCTCCGGCTCCACCGGACGGCCCAAGGGTGTCGTGGTGGGACACCGGAGCCTGGTCAACCTGTACTGCGAGCTCGCCGCCCGGCTGTTCCCGGCCGGCGGCGAGCGGCAGCGGGTGGCGCACGGCCTGCCGCCGGCGTTCGACGCCGCGTGGGACCCGTTGCTGTGGCTGGTCGGCGGGCACGAGGTGCACCTGGTACCCGAGGACGTCCGCACCGATCCCGAGCGCTACGTCCGGTTCGTCCGCGAGCGGCGGCTCGCCGTGGTGGAAGCCGTCCCGGCGCAGCTGTCCGGGCTCGTCGACGCGGGCCTGCTCGCCGAGGACACCCGCCCGCGGATGCTGCTGATGGGCGGCGAAGCCGTCCCGCAATCGTTGTGGACGCGGCTGCGCGAGACCCCGGACCTGACGGCGGTCAACCTGTACGGCCCGACCGAATGCACGGTGTTCACCACCTGCTGTCGGGTGGCCGACCGGGAAACGCCGTCGATCGGCCGGCCGATCGCCAACACCACCGTCCAGGTCGTGGATCCGCACCACCGGCGGCCGGTGCCGGTCGGGGAAGCCGGTGAGCTGCTGGTCGGCGGGGCGTCGCTCGCGCTGGGCTACTTCGGCGACGCCGCGCTGACGGCCGAACGGTTCGGGTCCCCGCCGCAACGCTGGTACCGCACCGGCGACCGGTGCCGGTGCGAGCCCGACGGCACGCTGCGCTGGCTGGGCCGGTTCGACGACCAGGTCAAGATCCGCGGTCACCGCGTCGAGCCCGCCGAAGCCGAACACGCCCTGCTCGCGCTGCCCGGGGTGCGGCAGGCCCTGGTCCGCGGCGAGAACGGCGCCCTGGTCGCCTACGTCGTCCTCGACGCGGGAACGCCGGAGGACCTGCGCGAGCGGCTTCGCCGCAGGCTGCCCGAATACCTCGTGCCCGTCGTCGTCGAAGCCGACGCCCTGCCGGTCGGGCGCACCGGCAAGATCGACCGCGCCGGCAAGATCGACCGCACTGTGCAGACTGGCCGCACTGTGCAGACTGGCCGCACCGCGAAGACTGGCCGCACCGCCACCCGGATCGCGCGGCGCCCGGCGCCGATGACCCGCGCCGAGGCGGTCGTCGCGGCCGCGTTCCGCAGCCAGCTCGGGGTGACTTCGGTGGCCCCGAGCAGCGATTTCTTCGCCCTCGGCGGGCACAGCCTCTCCGCCGCGGCGCTGGCCGCGCGGCTGCGGGCCCGCGGGGTGCCGTGTTCGCTGCGCGACGTCCTGCGCCGCCGCACCGTCGCCCGGCTCGCCGAACTCGTCCCCGACAGCATGGAAGGCGGTGCGTCATGACCGGTTACGACGTCATCGTCGTCGGCGGCGGGCCCGGTGGGTCGACCGCGGCCGGGCTGGTCGCGGCCGACGGCCACCGCGTCCTGCTGCTGGAGCAGGAACACCTGCCGCGGTACCGGATCGGCGAGTCGCTGCTCCCGGCCACCGTCCACGGCGTCTGCGCGTTGCTCGGCGTGCGGGACGAGATCGAGCGCGCCGGGTTCGTCCGCAAGCGCGGCGGCGCGTTCCGCTGGGGGAGCAGCCCCGAGCCGTGGACGTTCGCTTTCGCCGCCTCGGACCGCATGGCGGGGCCGACCTCCTACGCCTACCAGGTCGAACGCACCCGGTTCGACACGATCCTGCTGCGCGGCGCGCGGCGGCTCGGGGCCGACGTCCGCGAAGGGCACCGGGCCGTCGGCACGGTGCGGGACGGCGGCCGGATCACCGGCGTCCGCTACCTCGACGAGGCCGGCCGCGAACGGATCGCGACGGCCCGCTTCGTCGTCGACGCCTCCGGGCACACCAGCCGGCTGCACCACGACGCCGGCGGCACCCGCGAATACTCCCCGGACTTCCGCAACGTGGCGCTCTTCGGGTACTTCCGCGGCGGCGCCCGGCTGCCGGAGCCGGACGCGGGCAACATCCTCTGCGTCGCCTTCGACGCCGGCTGGTTCTGGTACATCCCGCTGTCGGCCACCCTGACCAGCGTCGGCGCGGTCGTCCGGCAGGAGTGCGCGGCCCGCGTGCAAGGCGACCGGGAGGCGGCGTTCCGCGGCCTGATCGCCGATTGCCCGCTGATCGCCGAGTTCCTCCGGGACGCGCGGCCGGCCACCGAACCGCCGTACGACCGGCTGCGGGTGCGCAAGGACTACTCCTACGACCGGACTTCGCTGTACTGCCCCGGCATGGTGCTGGTGGGCGACGCTGCCTGCTTCATCGACCCGGTCTTCTCCTCAGGGGTCCACCTGGCCACCTACAGCGCGCTGCTGGCCGCCCGGTCGATCAACAGCACCCTGGCCGGGCTGGTGCCCGAAGACCGGTGCTTCGCCGAGTTCGAAGCGCGTTACCGCCGTGAGTTCGGGGTGTTCCGGGACTTCCTGCGCGGCTTCTACCGGCTCGCGTCCGACCAGCGCGCCTACTTCCGGTACGCGCACCACGTTGTTGATGGGCACGTCACCGGTCGCGATGGCGACGGTGGCGACGACCGCGCGGCGTTCGCCGATCTCGTCGGCGGGGTGTCGTCCGGGGATTTCGACGCCTTCGGGGACGTGCTCGCCGAAGGCGCGCACCTGCAGCTGCGCGGCCTGCTCGGGGCCGACGCGGGCGAGGAGCCGCCGATGTTCCCCGGCGGGCTGGTGTCTACTTCGGACGGCCGGCGGTGGCAGGTGCCCGATGCCTGAGCTCGCGATCCTGCTCGCTGCCTTCGCTGTGGTGCTCGGCCTGGCCCGGCTCGCCGGGGCGGCCGCGGTCCGGCTCGGCCAGCCCGCGGTGTTCGGGGAGATCCTGTGCGGGGTGGCCCTCGCGCCCCTCCTGCGCCTGCTGCCGGAGCCGGCCGGCCTCGCGCTCACCGCGCTCGCCCAGCTCGGCCTGGTGCTGTTCCTCTTCGCCGCCGGTGCCCACCTGGCACCGTCGATGACCCGCGTCCGGCTGAAGTCGGCGGTGGTCCCGGCCCTGGGCGCGACCCTGGTCCCGTTCGCGCTGGGGGTGGTGCTGGCGGTGTGGCTCGCCCAGCGGCACGCCCGGGCCGGCTCCGGGGCGTTCGTCATCGTCGTCGCGGCCGCGCTGGCGGTCACGGCGTTGCCCGTGCTGGCCCGGATCCTCGCCGAACGCGGCCTGTCCGACGCGGTCACCGGGCAGCGCGCCCTCAGCGCGGCCGCCGTCTCCGACGTCGCCGCGTGGACGGCGCTCGCCGTCGCCGCCGCGTCCTGGCACGGCTGGTCCGCGACGCCGGCGTGGCCGGTTCTGGTCGCGTTCGTGGCGGTGCCGTGGCTGGCTCGCGACCGGTTCCGCCGCTGGGCCGCCCGGCTGTCCCGGCCGTCGGCGACGGCGGTGCTGGCCGGGCTGGCCTGCGCGGCCGCGGCGGGCACCGAGGCCGCCGGCCTGCACCCGGCGATCGGCGCCTTCTTCGCGGGCATCGTCCTCGGCCACGCCGTCCCGGCACTCGATCCCGCCGCGCTGCTCGCGCCGGCCGGCTCGCTGCTGGTGCCGCTGTACTTCGTGCTCACCGGGCGGGCGGTCGACCTGCGCCTGCTCGACGCGGGGCTGGCCGCGGACATCGCCGCGGTCGTCGGCGTCGCCGTGGCGGGGAAGCTCGGCGGCGCGTACCTGGGCGCGCGCTGTGGCGGGCTGGACCCGCACCCGGCCGGGGTGTTCGCGGTGCTGATGAACACCCGCGGCGTCACCGAGATCGTGTTCGCCGGCATCGGCCTGAACCTGGGCCTCATCGACGGCGCGCTCTACACCGCGCTGGTCGTGATGGCCCTGGTGACCACGGCGATGACCGGCCCGCTGCTCACCCGGCTGTCCCGGCAACGCGAGGGAGTCTGACATGCCCGTCTACCCACCGGAACCGTGGCGCGTCAAGATGGTCGAGCCGCTGCGCGCCACCACCCGTGACGACCGTGAAGCGGCGTTGCGCGCGGCAGGCTGGAACCCGTGCCTGCTGCGCGCGGAGGACGTCTACGTGGACCTGTTCACCGACTCCGGCACGAACGCGATGTCGGACCGGCAGTGGTCGGCGCTGCTGCACGGCGACGAAGCCTACGCCGGGGCCCGCAGCTTCTACGTCTTCGAGGAGGCCGTGCGCGCTTTCTACGGCTACGAGCACGTGATCCCGGTGCACCAGGGCCGCGGCGGCGAGAACATCCTGTCCCGCTGCCTGATCCGGCCCGGCACGCACATTCCCGGCAACATGTACTTCCCCAGCACGCGCGCCCACCAGGAACTGAACGGGGCGGTCTTCCACGACGTCATCGTCGACGAAGCCCACGACCCGGATTCGGCGTACCCGTTCAAGGGCGACGTCGACCTCGGCAAGCTGAAGGCCGTGATCGGCGAGTTCGGGGCGGCGGCGATCCCGTACGTTTCGCTCGCCGCGACGGTCAACATGGCGGGCGGGCAGCCGATCAGCGTCGCGAACCTGACCGAAACGTGCGAACTGGCGCACGCGCACGGGATCCCGGTGTTCCTCGACACCGCCCGCGCGGTGGAGAACGCCTGGTTCGTCAAGCAGCGCGAACCCGGCTGGGCCCGCCGCACGGTGGCGGACATCCTGCGCGCGCTGTGCGCCCCGACCGACGGCGCGGTCATGTCCGCCAAGAAGGACTCGCTCGCCAACATCGGCGGCTGGCTCGCGCTGCGCGATCCCGCGCTGGCCGAGCAGGCCCGCGGACTCGTGGTGCTGTACGAGGGTCTGCACACCTACGGCGGCATGGCCGGCCGTGACATGGAAGCCATCGCGGCGGGCATCGCCGAGTCGGTCGACGAAAACCACATCCGGGCCCGCGTGGCCCAGGTCGAGTACCTCGGCGAACGCCTGGCCGACGCGGGGGTGCCGGTCGTGCGCCCGTTCGGCGGGCACTGCGTCTGCGTCGACGCGGCGGCCGCGCTCCCGCACGTCCCGCGGACGGAGTTCCCCGCCCAGACGCTCGCCTGCGCGACGTACCTGCAGGCCGGGGTCCGCGGCGTCGAGCGCGGCGCCGTGACGGCCGGCCGCGACCCGGTCACCGGCGAGAACCGCTTGCCGCGTCTGGAACTCCTGCGCCTGGCCATCCCGCGCCGCGTGTACACCCGGGCCCACATCGACCTGGTCGCCGACGCCGTCATCGCCGTCCACCGCGACCGCGACCGGATCGCCCGCGGGCTGCGGTTCGAGACCGAACCGCGGCACCTGAGGTTCTTCCAGGCGCGGTTCACCCCGGTGTCCGGGGCGAGCATCTTCAGGTGAGGTCTGCCTCCTGGTCAGCGGGCGGCGGGCAGCGCGGCGGTCAGGTCGTTGGTGAGCGCGCTGGGATAGCGCCGGGCCCAGGTGCGCATGGCTCGCTGTACCGTTTCGGGCTGCGCGGTGAAGTACTGCACGAGCCGCTGGACGGCCGCCTGCCGGTCGGCGGCCTCGGCCCGCTCGTAGTAGCGGGCCAGCGGGCTCCATGTCGGCCGCTGGGGGAGCGGCAGGGCGGCGTACTGGTGGAAGTAGCCGCGGAAGTCCTCGGTCCACTGCCGCAGTTCCTGCACGTCGTCATCCTGCTCCCGGCCCGGTTGGCTCGCCGCGGCCAGGGACAGCTCGTGCTGGGCGTACTGCCGGGTGGTCAGCTGGGTGTCGGGGTCGAGCGAGTTCGGGCCGATGATCGCGTACCGCCGGACGCCGGTCCGCTGGTTGCCGACGACGAAGTTGTAGCCCACGTTGGTGCCGATCGGCCGGCCCCCACCGCTCCGGCCGAAGCGGGTCTTGAGGTTGAGCCGGGGGTCGAAGTTGAGGGCGGGCGTTTCGGCGTAGTCGTCCGGGTGGACCTGGTCCGGGTGGCGCGTGCCGGCCTGGCGCACCGTGATGCCCAGCCCGCCGACGGCCTGCTGGGCGAGGCTGGTCATGGCCGCGCCCTGCCGGCCGGGCGGCAGCTGGGTGGCCGCGGTGACCGCCGCGCGCCACTGGTCCGGGGTGAGCTGGACCGGCGGTTGTGCCCCGGCCGCGCGGGCCTGGCCGCCCCCGCAGCGCTGCAGCCGCAGTCCCGCCCGCAACCGGGGCACCAGCCCGTCACCCAGCCCTTGGGCCGACCCGGACCAGCGCGACACCACGGCCCCGACCGCGGCCCGGTCGGCGTCCTCTTCCAGCCCGTCGACCGCGCTCCCGCCGGCGCCGTCCCGCTGCTGCTGGACGTGGGCCAGCTCGTGCGCGATCAGCGCGTCCCCGCCGAGGGTGCCCGGCTGGTACTCGCCCGGGGCGAACGCGATGTCCTCGCCGACCGTGAACGCCCGCGCGCCGAGCTCTTCGGCCAGCGCGCCGGCCCGGGCGTCGGTGTGCACCCGCGCCCCGCCGAAGTCCCGCCCGTAGGCCGACTCCAGGTCGGCCCGCACCCCGCCGTCGAGGGCCTGCCCGGCGCCGAGCCGGCCGCGCACGACCCGGACGTCACGGTCGCCGGCCACTCCGTCACGGGCCTTGAACAGCGCGCCGGCCAGGTTCCCGACGGCGGACACCAGCCGCCCGACCAGCCCGCCCGGAGCCGGCGCGGCGGAGCCCCCGACCCGGTCCCGCACGGCGGTGGCCGCCGCCGTCACGTAGGACTGGGCGTCGGTGATCGCCACGCCGGGCAGGTTCTCCCGCAGTGAGCGCTCAAGTCCGGGACAGTCCTGGCTTTCGATGCCGCCGAAGACCTCGGCGAAGTGGGCCCGCGCGTCGGCGGCGGTGACCGGGTCGGCCCCGCCCAGCGCCGCCTCGACCGCACCGCGCAGCGCGGCCAGGAAAGGTCCACGCCGCATCTGCCCCGGCTCCAGGCCGGCCGCCGAGTCCGGCACGATCAACCCGCCGTCGGCTCCGCCCGCGTCACCGGCCTCCCGGCTCACGAGCAGCCGCTGGACCCGGGCGTTGCCCGCGGCCTGCTGCAGGTGCGAGATCAGGGCGGCCCGGGAGCCTGAGTCGCCGTGGGTCGGCAGGGCCACGGGCAAGGACCCGCGATGTTCGGGGGTAAGTGCGGTGGCCGGCGTGTCGCCGTCCGGTGCGGGGCGTCGCTCGCGGGCGGTCATCGGTCCACGCCGATCGAGACGTGGTGCACGCCGCTCGGCGAGGTCAGCCGCCGCGGGCGCCCGCTCGGTCCGGTGGCCGCGACGACCCGGCCGAGCGCGGCCAGCCCGGCCCGGCCCAGCGGGGCGCCGGGCCGGGAGAAGGCGTAGTGCCGGTGGGACGCCGACAGGCGGAGGCCGCGGTCCTCGTCGATCAGCACCGGGTCACCCGGGGCCGCGGCGGCCCGCCGGACCAGCCCGGCCAGGCGGCGCAGGTGACCGTCGCGGCACAACCGCGTCGCCTCGGCCCGCCGGGCCGCGACGCCGACCCCGGCCAGCAGCAGCACCACGAGGACGGCGCTCACCGGTGCCGGCGGGCCGGCCGGGGTCGACACCAGCACCCCGGTCCCGGCCAGCGCCGTCCACTGCGCCTCGGTCAGCAGGCCGAACACCGGCCGGTCCTCGTCGCCGCGCAGGAACTCCAGCCAGAACCGGACGACCAGGTGCAGTCCGAGGTACCAGCCGAACCCCGGCCCGCCACCCGCCGTCACCAGGGCCGCGACCGCGGCCGTGCCGGCCAGCGCGACCGCCTCGACCGCGGCCACCGGCACGAGTGGCACACCGGCGTACTCGGCCGGAAGCCCGGCCGCCACGTGCCGTTCGCCGTACCGGACACCCCACCGGGCCGGCCGGCCGTGGCAGCAGCCGGCCGACAGACAGCCGATCCGCCCGGCGGCCAGGAACAGCCCGACGCCCGGAGCGACGACGCCGAGCCCGTCCAGGACCGGCCGGTGCAGCAGGAGGAGCAGCCCGGCGGCGGCCGCGAACGCCGCCGCCTCGCCGTGCAGGCAGACGAGCCGGGGCCGCCCGGTGACGAGCCCGCCCCCGGCCGCGACGGCCAGGAAGGCGAGCAGCATCGCGGCGCCCAGGGCCGGGACCAGCGCGACGGGCATCCCGGTCGCGCGGGCCAGGAGCAGGCTCAGTGTCAGGGCGAGGACCAGTCCGGCGGCACCGGTGGCCGGGAAGCCGCGACGGGCCCAGCGTCCGGGTACGGTCCACGTCGCGTCCGTCACGGCACCTCCCGGGGGCACGGTTCCTCAACCGTCGGCGCAACCCCCGGGGGTGGCCAGGGGCGGGCGCACGGCATCGGGGGCAGAATCCGTTGCCCGTGGGGGCAGGGCGTTTCGCGGGCGGATCAGCTCAGCACCGCGACGACACGGGTGCCTGGCTCGAAGCCGCCGGCTTCGGCGCGTGCGAAGAGCCCGTAGAGCATCTTGGCCTCGTACACCCAGTCAAGGGTGATCCCGTGCCGGTCGCGGAAGGCTTCGATGAAGCTGTCGAGTGCTGGGCGACGCTTCGCGTAGCCGCCGAAGTGGAAGCCGGTGTCGATGTCCCAGTTCGTGGTGACGGTGCCGAACGCCTCGAGCTGGAGGCGGCGAACTTCGTCGTCGAGAAACCGGCCGCCGTTCAGGACGGCGAAGCCGAGCGCGCGTTGCGGGCCCCGCAGGCCGGCCGCGATCCCCGCCAGGGTGCCGCCCGTTCCGGTGGCGCAGCAGAGGACGTCGAAGCCGGTGGTGATCTCGCCGACCAGTTCTGCGGTACCGCGCACGGCAAGGCCGTTGCTGCCTCCCTCCGGCAGCACGTAGCACGGCCCGAACTCGCGGGTCAGCTCGGCGACCACGGCCGGCTCCGTCTTGCGGCGGTACGTCGCACGGTCCAAATAGGTCAGTGCCATCCCGTGCGCGCGGGCGTAGGCAAGGGAATCGTTGAGCGGTCGACGCGCTTCACCGCGGATGACGCCCACGGTCTCGAACCCCAGGTGCCGGCCGGCGGCCGCGGTCGCGCGGATGTGGTTCGAGTATGCGCCACCGAAGGTCAGGAGCCGCGTGAAGCCCTGATGCCGAGCGGCTTCGAGATTGTGGCGGAGCTTCCGCCATTTGTTCCCGGGAACATCGCGGCTGATGAGGTCGTCCCGCTTGAGCTGGAGGTGGACACCACGGCGCTCGAGCCGCTCGTCACGCAGCTCCGCGAGCGGCGACGGCAGGGTGGCCAGGGCGGCCATCCGGTCTCCGACGGTGCTCACCCGAGGCACCTTAGGGCTTGTGCCGAAGTTGTGTCGAGCTGGTGTGGGCTGGTGTGCTCGTGGGTGTGGGCCCGTAGCCGTGTGGCTGCGGGCCTGTCCCGTGGTCAGGCTGTGAATGGGAGTGGTTCGTGGAGGTTGTTGCGCCGGGGTTTGCGGCGTCGGTCGATGAATGTCGGTGGGAGGAATTCGGGGAGGCCGTCGGTGGCGATGCGGGCTTCCCAGCCGGAGCGGTGGAGTAGCCGGTGGTGGTGGGCGCACATCAGGACGAGGTTGGTGAGGTTGGTGGGGCCGCCGTCTGCCCAGTGGCGGATGTGGTGGCCTTGACAGTGCCGGGGTGGCCGATGACAGCCGGGGAACGCGCAGCCGCGGTCGCGGAGGAAGAGGGCGCGGCGGAGTCCGGCGGAGATGAGGCGGCGGAGGCGGCCGAGGTTCAGCGGTTCGCTTTTGTCGCCGAGGACGGCGGGGATGATCATGGCGTCGCAGGCGTGCACCCGGGCTTCGGCGGCGGTCATGGTGCCGGTGTCGCCGAGGGTGGCCTTGCCGAGGCCGGATTTCAGGTCTTCGAACGACACGGCGACCATGACGTGGGCTCGTTCTCCGGCCTGCATCGGCAGGTCTGGGGAATTCAGGGCGAGGTCGATGGCGTCGGAGAAGGCGTCGCCGTAGCGCTGTGGGGTGGTGCGGAAGTCGGGGCCGTCGTCGCCGGTGCGACGCTCGGCCAAAGCATCCAACAATGCGTGGGCGCGGGTGCCGGTTTCGTCGTCGAACCGGCCACTCAGCTCCCAGATGCCGGTTCTTTTGCGGCGGAGGAACAGCTCCCGGGTCGGGGCGGCGGGTTCGGTGTCGTCGGGTGCGGGCCCGTCGGGGACGAGGTGGGCGAGGATGCGGGCACCGAGGGCGGCGACCTGCTTGTGCCCGGCCTCCTCAGCGAAAGCCAGCAGGTTGGTCTCGGCGCTCACGCAGTGCTCGGGCGGGACCTGGGCCAGCACGTTGGTGATCACGTCGATCATCGGGTTGCTCAACCGCCCCGCCCGAGCCGCAACACCAGTGGCGGGAGCCAAGGCAGGAATCGGGGAGCCGTCGAGGTTGCGGCCCGGATTCACCAAGCGGGCGCGTTTGATCAGCCGTTCCGTAGCCGGCTTCGGCATATCGGCGAGGTGCTCCATAAGCCGGGCTGCGGAGCGGTAGCCGAACAGTTCCATCACCCCGCGCTGCTCGATTTCCACCAGCACCGCACCAAGTTCGGCCTCCGCGGACCGCATGCGCGCGACCAGCTCACCGAGGCGGTCGGCGAGAGCCACCGCCTCGGGGGACTGGGTCGCGTCGTTGGTCATGTCTCCAAGCTACCGGCGATCGAACACAGGGTCATCACTCGATACGGTGGGAACAAAAGGTAAAGCCGCTGTCCGCACCCGAGAACACCGGAAACCACGGCAGGGCAACCGAAGCGTGGGGAATCGGCGCTGGCGACCAACAACGCGACCCAACCCCTGGAGCGCCGATTTCCCACGCCGCGGCGAAGCCGTGCTTGAAACCCAGCCACCTCTTCTCACCGCCCACTGATCTTCCGATAGCCGAAGCCGTACCGGATACAAGTCGAGACGTGCGGCCGAGGAGGCGCCGACCCCGGCGGCCGGGGGCGGCTGAGGCAGAAGTGAAAGGAACAGCGCGGGATCTAGCAATCGGCCGGTCAGCCGCGTCGCCGGCGAGCGCGCGAGGCAGCCCAACGGCTCAGACGCTCGACGCTCTCGACCTCGTAGCCGTTCCGGGTGGGCTGGTAGTAGGTCTCGCGGTTCATTTCGCCGGGGAAGCAGTCGGCGCCGGAGAAGCGGGCGTTGAGGACGTGGGCGGCCGGCATGAGTGAGCCGGTGCGCTTGGCGGCGATGGACCTCGGGGCGGTGGCGAGGTAGACGACGTCCTCCAGGTTGTGCACGCGCGCCCCGTGATCGCATCCGGAGCGGGTTTGCCCACGGGCCGGTCCTTTCGTTGGGTGTCTCAGTCGTGGAGCAGCACCACCTGCTTGCCCGGACTCGACGCCGGTGTGGGCCTCGAGCTGCTGCTGGAACACGTCGGCCGGCAGGTCGGTGGCCGCACCCGCGTAGCAGTGCGCCGGTGAAGCGGAAGGTGCACGTCGACGCCCATGGCCCGCAGTTCGTCGGCGCGCTCAGGCCCACCGTGGAGGTGCCGCCGCGGATCAGCAGAGTGTGCCCGGCGGTGAGGCCCAGGCCGGTGGCCGGCGACCCGCGGGCGGTCTGGAACGTCTCCGGCAGGGCACCGGCGACGTCCCACGGCAGGCTGGTCGCGAACGGGATGACCTGCGTCGCCGGGACCGTGACGTACTGCGCGTACGAGCCGTCGAAGAAGCGGCCCATGCCGCCCATCACGGTCGCCACCTGCTGCCCCGGACGCAGCTCACTGTCCGCGGGCGCCTGGTCGACGACCCCCACGCCCTCGCGCACCATCCGGGCCGGGTCACGACGATCGCTCGCATCGCCGCCGGGGCAGGGTGCCGGACGCGTCTGGCGCTGTTCATTCCCGGGGTCCGGCACAGTGCCGCGTAGGCTGTCTGGCATGCGGATCGGCGAGCTGTCCCGGCGTACGGGCGTGAGTTCGCGCTCACTGCGGTACTACGAAGAACAGGGCCTGCTGACCAGTTCCCGCTCCGAGGCCGGGCAGCGGCACTATTCCGACGCCGAGGTCGAGCGGGTGGCACTCATCCGGCAGCTGTTCGACGCGGGCCTGTCGAGCCGGGTGATCGCGGCGGTGCTGCCGTGCGTGGAAATCCCCGGCGACCCCGGGGTTGCCGAGGAGGCGTTCGCGACGATGACCCGCGAGCGCGCCCGGATCGACGCCGAGGTCGCGCGCCTGATCGAGACCCGGAACGCGCTCGACGTGGTGATCGAGGCCAACAGCCGGCACCGGGCGGCGCTGGCCGCGGAGCCGGTGACCCGGTCGGCCTGAAGCTGTGACCCGCGCCTCAGCCGGTTGCCCCTGACACCGGTGTGAGCGGTGAGGATGGCCGCAGCGCCCGGAACCACCGGGCGGTCATCCGGAAGGCGGCGGAAAATGGGGCAGGCGTGGGGTTTCGGCAGGTTCGGCGGGCCCGAGGTGCAGGAGTTGTTCGAGCGTCCGGATCCCGCTCCCGGTCCCGGTGAGGTGCTGATCCGGGTCGACGTCGCCGGCGTCAACCCGCTCGACCACCTCGTGCGCGCCGGTCTGGTCCCCGGGCTGGACGGCGGGCGGCCGTTCCCCCGCGTGCTGGGCATGGAAGCGGCCGGAACCGTGCTCGCGCTGGGGGAGGACGTCGACGGGCTCGAGGCCGGGGACGCGGTCTTCGGCTTCGCGCTGACGGGTGGCGGCACGTACGCCGAGACGACGGTGCTGTCGGCGCCGAACACCGTACTCGTTCCGGAGGGCCTGTCCGCGACCGTGGCGGCGACGCTGCCGGTGGCGGGGACGACCGCGGTGGACGCGCTGGACCAGCTCGGCCTCCCGGCCGGCGCCACGATCCTGGTCAACGGGGTGGGCGGCGGGGTCGGCCTCGCGGTCGCCCGGCTGGCCGCGGCGCGCGGGCTGCGCGTGGTCGGTACCGGCAGTGCCGCCAAGCGCGCGCAGGCCGAAGCGATCGGGGTGCGGTTCGTCGACTACACCGCCGAAGACGTCGGTGAGCTGGTTCCGGGCGGCGTCGATGGGATCGTGGACCTGGTCGGCGGGGCCTCGCTGCGGGCGGTCGCGCCGCTGGCTCGTGAGCCGCGCGACGTCATCGCCGTGGGGGACCAGTCGGTGTCCGAGCTGGGTGGCCGTTTCGTCGAGCGCCGCCTCGGCCGCGCGAACCTGGAGCGCGCCGCCCGGCTGGCGCTCGACGGTGTTCTCGCGCCGGTGATCACCGCGGTCCACCCGCTGCCGGACGCCCCGGCCGCGCTGGCCACCGTCGAGAACGGGCATGCCGCGGGCAAGGTCGTCGTCAAGGTGACCTGAGAAGTTCCGTGCCGAGGCCGGCACGGCCGCCCGGGCAGTGGCCGCGGCGATCCTCGCGGCGGCCACCGGCGGCGGCTTCGCTCCCGGGCCGGGGCCGGTTCCAGCCGCGGGCGTTCGCGGGCGCTGAGCCAGTTCTCGCTCACCACCCCGCCAGGACCTCGACCAGCCCGCCACCCGCAGCGGTTTCGAAGTGCGAGGCTCCGACGACCCCGCCTTCGCCGACCGGCGACGGCGGGCGGTCGCCCAGTGGATGGCGCTCAACCAGCTTTGGGCGATCCGGTGACGGGCTGGGCTCCGCTCAGCTCTTCGTGGGTGGGTGCACGACCGCGACCGGGCAGGGGGCGTGGTAGACCATCGCGTGGCTGACCGAGCCGAGCAGCAGCCTGCCGAGGGTGCCGCGGCCGTGGCTGCCGACGACCAGCAGCGCGGCGCCGTCGGCGGTGTCCAGCAGTGCTCGGGCGGGCCGGTCGATGCTGACGGTCCGGCGGACGACGACTTCGGGATGCCGCTCGGAATGACTCGCCAGGGCATCGGCGAGCACCCGCTGCCCGCGCCGGCTGGTGTCCTGCCAGTCCTCCGCCCAGCCGCTGACGGGTTCCGCGACATGCATCGGCAGATCGGCCCAGGCGTGCACGGCCAGCAGTTCGCGGTGGTGCCGGTCGGCGAAGTCGTAGGCGAAGGCGATGGCCGCGGAGCTGATGTCCGACCCGTCGACGCCGACCACGACCGGCCCGCTCTCGGCGTAGGAGTCGGTGGATCGGACCACGACGACCGGTCGCGCGCAGGAGTGCAGGAGCTCGGCTGCTGTCGAGCCGAGCACGACCCGCGGCAGCGCGCCTTGCCCGGATGCCCCGATCACCAGCAGTTCCGCCTGCTCAGCCGCCCGGGTCAGCGCTTCGCCGGTCCGGCCCGATTCGACGCTGGTTCGCACGGTCAGCTCCGGCCGGGACTTGCCGAGTTCCTCGGCGATGTCGGCGAGGAGGGCTTCGGCGTGCGTGCGGGCGGTCAGTTGCTGTTCCGCCTCCTCCGTGCCGGGAACGAGATGCGGTCCGGGCGGCGGCCAGTGGACGACCTGGACCACGGCCAGCGCGCAGCCGCGGCTGCCGGCCTCCTCTGCCGCCCAGTCCACCGCGGCCCGGGCCTGCTCGGACCCGTCGTGACCGGCCACGACCCAACGCTGTGCTGTGGGCGCTTCGGACATCGCGCAACCTCCAGTCCCGCCGCCTGGTGGACCCCGCGCCCGCCAAGCCCGTGACAACCGGCTACCCGCTGGGCGGTGTGCCAATCGTGGCAGCGGCGTGGCGCGCCGATCCCGCCCACGTCCTCACCGGCGAACCCGAACCCGACCTGCCACGCGGTGTCCGGCCCACGGGGCGCGGCCCGGCCGTCCACGCCGGGTGAGTGATCTTGTGGCTGACATTCCGATCGGGGCGGGCGCGGGTATGACAGGCTGGGAGCCACCATCGCCGAAAGGAACCCGATGCACCGGCTCACCGTGCTCTATCCGCCGCCCGCCGACGAAGCCCACTTCCGTGCCTACTACGTCGGCACCCACCTGCCGCTCGCGGCGAAGCTGCCCGGGCTCGTGCAGTCGCAGTACTCCTTCGACGTGGCCTCGCTCGGCGGGAAGCCCCGGTATTTCGCCGTGTTCCACGCCGACTTCGAGTCGGCCGAAGCCATGGCCGCCGCGCTGGGGTCCGAAGAGGGCAAGGCGGTGGCCGCGGATGTGCCGAACTACGCGACCGGTGGGGTCGAGATGATTCACTACCCGCTCAGCTGAGCTCGGGGGATCGGGAAACCGGACCGGACCGTCCTTTCGCGACGGTTCGACGCGGCCACCGTCGTCGGCGACCTTCGCACCTTCTTCGCGAGCGGCGTCACCCGGCCGGTGGCTTGGCGCCGCGCCCAGCTGACCGACAGCACGGCCGGCCGAGGCGGTCACAGCCAGTCGTGCTCGTGGGCGTAGCGGGCCGCTTCGTGGCGGGTGCGGGTCTGGGTCTTCTGCATCGCGTTGGACAGGTAGTTGCGCACCGTGCCCTCGGCCAGGTGCAGCCGGCCCGCGATCTCGGCCACCGAATACCCCTCGCGCGTCGCGCGCAGGACGTCGAGCTCGCGTTCGGTCAGGGGGCAGTCGTCGACGACGGCGAGGGCCGAGACGTCCGGGTCGATCCAGCGCTTGCCCGCGCGCAGGGTCTGGATCACCGCGGTGATGTGCGCGGGTTCCGCGGCCTTGCTGACGAACCCCTGGACGCCCAGCTTCAGCGCCTGCCGCAGCACGCCGGGGCGGGCGTGCCGGGTCAGCATGAGGATCACCTGCTCCGGCCGTGCCCGCCGGATTTCCGCGACCGCGCCGAGACCGTCCACTGTGGGCATTTCGAGGTCGATGACGAGCACGTCGGGCCGATGCCGCAGGGTGGCCGCCACCGCCTGCTCGCCGTCCTCGGCTTCGGCGAGCACGGTGATCCCGCCCTCCAGCGGCAGCAGCGCCGCCAAGGCCTTGCGCAGCAGGGCTTCGTCGTCGGCGAGCACCACGGTCGTCATCGGACGGCTCCGGCGAGCTCCGGGAACGCCACCGCCGTCAGGAACCGGCCGTCCTCGTGCGACACCTCGAGCTCTCCTCCGTGCTCCGCCAGCCGTTGCCGCAACGCCGAGAGCCCGCCGAGCGGGCCCGGCTCCGCCGCGCCGTCGTTGACGATCGCGATGCCGGTGCGGCCGAGCGTGATCCGCACGTGCCGGGCTTCGGCGTGGCGCAGGATGTTCGTCGTCGTCTCGCGCAGGACCTGGCCGAGCAGCTCGCCGACGCGGGCGTCCGGCTCGGCCTCCCGTTCGAGGCGCACGTGGATGCCCGCGGCCTCGAACAGGTTCTTCGCGTTCTCCAGCTCCGCGGTCAGGTTGAGCCGCCGCTGGGCGTAGGCGAGCTCCCTGGTCTGGACGATCGTGTCACCGACGAGCGTGTGCACCTCCCGCAGCTCCTCCCGCGCGCGGCCGGGGTCGGCGTCCAGGAGCTTCTCCGCGAGCGCCACCTTCAGCTTCACCACGTGCAGCGTGTGCCCCTGGATGTCGTGCAGGTCGCTCGCGAAGCGGACGCGTTCCCGGGCGACGGCCAGTTCCGCCTCTCGCTCGCGCGCCTGCTCGAGTTCCGCGACCAGGTCGAACAACCGCTGGGTGGCGAACATGAACCCGGCCGAGAGCAGCACGGCGATCGCCGGGACGGCGACGTACTGCAGCAGCCGCGGCCCGGTGCGATCGGGGTGCACGAGCACGTTCGGCAGGCCCAGGACCGCGACCAGCGCGGCGAGCCCGAAGAGGGCCGCGAGCCGGTGGCGGCGCAGCGGCGGGATGAGGAACGACCCGACGACGGACACGCCGTAGAACGCGGCGGTGTCGTTCGTCAGCGCGCCGGCCAGCCAGACCACCGCGGTGACGGCCAGGCTCGGCCGCGCGACGCGGAGGTAGTCGCCTGCCGTCCAGCGTTCGGCCGTCGCCAGCGCCGCGACGAGCCCGATGACCTGGATGCCGGCGTGCCACCAGGTCCGGGCGGTGAGTGCCAGCAGCAGCACGCCGACGAACGCCAGCGGCGGCACCGTCGTGATGAGGTTCAGCCGGCGCAGCCGCTCCTGCACCGCCCCGCCGGTCCAGGAGCTCCTGCGCGCGATCTTCGGTACCTCCACGGGCCGAGCGTATCGGCCTGGGCCGGCCGCACCAGTGACACCGCGTCACATCTTGGCATGACGTCGGCACACTGCCGGGCGCGCGCCGATCCCGCTGGAATTCGGGGCATGTCCACGACACCGGTCATCGACGTCGATCGCCTGAACCTCACCTACGGCGGGTTCGCCGCCGTGAAGGACCTCTCGTTCCAGGTGGAACGCGGAGAGCTGTACGCCCTGCTCGGCACCAACGGCGCCGGGAAGACCTCGACCCTGGAAACGGTCGAAGGCCACCGCGCGCCGACCTCGGGCGCCGTGCGGGTGTTCGGGAAGGACCCCCGCGACCGCGCCGCCGTCCGCCCGCGGATGGGGATCATGCTGCAGGAGAGCGGGTTCTCGCCCGACCTGACCGTCGCCGAGACCGTCCGGCTGATCGGGCGGCTCACCGAACGGTCCGACGACGCCGGGCGCGTGCTCGGCGTCGTCGACCTCACCCGCAAGGCCGGGACGAAGGTGGGGCAGCTCTCCGGCGGTGAGAAGCGGCGGCTGGACTTCGCCACGGCCGTCTACGGCACGCCCGAGCTGGTCTTCCTCGACGAACCCACCACCGGCCTGGACATCCAGTCCCGCGACGCGCTGTGGGACGCGGTGGACCGGCTGCGCGAGGACGGCGCGACCGTCGTCCTGACCACCCACTACCTCGAAGAGGCCCAGCAGCGCGCCGACCGCATCGGGCTGATGCACCAGGGCGCCCTCCACCGCGAGGGCACCGTCGCCGAGCTGACGCGAACCCTGCCGTCGACCATCCACTTCGGACTGCCGCCGCGCGCGCCGGCCCCGCCGTTGCTGGCTTCGCGGGACGCGGACGGCACGTTCCTCGTCGAGACCTTCGAGCTGCAGAAGGACCTGCACTCACTGCTCGGCTGGGCCCAGGACCACGCCGTCCGGCTGCAGGACCTGCAGGCCGGACCGACGCGCCTCGACGACGTCTTCCGCGCCATCGAACCCGCCTGAGAAGGGAACTCCATGCTCACGATCGCTCGTGGCGAGCTGATCCAGATCTTCCGCAACCGCCTGGTGCTGGTCACCGCCCTGGTGCTGCCGGCCGCGCTGAGCGCGTTCTTCATCACGAAGCGCGACGCCTTCACCGAAATGGGCAGTCTCGGCTACATCGCCACCCTCGTCCTGTTTTTCGTGGCGAGCATCGGCCTGTACACGACGTCGGTGACCACGCTGGCCGCCCGCCGCCAGAACCTGTTCCTCAAGCGCCTGCGCTCCACCGCGGCGGGGGACGCGGGCATCCTCGCCGGGCTGCTGCTGCCGGTCACCGTGCTGTCGGTGGCGCAGCTCGCCGTCATCCTCGGCGCGCTGGCCGCGGTCGCCGGCACGCCGGCGGATCCGCTGCTGCTGGTCGCGGCGGCGGTGTCCGTGGTGGCCATGATGGCCGCGCTGGGACTGGCCACGGCCGGCCTGACGAACTCGCCCGAGCACGCGCAGGTGACGACGCTGCCGGTCAGCGTCGGCGTGCTCGCCGTGTCGGGCTGGGTCGGGCTCACCGGCACCGGCGACCTGACGCTGCTCAAGCGCCTGCTGCCCGGGGGTTCGGCGACCGAGCTGGTGCTGAACGCCTGGAACGGCGGCGTCCCGCTCGCCGATTCGCTCGTCCTCTTCGGCCCCACCCTGGCCTGGGTCGCCGTCGCCGTCGCGCTCGCCACGCGGCTCTTCCGCTGGGAACCGCGCCGCTGAACCGCGGCCGGACGAAAGGATCAACGATGCTGCGCGAAGCCCTGCTCACCGCCGCGGTCGCCGTGCTCGGCGCGACGGCCGCGCCCCCGGCGGCCGCCACGACCGGCCTCCCCTGGGGACCGTGTCCGGCCGGCGCCTTCCCGGTCCCGGACCTGCAGTGCACGACGATGCGGGTGCCGCTGGACTACCGCGACCCGGGCGGCCGGACGATCGACGTCGCCGTGTCGCGCCTGCCGAGCAAGCACCCGGAGAAGCGGCGAGGCGTGCTGTTCACCAACCCGGGTGGCCCCGGCGGCGTAGGCCTGGACTACCCGCAGTTGCTGAAGTACCTGAAGCTGCCGGAGAGTGTGCTGGACACCTACGACGTGATCGGGTTCGACCCGCGGGGCGTCGGCCGCAGCACGCCGGTGACGTGCGACCTCACCCCGGCGCAGCTGGCGATCGGCAACCTGCCCTACGCCCACGGCCCGGCCGACGTCGTGAAGCAGGCGAAGCTGGCGAAAACCGAGGCACAGCAGTGCCGGGACGCCGCGACGGGGTCGATGCTGCCCTACGTCACCACCGCGAACACCGCGCGGGACATGGACCGCATCCGGGCGGCGCTCGGCGAGTCCACGCTGTCCTACCTCGGTGGTTCCTACGGCACGTACCTGGGCGCGGTGTACACGACGATGTTCCCGGACCGAAGTGACCGCATCGTGCTGGACAGCAACCTCGGCCCGGGCGGCTACGACATCACGGCGATGCGCGCGTTCGCCCGGGGCATGGAAGACCGCTTCCCGGACTTCGCGAAGTTCGCCGCGGCACACCCGGAGTACGGCTTGGGCCGCACGCCGGCCCAGGTGACGGCCAAGTTCCACGAGCTGGCGGCACGCCTCGACCGTGCCCCGGTGGCGGACGTGACGGGCTCGATCTTCCGCGGCCTGACATTCGGTGGCCTGTACGCGACGGACCTGGCACCGCTGGCCTCGGACTGGCAGGCCCTCGACAACGGGCGGCCGCCGCAGCCGGCCACCTTGCCGGGCTCGGTGGAGAACGTGTTCGCGGCCCGGTTCGCGGTCATCTGCGGCGATTCGGCGTGGCCGCGGTCGGTGGGGACGTACCAGGTGAACGTGGCGGTCGACCGCGTCCGCTACCCGCTGCTCGGCGCGGCCGCGGCGAACATCTCGGCGTGCGCCTACTGGGCGCCCCCGAAGGAGCCGCCGGTGCGGATCACCGGCCGCGGCCCGGCGAATGTCCTGCTGGTGCAGAACGAACGCGACCCGGCGACGCCACTGGTGAACGCCCTCGAGCTGCGCTCGGCGTTCGGCGAGCGAGCCAGGATGGTGACCGTCGACCAGGGCGGCCACGGCGTCTACCCGGGGGCCAACCAGTGCGGCAACACGGCGGTGACGAACTTCCTGGTGACCGGGGAGCGGCCCGCGCACGACGCGCGCTGCGCGGCTCAGGCCCCGGCGCCCGGGGAAAACGACGGCGGCAGCCTGCGCTTTTTCCGGAGTTAGGCTGGTTGTCGTCGGGTCCTTGCCGGTGGCCGCTTGAGCTGCGACGTCCGCCTCTTCCCGGCAGAGGAGCTCGGCTGCGTCCACCCGCACCGCGGCCGGCCCGCGGGAGCGCTGCTGGCGGAGCTGTCCGGCGCGGACCTGTCGATCCGGCAACTGTTCGAGGCGCCCACCCCGGCCCGCCTGCCGGCGGTGCTCGACGCCGGCTCTCCCGCGGGGGACCCGTTCGCCGTGGTGCTCCCGCTGCGCGCGCACGGCACCGGGGACCCGCTGTTCTGCCTGCCGCCGCTGACCGGGCTGACCTGGCGGTACGCCGGCCTGCTGCGCACGCTGGGCGGACGGCCGGTGTACGGGCTGCAGTGCCGCGGGCTGCGCGGAGAGGGCGGGCTGGCCGGATCGCTCGACGAGCTGGTGGCCGGTTTCGCCGCCGAGATCCGGCGGCTGCGCCTGCACGGGCCGTACCACCTGTCCGGCTGCGCGTTCGGCGCGCCGAACGCGCACGCCGTGGCGACGGCGCTGCAGACGCGGGGAGGAGGTGCCCTTGCTGGTGGTGGACCCGCCGGCGAGGCTGCCCCACGCGATCGCGCTCGACGAAATGCGCGGGCTGCTCGCCGAGCACTACCCCGGCACCCTGGCGCAGTTCGGCGAGCCCGGCCTGACCGCCGTCACCGAGGTGGCGGCCACGAACGCCCGGCTGGCCGCGGAGTTCACACCCGGCCCCTACCGCGGCGAGCTGCTCTTCTGCGGCGGCCCGGAGAGCGACCCGACGCCGTGGAAGGCCCTCGCGGACGGCGGCGTGAGTGCCACACGCTGCCGTTCGCCCACGTCGAGGTGGCCGGCCCGGCGGTAACGTTTGCCGATCATGGGGATATATCCGGTATGGCTGGGGAGCACCGGGGTTGTCGTCTGGGTGGGGTTCCTCGTGCTCGACCGCACCGGCGAGCAGAACTGAACTGACAACCGAACACATGAAAACTATCAGCAAGGCAAGAATTCGTGGCCTGGTGACGTCTTCTGTGGCAGTTCTCGCCGCGATGACGGTGGTGACCGGTGTCCTCGCCCCGGTGGCGAGCGCGGCTTCGGCCGGGACCCCGGCAGCGGTGGCGGAGACCTCGGACGAGGTGCGCGTCAACGCGGCCGCCGTCGTCGGGCTCACGGTCACCCCGGAACTGCTGCGGATGAGCGAAGGCAACTTCGTCTACGAGATCTTCAAGGCCGCGACGCGGCAGGGCGAGGTCGCGCAGGAAGTCCAGTCCGCGGCGAGTGACGCCTACATCTCCGGGAGGACGTCGTACTTCCTCGCGACCGGGATCCACGAGGCACACCAGCGGGATCTGGACCGTGCGGCGATGTACGAGGCGAGGCGTGCGGAGCGGCAGCCCGCGGCCACGCTGCTCGGTTTCGAGCTGACCGCGCTCCTGCTGACCAAGGACGACAAGAACTTCGTCTTCACCTTGTGGGAGCGGGCCGCCGGCGGTTCGTTCGTGAAGTCGGCCGCGGCTGCCGTGTACAGCGGAACGCCGGCGGAGCAGAAGGAGTTCATCGTTCGCGGCATCTTCGTCCAGCACCAGCGTGACGTGGACGCGGCGAAGGAGGCGGCCGAGAAGGAAGCGGCGGAGAAGAAGCTTCGCGAGGCACGGGTGAAGGCGGCCGGCGTCGTCGGCATGGACCCGGCGCTGGCCGCGCAGCTGACGGACAAGGACTTCGTGGAGGCCATCTGGTTCGACGACCTGGCACCGCGGGATTCCGAGGTGTACTACCAGGCCTACCTCAGCCGGACGCCGGAGCAGTGGCGAGCGTTCATCGACACCGGCATTTTCACCGCCGCGGCCAAGGACAAGGTGGACAACATCAAGGTTCGCGCCGCCGCCGTCGTCGGTATCGAGGCCGGGTACGCCAGGTACCTCCAGGAAGGCCCGCTGGTCCGCGAGATCTGGACCAGGGCGAAGTCCGGCTCGCGGGTGCAGGCCGCCGCCTACCGTGCCGTGCAGAGTGCATCGCCCGCCCAGTGGCGATCGTTCCTGGAAACCGAGATTTTCATCGCCGACGCGGCAGACAAGTCCTGAGGCACGCGGTCGCCGCGATCCGGAACGTCGCGTAGGGAAGAGGGTCCCGTTTGCGAGAAGCGCGAACGGGACCCTCTTCGTCCTTCCGCGGAACGAACTCCGCATCGAGCGGAAATCTCGGCAACGCCCGGCCGGATCGGACATCATCAGGGAACAGTCCCTTGCCGGCGAAGAGGGGGTCTCTTCCGTGCGGAAGCCCATCAGGAACATGCTGCGGCGCGGCGCGGCCGCGGTCTCGGCGGCCCTGGCCGTCGTCTCCGCCGCCCCGGGAACGGCGACAGCCGCGCCCGCGGCCGGGCACGATCACCGCACGGTGGCCGTCGGCGGCAGGACCTTCGAACCGAACCTGTTCGCGGGGCCCACCGTCCTGCCCGCGACGGGGGGAACGGTTTTCGTCGCCGGTACGGGTTACAACCGGGCGCAGGGCATCTTCCTCGCTTTCTGCGCCGTTCCCGATGCCGTGCGGCCGGGAAACCCCGCGACCTACCTCAGCCCGCCGACGCCGTGCCTGCCCGGGCGCGACTCGAAGGACGGGTCGTCTCGCCGGATCACCGACGCCGCGACCGGCACGCCGGGGATCACGATTCCGTACCGCGAAGGTGGGTCCTTCGTCACGAGCCTGACGAACCTGCGGCCGGAGCTCGCCGACGGCGTCGTGTGCGACGTGAACGTCCGCTGCGCGATCGTCACCCGTGCGGACTTCACGGCGACGGCGGACCGCTCCTACGACCTGTACATCCCGGTGACCTTCGTGCGTTGATCATCGTGCACCTCACCGCGATCATGCGGTGATCGATCTCGGAGCGGACGTCGTCAGCCGGTGAGCTCGGCCAGCACCGAGCGCTCGATCTCCGACACGGGCAGGTCGCGCCCGGCCGGGCGCAGGTAGCGGCTGGTGAACTCCGCCGGCCCGAGCTGTTCGCGTTCGCGCCACCCGTACTCGGCGAGCAGGCCGGCGACGTCGCCGGGCCGGAGCCCGAAGCGCCAGAGCCGCCACTTGGTCACGAAGTCGTCGTGGGCGGCGCGGGCGCCGTAGAACTCCTCGCCGTCGAGGAAGTCCTTGCGGACGTAGGTGAAGGCCAGCCGGCTGCCGGGGCCGAGGTCGGTCAGCTGGGCGAGGGTGTGCCGCACGGCGGGTTCGGTGAGGTACTGGGTCACCGCCTCCCACACGACGAACGTCTTCCGGCCGCCGGTGAAGCCGTGGCGGGCCAGCTCGGCCCGGAGCTGCTGGGTCTCGAAGTCCACCGGCACCAGCGTGACGCCGACGGGAACCCGGCCGAAGTGCTTGCGCAGCGCGGCTTCCTTGCGGGTGACGTTGGCCGGCAGGTCCACTTCGTACACCGGGATCCCGCGCAGCGGCGGCAGCCGGTAGGCACGGGTGTCGAACCCGGCACCGAGGACGACGACCGCGTCCAGACCGCCCGCCGCGGCCTCGAGCAGCTGGTCGTCGAGATAGCGCTTGCGGCAGAGGATGCCCGCCCACAACCCCGGAACTTTCTTCTCCGTCGCCGACACCATCGCCCGGCGCAGCGGCGGCCACCGCGTGAGCGCGACCGCGAACTTCCCGCTCGCGGGCAGCAGTTCGGCAGCCAACGGGTCGTGGATCAAGGGTGCGGGCTCGAACTGGTCGACGGCGACGATGACCATCGGCCCCAGCGCGGTCCCGTCGGCGGTCCTGCTCATGGCGTGCTCCTCCCACCTTGCTCAGCCGAAGACGAAGTAGCGCAGCCACAGGTACGGCGCGGCGATCAGCACGGTCAGCAGGGTCACCTGCGCGCCCTTGCGGGTGAACTCCCAGAACGAGATCGGGCTGCCCGACCGCGCCGCGATGCCCAGCATCACCACGTTGGCGCTGGCGCCGATCGCGGTCATGTTGCCGCCGAAGTCCGCGCCCAGCGCCAGCGACCACCACAGCGCCTCCGAGTGCGCCGGATCCGGGATGTCCTGGGTCAGCGCCAGGACCAGCGGGCTCATCGTCGCCACGTACGGGATGTTGTCGATCACCCCGGACAGCAGCGCCGACACCACCAGGATCAGCATCACCGCGACCAGCGCGTTCCCGCCCGTCGCCCGCGCCGCCCACTCGGCCAGCGTGCCGATGACGCCGGTCTTGACCAGGGCGCCGATCATGATGAACAGCCCGGCGAAGAACAGCAGCGTCTCCCACTCGACACCGGCCAGGTAGTCCCGCGGTTCCACCCGGGAGATCAGCACCAGCACGCCGGCGCCCAGCAGCGCGACGACCGACGGCTCGACGTGGATCACCGAGTGGCTGACGAAGGCGGCGAACACCGCGAGCAGCACGACCCCGCACTTGAGCAGCAGGCGGTGGTCGCGGATCGCTTCGCGTTCGTTGAGCCGCATGACCGACGCGGCGCGGGCCGGGTCGACGTCGAACGAGCCGCGGAACACCCAGCGCAGCGCGAGGGTGAACGCGACCAGTTCGACCGCGACGATCGGGGTCATGTTGACGAGGAAGTCGTTGAACGACAGGCCCGCCCGGCTGCCGATGATGATGTTCGGCGGGTCACCGATCAGCGTTGCGGCGCCACCGATGTTGGAGGCCAGCACTTCGGCGATGAGGAACGGCGTCGGCCTGATGTCGAGCCGGTCGCAGACCAGGAGGGTGACCGGCGCGATCAGCAGCACGGTCGTGACGTTGTCCAGGAACGCCGACGCGACCGCGGTGATGATGACCAGCAGGACCATGATCCGCAGCGGTGAGCCTTTGGCGCGCTTGGCCGCCCAGATGGCGACGTATTCGAACACGCCGGTGCGGCGCAGGACGCCGACGATGACCATCATCCCGAACAGCAGGAAGACGACGTCCCAGTCGATGCCGGTGTCGGGGGAGTAGAACGCGTCCGCCGAATCGGTCACCCCGAACGCCAGCACGATCCCGGCGCCGGCGAGCGCGACGGCGGTCTTCGGCAGTTTCTCGGTGGCGATGAAGACGTAGGCGACGACGAACACCGCGATGGCGAGGACGGTGCTCATCGCCCCGCCGCCGCGGTCAGCGGTGGGTGAGGGCCAGCTCCAGCAGCCGGGACGCGGAGATCACGCCGAGCAGCCGCTTGTCCTCCATGACGGCGACCAGCGGGCAGCGCAGGCGGGCCATGATGGCCGCGACCTCCACGATCGTGTCGTCGGCCTGCACCCGCGGCAGCTCCGAGGGCTTTTCCGGCAGCAGCGTGCGGACGGTCTTGCCGTTCAGCTTGTCCGCGACCCGGTCGGCCATCGACTCGTCCAGCACCCCGGCCAGGGACGGGTCGTCGCGCACGTAGCCGGGCACCAGGAAACGCACCACCTGCGACGCGGGCAGGATCGACTGCGGGCACCCCGCGGCGTCGGTCACCACGATGCCCGGCAACCGGCGCTCGGCCAGCAGCCGTACCGCGTCCAGGGCAGCGGAGTCCAGGTCGACGACCGGGTACTCCTCGGCCATCTCCACAGCATGCATCCGCCCAGCGTACGACCCTGCGGCCGGGTTCGCGGCGCACTATCGGTCCCTCCTGCCGGTTTCTTGACGCCCGGTGGGCAGGGCCGATCGCCGGCCCGAGGACCAGCTCGGTCCCGACCGTGTCCAGATGGGAGGAGGTGAACGCCAGTACGAGCGCCATGGAAATTCCGTCCTCGAGCCGGGTCCTCCACCCGCTCCGGGCGGAGGGCCGACCAGACTTCCCGGCGCTCCACGCGTAAAGATGCCGCAAAGGCCCGGGCGAAGCAAACCGGCTACCGCGCCATGACAGGAGCTGCGACGTACGGCAGCCGGCTACCCTCGCGAGCCGCGATCGAGCCGCTTGTGCGCGAACCGCAGCGCGGCGACCAGCAGGAGGAACGTCGCGATCAGCACGAGTGGTCCCCACAACTGCGCCATGATCACTCCACTCGGCCGGGACGAGTGACCGTGACCACTCGTTTCACGGAGTGTAGTCCGCCCCTCCGGCTTTCGTGGGCGAGGTGCTATTGATAAACAGCATCGATCAATCATCGGAAAACAAGTCTTTGTCTTCGATCAGTGCGCTCCCTACGGTGAGGTGATCGGCGACGGAGACGCGGGAGGAGGCCACGCATGGAACTGCGGCACCTGCGGTACTTCGCGACCGTCGCCGAGACGTGTCACTTCGGCCGCGCGGCGGACCGGCTGCACGTCGCCCAGCCCGCGCTGTCCCACGCCATCCGGCAGCTGGAGGACGAGCTCGGCGTGGCCCTGCTGGCCCGCACGACCCGGCAGGTCCGGGTCACCCCGGCGGGGGAGTTCTTCCTCGCCGAGGCCCAGCGGGTGCTCGCGGCGGTGGACGCCGGCGTGCGCGGCGCCCGCCGGATCGGCGAAGGACAGCTCGGCCTCGTCCGGGTGGGGTTCACCGGGACCGCCGCCTTCTCACACCTGCCGCGGCTGGCCCGGGCGCTCACCCAGCGGCTGCCGCGGGTCGAGCTGGAGGTCCGCGCCGACCTCCTCACGGCCGAGCAGTGCGACCGGCTGCGCGGCGGTCTGCTCGGGATCGGCGTGCTCCGGCCGCCGGTCACCGGAGCCGGCATCGACTACCGCGTCATCGAAGTCGAGCCCTTGGTCCTCGCCGTCCCGGCCGACCACCGGCTGGCGGGGGAGCCCGTCGTCGCGATGACCGACCTGCGGACCGAGCCGTTCGTGACCTACGAGGGACGCGACTCCGTCGTGCGGGAGGCGGTGCTGCGCAGCTGCCGGGACGCCGGGTTCACCCCGGACCGCCGGCACGAGGCCCCGGGCACCGCGGCGCTGCTCGCCCTGGTCGCCGGCGGCCTCGGCGTCGGGGTCGTGCCCGCGTCGGCCCGGTCGCTGCCGCTGGCCGGGGTCGTCTTCCGCGACCTCGCCGGCGCGGCGACCGTCGAACTGGCGCTCGCGTGGCACCGCGAAACGCCGTCTCCGTTGGTCACCACCGTCCTCGCGGCGCTCGAGGACGTCTTCCCGTCCGCCCGGCCACCGGCAGCGGTCACCTGATGAAGATCACCCGCGTGGAGGCGATCCCGTTCGCCATCCCGTACCGGAAACCCCTGCGCTTCGCTTCGGGCGAGGTGCGCGCCGCCGAGCACGTCCTCGTGCGGGTGCACACCGACGACGGGATCGTCGGCGTCGCCGAGGCACCGCCGCGGCCGTTCACCTACGGCGAGACCCAGGCCGGGATCGTCGCCGTGATCGACTCGATTTTCGCCCCGCAGGTCGTGGGCTTGAGCCTGCTCGACCGCGAGACCGTCCACACGCGACTCTCCCGGACCGTCGGCAACCCGGCGGCCAAGTCGGCCATCGACATGGCGATCTGGGACGCACTGGGCCGCTCCCTGGACGTCTCGGTCACCGAGCTGCTCGGCGGCTACACCGACCGGATGCGCGTGTCGCACATGCTCGGCTTCGACGAGCCCGCCGCGATGGTCGCCGAAGCCGGGAAGATGCGCGACACCTACGGCATCACGACCTTCAAGGTGAAGGTCGGCCGCCGTCCGGTGTCCCTGGACACGGCGGTCGTGCGGGCGTTGCGCGAGCACTTCGGCGACGGTGCCGACCTGTACGTGGACGGCAACCGCGGCTGGACCGCGGCCGAGTCCGCCCGCGCGATGCGGGAGATGGCCGACCTCGACCTGCTCTTCGCCGAGGAACTGTGCCCGGCCGACGACGTCCTCGGCCGCCGCTGGCTGGTGCGGCAGCTGGACGTCCCGTTCATCGCCGACGAATCCGCCGTGACGCCGGCCGATGTCACCCGCGAGATCCTGGGCGGCTCGGCCACCGCGGTGAGCATCAAGACCGCCCGCACCGGCTTCACCCGCTCGCAGCGCACCCACCACCTCGCCGAGGGGCTCGGCCTGGAGGTCGTGATGGGCAACCAGATCGACGGCCAGCTCGGTTCTCTGTGCACGGTCGCGTTCGGTGCCGCGTACGAGCTGACGTCGCGCCGCGCGGGCGAGCTGTCCAACTTCCTCGACATGACCGACGACCTGCTGGAAGAGCCGCTGTCCATCAGCGACGGCGAACTGGCCGTCCGGCCCGGCGCCGGCCTCGGCGCCGCGATCGACCCCGGCAAACTCCGGCGATACCGCCAGGACCGCTGAACAAGGAGAAGTCATGACCGCCACCGCCACTGCCGCCGCTTCGGGCGCCAACGCCACCGAACGGTTCAAGTCCGACAAGCTCGCGGGCGCGGCGGGCACGCCGCCGGAGCGCGTCGACCTGCTCGCCCGCGAGGTGCTCGACGCCGTGCACGCGACCATCCGTCGCCACAAGGTCACCTACGCCGAGTACAACGCGCTGAAGGCGTGGCTGATCAGCGTGGGCGAGGACGGTGAGTGGCCGCTGTTCCTGGACGTGTGGGTCGAGCACGTCGTCGAAGAGGTCGCCACCGAGCACCGCGAAGGCAACAAGGGCACCATCGAAGGCCCGTACTACGTGCCCGGCGCCCCCGAGCGGGGCGCACACGGCTCGGTCCCGATGCGGGAGGGTGAGCCCGGCACTCCGCTGACCTGGACCGGCCAGGTCACCTCCACCGACGGCACCGCGCCGGCCGGGGCGAAGATCGAGCTGTGGCACGCCGACGCCGACGGGTTCTACTCCCAGTTCGCACCGGGAATCCCGGAGTGGAACCTGCGCGCGTCCTTTACTGTCGACGCCGAGGGCCGCTTCGAGATCCACACGGTCCGCCCGGCGCCGTACCAGATCCCCACCGACGGCGCGTGCGGCAAGCTGATCGCGGCGGCCGGCTGGCACGCCTGGCGCCCGGCGCACCTGCACGTCAAGGTGTCCGCCCCGGGCCACGAACTGCTGACCGCGCAGTTGTACTTCCCGGGCGACGAGCACAACGACGACGACATCGCCTCGGCGGTCAAGCCGGAACTGATGCTGTCGCCGCGTCCGGTCGACGGCGGCGAGACCGTCGAGTACGGCTTCGTCCTCGACCCCGAGCGGTCCTGATGCTGTACCACGTGCGCATGGACGTCCACCTGCCTCCGGACCTCGACCCGGCGGAGCGCACGGACCTCCTGGCGCGGGAGAAGGAGTACAGCCGGCAGCTGCAGAAGGCGGGGAAGTGGCCGCAGCTGTGGCGGATCGCCGGCGAGTACGCCAACTTCTCGATCTTCGACGTCGCCGACCACGACGAGCTGCACGCGCTGCTGTCGGGCCTGCCGTTGTTCCCGCACATGGACATCGCGGTCACGCCACTCGCGAGACACCCGTCGAAGCTCCCGGGCTGAACGGCTCGGTTACCGGAGGCGCTCAGTGCGCGGGGACGACGAAGTCCACCGTCTTGCTGTCCATGATCATGTGCGTCGGATCGGCCAGTCCGATCCACACGCGGTGGGGTCCCGCGGGCAGCCCCTGGATGATCAGTGGTTCGCCGCTGGCGTCGGCCCAGTGCCACGGTGCGTCGTCGACCGTGACGTGGATGTGGCCGATCCGCGGTGACACGTCGAGCGCGTTCGGGCCGTAGACCGGCACGATCCGCAGGTTCTCGGCCTGGTAGCGGATCACGACCAGTCCTTTGGCGAGCTGGTCCGGGAGCGGTGCGTCCACCACCAGCGCGGGTTTGGGCTGGGACTCCAGCGGAACGACGGGCGCGGGTGACCAGCTCGGGTCGGCGACGGCCACCGGTGACGGTGGCGCGGCGGGAGCTGGAGTGTTCGGCGCGCATGCGGCCGCGAGGACGACAGTGGCGGTGACGAAGCCGCCGACGGCGATTTTGTGGATCATGAACCGACGGTAAGCGCACCGTGACCGTCCCGGCGTCCGTCGGACGACGTCACCGCTGTAGGTCACGAGCGCGAGCCGGGTCGACGGTCGCCGGCGAAGCTCGATGTCAGGCTTGGCAGCTCTCGATGATGTGCTATGCAGGAAGGACACGAGGTCCTCCCGATCCGAAGGATGGGCAGAGCATGACGTCGGAGTCACTCGAGGTACGGAGCCGTCAGCTCTCCCCCGAAGACGTCGACAAAGTCGTACTGCATCTCCACGACCGCGGATACGCAATCCTCGAAAACGTCATCCCGCGAGAAGAGGTCGAAGCCGCACGCGCCGAGTACCTGCGAACCTTCGAGGAGTTCAAGGCAACGAACAGCACGCGGCTGCAGACCAGCCACAGCGGAAGCGGTCACTACCAGATCCAGCCGCACCTGGCCGGACGCTTCGGCGGCGCGCTCTACCTGGCGAATCCCGCAGTGTTGCAGTGTCTCCGGCCGATCCTCGGCGCAGGTCTGAAGATTGCCTTCTGCAACTCGAACCTCACCCAGCCGGGGTCCAGCTACCAACGAGTGCACCGGGACTGTCCGCCCACGTTCGACGGCGAGATCAGCGTCCCGACCCCGCCATCCCTGTTGGCGGTGAACATCCTGCTCTGCGATTTCACCACCGAAAACGGCAGCACGGAAGTCTGGCCGGGGACGCATCTCATCGTCGACACCCTGCGCGGGACAGCCGGCGCCACGGATCTCGAGAAGCGGACCGAGGGGTGGCCCGCGACCCGGACGAACGCGCCCGCGGGGTCCGCCGTCATCCGCGACCTTCGGCTCTGGCACCGGGGAACGCCGAACCACACGACCGCGCCCCGCATGATGCTTTCCTTGGTCTACAAAAGGAACTGGGTCGCCTGGCGCAACCACGCGTCCCTCGAGGCGCCGGCGGAGGTCATGGCGGATTGGCCGGTCGAGGTGCGAGAACTGGTCCGGCCCTGAAGCCGGTGTCACCCCGATCGCTCGGCCGAAAGCGTCGCGACTTCGGACCGCACTGTCTCGGCGCAGGCGCTCCAGCTGTACCGCGCCAGCAGGTGCTCACGAAGTTCCCTCGCTCGGCGGCGAGCCTCGTCGAGGTCGGTCAGCGTTCGGGTCAACGCGTCGGACCACAATCTCACGCGCTCTTCGTGGACATAGCTGTCGGACACCGTCCCGGAGAGGCCGAGCGCGGCCGGTACCCGTCGTGGATCGCTCAAGAACATCCCCACCCCGCTGTTCTCCCGGCTGACGAGGACGGGGATCGCGTGGCTGGCAGCCTCGAACGCCACCAGCCCGAACCCCTCGTGCTGAGAGGTCACCAGCAGCAGATCGGCCGCGCGAAGCTCCCGCTCGACCGCTGTCCTGTCGGTCGTGAACGGCCGAACCCACACCGGCGACCGCGCGCGTTCGGAGAGGGTTCGCTCCAGGCCGTCGATCGACTCTTCGCGGGCGCCGCGCAGCACGAGTTGCGCTCTCATCCCGTTCTGCCTCAGGACGCCGACGATGTCGGCGGCCAAGCCGGACTCCTTGATCGGATCATCGAGCCGGCCGAGGACCAGAATCCGGAACTCGTCGCCGTGGTGCCCGTTCTCCGCCACCGCGCTGTCGCTGATTCCCGGCACGATCTCCCGGATGCGTTCAGCGGGCACGCCGTGCGAAGCCGCGAGGCGACGTGCCCGCATGGTGAGCAGCGGTCCCAGGGCGAACACGATGTCCGCTGCCCCGGCGATCGACACGTCGATCTCCGCGAGCAGGTCCGCGCGCCCGCGAAGCCCTCTGAGCCGATTCCCTTCCTCGGGGCTGGTGTGGATGAACAGGGCGGCCTTCGCGTCCGGGTATACCCGATTCCGCAAATAGACGGCAGCCGAACCGGAAAACCGGGAGTGACCGATCAGGAGGTCGACCTTTCCGGGAAGTTCTTCGGTGCGCAGGAGCTGGCCGGCCGAATCGATTCCCGGCAGCGGATCGAGTGCCTGCACCCGGACGAGACCGTCACTCGCGCCCGGTTCCGCGACACGCGCCGTCACCTGACAACCGACGCCCGCAAGCGCCTGGCTCAGTTGCTGGTTGAAGACCGATATCCCGTTGTGTCCCGACCACTCCGTGTGTAGAGTCAAGATGTGCTGCGAAGGCGATATCCGAGTCATTGACAATTCCCCCGAGTAACGTCGGAACTGGTCCCTGTATGTCACGTACTCTACGGGGGAGACGGATGGCACGGCAAGAATCCGCCGGAGACACGGAGAAGAAACGTCCGGTGCTCGCCGCCGTGACAGGGCACTTCATCGAAGTCTACGATGCCGCACTGTACGGATTGTTTGTCCTTCCGATCGCAAAAGCGTTCTTCCCGGCAGGGAACGACGACCGGGCCTTCCTGGCAGCGCTCATCGTGTTTGGTGTTTCTTTCGTGGCGCGGCCGATCGGCGGTATCGCCGTCGGCCTTCTCGCCGATCGCATCGGGCGGCAGAAGACGCTGGTCGCGACCATTTTGGCCGTCGGCTCGGCCACCGCCGCGGTCGGCGCGTTGCCGACCTATGCCCAAGCGGGAACCCTGGCACCGATTCTGCTCTTTGTATGCAGGATAGTTCAAGGATTCGCGTCCGGCGGCGAGACGACGGTGATCCCCGTCTACCTCGGCGAGCAGGCGGAGCCGAGGCGGCGTGGTCTCATCACCTCACTGATCGCGGTAGCCGGAAACGCGGCCACGGTGCTCGCGGCGCTGGCCGGCGCCACCCTGTCCGCCCGGCTTCCGCCGGCCGCCTTCGACTCCTGGGGCTGGCGAACTCCCTTCCTGGCGGCGATCCCGCTCGCCGTTCTCGGGTTCCACCTTCGCCGCAAGCTTTCCGAGCCGCTCCCCGGCCGGGACCGCGAAGGCTTCCGATTCAGGTTCAGGAAAATTCGCGCGAACTGGAAAACCGTGGCCCAGCTCAGCCTGCTGGGCGGCCTCGGCACCCCGGTCTACCTGCTGATTGTCTACTATCCAAGCTTTCTGATCCGCGTCTCCGGGCTGCCCGAAGCGCAGGCGCGGCTGATGCCGTTGATCCTGATCGCCGGGTCCGCGCTGCTCAATCCCGTGGTGGGCGTACTCGGCGATCGCCTCGGCAGGAAAGTGCCCCTCTTGCTGGCCGCGGGGGTCAGTATCGCGACCGCCGTCCCGGCTTTCTCGATAGCGACCGGCGGCACCTTGGCCGGCGCCATCATCGGCGGCATTCTCCTCGCCCTGCCGATTCCGTTGTGTCTCGGCTCGATTCACGCGGTGTCGATGGAACTGTATCCCAGAGACATTCGCGCCACGGCAGGCGGACTGGCGAGTACCGTGGGCGGATTGGTCTTCTCCGGATTGCCACCGGTGGTGATCCAGCTGCTGTCGTCGACCTCGGTCGGCCACACACTCGCGCCCGCTCTCGTGTTGATGGCGTGTGGATCGATCGGCCTGCTGGCCGCGCTGCGCCTCCCGGACACCCGAACCATCCGCATCGACCAGTAGGAGCTCGGCCAGATGTCTTCCGGCGACGGCAAGTACACGTTCGCGAACCCCGCCGCCGAGCAGACCCGCCTGCGCCGGCTGGCGCAGGCGTGCGAAGAGCCGACCCGGGCGGTGCTCAGGTCCGCGGGCGTGTCCCCCGGTATGCGCTGTTTGGACATGGGCTGCGGACCAGGCGAGGTGATGCGATTGCTCGGTGCCGAGGTCGAGCCGGGCGGGAAAGTGACCGGTATGGACCTCCACGCGAGCCTGCCCGGAGATTCCCTGTCGGAACTGCGGACGTCGTCGACGGTCGGCTTCGACTTCCGCCAGATCGACATCGAACTCGTGCCGGCCGTGCCCGGCGGGCCGTACGACGTGGTCTTCTCCCGGTTGCTGCTGCCGCATGTCGAGGACCCTGCCGGGATCGTGCGCAAGCTGTACGACTCGGTGGCTCCGGGTGGCATACTGCTGCTTCAGGAGTTCGACAACACATCCTGGCAGGTTCACCCACCGTTCGACGGCTCGGATCTGCCGCGAAGAACACTCGCCGCCACATTCAGCGCGTTGGGAAAAGACCCGCAACTCGCCTACCGGCTACCTCTCCTGCTGCGCGCCGCCGGGGCAACCGGGCCGGTCGACCTGCGAGGAAATTCCTGGATCAGCTCGCAGGGACCCGAAGGAGCTGCCGAACTCCTGGGCGCGCTGGAGGCGTTCCGTTCGACCGCGCTCGCGACCAAGACAGTCAGCGAGCCGGAGCTGCGCCGCTTCGAGCGGGATCTGCGCCGGCATTACCGGACGAATCCGTGGTCGTACCAGTTGTCGCCGACCCTCGTCTCCGTGTGGACGCGAAAACCGCTCCACTACATCCCGCCATCGACCGATATTTCGGCGCCATTGACGTAACTCGAGCGATCGCTTGCCAGGAACAGGACCACTTCCGCGACTTCGGCCGATGTTCCCGGTCGTCCCAAAGCTACCTGTGTCCGAAGACGTTGCCTTATCGCCGCCATTTCTGCGGCCGGCAAATCGACCGGATCGGGTGGCGCGATCATCCCGGGCGTGACCAGGTTGACCCGGATGGACCGCGGACCGAGCTCCCGGAACAAGGACCGGGTCAGCCCCAAGAGACTCGCCTTGGCGGCCGTGTAGCCAACCCTGCCGCTCCTCCCGAGCGCCGCGATCCGCGATCCGATGTTGATGACGGATCCGCCCTCTCGAACCATGGGCAAGAGCCGTTGGGTCACCAGGAGCGGACCGACGACATTGATGTCGGCCATCTGGCGAAGTGACTCGGCCGAAGCTTCGGTGAGCGGGGCACCATGGACAAGAGCTGCATTGTTCACTATTGTGTCGAGGCCGTCCGGAAAGGTTTCCGCGCAGACATCGGCAACGTGCTCGACACCCTCCGAACTGCTGATGTCCGCCCTGACGACGACATGCGAACCGAGTTCGGCCAGCTGACTCCGGGTGTTTTCCGCCGCCGCGCTGTCCGTGCTGTAGCAAGTGACGATTTGCGCGCCGGAACCAGCCAGCGCGACGCACACCGCTCGCCCGATCCCCTTCGTCCCACCGGAAACGAACGCTGCCTTGCCTGAAAGTAGCGGATCGCTCACCAGTCGATTCTGCCGCCCCCGCACCCGAGAAGGCAATGCGCAAGCCGCACAGGTGCCCACGCGGTTTCGGCTGTAGCTGAAAGCCTCGCGGGCGACGCGGCCCACTGCTAGGCTGGGGCTGACACACGAAGCGCCGAACGAATCAGCTGGGGGTCGAGACACGGCGGCGAAGACAATCGCGCGCTTTGCCATGCCGGCGGCCGGTGTCACACTGGCCATGGCCGGCTGACCGGACCGGCAACCGCAGCAGCGGAAAGCCGCGGCCCCGGGGGACAATACCCTGTCCAACGGTTCGAGAATCCCGCAGCGGATGTGGGAAGGCCGCAACCCGGCACGCGCCGGTCAGCGGTTCGGATACTCGAGCACAGCCAGGACGCTGCGGTCGTCGTCCTCGTCAACGAGTTCAGGTTCTTCATCCGCGACCGGGCCGGCCGGGCGGCTGCGGCGGGGGCGCGGTGCGGAAAGCCGACCTCGCCCGGATCCGGCGGGCCGGCTCATGACCGCGGCACAGTGGCTGCCGGTCCTGAGGACGTTGGCGGTGTATCTCGTCGGCGTGGGGTTGCGTCCGGAGCGAGCCCCGGCTGAGCTGCGGCGCGAGCGGCCCGGCACGAAGCCGCGGTGATTGCGGTATACCCGGAGCAGTGGAGGAAATCCGAACCGAGTTCATCAGGCCGCTGCTGACGGCGTTGTCCGCGCATCCCGCGGAACGCCCTGCCTACTCCGACGGCCGGCGGACGCTGACCTACGGTGAGCTGGCCCGCGCCAGTGCCGATCTGGCCACCGGCCTCGACGTCTCCCGAGGCGATCGCGTGCTGGTCCACGTCGGCAACCGGGTCGAGTTCGTCGTCGCCCTGCTGGCGGTGCTGCGCGCGGCGGCCGTCGGGGTGCCGGTGAGCGCGCGGTCGACCGAGGCCGAGCTGGCCCACCTGGCCGAAGACTCGGGGGCGACGCTCCTGATCACCGAGGCGCGGCACGCCGAGCTGGGAGCACGGCTGGGGCTGCGGGTGCTCCTCGTCGAGGACCCACCGCCGGCCGCGGGATCGCCGCGGGACGACCTCGGGCTGGACGAGCCGGCTTGGCTGCTCTACACCTCCGGGACCACCGGACGGCCGAAGGGCGTTCGCCTTTCGCAGCGGGCGATGCTGTGGTCGGCCGCCGCCTGCTACGCCCCCGTCTACGGGATCGAAGCCGGTGACACCGTCGTGTGGCCGCTGCCGCTCCATCACGCCTACGCCCTGTCGCTCGCCTTCACCACCACGATCGCGCTCGGCGCCCACACCCGCCTCGCCGACGGCTGCTCGCCGGACCTGCTCGCCGAGTACCCGGGCTGCGTGCTCGCCGGGGTGCCGGCCACCTACCTCCGGCTCCGGCAGGAGGCCGACGGCCCGGTGACCCCGCCGAGATTGTGCTTGACCGGCGGCGCGCCGTGCACGCCGGCGACCCGCGCCGCGGTCCGGGAGCTGTTCGGCCTTCCGCTGCTCGACGGCTACGGGAGCACCGAAACGGGAAAGGTCGCGGTGGAGCGGCCCGGTGAGCCGGGACTGGTCCCGGTGCCCGGCATGGAGGTCCGGATCGACGCGGGGGAGGTGCTCGTCCGCGGCCCGGGACTGATGCTGGGCTACCACGGGCAGACCGGGTCGCCGGTGCGGGACGGCTGGTACCGCATGGGCGACGCCGGCCGGTTCGAAGGCGGCCGGCTGGTGCTCGACGGCCGGGTCGACGACGTGATCGTCTGCGGTGGCCAGAACGTCCACCCGACCGAGATCGAGGCGGTGCTGGAAGAGTCCCCTTCGGTGCGGGACGTCCTCGTGACCGGCCGGCCCGACGACGTCGTCGGGCAGGTGCCGGTGGCCTTCGTGGTCGCCGGGCCGGACGGCTTCGACGCCGAAGAGCTGCGTCGCCGCTGTCTGAGCCGGCTTTCCCTGCACAAAGTTCCGGTGGCCTACGTCGAAGTCGGCTCGATCCCGCGGACGGCGTCGGGCAAACCGAAGCGGAACGCCCTGAAACAGCCGGATCTCGCCGCGGTGGTGCGGGCCGAGCTGACGGCCCTCTGCGGACACGACGGCGGCGACGGCTGGCGGGACCGGCCCTTCACCGACCTCGGCTTGTCCTCCCTGGCCGGCGTGCAGTTCCGGCACCGGATCACCGCGCTGACCGGCGTGCCCGTCCCGCACTCGCTGATCTACGACTTCCCCACGCCGGGCGCGGTGATCGCCGAGCTGACGCGGCTGCGCTCGGCGGGCCCGGCGGTGCCGGCGCGACCGGAGAAGGCGCCGTCCGCGGAACCGATCGCCGTCGTGGCGATGGCGTGCCGGTTTCCCGGCGGGGTGCGTTCGCCGGAGGACCTGTGGCGGCTCGTGGCGGACCGGGTGGACGCGACCGGGGAATTCCCCGCCGATCGCGGCTGGGACGTGGCGGGGCTGTACGACCCGGATCCGGACCGGATCGGGCACTCGGTGACCCGCCGCGGCGGGTTCCTCGACGGGTTCGCGGACTTCGACCCCGGGATGTTCGGCATCTCCCCGCGGGAAGCCCTGGCCACCGACCCGCAGCAGCGGTTGCTGCTGGAGACGTCCTGGGAGGCGTTCGAACGGGCGGGCCTCGACGTCGCCGCGCTGCGCGGCAGCGACACGGGCGTGTTCGTCGGCGTGATGCACGAGGACTACGCGAGCCGGTTCACCACTCCCCACGAACTCGAGGCGTGGCTGGGCATCGGCTCCTCGCACGCGGTGGCCTCGGGCCGGATCTCCTACACCTTCAGGCTCACCGGACCGGCCCTCACCGTCGACACGGCCTGCTCGTCGTCGCTGGTCGCGCTGCACCTCGCGGTGAAGGCGCTGCGCGAAGGCGAGTGTTCGCTCGCCCTCGCCGGCGGGGCCACCGTGATGGCCACCCCGCGGACGTTCCTGGCCTTCAGCCGGCAGCGTGGCCTCTCACCGGACGGCCGCTGCCGGTCCTACGCGGCCGGAGCGGACGGCACGGCGTGGTCCGAGGGCGCCGGGGTGATCCTGCTCGAACGGCTGTCCGACGCCCGCCGGCACGGGCACCCGGTGCTGGCGGTGCTGCGCGGCAGCGCGGTGAACGCCGACGGCGCGTCGAACGGCCTGACCGCGCCCAGCGGACGCGCCCAGCAGGCGCTGATCGCGGCGGCGCTCGCGGACGCGGGACTGGCCGCCGCGGACGTCGACGCCGTCGAAGGGCACGGGACGGGAACGCCGCTGGGCGACCCGATCGAAGCGGACGCGCTGATGGCGGCGTACGGGCGTGGCCCGCGCCGGGAGCCGCTGTGGCTGGGCTCGGTGAAGTCGAACATCGGCCACACCCAGGCCGCGGCCGGGATCGCCGGCGTGATCAAGGCGGTGACGGCGTTGCAGCACGAGCACCTGCCGCCGTCGCTGCACGCGGACGAGCCGAGCCCGCACGTCGACTGGCCGGCCGGCGGGGTGGCGCTGCTGGCGGAGGGCCGGCCGTGGCCGCGGACGGACCGGGTCCGCCGGGCGGGCGTGTCGGCGTTCGGGATCGGCGGCACCAACGCCCACGTGATCGTCGAGGAGGCACCGCGGTCGGAGGCGCCGGCGCGGCGGCCGTTCCCCGCGGCGCCCTGGTTGCTCAGCGCCGCGGACGGCGACGCCCTCCGGCTCGTCGCGGCCGGGTTGGCCGAAGCGCCCGACACCGTCGACGTCGCCTACACCCTGGCCCGGCGGACGCCTCTGGCCCACCGCGTGCTGGTGCCCGCGGCGAACCGGGAGGCCCTGCGAGCCGTTGCCGAAGGGCGCGTGCCCGGCCGGACCGTCCGAAGTGGAACCCGGCTGGCCGTGCTGTTCGGCGGGCAGGGCGCGCAGCGGGCCGGGATGGGCCGGGACCTGGCCGAGCAGTTCCCGGTGTTCGCCGACGCCTTCGACGAGGCGTGCGAAGCCCTGGGGGGCAATGTGCGCGCCATCGCCTTCTCCGGCGGGGAAGCGCTGGACCGCACCGACCACGCCCAAGCCGCGTTGTTCGCCTTCGGCGTCGCGCAGTACCGGCTGTTCGAGTCGTGGGGCCTGCGCCCGGACGTCCTGCTGGGCCACTCGATCGGGGAGATCACCGCCGCGCACGTCGCCGGCGTGCTGACGCTGGCGGACGCGGCGACGCTCGTGGCGGCGCGCGGCCGGCTCATGGCCGCGCTGCCCGGCGGCGGGGTGATGATCGCCGTCGAGGCCACCGAGGCGGAGGTGGTCCCGCACGTGGGCGACGCGGTGGCCGTCGCCGCGGTCAACGGGCCGCGTTCGGTGGTGCTCTCCGGGGAGAGGGCCGCGACGACGGCACTCGCCGATCGCTTCGGCGGCGGGACGCTGCTGCGCGTCAGCCACGCCTTCCATTCGCCGCTGCTGGAGCCGATGCTCGACGAGTTCCACGAGGTCGCCGCCGGTCTGCGGCACCACCGTCCCGTGCTTCCGCTCGTCTCCTGCGTGACCGGAGAACCGGTCGAGGAGATCGAACCCGGCCATTGGCGCCGGCACGCCCGCTCGACCGTGCGGTTCGCCGACGCGCTCGCCACGGCGGCGGCGCCCGGTCCGGCCGTCGGCCTCGAGATCGGCCCGGCTCCGGTGCTCGGCCGCCTGGCCGCCGGCGTCATGCCGGTCGTGACGGCCACGAAGTCGGACTCCGGGATGCTGGCCGCGGCGGGCGCGGTGCACACGGCCGGCGGCCGGGTGGACTGGCCCGCGGTGTTCGCCGGCTCGGGCGCGCGGATCACGCCGCTGCCCACGTACCCGTTCAAGCGCACCCGGTACTGGCTGGACCAGCCGGCCCCGGAACAGGATGGCGGCGACCACGCCGTGCTCGGCCCCGCGCTCGAGGCGCCCGGCTCGCCGCGGGTGGTCCACGGCGGCTCGCTCGGCGTCCGCCGCCACCGGTGGCTCGCCGACCACGTCGTCGGCGGATCCGTGCTGGTGCCCGGGACGGTGTTCGCCGAGCTGGCCCTGCACGCCGGTGGCGCGGCCGTCGGGGAACTCGCGATCGAAGCCCCGCTGCGCCTCGGCACCGAGGACGTCCACGTCCAGGTCGTGGTGGACGAGCCGAGGATCGACGTCTACGCCCGGGGGCGCGACGAGAAGCACTGGCGGAAGCACGCCGGCGGGAAGCTGCGCCCGCGCGGTCCGCGGCCGTCCGGCTGGAGCGGGGAGTGGCCGCCGGCCGGGGCCGCGGAAGCCGACGTCGCCGAGGCCTACCGCGGGCACGCCTACGGACCGGCTTTCCGAGCCGTGCGACGGTTGTGGGCGCGCGATGCCGAGTTCTTCGCCGAGGTCGAGGTGCCGCCGGGCGCCGGGGGCCGGTTCGAGCTGCACCCGGTCCTGCTGGACGCGGCCGTGCACGCGACCGCGCTCGCCGAGGGGCCGGCGGCGCAGCCGCGGGTGCCGTTCCTCTGGAGCGGGGTCGAGGTCTACGCGCCCGGTGCCCGGCGGGCCCGGGTGCACGGTGTCCGCCTCGGCTCCGGCGCGGTCCGCGTCACGCTGTACGACGAAGCCGGGAACCCGGTGGCGGTGGTCGAATCGCTGACGACCCGGCCGATGGCGGCGCCCGACACGATGCTCTACCGTCCACAGTGGATTCCAATGTCGCCGGTGGCGGCCACCGAACCGGTCCGGACCGTCGAAATCACGCCGGGTGACGTGCGCGCGGCGGCCGGGCACGCGCTCACTGTGCTGCAGGACTGGCAGGGCAGCGGCGACCGGCTGCTCCTCGTCACCCGCAACGCGACCGGCCCCGACCCCGACCCGGCCGCCGCGGCGGCGTGGGGCCTGGGCTGCGCGGCCGCGGCGGAACACCCGGGCCGGATCGGCCTGGTCGACCTCGAACCGGGGTTCCCCGCGGCGCGGGCCGCGGACCTCGCCGGCGGCAGCGCGGAGCCGCAGGTCGCCGTCCGCGACGGCGTGCCGCACGCGCTGCGGATCACCCGCGCCGCCCCGGCGCCGGCGCAGCCGGTCGACCCGTCCGGGACGGTGCTGATCACCGGCGGGACGGGGGCCCTCGGCGCCCTGCTGGCCCGGCACCTCGTCACCGCGCACGACGTCCGGCACCTCCTGCTGGTGAGCCGCAGCGGGCCGGCGGCACCCGGAGCCGGCGAACTGCTCGCGTCCCTGCGGTCACTGGGCGCGGACGTGCGGATCGTCGCGGCCGACGTCGCGGATCGGGCCACCGTGGCGCGGCTGGCCGGCAGCTGCGATCCGCCGTTGACGGCGGTCGTGCACAGCGCGGCCGTGGTCGACGACGGTGTCCTGGCGGCCCAGACGCCGGAACGCCTGGACGCGGTGCTGCGCCCCAAGGCGGACGCGGCGCTGGTCCTCGACGAGGTGACCCGGGATCTGCCCTTGACGGCCTTCATCCTGTTTTCCTCGGTTGCCGGCGTGTTCGGCAAGGCCGGGCAGGCGAACTACGCGGCCGCGAACCGGGTGCTGGACGCGCTGGCGTGCCGCCGCCGCGCGGCCGGACGGCCGGCGTTGTCGCTGGCGTGGGGGCTGTGGGAGCTGGGCACCGGTCTGGGCGACCGGATCTCGGCCACGGCCCGGCGGCGGATCCGCGCGTCCGGCGTGGAAGGGCTGACGGCCGAGCAGGGCTTGGCGCTGTTCGACGCCGCGCTCGGCTCGGCCGAACCCGTGCTGGTGCCCGTCCGGTTCGACCCGGCGGCGCCGCTGGCACCGCCGACCGCCGGTTCGTCCGCCCGCTTGCCCGCGGCGCGGCAGAGCTGGCCGGAGAACCCGGCCGAGCCGGAGCTGCGTGAGCTGCTGCGAGCGGAGGTCGCGGCGGTCCTGGGCCACCCGGACGCCGCCGTGATCGCCGACGACCACCCGTTCCCGGAACTCGGGTTCGATTCCCTCACCGTGATCGAGCTGCGCACCCGCCTCGCCGGGTTGTCGGGCATCGACCTGCCCGCCACCGTCGTCTTCGACCGGCCCACGGTCGCCGAGCTGGCGCGGCACCTCCTGGATCTCCGGCGTACCGCGGGCATTGCTCGGTAGGAACACCGCACCGGGGCGGTGGCTCATGCGCGGGTGTTCACCAGCTTCGGCCACAGCGCGGACCACGGCTCGGTCCGGCCGCTCGCGAGCCACAACGGCACGCCGTCGAAGTAGCTCGGTTTCGCGGCGCCGGTGTCGACTTTCCCGATCGGCCGCAGCTCGGCGAAGTGCCCGAGCAGCGGCCGCGGGTCGGCGCCCACGAACAGCACGTCCGTCATCTCCTCGGACGGCACGACCAGCGTCGCGTACCCGCGGTTGCCACTGGCCGGCTCCGGCAGGCCGAGGTCGCGGCCGTAGCGGTCGAGCGCGCTCGCTTCCCAGTAGGTCTCGGTCACCACCGCGGTCCGAGCCCGCTCGGGCAGCCGCGCGAACGCGCCGGCCACCGAGCGGGCGGCCTCCGGCCAGCCGATCTCGGCGTAGGCCAGCGGCGGGGACGGCAGCGACGGGTGCTCGGTCAGCCACGCCCGCGGCCAGATCGGCAACGTGAGGGGCAGGACGAGCAACGCGGACAGCACGTAGCACGGCCAGGTCGTGATCCACCGCCACCAGCGCGCCGGCTCTCCCCGTTCGAGCGCGACCGCGGCCATGGCCCAGCACACCGGGTACAGCCCGGCGAGGTAGTAGAGCCGGCCGTTCACCGCCAGGAACACCACGGTCAGCAGCACCACCGTCCAGCCGAGGAAGCGGAGTTCCCGGTTGCGCAAGAGCCGCCACAGGCCGTAGCAGAGCAGGACGGCGCCGACCGGGAGGCCGGCGACGAACAGTGCCCCCGGCACGAACGTCAGCCGGCCGCCCCAGGTGTCTTCGACTTCCGCCGAGATCGCCGCGCCCATGCCCAGCTGCGGCCAGCCGTGCGTGGCCTGCCACAGCAGCGTCGGCACCAGCGCCACCGCGGCGATCGCCGCGCCGAGCCACAACCCGGGCCGGCGCAGCAGTTCCCGTGGTCCGCACACGAGGACCGCGACACCGGCGGCGAGCCAGAAGCCGGCGATGAGGAACTTCGTGTACAGCGCGATCGCCGTGACGACGCCGGCCCAGACGAGCAGGCCGTCGGCGCGGGTGCGCAGCCAGCGGACCAGCAGCCACAGCACCAGTGTCCACAAAAGCGGGTCCACTGTGGACGTGGCGAGGTAGTGCCCGCCCGCCAGGAACAGCGACGACACGCCGAAGGTGGCCGCGGCGAGCGTCTGGGCTTTCCCGCCGCCGCCCAGCTCGCGGGCGATCAGCGCGGTGAGCGCGATTCCGGCGAGCATGGCCAGCATCGCCGGGATCCGCAGCACGAACGGCGAGTGCCCGAGCGCGTCCATCGCCTGGGCCAGCAACGGAAGCAGCGGCGGCTGGTCGACGTATCCCCAGGCGAGGTGCCGTCCGGCGGCCAGGAAGTACAGCTCGTCGCCGAAGTAGCCGTAGCGGTTCGCCGTCAGCAGCAACGGGATCGCCAGCACCCCCATCACGACCGCCACCGGCTTCACGGCGACCGGGTGGAGCCGGGCGGGGGCGGGCGCGGTCGTCACTCCCATCGGAACACCCGCGCCGCGATCGTCGAGCAGCCGATGGCGAACACCGCCATCGCGCCGAGCTGCAGCAGCTCCGGGGCGTCGCCGGCCCAGGTGGCGCGCAGCGCGTTGAGCGTGCCGCCCAGTGGCAGGACGTCGGCGACGTGCTGCAGGAAGACCGGCAGCTTCTCCTTCGGCACCCACACCCCGCCCAGCGCGAGCATCGGGAAGAACAGCGCGCTCCCGATGCCACTGGCCGCGCGGCCGGTCGGGGCCAGGGCTGCCACCAGCAGGCCGACGGAGAACAGCGCGACGGCCCCGAGCACGAGTGACAGCAGGAAACCGCCCGGGTTGCCCGGCAACGGGATGCCGAGCGCGAGGCCTCCGACCCCGGCGATCAGCACGACCACGGCGACGGCGGCGGCGAGGTTCACCAGCAGCTGCGCGGCGAGCAGCAGGCTCGGCGGCACGGGACTGGCGGAAAGCCGCTTCAGCAGGCCCTTTTCGCGGTAGGTGCCCATCGCGGCCGGGAACAGCGTGAGCGCCAGCATGGCCAGCAGGATCGTGATGGCCATCGGCGCGATGAAGGTGGCCAGTACGCTGTGCCCGCCGAACTCGGGGTCCGGCTCGTTCACCCCGGGCAGCAGCCCGAACACCAGCAGCAGCGCGAGCGGGATGCCGACGACGATGGCCGGCGCGCCCGGGTCCCGCAGGAACACCTTCGCCTCGGCGGTGGTCAGCTTGGTCAGGACGGACATGGTTTCCCCCTCATTCCGGCCGGTGGCCGGTCAGGGCCGCGAACGCGTCGTCGAGGCCGGCCTGCTCGACGCGCAGGTCCCCGGCGATCACTCCCCGCCGGGCCAGCAGCGACGTCACCGCGTGGAGCACGTTGCCGTGGCCGCTGACGACGAACTGCTCGCCGCGCCGTTCGACGCGGCGGACATCCGCCAGCGCTTCGAGCGCGCCGGGGTCGAGCGGCGCCGACGGCCGGAACCGCACGACCTGCTTGTCGGTCACCCCGGCGATCAGCCCGGCCGGCGAGTCGAGGGCGACGACGCGGCCGGCGTCGACGACGGCGATCCGGTCGCAGAGCCGTTCGGCTTCTTCCATGAAGTGGGTGACCAGCAGGATGGTCACGCCCTTGGCGCGCACGGTCTCGATGAGGTCCCACGTGTCGCGGCGGGCCTGCGGGTCGAGGCCGGTCGTGAGCTCGTCGAGCACCGCCAGCTCCGGGCTCCCGACGAGCGCGAGCGCGATGGACAACCGCTGCTGCTGGCCCCCGGACAGCTTCTTGTACGCGGTGTTCCGGTGCTCGGTCAGGCCGAGCGTGGCCAGCAGCTCGCCGGGATCGGCCGGCGTCCGGTAGAACGCGGCGTAGAGGTCGAGCAGCTCGCCGACCCGCAGCTTGTCCTGCAGCCGGCTCTCCTGGAGCTGGACGCCGACGCGCTGGCGCAGCTCGGCGCGGTCGCGGCGCGGGTCGAGCCCCAGCACCGACAGCCTCCCGCCGTCGGGCACCCGGAGCCCTTCCAGGCACTCCACGGTCGTCGTCTTGCCCGCGCCGTTCGGGCCCAGGATGCCGAAGATCTCCCCGCGCTCGACGTCGAACGAAACGTCGTCGACCGCGACCTTGTCCCCGTACCGCTTGTGGAGGTGCTCGACCTCGATGACCGGCATGCCGCCGTCCCTTCCCGATCCGTTTCCGACGGATCGAGAATCCCGTGGCGCCCCGGCCCGGCGCGTCGGCACAACGGTCCGCATCGCCTCCTTCGTTCGGAGGATGCGGTGATCGGTGTGTCAGTCTCGCGGCGCCAGGTAGCCGCGGGAAAACGCGGCGGCGACGGCGGCTGCCCGGTCGTTGACGCCCAGCTTCGCGTACACGTGCAGCAGGTGCGTCTTGACCGTCGTTTCGCTGATGAAGAGCCGCTTCGCCGCTTCGCGGTTCGTCGAGCCCTGGGCGATCAGCTCCAGCACTTCCAGTTCGCGCTGTGACAGCGGTGCCTGGGCCGGCTTGCGCACCTGTCCCAGGAGCCGGGTCGCGATGGCGGGGGAAAGCACCGCCTGTCCGTGTGCCGCGGCCTCCACCGCGCGGACGAGCTCCGCCCTCGGCGCCTCCTTGAGCAAGTAGCCGGTGGCGCCGGCTTCGATGGCCGGCAGCACGTGGCTGTCCGTGTCGTACGTGGTGAGCACCAGCACCCGTGCCGGCACCCCGCGCTTCGCCAGCTCCTTGATGGCGGCGACCCCGTCGGTCCCGGGCATCCGCAGGTCCATGAGGATCACGTCGGGGCGGAGGCGCTCCGCGGCCGAGACCGCTTCCGCACCGTCACCGGCTTCGCCGACCACCTCGAAACGTGGATCGGCGCCGAACATGCCGCGCAGCCCGTCCCGCACCACCGGGTGGTCGTCGACGATCAGCAGGGAGATCAACTTTCGCTCCCGGCGGGGATCGCCGGCACCGTCACCGTGATCGCGGTGCCCCCGCCCGGCTCGGACTCGACGTCCAGCCGCCCGGCGAGCAGCTGCACCCGCTGCCGCATGCCGGCGAGCCCGAAGCCCCCGTCCTCGGAACCGCCGGCACGCTCGGCGCCGGGCCGGAAACCCACTCCGTCGTCCAGCACGTCGAGCGTCACCAGGTCCTCCATGTACGACAGGGTCAGGGAGACCCGGTTGGCCCCCGCGTGCTTGGCGACGTTGGTGAGCGCCTCCTGCGCGGTCCGCAGCAGTGTCACCTCGACGTCGGTGTGCATCGGCCGGGCGTCGCCGGTCGTGGTCAGCACCGCCTCGACGCGGTTCAGCTTCGACCAGCGCTCGGCCACGTCGCCGATCGCGTCCGGGAGGCGGGCCTGCGCCAGTGCGGACGGTCCCACCGCGTGCACCGTCCGGCGGGCCTCGGTGAGGCTGTCGCGGGCCAGGTCCATCGCGTTCGCCACGTGCCGGCGCGACACCGCCGGTTCGTCCGTCGCCTGCTCGGCGGCCTGGAGCTGGGTGAGGATACCGGCCAGTCCCTGCGCGAGGGTGTCGTGGATCTCCCGCGCCATCCGCTGCCGCTCGGCGAGCACGCCGGCCTCGCGGGCCTGCGCCAGCAGCTGGGCGTGCAGGCCCGCGTTCTCCGCCAAAGCGTTCTCCAGCTCGGCGTTGGTCTTGTGCAGCTCGACCAGCGCCCGCTTCTGCCGGTGATTGCGCCGGTCGGACATCACGTCGGCGTGGAAGGCCACCGTGGCCATCACCGTGGTGAGCACGCTGACGGCGGGCCACTTCCACCACTGGTCGGCCGTGATGCCGTCGGCCCCTCCCACGTAGGAGACCGCCGAGACCGCGGACGTGACGGCCACGCCGACGTACCGCCACCGGCCCTTCAGGTACTGGAAGGCGTGCACGTAGCCGATGAAGGCGAAGAAGCCGAACCAGGGCGTGAGCAGCACCAGGAAGGCGGTCAACACCACGAGCCCCGTGTAGTACAGGCCCATCAAGGGCGCGTTGCGGTGCGACTCCGGGTGGAACGTGTGGAACCAGACGACCCACGCCGTGAGCAGGGCCGAGAGCCCGAGCACCGCCGGAAGCTGGACCTCCGCGTTCCACAGCGGCTGCAGCAGGGGCAGCACGACGCTGACCGCCAGCAGCGGGTACGGGAGCACTTTCAGGATCGCGGTCTCCCTGCGCTCCCAGCGGGAGAACTCCTCGCGCAACTCGGCCTCGACACTCACGACCTGCAATGATCGCACGCTTTCGCGCCGGTGGTGCCCATGCCGGACAACTCCTGGTTCCGCAAGCGAAGTGCTGGTTTCCCGTCCCGGCACACCGTCCCACACCGGCACCGGGCACACATCGACCGAATCGAAGGCCGGCGGTGGAAACCCGGTCCACCGGACGGCCAAGCCGTATCCACCGATCGGAGGACTACGGGGTGGCCCTGGCGTGCTCGACGAGGAGGTCGGCGAAGGCGTCCGGCTGGTCGATCGGGGTGAGGTGACCGCAGTCTTCGAGCAGGTGCTGGTCGAGGTGGCCGGTGATCGGCTCGAGCTGGCGGGCGGTGGCCGCGCCGAGCACGCCACCGCCGATGGCGAGGGCCGGCGTCGTCAGCCGCCGGTCCCGCGCCCAGTTCCCGATCCATTCCGCGGTGGCCGGCATCGCGCGGTAGTGGTCGAAGGCGTTGCCGAGACTTGTTCTGCCCCGGTAGGCCTCGACGATCACCCGGGTGAGGTCCGCCGGCACACCCCGGCGGCTGCCGGCGGAGAGGAAGAAGCGGACGTAGCGCTCCGCCGAGCTCTCCAGGACGTCCTCGGCCAGGCCACCGGGCGCCTGGTGGAAGCCGAACCACCACGGCGGCCCCTGCCGCAGGAAGGCCTCGGCACCGGGCAGGAGCCCGATCAGCCCTTCGGACAGGGTCAGGCTGCTCACGCGCCCGGGCGACGATGCCGCCAGGGCGAAGGCCGGCGTGACACCCAGATCGGTGCCGACGACGTGGGCCTCGCGGTCACCGAGGACGGCCAGCATCCGGAGCAGGTCCGCGGCGATCGCGGAGGCGTGGTAGCCACGGACGGCGGGCGTGCTGTCGCCCAGCCCGTGCAGGTCGGGCGCGATGGCCCGGAACCCGGCCGCCGCCAGCCGGGGCGCGACACCGCGCCAGATCGCGCGGGTGTGCGGAAAGCCGTGCAGCAGCAGGACGGCCGGGCCCTGCCCGAGGGTCTCCACGACGAGTTCGACCCCGTCGATCGGTACCCGGTGCACGGTCGCGCCCGGAAGGTGAGCGGACAGGGTCAGCTGGCGCACAGGAACTCTCCTTGGTTACGGTCGGGAACGTGGTCACCGTAGGAAACCCCCGATGAACGGGGAAGAAGGCACTTTTCCCGCACCAGGTAACCCCGTGGTAACCGCCTCGCGGCAGGGGGACCTGTTCGATCCTCGGTGTCCGACGAGGCAGCTGCTCGACCGGGTGGGGTCGCGGTGGACGACCATGGCGGTGCTGACGCTCGCCGCCGCCGAGGGCGAGCTGCGGTTCAGCGAGCTGAAACGCGGGATGGCCGGTGTGTCGCAGAAGATGCTGGCGCAGACCCTCCGGGCGCTGGAACGAGACGGGCTCGTCGGTCGTCGTGTCGAGGCGAGCAAGCCGCCGCGGGTGTACTACCGGCTCACCGGCCTGGGCACGACGCTCGTCGCGCCACTGGGGAGCCTGCGAGCGTGGGCTGAGCAGTACATGTCCGTGGTGCAGCACCACGGTTCGGCGTTCGACGCCGCGTTCCCGCTAGGTGGGGGTGGTGGCGGTCCAGCTGGCCAGGATGTCGATGGCTCGGCGTGAGGGCGACCCGGGTTCGGTGGTGTAGACGAACAGGGTGGTCTCGGGGTCGCCGGGGAGGGTGAGGGTTTCGTAGTCGACGGTGAGGTCTCCGACGAGGTGGTGCCGGAGGCGTTTCGAGCCGTGGGTGCGCTGGTGGACGCGGTGTTGTTCCCACCACTGGTCGAATTCGCGGCTGTGTTCGCGCAGTTCGGTGACGAGGTCGGTGGTGACGCGGTCGTCGGGGTGGCGGCCGGCTTCGAACCGGAGGCTTTCGACGGCGGCGCGGGCTTGGTCGGGCCAGTCGAGGAAGAGGGCCCGGGCGCCGTCGTCGAGGAACATCCAGCGGGCGTAGTTGCGGTGGGCGGCGGGGAGCTGGTCGAAGTCGGTGAAGAGGGCTTTGGCCATGCGGTTGGCGGCGAGGACGTCGGTGCGGCGGCCGAGGATGAGGGCGGGCTCGCCGTCGAGGGCGTCGAGGAGCTGGTAGAGGCCGGGGCGGACGCGTTGGACGTCGCGGGCTCGGCGGTGGGCCGGTGCCGAGGTCAGGCCGATGAGGTCGTCGAGGTGGGCGCGTCCGGCGGCGTCGAGGCCGAGGGCGCGGCCGATGGCTTCGACGACGGCGGCGGAGGGAACGATCCGGCGGCCTTGTTCGAGGCGGGCGTAGTAGTCGGTGGACACGCCGGCGAGGCGGGCGACTTCTTCGCGGCGGAGGCCGGGTACGCGGCGGACGCGCCCGTCGGGGGGCAGGCCGGCGCGGGCGGGATCGATCTGGCTGCGGGCCCGCCGCAGGAAATCGGCGAGTTCCGGGTTGGTCCTGGGCACGGGTCGAGTATCCCCCGAGCCGGCGCGGCCCTGGGTGGACCGGCGAGTCCCAGGTTCCGAAGACCGCGTCTCCGCAGGGCGCGAGATGGGCCCCCGGAAGGGCTTGCGGTGGGCGACGCTTGAGGCCACCGCACAGACCGCCGGCGTCACCGACTTCGCCGACTCGTTACCGGAAGGAACAATCGTGCGCAAGATCCTGATCGTCATGTCCGCCGCGAGCATCTGGGAGCGCACCGACGGCTCGGAGTACCCGACCGGATACTGGGCCGAAGAGGTCGCCGCGCCCCACGAGAAGTTCGTGCGGGCCGGCTTCACGGTCGACTTCGCTTCCCCGGGCGGCGTGCTGCAGCCGCTCGACGCCCACAGCGCCGACCCGGAGATCGCCGGCCCGGACTGCGCGCACTACGTGGCGCACGCCGCGCGGGCGCTGAGTGAGTTCGGTCCGCTGCTCAAGCTGGACGAAATCGACATCGACGACTACGCCGCCGTGGTCATCCCCGGCGGGCACGGCCCGGTGGTCGACCTCTACCAGGACCGCGACCTCGGCCGGCTGCTCACCGAGGCGGACGCGGCCGGGAAGATCATCGGCGCCGTCTGCCACGGCCCCGCCGGCCTTCTGTCCGCTGTGGACGAAGACGGCGAATGGCTGTTCGCGGGCCGGGAGATGACGGCCTTCACCGACGAAGAGGAGCAGAGCTTCGGCACCGCGGAAGGCGCTCCGTGGCTCCTGGCCGGGACGCTGCGTCAGAAGGGGGCGAAGCATTCCGGGGGACCGGCGTACCAGGCGTACAACGTGCAGGACCGGAACCTCTTCACCGGCCAGAACCCGGCCTCCAGCGCCCCCATGGCCGAGGCCATGATCGGCGCGCTCGAGTAGCGAGGAACCCGTGATCGCCGCTCTGCCCCGGCCCGATCCCCCTACGCCGATGCGGACCACCTGACACCGGAAAACGGCAACCGGCCTGCCGCACAAGCCATCCGCCAGGCCGCGTGGCTTCTCGCCGCACTGCCCCCTGCCCGAGGCGGTTCGGCCGAGTGTCTTTCGTGACGGTCTGCCGAACCGGCGGAGGCGTGGCAGTGGTGGACAACCAGGTTCTGTGCGGCGGGCAGGCGCCACCAGCTATTATTCCAGTTCCAAACTGAAACCTTTGTTATGGTGGCGGTGTGCCGATCAACCCGACCACGCGCGACCACAACAAAGCGTCGGTCCTCGACGTCGTTCTCGCTGAGGCGCCCATGACGCGCAACAAGCTCATCGAGCTGACGGGTCTGAGCAAGGCCACGGTGTCGAGGGCGGTGGAGGAACTGCGGGCCGACGGCTTCGTCGTGGACCGCGGGGTCGACGCGGTCGCCGGTCGTGGCCGGCCGTCCACCTGCCTGGACATTCCCGGCACCACCGGGCACGTCGCCGGCGTGAGCTTCGGTGCGCAGACCACCGGTGTTCTCGTGAGCGACCTGAGAGGACGCGAAATCCAGCACGTGATCGTGCCCACCGCGAACCACGACGACGCCGGCAAGGCCGCCGCCTGGCTGGCCGGCCTGGTCGCCGGCGCCAGCCGGCCCGCGGCAGGGCCGCTGCGCCAGGTCGTCGTGGCCGTGCCCGGCCGGGTCCGCGACGGTGGCGAGATCTTCGGCCCGGCGGAGTCGATGACCTACCTCGCCGGCTCCCGCCTGCAAGGCGCGCTGGCGGACCTGGTCGGCGCTCCGGTGCTGCTCGACAGCGATGCGAACGCGTCTTTGCTGGGCATCCTCACCGACGACGTCACGATCGGGAACGCCGCACTCTTCAGTCTCAGCAGCATGCTCAGCTTCGCCTGCCGCGCCGATCGCGAGCCGGCGCGCGGGAGCACTCCGTCGTTCGGTGACGTCGGCGTGCTCTTCTCCGGAGTGCGCGGCAAACCTCTCGACGGCCTGCTGAGCACGGGAGGCCTGCTCGCGTTCGCGCGTGAGCAGGGGCTGGGGCTGGAACGCATCGACGATCTCTGGGGTGAGACGCACCACGACGAGGCGCGCACGGCGGTGGTGGAGGCGTTCACCACGGCGTTGGTGACTGCTGTGACCACCGTCGTCGTGACCCTGGACCCGGAGTCGATCTACCTCGTGGGCAGGCTGCGCACGCTGGTCGAGGAAGTCCTGCCGGAGGTGCGCAAACGCCTTGAGGAGCGTCTTCCCGCCGTTCCGCGGGTCACCGTCGCCACGCAGGTGCTCGGGCTGTCGACAGCGCGTGGCGCGGTGCACTCGTGCCTGGCGCTGGCTCAGGCCCGGTTGCGGGAGGCGCTGCTCGACGCACGTTGTCAAGCGCCGCAAGCGGACCAGCGGCCCTCGCCCGCCTTCTGAGCCGCCCGTGACATCGTCCCGCCGGGGGACGATGTGCACCCAAAAAGTTTCAGTTTGGAACTGGAACAACAAATGGTACGGTGAGACCACCAGCGGAGGAGACTCCGGCGGAACCAGACGGAAAGTGACGGCCGATGACTTCGACACTGAGCCGGGCGATCGCCAACTACCCGAACCGCTTCGACCCGGCCGTGCTGGATGCGCTCCCCGACCGTCTCCAGGACACGATCCGGCGCCGGACCGAGGTGCTGGGACCCGGCTACACCCTCATCTACCGCACGCCGGTCGAGTTCGTCTCCGGTCACGGCGCGCACCTCGTCGACCGCGACGGCAACGACTACCTCGACGCCTACAACAACGTCCCGTGCGTCGGGCACGCGCACCCGCACGTGGTGGCGGCCGTCGCCCGGCAGATGTCGGCGGTCAACACCAACACGCGCTACGTCCAGGACTCGCTGGTGGACTACGCGGAACGACTGCTCGCGACCTTTCCCGCGGAGTTGTCGAAGCTGAGCGTGGCGTGCAGCGGCTCGGAGGCCAACGACCTCGCGGTGCGCGTGGCCAGGTTCCACACCGGCGGCACCGGGATCATCGTGACCCGCTGGGCCTACCACGGCATCACCAGCGAGGTCGCGAGCTTCTCGCCGCACCTGGGCGCGGGATCGCCGCTGGGGCCGAACGTCAGGCTGATCGACCCGCCCGACCCGCGGCTCGTCGCGCCGGGGTCGACGCTGGCCGACCACATGCGTGCGCAGGTGCGTGGCGCGATCGACGACCTCGAGCGCCACGGCTACCGGCTCGCCGCCCTGATCACCGACTGCGCCCACACCAGTGACGGGATCTTCACCGACCCGGTCGGCTACCTGAAGGCCGTGGTCGAGGAGGTGCACGCGGCCGGCGGTGTCTACATCGCCGACGAGGTGCAGTCCGGGTTCGCCAGGCTGGGGGAGTCCATGTGGGGCTTCGCGCGCCACGGCGTGGTGCCGGACATCGTGACCATGGGCAAGCCGATGGGCAACGGGCTGCCGGTCTCCGGGGTGGTCTTCCGCCCCGAGGTCTCCGACGAGTTCGGGCGCAACGTCCGCTACTTCAACACCTTCGGCGGCAGCTCGATCCCCGTGGCGGCGGCGGCCGCGGTGCTGGACGTCTTCGAGCGGGAGAACGTGCAGCAGCGGGTCCTCGAAAACGGCAGGGCACTGCGCGCCGGGCTCGAGGAGATCACGCGGGAGTCGCCGTACGTCGCCGAAGTCCGCGGCAGCGGCCTCTACGTCGGCGTCGAGCTCGTGAAGGACCGGGAGACGCGCGAACCCGACCGTGCGCTCGCCGAGGACGTCATCAACGATCTGCGTGACCGGCGGGTGCTCATCAGCGGCACCGCGCGCGGGGCGAACGTGCTGAAGATCCGCCCTCCGCTGGCCTTCGACGCCGCTGACGTGACCCGGTTCCTGGAGACCTTCGCCCAGGTCGCCCGGGACCGGCTGTAGCGGCTGACCGGAGGGACGCACCGTGACCACCTCACCGCCGGCGGACCCCGGCAGGCGCCTCATGGTCGAAAGCGGACTGGCGTCGGCCCACGAACCCGTCGACGTGACGCTGGTGGGGACGCTCCTCGAGCAGCACTACCGGCTGCGCGGACGGCTCGCGCGGCTCGCGACGGAGAAGGACGACACGTTCCGGCTCATGACCGGCTCCGGTGACCACCTCGTGAAGGTGTCGCCGCCGGGTGAGAACGAGAGCGTCGTCGACCTGCAGACCGCCGCGATGCGCTTTCTGGAGGCCACCGCTCCCGCGTTGCCGGTCCAGCGCGTGCGGCTGACCGTCGACGGGAACGACTGCGTGGCCGTCGGCGGGGACGGCCACGGAACGCGAATCCTGCGGGTGTTCGGCTTCGTCCCCGGCCCGGTCTGGGCCGGGGCGAACCGGGACGCGCGGCAGCTCGCCGGGGCGGGCGAGATGCTCGGGCGGATCGACGTGGCACTCGCAGGATTCGCCCACCCCGCCGGCGGGCGGGGGCTGGCGTGGGACATCAAGCACTTCCCCCACCTGGCCGGGCTGGTCACGCACACGCCGGACGCCGGGCACCGCCGGCTGGCCGGGGAGGTCTCCCGGCTGTTCGGCGAGTTCGTCCTACCGCGCCTGAACGGCCTGGAAACACAGGTGATCCACGGTGACTACAGCCCGCACAACGTGGTCGTCGACCCGCACGGCGAGCCGTTCGTGACCGGCGTCATCGACTTCGGTGACACGGTGCGCAGCGCCCTGATCTTCGACCCCGCCGTGCCCATGGCCAACCTGCTCGGCCGCGGCCAGGAGAACCCCTGGCAGGACGCCTGCGCCTTCCTGCAGGGCTACGAGCGCGTCCGGCCGGTCGAGGATTCGGAACTCGCGCTCCTGCCCGTCGCCGCGCTTGCCCGGCTCACGCTGCGCGCGCTGATCACGAACTGGCGCGCGCAGCGTGTCCCACAACGGCGTGACTACCTCCTGGCCCACGCCGAAGACGACTGGAGCAACGTCGAGCAGGCGCTCGCCGTGCCCCTCGACGAGGTCGTCGCCCAACTCCGCCGAAGCCGAACTCCGAGGAAGCACCCATGAGCCCGACTGTGATCAAGGACGTCCCCAAGCAGCTGTTCATCGCCGGTGCCTGGCAGGACGCGGAGTCCGGCCGCACCCTGGCCGTCGACGACCCGGCCACCGGCGAGGAGCTGTGCCTGGTCGCCGACGCCTCGCCCGCCGACGGCAGGCGCGCCGCCGAAGCGGCGGTCGCGGCCCAGCCCGGCTGGGCCGCGACCGCACCCCGCGTCCGCAGCGAGATCCTTCGCCGCGCCTACGACATCATCGTGTCCCGCACCGAGGAACTCGCCCTGCTGATGACCCTCGAGATGGGCAAACCTCTCGACCAGGCGCGCGGTGAGGTCGCCTACGCCGCCGAGTTCTTCCGCTGGTTCTCCGAAGAGGCCGTCCGCGTCGACGGAGGCATGACGACCGCCCCGGACGGCAAGAACCGCCTGATGGTGCTGCGTCAGCCCGTCGGTCCCTGTCTGCTCATCACCCCGTGGAACTTCCCGCTGGCCATGGGGACCCGCAAGATCGGCCCCGCGGTCGCCGCCGGCTGCACCATGGTTCTCAAGCCGGCTCCGCAGACCCCGCTGTCCACCCTCGCGCTCGCCGCGATCCTCACCGAGGCCGGGCTGCCCGACGGCGTGCTCAACGTGGTCGTCACCTCGGACGCGGCAGGCGTCGTCGAGCCTCTGCTGCGCGGCGGGCAGATCCGCAAGCTCTCGTTCACCGGCTCCACCCAGGTCGGCAAGATCCTGCTGGCCCAGTGCGCCGACACGGTCGTGCGCGCGTCCATGGAACTGGGCGGCAACGCACCCGTGATCGTCTTCGCCGACGCCGACCTGGACATCGCGGTCGAGGGCACGATGCAGGCGAAGATGCGCAACATGGGCGAGGCCTGCACCGCCGCCAACCGGATCTTCGTCCACAGCTCGCTCGCGGAGGAGTTCGCAGCGCGCCTGGCCGGCCGCATGCAAGCCCTCACCGTCGGCGTGGGCACCGAACCGGGCGTCGACGTCGGCCCCCTCATCGACGACACGGGCCGCGGCAAGGTCCACCAGCTCGTGCTCGACGCCGTGCGGCACGGCGCCAAGCTCGTCACGGGCGGCGAACTGCCCGACGGCCCCGGCTGCTTCTACCCGCCGACCGTGCTGACCGGAATCACCGCCGGGGCCGCCATCGCGCGGACGGAGATCTTCGGTCCGGTGGCGGCGCTGCGCACGTTCGACGACGAGGACGAGGTCGTCGCCGCCGCCAACGCCACCGACTGGGGTCTCGTCGGTTACGTGTTCACCCGCGATCTCGATCGCGCGCTGCGGGTGAGCGAGCGGCTGGAGAGCGGCATGGTCGGCCTCAACACCGGGGTCGTCTCCAATCCCGCCGCACCGTTCGGCGGTGTGAAGCAGTCCGGCCTCGGCAGGGAAGGCGGACGGGCCGGCATGGACGGCTTCCTGGAGTACAAGTACATCGCGATCCCCACGGGGAACTGACGCCGCGCCGGGGCCTTGCCCCGAGGTGAATCCGCCGAGGGGCCCCCGTCCGCCCGTGCCGGGCCGGTATAGTCGACAAAAGACAATCGGGAGGGCGGCGGGGGAATGGACCGCAAGTTCAAGTGGATCGAAGACCGGACGACGACGCCGGATGGCGTCTACCGCGTGCTGCGTGCTGCCATCCTCGACGGGACCGTGCCTCCTGGCGGGCCGCTGCGTGAGGCGCACATCGCCACGGACCTCGGCATCAGCCGGTCCCCGCTGCGCGAGGCGCTGACCAAGCTGGAGGAAGAGGGGCTCATCGTCAAGATCCCCTACCGCGGGGCGTTCGTCGCGGAGGTGAGCGCTCAGGACATCGCCGAGATCGACGCGATCCGCCTGCTCGTCGAGCCGTACGCGGCCGAGCTCGCTTACGAAGCGCTGCGCGGTCCCGAGCGGTCGAGGTTCCTGCGGACCGTCGAGGACCTCCACCAGGCCCTGGCGAAGAACGACATCCCGGCCAGCGTCGACGCGCACCTCGGCTTCCACCGGCTCTTCTACGACCTCTCCGGCAGCGGCGCTCTGCAGAACCTCTGGAACGGCTGGGAGGCCAAGCTGCGGCTCTACCTCAGCGTCGATCACCAGACCTACAGCGACCCGCGCGAGCTGGCCGTCGAGCACGAGAGGCTGGCCGCGGTCGCGCTGGAGGGTGACATCGACGAGTTCCGCGAGGAGCTAGCCGCCCACTTCCGGACGGGACTGAGCGGCAAGGCCGAGGTCCACCCCCGGAAGGCGTGAGGCCGGGCCGGGTCAGAAGGCGGTGTAGCCGCCGTCGACCGGCAGCACCGCTCCGGTGATGTAGGTCGATTCCGCGGACGCGAGGAAGAGAACCGCGTCGGCGACCTCTTCCGGGGTGGCGAGGCGCTGGAGCGGGATCTGCGTCTCACGCTCGCGACGATGGGCCTCGGGGTCGGCGCTGCGCCGGAACGACGCCTCGATGATCGGCGTGACGGTGAGGCCGGGGGCGACGACGTTGACGCGGATGTTGCGCGGGGCCCACTCGATCGCCGCGCCCTTCGCGAGCATGATGAGGCCGCCCTTGGCCGCGGAGTACAGGACTTCGCCCGCCTTGCCGACCATGCCGAGCCGTGAGCTGACGCAGACGAACGCGCCTCCCGCGGCGGGCATCAGCGGCGCGAAGTGCTTCATCACCAGGAACGCGCTGAGCAGGTTGCTGTCGAGCACGTTCTTCGCGGCCTCGCCGGTCATCTCGGTGAGCGGGCTGCTGGCCTGCAGGCCGTGGTTCAGGACGACGACGTCGACGGTGCCGAACGACTCGGCGGCCTGGCGGGCCAGGGCTTCGACGAACGCCTCGTCGTTGAGATCGCCGGGGACGTACCGGTCGTCGGGCTGCGCCGTGTCGAGTCGCTCCCTCCGGCTGGTGAGCAGCAGTCGTGCGCCCTCGCGGCGGAAGTGGGAGCTCACCGCCTCGCCGATGCCGCTGCCGGCACCGGTCACCAGCGCCGTCACGTGGTCGAGTCTCATGTCGGGCAACTCCTGTGGGTCAGCTGAGGAAACCGCGGGCGTCGATCGGCCATCGTTCCAGCGACGTGCCCGTGCTGTCGGTGACGATCAGCTCCTCGAAGTTGATCACGACCGGGCAGACGTGGTTCGGCACCACCGGTAGGACGGTGCCGATGCCGGGGCGGAACTCACCGGCGGGCAGCCCGAGGAATCCGTGGTACTCGTTGAGCTTGGTCAGGACGGCCTTCGTGCCGGCGACGCCGCCGTAGCCGCGTTCGGCGCTGCCTTCCCGGCTGAGGGCTTTGGTGCCCGCATCGACGATCACCTGGTCGGGGACCCAGTCGCTGACCACGGTGGTGGCGACGAACAGTGCGACCTGGTCGTCCGTGCAGGAGCCGAGCCGGGTGTTGTCCAGGTCACCGAAGACGTACTCGCCGGGGCGGATCTCGGTGATCACGCCGCTGCTGGTGAACTCGACGGTCGGGGTGGAGCCGGCGCTCACCACCTGCGCGCTGATCCCGGCACCGGAGAGGCTGCGCACCGCGGTGACGAGCGCGGCGTCCTGGTCGCGCGCGGCGCGCAGGCGAGCGTCCGGACCGGCACTGCCGTGACCCGGATACGTGAAGACGCCCACCGGCACCAGGCCGCGCCGGCCGGCGGCCAGCGCGAGGTCGCCCGCGAGCTCGGGCGGTGCCCCGGAGCGCCGGGCGCCGCAGTCCACCTCGATCACGACCTCCAGCCGCTCCGGCTCGCCCGCCATCGCGTCGGCGAGTGCGTCGATCGCCGCGACGTTGTCCACGCCGACCCGCAGCCGGACGGACTCGGCCAGCCTGCGCAGCCGCGCCCCCTTGGTTCCCGAAGGCCAGACCGGGTAGGCGAGGAAGATGTCGTCGAATCCGGCCGCGGCGAAGACCTCGGCCTCACCGACGTTGCCGGCGGTGATGCCGACCGCTCCCGCCGCGAGCTGGCGCCTGCCGATCTCGACGCACTTGTGCGTCTTGACGTGCGGCCGGACGTGGAGACCGTGCCGGCCGGCGAAGGCCTGCATGCGGTCGATGTTGTCCTGCATGACGTCGACCAGCACGATCGGCGCCGGGGTGTCGATCCGCCCCGCCAAGGCGGCGAGCGCGTGCTGGAGCCGGCTCACGGTGCACTCCTCTCCTCCACCGCGGTGCAGACCAGCTGGATCTCGACCGGACTGTTGCGCGGCAGCCCCGCGACGCCGATCGCGGTGCGCGCGTGCCGCCCGTTCTCACCGAGCACGTCGACGAGGAGGTCACTGGCCGCGTCGGCGACGCGCGACTGCTCGCCCAGATCCGGTGTGCTTGCCACGAAAACCAGCATCTGCACGATCCGGACCCGGTCCAGGTCTCCCACCGCGTCCGCGGCGACGGCGAGTGCGTTGAGCGCGGTCTGCCGGGCCAGGTCGCGCGCCGTCGGCACGTCGACGTCCCGGCTGACGATGCCCTGGCCCAGCAGCACGCCGTCCCGGTACGGCAACTGGCCCGAGATGTGGACGCTCGAGTCCACCGTCCGGTGGTTCACGAAGTGCGGGCTCGCACCGAATCCGAGGGCGGGCAGCTCCAGACCGAGAGCCCGGAGCCGCTCCGTTGCCTTCACAGCACTTTCGAGCACAGTCACAGCACCCTTTCCAGGAACTCTTGGGTTCGTTTTTCTTGGGGGTTGGCGAGTACTTCGCGGGCGTCGCCGCGTTCGACGGCGATTCCGTCGTCCATGAAGAGGATTTCGTCGGCGACGTCGCGGGCGAAGCCCATTTCGTGGGTGACCAGCAGCATGGTCATGCCGTTGTGGGCGAGGTCGCGCATGACGGCGAGGACTTCGCCGACGAGCTCCGGGTCGAGTGCGCTGGTGGGTTCGTCGAACAGCATGATGCTGGGGTTCATGGCGAGGGCGCGGGCGATGGCGACGCGTTGTTGCTGGCCGCCGGAGAGCTGGGCGGGGTATTTGTGGCCGCAGCCGGCGAGCCCGACTTGGGCCAGGAGTTCTTGGGCCTGTTCCCTGGCGGTCTTGCGGTTCGTTTTCTTGACCAGTACTGGTCCGGACATGACGTTGGTTTCGGCGGTCATGGTGGGGAACAGGTTGAACTGCTGGAAGACCATGCCGATGTGGGCGCGTTGCTCGGCCAGTCGGTGCGGGGGGAGGGCGAGGTAGGCGTTGTCCGTCTCGGTGTAGCCGAAGTCTTCGCCGTTGACCCGCAGGACGCCGCGGTCGATGGTTTCCAGTCCGTTGACGCAGCGCAGCAGTGTGGACTTGCCGGATCCGCTGGGGCCGATGATGCACGAGATCTCGCCCGCCGCCACGGCCAGGTCGATTCCGCGCAGGACCTGGTGGCTGCCGAAGCTCTTGTGCAGCTTGCGCGCGACGATCGTTCCGTCTGCTTTCACAGCAACGACTCCTTTGTCGCGGTGGCGACTGCGGCCGGCCGGCGGGTGGAGCGGGAGAAGCGGCGTTCGATCATGGACTGGGGGACGCTGAGGGCCAGTGTCATGACCAGGTACCAGAGGCTGGCGACGATGAGCAGGGGAATGGTCTGGTAGGTGCGGGCGTAGATGGATTGTGCGCTGTTGAGGAGTTCGGCGACGCCGAGCACGCTGACCAGTGAGGTGCCTTTGAGCATGCCGATCACCTGGTTACCGGTGGCGGGGATGATCGCGGGCATGGTCTGCGGGATGATCACGTGGCGGAGCCTGGTGAAACCGCGCATGCCCAGGGAGTCCGCGGCTTCGTACTGGCCACGGCTGACCGAGGCGAAGCCGCCGCGGATGATTTCGGCCATGTAGGCGGCCTCGTTCAGCGTCAGGCCGACGATGGCGGCGGTCAGCGGGGTCATGACCGCGTTGACGTCCACGGGGGTCGAGATGTCGGTGAAGGGGATGCCGAGGGAGATGTGCGGGTACAGCGCGGCGATGTTGAACCAGAAGATCAGCTGCACGAGTACGGGTGTGCCGCGGAAGAAGGTGATGTAGAGCCGCGCCAGGCCCGAAATCGGTGTCTGGTGCGACATGCGCATGACGGCGAGCAGCAACCCGAGCAGCACGCCCAGTCCCATGCTGACCACGGTCAGGACCAGGGTGAGGACCAGTCCGTCCAGAATGGACTGAGTGGTGAAGTAGCCGAACACCACCGGCCACTGGTAGTTCTCGTTGGTCGCCGTGGTGTAGATCAGACCGGCGACGATCGCGATCGCGACCGCCCAGCAGGCGACGTCGCGCGGACGTTTCGGTGTGATCCGCTTCTTGTTCTCCGGCAGCAGTTCCGGCAACGGCCGGCCCTTGGTCGTCGGATCGATCGTGTTCGTCGTCATCACTGCCCCAGCGGAACGGCCATCGCGGCGGTCTTGATGCCGAGGCCCTGGAAGCCCCAGCGGTCGAGTGCTTCGGTGTACTTGGGACTGTCGATGACGGACTGGATCGCCGCCTGGATCGCGCGGGTGAGCGGGGAACCCTTGGGCAGTGCGACGTTCACCGTCGCGGAGACCACCCGCTCCGGAAGGACTTCCAGGACGTTGGGCTGTCGTTTGGCGGTCCACGACAGCGAGGTGAAGTCGTACATCACCGCGTCGAGGCGCTTGGAGGAGAGCTGGGTCAGTGAGTCGTTGACGCTGGGCAGGGTGACTCCGGTGATGGCCGGCTTTCCCTGGCTCGTGCAGTCCTTGTCGCTCAGCTGGGGCAGCCACTTGATTTCCGCCGTGGTGCCGGACTGCACGCCGACGCGGCGTCCGCACAGCTCGTGGACGGCGAGCTTCTGCGGGTTGCCGCGCGGTACGGCGACGCCGGTGCCGTTCTGGAAGTAGTTGATCATGTCGAGCACCTTGAGCCGTTCCGCGGTGGCGCCCATGGTGGTGGCGGTGAAGTCGAATCTGTTGCCCTGCAGGCCGGGGACGATGGTGTCGAACTTGACGTTGTCGATCTGGAGCTTCAGCCCGAGCTTGGCGGCGATGAGCCGCGCCATGTCCGGGTTGAACCCGATCGGGGTCTTGTTGTCCGCCGCCATGAACGTCGTGGGCGGACTCGACAGGTCCATCGCCACCGAGATCGTGCCCTTGGCCTTCACGGCTTCCGGCAACAGCTTCACCGCCGCCGGATCCGGCGGCACACCGACCGAGATGTCGTCGGTGTGCTCGACCTGATCGGGCTCCTTGGGCTGGGTGGTGTCGACCGACCCGCACGCGACCAGCGCGAATGTCAGGGACATCGCGGCCGACGCGGCACGCAGTGGTGTGGTGACTCGCATGGTTGCCGTCCTTCTGCAGACTGGGAACATGGTGCGGGACGAGGCGGCCCGCTCACTTCATGAGGTCCTTGAACTTGTAGTAGGCGCCTGCGAAAGGCAGGAACCAGGGCGGTCCGAAATGCCCGGGGATGCGGGTGAACTTCAAGTCGCGCCACGGGTTCGCGCTCGTCGTCCCGTTCAGGTACTCGGCCATCTGCTTGCCCATGTGCGTGGCCATCTGCACGCCGTGACCGGAGTAGCCGAGCGAGTAGAACAACCCGTCACGCTCGCCGGCGTGCACCATGCGGTCCATGCTCATGTCGACCAGACCGCCCCAGCAGTAGTCGACCCGTGCGTTCGCGAGCTGCGGGAAGGTCTCGGTCATCGCCTTCTGCAGGATGCGCCCGCACTTCTCGTCCGACTGCGGGTTGGACATGGTGAACCGGGCACGGCCGCCGAACAGCAGCCGGTGGTCCGGGGTGATCCTGAAGTAGTTCAACAGGTTCTTCGACGTCGACGCCATCCGCCTGGTCGGCAGCAGTTCGTCGCAGACGTCCTCGCCCAGCGGCTCGGTCACGATGATGAAGCTGCCGACGGGCGCGATCCTGACCTGCTGCCAGCGGAACGGCCGGCCGGTGTAGCCGCTGGTCGCCACGAGCACCTGGTCCGCCTGCACGGTTCCCCGCGGGGTGACCAGTTCGTGCCGCGTTCCGTGCAGCCGCCGGAACCGCTCGACCGGTGCCTTCTCGTGGATCGTGGCACCTGCCCGCACCGCTGCCTCGGCGAGTCCCTTGGCGAACTTGCCGACGTGCAGACCCGCGCTCTTGGAGTCGACCAGCGCGCCGTGGAAGCAGTCGGAGCCGATTTCCGCGCCGAGCTCGTGCCTGCTCACCAAGCGTGTCTCGACGCCGATCCCGGACAGCGCCTCGGCGGTCTTGCGCAGGCCGTCGACGTGGGCCGGCTTGGACGCGAGGTTCAGCTTGCCGGTGCGGGCGAAATCGCAGTCGATGCCCTCGTCGCCGACGAGCTTCTCGACGGTGTCGACCGCGTCGTGGTAGGCCAGCAGGTACGCCTTCGCGGTGTCCAGGCCGTACCGGCTGACCGCGTCGCGGAAGCCGATCGACAGTCCGGTGGTGGCCATGCCGCCGTTGCGGCCGGACGCACCCCAGCCGACGGTCTCCTTTTCGAAGACCTGGACGTCGGCGCCCTTCCGCGCCAGGTGCAGGGCCGCGGAGAGACCGGTCAGCCCGGCACCGACGACCGCGACGTCGACCCGCCCGCCGATTTCGGTCCGCGACCGGGAGGGGCCCTGTGGTGCGGTGTCGAGCCAGTACGGGGTGAACTTCATCGCTGTTCTCCTGCTCTTCAGGGGCGGGGCAGGCCGAACAGGACGGGAAGGTCGGCGATGTCGGTGATCCGCTCGCAGCCGAGCCACGGGTGGTCCGGCTCGAAGCCGCGGTCCATGTACACCTTGTTCTCGAAGCCCATGACGGTCGCGGAGCGGAGGTCGTACTTCGGGCTCGCCGAGACCCACGCGATCTCGTCGGGCGTCGCGCCGAGCTTGTCCAGCGTGTACCGCCACGCCTGCAGCCGCGGCTTGTAGCAGCCCATCTGCTCGGCGGTGATGACGACCTCGAACGGGGCCTTGAGGTTCTCCACGAGGCTCGGCGCGTGCGCGTCGTCGGTGTTCGTCACGATGACCAGCGGAACCGCCTCGGCCAGGCGGTTCAGGGCCTCGGTGACACCGGGGTACGGGGTGAACGTGGGGATCTGTTCGTACACCGCCTCGGCGTCACCGGCGCGGTACTCCAGGCCGAAGTGGCGCATGGTGCGCTCCAGCGAGTGAGCGATGATCTGGTGGAACGGCTTGTAGTCGCCCAGGGTCTCGTCGTACCGGAACTCGTTGCCCGTCCGCAGGAAGGTGTCGGCGATGTCGGCGGGGAGCCGGTCACCCAGTACTCGGCGGATCACCTCGTTGATGCGGAAGTGGATCAACGTCCCGTTCATGTCGAACGTGGCGAACTTCGGCTTGCTCTCGAAACTCACTGTTCCTCCTGTGTTCAGTCGTCGTTTGTCGATTGTCGACCATCCTGGGGAAGCTGTCAACGCTGCGTCGGCTACGCGAGGCCGGTGCCGAGTGGGGCCGGCTCACCCTTCCCGGGATCGGCTACCCGGATCGCGGCCTTGAGCGACGGTCGGCGAACGGGTGAGTCAGCTTGACGGCCGCCGCCTCGGCGGGGTCCAGCGTCTCATGCGCGTCTTCCTGCGAAAACGTGCCCGTAACATCTTGACACGGCCGATGTTATCGTTCACAGTCCACGGGTGCGCTCAGTCGCACGACCGGTTGGCTGCTCCACACCTATAACCACGCTCATTCCCGTACGGACCCGTCCCGAAAAGTGTTAGCGCTAACACTCCGTTCGGGCAGTTGTCCGTGCGCGGGTGTCGTCGGCGTCCGCGCCGATGCCGCCCGCCTCGTGTCGGCGATCCCATGGTGAAAGGAAGACGCTATGTCGGTTGGGTTTGCGCGCGCCGCGAGGTGGCGTCGCCGGTGGCGGTCGGGGGTGGCCGCGGTGGCGGTGGTGGTGTTCGTGGGTGGGCTGCTCACGGTGGCCACGACGCCGGCGTCGGCCGCCACGGTGGACACGACCGCCTGGTACGTCCTGGTGAACCGCAACAGCGGCAAGGCCCTCGACGTCAACGGCGCGTCCACGGCCGACGGCGCCAACCTCGTCCAGTGGACCCGCACCAACGCCACCAACCAGCAGTTCCAGTTCGTGGACTCCGGCGGCGGCTACTACCGGCTGCGCGCGCGGCACTCCGGCAAGGTGCTCGACGTCTTCGACTGGTCGGCGGCAGACGGTGCCGCGATCGTGCAGTGGGCCGACGGCAACGGCGCCAACCAGCAGTTCCGGCTGGCCGACTCCCCCGACGGGTACGTCCGGTTGATCAACCGCAACAGCAACAAGGCCGCCGAGGTGCAAGGCCTGTCGACCGCCGACGGCGCCGGCGTCGCGCAGTGGGGCGACTGGAACGGCAGCAACCAGCAATGGCAACTCGTCCAGGTCGGCGGGGGCAGCGGCACCTGCACGCTGCCGTCGACCTACCGCTGGACGTCGACCGGCCCGCTGGCCACCCCGAAGCAGGGCTGGGTGTCCCTCAAGGACTTCACCCACGTCGTCTACAACGGCAAGCACGTCGTCTACGGCACGACCAGTGACAGCCAATCGAACTGGCGATCGATGAGCTTCAGCCCCTTCACGAACTGGTCCGACATGGCCACCGCCACCCAGAACTCGATGTCGTTCAACGCCGTCGCGCCGACACTGTTCTACTTCGCCCCGAAGAACATCTGGGTGCTCGCCTACCAGTGGGACGGGCCGACCTTCTCCTACCGCACCTCGAGCGACCCCACCAACCCCAACGGCTGGTCCGCGCCGCAGACGCTGTTCACGGGCAGCATCCCCGTCACCGCCCCCATCGACCAGACCCTCATCGCCGACGACACGAACATGTACCTGTTCTTCGCCGGCGACAACGGCAAGATCTACCGCGCCAGCATGCCCATCGGGAACTTCCCGGGCAGTTTCGGCTCGAACTACACGACGATCATGAGCGACACGCAGGACAACCTGTTCGAAGCGGTCGAGGTCTACAAGGTCCAGGGCCAGAACCAGTACCTCATGATCGTCGAGGCGCGAGGGGCGTGGCCGAAAGCGCAGCGCTTCTTCCGCTCGTTCACGGCCACCAGCCTGAGCGGCACGTGGACGCCGCAGGCCGCCACCGAGAGCAACCCGTTCGCGGGCAAGGCCAACAGTGGCGCCACCTGGACCGACGACATCAGCCACGGCGATCTGGTCCGTACCAACCCCGACCAGACCAAGACCATCGACCCCTGCAACCTCCAGTTCCTCTACCAGGGGCGCGACCCCGGTTCCGACGGCATGGACTACCCCCTCCTGCCTTACCGGCCGGGGGTGCTGACGCTGCAGCGCTAGCCAGTGGCGTGACGCAGGTCCAGCTCCGGACGTTCGCCGAAAACCGGCGGACGATCAGGAACGGGTGGATCCGGAAGGCGGGCTCGGTGCACGGCCGAGCCCCGCCTTCGCCCGCGGAGAACCCGGATCCTTGTGGTGCCCCGGGCTGGAATCGAACCTGCGACCGTGGAGAGCTACCTCGGTTTCAGCGCGTTGTCGCGCAACGGCCTGATCGACGCGTGCGAGTGCGGCCGAGCGTCTGATCCCCGCCGAACTGTGCGGATGTGCCCGCGTAGGGCGCGGATCATGTTGTGGCGGGGGGAGAATCGGCAGAAGCAGCCAGCCCGTCCAGCACGCGTTCGGCGATCAGCATGGCGCCGCGGGCATGCGGTACGCCGGCGTACACCGCCGAGTGGAGCAGCACCTCCGCGATCTCTTCGGGAGTCAGTCCGTTGCGCACCGCCACCTCGGTGTGCAGCGCGATCTCGTCCTCGCGCCCGAGTGCCGTGAGGATGGCGAGAGTGATGCAGCTGCGTGTGCGGCGGTCCAACGTCTCGCGGCTCCACACCTGGCCCCACACGGATCGGGTCAGGTAGTCGAAGAACGGACGGTTGAAATCACTCGACCGGGCGATCGAGCCGTCGACCCGGTCATCGCCCAGCACCTCTCGGCGCACTCGCATGCCCCGCACGAAATCCGGGTCGCGCTCCAGGTCGGTCACAGGTGCCCCCACGAGGCGTGTCCGGTGACGATGTCGAGGAGGTGCTCGATCTCCGCCGGTAGCTCGTCTCCCCGCCAGACGACGTGGTGGTCGGTGCGCACGAGGGCGGCCCGGCGCTCATACAGGGCGAGCAGCGACTCGCGGTCCCCTTCAGCCGGCGCGAAGACCGCCAGCGGAATCCCGCGTTCCTCGGCGCGCTTCGCCAGCTCGGTTGCGTCCACTCCGCCGAGGTCGAGCAGCGTGAACCCGGGGCCGAGGTGGTCGTAGAGCGAGCTCCCGTCCGTCAACCAGAGATGCGGCGCGCGGTAACCGGGAGCCGCACACGGCGTGTAATCCGCAAAAGTCGGTTCGGGCAGATCACGCTCGGTGCCGTCGCGGACGATCAGCGGGGAGGCCGAGTAGCGGTAGCCGAGCTGCCCGCCCATCCGCTTGAACTGCACCAGCTTGCGCTCGAGGATGTCCTGCTTGACCGCCTCTCGAACCGCATCGCCCTCGGGCCCCTCAGTCTCGATCCCGTCCTGGACGAGCTCGATCGCGCCAAGGGCGTGGTTGGCCTCCGAGCCCAGCTGGATGAACCGCACGGCCTCCCGCCGGTCGATGGAGTACGACGGGATGAGCGCCGGACCGCCCCACCCCTGCACGAGCGCGGCGAGCTTCCAGCCGAGGTCCGCGGCGTCCCCGATCCCGGAGTTCATGCCGAAGCCACCCTGAGGGGAAACCATGTGCGCGGCATCGCCGGCGAGCATGACGCGCCCGAAGTCGAACCGTGGCGCGAGCAGCGAGTTCTCGGCGAAAGCGCCACCGGAGAGCGGTTCGAGATCGACCTCCTGTCCGACGGCCTTGAGGATGAGGCCCTTGACCTGGCCCCAGTCGTCGCCGTCGATGCCCTGCGGCGCCGGGCCGGCGAAGTACTGCCAGGTGTCCGGGCCCTGCGACGTGATCAAGTCGCTTCCGCGGTCCTCGTTGTAGAAGTAGGCCATCGACACCGCAGGTCCTGCGGTCCAGACCTCGCGGAGCTGCCTGGAACGGAAGTGCCACGAGAGACTCATCGCCAGGGTCCGGCCCTCGTGGCGCACGTTCAGGACCCGGCGCAGGTTCCCGCGTGAGCCGTCGGAGAGAACGAGGTAGGAGCCGCGGACCCGGTAGGCGACACCGTCCGCGGCCTTGACCTCGACGCTGACACCGTCGTCGTCCTGCGCGAAGGTGACCACTTCGTTCTCGTTGCGGTAGTCGATCAGGGGCAGCTCGGCGACCCGGGCCCACATGGTCTTCTCGATGCCCTCGTTCGGAGCCCATTCGGCGACCTCGGACGCGAACGGCAGCGGCTCGCTCCACTCGTACGAACGGGGCAGGTTGAGGATGAGATGGCCGTTGAGGCGGGTCACGAACGACACGTCGCGCTGGATGTCCTCGGGCACCGGGTCGTTCTCGCGCAACGCGTCCGCCATGCCCCAGCGGCGGAAGTGCTCCATCGAGCGCACGTTCGTCATGTTGGTGCGCAGCAGGAACGGCTTTCCGCGCTCCCGTCGCTCGAGGACGATGCTCGGCACACCGCGCAGCGCCAGGTCGATCGCCAGCGACGAACCGACGGGGCCGCCGCCCGCGATGACCACCGGGACGTCCGCCGGCCTGTTCGTACTCATGGTCGAACCTCTCTCCTCGTCCCCGCAGCGCCTGGCAGTCACAATATGGCCTGGAAGGTCATCAATCCAGTCTTCACCAAGTGGCAAATGTCAGACTATCATCCCATCGCGCACAGGATCCGTCGTAGAGGAGTTGGTGGATGGACGCCCAGCTGGTGGACCAGGAGGCGGTCGCCCGAGCCGTCGACGCGATCGAGAAGGCACTCGGGGCCGACGCCGTGCTCAGGAGCCGCGCCGACCTCGACGAGTTCCGGGACCCCTTCTGGGTCTTGGGCTCGGACGACCTCGACGTGGCGGCGGCAGTGCTGCCCGCCCGCGTCGAGGAGGTGCAGGCCGTCGTTCGCATCGCGAACGAGTTCGAGGTTCCGCTGTGGACGGTGAGCACCGGCCGCAACTACGGGTACGGTGGCGCTTCGCCGAGGGTGCCCGGCTCCATCCTCGTCAACCTGTCCCGGATGAACCGGGTGCTCGAGGTCGACTCCGAGCTGGGCTACGCGGTCGTCGAACCCGGCGTTCGCTGGTTCGACCTGGTCGACGCGCTCGAGGAGCACGGCGGTGAGTGGTGGTCGTCCATCCCGGACCTCGGCTGGGGATCGGTGATCGGCAACAGCCTCGAGTACGGCCGTGGGCACACGCGCATCGGCTCACACGCCGAGAACGTCGTCGGCATGGAGGTCGTGCTGCCGAACGGCGAGCTGATGCGCACCGGCATGGGGGCCATGGCGGGCAACCGCGCCTTCCACGCCTACCCCTTCGGGTTCGGCCCGATGGTCGACGGCCTGTTCTTCCAGTCGAACATGGGGATCGTCACGCAGATCGGCTGGCGGCTGATGAAGCGGCCCGAGAAGTACGCATCCTGCTGGGTCCACTTCGACGGCGACGAGATCATCGTCCCGGTCATCGACGCCATGCGCGAGCTCATGCTCGACGAGACGATCAACAACTACCCGTTCCTCGGCCGCGGCGTCGCCGCCAACGCCGAGGGACAGCCCGACCTCGACCCGGACAGTCAGAAGTGGGCGCTGCGCTTCGCGCTCTACGGATACGACGAGATCGTCGAGGCGAAGTGGCGCATCGTCGAGCGGGTCCTCGGCGCGATTCCCGGTGTCGAGATAGGCCGCAAGGTGTTCGACGGGACCGACCGGACCGGTCCGCTCGAGGGGATCCACGACGACAAGGTCCAGGCGGGGATCCCCGGCATGGAGCTGCTCGACCTGTACAAGGTTCCCTTCGGCCCGGACACCGGCCACCTCGACTTCTCGCCCGTCGGGCCCCTCGTCGGCACCGAGGTGCTCAAGATGATCCGGCTGGTGCGCGGCATGTACGAGGAGTTCGGCGAGCCGTACGCCGCCGGCTGCATGCTCCTCCCGACCAGCATCTTGGTCGTGTCCGTGATGTTCTTCGACCCCAAGGACGCCGAGAAGACCAAGCGCATCTACGACAACTACGACCCCATGCTCAAGCGGATCGCGGCCGAGGGGTACGGGTTGTACCGCTCGCACATCTTCAAGATGGACGCCGTGGCGGCGACCTTCGACTTCAACGACCACGCGTATCTGCGGTTCGTCGAGACGATCAAGGACGCGGTGGACCCCAACGGGATCCTCCAGGCCGGAAAGCAGGGGATCTGGCCCCGGAAGCTGCGCGCTCGGCGTTGAGCACAAGGCCCGCCGGACCGAGCGGTCCGGCGGGCCTTGTGGACTGCGGGCGTCACACTTTGACGAGGATCTTCGCGTCCTGGCGCAGCGAAGCCTGCCGCACGGCATCGGTCGCCGCAGCCAGCTCGAAGCGCGCGGTGACGATCGGGCGAAGGTCGATCCGGCCCGCGGCATGCAGAGCGATGACGGGATCGAGCCCACCGATGTTCCCGATCGACCCGTGCACACTCGCCCCGCGCAGCAGGTAGGCCATCGTCTGCATCGGTACCGCGCCGCTCTCCGAACCCAGCAGCACCACCTTGCCGCCGACCGAGATCGACCTCTCGATCTCCGGCAGGACGGCCGCAGCCGCCCCCGCGGCCTCGACGCAGACGTCGGCGCCTTCGCCGGACGTCTGCTCCAGAACCACATCGGACGGACGCATTCCGTCACCACGCAGCTTGGTGACGTCGTAGGCGGCGTCCGCTCCCACCAACTCGGCGAGCTTGCACCGAGCCGGCTCCGTGTCGAACGCCAGCACCTTCGCCGCGCCGGCCGCGCGGAGCAGGGAAACCGAAGCGAGCCCGATCGGCCCGCAGCCGTGGACTGCCGCGACGCCGCCGGGGCGGAATCCGCCGCCGCGCAGGAACAATCCGACGTAAGCGACGCTGGCCGGTTCGCAGAGCGCACCGATTTCATAGGTGTCGCGCTCGGAATACCGCTCGCGCACAGCGGCGAGGGAGCGGACGTTGCTCTCCCTCGACAGCACGAACTCGGCCATCCCGCCATCGATGGTGAAGCCGCTGTCCTCGGCGTCGGCGCAGTGGCCGGGGAGCCCGGACCGGCAGGCACCGCACCGTCCGCAGTACTGCAGCGTCTGCACCGCCACCGGGTCACCCGGCCGGACACCCCGTACCCCGGCGCCCACCTCGACCACCTCGCCGGCGATCTCGTGCCCGGGGACGAGCGGTAGCCGTACCCGGTAGGGGAGCAGCACATACCCCTCGTCGTCCGTCTCGTAGAGATGGACATCGGACCCGCAGATGCCGACCGCCCTGCTCCGCACGAGCACGTCGTACGGGCCCGCCAAGCCGGGCACCGCACGCTCGCCCAGCGTCCACGTCGGCTCGCGCCAGGCCGCCGTGGCATCTCGCGCCCACCGGCCTGCGACCTCCTCCGGGGAGAGGTCACGGCGCGGCGCCCATTCGCCATTGATCACCACGGCACGCATCAGCTCGGCACCTTCGGCGGTCACGGACTGAGGTCAGACTTCAGTCCTATGTTGAACATCTGACATTTAGTACCATCGAGTGCATCCCCGGAAGCACCGCGGGCCGACAGAAACGAGAACCGATGAAGATCCGCCGAGTCGTCACCGGCTTCGACCGGGACGGACGCAGCTGCGTCGTCTCCGACGGGCCCGCGCCGCGGACCCACGACTTCGAACACCTGCCCGGGTTCAGCAACACCGTGGTCTGGTCCTTGGCCGGCGCGGTCGCGCCGGCGGGAACGCCGGCGGACCCGACGCCGAGCCTCACGACGCTCATGCCCGGTCCGGGCGGCTCGGCGCTGACCATCGTGAGGTTCCCTCCCGCCGCCGCTCTCTCGGACGTGGACTTCGAGGCGGCAGGCGAGGAGCAGGCACGCGAGCTTCCCGGACTGGCCGACACGTTCGACCCCGATCGGCCGGGCTTCCACGCGACGCGGACCGTCGACTACCAGATCGTGCTCAGCGGCGAACTGTGGCTCGGCCTCGACACGGGGGAGGAGACCCACCTGCGGGCCGGCGACGTCGTCATCCAGAACGGCACCAGCCACGCGTGGACCAACCGGGCCGATGAGCCCGCGATCCTCGCCGCCGTCTCGATCGGAACCGAACAGGCGGGTTGAGCCGGCACGCCGCTCGTCGTCGAGATCAGATCTCGACGACGAGCTTGCGGTGCGGGCTGGACAGGATCCGGCCCCACGCGTCACCGATCGACGCGAACGGCACGCGCTCGACCTCGATGCTCAGCTGCCCGGCGTTCGCCCAGCCGACCAGCTGCTGGTAGGCGGCCTCCCAGGCATCGAGCGGCACGAACGGCTTCAGGAACCCGAACACGCTCCGGCCGGTCAGGAACGGGTAGGCGATCGAGCTGGCAGGCGTTCCGCCGGACATGCCCACGACCACGTAGCGAGCGCCCATCTTCGTGGCGGGGAGCGCGGCCTCGAAGGCCGGGCCCATCACGGTGTCGAGCACGACATCGAAGCCGATCGCGGCCGACGCCTTCAGTTCTGCCGCGTCATCCTGGCCGCCGAGCACGACGAAGTCGTCGATCTTCCCGTCGCTCTTGAGCTTCTCGAGCGTCTCGGCGCTCCGCCCCGCACCGACGACCCGGCCGGCGCCGAGGAGCTTGGCGGCCTGGACGCCGACCTGGCCGACCGCGCCGGTGGCGCCCAGGACCAGCACCTCGTCACCCGCCCGGAGTTCGGCGCGCCACTGCAGGGCGGTCAGCGCCGTGATGCCCGAAGTGCCGAGCGCCGCCGCGAGACCGTCGTCGAGGCCGTCGGGGATGGCGTAGGAGCGCGAACGGTCGCCGAGCAGGACCTTTTCGGCGAGCGCCCCATACGGTGCCTTCGCGTCGCTGAAGTAGACCTTGGTGCCGTCGGCGAGCCGGCCCACGCCCTCGGAACCGACAACAGAGGGAACCACCGGAGGACCGAACGGGCCACCCGCCGCAAGCCGCAGGTCGATGGGGTTGAGCGCCGCGACGATCACGTCGACGACCTGCTCGCCCGGACCCGGCTGGGGAGCGTCGAACTCACCGACGGCGGGAACGCCACCGACCTCGTTGAGCACTGCTGCCTTCATCGTCTTCTCCTCGTTGTCGGTGGCCCCCGGAATGCGGTCGTTCGCGACTCCGCCCTGCGCGGTGACCTGGCTGCGGAACATGTCGGTGGAACGGGTGCCGAGACCCAGGACGTAGCGGATGGACCGCTCGGCCACCAGGTCCCAGTCCATGAACGCGTGGTTGGCGATCACGTTGATGTCCCGCCGGTAGCGCTGCAGCGCCTCCTTGCTCTGGTACGGGCTCGAGCCCATGCCGTCGCAGAGGATGCCGATCAGCTCCTGCGCGAGGTGGACGATCGTGGTCTGATCGAGCTCGATCTGCCCGATCTCTTCCTGGCTCCACGGCTCCAGCGCGTCGCACTTCCGGATCGAGCCCTCCAGGATGTGCGTGTAGAGCAGCTGGGCGCAGCGGAGCTTCTCCCACGCTTCCGCGAACCGCATCCGGGACTGCGGCAGGTCCTGGCGCGTCGCGCCACCGAAGGCCCGGGTCGTCCCTAGGCGCGACTTCACGATGTCGACCACGGCCTCGGCGGAGCCCAGCGCGATGGCGGTGATCATCATCCCGAGGCTCGCGAAGGGCGGGTAGCGGAGGAACTTCTCCTCGTGCGACGTGCCGGGGTGCTTGTCGATGGACAGCATCTCCTCGAGCGGGATGCTGTAGCTGTCGCGGATGAAGACGTCGTCGAGCGTGACGCTCGCGCTCCCGGTGGCCGCCATGCCGGACATGTGCCAGTCGTCGTTGATCGTGACGCCGGGCTGGTCCAGTTCGATGAGGAACGTCGTCGGCGTCATGGCGCCGTCGATCGTGACCATCGTCGAAAGGAAGGTGTGCGTCGAGTTCCACAGCCCCGAGGCGTAGCGGAAGGTGCCGCTGACCCGGAATCCGCCGTCGACCTTCTCGCCCTTGCCGGCCGGCGTCAGCGGCGCGGAGGCGAGGATGAAGGTCCGCCCGGCGAAGATCTCCTTCTGCGCGTCCCAGTTGAGGTGGGCCGCCATCCAGCTGTGCTCCATCAGGAACGCCAGCGTCCACGCCGCGGACGTGTCGCCGTGCGCCAGAACGCGGGCGACTTCGCAGAGCGCGCGGGATCCCAGCCCCTGGCCGCCCCACACGCGCGGGGTGAGCGCATCCATGAGGAACTCGGCGTCCTTGACGGTCTGCGGCGGCTGGTAGCGCAGCGCCTCGGCTTCCTGCGCGCGTGCGCGCAGGGTCGGAATCAGCACCTTCGCCTTCTCGATGAGACGGTCTGTGCGCTCCTCGAAGTCCGGCTCACCCGCGCCCACCGATGCGGGCTGTCCAGTGCTGGTCGGATCCACATCCACAGTGGTCATTGCTTACTTCCCATCGCTGTCTCGGGCGTGCCCGCGTCCCGCCTCGTGGCGAATCCGGCCGGCGCGCACACCGCCCGCCCGGAGCCGACGCTATGGCATCTGTCTGACATTTGTCAATCGATCATTTTGATGTCAAACTTCAGCGGGGAGGTTCTCGCCTCTCACTTTCGACGATGCACTTCCGACAGGTTCGGAAGGAGACGGGAGACGCCCGATGCGGCTTGCGACAGTGCGTACAGAGTCCGGTCCGGCGGCGGTGGTCGTGGTCGGCGACGAAATCGTCGAGATCGCGAAGGCGGCGCCCGGACTGCCCGGCACGCTGGTGGGGGTCCTCGAGCTCGGCGAGGTCGGTCTCGGCGTGATCGCGGACGCGATCGCTTCGGGGGCCGCCCGGTCGGCATTGGACCCCTCGACGCTGATGTCGCCGATTCCCCGGCCGCCGAAGTTCTGGGCGATCGGGATGAACTACGCCGAGCACGTCCGCGAGACCGGGAAGCCGTTCCCCGAGTTCCCGACCGTCTTCGCGAAGATGCCCAACACCGTCACCGGACCTTACGCCGACGTCGAGCGGCCCGCGGTGTCCGACCGGCTCGACTTCGAGTGCGAGCTGGGAGTCGTGATCGGCAAGCGCTGCCGGCACGTCAGCAGGGAGAACGCCCACCGGGTGATCGCCGGCTTCACGGTCGTCAACGACTACAGCGTCCGGGACTTCCAGATGCGCGGGGGCCAGTGGGTGCTCGGCAAGTCGTTCGACGGGCACGGCGTCATCGGGCCGTGGCTCGTCACGCCCGACGAGGTCGACCCGCATCGGTTGCCGATCCGCACGATCGTCAACGGCGAGGTGCGGCAGAGCTCCACCACGGAGAACCTCATCTTCGACTGCTACCGCCTGATCGAGGAACTGTCGAGCGCCGCGACCCTGGAGGTGGGCGACGTGATCGCGACCGGTACCCCCGGCGGCGTCGGCGTCATGGAGAACCGCTTCCTCGCACCCGGTGACATCGTGCGGGTCGAGATCGACGGGATCGGTCACCTCGAGAACCGCATCGTCCAGGAGGGCGCGCCCGTGGAGTGGATCGAGGAGTCGGCGACGGCCGCGGTCTGACACGGCGGCGCCGGAAACGGTCGCCGGGGTGGAGCAAGGACTTCCTGCTCAACCCCGGCGATCGGGTCTGAGCGCCGGGATGTCCCAGTGCTCCACGATCCGGCGATCGGCCAGCCGGAAGATGTCGACACCGAGGCCGGTCAGCTTTCCGACGCGGACGCGCTCGAGGAGCCACACCAGATCGCCTTCGGCGACCGTGACGACCACCGTGAAGCTCGGCCTGAACTCATCCGGAAGGCCGCCGATTTCCGCCAGGGAGCGGCGGAGGGCGTCAGGACCGTCGGGGATGCTCTCGTTGTGCTGGAGGTAGACCTCGCCCCAGTGATCGGCCACGACAGTGGGGTCGAACTCGAGGAACCGGGCGAAGGCCGCCGACGCGATCTCGCGGTTGATCTCCGTCAGAGCGGCGTCCCCTTCCTCCGTACCGTGAGTGCCCTGGTAGGCATCGCCGAACACCGACCTCCCGCTGACCGTGCTCGGCGGCACGGCGGCGTGGAGCTGCCAGTGCTCCGCGACCCGGTCGCCGGCGAAGCGGAAGAATTCACACCAGGACTCGCCGCTGAACTCGTCACGCGGATCCGTCGAAGCCTGCCAGTGCACGGCCACGAACTCGCCATCGGAGACGGTTCGCTTCACCGTCGCGACGACTCCGGGAAGGCGAGCCTGCAGCTCGCGGTAGAGCTGACGCGCTCCGGACGGCCCGTCGCCGAGCGGCTGGGCGGAGCGGTGATGGCGGGCGTCCGGCCAGAAGATCGTCTCGAGATCGTCGCCGCTCTCGTCGTGGAGGCGTCCGGCGGTCAGGGCGTCGTAGATGCGCAGGACCGACTGACGCCGGCGTTCGGGTTCGAGCATGAGCTGTGGTTCTCCGGTCGCACTCAGAGGAGGACTCCGGCCGTCGTGTCCGCGGCGGCGTCATAGCGGTGGCAGGCCACGTGTCCGCCGTCGGCTGCGGGGTGGACCGGCGGCAGCTCGACCCAGCACCGGTCCTCCGCGAACCCGCACCTGGGGGCGAAGGGGCAGCCTCCGCCCCGCGGTGGCTCGGGGCGAGGATCGCGCACGGGGCGCGGCTGAGCCGGCCGGTCGAGCTCGGGCGAGGCCGCGACCAGGGCCTGGGTGTACGGGTGGCGTGGGCGACGGGCCACCGTCTGCGCGGGCCCGTCCTCGAGCACCCGGCCGCGGTAGAGCACCACGATCCAGTCGGACATGTAGCGCACGACGTCGAGGTCGTGACCGATGAAGCAGTAGCTGAGCGAATTGGCGCGCTGCGCGTCCTTGAGGACGTTCAGCACCTGCGCCTGGACTGACACGTCGAGCGCGCTGACCGGCTCATCGCAGATGATGAGGCTCGGATCGCTCATGAGGGCGCGCGCGATGGCGACGCGCTGGCGCTGCCCTCCGGAGAGCCGCGCCGGGTAGCTCGCCGCCACCGCGCGGGGCAGGCCCACGCGGTCGAACAGGTCCGAGAGCCTGGCGAACGCTTCGCTCCGCACGCGCCGGCTCCGGGGCACCTCCTCGGCGACGCTGACGGCGACCGGCAGCGACGGGTTGAGCGAGCTGTACGGGTCCTGGAAGATCGCCCGGATCTGGCCCGGTTCCCGGCGCCGGCGACGATGCGCGTCGGCGCTGACGTCCTGCCCGTCGAACAGGATGCGTCCGGCGCTGATGGGCACCAGCCCGAGGATGGCGCGACCGATCGTCGTCTTTCCCGAGCCGGACTCGCCCACCAGGCCGAGCGTCCGGCCGGCCCGGATCGTGAAGTTCACGTCCGAGACCGCGGTGACCCGGTGGATGCCGCGCCGGTACTCGATCGTCAGGTCGGAGACCTCGAGCAGGGGGGACTCAGACACGTTCCGACACTTCCTCGTGTTCGGGGCCGACGCGAAGGGGGTTCAGGCAGCGCACACTGTGCTCTCCGTCCACTTCGGTCAGCGGAACGGCTGCCGACCGGCACTGATCGGTGCTGAAGTCGCAGCGCGACGCGAAACGGCACCCGGTCGGCCACTCTCCCGGCGCCGAGACCGCACCGCGGATCGTCGGAAGCGGCAGGTCGTCGTCGACGATGGTGGCGGGACGGCACGCGAGGAGCGCCGAGGTGTAGGGATGAGCCGGCTCGTGCGTGATCCTGTTCAGCTGCCCGTGCTCGACCAGCTCGCCGGCGTACATCACCAGGGCCCGGTCACAGACCTGCGCCACCACGCCCCAGTCGTGGCTCACCAGGAGAAGTGCCATGCCCAGGTCCTTCTGCAGCGAGCGCAGGAGGCTCAGGATCTCGGACTGCACGGTGACGTCGAGCGCGGTCGTCGGCTCGTCCGCGATGAGCAGGCGCGGCCGGGTCGCGATCGCGCGCGCGATTCCGATCCGCTGTGCCATCCCGCCGGAGAGCTCGTGCGGAAAGCGCTTGGCCACGCCGGCGGGATCCGGAAGCTGAACCTGTTCGAGCAGGTCGAGCACGCGGGCCTCGGCCTGCTTGCGCGAGAGCCCGTCGCCGGCCTGGACGATCCGGCGGAGCAGGACTCCCACCCGCAGGGTCGGGTCCAGGGCCGTCATCGGATCCTGAGCGATGTAGCTGACGGCGTTGCGGCGGTAGCCGTGGAGGGAGCGGCCCTCCAGCGTCGCGACGTCGTAGTCGTCGAACCGGATGGAGCCCGCGACGATCTCCCCGCCATGCGGAAGCAGGCGGGCGATGGCTCGTGCGATCGAACTCTTGCCGCACCCCGACTCGCCGACGACGGCGACCGATTCCCCGGCCGCGATCGAGAAGCTGACGTCGCTCGCGACGCACCGCGGGCCGTCACTGGCGGAGTACGCCACGGAAACGTCGCGGAGCGTCAGCAGCGTTTCGCCGGCCGGCGTCGGTTCGGCGTCGGCGGGCCGCTGCGCTCGCCCGGCAAGAACCCCGGGGCCCGGCTTCCGCGAACGCCTCCGGCGGGTGGGTGCGCCGCTCCATGCCTCGACCGCGACATCGCGGACGCCGTCACCGATCAGCACCAAGGCGAGCGACACCAGCCCCAAGGCAACGCCGCCGGACACGAGGGGCCAGGGACTCGAGTTGAGGACCTGGGACCCCTCGGCGATCATCGAGCCCCAGTCGGGGTCCGGGGGCTTCGCCCCGAAGCCCAGGAACGACAAGCCGACGGTGAACTGCAGTGCGATGGCCGTGGCGAGGGCACCCTGGACCAGCACGGGCCCGAGGACCCGGAGCAGGACGTGCCGGAAGATGATCCGTCGTGACGGCAGGCCGGCGACGACAGCCGCATCGACGAAGAGCTCGCCCTTCACCGCCAAAGCCGGGCCGCGGACGTTGCGCACGATGGGCGGTGCGAGGAGGAACCCCAAAGCGATCATCGCCAATCCGAGGTGCCCGGAGAACGTCGACACCACGACGAGCATGACCACCATGGCGGGAAGCGAGAGACCGACGTCGGTCACCGTCATCACGACACGATCGACCCACCCGCCGGCGTACCCCGCCACCACGCCGAGGGGGACCGCAACGGCCACGGCGACGAAGCTGACGACGAAGGCGTTCAAGAGCGTGGTCCGGCCGCCGTACAGCAGGCGGGTCAACAGGTCGCGGCCCAGCTGGTCGGTTCCGAGGAGATGCTGTGCGCTCGGTCCCGCGAGGCTGTGCCCCAGGTCCACCTGGTTCGGTCCACCCGAGGTCAGCAAGGGCGCGAGCACGCAGGCAGCGACGATCACGGCCAGGACGATCAGCGAACCGGTGGCGAGACCGTTGCGGAGGTACTGGCGCAGGACGGTCTGCAGCGGGTTCGGCGGCGGGACCGGCACAGCGGCGGTTGCGTCGTTCACTGCACACGCACCTTCGGGTTGAGCCATCCGTACGCGAGGTCGACGGCGAGGTTCGCGGCGACGACCGCCAGGCAGAACACGACGGCGACGCCCTGGAGCATCGTCAGGTCACCGGTCTGCGCGGAGCTGACCGCCAGCCCGCCCAGGCCGGGGAGGACGAAAACCGACTCGACCAGAACGGTTCCCCCGAACATGCCGATGAACAGCACCCCGGTCACCGTCACGATGGGGATCGCCGCGTTGCGCAGCCCATGGCGAAACACGATCTGCCGTTCGGAGAAGCCGTCCGCGCGCAGCGCCGTGACGAACTCGCGGCCCATCACCTCACGCATCGCGTCGCGCGTCTGCTTCGCCACGGCGGTGGCCCCCATGACCGCGAGTGCGGTGACGGGCAGGACGAGGGAGTGAAGCCAGCCTCCCGGCGAGTCGCCGAGTCCGACATAGCCCGTTGCCGGGAACCAGCCGAGCTTCACCGACAGGAAGTAGACGAGCATGAGGCCGAGCCAGAAGTTCGGGATGACGTAGCCGACCACGGCCAGGACGTCGGTCACGCGGCCGAGGCGGCGGCCGCCGAGAGCGCTCACCATGCCGAGCCCGATCCCGGCCACCGCGGCGACCAGAGTGCCGAGCAGCACCAGGGAGAGCGTCGTCGGCAGCCGCGTTCCGATCGCCTGGCCGACACTCTGGGAGGTGACGACCGACGTGCCGAGGTCGCCCGTGACCGCATGCCCGAGCCAGCGCCAGTACTGCACGACGACGGGGTCGTCCAGACCGAGCTTCGCGTTGAGCGCGGCGATCGACTCCGGGGTGGCCGAGCTGCCCAGGATGGTCGCGGCCGGATCCCCGGGTGCCACGGCGGTGAGCACGAACGTCAGCGTGGAGACGATCAGGAGAAGTGGCACCGCGAGCAGCAGGCGGCGCGCGATCAGCCGGATCACGGCAGCCGGCCGATCCGGTCCGATCGGGAACGATCTCCGGCGGTCTGCTCGGCTGGCTGCCGTCGGCGCACGTCCGGCGTGAGACTGGCGACGCCGGTCGCCTCGACCGTACGAACGGTGCTCGGAGACGGGGCACGAACGGCCGTCCTGGCTATCTCGACTCTCGCTGACAAGACTTCTCCTCGACTCCGACCGCTTCGGGTCACCTACACCGGGTTCTGATACTTCAAGCGCCGTTCAGGGCAGCCCCGATTCCATGGAGGACTCCCGTCGGATTGATCGCGTCGGCACGCTCCCAGCTTTCGGACGGGAGGTCGGCGGCGATGGCTCCCGGATCGAGCCCGCGCGGTCCGTCGGTCCACAGGGGACACCCGGTGTCACTTCGCCGGACGCCAGGCCTCGCTCGCGACGGGGCTGAACGGGTTCATTTCGATGGTCCAGAACTTCTCGCGCACGTTGGCGACCTTGGAGCTGATGGCTTGCAGGGTGGGAATGCTGGCGATCGGGACCGCGTAGACCAGCTCGTCGAGGCGCGCCGTGGCGATCCTGATCTTCGCCTCCTGATCCTGCGGGTCCGCGGTGGTGGCAGCCGCCCGCATCAGGTCGGTCAGCTGGGGATCGAGGGGGACGCCCAGCGGGTTCGCCAGCCCCATCGGCCGGAACATGGTGAAGACCGCCTCCGAGAGGCCGTTCGCGCCGTTGGTCATGATCACCGCGTCGTACTTGCCCATCTGCTGGGCGACCACGCCCGGGGACGCGTCGCTGGGCACGAGATCGAGCGTCACGCCGACTTTCGCGTAGGCCGCCTTGAGCGCCTGACCGACGGCGCTTCCCGGATCGAAGAACGACGGGTCGAAGACCTGGATCTTGAGTCCGTTGGCGTGTCCCGCCTCGGCGAGCAGCTGCCGCGCCTTCTCCGGGTTGTACGCGTACTGGTTCACGCCGCCCGCGTTGCGGCCCTCCGCGCCGTCGGCGACGACGGAACTGGTCGGGACCGCGTCGGTCCCGAAGATCGCCGTGGCGATGTCCTGGCGCGGAGTCGCGTAGGCGAGAGCCTGGCGGACCCGCTCGTCGGCCAAGGGGCCGTTCGCGCGCTTGATCAGCGCCATCGAGGCGAACGATCCGAGCGGACCGCGAGCGATCGAGGCGCCGCTCTGCGTGACGGCGGACAGGTCCGTCGGCGCGATGTTGAGGGCCCAGTCCACCTCGCCCGACCTGATCGAGTTCAGCCGGGTCTGCGGGTTCATCACGGGCTTCAGGACGACCTTTTCGTACTTGATCGCGTCCTGGTTGGGGTACTGGCGATTCGGGACGTAGACGTACTTGACCGACTTGACGGTCTGGGTGGGATCAAGCTTGTAAGGGCCGATGCCGTCCGTGTCCGCGAGCAGGTTCTTGCGGTCGGCCGCGCCCTTGGGGCCCACGACGTATCCGACACCACTCTGGCCGGCGAGCAGGTAGAGGGCGTAGTGGGTGGAGACCGGCTCCGCGAACTGCACGTCGACCTTGTCCGACCCGGCGGCTTGTGCTCCCTTCAGCGGGTAGCTGAGCGACGCGAAGGGCCCAGGCGCCTGGAGGTACGAGTTCAGCGACGCCGCCGCGGCCTCGCCGTTCAGCGGCGCGCCGTCCCCGAACTTCGCTCCCTGGCGGAGCGTCAGGCGGAACGTGCGGTGCTCCTTGTCGACCCACTCCCAGGAGGTGGCCAGACCCGGCTGCAGTTCGCCGGTACCGGGAGAAATGTGGATCAAGGGGTCGTAGGCGACGCTGCAGAAGACCAACGGGACGCAGTTCGCCGTATCGAGATTGAGCGGATCGCCCGAGACCGAGATGGTCAGCGTCTCGCCGTTCGCGGCCCCGGCCGAGGAACCGCTCGAGCAGGCGGAGACGCCGGATGCCAACGCCACGACGCCGGCGAGCAGGGACGCCACACGGCGCCGGGTGGTTTTGACGGACAAGAGACACCTCGGTCTAATGTGCGATGTTTATCGATCGCCAACGTAACCGCGATCACAACCTGCGTCAATGGTCGCGCGGTGCTGGTCACTCGATCTCTTGCAAATGTCTGACAGTTCACAGAGGATGTACTCCGGTGTCAACGACCCGAGGAGCTGCCATGACCGACCCGCTTCCCCTGATCGACTCACTGCGCTACCGCGAAGTGATGGGGCACTACCCGACCGGCGTCACGGTGGTCACCGGGATCGCGGACGACGGCGAACCCGTGGGCATGGTCATCGGGACCTTCACCGCGGTCTCGCTCGATCCGCCGTTGGTGGCGTTCCTGCCCACTCGGGCGTCCAGGACGTTCGCGCGGCTCCGGACCGCGCGGTCCTTCTGCATCAACGTGCTCGCGCACGACCAGGTGGAGCTGTGCCGGACGATGTCGAGCCCGGTGCCCGCCAAGTTCAGGGGCGTCGAATGGAGTGCGTCCCCGGCCGGAGCGCCGGCCATCGCCGGAGCGGTGGCGCACGTCCACTGTGCGCCGCGACAGGCCATCGAAGCGGGAGATCATTTCATCCAGGTCTGCGACGTCGAGTCCATGGAGGTGCGCCGGCAGGTCACGCCGCTGCTGTTCTTCCAGGGCGGATACGGCGGCTTCTCGCCCCACGGCATGACGGCCGGCGGCGATGCCGACCTGATCTCGGGAATCCGGCTCGCGGACCTGGCTCGCCCGCAGATCGAGGTCCTGGCCCGCGATCTGGCCTGCGAGGCCGCCGTGCTCGTCGCCGTGAACGAGTTCGAACTGACCACCGCGGCCACCGCGCACGGCGGATCCGCGGTCATGCGGGAGCTTCTCGGGGAGAGGTTGCCGATGAAGCCACCACTCGGCGAGGCGTATGTGGCATGGGCGTCGGACGAAGCCGTGGCGCGATGGCTGGCGATGGTGGGCAAGGACCCGGACCGGCTCGCGGCCCACCGGCAGCGGCTGGCGGCGATCCGGGCACGGGGCTACGCCGCGTGGCAGATCGCCTCCAGCGGATCCGGCGATCAGGCCGACGTCGCGGCCATGATGGTCGAGTACGCCGCCGGCGACCTCACTCCGGCACGCGAGCGAGCGCTGTTGGCGCGCATGGCGGAGTCCATGCCGTCGGTGGACACCGCCGACTTCGCCGACGAACGGGAATACGACATCGGCGGCCTCATGGCGCCCGTCCTCGGCGAGGACGGCAACGTCGTCCTGCTCCTCAGGCTCGCCCAGCTGCCGACGCCCGCCTCGGGCGAACGGATCAAGCGGTGGGCCTCGGACCTCCGAGCCGCCGCGGCGCAGGTGGAGGCCAGTCTGCCGGCGGCAACGGCTCTCCTTCAGGTCTGAACGACGAGGGTCTTGGCGACACGTTTGTCAGTGGCGTGCTCGACCGCGGCCAGGCCTTCGTGCAGGGCCCAGCGCCCGCCGACCATCGGAGTCAGATCGATCCTCCCGGCGGCGTGCAGGGCGATGACCGGGTCGAAGCCACCGATGTGCCCCATGCTGAACGCGTGGGTCGCCGCGCGCCCCATCGTCGCCTTCGGCCGGAACGAACCCGGCGGGCCACCGACACCGAGATGCACGACGTGGCCGCCGATGGCGAGCAGGTGCTGCGCCACGGGCAGCACCTCCCCGGGCGCCCCGCTGGCATCGACGACGACGTCGACGCCACGCCCGGCCGTTTCGTCTTGCACGACAGAGGGAAGCGCGGCGGGCTCGAGGTCGCGTTCCGACCAGCCTCGATCCGCGCCGAGCAGCTCGGCCAGGCCGGCGCGGCCGGGGACCGGATCGAACGCCAGGACTCGAGCTGCCCCCGCGGCTCTGGCCAACGCCACCGCGGCGAGCCCCAGCGGGCCGCACCCCAGGACCCCGACGCGCATGCCCGGTCGCAGGTGCCGGTCCACCTCGAACAGTCCGTTGTAGACGATCGCGGCGGGCTCGCAGAGGGCTCCGACCTGGAAGACACCGTCGTCGTCAAAGCGCTCTCGGAGCGCCTCCAGCGAACGAGCGTGGGCGGAGGGCACGACCGCGTATTCGGCGAGGCCGCCGTCGATGTCGAACCCGGCGAACTGTCCGTCCAGGCACGCATTGACCTGACCACGTCGGCAGGCAGGACACCGGCCGCACGGCCGGAGCGTCTCGACCGCCACCGCGTCACCGACCCGAAGGTCGCGCACCGCGGAGCCGACCTCGACGACTTCCCCCGCGAACTCGTGCCCGGGGACGAGCGGGAGAGCCATGCGATAGGGGAGGGTGACGTAGCCGTCGTCATCGGTGGCCGTCATTCGCAGTGTCGACACGGCGACGCCGCTGGCCCGCACGCGGACGAGCACATCCGTCGCGGACCGCAGGACGGGATCGGGAAGGGTGGCGGCCGCCCATTGGGGGTGGCGCCACACCTGGCTGGCGTTGCGCGCCCATCGGCCCGCGATCTCCTCTTCGTCGGGTACGTAGCCCGGCCGGGGCTGCCAGTCACCGGTGACGACCAGGGCTCGCATCGCCCACCTCCAAACATCCAACAAATTACAGTCTGATGGTATGCTGCCAGACAGGGCCTTCAGTGCGGAACAGCCGACGAATCCCCAAGTGGTAGGGAAGAGCTGTGTTGGATAAAATCGAAGTTATGCCCTTCAGTCCCGAGCCCGTCCGCCGGCCCCGCGAGCAGGTCGAGAAGCAGCTTCGCGACGCGATCGTGTCCTCGACGTTCAAGCGTGGCGAACGCCTGCCGAGCGAGGCCGAGCTGTCGCGCGAGTTCCAGGTCAGTCGTTCGACGGTCCGGGAGGCGCTTCGCGTCCTCGTGTCGGAGGGGCTCATCTCCAAGGTGCCGGGCGCCGGCGGCGGAAGCTTCGTCCAGAACGTCGACCACGAGTCGCTCACCAGCCTGATCTCGGGCTCGCTGGAGACCATCCTCAAGTTCGGCAGCCTCACGATGGACGAGATCAACGACGTCCGCCGGATGCTCGAGGTTCCTGCCGCGCGGCTCGCCGCGCAGAACCGCACCGAGGAGCAGGTGGCCGAGTTCACCCGGCTGATCGACCGGCAGAACGAGATGATGAGCCGGCCCTCGCGCGATGCGCGCGACCCCGAGCTCTTCGAGCTCGGTCAGGCGGTCTACACGCTGGTGGCCGAGGCGAGCGGCAACAGGCTGCTGGCGTCCTTCGTCTCCGCGATGAGTGGCGTCACCATCCCGGTGTACATGCGCGACCTGCCGGCCGAAGACGCCGCGGCCGCCCGCGACCTGACCGGCGTGCTCGTCGACGCGATCGTCCGGGGCGACGCCGACAAGGCGGCCGCGGCCATGACCTCGCAGCTCGACATGGCCCGGCACCACGCGCTCTGAGCGGAGACCCGCTCCGTCCAGAGCGTCCGGCACCCCGGTTCAGTCCAGGGTCCGGGCCGTCCACGCCCGCGCCATCGAGTCTTCGATGATCATGTTCACGTGGCCCCACGCCTGCGACAGGTCCCGGTAGGCGCGCTCCATCCGCTCTCCGTTGACCGCCGCCGACGACCCCGCGGTGCGGAAGATCGTGTCCTGCACCGTCGACCAGGCGAGCCGGGTCGCCTCGCGGCACATCATGTTGAGCATCATGTCGTCGGCTGTCGTGAACGGTTCGCCGCCGGCCGCGGCGCGGTGGCAGAGCTCCATCCAGCGCTCCGCCGTGTCGTGGATGATCGCCTGAGCCGAGTTCAACCGGGCGGTGGCGAGGCCGAACCAGCGCTGGTAGTCGGGGTCGGTGAGCCGTGCGGCCGGCGCCCGCCCGGCGTCACCCGCGGTCTTGCGTTCCCGCATGAGGCGCTCGTACTCGTCGAGCGCACCGAACGCCCCGCCGACGAACACGGTCGCCAGGTCCAGGCCGAAGAAACCTTGACCCGGCGCCAGGTGCATCGGGTTGCCGTGCTGTTCGAAACCCGGCGACGTGTGCGAACTCCTGATGTCGACCTGCATGGTGCCCTCGAGGACATGGTCGTCCGGCAGGAAGGCGTCGTGGAAGACGATGGTGTTCGACCCGCTGCCTTTCAGTCCCAGCGTGTTCCCCCAGTCGTCCTTGATCTCGTAGGCGTCCCGAGGCGCGACGAAGAGCATCTGCTGAACCGGCGCGCCCCCGGCCGGCCCGTACTCGAACGCCTGGCCCACGTAATGGGTGGAGTACGGCGACCCTGACGAGTAGGGATGCGTGGTGTCGAGCCGCCAGCCACCGTCGACGCGGGTCGCCGGGCCACCCGGTCGCGCCGTCGACGGGATCACGACGTGACCGTCCCCGAACACCGCGTCCTGGGCCGACCTCGGCCAGAGCGAGCTGACCAGCAGAGCGTGGCTCGCGCCGAGGCACAGGCACCAGCCGGTGGACATGCAGCCTCGCGCCACCTCGCCCATCAGCCGCACGAAGTCGGGCATCGTCCAGGCCAGGCCGCCGTAGGCCCTGGGCACCAGGAGCCGGTAGTAGCCAACATCCTTGAAGACTTGGTGCAGCTCGGGTGAATAGGTGGTGCGGGCCTCGGTGGCGGCCTGTTCTGCGACCAGTTGCGGGCGGAGCGAACGCGCGATCCCGAGCGCCACTTCAAGAGTGAGGTCCTGCTCGGCAGAAGCGGAAAATTGCCGGGCGTCGAGCGTGATGTTGTCGGACATTGTTTCCTCACTCCGGTTGAAGGATCGATGGTGCGCCGGTGATGTCGGCGGACGCACGCAGCGACAGGGCGTCGCGCAGCAACCGCTCGATCCGGTACTCGCGCAGATAGCCGTAGCCGCCGTGAACCTGCAGCGCCGCGTCCGCGACCTCCAGCGCGAGGTCGCAGCCCAGCCTGGCGACGGCGATCGCACCCAGCGAGTCCGGCGCACCGGCGAAGACCGCGTGGGTGAGGGCGGTTGTGCGCTGCACCTGGTCGGTCAACGACGCCCGGACCACGGGCAAGGCCGCCAACGGGCCGCCGAACTGGTGTCGCTGCGCGGCGTAGGCGCTCGCCGCGTCCACGGCAGCTCCGGCGATGCCGGCCGCGACCGCCGCAAGTCCTGCGAGCAGGCTCGACCGCACTGCCGCCGCATCGGAAGGCAGCGGGTGCACGGAGGTTCCGTCGAGGGTGAGCGTCACCGTGCGAAAGCTGCTGAGGCCGGTCGTCCGCAGTGTTCGGCCGACGGAGATCCCCGCCGGCTCGACCAGCACCGGCTCGGCCCCCAGCAGCACCACGTGCGCTTGGTCGGGATCGAAGGCGTCGAATCGATCGATCTGCCCCGTCCACCGCCCACCGGCGAGATCGACCGACACGTGGAGCGCCGAGGACTCGACCACGACGATCTCGATCCTGCCCGAGTGCAGCAGCGCGCGGATGTCGCCGGGTACGGCGAGCGCCGCGGCGTGGGCGTGCGCACAAGCCACGCCCAGTTCGGGCACCACGCGGCTGATCCGCTCGATCACCAACGCGGTGATCGGCCGGCCGGCGCCGCCACCCCCGAGCTCTTCGGGTACCCCGACGGTCCACAACCCGAGCGCGGCCAGCGCACCCGGTAACTCGCGAACCTTCGCGACGTCGTCGGGGTCCACGTCACGGAGCAACTCGTCGACGAGCTTGAGAACGTCGTGCTGATCGGAAGTCAGCGGTGGTCCGAACCAGCTCACGACCAGAACTTCCCGGGGTCCGGCGACCGCCGATCGGCGAAGGCCGCGCTCGTCTCGTGCGCCTCCTGCGTGGCCAAGTAGAGGGTGAGGAGCTGGTCGTGCGCCATGCGGGCCTGACCGGAGACACCGTTGTGGCGCCCGGAAAATGCCGCCTTGAGCCCGGCGATCGCGAGCGGGCTCCTCGACGCGATCTCGGCGGCCACCTCCTGCGCGCGAGCGACCAGCTCGGCGGCGGGGGCGACCTCGTTGACGAGACCCATGGCGAACGCTTGATCGGCGGTGTACTTGCGGTTGAGGTACCACATCTCCTTCGCCCGCTTCCGGCCGATCGTGTCCTCCAGGTACCAAGTCCCGTAGCCGGCGTCGAAACTGCCCACCATGGGGCCGACCTGCCGGAACACGGCGCTGTCGCTGGCGACGCTCAGGTCGCAGACGGTGTGCAGGACGTTTCCGCCGCCCACGGCGAATCCGTTGACGGCCGCGACGATGGGCTTCATAGTCGTGTCGATGGCCTGATAGAGATCGATGATGGGCAGCACCTGGGACTGGTCGAGGGACGTCATCGGATCGTGCTCGCCACCGATGCAGAAGAACTTGTCCCCGGCACCGGTCAGGACCGCTGCCCGCAAATCCGGATCGAGCCGGAACCTCTGCAGGGCGTCCGTGAGCTCCCGGCAGGTTTGGGCGCGCAGCTTGTTGCCGGCGTCCGGCCGGTTGATGGTCCAGGTGACGACCGGTCCGTCGACAGTGGCGAGAATGTCCTCGTAGGCAGGGGCATTCATGCCGGCACCTGCCCCGTCCGCAAGCCCCGGCCGTTCTTCGTCCCGTGATAGCCGGCTGCCACCATTTGCCGCAGAAGGGGCGGCGGTGCGTAAGCCGGATCCCGGGTGGCTTCGTAAGCGCTCGTCGTCGCATGGTCATGGACGTCGAGCCCGATCAGGTCGAGAAGCTCGAGCGGACCGAGCTTGTACCCCAGACCGAGCTTGAGCGCGGTGTCGATGTCCTCGGCGGTGGCGAGACCGTCGTCGTACTCCTGGATGACGTCGTTGAGGTACGGCATCAGCAGGTGGTTGACCAGGAACCCGGGACGGTCCTTCACGACGACAGCGGTCTTCCCGAACGACTCGACGAGGGAGACCAGCCGTTCGACCACGGTCTCGCCGGTCTGCAGTGCTCGCACGATCTCCACAACGCGCATCAGTGGCGCGGGGTTGAAGAAATGCAGTCCGGCGAACCGCTCGGGGCGGGGGAGGGCGGTGGCGAGGTCCGTGACCGACAGCGCCGAGGTGTTCGTCACGATCACGGCGGAATCACCGGCTTCGGCAGCGACTCGCGCAAGGATCTCCCGCTTGGTGCCGGAGTTCTCGGTGGCTGCTTCGATGATCAGATCCGCGCCCGCGAGGTCGTGGACGTCGGTGGTTCCCGTGATCCTGCCCAGGACAGCGTGGCGCTCGTTCTCGGTCAGCTTGCCGCGCGCGACGCCGCCGTCGAGAAACGTGCGCACCGCCGCCAACCCGGTCTCGAGCCGGCCCGCGTCCAGCTCGAGGACGGTCACGGCCCGTCCCGATTGCGCGACGACCTGGGCGATGCCCGCGCCCATCGTCCCGAATCCGATGACGCCCGTGCGAGCGAAGTCGAGGTGGCTGTCGATCATGTGTCTCTCCTCGGTCGTCGCGTCAGGACCCGAACAGCCGGGTGTCGTCGTAGGTGTGGAAGCCGCGGCCGGTCTTGCGGCCCAGGTCTCCGGCCGCGACCATGCGCTCGACCATCGGGGGCGGGAAGAACCGGGGGTCGCGCAGCTGCTCGTAGAGCCTCGTGGCCACCTGCTGGTGGATGTCCAGGCCGACGATGTCGAGCAGCCGGAACGGCCCCATGGGGTGCCCGAGCGCCCCGGTCACCGCCGCGTCGATGGACTCCACCGTGCCGAGACCCGATTCCAGGGCGGCGATGCACCGGTTCTCCCAGGGGATGAGGAACCTGTTCACGATGAATCCGGGGCGGTCCTTCGTGATCACCGTCGTCTTGCCGAGCGAGCCCAGGAAGTCCACTGTGGCCTTGTGTGCCCAGTCCGCCGTGTGCCGTCCGTCCGCCACCTCCACGAGCTTCATGAGGGGCGCCGGGTTGCAGTAGTGCGTGCCCACGACGCGCTCCGGGTGGCGTGAACCCGAGGCGATTCCCGTGACGGAGAGCGTCGAGGTGTTGGTGTGGATCAGAGCGCTCGCCGAGACGATCTCGTCGAGGCGGGCGAAGAGCTCCTTCTTCAGCGCCAGGTCCTCGAAGACGGCCTCCACGACGACGTCCGCGTCGGCGATCTCGCGCAGTTCGGTGACTCCGACCAGCTTCGACTTGGCTTCGAGCGCCTGTTCCCGGTCGAGCTTGCCAAGGCTGACGCTCCGATCGAAGAAACCGTTGACGGTGGTGACACCTCGGCGCAGGTTTGCTTCGTCGACGTCGTAGAAGAGGGTGCGGTAGCCCGCGCGACTCATGACGGTCGCGATACCGGATCCCATCGTGCCCGCCCCGAGGACGGCTACCGTGCTGTGCTGATTCATGGGTTTCCTGTCGGCGCTCACTGCAGGGACTGACCGCCGTCGATGACGACGATCGAGCCGGTGGTGTACGCGGACTGGGGTCCCACCAGGAGCAGGAGCCACGGCGCCAGCTCGTCCGGGCTGCCCATCCGGCGAGCGGGGATCGTCTTGAGCACCTTCTCCGTGAATTCCTCGTCCGCACGCAGGTCCGCGTTGATGTCGGTCGTGAAATAGCCCGGCGCAAGGGCGTTGACCTGCACGTTGTGGCGCGCCCATTCGACTGCCATCGACCTGGTGAAGGCCATGACCGCGGCCTTGGAAGCGCAATAGGCGGCGTGGTGGGGGATGCCCTTGAGCGCGAAGCTCGACGCGACGTTGAGCACCTTGCCCGATCGTTGGCCGACGAAGTGGCGACCGGCGGCTTTCGTGGCGAGGAACGTCCCGCGAAGGTTGGTGCCGATGATCCGATCCCAGTCTTCGGCGGGCTGGTCCAGCAGCGGCGTCGTGCTGAGGACACCGGAGTTGTTGACCAGGATGTCGACGCGCCCGAAGGTCTCGACCGTGGCCGCGACCATCCGCTCGACAGCGGCCTCGTCCGTGACGTCCGTCGGGCAGGCCAGTGCTTCGCCGTTCGATGCCTTGATCTCGGTGGAAAGCTCCTCCAGGTGCGTGGCGGTGCGCCCGGCGAGGGTGACCGAGGCACCGGCGTCGGCGAGGGCGAGGGCCATGGCCCTCCCGAGGCCGCGGCCCGCCCCGGTCACGACGGCGACCTTGCCGTCCAGCACCCCGTTCATGGCATCTCCTCGATCACGTTCGCGATCTCGCGGCTGATCAGCAGTCGCTGGATCTCGTTGGTTCCGTCGTAGATCCGGGTGACCCGGGCATCTCGGAGGCATCGCTCGACGCCGAGCAGGGCGAGGTCGCCATACGGTCCGAGCAGCGCCGTGGCGCCGAGGGCGACATCCCAGCCGAGGTCCGTACAGGCCTGCTTCATGAGCCCGATTCGGCCCGGACTTGTGCCGGGGTCGGCGTCGACCTGACGGGCGACCGCGTGCAGGAGCAGCCGGCCCTGCACGATCCGGCTCCGCCACCCGGCCAGGTCGTGCAGTACGTCGGCCGGAACCCTGCTGCCGTGGATGCGCCGCAGCACCGCGAGCGTCCGGGCATAGGCTCCCCGGGCGATCCCGACGCCCTGCGCCGCGGCGCTGATCCGGGACTTGATGACCGATCGCAGCACGATCGACCAGCCCTCGCCCTCGTCGCCGAGGCGGTTCGCGGCCGGCACGGCCACGTCGTCGAAGAACACCTCGGCGGTCGACGACCCGTGCATGCCCAGCTTGCCGAACGGACTGCCGTGGGTGACACCGGGCCACGACGCCTCGACGACGAAGGCACTCACACCGGCTCGCCTCGACGTCCGGTCGGTGGTCGCGAAACACACGATCACGTCCGCGCGATCACCGGTGGTGATGAAGGTCTTGGTGCCGTTGAGGCGGTATTCGCCGCCCTGCGGGACCGCTGTCGTCCGAAGACTGGAGACGTCACTCCCGGCATCGGGCTCCGTGATCGCCATGGATCCGTAGGCGGTACCCGAGAGCAGCGGCGGAATGTACTGCTCGCGGACGGGTTCCGAGCCGGCGACCAGGATCGGGTATGCGGCGTGGGTCTGCGTCATGAAGACGAGGCTCGTTGCCCCGCAGGCCGCGGCGATCTCCTCCATGACCACTGCGTAGGCCACAGTGGAGTCGCCGGTGCCACCGAGCTTTTCGGGGAAGACGAGCCCACCGAGCCCGGCCGAGGCCAGCGCCTGATAGCTCTCGTGAGCGAACGTCCTTTCGCGATCCAGCTCTGGTGCGCGGGGAACGACCTCGCGCGCGACGATGCCGCGCGCGAGGTGGCGCAACGTGCTCTCGCGCTCGGTGAGCGACTGGTCCACCGCGGGCTCGTCGAGGAGGTCGTGCAGGCCGAGATAGGTGTCGGCCACGTGGTCGAGCTCGAGCGGCTGCAACTGCATCACCGATCGCCCCCGGCCGCGAACGCCGGGGCACGCTTGGCGAGAAACGCGGCGACCCCTTCGGCACCTTCCGGACCGCTGGTCGCGACTGCGGCCAGCCCGGTCTCCATGGCCAGGCCGGCGTCGATGGCCGCGTCCGCGCCCATGTCCAGCGCCGCGAGGATCGCCCGTACCGCCTGCGGACCCTTGGTAGCCACCTCACGAGCGAGGTGAAGCGCAGCCTCGCACGGGTTCCCCGCCACCGGCTCGACCGGGGTGAGCCCCCACGCGAAGGCCCGCGCCGCGTCGATCCGTGCTCCCGTCACCATGACGTGTGCCGCTGCCGCCCGGCCGATCAGCCTGGGCAGGCGTTGAGTCCCGCCGTAGCCCGGCATCAGGCCCAGGCCTGCTTCAGGGAGCCCGAGGGTCGCATGGTCGGCGAAGACACTGAAGGTCGACGCCAGCACGAGCTCGCAGCCACCGCCCAGGGCCGGCCCGTTGACCGCGGCGATCACGGGAACCGTCGAGCGCTCGATGGCGCGCAGCGTCGCCTGACCGTCCGCCAGAAGCGCATAGGCGTCGTCCGGCCCGAGACCGGCCAGCTCCTTGAGGTCGGCGCCGGCACAGAACGCCTTCCGGCCGGCACCGGTCAACACGACAGCGCGGGCCCGTGCGCCAGGGGCCGCCACGACGGCCGACTTCAGTTCACGCAGGACTTCACGGTTGAGCGCGTTGGAGGCGTGTTGCCGGTTGATGGTCACCACTCGGACCGGCCCCTGATCCTCCACCAGGACCACCGGAGGGGGCAGCTCAGACATGGGGCTTCTCCTTGGCGACGAGGCCGGCTTCGAGCAACATCGACTCGATCTCTGCCCTCGGGAAACCGAGGCCGGCCAGCACGGACTCGGTGTCGGCGCCGAGTTCGGGAAACCGCTCGTTCCGGGGCTCGGGGTTCGACGCGAGCCGGAACGGCGCGTGGACGGTGACCAGCGAGCCGTCCGATCCGGGGACCGGCAACAGCCCGCGCCGCGCTTGGACCTGCGGATCGGACACCACCTTCGACAGGGTCTGAACCGGAGCAGCGGGCACGCCGGCGCCTTCGAAGGTGGTCAGCCATTCGGCCACCGGCTTGGTCCTGATGACCTCGGCGACGCGCGCCGTGATCTCCGGCCGATGCCGTCGCCGGCCCGCGTTGCCGGACAGGGCCGGGTTCGCCGCCAGCTCCGCCAACCCGAGTACCGCGCACAACCGTGTCCACATCCGGTCGTTCCCCACCGCGATGACCAGCGTGCCGTCGGCGGCCTGGAACGGTTGGTAGACGGCGAGCACCGAGTCGGTGCCGCCGCTGGGGCGGGGTTCCGGCTCGCCGGCGTGGAACGCGGCGAGTCTCGGCGCCATCAGCGCGAGGTCGGTGTCGAGCAACGAAACGTCGATGACATCGCCCTGGCCGGTGCTCGCCTGCCGGACCGCGGCAGCCGACACCGCCAGCGCCGCGCAGATCCCGGTGACGATGTCGGACAGGGCCGTCGACACGCGCTGCGGACTGCGCCCTTCCTCTCCGGTGACCGACATCAGACCCGAGCGGGCCTGGGCGACCAGGTCGTATCCCGGAAGATGCGCGTCCGGACCGTCCAGGCCGAACCCGGACAACGCGCAGTAGATGAGGCGGGGGTTGCGCGTCCGCACCGACTTCGGGTCGATCCCGAGCTCGACCAGCTTGGCGGGGTTGGTGTTCTGCACGAACACGTCCGACGAATCGATCAGCCGGGCGAGCACCTTCCGGCCGGCGTCGGAGCGGATGTCGAGGCAGATCGACCGCTTGTTGCGGTTGGCCGACGCGAACCACGCCGACGCGCCGTCCGCGAACGGCGGCCCCCAGGCCCTGGCGTCGTCTCCGGAGCCCGGACGCTCGACCTTGATCACGTCGGCGCCGAGATCCGCCAGGTACATCGAGGCCGTCGGTCCGGCGTACGACGTGGAGAGGTCGACGATCCGCAAACCACCGAGCGGTCCGGCCGGCTGCGCGCTCACATCCCGTCCGGCATGCCGTCCGGCGGGGCGCCCGGCATCCGGCGGTGTCCCCACACGTTCTCGATGGTGTGGACGCTCGGGACCCAGGTCGCGTCATCGATGGTGATGCCCCCGACGCCGTACTCCACCTCGCACTTCGAGGGCGTTTGACAGTAGAACGACACCATCAGGTCGTTGATGTGCTTGCCGATCGAGCTGTTGAGCTGCGCGGCGCCGTCCAGGACCTTGTCGAGCGCGTGACCCACCGTGTCGAGGTCGTCGACCTCGATCATGAAGTGGTGCAGACCCGGCTCGAGCCCGGTGTTCGTCGGCATCATCGCCAGGCTGTGGTGCCGCGGGTTGCAGTGGGTGAACAGCACGTCGAAACGCGGCGTCCGGACGCGGTCGGACTCGAGGAAGCCCAGCGTTTCCAGGTAGAAGCGCTCGGCCTCGGCCATGTCCGGCACGACCAGCACGGCATGCCCGAGCCCGAGGTCTCCGGTGACGAAGGTGGCGCTCGTCGGCGACTTGAACGGCGTCCCCGGCGTCTCCTGGCCGTAGAAGAACTCCAGGTTCGTCCCGGCCGGATCGACAGCCCGGACGAGGTCGGCGACACTGCGCTCTTTGGCGAGCACCGGATCGCGCGTGGTTTCGACGCCGATGCGGCCGAGCGCCGCCGCCACCTCGCCGAGCGCGGCCGCGTCCGCGACCTCCCAGCCGATGAAGTCGCAGCTCCCGTCGCCGGGGGTCACCGAGACGCGGAACGCACGCTCGTCGGCGCGCAACAGCAGGCGATCGGGACCGGATTCGGCGATTTCGAGGCCGAGCACCTGGGTGCCGAACTGTTCCCAGGCGCCCAGGTCGACAGCGGTCACGCCGACATAGCCCAGGCTCGACACCAGCGGCGCAGGCCGGCCTGCCGCGGTTGCTGACACCACGATCACTCTCCCTCGAGGGCCGCGGTTCCCCTCGGCCATTCGGTCTGACATTTGTCTTCCGTGGATCCTGACAAACATCAGACTATGCGTCAAGGTGTTGTCGTCGTAGTTTCGCTTTCCGACTACCAGCGACTGGAGCACCCATGTCAGCCATCCCCGTCTGGGTCCCCGATCCGGAGGACGCCGCCCGCAGCCGGCTCGCGGAGTTCGCGGCGCTCGTCGAAGCCGCGTACGGCATTCGGTTCCACGACTACGACGACCTCTGGGCCTGGACCGTCGAGCACCTGGAGGAGTTCTGGGCGGCCGCGTGGGACTTCTTCGACATGCGTTCCGAACCGGCACCGGCCACGGTGCTCGCCTCCGCGGAAATGCCCGGCGCGACCTGGTTCCCCGGCGTGCGCCTCAACTACGTCAGTCATGTCTTCCGGGAACGCGACGCGGGCGCTGTCGCTGTCGTCGAAGTGACCGAGCCGGGGGCGAGCCGGTCGCTGACGTGGGGCGCTCTCGAAGACCAGGTCGCCGCCGTCGCGGCAGCCCTGACCGAGCGTGGGATCAACCGGGGGGACAGGGTCGTCGCCTACATCCCCAACTGCGCCGCCGCGGTCGTCGCGTTCCTGGCGACGGCCAGCCTGGGAGCGGTGTGGTCGTGCTGCGGACCGGACTACGCGGCCGAGGCCGCCGCCAACCGGCTCGCACAGCTGGAGCCGAGTCTGCTGCTCGTCGCCGATGGCTACCACTTCGGCGGCCGAACCTTCGATCGCCGCGACGAAGGCGCTCGGCTCCTCGAACTGCTGCCGACCGTCGAGCACGTCGTGCACGTGGCGCATCTCGGCCTGCCACCGATCATGGCCGATCGCGACTTTGCAACGTGGGACGAGGTCCTGGCGACGGCGCATGACGCCTTGGTGCCGACGCCGGTGCCGTTCGACCACCCCCTGTGGGTGCTCTACTCCTCCGGGACGACGGGAATCCCGAAAGGCCTCGTCCACGGGCACGGCGCCGTGACCCTCGACTACCAGAAGCACGTCGGGTTGCAGCTCGACGCCGGCGCGGCGGACCGCATGCTCTGGTACACGACGACCAACTGGATGATGTGGAACTTCGCCGTCAACATGCTGCTCATCGGCGGCTCGATGGTGGCCTACGACGGGAGTCCGGCCCACCCGACGCCGGACCGGCTCTGGGCGGTCGCCGCCGAACACGGCGCCACGATCCTCGGCGCGAGCCCGGGCTACCTCCAGGCGTGCGAGCGGCACGGCACCCAGGTGCCTTCCGGACACCGGCTCCGCATGATCGGGGCCACCGGCTCACCCGTGCCGCCTGCCGCGTTCCACTGGATTCGTGCACAGCTGGGCGACCGCATACCGCTCGTCTCGATGTCCGGCGGAACGGACATCGTCTCGGCCCTGGCCACCGGAGCTCCGACGAAGCCGATCTGGCCTGGCGAGCTCTCGGCGCGGCCGCTGGGCGTTGCCGTCGACACGTGGGACGAAGCCGGCGAACCCGTCCGGGGGACCGTCGGCGAGCTGGTGGTGACGAAGCCGATGCCGACGATGCCGGTGCAGCTCTGGAACGACCCGGACGGGTCGAGGTACCGAGCGGCGTACTTCGACGTCTACCCCGGAGTCTGGCGCCACGGCGACTGGGCGACCATCACCGAACGCGGAAGCGTCGTGATCCACGGCCGTTCGGACGCGACTCTGAACCGCAACGGCATCCGCTTGGGCAGCGCCGACATCTACGAGGTCGTCGAGAAGGTGCCGGAAGTGGCCGAGGCGCTGGTCGTCGGCGTCGACCTGCCGGACGGCGGCTACTGGCTGGCCTTGTTCGTCGCACTCGAGGGCGATCGCGTCCTCGACGACGACCTGCGCGCCCTCATCTGCCACGAGCTGCGCGTGCACGCGTCGCGGCGGCACGTGCCGGACGCGATCCTCCAGGTGCCCGCCATCCCGCACACCAGGACCGGCAAGAAGCTCGAGGTGCCGGTCAAGCGGATCCTGCAGGGTGCGGACCCGGAGCAGGTCGTCAGCCGGGAGGCGATCGACGACCCGGCCCTGTTGGCGCACTTCGAGAAGATCGACGTGCCCAAGACCTCCGCCTAGTGTCGTGCGTCCGAGGTGCGTTACTGCAGCTCGCCGCCGCGCGCGGACAGGCCGCGCGTGTCACCAGTGGGCGGCGCCCAGCCCGTCCCTGGCGTGCTCCGGTCCCAGCATGTCGGGTTCGGGGGTGGACAGGGCTGTCCGGAGGAAGCGGCGCAGGACCGGCGAGTCCTCGTCGGGCCGCCAGCAGACGGCGGTTTCGACGACGGCGGTGTGCCGGCGCAACGGTCGCGCGATCAAGCCCGGCCAGAGCATCGAGCTGTACTGCGCGGGCAGCAGGGTCACGCCGGCGCCGGCCTCCACGAGGGCGAGCGCGTGCATGACCGAGGTCGCCTCGTGCCGGGCGTCGGACGAACGCCCGGCGCCGGCCCAGGCGGCGTGGATGTGGGCGGCGAGCCCGGCTCCGGCCTCGGCCGTGACCACCACCCGTTCGCCGCCCACCTCGGCCAGGTCGATGCGTTCCTGGCCGGCGGCGGGATGCGCTTGGGCGAGCACCGCGACGAGCGGCTCGCGGGCGACCACCGCGACTTCCAGCGCCCGGGCCCGGCTCGCCGCGTGCCGTGTCCGGCCGGGACCGCCGGGTTCGATGTGGAGCAGCCCGGCGTGCGCGTCGCGACGGTGGACCCGCTCGACCACGTCGGGATCGGAGTCTTCGGTGAGAACGAGGTCGACGCCGGGTTCGAGCATGGTGCCGCCGACCAGGTGGGGCAGCAGCCGGGGCGAAACGGTGTGGCCGACGGCGACGGTCAGCCTGCCCCGGGTGCCGAGGCCGATCGTGCGCACCATCTCGGTCGTGGTGTTGAGCTCGGAAAACAGGCGGCGCGCGCGTTCCGCCAGCGCCCGGCCCGCTGCCGTCAGCTCGACTCCGCGGCCATGGCGGACCAGCAGGGGGACTCCGAGCTCGCGTTCCAGCGTCTGGAGCCGCACGCTCAGCGGAGGCTGTGTCATGTGCAGTGCCGCGGCGGCGCGACTGATCGAGCCTTCCTCGGCGACGGCCAGGAAGCACTCCAGAGCCCGCAGATCCATATTCAGAGGCTATATCAGCGACATTGACTTCGTATTGGACGTATAGCCGGCGGGTTCGCATACTCGTTCCACCGGTCGAAGCGGACCCAGAGGTGAGGCAGCGTGAGCGACAACCCAGACAACCCCGGCCAAGTCACCACGGACGTCCTGGTCATCGGCAGCGGACCGGCGGGCGCCTCGGCCGCGCTGTTCCTGGCCACCTACGGCGTGGACCACCTGGTGATCACCAAGTACCGGTGGACGGCCAACACCCCGCGCGCGCACATCACCAACCAGCGCACGGTGGAGATCCTGCGCGACATGGGCATCGAAGCCGACATCGAGGCGCAGGGCACGCCCGCCGCGCTCATGGGCGACACGGTCTTCTGCACCAGCCTCGCCGGCGACGAGATCGGCCGGGTCCGGACCTGGGGGACGCACCCGGCCCGCAAGGCCGACTACACGCTGGCCAGTCCGTCCGAGAACTGCGACCTCCCGCAGACCCTGCTCGAGCCGATCCTGATCGGGCACGCCGCGGAGCGCGGCAGCAGGATCCGGTTCGACACGGAGTACCTGTCGCTGGAGCAGGACGACGACGGTGTCACCGTCACCGTGCAGGACAGGCTGTCCGGCCAGACCTACCCGATCCGCGCGAAGTACGTCATCGGCGCGGACGGCGGGCGCAGCCAGGTGGCCCGCGACATCGGGCTGCCCTTCGAAGGACAGATGGATCTGGCGGGGAGCATGAACATCGTCTTCCACGCCGACCTGACGAAGTACGTCGAGCACCGGCCGAGCGTCCTGTACTGGGTGCTGCAGCCGGGTTCGGACATCGGCGGCATCGGGATGGGCCTGGTACGGATGGTCCGGCCGTGGGACGAGTGGCTGGTCGTGTGGGGCTACGACATCAGCCGGCCGCCCCCGCAGGTCGACGACGCCATGGCCACCAAGATCGTGCACGATCTGGTCGGCGACGACACGACCCCGGTCACCATCCGCTCCACCTCGTTGTGGGGCAACAACAAGATGTACGCCACCAGGTACCGGACAGGGCGCGTGTTCTGCGCGGGCGACGCCGTGCACCGGCACCCGCCGTCGAACGGCCTGGGCTCCAACACCTCCATCCAGGACTCCTACAACCTCGCCTGGAAGCTCGCCGCGGTGCTGTCCGGGAAGGCGGGGGAGGGGCTGCTCGACAGCTACGACGCCGAGCGCGCCCCGGTCGGCAAGCAGATCGTGTTGCGGGCCAACAAGTCCATCGAGGAGTTCGGCCCGATCTTCGACGCACTCGGGTTCACCGCGACCGACGACCCGGCCGAGCAGATCGCGAACATGCGGGCCCGGGCCGAGGACACCCCGGAGGCGGCCGCGCAGCGGGCCGCGCTGCGGGAGGCGTTGGAGCTGAAGGATTACGAGTTCAACGCCCACGGTGTCGAACTCGGCCAGCGGTACGTCTCCCGCGCGGTGGTCGGCGACGACACGCCCGAGCCGGAGTTCACCCGCGATCCCGAGCTGTACTACCACCCGACCACCTGGCCGGGGGCGCGCTTGCCGCACTGCTGGCTCGGCCACGGCGGGCACCGGGTCAGCACCCACGACATCACCGGCAAGGGCCGGTTCGCCGTGCTCACCGGCATCTCCGGGCAGGCGTGGGCGGAGGCGGCCGCCGGCGCCGCCCGGTCGCTCGGCGTCGACATCGCCGCGCACGTGATCGGCCCCGGCCGCGAGTACACCGACGTCTACGACGACTGGGCGCGGCTGCGCGAGGTCACCGAGTCCGGGTGCGTGCTCGTCCGGCCGGACGCCCACGTCGGCTGGCGGGCCTGCGAACTGCCCGCCGATCCGGAAAAAGAGCTCACCGAGGCACTCGCCCGCCTGCTCGACCGCGTCTGAGGAGACCGGAAATGTTCACCTACACGGCTCGGCCCGCACGCATCGTCTTCGGGCACGGCACCCTCGAGCGGGTCCGTGACGAGGTCGAACGGCTCGGCCGGTCCCGGGCGCTCGTCCTGGCGAGCCCGGACCTGGCGGAACCGGGCGACCGGGTCGAAAAGGCCCTCGGCCCACTCGCCGTGGGCCGCTTCGACGGCGCCGCCATGCACACCCCGGTCGAGGTCACCGAGCAGGCCCTCGCGCTGCTCCGGGAGGCCGGAGCGGACTGCGTGGTGGCGGTCGGCGGCGGCTCGACGACCGGGCTGGCCAAGGCACTCGCCGTCCGCACCGGGGTCGACCAGGTGATCCTGCCGACCACGTACGCCGGCTCGGAGGTCACCCCGGTCCTGGGCGAGACGGCGGACGAGGTGAAGACGACGCGCTCATCGCCGGAGATCCTGCCCGAGACCGTGATCTACGATGTCGAGCTTTCCCGGGAACTGCCCGTCCCGATCGCGGTGACCAGTGCCGTGAACGCGCTCGCGCACGCCGTGGAGGCGCTCTACTCGCCCGACGCCAACCCCGTCGTCGACGGGATGGCGCTCGACGCCATCGGGCGGCTGGCACGCGGACTCCGCGGGCTCGGCGAAGACACCCTCGAAGCGCGGACCGAACTGCTGCAGGGCGCCTGGCTCGCCGGGACCTGCCTCGGCGCGGTCGGCATGGGCCTGCACCACAAGCTCTGCCACACCCTTGGCGGCAGCTTCGGCCTTCCCCACGCTCCGACGCACACCGTCGTGCTCCCGCACGTCATGGCCTACAACGCCGCCGCGGCACCCGATGCGATGCGCCGCATCGCCGAAGCGCTCGGCGCCACCGACGCTCCCACGGCGGTGTACGACCTCATCGCCGAGGCCGGTGGGCCGACCTCACTGCGGGAACTCGGCCTGGCCGAGTCCGACCTCGACCGCGCGGCCGGACTCGCGACCGCCGCCCCGTACCCGAACCCCGCCGAGCCGACCCGGGACGGCGTCGCGCGGTTGCTGCGCCGGGCCTGGGCCGGTGAGCGTCCCGAGCCCACCGGCGCGCCGGTGCTGGACCGGCTCACCGCTCAGGTCGTGTCGACCTTCGCCGGCACCCCCGATCCGCGGCTGCGCGCGCTGCTGCGGGACCTGGTTCCGCGGTTGCACGCCTTCGCGATCGACAACGACCTGACCCAGGAGGAATGGCAACACGGCATCGATTTCCTGACCCGCACCGGGCAGATCTGCGATGCCACCCGGCAGGAGTTCGTGCTGCTGTCGGACACGCTCGGCCTGTCCAGCGTCGTCGATGTCCTCACCAACTCCCGCACCCCCGACACCACCCCGTCCGCGGTGCTCGGCCCCTTCTACGTCGACGGCCCACCCGAACTGGAGCAGGGCGCCGACATCGCCGCGGGGATGCCCGGCACCCCGCTGTGGGTCGACGTGCAGATCACCGACACGAACGACACGCCCGTGGCGGAAGCGGTGGTGGACGTCTGGCAGTCCAATGAGGACGGATTCTACGACGTGCAACTGCCCGAACTCGACGGACCGGTCCTCCGCGGCCGGCTCCGCACCGACCGTGACGGCCGCCTGCGGTTCTGGTCCATCCTGCCCTCGGCATATCCCATCCCGTCCGACGGCCCGGTCGGCGCGATGCTGGCCGCGACCGAACGGCACCCCTACCGCGCCCCGCACCTGCACTTCATGATCGCGGCCGAGGGCTGCCGGCGCCTGATCACCCAGCTCTTCGTCGCGGGCGGCAAGTACCTCGACTCCGACGCCGTGTTCGGCGTCAAGGACGACCTCATCGTGAACTTCGAACCCCGAACCGGCCCGACGCCCGACGGCCGTGCCGTCGACGGCGAATGGCGCCGGCTCGATTTCACCTTCCAGATCGCCCGCCGGTAACCGGAGAGGGAGCCACGCCACTTCAAGATGATCGTGGTGCCGTGGAACGGCGGGGGATCAGGGTCGGTGCGGCGACGACGGTCCGCGGCGCCCGGTCGTCGCTCGCTTCGTTCAGCAGGTCGAGGGCGGTGGTGGCGATCTGGGCGAAGGGGACGCGCACAGTCGTGAGCGGGACGGGCAGGCTGCTGACGACGGGGATGTCGTTGTAGCCGACCAGGGACAGGTCTTCGGGGATGCGAAGGCCGAGGGCGTGGGCGGCGGCCAGGACGCCGATGGCGGTGTTGTCGTTGACGGCGAAGATGGCGGAGGGCCGGTCGGTGCGGTCGAGCAGGGCCCGGCCGGCGGCTTCGCCGGATTTCATCGAAAAGGAGTCGCCGGCGATCAGGGACTCGTCGAGCGGTATCCCGGCTTCGGCGAGGGCATCGCGGTAGCCGTCGAGCCGGCCGCGGGCACTGGAGGCGTAGTTCGGGCCGCCGACGAGTCCGATCCTGCGGTGGCCGAGGTCGATGAGGTGGCGGACGGCCAGCCGGGCGCCGAGCCGGTCGTCGCCGATGGCGGCCGGGCCGATGCCGTCGGTGCGTAGCGCCAGTGCGTGCGGGACGCCTTGCGCGGTGGGGACATCCAGCCTCGCGGTGGTGAGGACGAGGCCGTCGACGCGGCGGCGGACGAGGGTCTGGACGGCGAACTGCTCGGTGGCGGGGTCGTCCTCGGTGGTGGCCACGACGGCGAAGAGACCGCGGCTTGCCGACGCGGTGGCGATCTGCTCGTACAGCATCGCCATGACGGTGTCGGTGAGCCGGGGAACGATCACGCCGACGGTGCTGGTGCCGGCGCGGCGCATGCCGGACGCGAGCGGGTTGCGGACGTAACCGAGTTCGGCGGCGACCTGGCGGACGCGCTGGGCGGTTTCGCTGTTGGACCGGGGGAGCCGTTCGTCGAGGACGCGGGACACGGTGGACTTGCTCACCCCGGCCGCCCGGGCGACGTCGACGATGGTCACCACACGCTGAAGGCTACTGGCCGGCCGGCCTTTTCCGGGGGAGGGGTTGACGTCGGGGCAGCCGTGGCGCATCGTGTGGGAACGTTCCTGCAACCGTTCCCGTCGATGTCGGAAAGGCTCGAGAATGTCTTCGGAGCACACCCTTGACCTGCGCGGACTGGTGCCCGCCCCCGTCACGCCGTTCACCGTGGACGGCGCGGTCGACCACGCGGCTCTCGCGTCCTACGGCAAGTGGCTGGCCGGGTTCGAGGGGGTGAAGGGCCTGGTCTGCCTCGGGCACGCCGGCGAGGGCACCTTCCTGACCCAGGACGAGCAGGTCGCCACCATCCGCACCCTGGTCGAGGCGGTCGGCGGCACGGTCCCGATCATCGCCGGGATCACCGGCGAGGGCACCGCGGTCGCCGCCGAGGAGGCGGTGCGCGCGGTGAACGCCGGCGCGTCCGCCGGGCTGGTCTACCCGTCGCACGGCTGGCTGCGGTTCGGCTTCCAGACCGGCGCGCCGCAGGACCGCTACCGGGCGATCTTCGAGACCTCGGGGCTGCCGCTGATCCTGTTCCAGTACCCGGACGTCACGAAGGCCAGCTACGACCTGGCGACCCAGCTGGAGATCGCGGCGCAGCCGGGCGTGTTCGCCACCAAGAACGGGGTGCGCAACATGCGCCGCTGGGACACCGAGATCCCGGTGCTGCGGGCCGAGCACCCCGAGCTGCAGATCCTGTCCTGCCACGACGAGTACCTGCTGCACACGATGTTCGACGTCGACGGCCTGCTGGTCGGCTACGGCGGCCTGGCGCCGGAGCCGCTGCTGGAGCTGATCGCCGCGGGCAAGGCGCGGGACTACCCGGCCGCCCGCGCGGTCCACGACCGGCTGCTGCCGGTCACCAAGGCCGTCTACCACCGCGGGTCCCACATGGAAGGCACCGTGGCGCTCAAGCTCGGCCTCAAAGCCCGCGGTGTCCTGCCGACCGCGACCGTGCGGTCGCCGCTGATCGACCTGTCCGCCGAGGCCGAAGAGGAGATCGTCCTCGCGCTCAAGGCCGCCGAACTCCTCTGAACGTCTGCCGGGGCGGCAGCACGCTGCTGCCGCCCCGCGATCCGGTGACAATGCAGTCCCGAAGGACTCCGCGACGAGGCGGAGAGCGAGGAACGATCCCCATGACCACCATTGCTGCGGGCGGAGGGACGGCGGCGACCGCGACCGCGGCCCTCCTCGCCCGCCTCGAGCGGCTCCCGATCACCCGCCGGCTCCTGCTGATCCGCGTCATCATCGGCTCGGCGACCTTCTTCGACGCCTACACCGTGCTGGTCATCGCCTTCGCGATGCCTCAGCTGGTCACCGAATGGGACCTCAGCCCCGCCCAGGTCGGCGCCATCCTGTCGGCCGGCTACGTCGGCCAGCTCATCGGCGCGGTCACCTTCGGCTGGATCGCCGAGAAGTTCGGCCGGATGAACACGCTGCTGATCACCATCGTGCTGTTCGTCTCGATGGACGTCGCCTGCCTGTTCGCCTGGAGCGGCACGTCGATCCTCATCTTCCGGTTCCTGCAGGGCATCGGCACCGGCGGCGAAGTCCCCGTCGCCAGCGCCTACATCAACGAGTTCATCGGCGCCCGCAAGCGCGGCCGGTTCTTCCTGCTCTACGAGGTCATCTTCCCGGTCGGGCTGATGTTCGCCGGAATCGCCGGCTACTTCCTCGTGCCGGTCTACGGCTGGCGCGCCCTGTTCGTCGTCGGGCTCATCCCGGCGGTGCTGACCATCCCGCTGCGCCTGCTGATGCCGGAATCACCGCGCTGGCTGGCTGCCAAGGGCCGCGTCGAGAAGGCCGACAAGGTCGTCTCGATGCTCGAAAACGAGGCCGTGAAGCAGGGACACGTCCTGGCCGAGCCAGACGTCCGCCCGGTTGACCCGAAGGTGAAGACCCGCTCGGACTGGCGCGAGCTGTTCCACGGCATCTACCGCAGGCGCACCCTGATGATCTGGGTGCTGTGGGCGACGGTGTACCTGGTCAACAACGGCCTGGTCACCTGGCTGCCCACCCTCTACAAGCAACTCTTCCACCTGCCCTTGCAGACCAGCCTGGCCTATGGCTGGGTCACCTCCGGCGTCGGCGTGCTGGCCTCGGTGGCCTGTGCATTGCTGATCGACAAGGTCGGCCGGAAACGCTGGTACTCCTGGGCATTCCTGCTCGCGATCGGGCCGCTGGTCGCCCTCACCGTTTCCGGTGCCACCACAGCGATCCAGGTTCTGATCATGGCGACGCTCGCCTACGCGATCCTGCAGACGATCTCGTTCTCCCTGTACCTCTACTCCGCCGAGCTGTATCCCACGCGGCTGCGCGCGATCGGCACCGGCTTCGGCAGCGCCTGGCTGCGCGCCGGCTCCTCCGTCGGCCCGCTGCTGGTCGGCTGGATCGTCGCCGACCTCGGCATCCGCTACGTCTTCTCCGCCTTCGCCGCGGTCGCCCTCATCGGCGGAATCGTCACCATCCTGTTCGCCATCGAAACCGGGAACAAGGTTCTCGAAGAGCTTTCACCGTGACCGAGGACAGGCTCGGCGGTGTGGAACAGCTCGTCGAGACGGATTCCATCGGTAGCACTGCGGAAGACCCGTGCGGTGCTGGACATCCCCCGCGCACCGCACGGGCCGGGCCGCGCACCCCCGTGCGCAGGGCGGTGGCGAAGTCAGCCGCCGATGCCGGCTCCGACGGCGAGGAGGGCGGCGGTCACCGGCTGGAAGAACGTCACGCCGCCGGTCCGGCAGTTGCCGGAGCCGCCGGAGGTGATGCCGACGGCGGAACCGTCGCGGGTGAACAGCGGTCCGCCGCTGTCGCCGCCCTCGGCGCACACCGTGGTCCGGATGAGCCCGGTGACCCGGCCTTCGGGGTAGTTGACCGTGGCGTTCAGCGAAGTGACGCGGCCCTGGTGCAGGCCGGTGGTGCTGCCCATCCGGAGCACCTGCTGATTGACCTTCGCCGCGGCGGCCCTGGTGATGGCGACCGTCCGGCCGCCGCCGACGTCGACGACGCTGGGTGCCTCGGTCGCGGTGTTGTTGTACGTGAGCAGGGAGAAGTCTCCGGTGCCGGGGAACGTGGCCTGCTGGACGGTGGCGACCGATCGACCGTCCGGCGTCAGGGACCATTGCCGTCCGGCGGTGGCGCAGTGGCCGGCGGTGAGGATGCCGGGGTTCCCGTCGCTCGTGGTCACGTTGAACCCGAGGGAGCACCGGGCCCGGCCGGTGAAGATGGCGTCGCCGCCGCCCGCGAACAGCTTGAGGACTCCGGGGGTTCGCTCGACTCGGAACTGCTGCCCGCGGGTGGCCGCCATCAGGCGGTCCCACCTCTCGCCCTGGACGGTGCTGTCGGCCGTGACGACCGTTTGCCCGGTGTCCGCGTCGATCGCCCACGCGGTACCGGTCATGGCGCGCGCCGCGGCGCCGCTGTCCGCGGGCCCGGTGCCGGCCGCGTCCGCATGGGGGATGGCGATGGCGGCCGTGGCGGCTGCCACGATGGCGGCGGCCGCCACCAAGAGCTTGACTCTGCTCGGCTTTCGGTGCCGGGAAGGCATTTCGCAGACCTCCGTGCTCGGTGATCGGGTTCTCACCCGGCTCCACGCGGGGACTGGCCGAGGTGTTCAGCGGTACGGCGTTCCCGAGACGATCCGCCGGTGTCAAGTCGCCGGTCGTCTCGGATCAGGCAGCCGGCAGGATGCCCGCTTCGTGCGCGATGATCGCGGCGCGGACCCGGTTGTCGCAGCCCAGTTTCGCGAGGATCCGGCTGACATAGGTCTTGACGGTGCCCTCGCCCATGAACAGCTGGCCGGCGATTTCGGCGTTGGACTTGCCGAGCCCGACCTGGACCAGGACCTCCCGTTCCCGCTCCGCCAGCGTGCCCACGAGCCGGCGCGCCTCGCCGTCGTCGGTGGTCACGTACCGGTCGATGAGGTCCTTGGTGATCCGCGGGGACAGGACGGCGCCCCCGCGGGCCGCGGCCCGCACCGCCTGGATGAGCTCCTGGGGGCCGGTGTCCTTGAGGAGGAACCCGGCCGCGCCGGCGCGCAGGGCCCGCGTGATGTAGCCGGGCTCGCCGAACGTGGTGAGCATGACGACTTTGACCGCCGGTGCCCGGTGAGTCAGCTGCTCGAGCGCGGCGAGGCCGTCGACGCCGGGCATGCGGATGTCGACGAGTGCCACGTCCAGTGGCAGGCGGCAGGCGAGGTCGACGGCTTCGTCGCCGTCGCCCGCCTCGGCGACGACTTCGATGTCTTCGGCGTGCCGCAGGACGAGCCGGATCCCGGCGCGCACCAGGTGCTCGTCGTCGGCGAGCAGGACGCGGATGCGGTCCACGGCGTCAGGCCGCCGGCAGGGGGAACCGGGTCTTGTCGACCAGGACGTCGGAGCGGAAGCAGTAGCGTTCGATCATCGTGGCGCCGTCCTCGGTGTAGGTGAAGGTGTACGAACAGTCCACGCCCGGGAGCGTGGGAGGTTCCGCGCCCCGCGCGGCCCGGTGGGCCAGCGAGTCGTCCGGGCCGACCGAGTCGGTGACCTGGCCGCGGGTGACGCCGAGGCCGATCGAGTCGAACCGGTCGACCATGCCCGGTGCGTAGGAGAGCATCGAGAACACGACCACCAGGATCGCGACCGCCCCGGCCAGGCCCGTGGCCAGCACCACCGCCTGGCCGAGGCGGCCCCAGCGGTCGTCGGGTTCCTCACCGGTGCCGGGTTCGGCGCGGCCGGCGCCGGGTGGGGGGATGGCCAGCGGCACTTCGGCCGCCAGCCGGAACCCGCGGCTCGGCAGGGGACCGGCGGTGAGGGTGCCGCCCAGCAGCCGGACCCGTTCCGCGACGCCGACCAGCCCGAGGCCGGAGCCGGTTGTGCCGGTCCCACCGCGGCCGTCGTCGACGATCTGCACGCGGACCCGGGCGGGTCCGTGGTCCACGACGACGTGGGCTTGCGCGCCGGCCGCGTGCCGGTGGAGGTTGGTCAGGCCTTCCCGGACGATCCGGTGCACCGCTTGCCGGACCGGCAGTGTGCTTTCGGTCAGGTCGTCGCCGTGCCAGGTCAGGTCGACCTCGGTGCCGCCGGCCTGGGCCTGGCGGACGAGCCGGCGGACGTCGGAGCGGGTGCCGGTGTGGTCGATCGGCTCGGTCGCGCCGGCTTCCCCCTGACGCAGGATGCCCAATGTCGCACGTAGCTCGTCCATCGCGATCTGCACGGTGTCCCGGATCAGCCGGGCCGGCTCGGTGGCCTCGACCGGGCGTCCCGCGTCGAGCTCGAGGCTGCCGGCGTAGAGGGAGATGAGGCTGAGGCGGTGTCCGAGCAGGTCGTGCATCTCCTGCGCGATGCGGGACCGCTCCTGGAGCCGGGCAGCCGATGCGGCAAACCGGGTCTGTTGCCGGAGGACGTCGATCAGCCGTTCCCGCTGGGCGAGAAGCGCCTGCACGACGGTGGGCCCGACGACGCACAGCACCGCGACGAGCCCGAACCCGCCGAGCGCGAGCTGCCACTGAAGGCGCGACCCGATCAATATCAATCCGATCGTGAAGGGGATCAGCGCGGCTACGGCCAGTGCAGTACCCCGCGACCGGGCCGACCGGGTTCGCGCAGCCACGCCGTAGGACGTCATGGCCAGCGTGACTCCGGCGGCCGGGTACCGCCCCACCAGCAGCGCGGCGGCGAGGAGCGCGAGCACCGGAAACCGGCGGCGTGCGGCGGCGAGCACGATCGCGGCACCCGCGACGAACAACCCGGTGCCGGGTTGTTCCCAGGGGGCCGGAGTCCAGGTCACGGCGATGTACTGCGTGGCCAGGTAAGTGACCCCGCCGACGAAGACCAGCGAGGCCAGTTCCGGGCCGCAAGCCGCGGCTCGTGAGGTGAGCCGAAGTGCACCGGGCGAGAAAGGGAATCCCGTCATACCCGGTTCCACGTACCGCACGCCAACGGCGGTTCGCCGGAACGTGCCGAGTTGTCAGCGACACTCAGCTCTGTGGTCCTTGATGCGGTGGAGTTGAGGGTGTTTGGCCGTGCGCTGGTCCCCGGAGGACTGGCCGCGCAGGCGCCTGCCGAGCCAAGGGCCGAGAAAGGTGGCTGCCCAACGCAGTTCGGCGGTGGCGCGCCAGTGCGTCGACGGTGGGGCGGGCAACGGTGGTGCGGGTTCGTTCCAGGAATCGTCGCTGCCCGGCACCTGGAGGGCGTGCGCGACCGCGTCGGCGATCAGCTGGTGCCCCAGGGGGCTGCAGTGCAGCCGGTCCTCGCTCCAGAACCGGCGGTCGGCGACGGAGGGGTGCAGAGCGATTTCCGCGACGGCGACTCCGTGCCGAGCGGCTGCGGCCCGGATCCGGTCGTTGATGTCGAGGATGCGGGAGCGAACCGGTCGGGCGAGGGGGATGATCCTGGTGAGGTCGGGAAAGGTCACGGTCGCCACGCGGGCCCCGGATTCGGTGAGCGCGGCGAACATCGCTTCCAGGTGACCGGCCACCGTGGCGGTCTCGACTCGGAGCCGGAGCAGGTCGTTCACTCCGGCGACAACGGTGGCCAGGTCGGGACGCAGCGCCAGAGCCGGCCCCAGTTGCCCGGACCGGACTTCGTCCGCGCGGCGGCCACGGACGGCGAGGTTGGCGTACTGGAGATCGGGGTTGTCGATGGTGAGGCGTTCGGCGAGCCGGTCGGCCCATCCCCGGAGGCCCACGATGTCGTCACCGTCCCCGACGCCTTCGGTCTGGCTGTCACCCAAGGCGACGTAGCGCAGGTACTTGCCGCCGGGCACGGGTTCCTCGGGCCTCATCACGCCACCCTCCTAGTCATAATGTTGACTAATCATAACCATGGCTATGATGGCGTCGGCCCCCATGTCGACGACGAGGAGACGCGCCGGTGAGTCTGCGGCATGCTGTGCTCGCGGCGTTGCTGTCCGGCGAGTACAGCGGCTACCAGCTGGCCAAGGCGTTCGACGTGGGCGTCGCCAACTTCTGGTACGCCCGGCCGCAACAGCTCTACCTGGAGCTGTCCAAGCTCGAGAAGGACGGGTTGATCAGCGGCCGGGAGGTGGTCCAGCGAACCCGTCCCACCAAGCGGTTGTTCAGGGTCACCGACGCCGGCCTCGCCGAGCTGGCGGATTTCGCCGCCGCCGTGAGCAAGCCGTCGTTCATCCGCGACGACCTGCTGGTCAAGGTCCAGGCCGTCGACCACGTCGACGCGGCACCGGTGATCGCGCAACTGGAACAGCGAGCCGCGGCAGCCGCGGCCAAGGTGGAGATCCTCGACAAGATCCTGCGGCGGTTCCGCGGGGACCTCGACGAGGAGACCTACCTGCGTCACGGATCTCCGATCGGGCCCTACCTGACGTGCTTGCGCGGCCGGCGGTTCGAGCAGGAACACCACGACTGGTCTGTGCGGGCCGCCGCGCTCCTGCGCGACCGGGCGACGCGGGACGGTCAGCCGGCGCCCACCTCGGATCCATCCCGGTAGCGCGGCATGATCGGCGCTGGATGGCGCGCTCCGCGAGTTGCGGCGCCAACCTGGTGCTGCGCAGAGCCCGGAGGGCCGACCCCGGGACTACTGCAGGCGCAGCAGCTCGGACAGCGCCGATGATCGCGTCTTACATCTCCCCAGGGCAAGCGGGAGCCTGCTGCACCCGGTCACACGGGGCACACCGGTTACGGTGTCGGGGCATGGTGTCGCCGGCGGACCTCGGGGCCGCGGGCGTCATCGAATCCACGAGTGAAGGAGCGGCGGGTGGGTGTCGACGGGACCGTCCCGGGCGGGGGGCTGGTGCAGCTGGTCGAGGCGCGGCCGGACGAGTACTCCGGCTTCGCGCGGCGGCTTCAGCGTGCGTTCACCGATGCCGCCGTGCACGAGCTCGGCGTCGACCCGGACGAGCCGATTCCCTCGGACGAGGACGTGTGGCAGACGCTGCGCGAGCCGGGCGCCGAGGTGCTGCACGTGGTCCGGGAGGATCGTGTGGTCGGCGGCGTGGTCGTCTCCATCGACGAGCACACCCAGCTGAACTCGTTGGATTTCTTCTTCGTGGACGGCGATCAGCAAGGCCGGGGGACGGGGGTCCTGGCGTGGCGTGCTGTTGAGGCGAGGTACCCGGAAACGCGGGTGTGGACCACCTTTACGCCCTACTTCGAGCGGCGGAACATCCATTTCTATGTGAACAGGTGCGGTTTCGCGATCGTGGAGTTCTTCCACCCCGGCCACCCGGACCCCCATGATCACCGGGCCTCGCCGGGTGATTCGCAGGACGGGGACGGGACCGATCACATGTTCAGGTTCGAGAAGGTGATGAGCCCGCAGCGTTGCCGATGAGGCGACCGCGGCCGCGCCGGGATGAGTCAAGCTGCCGGTCCGTGGCAAATTCCAGGGTGGGGTTGTAGGTCAACTCAGCTCGTGCGGCTGAGCGCTGCGCGGTCGCTCGTCGAGAAGCGGCAGCTCACCGATCACCGCCTTGGCGTTCCGCGGGGCCGGACCGTGGTAGTCGCAGGGTGAACACCGCACCCGAGGGCGAGCTGACGGCGACCGTGCCGCCGTGCGCGGTGACCAGGTCCCGCACGATGGCCAAGCCCAGTCCGCTGCCTCCGGTCTGCCGGGCACGGGACTTGTCGGCGCGCCAGAACCGGTCGAACACGAACGGCAGGTCTTCGGGCGGGATGCCGGCTCCGGTGTCGGCGACTTCGAACACGACTTCGTCGCCGTCGGCCGCCGCGCGTACCGTGACCTGGCCACCCGGTGGGGTGTACCGCAGCGCGTTGCCCACGAGGTTGCCGATGGTCTGGCGCAGGCGTACCGGATCCGCGATCAGCACGAGGTCCGGGTCGGCTACGGCGGCGGTGAGGGTGACGTCCGGGGCGTCCGGGGCGTGCGCGACGACGACTTGGTCGACGAGGTCGGTGACTCGCATCGCTTCGGGATGGATCCGCAACTGCCCCGCGTCGGCGTCCGCGATGTCCCGCAGATCTTCGATGACGTGGTGGAGCAACGCTGTGTCTTCCAGCAGGGAGTGGGTCAGCGCGCGGTCCAGTGGGAGGTGTCCGTCCTCGGCTGCTTCCAGCCGGCCGCGGACGGCGTTGAGCGGATTGCGCAGTTCGTGGGCGATGTCGCTGATCATCGTGCGCCGTTGCTGCTCGATCTCTTCGCGGCGCTTCACCAGCGTGTTGAACGCCTCGGCCAGGTAGCCGATTTCGTCCCGGGAGGTCACGGGGGCGCGCTGCTCCCGGCGCACGGCTTCGGTGAGCGCGCGCAGCGGCCGGGCCAGCCGGGAGGTGACGGCCACCATGACGAGCACGGCCAGGCCGACCACCCCCAGCGTCAGCAGGGTGATGCGCGCGGAATTCGTGGCCGACAACGGGAACCCGGACTGGGGCTCTCCGCCGGGACCGAGCACGAACAGCAGTGCGGGCGGGGCGACGTACCCGGCCAGCTGTGCCCGGCGTGAGGAGTCCACACAGGACTTCGCCGTCAGGGTTTGGTTGCCTGTCATGGCGAAGCCGAGCGTGACCACGGCGGGCTCGGTGGCGCCTTGACGGTTCAGGCAGGTGGCGACCAGCGTGTTCAACTCGGCGAGCGCCCTGGATTCGGTCGGGGTGGGCTGATCCAGTGCGTCCGTGTCGCACTGGGTGCGGACGAAGCCGCCACTGGGCGGGCTGACGACCGGCCGTCCCGACGGCAGTTCCCGGACCTGTGCGGGAACTCCCGTGTCCTGCAGGCAGAACTGCGCCAGGGCGGCCGCGGTCTGCAGGCTGACGCGTTCGTCTGCGGTCAGGGCGTACGGTCCGACCACGCGGGAATCGATTCCGCCGGGTGAGGTACCGGGCAGCAACGCCGGGTCCACGTGGAGCGGGTCGACCACCGCGCGGGGTTGCTCGGGCAGCGCCACCGCGCCGCCGGCGGAGTCGGCGATCGCTGCCCGCGCGGGCGTCGTCAGCACGATCCGGCGGCCGGTTTTCGCCGCCAGCAGGCGGACGGTGTCGCCGGCGCCGCTCCAGGCCGGGTTACGCGACGCGTAGCCGATCAGCTCGTTGTAGATGGACGCGTCGGCGGACAACGCTCGCCCTTGTTCCCGGCGGATCGCCTCGGTCGTGCTTTCGGCCGCCAGCCATGCCGTCGCGGCGATGGAGCTGACGGCGATCAGTGCGGAGACCCCCGTCAGCCGGACGACCAGGCTGCGGTGGCGGGCGAACCTAGCCCGCATCGGTGAGCTTGTACCCGACGCCGTACACCGTCACCAAGCGGGCCGGGCGGGCCGGGTCACGCTCGATCTTGCGGCGCAGGTTGAGTATGTGCACATCGATGGTCCGCGTCGTGACGTAGGCGTCGGTGCCCCGGGTCAGCTCCAGCAGCTGCTCCCGGGTGAACGCGCGGTCCGGCTGGCCGGAAAGCACCTCGAGCAGCGCGAACTCCGCGTGGGTGCACTCCACCGGCCGGCCCGCGAGATGGACGGTGTGCCGCTGCCGGTCGACCACCAGATCCCCGACCCGCGACAGAAAGCCGGTCTGTGAACCGAATCGCGTCCGGCGCAGCAGTGTCCGCGCGCGTGCCACCAGTTCGCGGGGGCTGTAGGGCTTGGTCATGTGGTCGTCGGCCCCGAGGTCGAGACTGCGCAGCAGGTCGTACTCGGAGTCGCGCGCGGTCAGCACGAGCACGGGGACGTCGGACTCGGTGCGCAGGGTGCGGCAGACGTCGAGCCCGTCCATCCCCGGCAGCATCACATCGAGTACCAGCAGGTCGGGCCGGCGCGCGCGAGCGCACGCCAGCGCCTCCTGACCGTCGTGCACGACTTCGACGGTGTGCCCTTCACCTTCCAGGTAGAGGCGGATCACCTGGGCCTGGTGCGGGTCATCCTCGGCGACCAGTACACGGGAGGACATCGCCCCAACCTAATCGGAGAGACATCATTCGAACAGCGCCTTAACCGGATGCTGACGAGATCCGCCAAAGCTGTTCCCATGACGATGATTTCCCGACGGCTGAAGCTGGGCCTGTGCGTGGCGGCGGCGCTGTGCGCGACCGTGGCCTGCGGAGGCCCGCCTGACCCAGCGCCGAGTGTGGCCTCCTTGCCCACCGGCAAGACTTCGGCGAGCACCGGGGCGACCGCCACGGGTTCCACAGTGGACCGCCACCCGCGCCAGACGCTCAACACCACCGACGCCGAATGGTGGGGCTGGACCCAGGTGTACTGGAAGTGCCTCAAGGACCACGGTGTCCCCTACGTCGAGAAGGAACCGGGAACACTCGCGCCGAAAGACAACGACGCCACGATCCGGGGCCGGAACCCGGCCTACAACGGCGCCTTCGACCAGTGCGAACCCATCAAGCCGCTGCCCGCGCCGGAACTCTCACCCGACACCAACCCGCACTACATGGACGGCTACCGCAAGGAGATCGCCTGCCTCAACAACCGCGGCCTGAAGGTCACCCCGCTGCCCAACGGTGGTGGCTGGAACTACGACGGCCGGCCGACGATGTCCCAGGACGAGCAGGCCAAAGTGCAGTTCGACTGCCGCAAGGAAGCCTACCGTGCCGGGTAAAGCAGTGACGATCACGCTCGTGGCCGTGGTCGCGGCGGTCACCGGGGCCGGAGTCTGGTGGTTCGCCGAGCCGCCTGCCCAGCCGATGGCGGCGGCGCCGGCCACCCCCGGCACCACGCAGGTGCGCCGGACGGACCTTTCCACCAGTACTTCCGTGGCCGGTACCCTGGGCTACGGCCACACCCGGATGATCCGGGGAACCGGCTCGGGCATCGTGACCTGGCTGCCCGCCACCGGCGCGACGGTGGACCGGGCCGGTCAGCTCTACCGCGTCAACGACAAGCCGGTCACGCTGTTCTTCGGTGACACCCCGCTGTACCGCAAGCTCGACCGCCCCGACCTGGTCGGCAAGGACGTCAAACTGGTGGCGGACAACCTCAATGCGCTCGGGTACCGCATCGGCACGCAGCCGCGGGCCGGCAAGGGCGAAGCGGTCCTCACGCAATCCCTGATCGACGCGATCAAACGGTGGCAGACCGCCCAAGGCGTGGAGCCCACCGGTGTGGTGGACGTGGGAGACGTCGTCGTTTTCGGCGGCCCGGTGCGTGTGGGCGCGATCCAGGCGCAGCTCGGCGATCCGGCGACGAACTCGCTGTTCGAGGTGAGCGCCACGACCAAGTCCGTCACCGTCGAGATCGACGCGACCGATGTCGGCTCGCACAAGGCCGGGGACAAGGTGACCGTCAAGCTGCCCGACGGGAGCACCGCCGGCGGTTCGGTCAGCTCGGTGGGGACCGTGGCCAAGGGCGGTAACTCCGCCGACGGCAGCGGTGACGGCTCACCGGCCTCGCAGCGGGTGGATCTCGTCGTCGCCCTGGACGATCCGGCCAAGGCCGGTTCCCTGGACTCGGCGTCCGTGCAGGTCGCGTTCCCGGCCACGAGCAGACACGGCGTGCTCGCGGTGGCCGTCGGCGCGCTGCTGGCGCTGAAGGAGGGCGGGTATGCGCTGCAACCCCCCGGCGGCGCTCTGGTACCGGTCACGACCGGGCTGTTCGCCCAGGGCATGGTGGAGGTCAGCGGCGCCGGCGTGGCCGAGGGCATGATCGTGGTGACCGCGTCGTGACCCCGGTACTCGCCGTCCGCGGGGCCGGCATGACCTACTCGGGTGGGGTGCGCGCGCTCGACGGTGTCGACCTGACGATCCGGGCGGGCGAACTCCTCGCGATCGTGGGGCCGTCCGGCTCCGGCAAATCCACCCTCCTCACCGTGATGGGTACGCTCGACCGGCCGACGTCGGGCACTGTCGAGGTGGACGGCCAGGACGTCGCCGGCCTGTCCGACCGGGAACTGTCCGCGCTGCGCGGCCGCCGCATCGGCTTCGTGTTCCAGCAGTTCCACCTCATCGACGGCCTGAGCGCGACCGCGAACGTGGCCACCGGCCTGCTGTACGCCGGGATACCCCACCGTCGCCGCCGGGCGCTGGCGCTGGCCGCACTGGAGCGCGTCGGCTTGGCCCACCGCGCCGATCACCGGCCGAATCAGCTCTCGGGCGGCGAGCGGCAGCGGGTGGCGATCGCCCGCGCCGTGGTCAAACAGCCGGCGCTGCTGCTCGCCGACGAGCCGACCGGCGCCCTGGACACCGCGACGGGGGCGGCCGTGCTCGAGCTGCTGGGCAGGCTGAACGCAGAGGGAACGACCGTCGCCGTGATCACCCACGATCGGGACATCGCGGCCAGGCTGCCTCGACGGCTGGAGCTCCGCGACGGCCGGCTCGTCCGTGACACCGCCGGCGGTGTGCGGTGAACCTCCGTGATCTGCTCTCGGTCGGCCTGGTCGGCCTGCGCACGCGCAAGGCCCGCGCCGCGCTGTCGGCGGTGGGCATCTCCATCGGCATCGCCACGCTGGTCCTGGTGACCACGATCCCGGCGTCGAGCCGGCAGGCGCTGGCCGCCCAGCTTTCCGCGCTGGGCACCAATGTCCTCGTGGTGTCCTCGCCCGTCCAGCTCCGGCCACCGGTGCCGCTGCCACGGGAATCCACCGCCATGGTGCGCCGGATCGGCCCGGTGACCGAAGTGCAGGCGGTGGGCAAGACCCCGGCCCGGATCACCCGATCCGACCACTCGGACCCCGCCGAGGTGACCGGAGTAACCGTCCAAGCCAGCGACCTCGGGTTGCTGTCCGCGGTCCGCGGACACGTCCGATCCGGGCGGTTCCTCGACGCGGCCACCGAGCGCTTTCCCACGGTCGTCCTGGGCGCCGTCGCCGCATCGCGGCTGGGGGTTCCCGACCTGGCGCGGCAACCGGCCCCGCAGGTCTACATCGGCGGCAGCTGGTTCACGGTGATCGGCGTGCTCGATCCGCTGCCGCTCCACCCGGAGCTGGATCGGTCGGCGCTGGTGGGGTGGGCCGCGGCGCAAGCCTTTCCGGGGTTCGACGGCCACCCCAGCCTGCTCTACGTCCAGGCCGCCGAGTCCGCCGTCGAGGACGTGCGCTCGATCCTGCCCCGCACGGCCAACCCGGAGCGGCCCGACGCCGTGCAGGTGACCAAGCCGTCCGAGGTGCTGGCCGCGAAACGGGCCACCGACACGGCGTTCTCCGCACTGCTGCTGGGACTGGCCGGAGTCGCGTTGCTCGTCGGCGGCGTCGGGGTGGCCAACACGATGGTGATCTCGGTACTGGAGCGCCGCAGCGAGATCGGTCTCCGCCGGGCCCTGGGCGCCACCCGTGGCCACATCCGCAGCCAGTTCCTCACCGAGGCAGTGGCTCTGTCCGGTCTGGGCGGCGGACTCGGCCTGCTCCTGGGCATCGGCGCCAGTGCGGCCTACGTGCTCCGCCAGCAGTGGCCGCTGGTGCTACAACCGGAGACCCTGGCCGGTGGATTGGCCGGCGCGTTGCTCATCGGCGCGGCCGCAGGGGTCTACCCGTCCGTGCGAGCGTCCCGGCTCACCCCGACGGAGGCGTTGGCCCTGTGAGAGCCGGGCATCGATCACGGCGTAGACCCGGATCGAGCCGCTGCTGCCGTGTACATCCCCGATCGGAGCGCACCCAGCGATCAGCGAGGCGCCGGAACACCTCGTCGGTTTCTCCATCGGTCGCGGCACTGGCCGGGCGGGAAGGGCGGAACCTGCCATCGTGTGAACCGGTCGGCGCGCTCGACCGCGGCCTGCGCATGGGTGGCGAGCCGCGACGGCTTTGGGAGGCTGCGAAACAGGAGCGGCAAGACGGCGCTGAGGCGGGCCCTACCTGTTCGCCGCGCGCCGCCTCGGGCCGGCCCCGGACCGCTGTGTGGCGGTCGAGGACTCCGCGTCGGGCATCCGCTCGGCCCACGCCGCCGGGATGACCGTCCTCGCCGTCCCGAACCCCGCTACCGCGCGGGACCAGGCGGTGCTCGAACTGGCTCACCACCAAGCGTCCGGCGCCCGGATTGCCGCCAAGACGCTCGCCACGTTGCTCGGTTCCGAGCTGAACGACCTTGAGTCTCAGTCTGGGGCAGGTTCGCGCGGGCCGGTCGCCACCACCAGGCACTCGTGTCCGTGCCACAACCGTGAGCACACGCCGGTGAGGCCGTGGTGGGTAACGGCCGGATTGCCCGGGCGGGCCGGTCGGCCGCGGCCGGTTAACTGAATCGTGACAGACCGACGCGGGCGGGGTAAGAGAGGCCGCGGATGCTGGCCGCATGACCGAAGCCGGGGTACGGCCGAAGACCGCCGATCGATCGAGGACCTCGATGAGCCGTGAGCTGATCGAGCTCGCCGCGCTGTTCATCGCCACCGGGCTTGCCGATCTGTTCGTCAGCACGTTGGAACACAACCGCGTCGGGCCGGTCATGCTGTTCGCGCTGGGCGGGCTCATGATCGTCACCGCCGCGTGGCGCCGGTGGTGGGCCCACCGTCCGCGACCGAAGCCGGCGGGCGGCGGCGCGGACGGAGGTCCGCCGCGGAGCGGGGTGGCGTGGCGGGTGCGCGCCACGGTGCGTGACGTGCCGGGGAGCTTGGCGGGGGTGACGGCCGCGTTGGCGGCGCACCGCTACGACATCGTCTCGTTGCAGGTGCTCGCGGTACCGGACGGTGTGGTGGACGAGTTTCTCGTCCGCGCGCCGGCCGGCGCGACAGCGGCGGACATCGCCACGGTCGCCGAACTGGGCGGTGGCCGGGACGTACGGGTCGTCCCGGCGGACGTGTACGAGTTCGTCGACCTGCCGACCCGCGTGCTGACGATGGCGGCCGCGGAAGAACCGGACCTGATCCGGTTGCTGCTGGCGGTACTGGGCGATTGCGGCATCGAACGGAAACCCGCCGGCCGTCGCCGGAAAGGGGCCGGTGAAGGCATGAACGGAACGGTGATGTGGCTGCCGGACATCGAGGGCGGCGTGGTGGTCGTTACCCGGTCGCTGCTGCCGTTCACCCCGGCGGAGTTCGCCAGGGCCAAGGCAGTCCTCGGTCTCCAACGCCGTCTCGCCGCGCAGCCGGCCACCGGGACGGGCAGCCAGCCGGGCACCGCCAGTCCGGCCACCTCGAGCGTCGCCCGCGCCGGCCGTGCGGTGTTGGCGATCCTGGGCGGCATGGGCGTGCCGGTTCCCGTCGGCACGGGGACCGTGTCACCCGTGGCAAGATCCACGTTCGCGAAGAACTGGCGGTAGGCCCGGTTCCACCCCGCGTAGTCCGCGTCCGCCGCGCCGGCCGGGCGTTTGAGGTAGGCCTTCATGGTGATCACGTCGCGTGGCGTCAACCCGACCGTGGCGAGGTTGGCGACGATCCGGGCCAGCGTGTTCCACGCCTGGCCCTCGGTGATCGTGACCCCGGCCGGCAGTGTGCCGCCGGGGAACAGGGAGAGGTCCAGGTACCGCTCCGGCGTGCCCGCGGGCGCGGCCGGGTTGGCCGCGGCCGGGCCGAGGCCGCTGCTCGTGTAGACCGCCACCGCGCCGCCGACCACGACCCCGTCCGCGATGGCCGGGTTGCTGTT
>NZ_JADWPD010000027.1 GCF_017308975.1 Amycolatopsis sp. MtRt-6 | reverse complement strand
TGCTCACCCAGCACGAACAGAACGTCCGCGACAACGCCCGGCCAGGCCCCGCTTGAGCACTACCACACCCCCTCAACCCGACCTGACCAGCACAAACCACGATGAAACAACCCCATTGGGGCGCTTGGTCAGTCGCCCTTGATGAGGTGGGTGGCCAGCTCCGGGCTGAACGTGCCCGCCGGGACGCCCTGACCGTAGCCGCAGCTGCCGTCGGAGTCGCCGGGGACCTTGATCCACAGCTGCATCTCCGGGCCGCCGCCGAGCTGGGACGTGGCGCCGAGCTTGCGCTTCGGCGGGTTGCACCACAGCTTGTCGTCGGGGTTGCCGTGGCCGGCGCCGTTGCGGCTGCTGTCCACCACGAACGGCGCCGCGTAGCCCAGTGCCGAGCCGACGGCCTTGCCGTAGGTCGTCGACTCGGCCGTCGTGTAGAAGTTGGACACGTTCAGCACGAAGCCGTGGATGGACTGCACGCCGACCGACTTCAGCCGCGAAGCCATCGTCGCGGCCGGGATCCAGGTGGCGTTGCCGCCGTCCATGTAGGCCCACGTGTTCGGCGCCTTCTGCGCGAACTGCGTCGCGGCGAACTTCAGCAGGTCGATCCGCGTCTGGCGGGCGTCGCCGGGCAGGCAGTCGAGCTGGGCGAGCGCGTCCGGCTCGATGATCACGATGGCCGGCTTGCCGCCGATGCCGTCGGCGAACGCGGAGATCCAGTCGCGGTAGGCCTGCGGGCTACCGGCGCCGCCGGTGGACTCGCCGCCGCAGTCGCGGCCCGGGATGTTGTAGGCGACCAGCACGGGCAGCTTGTCGGCGACGTCGGCGGCGTAGGTGTAGGAGTCGACCGTCGCGCGGATGTCTCCGCTCCAGTTGCCGAACCAGCGGGCGCCGGGCTTGGTCGCGATCGACGTCCGGATCGAGCCGGCGCGGCTGTCGCCGGGGTGGTCGCGGACCCACGTCGCCGGGTTCGAGTCCGGGTCGACGTAGAAGCCGTTGGTCTTCTCGAGCGGGTTGCCGTCCGCGGCGAGGGCCGGGGACGCGGGGGCGAGCCCGGTGAGCGCCAGCGTGGCGGCCACGAGCCAGGTCCGGATACGCATTTCCCCAGTTTGCCGGCGCGGCGTACACGAATCGTACAAAAACGCGGTGAACCGGATCGAACCCGTGTCCGTACTACTGGGTGAGGGCCGCGGTGTACCTGCCGCGAATCCGTGCCGAGCTGCAGTTTTACCGTCCGGACGGGCGACCCCGTTCGGCCGCTTGCGGGAGCGTCGACCGTCATTCATGATGGGCTTCGGGGTCCGCGAAAATTCGTTAATATCGAATATCCAGGTGTCGGCCATGCTGCGGAAGAACCGTCCGTCCGGAAGTGAACGTCATGCTCCTACCTGTGCCCGGGGCCGCCTGATGGCCGTCGACCTGCCGGGTCTCGCGATCGTCGCCGGGCTGCTGCTGCCGGCCTTCGCCGCGGCGGCCTGGGCGATCTCCCTGGAACGACGGCGGCCCCGCCGCCCGGCCGCACCCGAACCCGGCCAGGAGCCGGACTTCACCGTGGCCGGGATCCAGTCGCGCCTGCGCCGCGAGCTGGTGACGCGGCGGCTGGCCGAAGCGGGCACGGTCGCCCTGCCGACGTTGCCGATCCCCGTGCAGACCCGCCGCGAACCCGCCATGGCCAGGCTGCCGTCCCGCGTGGCCGGTGCCCTCCCGCCGCCGCGCCCGGCCACCGCCGGAGCTCCGGCGCCGCGGTTCGCTTTCGCGCCCCCGGACACGGACCTGATGCGCCGCATCCTCGAGGGACTGCGCAAACTGGACTGACCCTCAGGGCGCGGTGAGCGGCTCTTCCCGGTACGCGCGGTGCAGCAGCTCCACGAAGGACGGTGCGGCGGGCAGCGGCACGGAGCCGATCCGGCTGACCGCCACGCCCGGCGTCCACGAGTTCATCACCACGGCGCCCGCCAGATCCGGCAGATCGGCCGGTGTGATCTCCCGGACGCGCTGGGGCACGCCGAGGCGGTCGAGCTGCCTGCCCACGATGCCCATCGTGATGCCGCGCAGCATCGCGGCCTCGGGCCAGACGACCGAGGTGCCGTCCCAGAATGCGAGGTTCCAGATGGTGGCTTCGCTGAACCGGCCCTGACGGTCGACGAACGCCGCGTCGTCGGCGCCCGCGTCGGCGGCCTGGCGCAGCAGGTAGGTCTTGGCCGCTTCGCCGACCTGCTTCACCTGCGGGAGGAAGCGTTCGTGCTCGCTGATCGCGAGCGTCAGCGGCCCGGCCGGCCCGTCGGCCGGGGAGCCGGTGCGGACCAGCACGTCCGGTTCCGCGCCCGCGCCCGCGGTGAACTCCCCGGAAGACACCGTCGCGATCAGCGAGACGTCACCGGGGCCGGCGGCCAGCGCCGACCGCAGGAAGGAGCGCACCCGGTCGTCGGGCAGCGCCCGGCCGAACAGCTCCACCGACGCCGACCGCAGCCGGTCCAGGTGCAGGTCGAGGCCGCGCACCCGGCCACCGCGCACCTGCATGGCGGTGAAGTGGGCGTAACCGGCGAACGCGAGCGGCGCCAGCTCCTCGGCCGTCGCCGGTCGTCCGTTGCGTTGTGTCACGAAGAGGGCCATACCGGCACCCTAGAATCTGACACCGGTGTGAGGTTCAACCGCGGATGGGGGAGATCACATGAAGATCGGGGAGCTGGCGCGCTCGACCGGCGTCAGTCCACGGCTGCTGCGCTACTACGAGGAGCAGGGCCTGCTCACCGCGCAGCGGGTGGGACAGGGCCACCGCCGGTACGCCGAGGACGCCCCGGCCGTCGTCGGGCACATCCGGACCCTGCTCGCCGCCGGTCTGTCCACCAGCGTCATCCGTGAGGTCCTGCCGTGCGTGGCCGGGCCGGGGCTCGAACTGGAGCACTGCGCGGCGCCGGTGCTCCGGGAGCAGCTGCGCGGCATCGACAGCAAGCTCGCCACGCTGCAGAGCGCGCGGACCGCGCTCGCCGCGCTGCTTTCGGCCACCGAACGGTGATCACAGGGCCGCCGGGGGACTCCGCGTCCGGGATCAGCAGCCGCGGCGACCCCGCGCCGTCGGCCGGGACCGACCAGACGTCCGCGTGGCCCGGGCCGCGGGGCAGGCCGTAGCCGATCGTGCGGTCGTCGAGCCAGGCGGGCTGGTCGTCGACGCCGCGGGTCTCCGCCAGCGGCGTCACCTTCGCTCCCGCCAGGTCCAGCACCGACAGGCGCCAGCCGTTGGCCGGGTCGCCGTCCACAGCGGACTTGAACGCCACCCGCGTCCCGTCCGGGGACAGCGAGGGGCACTCGACGTTCTCGCGCAGTGTGCGGATCGTGTGCGCGGCGAAGTCGCCCGCCACCAGGTAGCGGCGGCCGGCCGTCGACATCGTGGCGTAGAAGTGGCGGTCGTCGCGGGTGAACGTGACGCCCCAGAAGTTGAGGTCGGCCGCCTGGTACGGCTTGCCGTCGAGGGTCACCGCGTAGTCCTCCAACGTGCCCGCGAGGTCGCCGGTCGCGGTGTCGAGGATGCCGGCGCGGGTGGAGAACATGCCGCCGTTGTACGAGTCGCCGGTGACGAACACCGTCCACGCGAGCATCCGGCCGCTCGCCGACACCCGCGCCCGGTTCGGCAGCCCGACCAGCGGGATCTCCCGCTGCACCGCGAGGTTCCGGTCGAGCACTGCCAGCTGGTAGGTGGTCAGGTCGCCGTCCTGGCGCAGGCAGAGCCCGGTGCCGCCGGCGGCGTACACCCGTGCGCACGCCAGCGGCGACACCGTGCGCGCACCGCCGGGGTCGCCGGCGGACACCGTGGTGACGTGCCCGCGGTCGGTGTCGGCGGCGACGGCGATCGCGTGGTCCGGGCCCCAGCAGTGCCAGGCGAGTCCGAAGAGGACGGACGAGGCGAAGTACGCAAGCGCCTGCGCGGTCTGGACCAGGGAGATCCCGGTGGTGCGCAACGACTCCGGCAGCAGCGGGCCGGCGAGCGCCATGAGGACGCCGTCGGTCGCCGCGTAGAACGCGCCGTACAACGCGAGGGCTCCCGCGATCAGCGGCCAGCCGGTCACCGGCCCGGCCAGCAGCAGGTAGACCAGCGCCAGCGCGCCGTAGCCGACGAGCACCACCGGCAGCCGGCCGATCCGGTCGGCGAGCACGCCGAGCGGCGCGGCGAGCAGCAGGTAGCCGAGGTTCGTGCCGACGGCGAGCAGCGGGAACCAGCCGGTGGCGATGTCCTCCTTGTGCTGCAGCAGCAGGTAGCCGAACCCGTCGCCGACCGTGGCCAGCCCGAGCACGCAGGCGGCCACCAGCAGCCGTCGCACGCCGCGGCCGCGCAGCAACGCGGCCGCGGCCCGGGGCGAAACCGGGTTCACCGCCGGCTTCGGCGTCCGGCGGTCGCGGACGAACAGCACCAGCAGCAGCACGCCGATGGCGGCGATGCAGAAGCTGACGACGAACACCGCGTCGAACGCCTCCGGGTCGGTCGCGCCGACCGCGGCCAGTACGGCGAGCGCGACCAGCGGCCCGGCGAACGCGCCCATGCTGTCCATCGCCCGGTGCACGCCGAACGCCCGGCCGAGCAGCGGTTCGGGCGCCGACAGCGTGATCAGCGCGTCCCGTGGCGCGGTCCGCAGGCCCTTGCCGGTGCGGTCGAGCGTGATCACCGCGCCGATCGCGGCCGCCGACGCCCCGGCCGCGAGCAGGCCGAGCTTCGCGACCGCGGACAGCGCGTAGCCGGCGCCGGCCACGACCTTGCGTCGCCGGACGCGGTCGGCGACGTACCCGCCGGCGACCCGCAGCAACGCCGTCGCGCCGGTGTAGAGGCCGTCGACCAGCCCGTACGCGGCGGGGCTCAGGTGCAGCCCGAGGACCAGGTACACGGGCAGGACCGCGGTGACCATCTCCGAGGACACGTCGGTGACCAGGCTGACGGCACCCAGCGCGAAGACGTTCGCGCCGACCGCCGAGAGCTTGCCCTTCGCGGCGTGCTCCCGGCGACCGATGGTGGCGAGGTACACGCGGTTACTGCCAGACGTCGAGGATCGGCGACTTGCTCGCGGCGCCGCCGATGCCGGGCAGACCGTAGGCCGCCTCGATGGTGCGCAGCACGGTGTAGTGGTTGATCGATTCGTTGTAGCTGCCGACCTTGACTCCTCCGCCGGTGAAGGTGGTGAAGATCTGGTTGACCGACGTGCCGCTGTCCTCGTCGAACGTGGTGATCAGGAGGCTGTTGTGCGTCTTGGCCCACTGGGCGTAGGCGTCGAGGTTCTGCTTCAGCCAGGTGTCGCCGGTGCCGATCGAGCAGTCGTGCATGTCTGAGCACATATCGGGCGTGACGAACGAAACGGTCGGCAGCTGGGTGAAGTCGGACGGGAAGGTCGAAAACCGGACGTTGCTCGCGGCGGGGGACCGGTTCGTGAGGTGCTGTGGTCCGGTTCGTGAACACCGGGAAACTTCCGGCGGACAACGGAAAGAGTGGGTGAATGATTTCCGGCGTCAACCTCCTTTCGTTGGTGCGCCAGGGCTTTGACAGGTCGTTCCCAGCTCGTTCAAAGGAACGGTGCCGACACTCGGTCGCATGGAACCCCGCATCCTGCCGCCGCACCGGCTCGACCTGGCCGGCCACCGGCGCCGCAACGGCGTCGTGCCGTGGGTCGCCTATCACGGCGATGACGGCCGTGACCGGTTGATCGCCGCTGTCGAGGCGGCCGGCCTGCGCGGCGGCGGCTCTCCCACGGCGACGAAGCTGCGCGCGGCCCGGGCGACCCACTCGATCGTCGTCGCGACCGGGTGCGAGGGCGATCCGCTGAGCCGGAAAGACGTTGCGCTGCTGGCGCTTTCGCCCCACCACGTGCTCGACGGCCTGCAACTCGCCGCGCACGCCATCGGCGCCGCCGAGGCCGTCCTCCGCGTGCACGTGGGAGGCCCGGCGCTGCCGAGCGTCACCGCGGCCCTCGGCGAGCGCGATGACCGGGTGCCGGTACGGGTCGTGGCGGTGCCGCGCCGGGACGTCACCGGCGAGACCGCGTTCGTCCGCGGCCGGCCGGCCCTGGTCTCCGATGTGGAGACACTGGCGCAGCTGGCGTCGGTGGTGCTCCTGGGGCCGCACCACTACCGCGCGTCCCGGACCGAACTCGTCACGGTGACCGGTGCGGTCCGGCGGCCGGGCGTCGTCGAAGTGGCCGCGGGGACGTCCCTGGCCGGCGTGCTGGACGCGGCCGGGGGCGAAGCGGAACCGGTGCAGGCGGTGCTCGCCGGCGGAACGTGGACCGCGGACCTCGGTGCCGGCCGGCCCGGGATCGCGGCGGTCCACGCGCTCCCGGCGCGCGATTGCGGGCTGGAGTACACCGCGCGGATGCTGGCGTTCCTGGCGGCGGACCCGGCCCGGCAGAGCGGGCCGGGTATGGCCGGCCCGCCGTCGATCGTGGCGGACTTCGCGGAACCGGCCTGCCGCCTCCCGCTGCCGCCGGGCCACGGCGCGGCTCGCCTCGTCGCGAGCGCGTTGCGGGTCTTCGACGCCGACGTCCGCGCACACCGGGCGGGCGGCCGGTGCCGGGTCCCGGCCGGTGTCGCGTGAACGGTGTAGGTGGCTCCGGTGCGATCCCAGCGCACGAGAAGACCGGCGTCGTTGATTTCGGTGCGAACAGTGTGACGATCGCTGACATTGTCGCGTACAGCTTCCGCATTCTCATGGTCGGATTCAACCGGGCGCGGCAAGGTGATGCTGGGAAAAAAGGTCAGCTGTCCGGGATGTCAGGGGAGAAGAATGGGAAGCGAACGGCTGTCTGGCGCAGCACTGTTGTTCCGTCCGGCCGATCCCGCGCCGATCGGATGAGGTTCGTGTTCGTGCTGGTAGGTGGCTGGCCTGGGGCGGGCAAGAGCACGCTGGCGGCCGCGCTCGGCCCGCGGTTGGGGTTGCCGGTGCTGGCCAAGGACGAGATCAAGGAAGCGCTCGCGGAGGAGCTGGGACGTCCCCGCACGGTGGAGGAGTCGCGGCGGCTGGGCCGGGCGGCGGTGCTGGCGGCGCTGCGGGTGGCGCGTCGCTGCCCCGGCGCGGTCCTGGACAGCACCTGGTTCGGCTACACCGCGCCCCTGGTGGCGCAGTTGCCGGGCCGGGTGGTGGAAGTGCGTTGTGTGGTGCCCCTCGAGATCGCCCGGGCGCGCTACTACGCGCGTGCCCCGCACCGGCATCCGGGCCATTTCGACCTGGCACGTGAGGAGGCCGAACTGTGGGGCGAACCCGTCCGCCCGCTCGGCGCCGGCCCGTTGGTGGAGGTCGACACCACCACTGAGCCGGACATCCCCGCGGTGGTCGCCGACATCCTCCGCGCGGCCGGGTGAACCCGGACGGAGAAGTGGCGCTGCTAGGAGTCCTGCGGCGTCAGGGCCGCGGCAAAGCGTGACGCGACCTCCGCGACCGCGGCACGCAGCTCGTCTCCGCCCTGGACACGGAAGGCGAACGGCACGGTCGACAGCCACTCCTGCGCGTACATCGCCGGATTGCTGGTGCTGCCGACGAGCACGCAGCCGTCCCCCGAAGGTCGAAGCCGTCCCATGGGCGGCCGGATCCAGGGCGCGACCTCGGCGAGCGGGGCGTCGAACACGACGCGGGTGGGGAATTCCCAGCCCGTGCCCAGGTTCTCCTCCAACGCGGCGACCGGGTCGAGGTCGCCGGGTGGCTCGAACTCGTGCGCGGTCTGCCCGACCGCGCGAACCCGGTCGACCCGGTAGGTGCGGATCGCGTCCGCCCGATGGGAACGGCACAGCAGGTACCAGCGCCCGTGGCGGACCACGACCGCCCACGGGTCCACCTCGGCCTGCCACGCGTTGCCGGACTCGCTCCGGTAGGTGATCAGCACCCGGCGCCGGGCGGCGACGGCGGCGACGAGTGCGCTGGTGGTGGCGGGATCCGGGCGGGCCGAGTACCGGTCGGGCGCGGCCTTGGCGTGCTCGCGCAGGGCGGCCGCCTGCCGGCCGACGTTCTCGGGCAGCGCCTGGATGACCTTGCCGAGGGCCGCGCCGACCGGGTCGTCGGCGTCGGTGGCTTCCGGCTGGCCGTCGAGCACCGCCATGACCAGGCCCAGCGCCTCGGCCTGGGTGAACACGATCGGCGGCAGCCGCGTTCCCCGCCGGAGCCGGTACCCGCCGTGCGGCCCACGGGCCGACTCGACCTGGATGCCGGCCTCGCGGAGGATCCCGACGTAGCGGCGGGCGGCCCGCTCGGTGACGCCCAGCCTCTCGGCGAGCTGGCCGGCCGTCGTGCCGGGGCGCGCTCGGAGGATCTCCAGGGCGCGCAGTGCCCGGGCGGTGGGGCTGAGTTCGCTCGGCACATCGGCAGGCTAGGCGATCATGCCAGGGAACCGGAAGCGGATTGTCCGGAACTGGCTCTAGCGTGAGCCCCGACCGCACGGGAGAAAGAGACCTGATCATGGACATCCTCCTCGTCGCCGGCCTGTGGCTCGACGGATCCGTCTGGGACGGCGTCGCGGCCGCGCTCCGGTCGCACGGCCACCGCCCGGTGCCGCTGACCCTGCCCGGACAGGGCGACGGATCCACCTCCGCCACGCTCGAGGACCAGGTGGCGGCCGTGCTCGCCGCCGTGGACGCAGCCTCCGGAAAGCCCGTGGTGGTCGGGCACTCGGCCGCGGCCACCCTGGCCTGGCTGGCCGCGGACGCGCGTCCGGACAAGGTCGCCAAGGTGGTCCTCGTCGGCGGCTTCCCGGCCGCCGACGGGAAGCCGTACGCCGATTTCTTCGAGTTGCGGGACGGAGTCATGCCGTTCCCCGGCTGGGAACCGTTCGAGGGACCGGACGCGGCCGACCTCGACGAGGAGGCCAGGCGCGCCTTCGCCGCCGCCGCGATCCCCGTGCCCGGCGGTGTCGCCACCGGCATCGTGCGGCTGACCGACGAGCGACGCTTCGGCGTCCCGGTCACGGTCGTGTGCCCCGAGTTCACCCCGGCCCAGGCCCAGGAGTGGATCGGCGCCGGCGACATCCCCGAACTCGCGCGGGTCGGGGACCTCGGCTTCGCCGACCTCGATTCCGGGCATTGGCCCATGCACACGAAGCCGGCCGAACTCGCCCGGCTGCTCGCGGCCGCGGCCGGTCCGAAATGACATCGGCGGCGCCGGGCGGCTCGGACTGCCAGGGCCGCCACGGTGGCGTTGGCGCCACCGCCGATCACCGCTCCGATGCCGAACGGGCCACTGGCCGAGCACGATGTGGACCTCGGCGACGAGCTCCTTCGCGTCGTCCGGCTGCCGCCCAGTCCCGCATCCGCGCAGCCTTCGCCGACGGTCCGGTGCCCGGGCGCAAATCCGGTCGTGCCGCCGCGAGCGGGCCGTTAGCCTTCACCACCATGGACGGCAAGCTGCTCGACCGGCTCCGCGGCGCCCGGCGGATCGCCGTGCTGACCGGCGCGGGCATCTCGACCGCGTCCGGGATTCCCGACTACCGCGGCCCCGAAGGCGTCTGGACGCGCACGCCGAGTGCTGTCAACGCTTTCACGCTCGCGAACTTCATGGCCGACGCCGAGGTGCGTCGCGACTTCTGGCGCACCTACGCGGGGCACGCCGCTTGGCGCGCCGAACCGAACGCGGCTCATCGCGCGCTGGCGGAGCTCGACGGCGCCGGCGTCGCCGTGCGGGTGCTCACGCAGAACGTCGACGGCCTGCACCAGCGGGCCGGCCTTGCCGCGCGCAAGGTCCTCGAACTGCACGGCAGCATGCACACCACGCGGTGCACCGGATGCGCGGCCGGGTTCCCGACCACCGAGATCCTGGCGTCGGGTGACGACGACCCGTCGTGTCCGCACTGCGGCGGGATCCTCAAGCTCGACGTCGTCCTTTTCGGACAGTTGCTGGACGCCGACGTCCTGGGCCACGCGCGGAACATCGCGGCGGCGAGCGGGTTCTTGCTGGCCATCGGCAGTTCGCTGCAGGTGGAGCCGGCGGCGTCGCTGTGCACGGTCGCCGTGCGGGCCGGCGCGACGCTGGTCGTCGTCAACCGCGATCCGACGCCGTACGACGACGATGCCGCCTTCGTGCTGCGGGATGACATCGAGGCCGTCGTCCCGGAACTCTGCGCCGCGGTGGGGAACCGATGATCCGCGAGGCGCGCGACGGCGACTGGCCCGCGATCTGGCCGATCGTCCGCGACGTCGTCACCGAGCAGCGGACGTTCGCCTACGACCCGGCGCTGACCGAAGGTGACGCGCGGCGGATGTGGCTGGTCGCGCCACCGGCCCGGGTGGTCGTCGCCCTCGACGGCGACCGCGTGACCGGCACGGCGAACATGTACGCCAACCGGCCGGGCCCCGGCAGCCACGTCGCCTCCGGCAGCCTGATGGTGGCGAAGGAGGCGCGGGGCACGGGCGTGGGGCGGGCCCTGACGACGGACCTGATCGGCTGGGCCCGGCGGAGCGGGTTCGCGGCGATCCAGTTCAACGCGGTCGTCGACGTGAACGTGGCCGCGGTCCGGTTGTACGAGAGCCTGGGGTTCGTGACGCTCGGGACGGCCCCGGGGGCGTTCCGGCACCCGGACGAGGGGGATGTCGGGCTGCGGATCATGTGGCTGGACCTGCGCTGACCCGGCCGCCGAAGCGCCAAGTGTGCACTTCGATGGCGGCGTACCGATCCCGGGTGAGGAGCGCGTCCGGCGTGGCCGCTCGCGTCAGCGCGGCGGTGCCGAGCCAGGTGGCGCCGTCGTCGGACAGGAGCGGGCCGTAGGCGATGAGGTCGGGCCCGGCCGGGACTCCGGTGTCGGCGGGCGCGCCCTCGGCGAGGCCGAGGACCAGGTAGCCGGCCGGTTCGCCGGGCGAGTCCCACATGGTCTTCCCGAGGGCGTTGCGCCAGCGGCGCAGCAGGACGTCCCGGTACCCGCCGGCCTGGTAGGTGGGTTCGTCGAAGGCGAACGCCCGGGCGGCGGCCGGGTCCGGCAGGTCGAGGACGTGCACGCTGCCGGTGGGGGTGCCGTCCGCGTCCAGGGTCGGGCCGCGGGCGATCATCCGGTCCGCGTAGCCGTCCATGTAGGACCAATGCGCTTCGAGCGTTCGCTGCCGCAGCGCCGATGACCCGGGGCGGTCGCGGTGGTAGCAGAAGAACTCCATGATCCGAGTATCACAGGTCACTCGCCCGCTCGTCCGGGCAATTCTTCGGCGAGGATGGTATCGAGCTTCCGGCTCGCGGACCGCAGTTTCACCACGCTCGCCGCGAGCAGCGCGAACGCTGCCACGGGCACCGCCAGCAGCGCGGGCGGCCACCCGAAGGCGACGACGGAAACGGCGCAGAACAGGGCGATCGTCAGGAAGGCTGCCCGGCCGGCGACCCGCGGCCACGCGGGACGGGGCTTGGCGTGCCGGCCGCTCGGTGTGCGGAAAACCGGCCGCGCGAGGGCAGCGTGGACACTCATCCAGACCTCCGGAAATGTTCGTCGAAGCGCCGGGACGGGATTCCCGGCGGGGGCACCGTGGAGTGAGTCGGCCCGGGGCGGGCTGCGGTTACCCGTCGTTATTGGTTCGAGTCCCAATTCTCGGAATCGAATTACCGGCCATTCATGGTGGATTTGCGCACCAGGGCCGTTCGGCCCGGATTCGCGCGCCGGAGGTCCCGGTCAGGAGTCGTGGCCGGGGCCCTTGCCCTTGGTCTTGCCGGGCGGATCGGTCTTCGGGGGCTTGCCCGATTTGGTGGGCTGCTCGGCCGGCGACGGGGTTTCGCGGGTTTCGGCGGCGGGTTCGAGCGAGGCCGGTTCGCCGGTGCCCGGCTGCGCGCCGGAGCCGCCGGTCCCGCCGGGGCGGGGCGCCCGGGTCCCCGGCTCGGCGAACGGGGTGGACGACGCGGCGGACGTGGCGGAAACGGCGGGCGGGTTCGCGGCCGGCGGCTGCGCGGGCGTGCCGGTCCCGGCTTCCCGATCGACGAGCAGCACGGCCGACAAGGCGGCAACGGCGGCGGCGGTCAGCCCGGCCGCGGCGACCAGCCGCCGGCGGCCTGGGGGGCCGGCCGGGGAAGCGACGGCTGTGGCGGGCTCGCCGTCAGCTGGCACGCCGGGGCTCGCGGCCCCACCAGGGGTGATGGCTGCCTCGTGAGCTGCAGCGCCTCTTGCCGTGCCGGGGTTCGCGGCCCCACCAGGGGTGATCGCTCCAGCGGATCCCGGCTCACCTCTCGCCGGGCTGAGGGCTGCGGTCGTGTCGTGGAGTGCCGCGCCGCCGTGCGCCGGGCTGGGCGACACCACCGCGTCGTGCCGGCCCGCAGCCGCTGCTGAACGGCGACGCCACCGTGGGCTGCGGCCCGGTCGGCTCCACGGCAGCGTCGGCGGCGGGGCGTGCAGCATGTCCGGCACCTTCGCGGCCGTCGGCCGGTCGGCCGGCTCGCGCTGCGTCATCCGGCGCAGCGTGTACGCCAGGGCTGCGGGCACGTCCTCCGGGACGCGGGGTGGCCTGGTCAGCCGGGCCATCGCCGCCTCGACCATCGTGCCCGGGTACTCCCGTTGGCCCGTCAGGCATTCCAGCAGGATCAAGCCCAGCGCGTACACGTCCGCCGGTGGGCCGGCCGGCTCGCCGGACACCTGCTCCGGCGCCAGGTACGCCGCCGTGCCCGGGATCAGGCCCGTGCCCGTGATGTGGGTGGCGTCGAGGGCGTGGGCGATGCCGAAGTCGCCGATCAGCGGGCCGTTCGCGGACAGGAACACGTTGGCCGGCTTCAGGTCGCGGTGCACGATGCGCCGCGCGTGGACGTGGGCCAGCGCCTCGGCGAGCCCGTCGGCCAGCGCCAGCACCTCCGACGCCGGCAGCGGGCCGCTCAGCAGCCGCTCCGCGAGGTTCTCGCCCTCGACGAGCTGCATCACCAGGTACGTGCGGCCGTGCTCGGTGCCGCTGTCGAGCAGCGCCACCACGCCGGGGTGGCTGATGCTGCCCTGGATCGTCATCTCGCGCAGCCGGCGCCGCTGGTCGAGTGCGACCGCGTCGCGGTCGTAGATCTTGACGGCGACCTCGCGGTTCAGCTGGGTGTCGTAGGCCCGGTAGACGCGGGCCGTGCCGCCGCTGCCGATCAGCCTGCCGACCTCGTAGCGCTCGCCGAGCAGTCCCGGCGGCCGCTCGTCGTCGAGGGCCCGGCGCGGGGTGATGGCGAACTCGCCGAGTGCGTATCGACCGCACGTGGCGCCCGCCTCGTCGCCCGTCGGCGGGCGCCCGGTTCTCCCGGCTTCGTCGGCCACGGGCGCCAAGTACCCCGGTCCCGTGCCCGGCAAACGTCGGAAGATCACGAAGAAAGTATCGTCCGCGGGCCCGCCGGCGTGACAGTCAGGGCCGCGCGAACGCGTCCACGCCGGTGAGCTGCGCCGACAGCCTCCACAGGCGCGAGGCCTGCTCGCGGTCGACGGCGTACCCGCGGACCCCGGACTCGGCGAGGCCCTCGGCGTCGTCCGGCGCGAGCTCGGCGACGTCGCAGTCCTCCAGGTACAGCCCGCCGAGCCCGGCCAGCTGCGGCGACGTCGCGGCCCAGACCGTGGTCGCGGCGCCCTGCTCGGGCGTCTTGAACCGCATCAGGTAGTTCCCGGCCTCGTCGATCCAGCCGCGTTCGATCATTTCCGCCCGCGGCAGGTGCCGCTGCAGCGGCGTCATGATGCCGCCGGGGTGCAGCGCGAACGCGTGGACGCCCCTCTCGGCGCCCAGCTCGTCGAGCCGGACGGCGAAGAGCACGTTCGCCGTCTTGGCCTGGCCGTAGGCCTGCCACTTCTCGTAGCCGTTCTCGAAGTGGACGTCGTGCCAGCGGATCGGCGAGTAGTGGTGGCCGCGCGAGGACAGCGAAACGACCCGGGCGCCCTCGGCGATCGCCGGCCACAGCCGGTTGACCAGCGCGAAGTGGCCGAGGTGGTTGGTGGCGAACTGGGCCTCCCAGCCCGGTCCGACGCGGGTCTCGGGGCAGGCCATGATGCCGGCGTTGGCGATGAGGAGGTCGATCCGCCGCCCGGTGGCCAGGAACCGCTCGGCGAACGCGCGGACGCTGTCGAGGTCGCCCAGGTCCAGCTCGTCGACCTCGACGTCGTCGATGCCGGCGAGCGCTTCCCCGGCGGTCTCGCGGCGGCGGGCCGGGACGACGACGTGGGCGCCCGCGCCGGTCAGCGCGCGGGTGGTTTCGAGGCCGATCCCGGAGTACCCGCCGGTGACGACGGCGAGCTTCCCGGTGAGGTCGGTGCCCGCGACGGCTTCGGCGGCCGTGGTGGTGGCGCCGAAGCCCGAACCGATCTTGTGCTGTGCGGTGGTCATGGCACCGACGCTACGAGCTGGAGCGCACTCCAGCGCAAATCGCGGGCGGAGCCGAAACGGGGGACAATCGGGGGAGAGGCGCAGCCGACCCAGGAAGGCTCTGATGTCCGACTACTACGGGAACCAGCCCCAGGACGTCCGCCCGGGGATCGACGCGCGCCGCCTGTGGGCGGGCGGCGTGGCGACGGCGGTGGTCGCGGCCCTGCTCGCGGTCGTCGGGCTGCTGATCGCACGCGGGATCTTCGAGGTCGAAGTGCTCGCCCCAAAAGGCGAAGGCGTCTGGGGCAACGCGAGCACCACGACGTACGCGCTGGTCGCCGCCGCGGTGGCCCTGCTCGCCACCGGGCTGATGCATCTGCTGAGCGTGGCGACGCCGGCGCCGTCGCAGTTCTTCGGCTGGATCATGGTGCTGGTCACGCTGATCGCGGTGGTGCTGCCGCTGACCCTGACGGTCGCGCCGAGCGCGAAGATCGCCACGGCCGTCATCAACCTCGTCATCGGGCTCGTCATCGCCGCGGTCGTCAACAGCATGGCGGCCAGCGCGCGCACCCTGCACCGGCGTCGCAGCCAGCAGAGCGCGGCGCCCCCGCCGCCGACCCGGCAGCAGTGGACCCAGCAGGACCCGCCGACCCGGTACTACGACCGGTGACCGCCGTGGACATCCGGGAGACCAACCGCCGGGTGATCGAGCAGTTCCGCGCCGGCGGCGAGGTCGAGGGCATGCACCGTGAGCACCTGGCCCTGCTGACGACGACGGGCCGGACGTCCGGCGAGCCGTACACGGTCCCGATGATGATCCACCGCGACGGCGCGCGGTGGCTGGTGGTGGCGTCGAACGTCGGCGCGCCCCGGCACCCCGACTGGTACCTGAACCTGGTGGCCGATCCGCGGGTGCGGGTCGAGGTGGACGGCCGGTCGTTCGACGCCGAGGCGCTGCCGCTGCTCGGCGCGGACTACGTGCGGACCTGGACGGAGCTGGAGAAGGAGTACCCGTTCCTGGCCGATCACCAGGCGAAGGCCCGGCAGGCGAAACGGGTGATCCCGATCGTGGAACTGTCCGAAGAGGACTGAGCTAGTCCGCTTCGGACTGTCCTACTTGCTCGCCACCCGGCGGTAGCGCGCCGTCGCCAGCGGGGCGAAGATCGCGATGATCGCCACGCAGCACAGGATCGAGTACAGCGCCGCGTTCTCCGCCGGCCAGCCCGTCGGCGGGGCGCCGAACCGGTTGCCGAACAGGTCCCGCGTCGCGTTGATCACCGCCGTGAACGGGTTCCAGTCCGCGATGGCCTTCAGGAACGCCGGGAGCGTGTCCGTCGGGACGAACGCCGAGGAGATGAAGCTCAGCGGGAACATCCAGATCAGCCCCGCGCTCTGCGCGACCTCCACGCTGCGGGCCGCCAGCCCGATGAGCGCGCCCACCCACGACAGGGCCCACGCGAACATCAGCATCACCAGGTAACCGAGCAGCGCGTCCCAGAAACTGCCGCGGATGCGCCAGCCGACCAGCAGGCCGCACGCCGACATCACGATCAGCGCCACCACGCTGACCACCAGGTCGGACGTCGTGCGGCCGAGGACCACCGCGATCCGGGACATCGGCAGCGAGCGGAACCGGTCGATGATGCCCTTCTGCAGGTCGTTGGCGAAGCCGATGACCGTGAACGCCGAGTTGAACGCCACCGTCTGGGCGAAGATTCCCGCGATCAGGAACTCGCGGTACGCCGCGCCGCCCGCTTCGCCGCCGATCGCGTTGCCGAAGACGTACGCGAACAGCAGGACGAACATGATCGGCTGCAGCGTCGCCGCCATCAGCCAGTCGGGGTTGCGGCGGACGTTCATCAGGTTGCGCCACGTGACGATGCCGCCGTCGGAGATGCTCTTCGCGAGCGCGTTCACTTCGCCACCTCCTCGGCGGAATCGGCCGACGCGCCGTGGCCGGTCAGGGACAGGAAGACGTCGTCCAGCGTCGGCCGGTGCAGGCCGACGTCCTGGACCGTGATGCCTTGGGAGTCGAGCCGCCGCAGCGCCTCGATCAGCGCCTTCGGCCCGGTGTCGACGAGGATTTCGGCACGCCGCGTGTGGTCGTCGCCGGACGGCTCGCCGGTGCCGACCTCGCGCAGCACGTCCAAAGTGGCCGGCAGGTCCGCGGCCGAGGCCACGACCAGCTCGAGGCGCTCGCCGCCGGTCTGGGCCTTCAGCTCGTCGGCCGTGCCGCGCGCGATCACCCGGCCGTGGTCGATCACCACGATCGAGTCGGCGAGCTGGTCGGCCTCTTCGAGGTACTGGGTGGTCAGCAGCACGGTGGTGCCGTCGGCCACCAGCTCCTTGATGACCGCCCAGGTGTCGAGGCGCCCGCCCGGGTCGAGGCCGGTGGTCGGCTCGTCGAGCACGACGACGGTCGGCTCGGCGACCAGCGCGCCCGCGAGGTCGAGCCGGCGGCGCATGCCTCCGGAGTAACCCTTCGCCGGCCGGTCGGCGGCCTCTTCGAGCCGGAACCGCGTGAGCAGCTCCCGGGTCCGCGCACGGGCCGCGGCCTTCTTCCGGCCGTAGAGCCGCCCGACCATGTAGAGGTTCTCGAACCCGGACAGGTTCTCGTCGACGGCCGCGTACTGGCCGGACAGCCCGATCCGCCGCCGCACCTCGTCGGGCTCGGCGAGCACGTCGTACCCGGCCACGTGCGCCGACCCCGAGTCGGGACGCAGCAGCGTGGTCAGGATGCGCACGGTGGTGGTCTTCCCGGCGCCGTTCGGACCGAGCAGGCCGAGCACCTGCCCGGCCGGGATGTCGAGGTCGACGCCGTCGAGCGCACGCGTCGAACCGTAGGTCTTCACGAGCCCGCGTACCCGGACGGCGGCGTCCGGCTCCGGCTGTGGCATGTCGGATCCCCCTTCAGGTGACCCCGACAAGCTAGGCCAAGCCGCCCGATTTGTCCTCCGGGTTTATCCCGGGTTCACCGAAAGCGTGACCGGAAAGCGAAGCGGGGAGGCCGGTTCACCCGGCCTCCCCAGTTTCCGAACGTCAGCTCAGCGTGACGGCCACGTCGTCGATGACGAACGAGGTCTGCAGCGAGCTGTCCTCGGTGCCGGTGAACTTCAGCGCGAGGGTGCCGCCGGCGGCCGACGAGACGTCGATCGTCTTGAGCGCGTACCCGGACGCCTTGTTCAGGTTGGAGTAGCTGCCCAGCGTCGTGCTGCCGTTGGTCACGGTCAGCTTGTCGTAGGCGGTCGAGGTCGTCGTCTCCGCGGAGTCGATGTGCAGGTAGAACGTCAGGCTGGCGTGGCAGCCTGCCGGGATGCTCACCGACTGCGCGATCGACTCGGTGTGCGTGGTGCCGTAGCCGTCCAGCCAGGACGAGTACGTGCCGCCGTGCGCGGCCTGACCCTGCGAGCCCCACTGGCCGATGGAGCCGGTCGTGCCGGTCCAGCTCGTCGCGCCCGATTCGAAGCCGCCGTTGGCGATCTTCTGGCCGGAGCAGCCGCCGGTGGTGCCGACCGTCCAGGAGAACGACGCCGTGCCCGGCTTACCCGCGCTGTCGGTCGCCGTCACCGTCACGCTCGAGGTGCCCGCGGTGGTCGCGGTGCCCGAGATCGTGCCGGTGGACGAGCTGATCGACAGGCCGGCCGGCAGCCCGGTGGCCGACCAGGTGTAGGGCGCGGTGCCGCCGGAAGCCGACAGCGGCAGGTTCACCGAAGCGCCGGTCACGGTGGACTGGTTGCCCGGGTTCGAAACGGTGACCGTGCCGGTCGCCGCGCACGTCGGGTCGGCCGACTGGGCCGGCACGCTGATCGCGTCCCACGCCGCCTTGACGGTGTCGAACTCGGCGCAGCTGCCCGGGAACAGGTTCTTCGCCGCGGTCAGCGTCCAGGTGCGGTACTTCAGGTACGAGCTGCTGGAGGTCTTGAGCAGCATCGCGTTGTAGAAGAGCTTCAGCGCGGTCTGGACACCGAGGCCGGTGATGGTGGAGTTGTTGCACGTGGTGCTGGCAGGCTGCCCGTTGGTCGGGTTGGTGCCTTCGGCCAGCAGGTAGAACCAGTGGTTGCCGGGGCCGGCGGCCGCGTGCACCTCACCGTTGGGAACGCTGCTGTCGTAGCAGTTCTTGTCGCCCAGCGCCGACGGGTTGTACATGTTGCGGATCGGGCCGGAGCCGACCAGGTTGATCGTCTCGCCGACGAGGAAGTCCGGGACGTCGCCGCCGGACGGCTCGTTGGCGAACCACTCGGTCGAGGCGCCGAAGACGTCCGCGACGAACTCCTGGGTGCCCGCGCCCGAGATGCCGCCGGGGGTGTGGTCGTCGATGCCGTGGCCGAGCTCGTGCGCGACGACGTCCAGCGAGCTGATCCACTGACCGTTGGTGTTCTTGCCGATCTGGACCTGGCTGCCGTCGTAGTAGGCGTTCTGGTCGTTCAGGCCGACGCGGATCGGCCAGCCGCCGCCGCTGCCGTCGAAGCCGTTGCGGCCCAGCCACTGCGTGAGCATCTTCTTTTCGGTCTGCGCGGCGAACAGGGCGTCGACGCACCCGGTTTCACGGCTGGTCGCGTTGCCGGTGCCCCACAGGTCGTCCGGCCCGCTGAACGTGGTGTTGTTCGCCGCGTCCTGGCAGGAGACGTTGGTGAGGCTCGGGTCCTTCAGCGAGTACGTGCTGCCGGACTGCGTGGTGTCGAGGTGCACCGGGTTCGGGCGGTTGTACGCGCTGGTGCCGTCACCGTGCATGACGTGCTCCTGCGTGCGCAGCACCTTCCCGGTGACGGCGTCGACGACGACGTCGAGCCGGCTCGGGCCCTCGGCGTCGCGGCCGACGACGGTGCTCTTCCACGCCAGCGTCGGCGTGCCGAGCGCGTAGACGACCTGCTGCGCGGGACTGACGCTGTCGACCGCGGACAGCTGCTGCCGCGCGGTCGCCTCCGCCGCGGCCTTCGAGACCTTCGCCGTGGTGGTGGCCAGGTTGATCGACTGGTCCTGCGCGACGGAGGTGCCGAGCACCCGGCCCGTCGAGTCGGTCGCGACCACGAAGTCGCCGCCCACCACGGCCAGGCCCTTGTAGCTGCGCTCGTAGGGGATGTACTTCAGGCCGTTGGTGGCGGAAATCGCCTGCTGGGCCAGGAAAACGTCGTCCGCGCTCGCGTGCAGCGCGGCGGGCCTGCTCGCCACCAGCCCGGCCGCCGCCGACACGGCCAGGGCCTGGGCGTCCGGGACGGCGTTCGGGGTCGTGGGCTGGGCCTGGGCGGTGGTGGTCGTGCACACCGCGGCGATCAGCGCGCCGCTCGCGGCCAAGACGAAGGGACGTCTCAGGTGCATCGAAGATTCTCCTCCGGGCAGGGCGAACCGGCCCGGGGTCGAGCCGGGCCGAGAACGGGGACGACGGGGAAAATGGTGCGGCTTAGCGGAAATCAGGATCCGGGGTGGAAGCCTCGCGAACAAGCGACGAACGTACGGTCTTATCTGCATGTCGCAATACATCCCAAAAAGGACATTCGCCACTATTGGGATTCGCGATGCTGTCTGTCCAATGAGGACTGAGCTGGGAGCACCGCCGTTCGGGCGATCTTCACTGCGTCCGAGACGACGAAGGGCCCCTTCGCCGGGAATCGGCGAAGGGGCCCTTCGGTGGTGCTGGTGTCAGGCGGTCTTCTCGCGCTTCGGGAGCTTCCAGCCCGGGCGCACGAAGTGGCACGTGTACCCGTTCGGGATGCGCTGGAGGTAGTCCTGGTGCTCCGGCTCGGCCTCCCAGAAGTCACCCACCGGGGCGACCTCGGTGACGACCTTGCCCGGCCACAGCCCGGACGCGTCGACGTCGGCGATTGTGTCCTCGGCGACCCGCTTCTGCTCGTCGTTCTCGAAGAAGATCGCCGAGCGGTAGCTCAGGCCGATGTCGTTGCCCTGGCGGTTCTTCGTCGTCGGGTCGTGCACCTGGAAGAAGAACTCGAGCAGGTCGCGGAACGTCGTCTGCGCCGGGTCGTAGATCACCTCGATGGCCTCGGCGTGCGTGCCGTGGTTGCGGTAGGTGGCGTTGGGGACGTCGCCGCCGCTGTAACCGACCCGGGTCGAGATCACCCCGGGCTGACGGCGGAACAGCTCCTGCATGCCCCAGAAGCAGCCGCCGGCCAGGACGGCCCTTTCGGTTGACGTGGTCACGGCGTCACTCCTTCTCCTCGTGCGGTGCTACCGCCCGTTACAACTTCCCCGGACCCCCGATGATTCCACGCGGGTGTTACGGAAGCCTGACGTCCGGCCATCGCCTCCGGCGGCCCGGCGTGCGACGATGGGGCCCGGGACGGGATGGCTCCCAGGAGGCGCGATGCGCGACGACGACATCGCCTCGGAACGGCCCGGCGTGCTCGTCGTGGAGATGCGCGGCGAGCCGGGCATCGCGACGGTGCTGCGCTGGGCGACGGTCCTCGAGACCGCGCTGTGCGAGCTGCCGTGGCCCCGGCTGCTCGTGATCGACCTCGGCCGGCTCGACTTCCTCTCCGAACGCGGCGTCCGTCGCCTGTGCGAGGCGCTCGAGCGCTGCCGGGACCGGGACCTGCCGGGGTGCCTGGTCGCCCCGCCCGGCACCGGCGTGGAACGGGTGGTCCGCCACACCCGGCTCGGCGACCGCGTGCCGGTGTTCCCGGACCGCCTGGCGACGATCGTCGCCTACCAGCCGCTCGAGGTGCGCTGGTTGTCTTGCTGAGCGTCAGGCGGGCTCGCGGACGAGGTCCGCCGCGGCCTCGGCGAAGGCGCGCACCCGCGCGGACGCCGTGCCGGCCGGCCACACGAGCGCCCATTCGAGGAGTGGTGCGCCGCTGAGCGGCACGTACGCGACGTCGGGCCGCGGGTAGTAGCGGCGGATGTGGGCGCCGACCGGCAGCACGCCCTCGCCGGCGCCGGCCAGGGTGAGCAGCTCCTGGAGGCCGGCGCGCGGCCGCGGCTCGGCGGCCGGGGCGTGTTCGTCGAGCCAGGGGTCCGGCAGCGAGCAGCGCAGCACGGTGACCCGGGCCAGGTCGGCGACCGGCACCGCGTCCCGGCGGGCGAACGGGTGCGCGGCCGCGACGGCGAGGAACCGCAGCTCCCGCACCAGGACCGGGCCGGTGACGAGGTCCGGGCCGTCGAGCGGGAGCCCGGCCAGGACGACGTCGACCTCGCCTTCGCGCAGCCAGGGCAGGACCTCGGCCGGGCGCACCTCCCGGAACTCGACCCGGCAGCCGGGGTCGCGCTGCCGGAACCGCTCGGCCACGCCGGCGAGCAGCTGCCCGCCCGCCGCGTCGCCGAACGCCACGCGCAGCGTGCCGGTGACCCCGCGGCCGGCCTCGACCGCCTTGGCCAGCGCCGCCCCGACCGCGGAGAAGGCCGGCTCCAGGTCGGCGCGGAACCGCCGTCCCACCGGCGTCAGCTCGACGCGGCGGCTGGTCCGGGTGAACAGGGGCACGCCGATCCGCCGTTCCAGCTTGCGGATCGTCTGGCTGACCTGCGCGGTGGAGACGTGCAGCCGCTCGGCCGTGTGGCCGAAGTGCAGCTCCTCGGCCAGCGTGAGGAACGTTTCGAGCTCCCGCCACTCCGGCATGCCGGCTCCCATCGTCAACTTGTGCTTAACGATCGTGGCACAGAAGCGCGTTGATCGGCTTCGCGGGCGTCAGCACGCTGGGGCACACAAGCCACCTCGAAAGGGAGCCTCGATGCCGGACCCGCACGACCGCCTGGAGATCGTCGACGCGCTGTACCGCTTCGCGCTCGGCCAGGACCTCAAGGACCGCGAGCTGTTCGCGTCGTCGTTCGCCGCCGACGCCGAGGTCGACTTCCGGCCGGCGGCCGCGCGGTGGGGCGCGTCGCCGCCGCTGCTGACCGGCCGGGACGCGATCGTGGACACGATCCTGGCGCTGTTCACCGGCCGCGTCGACACCACGCACCAGGTGACCAACCCGCGAGTGACGGTCGACGGCGACACGGCCCACCTGACCGCGCTGGTCGAGGCCCAGCACCTGCTGAGCCCGCACCACCGCACGCACGCGCTGCTGAAGAACCGCTACGACGTCGACCTGGTCCGCGACGGCGACCGCTGGGTGATGCGCCGCGTCGTCATCGAGAACGCCTGGTTCACCGGCGATCCGGTGGCGATCTTCGGTTGAGCGTCAGCCGAGTCCGTAGGTCTGCGGGTAGTCCACCGTGCACACGAGGGCGTCGCGGCGGGCACGGCCGCCGGACGGGGCGATCAGCGGGCTGGCGGTGTGCAGGAACCGGGCGTCCTCGAACACGATGAGCTGCCCCGGTTCCAGCCGCTGCCGGTGGACCGCGGTGTCCGGGGCGTCCGGGCGGAAGAGCGTCGTCTCCGCGCCGGTGCCATCGCGGTCCACGACGTAGACGAAGACGAACTCCTCGCCGTCGGCGTGCGGCCGCGTCACGACGTTGGTGAAGGTGCGGAAGATGTTGACGCCGAACGTGCCCCGCGGCCGGCGGCGGTGTGCGGGCAGCAGGCCGAGCGCGGCGCGGATCCAGGCCGCGAACAGCGGATCGTGGGCCACCGGGGTGCGGGCGTACTCGCGCCGCTCGGGTCGCCCGCCGCGGTCCTCGATGGCGATCTCGGGGTGCTCGGTCAGTGCTGGGGTTTCGCCGTCCCACCGGTATTCGACGACGTCCCGGGCCCGCTCCCGGTCGGCGGGGATGTCGCCGGGGTAGCAGCGGAGGACGTCCGGGGTGAAGTAGGTGCGCAGGAGGTGCTCGCGCAGGCGCGCGCCGGGCAGGCCCAGCTCGTCGTCGGACACGACGAGGTAGCCGTCGGTGTCGAGCCGCTTCCGGTGCAGCCGGAGTTCTTCGGGAACGGGAAAATCCAAAGCCATGCGTGGGTCCCAACGTGAAGGGAAGGGGATCAGCCGAACTGCGCGGTCTGGATTTCGCGGATCAGCGCGCGGCTTTCGTCGGGCTCCAGCGAGGCGGCCACGAGAGCGTCGTGGTAGCCGCGGTAGTGCTCGACCGTCTTGGCGGTCTCGATGTGCCGGAACCCGGCGTGGGTTTCGATGTGCACGATGTCGCGGTCGAGCTCGTTCTCGAACTCGAAGTAGGCGTACATGCAGCTCATCGAGAACAGCGGAGGCTGGGCGAAGGGGAAGACGCGCAGCTCGACGTTCGGCGCGGTGGATCGTTCGACCAGGTGGTCGAGCTGGGCGCGCATGATCTCGCGGGAGCCGACGAACTGCCGCAGGGCGGACTCGTGGGTCACCGCGACCAGCCGCAGCGGCTCCATGTCCTCACGTTCGGCGAGGACATGCTTGCGGTGCTCCCGCAGGTCGACGAGCCGATCGACCTCCTCGGCCGACCACCACGGCTCGTGCGTCGAGTACTGGGCGCGGGCGTAGTCGGGGGTCTGCAGGAGCACCGGCAGCAGCGGGATCGTGTAGATCCGCGCGACCGTCGCTTCGGACTCGTACGCGAGGTGGGCGTCGAGCCCCGGGGTCGCCGTGGTCTGCGAGTAGTCGGTCCACCAGCCCTGCCGCCCGGACGCCTTCACCCAGCGCATCAGCTGCTCGGCCAGCTGCGTGTTCTCGATGCGGTAGAAGCGGATCAGGTCGCGGACGTCCCTGGCCTGCGGGCTGCCTTGGGCGTTCTCGAGCCGGGACAGTTTTGAAGTCGAGATCAGCAGCGCCTCGGCGACGTCTTCGAGGGTGCGGCCGGACTTGTCACGCAGGCGCCGGAGCGTGTCCGCGATCCGGCGGCGCGGCACGATCGGTCCTTGCGTGGGGGCCATGGAACCTCGTTCTGGCGTGGGCCGTCGGGGATGGGAACTCGGTTCGTGGGTTTCCCATCGCGCCGCGACCATACTCCTTCCGCTCACCACCGTCTCTTCCGGCTGGGGTTTTGGCCGGTCGAAGGCGTGTTGCGCCGAACGGGTAGAGCATTCTGGGATCTCTCCGTGAGAATTGCAAAACGGCCTATCCCGGAGTGTCACTTGCAGGACGAGGCCGGAGCCAGGCCCGACGCAGGTGAACGACTGCGGCAGCACCGGACCCGGCCCGGCGGACGGCAGCGAGGGGAAGGAACCGCCATGTTCGTCGTGCTGAGACCGGGTGTGCTCGTCCGGGTGCTGGCCGCCACCGCCTTCGCGGCCGTCCTGCTCTTCCTGCTGCTCGGCGGCCTCGCAACGGGCCCGGCCGGCTCATCCGGAACGTCGCCGCCGAACCCCACCGGGGGCGGCAGCGACCCGCTCGCACGCACCGCGCCGACACCGTACGTCGTCGCCGGGACAGGGAAGAGCGGCCTCAACATCCGGTCCTGCGCGGCCATCACGTGCCGACGGGTCGGCTGGATAGCGGAGGGCGGCAGGTTCGAGGCGGAGTGCTGGACGCACGGCACACCGGCATCCGGCGACGACCGCTGGCTGCGCGGCAACGCCGCCGGGCGCACCGGTTACGCGGCCGCGCACTTCCTGCGCGGCAGCGGGGCACCGGAGTGCGGGACGAGCCCCGCGCGCCGGACGTGACGGCGCGGCAGCGCGCTCGGCGGGAGAGGTGCGGCGCTGACTCGCCGGCCGCGGCTCACTCGGCGCGGGGGCTCTCCGGTCGCGCGCTCGTTCGTCGCCGGCTCACTCGCCGCGCATCGAGCGGCGGATCTCGGCCAGCCGGTCCTTGGCCGCCTGGTCGCGGTCGGCGATCTTCTTGTCGAGGGCCTCGGCCGTGTTCTCGGTGCCGAGGCCGGCGACCTCGGTCGCGCCGAGCGACGTCGTGTAGCGGTTCTCGATCTTGTCGCGGACGAAGTCGAAGCTGGGCACGCCACCTTCGCTGTAGTCGGCTTCCGGCAGCGGCGGCGACGGGATCGCCAGTGCCGCGGTGGGAGTGTCGTCGACGATCTCGCCCTCGACCACGTTCGGGTCGCCGTCGGGTTTGCTCATCTCCCGACCTTAGCGCCGTTGTGGGCAGTCCTGCCGCGACCAGTGGGTAATTCGGCCGTGGGCCCGGCCGTCGCGGCGGGGGATTCTCGACGCGCACAGCCGGTGTCCGGAGGGAGCAGACCATGAGTGCCGGGGCCTACCGCGCCGAAACGGCCGAGATGGGAACGGTCGTCAGGACGGTCGAAGACGTCGGGTCGTCCTTCCTGTCGGCCACGCGCGACCTGGAAGGCCTGGTGCTGGACGCGTTGTCGTTCGCCGGGATCGGCAGCGGGGTCGCGGCCGCGAACGCCGCCCTGCACACGACGCTCGGCAGCGCGCTGCAGAAACTCCTGCGCCTGCTGGTGAACGTGAACCAGAACGTCCAGACGGCCGCGGACGGCTACCGCGCCGCCGACTCCGACGTCGCCCAGGCCTATGGCGGCGGTGGGCAGGGCGGGGGTGCCGCCGCGGCCGCCGCGCCGCAGCAGCTCGACCCCCGCGTCGTCGACTCGATCATGCGGTCCGAAGGCGCGACCGGGGAGCAGGGCGGGGTGCCCGAGGCCTACGGTTTCCGGCAGAACATGCACAACGGCTACGACCGGATCATCGCCGCGCGCGAGCAGTACGGCATCGGCAGCGCCGAGGAACGCGCGGTCGTCGCCGACCTGATGACCGCGAACGCGCGCACGGCGGGCGCGCTCAACTTCACCGATCCCGGCACGCAGGCGGCGATCATGTCCGGCGCCCACATGCGCGGGGCCGGCGGCGTTCGCGCGATCCTCAACCACATGGCGGGCGAGGACATCGTGCGGAGCTCGCGCACGCTGAGCGACGCGGCCGTCCAGCACGTCCAGGGGCTGACGCCGGAGCAGTTCCAGCAGGAGTTCCGGGACGCCCGCATCGAATACGACCGCCAGGTCTACGGCGGCACGACGACCACCCAGGGCGGGCACACGCAGAACTGGTGGGACCGCTACGGCAACGGCCTGACCCGCCGCTACGACCGCGAACAGGCCGAGTTCCTGGGGCTTTCGCAGCCGCAGAACTGATTCGCCGGTTCCCCGGGTTCGAAGATCGCCCGAGTGGGCATTCTCTTTGTGTAGCCGAACGACAACGGGAGGCACACGATGAACCGGAGGATGATCGCACTTCTGGGCGGGGTCGCCGCGATGGCGGGGACCGTGGCGTTCGCGGGAACGGCCGAGGCGGCGGGCACGCCGTGCAGTGCCGAAGCGAAGGCCTGCGTCCAGCGCAGTTCGAATACCGCGTGGCTGACCGACGGCGCCGGGAACGTCACCTACGGCGGCGTCCCGATCACCGTGGGGATGGCGAAGTACCCGACTCCGCTGGGCAAGTTCCACGTGCAGTACAAGGACATCGACCACTACAGCAAGCAGTACAACGGGCCGATGCCGTACTCGGTGTTCTTCACCACCACCGGAGTCGCGTTCCACCAGGGCAGCCTGAAGGTCAAGTCCCACGGGTGCGTGCACCTTTCGCGCGCCGCCGCGGTGAAGTTCTACAACTCGCTGCACCCCGGTGACGTCGTCGAGGTCGTGCGCTGATCCGTCTGATGTGGACGGTCGAGCAGCACGCCGGTGACGGCGCCGAACACCAGGTGGTCCAGGATCTGCGGCCCGCGCGGCAACGCCCGTACGGCGGGGTACGCGCGGGCCGCGATCCCGAGGTCCAGCGCCGCGATGGCCAGCCCGGCGACCGCGCCGCCGCCGGCGCCGAGCCGGTGGCGCCGAGAGACCGCGGCGAGCACGCCGGTCCACGCGGCGGAGACGACGAGGTGCGCGATCAGCCCGGCGGCGACGCCGGGCCGGTGGCGCCGTCCCGGCAGCAGGGTGCCCGCCGCGCGGGTGGCGGCCAGGACGTCACCGCCGGTGAGGAGCGCGTGTACGGTCGACGGTATACCGCTGACCACGGCGGCAACGGCGCCGGCCCGTGCCGGGTTCATCCGTTTCGGGGAGCCAGGTACGCCGCCACCCGGATCCGCAGGCCGCGGACGTGGGGGAGCGCGATGGTGAATGTCCGCGCCGGCCGGTAACCAGGCCACGGGCCGCCGTGGGTGCAAGGGCCGGCGAAGTAGACGAAGCCGTCTTCGTCGTCGTAGCGGCCGGGTGACCAGATCGCCGCGTCACCCGCTTCAGGGTCTCGGGCGAGCCAGTAGGCCTCGTGCTTCATGACGCGACGCAGTTGCGCGGCGAAGCCCGTCAGTTCGGCCTCGGGCAGGCCGAGACCGCGTCCGCTCCACACCCGCGGAGTGCGCTCCGACGTGCGGGCGGGGCAGCCGAAGGTGACCGCGCCGGCGGTGTACTGCCGGGTCCAGCGGGCGGTTTTCGGTGCCTGCGCGGCGAAATCGGGTCCGCCGGCGAGTTCCAGCGTCATGGGGGAACGATAGTCGATCAAGCGGCGACGGGTACCGCCGCGCGGGTGCCGATCACGACTCACATAGTGTATACAGTATCCAGTAGACTGGTAGAGGAGGCCGTTTTGTATACAGTCACCAACCCGGCGACGGGCGAGCTGGTCGACGAAATCCCGAATGCGGCCGACGAGGAGGTCCGCGCGGCGATCGAACGGGTGCATCACGGGTACGCGGCCTGGCGGGCCCGGCCGGTCGCCGAGCGTGCGGCGATCGTGCTGCGTGCGGCGGAGCTGTTCGCCGAGCGCGCCGACGAGCTCGCGGCGATCATGACCCTGGAGATGGGGAAGCGGATCAACGAAGGCCGCGGCGAGGTCGGCGTCGTGGTCGACATCTTCCGCTACTACGGCGAACGCGGCCCGGACCTGCTGGCCGACGAGCCCCTGGCCATCCGCGGCGGCGAGGCGGTGCTGACGAAGGAGCCGATCGGGGCGCTGCTGGGTGTCATGCCGTGGAACTTCCCGTGCTACCAGGTGGCTCGGTTCGTGGCGCCCAACCTGGTGCTGGGCAACACGATCCTCCTCAAGCACGCCTCGATCTGCCCCCGTTCGGCGGCGGCGATCGAGGGGGTGCTGCGCGACGCCGGCGTGCCGCCGGACGTCTACGTGAACGTGTTCGCCTCGAGCAGGCAGGTGCCGTGGATGCTGGCGGACCCGCGGCTGGTCGGGGTGTCGCTGACGGGCAGCGAGCAGGCGGGCATTTCGGTGGCGGCCGAAGCCGGCCGCAACCTGAAGAAGTGCGTCCTGGAGCTGGGCGGTTCCGACCCGCTGATCGTGCTGGACACGGAAGACCTGGACGAAACGGTCAAGGTGACGGCCACGGCCCGGATGCGCAACTGCGGCCAGTCGTGCAACGCGCCGAAGCGCATCATCGTGCTGGGCGAGCTGTACGAGGAGTTCGTCGACCGCTTCGCCAAGCGCGTGACGGAGTACTACGTCCCAGGCGACCCGGCAGACCCAGCGACAACGCTGCCCCCATTGGCCTCCCGCGCGGCGGCGGACGAGGTGGCGGCCCAGATAGAGACGGCAATCCGAGCGGGGGCAACCCTCCGGGCGGGCGGCCACCGAGTCCCAGGCCCGGGCGCGTATGTGGAGGCAACGGTCCTGACGGACGTGACACCGGAGATGGCGGCGTACCACGAGGAGATCTTCGGCCCGGTGGCCCTGGTGTTCCGGGCGTCATCGGAAGTGGAGGCGGTGAAGCTGGCGAACGACACCCCGTTCGGCTTGGGCGCAAGCGTGTTCGCCACGGACCGGGCCCGCGCGGCCCGGGTGGCGAGGGAGATCGAGGCGGGGATGGTGTACGTCAACAAGTCGGGCGGTTCGGAGGCGGACCTGCCGTTCGGCGGGATCAAGCGGTCGGGGATCGGGCGGGAGCTGGGGCCGCTGGGGATCGAGGAGTTCATGAACAAGAAGCCGATACGCCTCTGACCTGCTGTTTTGTTGCTTTTGGTTCCGCCAGGCCGTCGTCAGGCCGTCACGGAATCCTGGGCCGTCTGCGGCGGGCGGCGGGGCTTGAACACCCGGTTGGTCGCCGCCCGAGCCCGCTTGTGGCTCGACGGGACGAGGTGGGTGTAGATCCGGAGCGTGTATCCCGGGTCGTGGTGGCCGAGGTACTCCGCGACCTCCTTGATCGACACGCCGTTGGCGAGCATCGTGGAGGCGAAGAAGTGGCGCATGGCGTGCATCCCGTCCCGGCGTTCGACGTAGTCCAGTCCCGCGCTCGCGAAGGCTGGCCGCCAGACGTGGTACGTGAAATTGGCACCCTTGATCACGTTCCTGATCGGCTGCCCCGCGTAGACGCTGCGCTTGGTCGTCCTGGCGATCAGAACGCGCACGGTCTCGGGCCGGCCGCCTGGTTCGAGCCAGGGGAGCGTCAGCGTGACGGGCTCGAAGGAGGCCATGTAGTCGTCGATGTCGTCGAGCACGCCTTGCCCGAGCGGCACCACACGCGTCTTGCCACCCTTGGGCGGCGAGAACACCGGCTGAGTGCCGATCCACCGGATCTGACGCTGAACGTTGACGATCATTTCGTCCCGGTCGACATCGTCCGGGCTGAACCCGAAGATCTCCATCTGTCGTAGCCCGAGACCGGCGCCGAGCGGCACTGTGACGGTGTACTCGGCGGGCAGGGCGAGCCGCACCGCGCGGACCCGGCTGTCCGGCCACGGGATGACCTTCCGCTGGACGGGCTTGGGCCGCTTGACGCTCTTCGCCCGGCACGGGTTCGCCCGGATCTTCTTGTCCTCGTAGGCCGCCTGGAGGATGGCCGAGACGGTGTCGAAGAGCACCGCGCGGGTGGACGCCATCAGGCCGCGACCGCCTTCGCTCTTCGGCCGTTCCAACCAGTCGAGCCAGTCGCGAATGGTGTCGGTCTTCGCAGCCACCTTGAGCGGCTTGTCCCCGAGGAACGGGAAGATCCCGGTCTTCAGATGATTGCTCACGGTCTGCCGAGTCCCCGCGTCGGCGGACTGACCCTTGCGCCACTGGGCCGTGTAATCGCGGAACTTCTCTTCGCCGGACTCAGCCGAGATGTACTCACCGGCGAGCACGTCGTGTTGCATCTTGGTCAGGAAGGTCTTGGCCTTCGTGAGTTGCTTGTCCGGAAAGGACTTGCTCCGTTCGTTGCCCTCGGGGTCGTAGTAGCGGACCTTGTACCGGTCGCCTTTGCCGAACAGTTCAGTCTTCTCGCGGACCGGGTGACCCTTGGCATTGAAGACCGGCTTACCTTCCGCGTCCTTCTTTTGCCGCCACCACCTGTCTTGCACGTGGCCTTTCATGAACTCGCCTTTCTCTTGCTGTATGGGAGAACTCGCCTACCCCATGCCTCTTGGTTGAGGCATGGGGTAAGTCCTCGTCGTGGGTTGTTGACCGCTATGCGGCTTCTGTCGATCCGTTCAGGTTGTCGATCCACTGGCGCACCGTCTCCGGGTCGTACCGAACGTGCTTTCCCAGTCGCAGCCACTGCGGGCCGTAGCCCTTGAAACGCCAGTCCCGCAGCGTTTTCACAGGAATGCCGAGGAACGTGCCCAGATCATCTGGAGTCCACAGTCCCTCGACGCTGACGACCTTCACGCGTGCTTCCATTGCTTCCCCCTTTGTCATGCCGCGAGTCCAGTTGCCGAAGTTTCTGGAGGTCTCTCCGCCGCCAGTAGCGCCCGGTCGTACTCGGCTTTCCACGTGATCCGTTCCGCGATCGCCCGCATCACCAGGTGCGGCCGGGGCGGGACCTGCGGGTCTCCGGGCTCGACCTTGCGCCAGACCTGCTGTGACCGGTCGGCCTCCGGCTTCTCGATCCCGACCTCCGCGAGTGCTTGCAGCACGAAGGCCCGCCGGTCGGCCTTGTGGTCGACGAGCGTCTTGCCCGACCACTTCCGGGACACCAGGACACGGCGGCCGGGCAGCCCGAGCGTGGTCCGCCGGTGAGCGCGGCCCTTGCAGTGCCCGGGGGTGGTCTTGCCCGTGACGCCCTTGGGCTGGACGCCGTAGAGCAGCCAGACCGCGCAGCGCGGCGAGCACGGAGTGACCGACAGCTCGGCGTGCAGCCGGTCGTGGTGATCGGCCGGGGCCGCGCTGTCCGCCTCGACCACCTCACCCGTGGATTTCGTGAGGTACTTGGTCAGGTAGCCGATGTGGCGGCCGGCCTCGTCGGTGCCGCCGAGGATGCCCTTCGAATGCACCTGCCGACCGAACCGGACGACGTGCGCCGGGTGCTCGACGGCCTCGACCGCGTCGTCCCACCGGGTCAGCGGTTGACGCGTCTCCGGATCGACGAACCCGGCCTCCGGACCGTCCCAGACCGGGCGCCGGTCGACGTAGACGATCTCGTCATGCGCCGGCCACCAGACCTGGTGGTAGGTGGCTTCGGTGACCTGACGGATCACGTCGTGCGGCACCGAGCCCCGAATAGCCGCGTGCAGGTGCGGAGCGGCCCGACGCTGGGGCTCGACAGTGGCGAAGTACTGGGCGTCCCACCCGACGACCCGGCGCAGGTTCTGCCACCACCGGTCCACCAGCGCGGAGAAGTGCACCGCATCCCGAGCCGCCCGCCGGTAGTCATACCGGGATGGGTCGACCGGCGAGCCGTCCCCACGGACCGGCCCATAGCTGTCGCAGGTCAGCGTCACGAACATCGACGGCCGGAACTTCCCCGCGAACTCCCGCCCGACCGTGGTCTTCGCGACCTTCCGGCGAGGCAGGTTCGGCGCGTCCTGCCTCCGACGGGTCGAGCGCTTCACCGCTCGCTTGGTCGGGACGTCGAGTGCGGGCAGCCGGCCCCGCATCCCGAGTTGCCGAAGTTCCGCATCAACCCCGGCGATCTCCTCCCGCAGCTCTTCGGCCTCCGCCTGGTCCTGGTCGACCACCTCTCGGTAGGCCGCCACCAGGTCCGCCCGGTAGGTCAGCAGCTCTTTGTGGTCCTCCGAAGGCGGCTCAGCGGTCAGGTTGGGTTCTTCGGTCAGGTGCCAGCCCTCTCGGCACTGGGCCTGCCGCAGCGCCTTTGCCTTCCGCGCACAAGGCAGGCACACCGATTCCACCGTGGAGCCGCAGGGCACCGGGACGTAACGGAGTTCGCCGGTGGTGGTGTCGCCGACCTCCATCGTGAACGGGCGGACGCAGACGCCGTGCTTCTCCGCCGTCGCCCGTATCACGTCGGCCGCGAGCGGGGTCCGCATTCGCTCCATGCGTGTCTCGCTCATCAGGCCGCCACCTCCCCCGGCGAGGACCAGCCGCGCAGCAGGAACACCGGCATGTCCTGCTTCGCCCCAGCCGGGAGGTCAGGGAACGTGCTCGGCTCGAACGGAACCACGCCGAACACCACGACAGGGATGCCGCAGGGCGTCCGGCCGGTGATCGACAGATGCACCCACCTCCCCTCCCGCAGCCGCCACAACTGGGCCGAGACGTCGTCGAGCGTGTGCGCCCACACCATCAGCGCCCGCGAAACCTCGGGCAGGCCATCCGCGTCGAGCTGGACCTTGATCGGGCTCGACCAAGCGTTGATATCGACCGTGGCGACCGGCGGCAGCTGGTGGGAGTCCAGGTGATCGCGGATGGCGTCGAGGAAGATCATCAGCCGGTTCACGCGGCCACCCCCTCACCGCCGTGTCGCAGATCCGCGACACCCCCGTTGGTCACGTACGCCTCCAGCGCCTTCACCGTGGAGTCAGAGACCCACCCGGCGCGGATACGCAGCGGCTCGCGGATGCCCTCGCCCCACACGTAGCCCACGCCGGCCTCCGAGTCGCCGATGCGGTTCGCCCACGCCCCGCGCTCATACGCGCCATCACCGAGGACCATCCCGACGTGCGTCTTGGAGGTCACGCGCAGGCACACCCGACGGGTGAACAGCTCCCGCACCGGGACGGTGTCCTTGGTGGGCTCCTGCACGTAGCCACGGACCGAGATCCCGAGCGCCCGCCCCTGAGTGGTCAGCAGGGCGACGCGCTCCACAATGGCCTCACGGGTCTTGCGGTCGGTGTACTTCGTGAGCGCGCCGATCTCGTCGAACTCCAACAATTCCAAGGGATACTCCGTGGACACTGGGATAGTCCGGAGTCGACCGGCGAAGGCCCGCTTGCGGGATTCCATCTCCTCCACCAGGCCGTCAAGCAGTTCAACCGCGTCCTTACCGCCCACGGCATAGCGGGCGAAGATTCCGCGCCCGTAGGCCAGTTCCATGCCCTTCGGGTCGATGCCGGACATGCGCACCACCCCAGCGCGGATCGCCGAGGCCGCCGCAACCAGCGGGCACCACATCACGGAGTTCTTGCCCGCACCCGAGGCACCGGCGGTCAAGCAGTGGGCACCGGAGCCTAGAAGCGGGACTCGCCAGTCGCGCCCGTACTCAGTTCGGCCCGCCCAGACATTGCGCAAGTCCACACCGGTCGAGTCGACGCCGTCCGGGACCTGAGGGCCGGCCACACCTCCCGCGAGCAGGTCACGCCGTTGGAAGTCGATGGACACCACGTTGGGGGCCAGCTCGCGGACCTGGCAGCGAGCAACCTTCCGTGCGACGGCCAAGGCCCGGGCGGCGTCGTCGAAGTCCTCAGGCTTCTGCCCGGCCACCAGCTCCACCCGCACCTCATCCCACGAGGCACCCGAGCGAACGCCGAGCACCTTGGGCAGCCGCGCGTTCGGCCGGTTCGACGTCGAGCGGGAGAGGGCCCGTCGACGGCCGACGAGGTTCACGTTCACCACGACCGGCAGCGCCTCGTCCCGCACCGACAGGCCGCAGGCGTGCAGCCACTCCGGCAGCTTCCGCCCGTAGACCGCCCACCGAGCCCACCAGGAGCGCACGAATCGCCAGCACCACTGGTCGAATGAGACGGCGTCGATCGCCCACCACGTCACCAGGAGCACCGCGATGCTGGCCGCGATGAGCGCCAGGGAGAGCCAGCCGAGCAATTGGCACCAGGCGTAGGCCGCGATCACGGTGAGGCTGGTCCGCCACCGGGTCACGACCTGCGCGAGCATCCAGACCACTGCCTTGCACAGCCACCACAGCGCGACGAACACCACGGCCGCCGCAGCCAGAGCTTCCAGGATCGATGCCAGCGCGCGGCCGATCTTGTGCAGCACCCAAACGCCGAGTCCCAGCCCGGCCAGGGCGACCACCGCGAAGCCGGGAGACATCACCGATCACCCCGCTTCACCCGCAGATCCAGGGGCAGCATCCCCGAGCAGGGAGCGCATTTGGTCTCGCCGGGCAGGAGTTTGGCGAAGCGTTTGCAGGAGGCGCAGCGCGTTCGGGTGACCCCCGTTGACGCTCGCCGGTTGTCGTCGTTTAGCGTTGTCATTGTTCACTTCCGCTGGTGGTGGACAGCGCAGGAGCGGCAAGGTTGGTAGCCAGACACCGCTTCTGCGCCTTAACGGATCAAACGCACCCGCAACAGGACGCGCTTCATCGCCACACGTCATAGCGTGCGTTTTTCGCTACTACTGTTGACTTTTCGGTCGTCTACATGCGACTACTCAGCGGGCATTCCTTCCGCCTGGAGTTCCGCCGAGATCTCACCCGCCTTCCGCTCCTCATATCCGGCCCAGTACAACGCCTCGTGGTGATGACCTCGGTCTACGTCCGCGACGGCCTTGTACAGCCGCGCGTTGCCGAGCCGAAAAGCCAGCCACACCGAGGGATTCGCGTCGTTCGGCGGCCGGCGGTCCATCACCACCTCGTGGACCTCCCGCAGCGTCCTCGGCTCACCCCTGCGCACGATCACGCCTCTCCGCGCGGGCTTCCAGCAGCACCGCCAGTTCCTCGGCGTGGTCGCGGAGCCGGCGCAGGAACACCACGCACCCCGTCCACGCGGTCTGGTCCTCCGGCGGCACCAGCGTCACCACGCACAGCCCACCAGCCAGCACCAGAACCGGCGGACACGATGCGCCCGTCCCGGTCTCCTCCACCGCCACCTCGGTACCCGCCCCGACCGTCCACCGCAGCCCCAGCCCGTCCCACGTCGCCGTCATGCTGTTCCCACTCCCGGGCCAAGTCGGCGAACCCCTCGGCCGCCGACTCCAACGCCGCCACACACCACCACGGCAACCCACGCGCCTGCGCCAGCTCGTGCCACGCCCGCGACACCCGCCTCGCAGCATTCGCCGTGTTCGTCGCACTCACCGGCGACAGCACCGCACGGCCGTGCTCCCACGCAGCCATGTAGTCCCGATACGCCTGCTCCCACGCCTCGACCCGCTCGCGGAAGCCCACCACCGTCACGCCGCCTTCGCCGTCTCACCGGACCCACCGGACCGAGATGCCTTGCTCGCGACCTGCTTGAACCCGGTCGCACGGAACACATAGGACTGGTACTTGAACTCACCCTGCCCCGCCACGCGCGGCTCCGCCGTCAGCCCGTCCAACTCGATCGGCCGCATCCCCGGCAACGCCTCCGACGTCGTCGGCACCGGCTGAACGTCAGCCAGAAGCGTGATCTCGAACGAGGCCCGCTTCGCCCGCGTCTCCGCCGGGTCGGTGACCATCACCTTCCACTGCCGCTTACCGGTCGCCTCGTCGACCCGCTGCCGCACCGGGCGATTGGCTGCTCGGTCCTCCCGCGACTGGTACTCGTTGTCCGGCGAGACTTCGCCCACCATCACCAAGCCCTGCGGGAACGCGTCGTCGAAGTCGATCCCGAACCGGTGTCCCTTGTCGATAGCCATGCTGAATTTCCTTTACTTGTATGGGTTTCTGGCGCTTAGTCGCGCTCTTCCGACCACTGGTCGCCGAGAGGGGAGGAGTAGGTGCGCGTGCGGTTCTGCGTCTCGCACCACTCGCCGAACTCGTTCGCGGCCACGGCGAGGCTCCGCGCGAAGCGCGCGGTGTCCATCAGACCGCCGATCCGAGCCGGTACCTGGATCATGATCGCGGTTTCATCGCCCCCGGCCACCAGTTGGCGGACTCCCGGGGAAGGTGACACGACGGCAGCGCCGTATCCGACGAGGGGCTGAATCACCACGTGAATGCCCATGTGCTCTCCCGATGTCTCGGCTTCCGCGCGTCCGATTGGGCGCGCTGGGACCAGGAGACACCCGAGTGGGAGAGATCACCCGGACAAACTGTCCGGGTGGGTTCAGCGGTCGGCCGGAACGGCCTTCTCGATCGCATCCAGCATGGCTGACCAGGGCAGATCCCGGCCAGGAGCGGACCGCGGTTCGTGCAGCGGCCAGACGTCGTCACCGTAGAGCAGGTCCACGCCGACGCGCCGCAGGTTCTCGATGTGCATGGTCCAGAACGGCTGACGCGCGTGGGCCGCGTTGACGCGCGGGAACACGATCACCGGCAGGTTCAGCGCCCCGATTGCCTGGTTGACCTGCGTCAACGCCTGATTGTCGGCGATGCCGAGGGACATCTTCGCGACGAAGTTCGCCGAGGCCGGCGCCACCAGATAGCAGCTCGGGGCCGGGTGGGGGCTCTTCTGCGACGGCGACCGGGGCTCGACCCGCACCGGGTAGCCAGTGGCCTGCTCGATCTCGTCGAGCTGCCCGGTCTCGGCCAGCCACCGCCCGGCGGTGGGTGTCAGGGTGACCGCGACCGTCCAGCCCGCGTCCTGGGCAGGCTTGATCAGGCGCGGAAGCAGGTCTTCGACCCCGCCGGCCCCGGAGGCCACCAGCCCAAGAACACGAGACATGCGGCTACCTCACCGCGCCGCAACGCTCAGCCAGCGCGAGCAACGCCGAGGACTTCCCAGCCGTAGCCGGGGCACGTCGGTACATCGACCGCACGACCTCCCGGACCATGGTGTTGTGCCGGACGATGGTCGGCGACTTCCGCTCAGCCTGCAGAAGGACTTGAAGCGCATCGTCGTCCTTGGCGAGCAGGCTCAGCGCCCGGGCGAAGTCGATCAGGTGCGTGACCTGGCGTTCCACCGGCAGGTGGTCGACGTTGACGCGCGGCGCGGTCTCGATCACCTGGCTGACGTCGCCGAGGTCCAGAGCGGCTGACAGCCGGTGGAGTTCCACGTTGGCCGGCCCGAACCCGGTCTGCCAGTAGTTCGCATCTACGCCCAGCTGGTCAGCGGCGGTTTTCGCGTGTCCGAGGAGGTCGTTCGCGGTGGTCCGGTCCTGGTGTCGCGCCGCCGCGACAGCGGTACGGAGGTAGAGCATCCCGTACAAGCTCAGCGCGGCCGGATCACTCTCGGCCATCCTCGGCAGCAGCCACTTCGCCGCAACATCGCCCAGCTCAAGCGCGTCGTCGAACCGGCCTACGGCCAGGAGTGCGTGAGTGCCGGAGCGGGCAGCCGAGGCCAGGACCAGCGGATCATCGGAGTCGTCCGCCGCCTGCATGGCGCGTTCGGCCGCGATCCAGGCGAGGTCAGCCTCACCGATCTTGCTCAGCGTCGTCGCGGCCAGGTGGTGCACTCGCGCCGAGATGGCCGCGCAGGCCCGCTTGTACCCGGCATCGTCGGCCGAGGCCGCCTCCATCGCCTGTGTGGTCTTGATCAGCCCAGGCAGCGCGGTGACGACCCGTCCCAGGTCGCCTTTCTGGTAGCTCGACCAGGCACCTTCCACCAGTTGCCGAACAGGTTGCGGGTCGATGTACTCGGGCGACATGGCCGACGAGAACAGCGTCCGCGACAGCCGGCGGGGAGCCATCAGCGCATCCCGGATCGCCGGGACGTCATCGTGCTTGTCCTGCTCCTCCATCAGCACCGGTTCGCCGAGCAGGTCACCCAGCGTCACCCGCAACGCCCGCGCGAGGTCAGCCAGCACGTCCAACCGGCGGATGTCACGCTCGCCACGCTCGATCTTGCTCAACCAGTCCTCGGTACGGCCCACCAGGTCAGCAAGCACCGCCTGCGACAGCCCACGACGCCGCCGGTAGAACGCGATCCGCTCACCGATGCTGAGCTGGTCACCCGCACCACGCATGATCCAAGGCTATCAGCCGGTGGCCAGGATGAGCGGATGCACGACGCTCTACCTCGACTGGATCACAACATCGTATCCATCGAAATCTTTGAAGCGGCAAATTTTTCGTTTTTGACGTGTATCCCAGATGACGTGTACGGCGATATCCGATTTTCGGATGCTTTCAACAGTTTGATCGAAGTCCGTCGATTTGATTGTAATTAAGACAGGCGGAGTCAGCTTGTTGACGTCTTCTATGCTGCTAGGACGCAGGTGGAAGTAGTCGCTAACGACAACTTCACCTGAGGGCAGGTCTTCAATCTTTAGTCCAAGCACCTCACTGTACAAGTGCTTGGAGCGTTTCAAATCGCGTACGATGAGTGAAATATGTGATACCGATGTGGTTGCAGTGCTCGACAAGATTGCATTTTGGCGCACTTCTTTGATTAGGGCATCTTCTTCATTGCTGTCCGTGGAGCGTTCGGAACGGTCAACGAAGATGGTTTGGCCTCCTTCGATATTGATGGTCGCACGCCGGGTTAAGGCTGAGGTGCGCCCCTCCAGGTTGGTCAATTTGACCACGGTGAACTCGCGTCCATCGGGCAATCTGCCGGACGTCAGTTCTCCTGAGGTAACACGCCTGCGCCACACTTCAAGATCGCGGCTAGTCGGTCGGCTTGTTTGCTCGGACCAGGGGATTTGTTCAAGTGTTCCCTGTGTGGTTCGGGAACATCGCAGGGAAAGTGACCAAATGTATCGATAATCTTGAACGCTCGGCGCCAGCTTCTCCATCCAGTCAATTCCGTGCAATGCGCCCATTAAGCAGCCGACCATGGATGCAAGGGTGTCGGTGTCTGCGTTGCGTAAAAATGCGGCGCGCACGACTCCTGACATTGGGTTTGCCGCGTAGCGAGCTGACAGATAGAGAGATGCTGCTGCAGTAATCGTTCCGGATCCGTTCCGCGCTTTATCGAAGCATCCCAATTCATTGAGCGTCTCGTGGTCGTCGGCCAGAGAGCCTTGGGCAAGCGATCGATTGCCGATTTCGAGCAGCGCGGAAACCTCTCGTACGACCCCAGCCCATGCATTGCTCGCAGACTCATTCAGCTGCTCTTCGTATGCCAAAAGCCATTCGCTAGGAACATCGCGAAACGCCGTCCCGCCCTCCTGCCAGGATGGCTCATGTATAACAGAATTCAGGAGGTCGCCATATTGTAGAGTTCCCTCCTGGAGAATGAGGTGCCGAACTGCGATAGCGAATACGGCGGCACCAACCAGGGCACGCGGATGGCCGTGCGTCGTAATTCCATCTTTTACTACACGTGCGACTAGTTCGTCTGGTTTATCGTATATTGTTGCTACCGCGTGCGGTGCGATACGCATAGCGACCCCGTTGCCGCCCGCTTGAAAGTATGCGAGCCGATGGTTGCGCTTGGCGTTTTTTGGCTGATCGGCTTGGGACCAAGGCGGTTGTCCCGACGACCACGCACGGGCGGCTCGAATAGTGGCGCCACCTCCACCGCGCTGGTAGTTCAACCAGAACGGCAACTCAAGCTTTGTTAGCCACGAGTACCAGTCGTCGCTTAGGTTGCTTCTGGCGACGGCACATAAGAGCTGAGTGTCGTCACTATATGTTCCGGGGGTGACGTTCTCAACGTATTTTAGAAATTGGCTTCCCGTATACCTTTTCCAAGCCCGAAAACGAGGCTCTGGGTCCACTTCTCGTGCGGATTTGCCGCCAACTATTCCACTGCGTTGCTCTTGTGGCCATCCAAGTGCGTCTCCGACGGCTGCTCCGAGGAATATTCCGCCGGACCGGTATGTAATGTCCCGTGCTGAATTTTGGTTCACGCTACGCCTCCTTGGTTGGGCCATAGCGGAACCCAATTTTCTTCTTCGACTTCCAGTCCTGCATGGAGATTACTTTGCATTGAGTATTTCATGAATAGCTTTGGTGCGATTACCCACTTGAATCTATCGGGCGTGAGACCGGCGATATCTAGTCTCGCGTACTCGTTGCGAGCCTGACTTTCGGACGGAACGGCAATTCCTTGGATGTCTGTTAAATCGATCGGGCCGGGTATCAAAGCTTCGGCCTGTAGATCTGTGGCTGCGAGGGGGTGGTGTCGGGGTTGGCGTGGGTACCCCGTTACGGATGAAGGCGCATAGCATTTTTCGAGTCCCTTGGGGCCTGGCTCTAGGTATGCCCCGTACGCCTTTGCTGCGTTGCATCCACAAAAGAGCGTGCCCTGACGAGACAGAAGAGACACGTTCAAAAACAGGCATACCCAATCTGGATAGTTCGCGAATTGAGGTTTCTTTTGTGCCCTGTCAAGGTAGTAGGCGTTAGGAAACTGAAAGCTGCAGCAAATCATTTCAGGGTGCTGGTCAAAACGCTCGATGTCAGTGGGATCGAAAAACTCCTGTGCGTTTCTCGCCAAGTCGACACTGCTGCGAATGCTCTCGTCGGAGACTATGTGAAATAGGTTCTTCGACGGCGTGAAGTGGGCAAGTCGGGTCAGGCCGATGTCTGCGACTACGTCCGCAACGGTTTTGCTCATAATTCGACCCTGGCCCAGATGTCGGTGGAGGTAGGAAGCAGTGGGGTGACAGTCCCGGTGAAACTTACTATCAGATCAGTTCGTGCTCGTGTTGCTGACACATACAGGAGTCGTCCTTCGCGCGAAGCTGCTTCGTCATTTCCGAAAGCGGCGACGATCTCGGGGTCGGGTACTGTTTGATCGTTGCAAAAAGGCATAAGGACGGCGTCGAATTCTAGGCCTTTGGCAGAGTGGTATGCGCCGCAGTAGATTCCTGGCGTAACGTCCCAATGGGTGAGGTCTTTCGCCAATTCGCGCACGCGAAGGGATCCGCAAGCGCGTCGCGCGTCTGCCCAGGTGCGCGCGAGCACGGCCACGGTTCCTGATTTAGCGAACTGAGCGGCTTGTCGCTGTATTAATGACAGTTCTGCTTGTTCAGACTTACATTTGACTAGAGTGGGTGGTGCTCCTGCTGCGCTAGGCTCGATCGGTTCTACGAGATCATTTAAGTCGCCGGTCATATGCGGCATTTGACTCATTGCGATTGCAACACGCGCGATCTCGGCCGTGTTTCTGTAGTTATTGGCAAATCGTTGAACTGACCGAATATTCAAGCCGCAACTCCGCCAAGAGAGCCCCTCCCCATAGATTTGCTGATGATAATCACCAAAGAAAGATACTGAACCGTTTTCGGGTACGGTGGCTACAAGGGATCGGATGCTTTCTGGCGATAGATCTTGACCCTCGTCAATTATCACATGCTTGTAATGCCTGGGACGGTTGTCGCCCGCGAGCTCTGTCCGTACGCTGCTTGCGATATCGTACCAGTCATATTTGACGTGGTTCTCGGCTCTGATTCGCCGGTACTCGTCCAGGATCTTCCAAACGGCTCGTCTGGCGCTATCTGTCAGAGGTTTCTTTCGTCCAATCCTGTCTGCCTGTATGTACTGGTCACACGATTCGATTCCCATTCCAGTTATCCACTGGAGTTCATCAAGAAAGAATCGGACTTTTCTTTTGAAGAAGTTTGACGGGTTATAGGTTTCCGACACTCGCTGCACTGCGGCGCTTACCCAGGATTCTCGCTGATTGATGGAAGCGATTCCGCCCGAATACGGCATCTTTCCTACGCTTGCAAGATAGCCTCGCGCGAATTTGCCATAGGTTTCGATGGTAATATTTGTGGCGACGGCTGGTGCTAAGTACTTAAGGTAAGTCACTAGGGTGTTGTTATATGTAACTAGAAGAACGCGTCCCGAGCCAGGAGTAATCGGGTGTGCAAGATGTGCGGCTCGCAGCATCGCCATCGTCGATTTGCCTGTGCCGGCAGTGCCTAGGACAACTTGGTGTCGGTCCGGCCGGAGATATACGATATCTGACTGGCGTCCACGAGGCGTGAGTGTTGTCGGCTTTGCAACCACTAGGACTCCCGGTAGGTCGACATGCGAGCGTCGGTCATGTCTCTGACGTCGCTCGTCGCACGGCCAACGCTACACACTGTGAGTCACCGCCCTAGGTCCTTCTCGGTCGTCGCGTAACTGTCCATCGCTCGCCTCGGAGTTTGCGCAGCTTACCCGTAGTGCGGCTGGAACGCTCGCACCACCGCTGACATTGCGGAGCGGAGGGTGAACCTTGCCGAACTTGGCTCTATGGGATCAAGCCGCCGCCGGCGGCGCGCACGTCACCACCCGTGCGGCGGGCCCGCCCGCATGCGACACGGACGGCCTGCCGCTCCGCTCCGGCTGCCGGTCGCAGGGCGGCCCGCCGGAGGGCCGGCCGCGTACGCGCGCCGCCGGGAGCTGGTTGATCCACTCGTCCCCATACGGCCAGAGACGTCGTCGAGTGGATCAGTGTTACGCCGTTCGGCGTCACGATCGGGTGACCGCTCCCTCGTCGGCGATCGTTTAACACCGGCCGACCGCCATCAAGGGCGCCTACGGCGTCGCTGCGCGATGGTCGCAAGCGCCCACCCTTGACACCGGCCCTCCGGCGCTAACAGCGGCAGGGACGAGGAAGACGGGGAAGGGCTGCCGCCAGGCCAGATGAGCACAGGGGCAGCGAGGAGCCAGGCCGTCTACAGGCCGTCAGACGTCCAGACAGGCCCGGACGCGACCGGACCCAACAGACGCAAAAGAGCAGGTCAGAGGCGGTGTGCCCAAGAACGCCCCCAGGCTCACCGACCGCCTGGATAGTTCATGAACAAGAAACCTATACGCCTCTGACCTGCGGGTTTGTTGCTCGGGACGTCCGTCTGGCCGAGCATCTTCGGTGCACCCTTCTTGCAGGGGGCGACGCTCCGGCGGCGGCGTAGTTGTCAGAACTCTGATAATCCCGCTGGATGACCTTCGTCCCTCGGGGTGGTGTCGCTCAACGGTGCTGCTCTGACCTGCAGTTTACCGTCCGTTAGCCTGTTCGGACGATTGCGGTGGAGTCGATCACGGTGTCGAATAATCGCCTACAAGGATTAATCGCCGTGAGGAGCTCGCTGTGCACTGGGGGACCGCGCTCGAAGACGGAGGGGCGGCGGGGCTCGTTCGTCCGTACTTCCGCACCCACGGCCGGACGCGCCCGACGCGCGACCTTCCCGTCGAGACACTGGTCTCGACCACCGCGCGCGGGCGGGCCATGACGCGCGGGAGCACCGCGGAAGAGTCGGAAATCTGCGTGCTGTGCTGCACTTCGCAGTCGGTGGCCGAGGTCGCCGCTCGGCGGCGGCTGCCGCTCGGGGTGGCGCGCGTTCTGCTCTCCGACCTCGCCGATCGCGGTCTCGTCGCCGTGCACACCGCGAAGCGGGGCAACGGCAACCGGCCGAACATGGACCTCATGAAGCGCATCCTCCACGGCCTCAGCCGGCTCTGATCGCCGCCCGGTAGCGTTGTCCCCGGGACATGGAGGGGCGGCGGTGCGGGTACTGGTGACCGGGGGCAACGCGGGGATCGGCTACTTCGTCGCCGAGCAGCTGGCTTCGGCCGGCGTGGAGGTGGTGATCGGCAGCCGCGACCCGGTCAAGGCGCGGGCCGCCGCCGCGTCGATCCGCTCGCGGGTCGCCGGGGCGAAGGCCGGGTGCGTCCGGCTGGACCTGGCCGACCTCGGCTCGCTCGAACCGGACGTGGGGGAACTCGACGCCGTCGTCTGCAACGCCGGTGTCGCGCTCGACGCGCCGCCGCGGCGGGAGACCCCGGACGGGCACGAGCTGATGTTCGGCACCAACCACCTCGGCCACTTCGCGCTGATCGCGCGGCTGCTGCCGGCGCTGACGCCGGCCGCGCGGATCGTCACCACCGGCAGTTTCGCGGCGAAGTCGGCGAGCCTGGACTTTCTTGACCTCCAGAGCGAGCGGGACTACCAGCCGAAGCGGGCCTACGAGCGGTCCAAGCTGGCTCAGCTGCTCTTCGCGCTCGAACTCGACCGGCGGCTGCGGGCAGCGGGTTCACGGCGGGTCAGCGTGCTCGCCCACCCCGGCGGCGCGCTCGACTCGCTGACGCCGTCACGGCCGCCCGTGCACACCCGCACCGCCGGCGCGTGGCTGCGCGGGCTGCCGGCCCGGGTGGTGCTGCACGGCAAGGACGCCGGAGCGCGGCCCGCGGTGCGCGCGGTCCTCGATCCGGACGTCGAGGGCGGGCAGCTGTGGGGCCCGCGCGTGTTCGGCCTGCGCGGCCGGCCGCGGCTGGAACGCCGGTGGGCGAACCTGGCCGACGACGCGGCCGCCGCGCGGCTGTGGAAGGAAAGCGTGGCGCTGACCGGGCTCGAGCCGCTCGGTTAGGACTCGTCGTCCCCGCCGGTGACGTTGCCGACGCTGGCGGGCACGCCCTTGATCATGTCGACCACGGTCTTGCCGGCCAGGCCCGACTTGCCGAACCACGGGTCGGTCATGACCTTGATGGCCGACTCGAACTTTTCGGCGCCTTCCTTGCCGAAGAGCTTGCCGAGCTCGTGCACGGAGAAGTTGCTGATCTTGTCGAACTTCTGCATGATCTCGGGCGTCACACCATCCATTTGGGACAGTTTGGTCTTGATGACGTCGGTCATCTGGTCGGTGAACGGCTTGTGCGGCTTGGGCTCCGGCTTCGGGTCGGGTGTGGTGTCGGGCTTGGGTTCCGGGGTCGTGTCCGGTTTGGTGTCGGGCTTCGGTTCCGGGGTGGCCGACGCGGGCGCCGGTTCGGGCTTGGGCTCGGGTGTGGTGTCCGGCTTGGGCTCGGGTTTGGGGTCCGGGGTGGCTGAGGACGACGATGGCGCCAGCTCGGGCTTCGGTTCCGGGGCCGCCGAGGAGGGCGTGGTGTCGGGCTTGGGGTCCGGTTTGGGCTCAGGCTTCGGCTCGGGGGTGGCCGAGGAGGGCGTGGTGTCGGGCTTGGGGTCCGGCTTCGGCTCGGGCTTGGGGTCCGGTTTGGGGTCGGGCTTGGGTTCCGGCGTGGCCGAGGACGACGATGGCGCCGGCTCGGGCTTCGGTTCCGGCTTGGGGTCCGGCTTCGGCTCGGGCTTGGGGTCCGGCTTCGGCTCGGGCTTCGGCTCCGGGGTCGCCGACGAGGGCGTGGTGTCCGGCTTCGGCTCGGGGGTCGTGTCCGGCTTGGGGGCCGGTGTGGTGTCCGGCTTCGGGGTGGGTGCCGGGGTCAGGCTGCTCGTCGGGGGCTTGGCCGCCGCCAGGTCGTCGCCCGCCTTGCCCAGCTTGGTCAGCGCCTTTAGCAGCTCGCCCAGCTTCTTCGCCAGCTGGGCCAGCTTCGCGCCGATCTTGCCCAGGGCCGTGGCCACCGTGCCGATCGTCGTGCCGATGAAGATCGCGATCGACGCTCCGAACGTCACCGGGGCCAGGGCCGCCGCGATCAGGGCGCCCTTGATGATCGTTGCCAGGAGCATCGCGATCAGGTCGCGGAGGATGCCGCGGAACGCGCCGACGATGCCGCCGGCGATCTTCATGTTCTTGCCGGCCTCGTCGAGGTAGCCGCCGAGGGAGCCCAGCTGCTCGGTGACCGCGTCCATGTCCTTCTTGAACTGGTCCGCGGCCTGCCCGCTCCACTCCTTCATCAGCGTGTCGAGCGCCTGCTGGTGGTCGGCTGACCACTGCTCCAGCTTCTTCTTCTCCGCCGTCAGCGCTTCGCTGGCCGCCGCGATGCCGATCGGGTCGCCCATCAGGATGTCCAGCGGCCACCGCAGGATCGTGATGTGCTCGATGAGCCAGCCGATCCCGGCCGTCAGCAGGCTCCCGATCGGGTCCAGCACGAGACCGATGGTCTCCAGCGCCATCCCCGCCGAGCCGATGCCGATCGCGACCTGGTCGTGCTCCTTGACGGCCTTGTCCAGGCCCGTCGCCGCCTCGAAGAAGCCCGCCCCGGCCGATCGGTTGTCCTCGTTGAACAGTTCCGAACCGTGGAGGCTGACGTCCTTGCTCTTGTAGTCGTCGCCCACTATTCGAACCTCACGATCGAGTTCACGGCGTCTTCTTCGCCCGACTGGTAGCGCTTCGCGGCCTCGGTGACCTTGTCGGCGAACTCGCCGATGGTCTTGGCGTACTCCCCGAACTGGTGGTGCGCCTTGTCGGTCCAGGTGCTCGCGCCGGCGGCCATCAGCTGGCACGCCGGGTTGATGCCGAACATGCCCGGGTCGCACACCATGCCGCCGACGAGGTCCGAAGTGCTCTGGAGGTTCTTCTGCAGCTCGTCGAGGTGCTTGCCGAAGTTCGCGAGTGGCTCCGAAGAGACGCGGAAGCCGCCGCCGGTCACCAGGGGTTCGATTCGTCGTCGGAGCGGTCGTCGGCCACCGGACGGCGGCGCGGCGCGGACGGCGGCGAAGGCGGCGCAGCCGGTGCCGCAGGAGCGGGCGGCGTGGGTTCGGCGCTCTCCGGCGCCGCGAAGTCCCCGTCCGGCGGCGGGTCCGGCGGGAGGAAGGACCGGACCATTTCGGTCGACTCGCCGTCGCCGTTGATGGTGGCGAAGGAATCCGCGACGGCGCGGGCGGTCTGGCGTTGCGCGTCCCGCACCGCACCCATGATCGCCGCGGTCAGCCGGGCCGGGCCCAGCTCGCACGCCCGGTGGCCGAGCTCGAGGTTCGTGAGCGCGCCGTTCGGGGCGAGCGTCACGGTGACCGAGCCGTCGCGGCTGCGGACCGTCGCCCCGGCCGCGGAAAGCGCCTCGTTCAGCGCCGCCGCCTTCGACTGCATTTCCCGGACCTGCCGTTCGAGCAGGAGCTGGAAGTCTTCGCCTGGCCCCAGGTTCGGTTGCACGAAATCGACTCCTCGACACAGCCGGCGCGCTCGGCCGGACCCGTTGAGCGGCAGGCTAGCCCATCACGGCCGGTCGTCCGGCGCGAGCCGGGGACACGGCCTGGTTGTCTCCCCGATAGTGCCCTCGAACGCCCTGGGCGGGGGTTGCCCTGGAGCGCGCTCCAGGCTGCACGATCGGGGCATGACCGAACTGGACGACTACCGGCCGCTGGGCCGTTCCGGGCTGCGCGTCTCGCCACTCGCACTGGGCGCGCTGACCTTCGGGGCCGGCTCCTTCTGCGCCGACGACGCCACCGCCCGCAAGACGTTCCGCGCCTACGTCGAGCGCGGCGGCAACTTCGTCGACACGGCGGACAACTACAGCGCCGGCCGCAGCGAGGAACTGGTCGGCGAATTCCTCCGTGACGTCGGCCGCGACGACGTCGTGCTCGCCACGAAGTACTCCGGGCCCGACTTCAGCGGCGGCGGCCCGCGGTCGGACCCGCGCCGCCGCAGCAACGGCCGCAAGAACATGATCGCCTCGCTGGAGGCGTCGCTGCGGCGGCTGCGCGTCGACCACGTCGACCTGTACTGGCTGCACATCTGGGACGGCTTCACCCCGGCCGAGGAGGTGATGGCGGCGTTCGGCGACCTGGTGCGCGCCGGGAAGATCCGGGCCGTGGGGCTCAGCGACGTCCCCGCCTGGTACGCGACGAAGGCCGCCATGCTCGGCGGGCCGCCGGTGACGGCGCTGCAGCTGGAGTACTCGCTCGTCGAGCGGGCCGTCGAGGCCGAGTACGTGCCGCTGGCGCGGGAGTTCGGCATCGCGATCCAGCCGTGGGGCGCGATCGGTGGCGGGTTCCTCTCCGGCAAGTACAGCCGGGACGGCGGTGCCGGCCGGCTCGCCGATCCGGGTGTCGCCGCCTTCAGCGCGTTGCCCGAGAGCCGGTGGGCGGTGCTGGACGCGGTTCGCGAGGTCGCGGCCGAGGCGGGCGCCACTCCGGCGCAGGTGGCTCTGCGGTGGGTGCTGAGCCGTCCCGCCGTGCCCGCGCCGCTGATCGGGGCCCGGACGCCCGAGCAGCTTTCCGAAACCCTCGGGGCGCTCGCGCTGGACGTCACCGCGGCGCAGCTGGACCGGCTCACCGAGGTCAGCGCACCCGTGTTTCCGTTTCCGCACGGGATCCTGGCTCGGCTCAACGCCGACCTCTGACTACAGTGGACTCTTCGCGGCCTGGGCCGCTCGCTCCACCGCCGCGTGGCGGGCCGCCCAGAACTCCGCGTCGCGGTGGCCTTCGGAGGCGACCGAGCCGTCGAGCTGTTCACGCAGGATGTCCGCGTGGCCCGCGTGGCGGTTCGTCTCGGTCAGGACGTGGACCAGGATGTTGAACAGCAGCACGTCCGGGCGGGGCCACCACGGCACGTGGCCCGGTGCGTCGATGGCGAGCTCGGCGATCGTCGCGTCGGAGTGCTGCCACGCCCGCCGGTAGCCGTCGACGATGTCCGCGCGTGTCTCGTGCTCGGTCGCCCACATGTCGCTGCCGCGTGCTTCGAGGTCGTCCCACCGGGGCATCGGCTCGGGGTACGGCCGGCCGAAGATGTCGCCGAAGTAGCGTGCCTCGGTCAGGGTCAGGTGCTTGATCAGGCCGAGCAGGTTGGTGCCCGTCGTGGTCAGGGGACGGCGGATGTCGTACTCGCTCAATCCGTCGAGCTTCCCGACCAGCTCCTCGCGGACCTCGCGCAGGTCGCCGTGCAGGTAGTTCTTCGCGAACTCGTCGATCATGGCAGCCAGACTGTCAGACCAGCGGCACTCCGCGCACCGAAACCGGACCGCGGGTCGGGTCCAGCTCCAGCTTCTGGTCCACGCCGGACGGCGTCAGCACGTCGAACGCCTTCGGGGCCGTGGCCGGGTCCGCCGTGCAGATCGGGGCCGTCCCGCCGGCCGCGCAGAGACCGAACGTGTACTGGCCCGCCGTGGGGGTGAACGGGCGGGCCTGGTCCGGCGAGTTGCCGTCCTGGCCCGTCAGCACCACGGCGAACGTCCAGCCCCGGCCGGGCGTCCCGAAGGCGGTCTTCGGCACGCTGACCGTGATGTACCGCGTTGCCTGCGACGCCTGCACGGACGGCGTTGCCGGCGAAGCGCCCGAAGCGTCGACGAGCGCCGGCTCGGCGAAGCCCTGGACCTCGATGCGCCTGCTCCACGCGTCCTGCGGCGCGATCGTGTACGCCCGGCTCGGGTACGGCGCCGCGGTCGAGGTCGCCGTCGCGGCCGGGTCGTGGGCGTAGATCGTCAGCAGCTGGGCGCCCAGGGGTGAGCCGAACGTCGGGGACAGGTCACGGACCTGCGTCCGGAAGACCAGGGTGCTGCCCGAGTCGATGATCTGGAACCGCTGCAGGTCGAACGCGCCCGCGTGGAAGTCGCCCGCCGTCGGGTAGGTGTACGTGCCCGGGCCGTTGTCGTCGCCGTCCGGGTCCGTGGTGTCCAGCAGGACCGTGCCGGTGACGAAGTCCGAGCTGATCGTCTTCTGCGCGTACCCGGTGCCCGCGCCCGTGGCGGCCGCCGTGACGACGTTCGCGCCCAGCGGCGTCGGCACCGTGGTGCGGAACGTCCCTGCCGCCGAGGCCCGGGTCGAGAGCACCGTGGTCGTGCCCCCGTCGGTGGCCGAGACGGCGAGGTCGACGCGGCTGCCCGCGGGCGCGGTGCCGGTGACCTCGGCGGTCGCCGTGGACACCGACGCGGGCGCGTCGAGCGTGACTGCCAAGGCCGCGGGAGGCGCGGTGTAGCGCGAGCGGACTTCGGCGGGTTGCTCGGGCAGCCGTCCGTCGGCCAGGGCCCTGGCCAGCCGGACCGACTGCGCCTGCGCCCAGCTCAGCGGCGCCACCGAACCGACCGACTGACCCGGTGTGAAGCCGATCGACGCCGTTCGCGGGTCCGAGCCGTACGGGGACGGGGGCAGCGCCGGGTTCTCCCAGATCTGCTCGGGGATCAGGCCGGTTCCGTTGGTCTGGGCCCACATCGCGCGCAGCAGCGCCGCCGCGCCGGCCCGGTCGCCGGTCTGCACCGCCTGCTCGCCGCGTTCGCCGGCGAGCACCGGCCACAGGTGCCCCGACCCGCTGTTCGTCGACGGCCAGGGCGCGCCCGTGGGGCCGCAGTTCGTCGGGTCCGGCTCGTAGCAGTCGCCGTAGCCGTCTTCGCTGCCCGGCGCCGACGTCCCGTAGCGGTACCAGCCCGGTCCGGCCGGGGTGTCCCGCTTGATCACGCGATCGACCACGCCGAGCGACGCGGCCACGTCCGGGTCGTCCGCGGGTAGTACGCCCAGGCGCGTCAGCTCGAGGAAGCCGGCGTCGACGACCGCGCGCTGGTCGGCGTCGACCGAGCCGTTGCCCAGGTTGTAGAACCACTCGGAGTCCGGGTCGCCGTTCTTGGTCAGCCGCAGGAAGTACCGGCCGCCGTACGGCCCGTTCGAAGTCACCGTCCAGCCCTTGACGCTGCGCTGGAAGTGGTCGGCGGTGGCGCGGTAGACGTTCGCGCGCGCCCGGTCGCCGTTGCGCTCGGCGATCACGCCCGCGGCGACGAGCCCGGCGATCTCCGCGGCGATCGTCGAGGGGGAGTAGCCGCCCTGCTCCTCCCAGCGTTCCGAGCCGAACGCCGGGCCGTGCGCGACGACGAAGTCCGCGGCCGCCCGGATGTGGTCGGTGTAGAGCGTGCGGTCGCGGTCCAGGCCGGCCTGCAACGCCATCAGGATCGGGTACGCGCTCTCGTCGAGCTGGTCACCGCCGGAGTCGGGGGCCTTCTTGCCGTTGAGCAGCGAGTTGCGCGGGAAGCGGCCGTCCGGCTGCTGCTGCCGGGTGAACAGCCAGCGGACGCTCGCCCGCGCCGTCTCGCGGTCGCCGGCCGCCAGGAGACCGGAGAAGCTTTCGTACAGGTCGCGGGCGAAGATCTCGCGGTAGGAGCCGAAGTAGACCGGCTTGCCGCCGGGCGCGTCGCCCGCCGGTACCGCCTGGCCCCACGGGCTGCCGAGCGAAGCGACGACCGCGCCGGGGAACGTCTTGTCCTCACTGGCCTTCAGCACGTTGACCGACTGGTAGTACGCCTCGGCGTCCTGGCCCCGCAGCGGGATCAGCCCGTTGTCGTAGTCACGCCACTCGCGCGCGTACTGGCGGTAGCTCGCCTCGAACGGCGTGCGCAGGCTCGCGCCGGCCGTGGCGACGGCGGTCCGCGCGTCCGCGCCGAAGCCGAGCGCCAGCACGACCGGGCGGCGCGGCTGGAGGTCGAGCCGCGCGGTCTGGACGACGTTGCCGTTCACTGCCGACGGCGTCGTGTCGGTGAGCCGGTGGTCGCGGTCCAGCTGGGTGAGCCCGTCGCCCGCGGTGCCCGCGAAGCCGCTGCCGGTGGCCAGGAACCGGCGGTCGGCGCGCAGCGCGGCGGCCAGCGGGGTGCCGTAGTCGCGGGCCGGCGCGCTCGACACCGTGTTCGGATCGGCGCTGACCAGCGCGGACGTCGCCGCGTCGACGGTGGCGGTGTCGCCGCCGCCGTTGGCCGGGCCGCCCCCGCCGTTGCCGTTGACGCTCGCGTCGAACCGCACGTAGACCTGCAGGTCCCGGCCGGAGCCCCGCAGCGGTTCCAGCCGGGTGCGGATGAGCACGCCGGTCCGGGCCGGGTCGGCCAGGTACTCGGTGACCAGCCGGTAGCGGCCGCTGCGCGCGGTCGACGTCACCTCGCAGGCCATCCCGCCCGCGCTCGTGCGGACCGTGTAGGTCATGTCCCGCGCCTGCAGGTCGGTGAAGCTGCGGCCGTCGGTGACGGCGAACTGCAGCGTTTCGACGTTCGTGTTGTCGATCACCGGCGCGTAGACGTCGGACAGCACGCCGTTCGCCACGGTGAACCACGCCTTGCTCGTCGTGTTCCGGGCGGTGCCCAGGCAGTCCTTGCGGGCCAGGCCGAAATGCGAGACGGCGCCCGGTCCCGGCGCCGCCGCGGCCGCGTTGGCCGCAGGAGCGGGCACGAGGGTCGCGGCCAGCACCGCGCACAGCACCACGGACGACGTCGACCGAATCATCCGCCCATCCGATCACGCCCGCCCGGGGCGCACCAGGTCCGAACGGCGCCAGAGAACTCATTACCGGTGATTGAGAATCCGAACCCGTGGGTAGCAAACCTGGTGTCCCCCGAGGAGGTGAACGTGGAAGAGCTGGGATCGGACGGATGGCGGTACCGCGGCACGATTTCGCCACGGACGCTGCCGAGCCTGCGCCGGCACCTGGTGTCCTGGTTGCGGCGGCGCGCCGGTGACGAGGTCGGGCGGCAGGCCGACGACGTCGTGCTGGCCTGCTGGGAAGCGATGGCCAACGTGCTCGACCACGCCTACCACGGCCGGCCGGGGCTGATCGACGTCCGCGCCCGGATCGACCAGGACGTGCTGATCGTCACGGTCGCCGACCAGGGCCGCTGGGCGACACTGGCCGAGCGCGCCGACGGCGGCCGCGGGCTGCGCCTGATCCAGGCCCTGGTCGACGGGCTGGACCTCCGCTCGACCGACGGCGGCACGGTCATCACGCTCACCTGGCCGTTCCCGGCCCGCCACACCGCCTGATTCAGCGGGTTCCGGCCGAGGACAGGTCTTCGACGAACCGGGCGGCGACGTCCCGCAGCTTCACGTTGGTCCGCTGGGACTCGGTGACGAGCAGCTTGATGGCGTCGTCGGCGCTGATCCGGTGCACCGCCATCAGGATGCCCTTGGCCTGCTCGATCACCGCCCGCGAGCGCATCGCCGCTTCGAGCTCGACGGTCCGCTGCCGGGCCTGGTGGTAGCGCCGGGTGGTGCGCAGCCCGAACGAGACGACCGTCGTGTACAGCTTCAACAGCTGCGAATCGGTTTCCGCGAAGCCGTGGTCGCCGTAGCCGAAGAGGTTCAGGGCGCCGGACAGGCGGTCGTCGACGCGCAGCGGCGCGGCCAGGTAGCTGCCGACGCCGAGTTCCTTGGCGCGTGCGGTGAACTCGGGCCACGCCGCCCCGGCCGTGGCGAGCGGAACCCGGACGATCTCACCGGTCTCCGCGGCCTGCAGGCAGGGGCCCGCGCCCGCGGCGTACTGGGCCCGGTCGATCTCGACCGCCCGCTCGTCCGTGCAGGCAGCCGTCGTCGGTTCCCCTTCGCGGATCGCCGTGATGCTCGCCATGTCGGCGCCGGGCACGGCCCGGACGGCTTCGGCGCACACGGCGTCGAGGATCTCCGCTTCGGCTGGTTCGGTTTCCAGGGCGCCCGTGAGGTCCGCCATCGCGGCGGTCAGCTCGTCGAGGTGCTCGGGCAGGATCGGCTCACCGGTCACTCGGTCATCTCCGTCCCGGACGCTGCGGCTCGTGCCGAACCGCTGCTGCTTCAACGGAACGGCAAAACCCTACTCGCGTCCGCAACACCCGGACACCGGGAAAGCGGTGGCTCCGGCCCGGCGCTCGCTGTTGAACGTCGTGGGTTGCGCGCCGGCGCCACCTGGCGACGGCCGGCAGCACAACCCACCCGACGCACCGTCGCTGCGGCCCGCTTACCCGGTGTACCCCGGGTCAACCGTTCAGCGGATCACGACCTTCGTGACCTGGGTGAGCCCGGAGACCCGCAGGACGCGGTCGAGCAGCCGCGGCGCGACCAGCCGCAGGTCGTGCTCGCCCGCCCGGTCGAACAGCACCGCGACGCCGGCGCTGTCGAGGTAGGCGACCCCGGTGAGGTCCACGGTGACGGCGGTGCCCGCCGCCAGCTCGCGGTCCAGCGCCGCACCGAAGTCCGCGGCGTTGCTCATGTCGATCTCACCCGTGACGGTCAGGACCCGGTCGCCATCGTCGCCCGGGCCGCTGACCAGCGTGAGTGCCGTCGTCACGAACCGATCCTCCATTCCAGCGTGACGGTGGTCCCGGTCGCGTCGCGCCGGATGGCGACCGCGTCGGCCAGCGCTTCCATCATCGGCACGCCGCGGCCGCGCAGCACGTGGTTGTCCGGCGGCGGCTGCTTCCAGTGGCCCCGGTCGGTCACCGTGACGACCAGGTGCGCGCCGGTGAGCCGGGCCGCGAGGTGCGCGGTCGCCCCGATGACGTCGCGGTAGGCGTGCTCGACGGCGTTGGCGCAGGCCTCGCCCGCCGCGACGAGCACGTCCTGGGCGAGGTCCGGTTCGAGGGCCGCGTTCTCCAGCCACCCGCGCAGCCAGCGGCGGGCCGAGGCGAGGTGGTCGGGGTGCGCCGCGAACTCGAAGTCCAGCGGCGGGATCGACCGGCGGTAGAGCAGCAGCGCGACGTCGTCCTCGTAGCCGTCCGCCGGGCGGAGCCGGTCCATCAGGGCCGCCGCCAGGTCGCCGAGCTCCGCGTCCCGCGTGTCGTGGGCGGCCGAGGTGGCCCGGTCCATGCCCTCGTCGAGGGCCTCGCGGCGGCGTTCGACGAGCCCGTCGGTGTAGAGCATCAGCAGCGAACCGGCCGGCACGACCGCCGTGGCCTCCGGACGCGGTGCCGAGACGCGGACCGCGAGCGGCAGGCCGCCGCCGGAGTCCAGGAACTCCGCCGTGCCGTCGCGGTGCACGAGGGTGGCGGGCGGGTGCCCGGCGCTGCTGTAGGTGAGCGTGCCGGTCGCCGGGTCGAGCACCCCGCAGAAGACGGTGGTGCACAAGGCACCCGGCAGCCGGACGGCGAAGCGGTCGAGCGCGGCCAGGGTGTGCGCCGGGCCGCGGGCTTCCAGCAGCAGCGCGCGGCAGGCGCTGCGGAGCTGCCCCATCACCGCGGCCGCCGGGAGCCCCCGGCCGACGCAGTCGCCGACGACGATGCCGATCCGGTCGCCGGCCAGCGGGACGACGTCGTACCAGTCGCCGCCGACTTCCAGCGGCGGGTTCGCCGGCTCGTAGCGCACCGCGAAGCCGCCGGGGAGCCGGGCCGGGCCGAGGATCGAGCGCTGCAGCGCGAGGGCGACCTCCCGCTGCCGGTCGTCGCGGTGGGCGCGGCGCAGGGCGTGCGCGAGCGTCCCGGCCAGCAGCGCCAGCAGCGTCCGGTCCTCGGTGCCGAGCGGGCGGCCCGGTGCCGGGTCGACCCAGAGCGTCAGCCGGCCGCCGGGGTGGTCGACGGTGGTGCCCGCGCCGCCGTCCGCCGGGGCCGCGTGCAAGGCCGGGAGCGTGCGGAGGTGGGCCAGGGTCGCGCGCAGCGGCGCGGCGAGGTCCGCCCAGAGCCGGTCGGCGGGCTCGGTGGACGCGAGCTCCGGCTCGCCGTCCCGTGGCCAGGTCACCGCGAGCGCGCGCCGGCCGTCCCACAGCTCGCGCAGCAGCTCCAGCCCGGCACGCAGCACCGCCGGGACGCCGCTGATGCCGGCCAGGCGCTGGTTCATCGCGGCGAGCGCGCTTTCGCGCTGCACGGCGTACCGCTCGGCCGTGACGTCGCGGACCGTGCCGACCACCCGGCGGCGGCCCTCGTCGTCGCGCAGCTGGTTGTAGGCGATCGCGATCCACACCCGGTGCCCGTCCTGGTGCCGCATCGGCAGGACCAGGCTGCCGGTGGGCTCGTGCCACGCGCGTTCGGACGCCTCGGCGACCTGGCGGTGGGCGTCGGCGTCGGTCTCGCGGTCCGGCCACCACGGGAACGGCGGGGCGTAGGGCAGGCCGCCGGCCCCGAAGCCCAGCAGCTCGGTGAACGCCGCGTTGATCTCGACGACCCGGCCTTCGGCGTCGCAGACGAAGAACCCTTCCTGCAGCGACTCGATCATCGCCGCGCGCCACCGGGCGTGCTGCGTCCGCAGCCTCGCCAGCTGGACGGTCGTGCGGACACGGGCGAGCAGCTCCCGCGCCGAGAACGGCTTCACGAGGTAGTCGTCGGCCCCGGCGGCCAGCCCGTCGACGGCGGCTTCCTGCCCGGCCCGCGCCGAGAGCAGCAGCACGGGCACGGCGGCGGTGCGCGGGTCGCCGCGCAGCTCGGCGAGCAGGCCGAGGCCGTCCAGCCGCGGCATCATGACGTCGCTGATGATCAGTTCCGGCGGCTCGGCGCAGGCCGCGGCGAACGCCTCGACGCCGTCGCGCACCGCGGTCACCGCGTAGTCGTCGCGCAGCAGCCGGACGAGGTAGTCGCGCATGTCGGCGTTGTCGTCGGCCACCAGCACGCGGGCACCCGCGGGCGCGGGCCGGGCGGGCTCGTCCTCGTCCGGCAGCCAGCGCAGGGCCTCCTGTACGTACGGTTCCGCGGCCTCGGCGATGAGCCCGCCGCCGGTGGGCTCGGTGGCGACGTGCTCGGCGGACAGGTGCGTGGTGCCCAGCGGCAGCCGGACCCGGAACGTCGTCCCGGCGCCCGGCTCGCTCTCCACGGCGACGCTGCCGCCGTGCATGCCGACGAGCTCGCGCACCAGCGCCAGGCCGATGCCGCTGCCCTCGTTCGACCGCGCCCGCGCCGACGGGATCCGGTGGAACCGCTCGAACAGGCGCGGCAGCTCGGCGGCGTCGATGCCGATCCCGGTGTCGGACACGGCGACCACGGCGTGCCCGCCGTCGACCGTGCTCGTCACCCGGATCGCGCCGTCGAAGGTGAACTTGACCGCGTTGGACAGCAGGTTGAAGACGACCTTCTCCCACATCCCGCGGTCGAGGTGCACCGGCTCGGCCGACGGGCGGCAGTCGACCTCGAACACCAGGCCGGCCCGCTCGACGGCGGCGCGGAAGACGCTCGCCAGCTCCGCGGTGAACGTCCCGAGGTCCACCGGTTCGAAGCGGGCCTGCATCCGGCCCGCTTCGATGCGGGAGAAGTCGAGCAGGTTGTTCACCAGCCGCCCCAGCCGCAGCGCGTTGCGCTCGATGACGTCGACCTCTTCGCGCACCCGCTCGCCGGCGTCGGCCAGCGTTTCCCGCAGCTCGGCGGCCGGGCCCAGGATCAGCGTGAGCGGCGTCCGGAACTCGTGGCTGATGTTGGCGAAGAACGTGGTCTTCGCCGCGTCCAGCGCGGTCAGCTCCTCCGCGCGCCGCTGCTGGACCTGGTAGGCGATCGCGCCGTTGACCAGCGCCGCCGTCTGCTGCGCGACCAGCCCGAGGAACGTCCGGTAGGACTCGTCGAGCGCGCGCCCGCCGCTCGCGGCCAGCACGATCACCCCGGTGGCCGCGTCCCCGGCGTCGCCGGGCAGCGGCAGCACCACCGCTTCGGTGGGCGGGGTGGACCAGCCGCCCGGCGGCAAGTCGCCGAAGACCTCGCTCGGCACCGTCCGCGGGACGCCGTCGGCGAGCACGTCCTTGAGCGGCCACGCGGTCGCGTCACCCGCGCCTTCGCCGCCGGGGGTGACGGCCGCGAGGGCGAGACCGCCGTCGCCGTCCCGGGTGTGGATCGCGGCGTAGGGGACGTCGGCGCCGGCCCGGCCCAGCACGCCGGCGACCAGGTCACAGGCCTCGCCGACACTGCGGGCGAGGCCGGCCTGGGCGCTGAGCTCGCGCAGCGTGGCCAGCCGCCGGGCGCCGATCACGCGCTCGGTCGTGTCGGAGACCGCGGTGAACACCGCGCGCACCGCGCCTTCGTCGTCGTAGACCGGGCTGTAGGAATACGTCCAGTAGGTCTCTTCCCAGTAGCCGTGCCGGTTCATCGGCAGCAGCAGGTCTTCCGACCAGGTCGCCTCGCCGGTGGTCATCACGCTGTCGAGCATCGGCCCGATGATGTGCCAGATCTCGCCCCAGACCTCCGCGCCCGGCTTGTCCAGCGCCGGGTGCTTGGTGCCCAGCAGCGGCAGGTAGGCGTCGTTGTAGAGGAACCGCAGCTGCGGGCCCCACCAGACGATCATCGGGAAGCGGGAGGTGAGGCAGATGCGGACCGCCGTCGCCAGGCTCGGCGGCCAGTCCCGGGGCGGCCCGAGCGGGGACGACGCCCAGTCGAAGTCCCGCATCCGGGCGGCCATCCTGCTGGTCCCGGGAAACACGGCGCGGTGGCCGGCCTCTTCCCCGACGCTCATCACACTCCAGGTTCACGCGGCCCCGGCAGAGCCTACTCGCCCGGCGGCCTGGTCGCCGGGCGTGCGAACCGCCGCGTCCGGGTGAGTCAGCCGGTCAGCCAGGTCATGGTGACCGTGGTGCCGTCGTCGCGGTGCACCTGCGCGCAGTGGTCGGCGAGGGTGTCGATGAGCAGCAGGCCGCGGCCCCGCAGCCCGTTCGAAGCGGCCGGTGGCCGCCAGGTGCCGTAGTCGGTGACGGTCACGATCAGCCGTCCGGGCAGCGCTTCGGCCCGGACGTCGACCGGGCCCGCCGCCCCGCCGGGGTAGGCGTGCTCGGCCGAGTTGGCCATCGCCTCGTAGCCCGCGAGGACGATGTCCTCCCGCCGCTCGAGGCTCAGGGGCAGTGTGGTCAGCCAGCGCGCCAGTGCTTCCCGCAGTTCCGGCAGCCGGCCGGCCTCCGCGGCCGTGCGCCGGTGGAACGAGGCCGGGGGAGCGGGCGCGCCGGGCGGGAGCGGGTCCGTCATGGGGCGTCCTCTCCGCGGTGGCGCACGTGGATCACGGCGATGTCGTCGTCGTGCCGTCCGCGCGTCAGTTCGTCGACGAGCTTGTCCCACGCCGTTTCGAGGTCGGCCGCGGTCAGCAGCCCCGGGATACCCGCCAGCAGCCATTCGATGCCCAGGGTGAGGTCGCGGGTGCGGCTTTCGACGAGCCCGTCGGTGTAGAGCACCAGGTCCGCGCCGACCGGGAAGCCCGCGGTGCGCTGCGGGAAGACCGAGCCGATGCCCAGCGGCTGCGCGAGCGCCTCGCCGATCTGCTCGGGTGGTTCGCCCGGGCGGACCAGGATCGCCGGCAGGTGGCCGGCGTTCGCGTAGGCGAGCGAGCCGTCGGACGGCCGGTGGACCGCGTAGAAGCACGTCACGAAGCTCTCGCCGAACAGCCCGACGGCCAGTTCGGAGACGTTGCGCAGGACTTCCGACGGCGGCAGCTCCAGCAGGGCGTAGCTGCGGATGGCCGTCCGGACCTGGCCCATCACCGTCGCGGCGGTGACGCCGTGGCCGACGACGTCCCCGATGACGAACGCGGTGGCGCCCGACGGCAGCCGGATGACGTCGAACCAGTCGCCGCCGACCTTGCTCCCGGTGGCCGCGGGCAGGTACCGGGTGAACACGGCGAGGCCCGGGGTGGGCGGGGCGACCGGCAGCATGCTGCGGGACAGCTCCGAAGCGAGGGTGCGTTCGCGTTCGTAGAGCCTGGCGTTGTCCAGCGCGATGGCCGAGTAGGCGGCGATGCCCTCGGCCAGGTACTCGTGCCGCGCGGTGAACCGGTCCGGCTCGGGGTGGCCGAAGAAGAACCCGCCCAGCACCTCGCCGGAGATCGGGCTGATCACCGGGACGGCGAGGTAGCTGCACACGGGCAGGTGCCCGGCCGGCATCCCGTGGTGCGGCGCGTTCTTCCCGAACCGCGGGTCGCGGGTGATGTCGGGGCTGCGCACGGTCCCGGTGCCGTCGAAGGTCGGCGCGAACACCGCGGTGTTGCGCGGCATCGGGAAGCCGGCGAACGCCTCCCGCGGCACACCCGAGATCGTGTACAGCGTGTACGACTCGCCGAACTCGTCGACGAGGTTGTAGAAGAACGCGCCGAAGCCGGCGCCGGTCGCTTCCGTGGCCGCGTCGGTCGCGTCCTGCACGATCCGGTCGATGTCGAGCTGCGCGGTGAGTTCGCGACCGGTGGAGTGCAGCGCGTCGAGGACCGCGGCTTCGCCGCGCAGCCGCCGGACGGTGGCGGCCAGGCCGGTGGTGGCGGCGTCGATGGCGGCGGCGACGTCCACGGGCAGCGGCCCGGCTTCGTCGGTGGTATAGACCAATGCGCCGCGCTCGCCGCCGTCGGCCGCCACGGCGATCGCGCGGGTGATCTTCTTGCCGGGCACCAGTTCGGCGAGGACCGCGGGGTCGGTGACCGCGAGCGCGACGTGGTCGCCGAGCGTCGCCCGCACCTCGGCCGGGCCGAGCGGGCGGACCTCGGTGGCCGCCGGAACCCCGGTGCCGTCGACGAAAGTGCCGCGCACGGCGGCGAGGACGGCGTCGAACTCCGGCGGGGACGTCATCGGGGAGCCAGTGCTTCGGACAGCGACGGGTAGATGGCGAGTTCGTCGACCAGCCGGGTCAGCTCCAGGGGCCGCAGGGTGATCCGGCCGGTGGCCACCACGCGCAGCGGCACCGAGGCGGCAGGCCCGCGGTGCGCCCGGACGAGCTCGGCCATGCCCGCCGAGGCCAGGAAGGTGACGCCGGTGAGGTCGATGACGAGCAGCGCCGGCCGCAGCCGCGCCGCCCGTTCGGCCAACCGGCGCAGTTTCGGGGCGAGCGCGAGGTCGAGGGCACCGTCGACGCGCAGCACCGCGGCGCCGTCCCGGCTCTCCAACGCCACCGATCCGGCGGAACTGGCGGCGTCTTCGAGTGAGTCCCCCGTCACGTCCCGTTCACCCATGGCGCCCATCCTGCCTGCTCGCGGGCGCGGCGGGAAGCGGACGGGGTGCTGACACGGCGGCGTGTCGCCGGGACAGGCATGATTGACAGCGGTTGAGCAGACAGCCTTCGTGATCACGCACGCCCACCGGATGCCCGGTGGCGCTTGCCGAAGGCGAGGAGAAATCGTCATGACCGAGCCCACCCACTTCGAAAGCTCGGCCACCGCTGTGCCGTTCGGGGAGTTCCGGATCGCCCGGACGGAGCAGGAGGAAGCGATCGTCGTCGAGGTCGCCGGGGACGTGGACACGACCACCGCGCCGGCGCTCGTGCAGGCCGCGGACGAAGCACTGGCGGAGCAGCCGCCGGTGCTGGTGGTCGACCTGAGCCGGGTCGAGTTCCTCGCCTCGCCCGGCCTGACCGCGTTGCTGACGATCCACCGCAACGCCGGCACCGGCACCGCGGTCCGGATCGTCGCGTCCGGGCGGGCCACCCTGCGCCCGATCCAGCTGACCGGCCTCGAGGAGAGCCTTTCGCTCTTCCCGACGAGGGAAGCGGCGCTGACCGGGTCCTGACCCGGATCGTCCCGGCCGCGTTTCAGCCGGCCGGGACGGCACGGCGCCGGATGGCCAGCACGGCGACGTCGTCCTGGGCCGCCCGGTTGCCGATCATCGCGGCCATGACCTGCGCGCAGACCCGCTCGGGGTCCCCGGCGCGGGTGGCCGCCGCCAGCTGCCGCATGCCGACGTCCACCGGCCGGTCCCGGCGCTCGACCAGTCCGTCGGTGTAGAACACCAGCACGGCGTCTTCCGGCAGGCCGACCACCGTCGTCCGGCGTTCCGGCACGCCGATGGTCAACCCGATCGGGGGATCCGGGGGCGCGTCCACCAGCTGGCCCGCCTCGCCGGGCCGGGCGAGCACCGGGGGCAGGTGCCCGGCCAGCGACAGCGTCAGTGCCTCGCGGTCGGGACCGATGATCCCGTAGGCCACCGTGGCCATCGCCCCGTGCTCGAAGTGGTTGGCCTTGCGGTCGAGCTTGGCGAGCACTTCGGCGGGGCTCTCGCAGTCGAGGGCGTAGGCCCGCAGGGCACTGCGCAGCCGTCCCATGATCACGGCCGCGTCGAGGCCGTGGCCGGAGACGTCGCCCATCACGATGCCGAGCCGGTCACCCGGCAGGGAGAACAGGTCGTACCAGTCCCCGCCGAGCCCGGTTTCGGCACCGGGCACGTACCGGGCGCCGAAGGCCAGGCCGGGGACGTCGGGCAGGCTGCTGGGCAGCAGGCTGCGCTGCAGCGCCATGGTGGCGGTGCGGTTCTCCTCCAGCGCCTCCATCTGGACCGCCAGCGCGAGGCGGTCGGCGACCAGCTGCATGGTGGCCACTTCGGCCTCGCCGAACTCCCGGGGCGCCACGGAACCGATGTGCAGCACGCCGACGAGCTCGGTCCCGGCGATCATGGGCACGCCGAGCATCGAGTGCAGACCGCGTTCCCACAGCAGGGAGTTCACGACGGTGGTGTCGTCGACGTGGTCGATGATGACGGGGGCCCGCTCGAGCGCGACCCGGCCGGCGAACCCGCTGCCCACCGGCACCCGTACGCCCTGGTGGACCTCCTCTTCGATACCCGCCGCCGCGAAGGCGGCCAGCTGGCGGCCGCTGTGCTGGTACCGCAGCACGGTGGCGGTGTCGACCGCCATGACCTCGCGCAGGCGCTGGAGGGTTTCGGCGAGCATCTCGGCCAGCCCGAGGTGCGCGGCCGGGGCACCGAGGATCGCCTCCAGCTGCTGCAGCCGGTCGTGGGCGTCGAGACTTCGCGACATGCGACGACCCTAGCCGCAACCCCTTTGCGGCCCTAACCATCCCGGGTTTCGACGGCGGGTCCCGCGGGGTAACCAGAGCGGCGTGAACGTCGACTTGGACTGGGTGGGAGTGCTGCGGCACGGCCAGAGCACCGGGAACGTGGCCAGGGAGGAAGCGGAGTCGGCAGGCGCGGACGTGATCGACATCGCCGAGCGCGACGCCGACGTGCCGCTGACGGACCTGGGGCGCGAACAGGCTGCGGCGGCGGGGAAGTTCCTCGCCGAGGCGCCCCCGGACGTCGTCGTCACCTCCACCTACCGCCGCGCCTGGGACACCGCCCGGCTGGCGGCGCCCGACGGCGTGCCGGTCATCCCGGACGAGCGGCTGCGCGACCGCGAGCTCGGTGTCCTGGACCTGCTGACCTCGCACGGCGTCCGCGAGCGGTGGCCCGACGAGCTGCGGCGCAAGCGGCGGCTGGGCAAGTTCTACTACCGGCCGCCGGGCGGGGAGTCCTGGGCGGACGTCGTGCTGCGGCTGCGGTCCCTGCTCGCCGAGCTGAGCGTGGAGCACGCCGGGCAGCGGGTGCTGCTGGCGGCGCACGAGATGACCGTGTTCGGCCTGCGCTACCTGCTCGAAGGACTGCCCGAACCCGATCTGCTGCGCGCGGCCGGCGCCACCGAGGTCCCGAACGGCTCGGTGACGGCCTGGGAGCGCGACTCCGACGGCGGGTTCACGATGGTGCTGGCCCAGGAGGTCGGCCACCTGCACGCCACCGACACCCCGCCGACGGCGGACGACGATGCCGCACAGCAGCTCACCTGACCCGGCGCCGATCAGCCCGGCCCTGCTGCGGGACTGGCGGATCGGCGCGGACGACCGCGGCACGGTGCTCGTCGTCGGCGGCGCCCGGACGGTGCCGGGCGCACCGGCGCTGTCCGGCACCGCCGCCCTGCGCGCCGGGGCGGGCACGCTGCAGGTGGCGGTCGCCGAACGGCACGCGACGGCACTCGGCGTCTCGGTCCCCGAGTCGTCGGTGTTCGGGCTGCCGGAGACGAAGACCGGCGCGATCGCGGCCGACGCCGTCGACCGGCTGGCCGAGGTCCTGCCCGGCGCCGGCACGGTCGTGGTCGGTCCCGGCCTGACCGGCGCGCCGGAGACCGAAGACCTCCTGCGGCGCCTGGTGCCGGCGATCGCCCCGGACGCGCGGGTGGTGCTCGACGCGTTCGCGCTCGGCGCGCTGAGCCGCGCCCCGGCGCTCGCGGAACCCCTGGCCGGCCGGCTCCTCCTGACGCCGAACCGGGTCGAAGCCGCGTTCCTCGACGGCTGCGAGGAGAAGGACGTCGACGACCTGGAGACGGCGGTGCGCATCGCCGGCCGCTACGGCGGCGTGGTGCTGCTGATGGGCGTGGTCGCCGCGCCGGAGGGCCGGACGTGGCGCGACGGCAGCGGCCACGTCGGCCTGGCGACGTCCGGCAGCGGCGACGTCCTGGCGGGGCTGACCGGCGGTTTCCTGGCCCGAGGGGCAACGGCCGGCCAGGCGGCCTGCTGGGCCACGCACGTCCACGCGGTGGCCGGCCAGCGGCTGATCCCGGACACCGGCAGCACCGGCCTGCTGGCCCGTGAGCTGGTGGCGGAGATCCCGCGGGTCATCGCCGAGCTGGAGCGCTGAGCCCCGCACGGCCTACCGCTGGGCGGTCGGCCGCACGATGATCTCGTTGACGTCGACGTCCTCCGGCTGCCCGATCGCGTAGGACACGGCCCCGGCGATGGCGTCCGCCGGGAGGGTCACCGCGCGGTAGGCGCGCATCGCCTCCCGAGCACCCGGTTCGGTGATCGTGTCCGCGAGTTCGGACTCGGTGACGCCGGGGGAGACGGTCGTCACGCGGATACCCGGGCCGGCCTCCAGGCGCAGGCCTTCGGTGATCGCCCGGGCCGCGTACTTGGTGCCGCAGTAGACCGCGGCTGTCGGCACGACCTCGTGCGCGCCGGTGGAGGCGATCGTCACGAAGTGCCCGCCGCGTGCGCGCCGGAAGTGCGGCAGGACCGCCGCGATCCCGTGCAGCAGGCCGCGGAGGTTCACGTCGATCATCCGGTCCCACTCGTCGACGTGCAGGGAGTCCAGGCGCGACAACGGCATCACGCCGGCGTTGGCGACGAAGGCGTCGATCCGTCCGTGCGCCCGGGCGGCGGCGCCGGCGAACGCGGCGACGTCCGCGCGGTCGGTGACGTCGAGGCGGTGCACGTCCGCGGTGCCGCCGGTGTCGTGGATTTCCTTGGCCAGCGCGGCCAGCCGGTCTTCGCGGCGGGCGCCGAGCACGACGTGGTGGCCTTCGCGGGCCAGGCGCAGCGCGGTGGCGCGGCCGATGCCGCTGCTGGCTCCGGTGATGAGGACGGTCTTCACGGGGTTCCTTCCGGGAAGTCGGCGGCGAGGGTGGTTTCCCGCCAGGCGTCGAAGGTGGTGCGGAGGGTGCCGAGCCGGGCAGTGGCGATGTCGTAGGCGGCCCGGCCGAGGAGCAGGCGCAACGGCGGTTCGTCGCTGCCTACCGCGGCGAGGATCGCTTCGGCCGCGCGGGCCGGGTCGCCGGGCTGCCGGCCGTACGTCGCGAGCGTCGCCTCCCGGCGGGCACCCGCCGTCTCGGCGTAGTCGTCGATGCGGATCGCCGACTGCCGCATCGACGGGCCGGCCCAGTTGGTGCGGAACGCGGCCGGCTCCACGATGGTCACCTTGATGCCCAGCGGCGCCACTTCCGCGGCCAGGGACTCCGACAGCCCTTCCACGGCGAACTTCGTCGCGTGGTAGTAGCCGGTGGCACCGAAAGCGGCCAGGCCGCCGAGGGACGACACGGTGACGATGTGGCCGCCGCGGCGCGCCCGCATGCCCGGCAGGACCGCCCGGATGACGTCGGCGAGGCCGAACACGTTGGTGTCGAACAGGTTCCGGATCTCCGCGTCCTCGCCTTCCTCGACCGCGGCGAGGTAGCCGTAGCCGGCGTTGCCGACCAGGACGTCGATCCGGCCGAAGGCCGTTTCGGCGCGCTTCACGGCGTCGACGACCTGGGCGTGGTCGGTGACGTCGAGCGGCAGGGCCAGCGCGCGGTCGCCGTGGGCTTCGGCGAGGCCGGCGACCCGCGCCGGATCGCGGGCGGTGACGACCGCGCGCAGGCCGCGGTCGAGCACGGCTTCGGCCAGCGCGCGGCCGAGGCCGGTGGAGCAGCCGGTGATGAAGAAGACAGCGTTTTCGGGCACGGCGAAGTACTCCGTCCATTGTGGAAAGTGAGGTCAGGAGGCGGCGAGACTGCCCAGCAGGGCCAGCGCGGCTTCCGACGGGCTGCCCGGCTCGGCTTGGTAGACGACCAGCTGCTGACCCGGGGCGCTGTTGACGGTCAGCGCCTCGTAGCTCAGGACCAGCTCGCCGACCAGCCGGTGGTGGAACCGCTTGGTTTCGTGGGTCTTCTGCCGGATGTCGTGGCGCGCCCACAGCCGGCGGAAGTCCGCGCTCTTGACCGACAGCTCGCCGACGGTGTCGATAAGCCGTGGGTCGTCCGGGTCGATCCCGGCGGCCGCCCGCAGGCCGCCGACCGTGTTGACGGCCACGCGCTCCCAGTCCGGGTAGAACTTGCGGGCGTCCGGGTCGAGGAACACCAGGCGGACCAGGTCACCGCTGTGGGTGTGCCCGGCGAACAGCGCCTCGCCCAGCGCGTTGTGCGCGAGCACGTCGAGACACCGGCCGAGGACCACCGCGGGCGTCCCCGGCCAGCCATCCAGCAGGCGCAGCAGGTTCGGGCTGACCGCCTCCGGCCGCCGGGCGCGCCGCCGGCGTGCCGGTGCCGGCCGGGCAAGCCGGTGCAGGTGGGCCGAGGCGTCGTCGTCCAGGGCCAGCCCGCGGGCGAGCGCGTCGACGACCTGCGCCGACGGGTTCCGCTCCCGGCCCTGCTCGAGCCGGATGTAGTAGTCGGTGCTGACGCCGGCCAGCAGCGCCACCTCCTCGCGGCGCAGGCCCGCCACCCGGCGCGACCCGCCCGCGGGCAGGCCCAGCTCTTCCGGACCCACCTGCTGACGGCGGGCCCGGAGGAACTCTCCGAGGGTGTTTTCCTTGGCCACGTCTCCGAGGCTAACCCGGATGCGGCGAGCGAGGGTGGCCGTGGCGCACCCACCCTCAGACCAGCCGGATCGGCTTCCCGTCGGCGTCCGGCCGCAGCAGCGTCGCCGTGGCGGTGCGCCCGTCGACGTCCAGCGTCATCACCGCGTTCCCGAAGTGCGGCCCGGACACGCAGTGCCACGAAAGCGGCGCGGGCCGGACGCCGGTGCGGCGCGCCAGCCACTCGCTCGCCCGGGTCAGCGGCCGCCACCAGCCGGCCCGGAACAGCCGGGTCATGGACCACGGCACGGTGTTGTGCATCGGCGAGCAGGTCAGCTGGTGGACCGGCGCCGCGGTCCCGCCGGGGAACTCGGCCTTCGCGACGTACGCGTGGTGGACGTCGCCAGACAGCACGGTGACCGACGCCGGTCCGTCGTCGGCGACGCGGGCGACGAGCTTCGCCAGCCGCTCGAACGACGCGCGGAACGCCGGCCAGTGCTCCAGGTCCACGAGCTGCCGGAACCACTCGCTGAACCGCCCGACGAGCCCCGGCCGGGCGCAGAGCCGCTCGTTGACCGACTGCGCGGCCGACAGCGCGGTGGGCAGCAGCCACGGCAGCGACGTGCCGATCAGCAGGTGGTCGAACTCGCCCGACGCCTGCTCCTCGACCCAGCGGAACTCCGCCTCGCCGATCATCGACCGCTGCCCGCCCTCGAGGATCCGCCCGGCCCGCGAGTCGATCACCAGCAGCCGGACCGGGCCGAAGTCGCGCCGGTAGGACCACCGGGTGCCCTTCGCGCCGTCGGCCTCCCGGTCGGCCCGGTCGGCGAACTCGCGCAGCAGCTCGGCGTTGTCGGCGCCGGAGGCGATCACGCGCTGGTAGACGTCGTCCTCGGCCAGCTCGGCGGGCCCCAGGTTGCCCAGGTGCTGGTAGACCCAGTACGAGACCAGCGCGCCGCGCATCCGCTCCGGCCACCAGGACGTCCGCGCCATCTTCTCGCGCCAGGCCTGCGAGGTGTTCCAGTCGTCGCGCACGTCGTGGTCGTCGAAGATCATCGACGTCGGCACGGTGGACAGCAGCCAGCGCACCGCCGGGTCGCACCACGCCTCGACGTACAGGTGGCAGTACTCCTCGAAGTCGGCGACCTCGGTGCCGGGCGGCTGCGTGGTGTCGCGCCTCGAAGCGAGCCACTCCCGCGTCGCGTCGGTGGTCTCGTCGGCGTAGACCTGATCGCCGAGCAGCAGCAGCGATTCCGGCCATTCGGCCTCGTCGAGGGCGGCGATCCGGTGGGCGTAGGCGGCGAGCGCGTCCGGGCCCAGCGCGTCCTGCTCCCGCGGTTTGCGGCAGGACCCGAACACCAGCCGGAACCGCGGGTCGTCCGGGGCCGGCGTCCGGATCCGGCTCGGCGGCAGCTCGCTGTCCGGCTCGGGCCAGACGACATCGCCGTCGAGCCGCACCTGGTACGGCGTGCTCCGCCCGGGTTCCAGCCCGGTGAGCACGACCAGCGCGTAGTGGTGGCCGGCGACCTCGAACGTCCGGGCGGCGGCGTCGCCGGCCCGCACTTCGCACGGGCCGTCGGTCTCGACCCAGATCGTCGCCGACGTGGCGTCGACGTGCCGCAGCAGCGGGCCCAGCAACAGCTCGGTCATCCGGGAATCCTGGCAGAACCCGGCCCGCGCGGCCGATCGGTGAAGCGTTCGAAAGTTCCCGAAACGTTTCGATAATCGTTGACCGGCCGGGCGTGGCGACGAACCATCGTCGCAACTCTTCTCCCGTCCCCGGAAAGGATTCCTCGAGTGCGAAGAATTCTCACCGCCCTTTCCGCCGCCGTGCTGGCGATCGCCGCGTCGATCGCGCTGGTCGTGGCGGCGCAGCCGGCGTCCGCGGCCACGTTGACGCGGGTCACCGACTTCGGCAGCAATCCCAGCAACCTCAACATGTACACGTACGTCCCGGACCGCGTCGCGGCCCGCCCGGCACTGCTGGTGGCCATCCACTATTGCACGGGCTCGGCGTCGGCGATCTACAACGGCTACGCCCGCGACTACGTCACCGCGGCCGACCAGTACGGGTACGTCATCGTGTTCCCGGAAGCCACGCGCAGCGGGCAGTGCTTCGACGTTTCCTCGCCGCAGGCCCTCACCCGCGGCGGCGGCAGCGACCCGGTCGGCATCCTTTCCATGGTCAACTGGGCCAAGCAGCGCTACAACGTCGACTCCTCCCGCGTGTACGTCACCGGCTTTTCCTCCGGCGCGATGATGACGAACGTGCTCGCCGCGGAGTACCCGGACGTGTTCGCCGCCGGTGCGGCGTTCATGGGCGTGCCGGCCGGCTGCTTCGCGACCACGGACGGGTCGAGCTGGAACAGCCAGTGCTCGGGCGGCCAGCTCGTCAAGACCGCGCAGCAGTGGGGCGACCAGGCCCGTCAGATGAGCGGCGGGCGCACCGGCCCGTTCCCGCGCATGCAGCTGTGGCACGGCACGGCGGACGACACCCTGCGCTACCCGAACTTCGGCGAGGAGATCAAGCAGTGGACCAACCTGCACGGGCTGAGCCAGACGCCGTCGTCGAGTGATTCGCCGCAGCCGAGCTGGACGCGCACCCGCTACGGCGGCACCGGCACGCAGGCGCCGGTCGAGGGCATCAGCGTGCAGGGTGCCGGGCATTCGTTGCCGCAGAACGGGATGATCGCGTACGCGATCGCGTTCCTCGGCTTGACCAGCGGTGGTTCCACGACGACCACCACGACGTCTTCCGCGCCGCCGGCCGGGACCACGCTGGGCAGCGCGGCGGCGCGGACCGGGCGGTACTTCGGCACGGCGGTGTCGGCGAACAAGCTGTCGGACAGCGTGTACACCGGGATTCTGAGCCGCGAGTTCTCCATGGTCACCGCGGAGAACGAGATGAAGATCGACGCGACCGAGCCGGCGCAGGGCCAGTTCTCGTACGCCAACGCCGACCGGATCGTGAACCAGGCGACGAGCCAGGGCGCCCGGATGCGCGGGCACACGCTGGCCTGGCACCAGCAGCAGCCCGGCTGGATGCAGGGCATGGAGGGGGCGGCGCTGCGGCAGGCGATGCTCAACCACGTCACCCAGGTCGCCACGCACTACCGCGGCAAGATCCACTCGTGGGACGTGGTGAACGAGGCGTTCGAGGACGGCGGTTCCGGCGCCCGGCGCAATTCCAACCTGCAGCGCACGGGCAACGACTGGATCGAGGCGGCGTTCACCGCGGCGCGCGCGGCGGACCCGGGCGCGAAGCTGTGTTACAACGACTACAACACCGACGACTGGAGCCACGCGAAGACGCAGGCCGTGTACCGGATGGTGCAGGACTTCAAGGCCCGCGGCGTGCCGATCGACTGCGTCGGGTTCCAGTCGCACTTCAACCCCAACAGCCCGGTGCCGTCGAACTACCAGACGACGTTGCAGAGCTTCGCGAACCTGGGCGTGGACGTCCAGATCACCGAGCTGGACATCGAGGGCTCGGGGACGGCGCAGGCGAACAACTTCCGCACGGTGACTTCGGCGTGCCTCGCGGTCGCGCGTTGCACCGGGATCACGGTGTGGGGCATCCGCGACACGGATTCGTGGCGCGCGTCGGGAACGCCGTTGCTGTTCGACGGAAACGGCCAGAAGAAGGCGGCCTACACGGCGGTCCTCGAGGCGCTGAACGGCGACACGACTCAGCCTCCCTCGACGACGACTACCACTCCTTCGCCGGGTGGCTGTTCGGCGGCGTATGTGAAGACGGCGGAGTGGAACGTGGGCTTCAACGGCCAGGTGACGGTGTCGGGGAGCAGCAACTGGATGCTGACGATCACGTTCCAGGCACCGCAGAAGGTGATCGGCAGCTGGAACTACACGGGAACGTGGGACAGCACGGGCTACGTCCTGACGGCGAGGCCCAACGGCAGCGGCAACGTCATCGGCTTCACGGTCCAGCACGGCGGGAACCTGACGCCGCCGACCGTGACCTGTTCGAGTCCATAGTGGTCGTGATCACAGGTTCGAGGCGCTGCGAAAACTGTCGGTGGTGACGGATAGCCTCAGGGCATGAAAACGGACGACGCAGCAGTCCCGGCGCACCAGCTCACCAAGGGCCAGTGGTTCTGGCACGAGCCGGCGCCGGGGCTGCCCGCGTGGCAGCTGCAGGTGAATTCGGCGGAGCTGCTGGAGGATTCTGTGGAGATCTTCACGACGGACGAGGAGCGGGAGCTGGTTTCGTACCCGCGGAACCGGCTGGTGCGGCTGGCCGAGGTGGCTTGAGGGGGTTTGTGGATCTGATGGGGGAGAAACCCGCCGGCACGGTGATGCCTGAGCCGGCGGGGTGGACAGGCGGGTGGCCGCCTGCGCTTTGCCGGATCGGGTTGGCTGCGTTCCGAAACGGTCGAGGCCGTGTCCTGATCGGCGGGCCGAGGGGGTTTGGGCTGCTTTCGGGTCGGGCAGCGCCGGTCCGGGCCGATCTGGTCCGCCCTCGGACCGGCCAGTGCCCGCGCAGACCTAACCCGCGTCGCGGAGGGCCGGCGGGCGCCACGTCATGCGGACCGTTGTTCCCTTGGCGCCCGTGTCTATGTCGGACTGGTCCGTCACCTGGTCGATCAGCAGCAGGCCGCGGCCACCCGAGGTGCGCAGGCCCGCCACGCGGGGGCGGGTTGCCGGGATGCCGCAGCCGGTGTCCGTCACCGTGACTGTTATCGCGTCGCCCGCCCGGAAGGCCTGCAAGCGGGCCCAGCCGTGGCCGTCCGGGTAGGCGTGGGCCGCCACGTTGGCCAGTGCTTCGTACGTCGCCAGCGTGATGTCGTGCTTGCTGTCCGGGTCGAGCGGGAAGCCGCCCAGCCAGTGGATCAGCTTGCGGCGCAGGCCGGCCATCTCGTTGGGCAGGGCCGGGGCGAGCTCTTCGAACGTCGAGGCGACCACGGCTCCGGTGGCGCAGCGCTCCGTGGCCGTGGTCCCGGCTTGGTCGGCGTCGGTGCTTTCGCCCGTATCGACGCCAGTTTCCGGGGTATGTCGATACACGATCCGCTCCCATCGTTCAGCCGCGGTTCCCCCGTTTCAGCGGGCTTCTCCGGTGGACTACCCACCGCCACGGGGTCTTACCCGTTGTGTTTCGTGAGATGTGTCGCTACAGTGGAGACGCTCCTCGCGGATGCTGGCCCGTCGGCCGCCCGGAGGCAGCTCCCGGATCCAGGCCACTCGGCCTCTTTCCTTCTTCCCGGCCTCGCCGTCCGTGCGCAGGCCCCATTCACCACACCAGGAGACACCCATGTCTTTTCACGGAATCCTCGACCTGTCCGGCAAAACAGCGTTCGCGCGGCCCGGCTACCGGCCGGCGCCCGACGACGTCGCCGTCCCGCTTGCCCTTGTCCGCAAGCACAACCTGCGGCCCGGCGACGAAATCACCGGCACCGCCGAGAAGATCACCAGCGTCAACGGCGCCGACCCGGACGAACCACGTCCGCGCTTCGCCGACCTCGTCCCGGTGCACCCGAACCGGCGGCTGCTGCTCGAAACCACGCCGACGCGGCTGCTGCCCCGCGTCATCGACCTCGTCACCCCGCTCGGCCGGGGCCAGCGCGCGCTGGTCGTTTCGCCGCCCAAGGCCGGGAAAACCACTGTGCTGCAAGAAATCGGCCACGGGCTGTCGGTCAACCACCCCGACTGCCGGCTGCTGGTCCTGCTCGCCGACGAACGTCCGGAAGAGGTCACCGAGCTGAGCCGCACCGTGCGCGGCGAGGTGATCGCGTCCACTTTCGACCGTCCGCCCGCGGAACACGTCGCGGTCGCGGAACTCACGGTCGAGCGCGCGAAACGCTTGGTGGAGCGCGGCGAAGACGTCGTGCTCCTGCTCGACTCGCTCACCCGGCTCGGCCGCGCGTACAACCTTTCGGCACGCCAGTCCGGCCGGACGCTGTCCGGCGGCGTCGACGCGGCCGCGTTGCAGCCGATGAAGCGGATCCTCGGCGCCGCGCGGAACGTCGAGGGCGGCGGTTCCCTCACGATCATCGCGACGGCCCTGGTGGAGACGGGTTCGCTGGCCGACACGGTGTTCTTCGAGGAGCTGAAGAGCACCGGCAACGCGGAGCTCAAGCTCGACCGCAAGGCGGCCGAGCGCCGCATCTTCCCGGCGGTCGACGTGGCGGCCTCCGGCACCCGCCGCGAAGAACTGCTGGTCACGCCGGGCGAACTGGCGGCCATGCGCGAAGTCCGGCGGGCGCTGCCGGGCCCGCACGCGATCGAGCAGCTGCTGGAGCAGCTCCGCAAGACCGGTTCCAACGCCGAGTTCCTGCTCCGCGTGACGGGTGCGGCGGCGCTGCCGCAAGCGGCCTAGGTCCGCTCCTGGCGACGCTCCCGCAGCTCGCCGATCACTTTCGCGCCGGCACCAGCGGCATCTTCGGGGCTGTCCGGTGGTTCACCCTCCCCGGTGCGGTAGAGCGGGTCCTCGGCACGCCCGGGATCGGGAGTGCCAGGCCGCGCGATCTCGGGTTGCTGTTCGTCCGGCTGCGACATGCGCGTGAGGTACCCCGTGCGAGGGCGATCATTCATCGAGGCGGCTGGTAGGGGGTCGCCCGCGGATAGGAAGGGCGGTCGGGCCCCCGGTTCAGGGCGGCAACGAGAAAACCGAACCCGACAACGGCGACGACGAGCGGCGCAGCCCCGGGAGCGAGCACCCACCAGCCGAACCCACCGGCGGCAACCAGCCAGGCCACGACGAGGGTGCGCTTCGCGGTGAGGGGATAGGGCTTCGGCAGCTCCCGGACGGCCACGGCGCCGAGCACGAGCAGCCCGGCGAGGATGACAAGCAGCACGGTCAGGTACACGGGATGTCCTCCTTCGGGGAGTAGGGCATCAGCTGGTTGATTACCCGCGTGGGCGCGGGACAAGCCGTGGTGTCGGGCACACCGCTCCGGCCGAGGAGCGCGTCACGCGGCCTGCCGCCGGCCCGCAGCGCGAACTGATCTGCCGTCCCCGCGCTCCCGGCCGTGCGTCACCCGTCCGGAGCCTGCCTCCGCCACCTGCGGCGCCTCACCGGCCCACCAGGTGCGGGCCTGCGCAAACCGAGGCACAGTACCTCCATGGCCCTTCCGCCCGCTCGGTCCGCGACCACGGCCCGGCCACGCCGGGTCTGGCTGCGCATGTTCCTTACCGGTGCCCTCCTCTGGGTGCTCGCCGTTGTCGTCACCTTTGTCACCGGCAACCCGAACCTCGTGCCCACCGTTGTGCTGCTCGGGAGCTTCCTCGTTCCCGTCACCTTCGTCGCCTGGGCCTTCGGGCGGCGGCGGAGTGGAGAAGTCACCTCCGAACTGCTGTTCAGCACCTTCGTCGCCGGCGGGGTGCTCGGCGTGCTCGCCGCCTCGCTGCTCGAGTCCTACCTGCTGCATCCCTCCGCTTGGCTGTTCGCCGGGGTCGGGCTGATCGAAGAGGCCGTCAAGCTCGCCGTGCTGGCCGTGCTCACCCGGCACCTGCGGGTCAAGTTCGCCACCGACGGGCTCGTGCTCGGTGCCACCGTCGGGTTCGGATTCGCCGCCTTCGAATCCGCCGGGTACGCCTTCACCGCGCTGTTCACCGAACGCGGGCTCTCGCTCATGGACCTCGTGCAGACCGAGCTGCTCCGCGGCGTGCTCGCCCCCGTCGGTCACGGCCTGTGGACCGCGATCCTCGGCGGCGTGCTCTTCTCCGCCAGCGACCACCGCCACTTCGCCCTGACGCTCCGCCTCCTCCTCAGCTACCTCGGTGTCGCCCTCCTCCATGCGCTCTGGGACGCCATGCACGGCATCGCCCTCGTGCTCACCCTGCTGCTCACCGGCACGCCGTGGCAGTACGTCCAGCTCGAACAGGGCTACCAGCCGCAGCCCACCGCGCTGCAGGCCGACCTCTTCACCGTGCTCTCCTGGGGTGGCCTCGCCCTCGTGTCGGTGATCGGCGTCGGCTGGCTGCTCGCTGTGCGGGCGCGGGCCCGACGCGGTGAGCGGCCGGCCGCCGTCCTGTGGCGCATCCCGGCCAGGTGAACCCTCACGTGCCGCGGCCGGTCGCCTTCTGCAGGGCGTCGATCCGCTCGGACGCCTCCGCCTTCGTCAGGTCGTCCGGCACCTCCTCGCCGGCTTCCTGCGCCAGCGTCCGCAGGTACGACTTCTGCGGGCCGGTCATCGGCTCGTCGCCGGTGGTCCAGTCGCTCGGGTCCTTCTCCGGGTTCGGCTCTACCTGGTCGGTCATGACAGCTCCAATCGAACGTTTGTTCGTTTGCGGTCGACTGTAGCGCAGGGGTCCGACGGAATCTGGTCACGCGCCGGCCGGGGGCGTGCTCGGGGCACCCGCCTCGTGGCCCGGTCGCCCGTGCGTCCGGCGGTCGTCCTTCATCTGCTGTTCGTGCAGGTGGCGGCGCCCTCCGGTGAGCGAAGTGAGCAGCTCGCGCTCAAGGTCGCGGCACGCCTTGTAGTAGCCGTCGTCGTACTCCTCGACGACCTGGAAAGTCCACCGATCGGGTAATACGTTGAGCCCGATGAGCTCTTCGGAGATCCGCCGCGCCCAGTCGCCGTGGCCGGCCTTCTCGAGCTGCGCCACGGCCTCGCCGAGGGCCAGGTCCGCGCTCCCGGTCAGCTGGTGGAAGGAGTAGAGGTGCCCGCGGGCGCGCTCGATCGTCTCGAGTGCCTCGGTCACCTTGCCGACGGCTTCGACGGTGGCGGCGTCAGGGGTCTCGTCCATGTGCGAAAAGTGCCCCGTTCCGCGATTTCTACACTTCGCGGAACGGGGCACTCACCCGGGAACTCAGGCCGTGGGGCGCGTGGCTCCCGCGTACCCGCTCATCAGCGGCGAGATCTTGACGACGTCGCCGCTCGTCGGCGCGTGCACCATCTTGCCGTCGCCGATGTACATCCCGATGTGGGACACGGGGGAGTAGTAGGCGACCAGGTCGCCGGGCTGCAGCTGGTCGCGCGACACCGGGGTGCCGAACTGGGCCTGTGCCGCGGAGTTCCGGGGCAGGGTGATGCCGGCCTTCGCGTACGCCCACTGCATCAGGCCGGAGCAGTCGAACGTGCTCGGCCCGGTGGCGCCCCAGACGTAGGCGCTGCCGAGCTTGCTCAGCGCCGCGTTGACCGCGGTCTGCGCGGCCGCGGTGGGCGCCTTGACGTTCGGCGCCGCGCCGCCGGTGTCCTTCTGGGCCGCCCGGTCGGCGTTGCTGAGGGTCCGGCTCTGCGCCTCGATCTGGTCGATCTGGGCCTGCAGGTCCTTCTTCTTGGCCTCGATGTCCGAAGCCAGCTTCGCCGCCGCGTCCCGGGCGTCCTGCGCCCGCTTGGCCGCGTCGGCGGCCGACTTCTCGGCCGCCGCGGCCTTGGCCGCCGCGGTGCTGAGGTTGTCCATCGCGGCGTTCTTGTCGGTCGCGATGACCTCGAGCGCCGCCGAACGGTCCAGGAAGTCCTGAGTGGACGTGCCGGCCAGCAGCGCCGACAGCTTGTTCATCTGGACGCCGCTGGTGAACGAGGCGCCGGCGAACTTGTCCACTTCGGACTGGTACTTCCGCTTGGCCTCGTCGGCCTGTGCGCCGGCGGCCTTCGCGGCGTCGACGTCGGCGTTGGCCTTGTCGAGCTGACCCTGCTTCGCGGTCAGGTCGGCCTGGGCCGCCAGCAGGTCTTCGTTGAGCTTTTCCGCCTGCGCCGCGAGGTCGCGGTACTTGGCGAGGGCGTCGGAGCCGGTGGGCGGCGCCTGGAGGACGGGGACGGGGGCGGCGGTGGCCGGCTGGGCCATGGTGACGACAGTGATCACCGAGGCCGCGGCGAGGGCACCTGACACCACGCGCTTCACGGGATGCGAACGCATTCTCGCGCGGGTCTCCTTTGCTGATCGGCCGCCGGCGGGTACCGGGACGGCGAGTCGGGGGCCTCGCCCGTGCCCGGGGCGCGCTCGACCGCAACAGGAAGAGCCCGCGGTGGGGTCCGGTACCCGGCAGGGGGTGTCGGCGGCGATCTCGCGTCGCCGTCTGGGGACGACCGGGGGCCGCGAGATCTCGAACAGGTTACGAAACGAGCACGGGAGAGTCCAGTGGCGGCCGCCGGAAACTCTCCGTGACGCCCGTCAACACGGCTGGACCAGCGATAACGCACCCGAATGTGGCTGGGATTACACGCCGTCACCGCGCGCAAGTGCGGTACGGCCACCGCCGAGAGGACGCGGCCGAGCGTTTCGCCGTCCGTTGTGGACCTTCGCGACGCCCGGATGCGTCCAAGCTGAGGGAAACCGGTTTGTACGTCCCTTGTATCCGGTTGCGTGATTCTCCTCCCCGAAGAGATTCCGAACCATGGAGGACAAGGATGTTCACGAAGGCCGCCGTACTCACGGCGCTCACCGCCGCGACGTTCGCCGTGGCCGCACCGGCTCAGGCCGAGACTGCGGCCACGACGGTTCTGCCGGGCGCGAACATGGAAGCCGTGCTGAAGGCGGCCCAGATCGACCCGCGCCGCGCCGACGACACCCAGACCCCGGGTGCGCACGACAGCGTCCTGCTCGTCGAGCAGGCACTCCAGGCGAAGGGCCTGCTGGCGAGCCAGTACGTCGACGGCTACTTCGGCACCACGACGATCACGGCGTACTCGCAGTACCAGAAGTCGCTGGGCTACACGGGTCTCGACGCTTCCGGCCTGCCGGGCAAGACGTCGCTGGAGAAGCTGGGCGAAGGCCGGTACACGGTCACGAACCCGGTTTCCGCCGGGAGCCGCGTCACCTACCACAGCAGGACCCTCAACACCCGCACCAAGGCGATGCTCGTCGAGGCGGAACGGCTCTACGGCGCGCAGGTCGTCATCACCCAGGGCTCCTACAACGCGGGTGGCGTCGACGCTTCGGCGGGTACCCACGACGGCGGCGGCGCGATGGACATCTCGGTGTCCGGCATCTCGTCGGCGAACCGGACGAAGCTGCTGACCGCGCTGCGCAAGGTCGGGTTCGCGGCCTGGCTGCGCACCCCGGCGCAGGGCTTCGACTACCACATCCACGCGATGGCGATCTCCGACCCGGACCTGTCCTCGGGCGCGCAGCACCAGACCGGTGACTACTACCTGGGCATGAACGGCCTCGCCGGCCGCGGCGCCGACGACGGCCCCCAGGTCACCAAGGTCACCTGGGAGGAGTACCAGCGCAGCTGACGCCGGGGTGGGGGGGGGGGGGGGGGGGGGGGCGGGGGGTGGCGGGGGGGGGGGGGGGGGCCCACAGACCAGGGGGGGGGGGGGAGTCCCCGCGCTGCGGCCGCGGGGGGGCCCCGGGCGGTGGGGGCCCGGCGGGGCGCACCGGTGGTTTGATCGAAGGACCGACGACTTGGGGGTACTTCGATGCCACAGAAGGCATTCCGGTTCGGCGTGGTCGCGGGCGCGACCGAGGGCGGCGCGAAATGGCTCGCCACCGCCCGCCGAGCCGAAGAGCTCGGCTACTCGACGTTGCTGTGCCCGGACAACCTGAACATGCCGACGCCCACGGCGGCCCTCGCCGCGGCCGCCGCGGCGACGACCGAGCTGCGCGTCGGCTCGTTCGTGCTGGCCAGTCCGCTGCGCACCGCGCGGGCGGCGGCCTGGGAGGCGCACAGCCTGACCGTCGTCACCGAGGGCCGGTTCGAGCTCGGGCTCGGCACCGGACGCCCGGAAATGCGGCAGCAGGCCGGAGAACTCGGGCTGCCCTACGGTTCGGGGCAGGACCGGCTCGACGCGGTTTCCGAGACGGTCGACCACGTCCGGCGGCTCGACGGCGACGGGCACACGCCGGTGATGATCGCCGCGGGCGGCCCGAAGGTACGTCGCCTCGCCGGGTTGAAGGCCGACATCGTCACCATGGCCGGCGGCGTGCTGACCACCCGCGAAGAAATGACCGGGCACGTCGAGGAAGTCCGGGCGGCGGCCGGTGACCGCGACGTCGAGTTCGCGATGAACATCTGGGTCGTCGGCGACGAGGTGCCGCCATGGGTCCGCGATTTCATCGGCGTCGACGCCGAAACGCTCATCGAGCACGACGCCCTCGGCCTGCTTCGCGGCGACGTCGACGCCATGGTGGCCGAGCTCGAACGCCGTCGCGAAGAGCAGGGCGTGTCCTACTTCAGCGTCAACGGCGCGTTCCTCGAGCAGTTCGCCCCGGTGGTGGCGCGGCTGTCGGGGAAGTGAGCGTCGCGGGGTCGGTGTTGGCCCCGCAGAGCAGGACGGCGACCCGTTCGCCCGGCGCGGGCCGGTAGGCGCCGGAGCGCAGCGCGGCGAACGCGGTCGCGCCACCGGGCTCGACGGCGAGGCGGTAGCGGTCCCACAACGCCGCCCGGGCGTCGACGATCGCGGTGTCGTCCACCAGCACCGAACCCGCGTCCGTGCGGGTGGCGACCGCGAAGGCGATGTCGCCGAGCCGGGTCGCGCCCAGTGAGTCGGCGGCGACCCCCGAGACGTCGACCGCGACCGGCTCGCCGGCGGCCAGTGCCGAGTGCAGCGTCGGGATCGTGCGCGGCTCGACGCCGACCACGCGTGCCCGGCCTTCGACCGCGGCGGCGACGCCGGCCAGCAGCCCGCCGCCGCCGACCGCGACGAGGATCGTGTCGAGGTCGCCGGCCTGCTCCAGCAGTTCGCGGCCGAGCGTGCCCTGGCCGGCGCAGATGTCCGGCTGGTCGTAGGCGTGGCAGAAGAGCGCGCCGGAGTCCGCCGCGTCCTTCACGGCCGCGTCGTAGGCGTCGGCGTACTTCTCGCCGACCAGCTCCACCGCCGCGCCGAGCTGCCGCAGCTTCGCGACCTTCACCGCGGGCGCGGTGGACGGGACGTAGACCCGGGCGGGCAGGCCGAATTCCCGGGCGGCGTAGGCGACGGCGAGGCCCGCGTTGCCGCCCGAAGCGGCCACGACGCCGGTCTGCTCGCCCGCGGCGATGATCCGGTTGAAAGCGCCCCGGGCCTTGAAGGATCCGGTGTGCTGCAGGTGTTCCAGCTTGAACCACACGCCTTCGTCCGCGGCGAGCACCGGCGTCCGGCGGACCCGGCCCTCGATGCGCGCGGCCGCCCGGTCGACATCCGCAGTGCTGATCATGTCCCCAGCATGCGCGGCGCCGGCCGTAAGCACCAGCGACGTCTCCTATGCTGGCATTAGCGACGCTTACGGCTGGAGGCTGCCATGCTCGACGCCCACCGTCTGGCCGTGCTGGCCGAGGTCGCGCACGCCGGCTCGATCGCCGCGGCCGCCCAGCGGCTTTCCTTCACGCCGTCCGCCGTCTCGCAGCAGGTGGCCAAGCTGGAACAGGACGTCGGCGCCCGCCTGCTGCACCGCCACGCCCGCGGCGTGACGCTGACGCCGGCCGGGGAGGCGCTGCTCGTCCACGCCGAGGCGATCATCGGGGAGCTGCGCATGGCCGAGCGGACGGTTCGTGCGCTGCTCGACGAGGAGCTCACGGTGGGCACGTTCGCGAGCGCGGGCATGACCCTCGTGCCCGCCGCGCTCGCCGGGTTCCGCCGCGACCACCCCGGCGTGGCGCTGCGGCTGCTGGACCTCGAGCCGCCCGACGGGTACGGCCTGGTCAGCTCCCGCGACCTGGACCTTCTGATCACGCACCGCTATCCCGGCGCGCCGCTGCCCGAGCCGCGCGGTCTGCGGCGGTCGCTGCTGCGCTCGGAGCGGTTCCGGCTGATCCTGCCGAAGGGCCCGAAGGCGCGCGCCTGCCGGCTCACCCTGCGGACACCGGCCGCGGAGGACTGGATTGCCGGCAGCCCGGGCGTGCCCCAGCCGAGCACTCTCCCGCACCCTAGGGGTAACTGCCGCATCGATGAGGCATTTAAATGTCACGCTGATGTGGCAGATAAGCATAGGGAGGAAGTGGGGACCACCTCGGGCCCGAGAGCGTGCAGGAGCGGGTGAGCCCGGAGCGCGTCGAGGTGCAAGCGTGGCTGGCGGGAGGGCTTCCCGGTGCACCACCGGTGTCCGGGCCGGCTGGTGACCGAGATGGTGGCCCGGCTCGGCCGTCCACAGTAGACGGCAGTAGCCGGCTCAGCCGACCGGCCGGCCCGCGCTCTCGAACCGGGCCGAGGCCGCGCGCAACGCGTCCAGGCACGCCCGCACCGCCCCGCGGTCCTCCTCGCCGGCCCGGCAGATCGCGTGGATCGTGCGGGTCAGCGCCGGGCGCGTGGTCAGGATCCGGACGCCGTCGGGCAGCCGGTCGCGAGCCAGCCGGGGCACCAGCGCCGCGCCGACGTTGCCCGCCACCAGGGCCAGCTGGGTCGGGTAACCGCCGACGGTGCAGCTGATCCGCGGCTCCAGCCGCTGCTTGCGCAGCACCTGCACCAGCCACTCGTGGCAGCCGGACCCGGCGCTCCAGCCGATCCACGGCAGATCGTCCACTTCGGACAGATCGACCGCCTTGCGGTGGGCCAGCCGGTGCCCGGCGGGCAGGGCGAGGTCGGCGACGTCGGAGAACAGCTCGATCCGCGTCGTCGCCGGCGGGATCACCGTCGGGCGGTCGTTCCAGCTCTCCAGCACGGCGACGTCGAGGTCGCCGGCCAGCACGCGGGGCATCGTCTCTTCGGCCTCGCCCTCGTGCAGGGTCACCGCCAGCCGCGGGTGCTGCGCGGCGAGGGTGGCCAGCGCGGGCGGCAGCAGCGCGTGCACGGTCGTCGGGATCGCGCCGATCCGCAGCGGCCCGATGACGTCCTCGCGCAGCAGCTCCAGATCCGCTTTCGCCGCGGCCACCTGGGCGAGGATCCGCTCGGCGTGCCCGGCCAGCACCTGACCCGCCTTCGTCAGCCGGACGCCGCGCCCACGGGGCTCCAGTAGCGGCTGGCCGGCCTCCCGTTCCAGCTTCGCCAGCTGCTGCGACACCCCCGACGGCGTGACGTGCAGGGACCCGGCCGCCGCGGCGACCGAGCCGTGGGTCGCGACGGCGTGCAGCGCCCGCATCCGCTCGAGTCCGAACACGGTAGGGATGCTACCGAATTCCACGCAGAAACATTCGCTTGTCCTTGACAGTTGCCGCCCGCACGCTGGAGCCGTGCTCACGACCGCTCCCGCCCCGGCGTCCACCCGCCGCCTCGACCCGCGGCTGCTCGCCGCGCTCGGCTGCCTCTGCATCTCGCTGTCGTCGGTCTTCATCAAGGTTTCGCACGTCAGCGGCAGCACGAGCGCGTTCTGGCGCTGCCTGCTCGCGCTGCCCGTGCTGCTCCTGCTGGCCGGGCGGGAACGGCGGAAGGCCGGCCCGGCGACCCGCCGCCGCGTGGTCTTCCCGCTGCTGGCCGGCATCGGGCTCGGCCTGGACTTCGTGCTCTGGGGCGAAGCGATCCCGCGGGTCGGCGCCGGCATCGCGACCGTGCTCCTCGCCGTGCAGGTGGTGATCGTGCCGCTGCTGGCGTTCGCGTTCCTGGCCGAGCGGCCGTCCAAGCGGTTCCTCGGCGCCGTGCCCGTGCTCCTCGGCGGGATCGTGCTGGCCGGCGGGTTCGCCGGCACCGGCTCGTTCGGCCCGGACCCGGTCACCGGCGCCGTCGCGGCGCTGCTGGCCGGCGCCGGGTACGCGGGTTACCTCTTCCTGATCCGGCTCAGCGGCGGCACCGGCACGCAGGCGCACTCGCTGGTGCTGGCCACGGTGTCCGCCGGCGTGGTCGCCGTCGTGCTCGGCGTTCCGACCGGCACGCTCGACCTGACGCCGGGCTGGTCCGCGTTCGGCTGGCTGGTCGCGCTGGCCGGCGTCGGCCAGCTGGCGGGCTGGCTGCTCATCTCCGCCGCGCTGCCGCGGATGCCGGCCACCACCGGGGCGACGCTGATGCTGCTGCAGCCGGTCGGTGCGGTGCTGCTCGGCATCGGCCTGCTCGGCGAGACGCCCGGGTGGACGCAGCTGGTCGGGTGCGCGGGAGTGGTCGCGGCGGTCTGCTTCGCCGGCGGCGGAAGGCCTGCGCGCACCGACCTCCCCGGCTAACGTCGTGGGCATGCGGGTGCTGGTGGCGGGGGCGTCGGGGTTCGTCGGCAGCCGCCTGTGCCCGGCGCTGGAGGCGGCCGGCCACGAGGTGCTCGCGATGACCCGCCACCCCGCGAAGTACCGCGGCGCGGGGAAAGCCGTCCGCGGCGACGTCGCCGACGTCGGATCCCTGCGTGACGCGCTCAAAGGCGTCGAAGCCGCCTACTACCTCGTGCATTCACTCGACAGCGCGGACTTCGAGCGCCGTGACGCCGACGCCGCGCGAGCCTTCGCGAGAGCCGGCGCGGGCCTGCGCCGGATCGTCTACCTCGGCGGGCTCGGCGACGACGACGATGCGCTGTCGGCCCACCTGGCCAGCCGGCGCGAGGTCGAGCGGCTGCTGGGGGAGACCGGCGTGCCGGTGACGGTGCTGCGCGCCGGCATCGTGATCGGGCACGGCGGCACGTCGTGGGAGCTCACCCGGCAGCTGGTCGAGCACCTGCCGGCGATGGTGACCCCGCGCTGGGTGGACACGCGGACCCAGCCGATCGCCGTCGCCGACATCGTCCGCTACCTGGTCGGCGTCCTCGACCACCCGGAGGCCGCCGGGCGGACGTTCGACGTCGGCGGCCCGGAAGTGCTGGCATACCGGGACATGCTGCGGCGGGTGGCGGCGATCGAAGGCAGGCCGCTGCTGATCCTGCCGGTGCCGCTGCTGTCCCCGCGCCTGTCGTCGTACTGGCTTTCGCTGGTGACGGACATCGACGTCACCACCGGGCGGACGCTGGTCGACTCGATGACCAACGAGGTCGTCGTCCGCGACGACGCGATCCGCCGGATCGTCGAGTTCGAGCCGATGGGGTACGACGAAGCCGTCCTGCAGGCGCTGGGCGAGCGCGCGAAGAGCAGGCGGAGCGCGTGAAGCCGGTCCTCGCCGCGGTGACCGCCGCCGGGTCCGCGCTGCTCGGCGCGTCACTGGCCAGCAGCCCCGGATCAGGCCGCTTCCACGCGCTCACGGCGTCGGTCGCGGCGACGTGGCTCGCCGGGGCCCGGGCGGCCGGTCCGGTGCCGCGGGGCCGCCGGGACGTCGTTCAGCCGGTGGCCGCGGGTGCCGCCGCCTTCGGCGTGTTCTACGGGTGCGCGCTGGTCGCCCGCCGCGTCCCGCCGCTGCGCCGGGCGATCGCCGGCGTGCTGGACCACGCCCACCGCGGGCCGACGGCCACGGTGGCGGCGACGACGCTGCTCACGGGCGCGGCGGAAGAGGTGTTCTTCCGCGGCGCGCTCTACGACGCGGCGGGTGCGCGGGTTTCCACGGCGGTGTACGTGCTGTCCACGACGGCGACCCGGAACCCCGCGCTGGTGCTGGCGTCGGCGGTGATGGGGACGCTGTTCGCGTGGCAGCGCGGCCGGTCGGGCGGGGTGCAGGCGCCGCTGCTCACGCACGTGGCGTGGTCGGCGTTGATGCTCGGCTTCCTGCCGCGGCTCTTTCCGCCCGAAACGCTCGACTCGGCCGGTGCCCACCCGCCAGGATGAACGGTTGTGCGCATCCTCCTCGCCGCCGTCGCTGTCCTCGCTGTCGTCGCCGGGTGCCGGGGCGAGGTGCCCGGCGACGCCCATCCGGCCCAAGACGGCTTCGCCATCGAGGACGGGACGCGGTTGCGGTTCCGTCCGGTGCTGAGCGAGCTGCCGGCCGGGCCGGCGGCCGGCTCGCCGGGTCAGCGGCAAAGCACGAACCGGGCCACCCAGGAGGCCGCCGCGCGGGCGCTGCCCTGCGCGCCGGGCGAGCCGGACGCCCTGGACGGCCGCGACGACCCGGCGCTTCCGCTGGTCAGCTGCGACCCCGCGCAGGGCACCCGGTACATCCTCGGCCCGGCCTTCCTCAGCGGCGCGGACGTCGGCTGGGTGGAAGCCCGCTTCGAGGCGGCGTCGGGCGGTGCCCTCGTCGCCCTCAGCTTCACCGCGTCCGGGGCGCGGACGTGGGCGGAGTGGACCGGAAGCAACGTCGGCAAGCAGGTCGCGATGGTCGTGAAGAGCCGCGTGCTCACCGCGCCGGAGATCCAGTCCGCCATCACCGACGGCGCCGCGCAGATCACCGGGAAGTTCACCTTGCCGGAAGCGCGGCAGCTGGCGCGGGACATCGCCGGCGCCTGAGGGCTCAGCAGGGCCGCGGTTCCCGGCAGGCTTCCGTGGCCGTCTTGCTCGCCGCCTGCTGCAGGAGCGTGTAGAGCGTCTCGCGCTGGTCGTCGCTCAGCCCGCTGAACACCTCGTCTTCGACTGCCGTGAGGGCGAATTCGGCGCGCGCCAGCAGCTTCGCGCCGACGTCGGTCAGCTCGACCAGGTGCCGCCGTCGGTCGGCGGGTGACCGGCGGCGCTCGACCAGGTTCTCGGTCTCCAGCTCGTTGAGCAGGGTGACCACGTTCGTGCTGTCCATTTCCAGGATCTTCGCCAGGTCCTGCTGGGAGCTGCCGCCCCTGTCACGCAGCACCGTGAGGGCGATCAGGTGGCGCGGCCGCAGCCCGAGCGGAGCCAGCACCGACTCGCTGCGCAGCCGCAGCCGGCGCGCGAGGTGGTCGACCAGCGCGCCGCAGCGGTGCGGGGGCTGGTTGACGACCGGGAGCGAGGTCATGTGCCCAGTATATGGCCGCCCCAACGGTCGATGTGCTATCAATAGTTTGTACTACACCAACGATCTATGGATGGCTAACGACATGGCACATCTCCTGCACATCGACTCGAGCATCCAGGGCGACGCCTCGGTGAGCCGGCGGCTCAGCGCGCGGGCCGCGGCCGCGTGGCGGTCGGCGCACCCGGAAGGCACGGTCACCTACCGCGACCTGGGCGCGGACCCCCTCCCGCACCACGACGCGGCGAGTGGCCTGGCCGCCCAGGTCCCGCCGGAGCAGCACACTCCGGAGCAGGCGGCGGTCTGGGCGCGGACCGCCGAAATCGTCGAGGAGGTCAAGGCCGCCGACACCGTGCTGCTCGGCCTGCCGCTGTACAACTTCGGCCCGCCGAGCAGCGTGAAGACCTGGGTCGACCACCTCATCGCCCCGGGTCTTTCGATCGACCCCGAGACCTACACCGGCCTGCTCGGCGGCCGCGAGTTCGTCGTGCTGGCCAGCCGGGGCGGCGGCTACGGCGACGGCACGCCCCGCGCGGGCTGGGACCACGCGCAGCAGTGGCTTCCGCACGGCGTTTCCCTGACCGGCCTGGAGCCGCGCTTCATCACGGCGGAGCTGACGCTGGCGGCGGTCCGCCCGGCGATGGCCGACCTCGTCCCGCTCGCCGAGGAAAGCCTCGCGGCGGCGGAACGCGCCATCGACGAGCTGTGGGTCCCCGCCCGGGTCTGAAGACCGCCCGACCAGGTGAGCTGCGTCGAACACACCGGCAGGGCGTCGCGCAACCGGTGCTTCGAGCAGCTCACCCATGGCCCCGACGGCAGCAACGCGCGGCGCGGGCGGTACCGTGCCGCGGCGGGCGGACTGACGTGGTGCGGCACGGGCCGCGCCGGGGCGAGGAAGGTCGGGTTTGAGCGCGCACACCTCCCAGATGGACGACATCCGGCTCGTCGCGCAGCCCAGCGCGCTGCCGGTCACCGAGCTGTTCGTCCGCCTGATTCTCACCGACTGGTCCCTGCTGCCGATGCTTGAGCAGGTGACAGCCACCGCGAAACGGCTGGTCGGCGCCGTGATCGACGCCAGTGACCCGAAGGCGCCTGCCTTCGTCACGCTGCGGCTGCGGCTGCGCGCCGAAGTGCTCTCGATCGAGGTCGACGACGACGTCCCGGGCCGGCCGGACACCCCGGCCCGGCCCGGCGAGCGGCTGGGCGTCTCGCCCGCCGACGGCGGCGGCCGCACCACCTGGTGCGAACTGCCGCTGCCGGGCGGGATGACCGCGCGGCAGGTGCGCCTGCCGCGGCGCCAGGACCGCCGGACGCTCGTCGACGAGCCCGTCTCCGGCGATCCGGTGGCCGCGGACCCGGAGGTCCTGGAACGCCTGCTGACCCGGCTGAGCGGCTGGTCCGGCCAGAGCTGAACCCGCTCGCCCGCGCGTCCGTGCATCCAGGCAGGGGCTGACGTGGACGCGAGGAGGCAGCCGCGTGCGGATCGTGATCGCGGAGGACGACGCTCTGCTGCGCGAAGGGCTGGTGCTGCTCCTGCGCAGCGAGGGGTTCGAGGTCGTCGCCGCCGTCGACCATCCCGGCGACCTGGTGACGTCGGTCGAGGACGTGGCACCGGACCTGGCCGTCGTCGACGTCCGGATGCCGCCGACGTTCACCGACGAAGGGCTCCAAGCCGCCCTCGAAGCCCGGCGCCGGGTGCCGGGCCTGGCGATCCTCGCGCTGTCGGCGTTCGTCGAAGACGGTTACGCGGGCGACCTCCTGGCCGCGGGCGGCGGGGGAGCGGGGTACCTGCTCAAGGAGCGCGTCGGCAGGCCCGAGGAGTTCCTCGACGCCCTGCGGCGCGTCGCCGCCGGCGGCACGGTCCTCGACCGGGACGTGGTGGCGGTCCAGCTGGCCCGGCCCCGGCCCGGCGACCCGGTGGCGACGCTCACCGCTCGCGAGCGCGAGGTCGTGGCGTTGCTGGCCGAGGGGCATTCGGTGCCGACGATCGGGCGGCTGCTCGGCATCGGCACCGCCGCGGCGCGCCGGCACGCCGGGGACGTCAGCACGAAGCTGCGCGTCCCCGACGGCGCCCAGGCGATGCTCAGCTACCTGCGGGCGTGAGGACCTCGGCCTGCCGCTCCCGGTACCTGACCACGTTGGCGAGCTTGACGTCTTCGTAGCCGCGGACGAGATCGGGCAGCTCGGCCAGGGCCCGCGCTTTGCCGGCGTCCCCGGCCCGCAACGCCTCCAGGACCACGCTGCGGTAGTCCTCGATCAGCGCGCGCTCGACCTTGCGCACCTCGGCGCGGCCGAACGGGTCGAAGGGGGTGCCGCGCAGCCGCCGCAGCGCGTGGAGCAGCCGGAACGCCGGCCGGAACCACGGGCCGAGGCTGATCTTGCGCCGCATCCCGAGCGCCCGCAGGACCGGTGGGTGCAGCCGGTAGGCGTACTTCGTGCCCGCGCCGAACTGCTCCTCGAGGCCGGCCGTGAACGCCGGGTCCAGCGACAGCCGGGCGACCTCGTACTCGTCCTTGTACGCCATGAGCTTGTACAGGTGCTTCGCGACGGCCTCGGTGATCTCCGTCGGCCCGTCTTCCAGCACTCGCACCCGCTCGACGAACTCCGCGAACGCGCGAGCGTAGGCCTTGTCCTGGTAGGCGACCAGCTCGGGGATCCGGATGTCGAGCAGCCGCGCCAGCTCGGAGCCGGGCTCGGCGTGCACCAGGGCTCGCATCGGGTGCGGCTCCGTCATCGCGGGCTCCGGGGCTTCCGCCGGGGGCTCGGCGACGGCCAGGCGGCCGCGGCGGAACGCCTGCAGGTTCGCGGCGACCTGGGTGCCGTTGAGCTCGATGGCGCGTTCGAGCACCGACGCCGGCAGCGGGATCGCGCCGGTCTGGAACGCGGCGCCGAGCTGCAGCACGTTGGCGAACTGGTCGTCGTCGAAGAACTCCTCGGCCAGGCCGCGCGCGTCCAGTGACACCGTGCGCTTCGCCGCGGATTCGATCGGCGCGAGCACGCTGCCGGGGTCCGGGAAGGACACCGTCGTGTCGACGACCATCCGGCCGGTCGGGACCTCGGTCGTGGAGACGACGGCGGTCGTGCGGGCCGGGTCGGCGACCCCGAGGTTCGCCGCGTCCGCGCCGACGAGGGCGTCGCAGGCGAGGTAGAGGTCGCATTCGCCGGCGGCGAGCTTCGGCGCCTGTTCGACCGGTGCCGCCGTCACCTTCAGGTCGGAGACGACCGCGCCGCCCTTCTGCGCGAGGCCGGTCTGGTCGAGCGTGCGGACGTGCCGCCCGTCGAGGACCGCGGCGGTGGCGAGGATCTGCGTCACGGTGACCACGCCGGTGCCGCCGATCCCGGTGATCCGCACGGTGAAGTCCTGCTTGCCGGATTCCGGCGCGGGGACCGCGTCGGCAGCCAGCTCGGCGGCCTTGCGGCGCCGCTTCTTCCCGGACGGCACCACGGTGACGAACGACGGGCAGTCCCCGGCCAGGCACGAGTAGTCGACGTTGCACGACGACTGGTGGATCGCCGTCTTGCGGCCGAACTCGGTGTCCACGGGCTGCACGGACAGGCAGTTCGACTTGGTGCCGCAGTCGCCGCAGCCCTCGCAGACGCGCTGGTTGACGACCACGCGCGTCGCGGGCGCGGTCTGCTTGCCGCGACGGCGTTTCCGGCGCTTCTCGGCGGCGCACTCCTGCTCGTGGATCAGCACGGTGACGCCCTTGATCGCGGCCAGTTCCTCTTGCGTGCGCAGCAGTTCGCCGCGGTCGCGGACCTCGACACCGGCGGGCGGCTTGCGGTGTTTCGCCGGGGCGTCGCTGGTGATCACGACCCGTTTCGCGCCCTCCAGGAGCAGCAGCTGGGCGATCTTTTCGACGGGCAGCCCGCCGACCGCGTCCTGACCGCCGGTCATCGCCACGGCGGAGTTGTAGAGCAGCTTGTAGGTGATGTTCACGCCGGCGGCGACCGCCGCGCGCACCGCGAGGCTGCCGGAGTGGGTGAAGGTGCCGTCGCCGATGTTCTGGACGAAGTGCCCGGCCTCGACGAACGGCGCCATGCCGATCCACTGCGTGCCTTCGCCGCCCATCTGCGTCACGCCGAGGACGGTGCCGACCTGGTCGGGCTCCATGAACAGGGCCATCGTGTGGCAGCCGATGCCGCCACCGACGAGGGTGCCTTCCGGGACCTTCGTCGACGAGTTGTGCGGGCAGCCCGAGCAGAAGTACGGCGTGCGGGCGAGCAGCGGCACGGCGATGCGTTCGCGACGGCGGCGGTTTCGGTAGGCGTCGACCTGCGGAATGCCCGCGGGCAGCCGTTTCGCCAGCCCGGTCGCGATGCCGTCCGGGTCCAGCTCGCCCAGCTCACTGAACAGCGTGCGGCCGTCGAGGTCCTTCTTGCCGGTGATCTTCGGTGCGTTCGTTCGTCCGTACAGGATCTCCTTGAGCGCGGTTTCGACGAACGCGCGCTTCTCTTCGACGACGATGATCTCGTCGAGGCCGTCGGCGAACTCGCGGACGATCGCGGGGTCGAGGGGGTGGATCGCGCCGAGCTTGAGGACGCGGATGCCGTGCTTGCCGGTGTCCAGGCCGAGGGTGCGCAGGGCCTGCTGGAGGTCCAGGTAGGACTTCCCGGCGGAGACGATGCCGATCCGGTCGGCCGGCCCGCTTGCGGTGATCCGGTTGACGGTGCTCGCGCGCAGGTAGTCGAGGACCAGCGGGAGGCGGACGGTGAAGAGGCTGCGCTCCAGCTCGGCGAGACTCGCGCCGAGCAGCCGTGACGTCGGCTGGTGCCGGTAGCCGTTTTCGATCCGGGGTGAGTTCCACTGTGGACTGACGGTGGCGGTGCCGGAGGCGTCGGCGACGTTGGCGACGATCTTCAGCGACGTCCACAACCCGCTGGCCCGCGACAGCTCCACGGCGTGCATCCCGAGGTCGAGGACGTCCTGGGCGTCGGCGGGGAAGAGCACGGGAATGGCGAGGTCGGCGAGGGCGAGCTCGGACGCGCAGGGCACGGTGGAGGACTTCGCGTTCGGGTCGTCGCCGACGAGCGCGACCGCGCCGCCGCGCGGGTCGGTACCGGCCAGGTTGGCGTGCCGGAGGGCGTCGGAGGCGCGGTCGAGACCGGGTGCCTTGCCGTACCAGAAGCCGGTGACGCCTCGTTTCGCGCCGGCCCCCGCGACGAGCTGACTGCCCATGACCGACGTCGCGGCGAGTTCTTCGTTGAGCCCGGGCCGGTGCACGACGTCGTGCTTCTCGAGCAGCGTCGCGCGGCGCCCGAGTTCGAGGTCGTAGCCGGCCAGCGGCGAGCCCTCGTAGCCCGAGACGAAGACGGCGGGGTCACCGCCCCGCGCGCGGTCGTGGCGGACGCGGTCGAACAGCAGCCGGATCAGCGCCTGAACCCCGGTCAGGTGCACGGTCCCCGCTTCCCGCAGGTAGCGATCCTCCAGCGTGAACGTCTCCACGGCGCGCTCCCTTCTTTGGGGGCACGATGCGACGTGCGCCACAGTGACGCAACAGGTATGTCTGTTTCCCGGCCTCGAACGCAAAATTTCTCGAGTTCTGCCGCTGTCTGGCGTTGTTCTTTGCATCTAGGCTGTGACGCATGCCCGAAGAGCTGCTCGACGCCACCGACCACGAGATCCTCGGCCTCTTGCGCGAGGACGCCCGCCGCACGCTGTCGGACATAGCGAGCCGGGTGACCCTGTCGACGGCGGCGGTCAAGCGCCGCATCGACCGGCTGCGGGAGAGCGGGGTGATCACCGGCTTCACGGTCCAGGTCGATCACGCGAAACTGGGCTGGGGCATCGAGGCGTTCACCGAGCTGAGGTTCGTGGGCAACGCCAAGGTGGCCGAGATCCTCCGCACGACAACGCGCATGCCGGAGGCCCAGGCGGTGTTCACGATAGCGGGCGACCCGGACGCGCTGGTGTGGCTGCGGGTCAGGGACATGGCGCACCTGCAGAAGACGATCGACGAGATCCGCCGGCACCACCAGGTGACGGGCACGAAGACGTTGATCGCGCTGGACTCCTGGTCGCGGTAGCCGTGGAGGTCGTCACCCTGGCCCAGCGGCCGGACCTTTTCGAACCGGTCTATGCGATTCCATACCCGCCGGGATCACCGCGGTTCATGGAGGGAAGCCTGACGAGCTTGCTGGTCCGCGGGCGGCGCGTGGCTCGGAGGTGGCCTTCTTTGGTCGTAGCTCTGCTTGAAGACGGGGTGCCGGTCGCGCGGGGGATCATGGTGCCGTTTCGCGGGCGGTCGGTGTTGCCTGATCTTGGCTGGGATGCTGTGGCCGTTTGGGCTGTCGAGGATGCTCTTGACGGTGTTTCTCCTGATACCGCTTGTGGGTTGGAGATCGCTGTGCATCCTTCTTGGCAGGGGCGTGGACTTTCTTCTGTTGTGCTGGCTGGTATGCGGGATGCTGTTGCTGCTTCGGGGCTTGCGTCGCTCGTGATTCCTGTGCGTCCGCCGGACAAGGCTTTGGTTCCTGGCTTGTCCATGGAGGAGTATGCGTTCTCGGTTCGTTCGGATGGGTTGCCTGTTGATCGGTGGTTGCGTACCCATGTCCGGGCTGGGGGTCGTCTTGAGGGCGTTGCTCCGTGTTCCGCTACTGTGCAGGCTTCTTTGGTCGAGTGGCGGCGGTGGACCGGGTTGCCTTTTGACCGTGATGGTTCGGTGGTTGTTCCTGGGGCTCTTTCTCCGGTTCTTGTGTCTACTTTGGATGGTTATGCTGTTTACGTTGAACCCAACGTCTGGGTTTCCCATCGGTGTGGCTGAGTTTCATGCACGGCTTCGCCGTGGCGTGGGAAATCGGCGCTCCACGGGGTTGCGTCGCGTCGTGGGTCGGCAGCGCCGATTCCCCACGCTTCGGTTGCCCTGCCGTGGTTTCGGTGTTCTGGGGTGCGGACTGCGGCTTTACCTTTTGTTCCCACCGTATCGAGTGATGACTCTGTGTTCGATGGCCGGTAGTTTGGAGGCATGACCAACGACGTGGCTCTCTCCTCCGAGGCGGTGGCTCTCGCCGACCGCATCGGTGAGCTAGTCGCGTCGATGCGGTCCGCTGAGGCCGAACTTGGTGCGGTGCTGGTGGAAATCGAGCAGCGGGGTGTGATGGAGCTGTTCGGCTATCGCTCCGCCGCCCGGCTTCTGGAGCATCTGGCCGATGAGCCGAAGCCGGCCGCGGAACGGTTGATCAAACGCGCCCGCCTGCTCAATCCCGGCCGCAACCTCGACGGCTCCCCGATTCCCGCGCTGGCGCCCGCCACCGGGGTTGCGGCTCGGGCGGGGCGGTTGAGCAACCCGATGATCGACGTGATCACCTCGGTGCTGGCTCAGGTTCCGCCCGAGCACTGCGCGAGCGCCGAGGCCAACCTGCTGGCTTTCGCGGAGGAGGCCGGGCACAAGCAGGTCGCTGCCCTCGGTGCCCGCATCCTCGCCCACCTCGTCCCCGACGGCCAGGAGCCCGACGACACCGAACCCACCGCCCCGACCCGGGAGCTGTTCCTCCGTCGCAAAAGAACCGGGATCTGGGAACTGAGCGGCCGGTTCGACGACGAGACAGGCACCCGCGCCCACGCCCTGCTGGATGCCCTCGCCGAGCGCCGCACCGGCGACGACGGCCCCGACTTCCGCACCACCCCGCAGCGCTACGGGGATGCCTTCTCCGACGCCGTCGACCTGGCTCTGAATTCCCCAGACCTGCCGATGCAGGCCGGGGAACGAGCCCACGTCATGGTCGCGGTGTCGTTGGAGGATCTGAAGTCCGGCGTTGGCAAGGCCACGCTCGGCGACACCGGGACGATGACCGCGGCCGAAGCGCGGGTGCATGCCTGTGACGCCATGGTCATCCCCGCGGTGCTGGGCGACAAAAGCGAACCGCTGAACCTCGGCCGCCTCCGCCGCCTGATCTCCGCCGGGTTGCGTCGAGCGTTGTTCCTCCGGGATCGGGGTTGCGCGTTCCCGGGCTGTCATCGGCCACCCCGGCATTGTCAAGGTCACCACATCCGGCACTGGGCAGACGGCGGCCCCACCGATCTCACCAACCTGGTGCTGATGTGCGCTCACCACCACCGGTTGCTGCACCGCTCGGGCTGGGAAGTCCGCATCGCCGCCGACGGGCTACCGGAGTTCCTCCCACCGGTGTTCATCGACCGTCGCCGAAAGCCCAGGCGCAACAACCTCCACGAACCACTGCCATTCGCAGCCTGACCACGGGACAGGCCCGCAGCCCCACGGCTACGGGCCTACACCCACGCGACGCCTCAACCAGCCAGCAACCAACAAAGAAACTAGGACCAGCCCGGCAATCGCCGCGAACGAACACCACCAGCAAAGCCAACTCACTCGCAGCCCTCGATAGGGCTACTTGTCCACCACCCAAGGCCGCTGCCAGCGGACAAGCCCACCCGCAGCCGCAGCGAACCAGCACCACCAGCTGCCGAGAAGCCGCTCAAAGAGGCGCAAAAACCGCCCCCGCAGGCCCAAAGCCGGGATAGAAACCCCAACCCGTCCAGGAAGCGCCTGACCTACCCCCGCAACAGCACCCCCGAGTTACGTTCCCGCTCGAAGAACGTCTCCGGCCACTCGATCGAATCCGGCGGCGCGTCGATCGCCGCAGCTCGGCGCCTGAGCTCTGCCATGTACTCCGTGTCCAGCACCGCCCGGGCCGACAATGGCTCGCGCAGCAACAGATCCGCCGGGCCCTCATACAGGTATGCGTCCACGCCCGGGTAGCCGCGCGTGCCCGGCGGGTACTCGCGGTTCAGCGGGAAGTACCCCGTCTCCAAGGAACCCAGCCACGAACCCTTCATCGGCACCAAAGCCGGCCACTGGCCCAGCCGCTGCTCCAGCCGGGCGTTGTCCGATGTGAACCCGCGGTGGTCCGCCACCACATACGCGATCCCCGGGTACTCGCGCTCCAGCCGGGCCACCGCCGCGCTTCCTCCGTCGTGTGTCAAGTGGCCTACGCCGAACAACATCAGGGCCTTGCGATTTCTCTGCAGCACCTGGGTTTTCACCACCGAGGCGATCGATGCGTCACGATCCAGGAACGGCTCCAGGTCCGCCGGCGACTGCACCCGGCTCCAGTCGACCGGTGGGTCGGCCGCCAGGACCCGGATCTTCCGCGATGCCGGCAGCGTTGTGTTGACCTGCCGGATCAACGCGAACAGCTGCTCGTAGAACGTCGAAAACCCGCAGCTCGGCTGGGTCGTGTCCCGCCACACCCTGCTGATGCCGTCGACCGCCGACCCGGCGATGTACGCGTCCAGCAACGGCTGGAGACGCGCGTTGCCGCACTCCACCACCACGTCGTTCACCCGGGCCGGAAACCTGGGGTCGCGGACCAGGTCGAACACGAACGGTCCCACGTCCGGGCTGGATTTTGCCACGATCGCGTGGCTGTCGTACGCCGCCAGCAGCGCTCCCGCCGGGTCGGGGCGTTGCTGGGTCGCGTCCGCGGGTGAGACCAACAACATTGCGGCCGCCAGTACGGCCATCAAGAGTCGCATCGGAGCTCCTCGGATAGTTCCCCCACTGTCCTACGACTGTAAGACAACTCGGCCAGCATTCAGGGTTGCCGGGGGCCGTGTCAAGGGCGGGTCAGTGCCGGAACGCCTCCGTCAGCCACCACGATCCGCCGTCGTCGGCGATCTTGGCGTCGATCACCAACGGGGCCGACCGCGGTCCCGCGAGCCAATCGCGCACCGCTGACAAGTTCTGAGGCGACCGCACCGTGATGCCCGTGCAGCCGAAGCCGCGGGCGATCGCGGCCAGGTCCGAGTCGGGGAAGCGGACCGTTGTCATGTCCGCGTCGCCGAAGTGGTGGATCTCCGCTCCATATCCCGCGTCGTTGTAGACGATCACCACCAGCGGCAGGCTCAAGCGGACCGCTGTGTCCAATTCGGACAGTGCCATGTGGAACCCGCCGTCGCCCGTGCCCAGTACCGGCAGGCGGTCCGGGCGGGCCAGTGCCGCTCCGATGGCCGTGGCCAGGCCCAGGCCGATGCTCTGGAACGCCTGGGTGAAGCAGAACCCCTGCTCGTCGGGGACCGACAGGTACGCGCTCGGGTACCCCATGAAATTGCCCGAGTCGATCGAGACGATCCGCTCGGCCGGGAGCAGCTCGTCCAGGAGCTTGCTCAACGTGCGAGGATCGATGCGGCCGTCTCCGGACAGGTCCTCGTGCGCGACGTCGTTCCAGCGGCCCGTCGCGATCCGGGCCGCCACCTCCTCCGTGCGGTAGCCGCGATGCGAACGGGTCAGGGCCAGGACATCCGCGGCAGTGCTTGCCACGTCGCCGACCACGCCCAGGTCGATCGGGCGGTGGGCGCCGAGTGCCGCCTGCTCGATGTCGACCTGGGCCAGCTTGGCGTGCGGGCTGAGCAGCTTGCCGTGGCGGGTCGTCCACATGTTCAGCGCGCAGCCCCAGCCGACGACCAGGTCGGCGCCCACGATCAGCTCGGCCGCCGTCGGGGAGGCGAAGCCGCCCGAGATGCCCAGTGTGAACGGGTCGTCGGGGAACAGGCCGTGCGCCACCGCGGACGTCGCCAGGAGCGCGCCGCACCGGGCGGCCAGCCGCTGCAACGGAACGCGGCTCGCACGGGCGCCGCGGCCGGCGATGAACACCGGGCGCTCGGCCGCCGCCAGCAGGTCCGCCAGCGCCGCGACCGAATCGGCGTCCGGGCGCACCGGGGCGGGCCCCGCGAGCGCCGGCAGCGCAGGCAGCGGAGGCGCCGGCTGGGCCTGGACGTCGAGCGGCAGGTTCAGCACCACCGTCCGGCGCTGCTGGCGCGCCGTCCGGAACGCCCGCACCGTGTCGGCCACCGCGCTCGCGGGCGAGTGCACGCGCTCGGGCACCGCGCCGACCGCCGCGGCCAGGCCGGCCTGGTCGATGCGGAAGTTCGACAGCACCGACGCACCCGCGGAATCCGCGGTGAGCACCAGCAGCGGCGTCCGGCTCTTGGCCGCCTCGGTGATCCCGGTGACGGCGTTGGTCAGGCCGCAGCCCTGGTGCAGCGACAGCACCGACACCTGCCCGCTGATCCGGGCGTACGCGTCGGCCATGGTCGCCGCGCCGCCCTCGTGGCGGGCGGCGACGAACCGGACGCCGCCCGCGCGCAGCGCGTTCGTCACCTCGAAGTTGCCGCTGCCCACCACGCCGAACGCCGTGCCGGCGCCGAGGCCGGCCAGCGTCCGGCCGACCAGCTCGGCGACGTTCACCGCTCGACCAGGGCCAGGACGCGGGCGGGGCTGCCCGAGCCGCCGACGATCGGCAGCGGCGAAACCAGCAGCAGCACGCCGGTCGGCGGCAGCGTCGCGAGGTTCTGCAGCTGCGTCAGGCCGTGTTTGCCGGCGCCCAGCAGCAGCTCGTGGCACGGGAACATCGGCTCCAGGCCGGGTGCCTGGCCCGCGTCGGTGCCGACGGTCTCGACGCCGAGCCCGGTGATCGGCGTTTCCTCGGCGAGCCACCGCGCGCACTCGGGTGACACGCCCGGGGTGTGCGAGCCGGTTTCGTCGGCGTTGAGGAAGTCCTCCTGGTCGCCGCTGCGGGTGTCCCAGCCGGTGCGGTAGAGCAGCCAGCCGCCGTCGGGCAGCGGCCCGTGCTCCGCCGTCCAGGCCCGGACGTCGTCGACCGAGAGCAGGAAGTCCGGGTCCTCGGCCGCCCGTGCCGAAAAGTCGAGCACGACCGCGGGCGCCACCAGCGTCTTCAGTGGCACCCGCGAGACGTCGTGACCGTCCTTTCCGGACACCCAGTGCACCGGGACGTCCAGGTGGGTGCCGGTGTGCTCGCCGGTGTGGATGTCGTTCCAGTACCACCGCGGGCCGCGCTCGTCGTAGCGGCTGATCTCCTCCAGCCGGAACGGGATCGTGTTGGCGAACGGCTCCGGCAGGCGCAGGATCGGCGTGCTCGAGCTCAGGGGTGCGGTGAGGTCGACGATCTCGATCGCCCCGCCCGCGATCGCCTTGCTCAGCCCGTCCAACAACGACATGCCTGCCTCCCGGTGCCGGTGTGCGTGTCCGAACCAGACCCTATGCCTTGACAGGCGGGCGCCGGGAGGTGTTGTCTTAATGTCGTAAGACAATAGGAGGGTGGGCAGGGTGATCGAGTTCGTGCTCGACGGCCGTTCCCGGGTCGCCACGTACATGCAGCTCGTCGTCCAGGTGAAGCAGGCGCTGCGCGTCGGCCTGCTGCGGCCGGGCGACCAGCTGCCGAAGGTGCGCGACGTGGCCGAGGCGCTGGCGATCAACCCGAACACCGTGCTCAAGGCCTACCGCGAGCTGGTCCTGGAAGGGCTCGCCGAAGGCCGCCCGGGGGTGGGCACGTTCGTCACCGGCAGCCTGGCCGGGCCTTCGCTGGGCCACCAGGCGCAGCTGCGCGACGAGCTGAAGGCCTGGCTGGAGCGCGCCGAAGCCGCCGGGATGTCGCCCGACGACATCGCCGCCCTCATCGAAACCACGATCCGCGGCACCCGGGTGCCGCACGACCTGTCGTAGGGAGTCCGGAATGGAACTGGCGGTGGAAGCCGCGGCGCTGGGCAAGCGCTACGGCCGCACCTGGGCGTTGCGCGACTGCGCGCTGGAGGTGCCTGCCGGGCGGATCGCCGCGCTGGTCGGCCCGAACGGCGCGGGCAAGACGACGCTGCTGCACCTGGTCGTCGGCCTGTCGAAAGCCGACGAGGGCGAGGTGCGCGTCTTCGGGCGTGACCCGCGGTCCGCGCTGCCGGACATCGGGTTCGTCGCGCAGGACACCCCGCTCTACCGCGATTTCACCGCGGCGGAGCTGGTCACCATGGGCGGCAAGCTCAACCGCCGCCGTTGGGACGCCGCGCTGGCCCGCGACCGGCTGGCCATGCTCGGCATCCCGCCGGACAAGGCGGTCGGGAAGCTGTCCGGCGGGCAACGCGCCCAGGTCGCCCTGGCGCTGGCGCTGGCCAAACGGCCGCGGTTGCTGCTGCTCGACGAACCCATCGCCAGCCTCGACCCGCTCGCGCGCCGCGAGTTCATGCAGACGCTGATGGGTGCCGTGGCCGAGAGCGAGACGACCGTGCTGCTGTCCTCGCACCTGCTCGCCGACCTCGAACGCAGCTGCGACCACCTGGTCGTCCTGCAACGGTCCCGGGTCCGGCTGGCGGGCGCGGTCGACGAGCTGCTCGCCGGCCACTGCACGCTCACCGGGCCGCGGGCCGGCAGCGAATCCGTCGCCGGGGTGGCGGAGGTGGTCCGCGCGAGCCACACCGAACGCCAGTCGACGCTCCTGGTCCGCCGCGGCGACGGCCCGATCGATCCATTGTGGACGGAGCACGAAGTGACCCTCGAAGACGTGGTGCTGGCCCACCTCGCCGACACCGAGACCCGCGTTCCGGCGTCCGCTTGGGAGGTGCCGGCGTGATCTGGCTGATCTGGCGCCAGCACCGCAAGCAGGTGCTGTTCACCCTCGCCGCACTGGCCGCGCTCGCCGCCGTCATGGTGCCCACGGGCCTGGCGATGTACGCGAAGTACGACACCCTCGGCCTGAGCGCCTGCCGGTCCGCGCTCGGCAACGCGTCGATGATCACGCAGACCGACGCGGTCGCGCGCTGCGAAAGCGCCGGGCACCAGTTCCAGCAGGAGTTCGGCGGCATGGTGTTCATCGCCGTCCTGTTCGTGGTCCTGCCGGCGCTGGTCGGCGTGTTCTTCGGCGCGCCGCTGATCGCCCGCGAGGTCGAGCAGGGCACCCACCGTCTGGTGTGGACGCAGGGGGTCAGCCGCCTGCAGTGGGCGCTGGCCAAGGTCGGCCTGGTCGGGGCGATGACCACCGTGCTGGCGATCGGGTACGCGCTGGGCGTGTCCTGGTGGTTCCGGCCACTGGTCGGCGCGAGCACCGGCCGGCTGAGCTACCTCTCGTTCGACGTCCAGGGGGTCGTCCCGATCGCGTACACGCTGTTCGCGCTGGCGCTGGGCGTCTTCGCCGGCACGTACTGGCGGAAAGTCCTGCCCGCCATGGGGATCGCCCTGGCCGGGTTCACGGTGGTCCGCGTCGCGATCGAGGTCCTCGCCCGGCCGCGGTACCTGCCCGCGCAGAGCCTCACCTTCGCGCCGACCGGTGGGCAGACGCCGAACCCGGCGGCGGGCAACTGGGTCCTGGACCTCGGCGTCCGCAACGCGGCCGGGGAGCTGGTCCTGCCGAACGCCCAGCTCGGCCCGTGCCCGCCCGGTGGCTGCGCCGATGCCGCGGCCGGCCCCGGCGCGCAGAACTGGGTGCAGTACCAGCCGGGGGACCGGTTCTGGCTCTTCCAGGGCATCGAGACCGGAATCTTCGTGCTGCTGGCGGCGGCGCTGGTCTTCTTCGCCCTCCGCCGGCTGCGCACGATCGCCTGACCGGACCGCGGGTTCGTGAGTTTTCCACGGTCGCGGACCGTGCTGCGGCCGATCGGGTGATCTGCCGAGGTAAGCGGGCGAACCCGGCCCGTAGTGTCGGTGCCGGGTCGTAAGGTCGCTTTCGGTGAGGGAGCACAACGGTTCTGCCGAGGGGCGCGCGGGGGATCCGGAACCGTGGCGGGTGTGCCTGTCGGACTCGTCGGGCCGGGCACTGGGCGCCGGGATGCTGCTGGGCGAATCCACGGTGCTCACCTGCGCGCACGTCGTGCAGGCAGCCGGGGAGGAAGCGCTTTCGGGCGCGCCCGTGCTGGTGCGGTTCGTCGGCCTGGCGGGCATGCCGGAGGCGCAGGCCACCGTGCGGCCCGGCTGCTGGGTGCCGCCGACGGACGACGGCCGGGGTGACATCGCCCTGCTCGACCTCGCCGAAGCGTTTCCCCACGTGCCCGGCGCGCCGCTGGTGCGCTTGCGCGCGGTGCGCGACCGGGTGGTCCACACCTACGGCTTCCCGGCACCGCACCGCTACGGCGTCTGGGTGAACAACGCCGAGCTGGCCGGCCCGGCCGGTGCCGGCGGGGAGTGGATCCAGCTCAACTCGCCGCTGCCCGGCGAGCGGGTCCGGCGCGGCTTCAGCGGCGCGGGCGTGATCGACAAGGCGACCGGTGCGGTGCTGGGCATGGTGGTCACGGAGTACACCGACGAACGCGCCGGGCTCGCGTTCCTGATCCCGGTCGAGGTGATCGAACGGCACGTGCCGGACGTCGCCCGCTGGGTGGGTGAGCCGCCGCGGCCGGCGGCGGGCCCGCTGATCGTGGTCTTCGGCGAACGCGACGCGGCCGTCCGGGAAGGTTTCCTGGAGCAGGTGCGGCGCGAGCGCCGGGACGCCCGTCGGTCCGGAACGGGCCGCGGCGCCCGCGCCGGGCTCGCGGCGATCGTGGACGCGAGCGGCAAGACCGCCGGCGAGGTGGCCGAGCACGTCAGCGCCGGCATCAGCACCGGGGAAGCCGTCACCGTGCTGCAGACCAACCCGGAGGACGTCGCGGTGGCGGTGACCGGCCTCGAAGACGCCCGGGCGCCGGAGGAAGTGCTCACCAGCGTGGTGCGGCCGCTGGTGGACAAGGGAGCCACCGTGCTGGTCCAGTTCAGCGGGCCGGACTCACCCGGCGTGCGCCTGGCGCGGCGCTGGGAGCACGAGCGGAACGCGCGGCGGCTGGCCCGGCTGGCGCTGCTGGTCGAAATGGTGGAGCACGAAGAAGAACGCACGCGGGAGCGGGCCGCCCGGCTCGGTGCGCGCGCGGCGGTGCCCGGCAGTTCCGCGGATCTGCGCCTGCGGCTGGCCGCGCTGCGCTCGGCGGGCGAGCGGATCGAACCGGGCCGCGTGCGGCGCGCGCTGGCGGCGACCGAACGCGACGCGGAAGCGGCCCGGTGGGAGCTGGTCCGGCTGTACGGCCGGCTCGACGCGCTGGCCGACCGGCACGACGAACTGCGCGGCCGGCTGCGCGGCTACAACGCCAAAGCGACCGGCGCGGGCCTGATGGAGGACGAGGAACTGGGCGAGCTGTACCGCGCGGCCATGGCGGTGCTGGCCACGCGGCCGGACGAACCGGAGGCCGCGGCCGAGCCGGTCGAGCGGTACGTGCGTGCGGTGCGCCGCAGGCTGGAGGGAGCGTGACGACCGCTTGGTGCCACGGGCGGCCGGTCGGGCCCATCGGGTTCTGCGAGGTGTGCGGGCGCCGCCGGGTGCCGGTGGAACCGCCGGCGCCGTCCACCCCGGCCCCGTCGACGCCGGCGCCGGAGAGCACCCGGCGCAGCGTGGAGCTCTGGAGCGGCGAAGCGGACTTCCAGTCGCTGCCGGCGATCGAGGTGCCGGACCCGGAAAAGCTCGTCCTCGCCGACCCGGACTACCCCGAGCAGCACCGGTTCTGCGGCCACTGCGGCGAACCCGTCGGCCGCGCCTACGCCGGCGAACCGGCGTTCGCCGAGGGGTTCTGCGAGAACTGCGGCGAACGCTTCTCCTTCCTGCCCAAGCTGAAACGCGGCGAGCGGGTCGGCGACCGCTACGACGTCCTCGGCTGCTTCGCCCGCGGCGGGCTCGGCTGGGTGTACCTGGCCGCCGACACCGCGCTCGCCGGCCAGCACGTCGCGCTCAAGGGCGTGATCAACAGCGGCAACGCCGTGCTGCGCGCGCTCGCGCGGGTCGAGCGCGACGTGCTCGTCCGGCTCGACCACCCGAACATCGTGCGCATCAGCGACTTCGTCGAGCACCCGCCGCCCGGTGGCGGCGAGCCGGACACCTACCTGGTGATGGAGTACGTCGGCGGGCGGTCGCTGCGCGACCTCCTGCGGCAGGGGCCGCCGCCGCGGGTCGAGCACGTGATCGTCTACGGCCGGGCGATCCTCGGCGCACTGGACTACCTCCACGGCGAAGGCCTGCTCTACTGCGACATGAAGCCGGAGAACGTGATCCACGGCGACAAGCGGGTCAAGGTCATCGACCTCGGCGCGGCCCGCCCGATCGGCGACCGGACCGGGCCGAGCGTCGGCACCGAAGGCTTCCAGGCGCCGGCGCACGAGCTCGCCCGGCACGGCCTGACCGTGCGCTCGGACCTGCACACCGTGGGCCGGACGCTGCAGGTGCTGCTCGAAGCCGCGGCCGAAGACGCCGACCCGGACCGGGTCGCCGGCGGGCTGGACTCGCTGCACCGGGTGCTCGAACGCGCGGTCGCGCCGTACGAGCGGCGGTTCGCCACGGCGTCGGAGATGGCCGAGCAGCTCGACGGCGTGCGCCGGGAAATCCTTTCGCTGCGCGACGAACGGCCGCGGCCGGTGCCGTCGGCGCTGTTCGAGGACACGGCGGAACTGCTCGACGACGGCCTCGGCGCGGTGCCCGGCCTCGACCACTGGGTCACCGGCGAAGGCGTCGCCGGCCCGCTGGACCTCGGCCTGCCGGGCGCCGCCGCCGGCGCGGGCCGGCTGCCGATCCCGCGGGTCGCCCCCGAGGACGCCGCCGCCGGGTTCATCGCCGCCGCGGGCGCGCCGGGGCCCCAGCGCTGGCTGGACAAGCTCGCGATGTTCGGCGAACGCTCGGTCGAGATCGCGTTCGCCCGGACGCGGGCGCTGGTCGCGCTGGGCGACCCCACGGCCGCGGCCGCGGCACTGGCGAACGCCGAAGAACAGCTCGGGACCGAGGCCGCGCGCGACTGGCGGGCGGCCTGGCACCACGGGCTGCTGGCACTGGCCCGCGACGACGCCGAGCAGGCCGCGGCCGCGTTCGACCGGGTGCACCGCAGCTGGCCCGGCGAGATCGCGCCGAAGCTGGCGCTCGGGTTCTGCGCCGAACTGCGCGGGGACACAGCGCGGGCCGAGCGCTGGTACCGCTCGGTGTGGCACCGCGACCACGGCCAGGTCAGCGCCGCCTTCGGCCTGGCCCGCTGCGCCCTGCGGACCCACGGCCGCGACACCGCGGTCGCGCTGCTCGACGCCGTACCGCCGATCTCCCGCCACTACGACGCGGCGCGGATCGCCGCGGTGCGCATCCGGGCCGGCCGGCTGCCCTCCGGGCCACCCGGCCGCGACGACTTCGCCGACGCGGCGCGCCGCCTGCCCACGCTCTACCTCGACCGGGAGGCCCACGACCGGCTGGAGGCACTGGTCCGCGAGGCCGCGCTGACCGGGCTGGCCGGCGACGAGGGCTGGAACGGCGGCGCGCTCCTCGGCGAGCGCGTCACCGAACGCGGCCTGCGGTCGCTGCTGGAGCTGTCCCTGCGCCGGCTCGCCGAGCGGGCGCGCGACCGGAACGAGCACGGCGTGCTGGTCGACCTCGCGAACTCCGTCCGGCCGAAGACGAGAAGGTGATCGGATGCCCGAGCGGGACCGCCCGTCGTTCACCCTCCAGCTGAGCCAGAACAAGTACCTGGCGCCCGCGGACGACCGGATGGACGTCGTCCTCACCGTGCGGGTGGGCGATGCCGCGGTCGCCGCGGCCGGGCAGCCGGCGACCGCCGAGCTCCTGCTCGTGGACTGCTCCAGCTCGATGGACTGGCCGCCGACGAAGATCGAGGCCGCGCGGCACGCCTGCCGGGCGGCCATCGGCTCGCTGCGGGACGGCGTGCTGTTCGGGGTCGTCGAATGCACCGGGCGCGCCCGGCTGGTGTACCCGGCCGCGCCGCCGCTGGCGGTGGCCGGCGAGCAGACCCGCCGTGAGGCGAAGGCCGCCGCCGCCGGGCTGATCGCCGGCGGCGGCACCGCGATGAGCACGTGGCTGGACCTCGCCCTGGACCTGTTCGAACAGACCCCGGCCGCGATCCGGCACGCCGTGCTGCTCACCGACGGCCGCAACGAGTCCGACCGCACGGGGGCGCTCGACGCCGCGCTCGAGCGCTGCCGGGGTCAGTTCGCCTGTGACGCCAGGGGAATCGGTGACGACTGGGAGCCGCGGGACCTGCGGCGCATCGCGTCGGCCCTGCGCGGCGGCGCGGACGCCGTGCTGGAGGACAGCGAACTCGCCGGCGACTTCCGGCAGCTGGTCGAGCGGGCGATGGGCCGGACCGTGCCGGACCTGCGGCTGCGCCTGACCACGATGCCCTACAGCAGGCTGCGGTTCGTCAAGCAGGTCTTCCCGACCGAGGTCGAGCTCACCGCGCAGGGTCACCCCGACGGCCGCGGGTTCGAGCTGCCCACCGGGGCGTGGGGCGACGAGCTGCGCGAGTACCACCTCTGCCTCGACGTCGACGCGGGGGAGCTGACCCGGTACGAGGACCGCTTGCTGGGCACCGTCATGCTCGTCGCCGGCGAGCCGGTCGGCGAACCGCAGGCCGTCGTCGGCTACCTGACCGACGACCTCGCGCTGTCCAGCGTCCCCGACGACAACGTCGCCCGCGTCACCGGGCAAGCCGAGCTGGGCCGCGCGGTCTGGGCGGGCTGGGAAGCCTTCGAGCGCGACGACCGGGCGGTGGCGGCACGCGAGTGGGGCACCGCGGTCCGGCTCGCGACCGAGCTGGGCAACGCGGAGGTCCTCAAGCGCCTGGGCCGGCTCGTCGACGTGCGCGACGACGGCGCCGTCACGATCAAGGACGGCGTGCGCCCGCGTGACGGGTTCTCCCTGGTGCTCGGCCCGAACGTCTCCACCTTCTCCGATCCCGAGGCGCCCGCCGCCGTCGTCCCACCCGAACCCGGCGGGGCACCGCGCCAGTGCGTCCACTGTGGACACAAAGCCCGGCCGTCGGCGAAGCGGTGCGGGCGCTGTGGTGAACCCTTCGCGGCGGGAGCGCCGTCGTGACCGCGATCAGCACGACCCGGCAGACCCTGTGGTGGCTGCGGCTGGGCCTGGTGGCCGGCAGCCTGCTGGTGCTCGGGACCGCGCTGGCGACCTTCCTCGGCGTCCGGGCCAGCATCGCCGAGGTGCGGGAGCGGACCGCGCCCGCGGTGCTCGAGGTGTCGCTGGCCAAGGAGGCACTCGTGCACGCGCACGACGCGGCGGTGCGGGCCTTCGAACACGGCCAGGCGAAACTGACCGGTCCCAGCGAGCAGTACGAAGACGAAATCGCCCTGGCCAGCCAGCAGCTCGCGCAGGTCGCGGAGCACAACGCGGCCGGGGAACAGGGCAGCCAGACACTCCGGTTGATCGAGGGCCTGCTGCCGGCCTACAACGGCTTCATCGGGCGGGCCGACGCCCACTTCCGCCAGGAGGGCGGCGGCCCGCTCGCCGCGAGCGACCTGCTGTCGGCGGCGGACCTGCTGACCGCACCGGACAACGGCATCCTCGCGCGGCTCGACACGCTCGAGGCCGCCCAGCGCGCCGCCCTCGACGTCCAGCTGGACGCGAACTGGCTGGACCCCGCGATCACGGTGCTCTGGGCGCTGCCGCTGGTCGTCCTGCTCGGCACGCTGGCGTGGACCCAGCGGTTCCTCGCCCGGCGGTTCCGGCGCACGGTGAACACCGCGTTGCTGGCCGCCACGGCGGCGTGCGTGCTGCTGGGCACGGCAACGGCGCTGCTGCTGGGCATCCAGTCCGGCGCGCGGGACAGCGCCGCCGTGCTGGCGCGGACCGTGGACGCCCGGTCCGCCACCACGACGGCCGTCGCCGACCGAACCCGGTGGACGCTCACCCAGGTGCTGGCCGCCCAGTGCGGGCCGGGCGGGGTGGTCGCCTGCGGCGACACGGTCGCCGCGTTCGCCGCCGCCACGCCCGTGCCGCCCACCGTCCCGGCCCAGCCGCCGCCCGAGGTCGACGAGGCGGCCCTGCTCGGGCCGGGGCTCACCGAACCGGGCTGGAGCGGCGTGCTCGGGTACGGAATTCCCGTGCTGGCCGCCGGAATCGGCGTGCTGGCGGTGGGCGGCCTGCAACCCCGCCTCGACGAATACCGGTTCCGCACGAGGAGAGCGTCGTGAAGCGCTGCGCCTGCTGGGTGCTGATCGTCGTCCTGCTGCTGTCCGGGTGTTCCGCCGGGAGCGGCGCGGAGACGCTGACGGTGCTGGGGCCGTGGACCGGCGACGAGCAGAAGGCGTTCCAGCGGGTGCTCGACGGCTTCACCCGGGCGACCGGGATTCCCGTGCGCTACCAGGGCACCCGCGCGCAGAACCAGGTGCTGCGCGGCGACCTGCAACAGGGCACCCCGCCCCACGTCGCGGTGCTGTCGAACCCGGCCGAACTCGCGGGGTACGTGCGCTTGGGCAAGGTGAAACCGCTGGACGCCGTCCTCGACGCGGAGGTCACGGCGGCCTACAGCGCGCAGTGGCTGCGGCTGCAGCGGCTCGGCGGCAACGCCAAGTACGCGGTGGTGGTGAAGGCCGACCTGAAGAGCATCGTCTGGCACACCCCGGACTCGTTCCCCGGTCCCGCGCCGTCCACCTGGGACGAGCTGGTAGCGGCGTCACAGCGGCTGGCCGCGGCCGGGCAGCGCCCGTGGTGCCTGGGCATGGGCGCCCCGCCGAACTCCGGGTTCCCCGGCACGGACTGGCTCGAGGACATCCTGCTGCACCGCGCCGGGCCGGGCGTCTACAGCAGCTGGGCGGCGGGCCGGCTGGCCTGGACCGACCCCGCGATCGTCGCCGCGTGGCAGAGCTGGGGCACGCTGGTGCTGGCGCCCGGCGCGGTCCGCGGCGGCAGCACGGCGGCGCTGCTCACCTCGTTCGCCGACGCCGGCCGGGCCATGTTCGCCGACCCGCCCGGGTGCGCGCTGGAGCACCTCGGCTCGTTCGCGATCGGCGGGTACGCCGCCGTCCCGCGGCCGGGCGGGCCACCCGTGCCCGACCGGGACTTCCGGTTCTTCCCGTTCCCGGGCGCCGGCGGTGCCGGGCCGTCGGAGGTCTCGGCCGACCTCGCCGGGATGTTCCGCGACACGCCCGGCGCGCGCCGGCTGATGGCGTACCTGGCCGGGGCGGAGGGGCAGCGGATCTGGCCGTCCGGCGGGACCACGTTCTCGGTGCACCAGCACCTCGTCGACCAGGACGTCTACCGCAGCGACGTCACGCGGCGGATCGCGACGACGCTCGCCAGGGGCGGCAACCTGTGCTTCGACGCGTCGGACCTGATGCCCTCGGCGATGACCAGCGCGTTCTACCAGGCGGTGCTGGAGTACCTGGCCGACCCCGCCCGGCTGCCCACCCTGCTCGAGCAGCTCGACCAGGTTCGCCGCGACATCGGCCGGGAGCAGTGGCTCGACCTGCCGTGCTGAGAACCCGTACTACCGAAGGAGATCACGTGCAGGAGTTCGTGCGTTTCCCGCTGGCCGACGGCGGAACGGTCGTCGTCGAGGTCGACGGGGAACCGGGCCTGGAACACGCCTCGGTGCCCTCGGGCGTACTGCGCAAGGCGACCACGACCTTCGAGCACGCGCTGGGCGAGGTCCGCACAGCCGCGGCCGCGGCGCTGGCCCAGTTCCGCAACCTGGGCCCGGACGAGGTCGAGCTCAAGTTCGGTGTCAAGCTGGACGCCCAGGCCGGGGCGGTGATCGCGCGCACCGGCCTGCAGGGCCAGTTCGAGGTCAAGCTGAAGTGGCTGCGGGACGGGGCGTCGCCGGCCGAGGAGGCGGTGGAGGAGCGCTGAGGCGCTACGGCTGACCGGTCTCAGCCGCTCGGGCGCAGCCGCTGGTCCGGGATGTCGGCGGCGCGCCGGTCGCGTTCCCGGCGCAGCCGTTCGAGGTGCTGCTCGATCCGCCGGTCGAGGTCGCGGGCGGCCTCGGACAGGTCCGTCAGGTCGCGACGGGACCACGGGCGCCCGACGGCGGCCTCCGTGTCCCTTTCGTCCCCTGCCCTGTCCACTCCCGGCACCTCCCGGATCGGCCCTGGCTGCCTGCTCTTGGCGTTACTGCCCCATCGGGCGCTTGCCAAAACACCTTCCGGCGTGAGTCGCGGCACGCGGGCGGCCGTCCGGTGGACGTCGGGGAAAACCCCTGGTCACAATTTTGACCGGGTGGTAGAAATTGAGGAGCCGTGGCGGACGGCCGCCACCGGAGCTGGAGGAACCGGCGATGAGTGTGCCTTCCGTGCAGCTGTACTCGGTCCGCGACGCCTTCGCGGCCGACCCCGCCGACACCCTGCGGCGGCTCGCCGCGATCGGCTTCACGCAGGTCGAGCCCTACGGCGTCGTCGAGAACGCCGAGGCACTGCGGGCCGGGCTGCCCGCCTGCGGCCTGACCGCTCCCACCGCGCACGCGCAGCTGCTCGGCGCCGACCAGCACGCCGTCTTCGCCACCGCGGCCGAGCTGGGCATCGGCCTGGTGATCGACCCGTTCGTGCCGCCCGAGCGGTGGCAGGACCCCGCCGACGTCGCGGCCACCGCGGAGGCGCTCAACGCCGCCGCGAAGCTCGCGGCCGAGCACGGCATCCGCGTCGGCTACCACAACCACTGGTGGGAACTGGAATCCCGGATCGACGGCCGCAGCGCCTTCGAGGTGTTCGCCGAGCAGCTCGACCCGGCGGTCGCGCTGGAGGTCGACGCCTACTGGGCCACCGCGGGCGGCGAGGACGCCCCCGCCCTGCTGCGGCGGCTCGGCGACCGCGTGCGGGCCATCCACGTCAAGGACGGCGGGCTCGCCACCGACGCCACCGGCCAGGTCCCGGCCGGCCAGGGCCGGGTGCCGCTCGCCGATGTGCTCGCCGCCGCGCCGGACGCGCTGCGTGTGGTGGAGTTCGACGCCTTCGACGGCGACCTCTTCGAAGCCCTCGCCGCCAGCCACGCCTTCCTGACCGGCTTCCCGACCGGCGCGGACCGATGACCGGCGGGCCGGTCGGCGTCGGCATCATCGGCACCGGCGTCATCAGCGGGACCTACCTCGAGAACCTCACCGCCTTCCCGGACGTCCGCGTGGTGCGGGTCGCCGACCTCGACACCGCCCGCGCGGCGGCGCGCGCGGCCGAGTACGGCGTGCCGCGCTCGGGCACGGTGGCCGAGCTGCTGGCCGACCCGGACGTCGAGCTGGTCGTCAACCTGACCGTCCCGGCCGCGCACGTCGAGGTCGGGCTCGCCGCGCTCGAAGCGGGCAAGCACGTGTGGACGGAGAAGCCCCTCGCGCTGGACCGCCAGACCGGCCGCAAGCTCCTCGACCGCGCCCGGGAGAAGAACCTCCGGGTGGCCAGTGCGCCCGACACGGTGCTCGGCGCCGCGCTGCAGACCGCGCGGCAGGCCGTCGACGCGGGTCGCATCGGCCGTCCGCTGACCGCGCTCGCGCTGTTCCAGGTGCCGGGCCCGGAGCTGTGGCACCCGGCGCCGGAGTTCTACTTCCAGCCCGGTGGCGGGCCGCTGCTCGACATGGGCCCGTACTACCTGACGGCGCTGGTGCACCTGCTGGGCCCGGTCCGGCGCGTCACCGGGGCCGGCGGGCGGGCCCGCGACACCCGGGTCGTCGGGACCGGGCCGCGGGCGGGCACGGAGTTCCCCGTGTCGGTGGCGACCACGGTCACCGCGCTCGTGGAGTTCGAACGCGCGTCGGCCCAGCTGGTCCTGAGCTTCGACTCGGCGCTCAAGCGGCCCGCGCTGGCCGAGCTGACCGGCACGCTCGGCACCGCCGTGCTGCCCGATCCCAACCGGTTCGACGAGCCGACCCGGCTGCACCTGCTCGACCGCGAGGAGCCGGAAGAGCTGATGCCGCGGGGACATCCGGCTTCGCGTGGCACCGGCGCGCTGGAGCTGGCGCGGGCCATCCGGGCGGGCGTCCCGGAACGCGCGTCGGGGGAGCTGGCCTACCACGTGCTCGACGCGATGCTGGCCATCGAGGAGTCCATGACCCGTGGGCAGAGCGTGGAAGTGGCGAGCACGGTCGCCGTCCCGCCGCTGCTGCCGGCGGGCTGGGACCCGTACGCGAAGACGCTCTAGAGCGGGACGGTGAGCAGGTTCTGCAGGTAGAAACGCAGCGAGCCGACCAGGTCGACGTCGCCGGGGACGGTCAGCCACTGCACCTGCAGGCCGTCCATCAGCGCGATGAACGTCAGCGCGGCCAGCGCGGGCTCGACGCCGTCGCGCAGCTCGCCGCGGGCCGCGAGGGCCGCGAACGACTCGTGGACGCCGTCGCGCGCGGCCCGGTAGTGGCGGACGAAGTACGCGTGCGCCGGGTGGTCCGGGGCGACCGCTTCGGCGGCGAGCCGCGAATAGAGGTCGACGATCCCGGGGTGGCGGACGTTGTGCTCGGCGAGCGCGACGAAGTGGCGCAGGACCTCGAGCCCGGGCGGCACGGTGAGCTGCTCGCGCTCGGAGTCCTCGGCGTCCCGGCGTTCGAGCACGGCGGCGAGCAGGGCTTCCTTGGTGGGGAAGTAGTAGAGGAGGCCCGCGTGCGAAATCCCGACGCGCTTGGCGATCTCCCGCAGCGACGAGCCGTGGTAGCCGAGCTCGCCGTACGCCGCGGCCGCCGCCGTGATGATGTCCTCGCGGCGGATCCGGCCCTTCAGGTAGCCCCCGGTCACGGGGTCGCGGTGGTCTCGGCGGCGTGCACGGCACCATCATGCCGCAGCGGGAGTTCGCACATGCCGCGTGATCGAACGAACAAACCAATGGTGCGAGATCGGGCGCTTTGCGAGCATCGGGACGTGAAGAGCGCGGAACGGTTCCGGGTGATCGTGGAGCGCTTGCGCGACGCCGAGCAGGTGGGCGTCGCCGAACTGGCCGCGGCGACCGGGGCGTCGGAGATGACCGTCCGCCGCGACCTCGACCACCTGGCGTCCCGGGGCGTGCTGCGCCGCGTGCACGGCGGCGCGGTCGCGGTGTCGCCGTCGGGCGTCGAACCGCCGTTCGCGGCCCGGGCGACGACCGCCGTCGCGGCGAAGCGGGCCATCGCCGCCGCCGCGGCCGAGCTGATCCGCGACGGCGAGACGGTCGTCCTCGACAGCGGCACGACGGCGCTGGAGCTGGCGCGGCTGCTGCGCGGGCGCCCGGTCACCGTGCTGCCGCTGTCCCTGCACGCGGCCCGCGAGCTGGCCGAGGCACCCGGCGTCCGGCTGCTGCTGCCCGGTGGCGAAGCGCGGCCGGGCGAGCAGGCCCTGGTGGGCCCGCTGACGTGCGCGTCCCTGCGGGCGCTGCGGTTCGACGTCGCCGTGCTGAGCCCCTGCGCGGTCGGCGTCGACTCCGGGTTCACCGCCTTCGACCTGGACGACGCCGAGGTCAAGCGGACCGCGCTCGCCGTCTCGGCGCGGGCGATCGTGCTCGCCGATGGCACCAAGTGGGGCCGTTCCACGCTCGCCTGTGTCTGTCCCGCCGACCGCGCCGACGTGGTGATCACCGATCCCGGCGCACCAGAAGACCAGCGTGCCGCGCTGACCGAGCGCGGCGTGCTGGTGCACGTTGCTGTCCCCACCCCCACGGAGAGCCGATGACGACCGTCCAGCCCCGCCCGCGTGCCGCCCGGTTCGCGACCTTCATGTTCTTCGGCCTCAACGGCTTCGCGATGGGCATGTGGGTGGTGCACATCCCGAACATCGAGCGCGCGACGGGCATCTCGCACACCACGCTGGGCGCGCTGCTGCTGGTGCTCGGCGGCGCCGCGTTCGCCGGTATGCAGGTGGCGGGCCCGCTCGTCGACCGGCTCGGGCAGCGGCGGCTGGTGCCGGCCGCCGGGATCCTGCTCGGCCTCGCGGTGTGCGGGCCCGGGTTCGCGGATTCGTGGTGGACGCTGGGTTTGGCGCTGATCGGCTTCGGGTTCGGCAACGGTGCCATCGATGTCGGGATGAACGCCCACGCGGTCGTGGTCGAACGGGCCTACCCGCGCCCGATCATGGCGGCCTTCCACGCGATGTGGTCGATCGGCGGCGCGATCGCCGCGGTCATCGGCGCGGCGACGCTCGGCGCGGGCGTGCCCACCGGGGTGACGCTGACCAGCACCGGCCTGGTGTGCGTGCTGCTTTCCGTGGTGTCGGCGCGCTTTCTGATGGAGCCGGCCGACGCTCCGGCCGCTGTTGCTGCATCCGAGGCCGCCGAGCCGGCCGAGCGCCGCCGGACCCCGGGCCGGACGGTCTGGCTGCTCGGCCTGCTGGCGCTGGCGCTGATGCTGTCGGAGGGCGTCGCGAACGACTGGGCCGCACTGCACATGGAGAAGGTGCTCGGCACGTCGTCCTCGACGGCGGCGCTGGCGTACGGCGCCTTCGCGGTGGCGATGACGACCGGCCGGTTCCTCACCGACCGCGTCGCGGCCTGGGCGGGCCCGGCGGCGATCGTCCGCTACGGCGCGACGCTGGCGGCGGTGGGGCTGACCGTGGCCGCGGCGGTGCCGTGGGTGCCGGTGTCGCTGGTCGGCTGGGCGTTGTTCGGCCTGGGTCTTTCGGGCGGCGTCCCGCAGCTGTTCACGGCGGCGGGCAACCTGGACACGCGGGCGTCGGGCGCGTTGATGGCCCGGGTGGTCGGCCTCGGCTACGTCGGCCTGCTGGCCGGCCCGGCGCTCATCGGCGGGCTGACGCACTGGCTGCCGCTGAACGTCACGTTCGCGGTGCCGGTGGTGCTGTGCGTGCTGGCGGCCCTGTTCGCCGGGGTGCTGAGCCCGAAGCCGGAACCGGTGGAGCAGCCCGTCGGGTGCTAGCGGTGGTGCGCAAGGGTTTCGTGGGCCCGGTCCGCCCGATCGGCCGGTTCGGTCCACGGGTGCCCGACCGGCCGCGGCTCGAGCAGCCGCACCACCGATGCGTAGCCGGCGATCGCGGCCGAGGCGGCGACAACGAGCACGACGACCACGCCGGCCAGGTCCTCGGCGCGGCCGGGTCGCCGCCCGCCGGCCCAGCGGAAGGCCACACCGAGCGGGACGGCGGTCAGCGCGTCGGCGAAGTTGTGGACGGTGTCGCCCAGCAGCGCGACCGACCCGGTGACCAGCACGAGCGCGAGGTGCGCGACGGCGGTGGTGCCGACGGCGGTCAGCCGGCACCTGGCCAAGCTGCGCCTGGCAGGCCTGGTGAAGGGCCGCACGTTCGTCTACTACTCGGCGGCCGAAACCACGTCCGCGGCATGCTGGCCCAGGCTCTGCACCACGCGGAGCACGACATCCCCGCGGGCGACCACGCCCACCACCCGCGGACCGGCTGATCGGCGTTTCCCCGCCCCGCCGCACCGGGTAGCCCCGAGGTGATCGCCGTCCGAATCGCGGGCGGCGTGGCGGAGGGAATGACCGATGTCGACCGCACCCCCGGTGCCGCCCGAACCCGTCCAGCCCGATCCCGTCGTTCCGGATCCCGTGCCGCCCGGACCCCGGCCGGACCGGCCGCTCCCGGACCCCGGTGTCCCGGTGCCGGACCCGGTGCCGCCGGACCCGAAGCCGGGGCCCGAACGCGAACAACTACGAGACTCAGATCATACGAGTTTCATATGAACTCGTGTACCGTCGAGGCATGACAACAGCGCAGAGCTACCGCCGGATGATCAACACCGGCAACAAGATCGTCGTGGGGCTGCAGCGGCTCGGCGTCGCCTTCGGTCCGATGCAGCTGCTCACCGTGCCCGGGCGGCGCACCGGCGTCCCGCGCACCTTCCCCATCGCGGTCAACCCCATCGACGGGCACCGCTACATCGTCCAGGCCTACCCGAAGGCGGCCTGGGTGGCGAACGTGCGGGCCGCGGGCGAGGTGACGCTGACCCGGGGCCGCCGGTCGTCGGCCGCCCGGCTGACCGAGCTGCCGGTCGAGGAGCGGCGGCCGGTCCTGCGCCGGCTGGTCGAAACGAGCCCGGCGAGCGTGGGGAAGCGGTTCGTGACCACCGGCTTGGCGGCGGCGCCCACGCCCGACGCCGTCGCGGCGGCCGCGGAGCACATCGCGGTGTTCCGGGTCGAACAGCGCTGAGTCAGCGACGCCGCTCGAGGGTGCGCAGCAACTGCCGGGCCGCGCGGCGGGCCTGGGGGCTCGGGTGGATCGTGCGCTCGCCGTCCGGCTGGGGTGCCGGTGCGCCGGCGAGCAGCTCCACCAGCGCGACGGCGAGCTCCCGGACCTTGACGTTGCACTCCTGGCTCGCCCGGCGCAGCGTGTGCCACGCTTCATCGGGGTCGCAGCGGCGCAGGGCGATGACGATGCCCTTCGCCTCCTCCAGCGCCGCGCGCGACTGCAGGAGATCCAGCATCTGGCCGGTCCGGTCCGGCTGGGCCGCTTCGGCGACGACCAGCGCCATCGCGGCGAGCCGCTCGTGGCGCCGCAGCACGTCCACCGTCTCTTCCGTGGCGGGCCGGTCGAGGGTCACCGACAGGACCAGCGCCCCTTCGGCGTCCCACGTCGACGGCAGGGCCGCGATCCCGCGTAGGCGCGGCCAGTCCGTGGCGTGGGCGGGGTGGTGTTCCAGCAGGCCGCTCAGTGTCAGGGACGGCCAGCGGTCGTCGGCGTAGACGTCGGCGGTCACCACCGGCTCGCCGGTGCGGGCCGCGGTGGGGACCGGGCCGCCGAACCCGTTCAGCTGGGCCGGGACGAGGGCCGTGGAGAGCCCGTGTGCGGCCGCCACGCGCAGGGGGCCGCCGCGGTGGTGCACGGACACCGCGGCGCCGAGGGCGCCCGGTACGTCGCCCGCGATCCGGACGAGGAGTTCGTCCAGCAGGGGAGTGACCCCGTGCCTCGTGGCTATTCCGGTCACCGCAAACCCCTCCTCGGCGCGGTGGAGGCGGGGCCGGTGCGCACCCGGCCCCGCCCCGATCGGGGTCAGGCCTTGATCTGCTTCTGGTCGCCGGCGCCGTCGATCTCGATGCGCCGCGGCTTCGCCTTCTCGACGATCGGGATGCGGACGGTCAGCACCCCGGCGTCGTAGTTCGCGGTGATGTGCTCGGTGTCCAGGGTGTCGCCGAGGAACAGCTGGCGGGAGAACACGCCCAGCCGCCGCTCGGAGACGTGCATCCGGACGTCGTCACCGGTCGGCAGGGGCCGTCGTTCGGCCTTGACCGTGAGGACGTTGCGCTCGACGTCCAGCTCGACGGCGCCGGGATCGACGCCGGGGAGGTCGAAGCACACCACGAACTCGTCGCCGGCGCGGTAGGCGTCCATCGGCATGGCGGCCGGTTTCGACCAGGTGCCGGCGCCGAAGACCTGCTGGGCGAACCGGTCGAGGTCGCGGAACGGGTCGGTGCGCATCAACATCGGGATCCACCTCCTGAATTGACAGCTCTGGTGTCAACACGCAGGTCTGTTCTAGCATGTCGTCAAAACGATGACAAGATGTGGGTCGTCGAAAGGATGACGTGATGGACGCAACCGATCCCACCGGCGCGCTGCGCCGGATCCAGGAGGTGGTCACGGCCGCCCGGGCCGGGGCCGGCGACCGGGAGCAGGTGCTGGCGGCGCTGTCCGGCCTGCGGCTGCTGCGGGAAGAACTGGCGAGCTGGGAACCGGAGCTGATCACGGCGGCCAGGGCGGCCGGCGCCAGCTGGGTGGCGCTCGCGCCCGCGCTGGGCGTCGCCAGCCGCCAGGCCGCGGAACGGCGTTACCTGCGGCTGCAGCCGTCGCACACCGGCGAGAAGACCGGCGAGGCGCGGGTCGACGCGGAACGCGACCGGCGCGCGGGCGACCGGGCCGTCGCCGACTGGGCCCGGCGCAACTCCGCCATCCTGCGCCAGCTCGCCGGCCGGGTCAGCGCGCTCGACGGGCTGGGGCCCGCCGCGCAGGAGAGCGCCGACCGCCTCGGCGCGGCCCTCGGCGACGACGACCCGGCGACCCTGCTCCCGCCGCTGGCCGCCGCCCGGCCGCACCTGACCGGCGCGCTGGCCGAGCAGCTCGGGGAGATCTCCGCCCACACCGACCAGCTGCGCCGGGACGCCGCCGGCAACCGCCGCTCCCGGGAGTGACCGGGTTTGCCCGGCCGCCTGCCGGGCACCCGCCGCGGGAGCGACGGAAGGACGGTGCCGCCATGACCGCCGAACCCCCGGACCCGGATCCCCGCCGGACGCCGGACCTGGAAGCCGGGGGCGGGGTGCCCCCGGGCAGCACGCCCCCCGACTCCGCCCAGACGTCGGGGCTGTCGCGCCCGCAGCCGATGCCGTCCAAGGCGATGCCGGTGCTGTGGCTGGTCCTCACCGGCGTGCTCGTGCTGATGGTCGCCGGACTGGTGATCGCACTCGCCGTCGGCTGGTTGCGCGTCTGAGATCCGGGTACCCGCGAAGCATGGACGACACCCCTGACCGGACGGAAACCCGGGCCGAGCTGCTGCCCGAAGAACAGGCCGTCGACAGCGCGGATCCCGAGGGCCAGGCCCGCGAGGTGCTGCGCGACTCCGACCGCCGCACCGAGCATCCGGAGGCGACGCTGGGGCGCCGCAAGCCCGAGGACACGGTCTAGCTAGTCGCCGCCGCGGAAGTTGTCCTCCGTGGCCGGGTGACCCGGCCGCGACTTCGCGTCCTCGTCTTCCAGGGGCCCGTCGGGCTCGTTGCGGCGCGGCGGTTCGACCGGGTTCCCGCTCGAGTCGACTTCGCCGGTCTCGTCGTGGGGCTGGGACATCGTTCCTCCTCGGGTGGCCGATCCTTCGCGGCTACCCGGCGGACACGCGTGTCAACCGCTCCTCGGCCGGCGTCTCGCGGCGCAGCGTCAGGACCGCGACCAGGCCCAGCGCGGCCACGACGGCGAAGAACCAGAAGCCCCACGGGTAGGCGATCCCGGCCGTGACCAGCGCCCCGGTGACGAACGGGCCGAGGATCGAGCCCAGCCGCCCGACCGCCGACGTCAGCCCGAGGGCGGTGCCCCGGACGTGCGCCGGGAAGGCGTGCGCGACGTAGCCGTAGATCAGCACCTGCGCGGAGAACACGAACACGCCGGTCAGCAGGACGACCGCGTTGAGCAGCACCGCGTTGCCGATCTTCAGGCTCAGCGCCGCGAGCAGGACCGCGCCGGTGCCGAACCAGATCCGCGCGATCGGCCGGATGCCGAAGCGGTCGGCGACCGTCCCGGCCAGCACCAGCCCGAGCACCGCGCCGACGTTGAGCACCAGCAGCAGCGTGATCGACGTCGAGATCGGGTAGCCCGCCGTCCGCATCAGCTGCGGCAGCCACGTGTTGAGCCCGTAGACCAGCAGCAGCCCCATGAACGAACCGGTCCACACGGCGATGCTGATCCGCCGGAACTTCCCGCCCAGGAGGTCTTTGAGCGCCACGCGCCCGGGTTCGTCCTTGGCGGCGAGGTAGGCGGCGGATTCCGGCAGCTTCCACCACATCAGCGGCACGGCCAGCAGGCCGGCGATCCCGCCGCCGTAGAACAGCAGGTGCCAGTCCTCCTGAACGGACAACGCGAGGACCGACGTCAGCACCGCGCCGACGTGGTAGCCGGTCATGGTGAACGTGCTCGCGCTCGCGCGCCGCCGGGCGGGCAGGTTCTCCGACATCACGGTGAGCGCCACCGGCATGCACGCGCCGAGGCCGAGCCCGGCGGCGAACCGGAACACCCCGAACATCGCCACGTTCGGCGCGAGCGGCGTCAGCAGGGTGAACAGCGAGAACAACAGGACCGAGCCGATCAGCAGCGCGCGGCGGCCAAAGCGGTCGGTGAGCGGGCCGAGGAACGCCGCGCCGACGGCCACGCCGATCAGCGACACCGTGGCGACGGCGGTCGCGCCGGCCGCGGTGAACCCGAGGTGGCCGCTCTTGAGCAGGGTCGGGATGGTCGCGCCGAGCGCGACCAGGTCGTAGCCCTCGAGCAGGACGGTCAGCCAGCAGAGGACTGCCGTCCACGCGCCACGAGACGTCGTCATTGCCGTGCTCCTCAGAACGGGTACTGCGCGATGTCCGCGCGGACGGTCAGCCACTGGGTCTCGGTGAAGGCCTCGATGTTGGCCTTGGCGCCGCCGAAGCGGGAGCCGTTGCCGGAGTCACCGACGCCGCCGAAGGGCGCGGTCGGCTCGTCGCCGACGGTCTGCTCGTTGATGTGCACCTTGCCCGAGCGGACCTCCTCGGCCAGCTGCATCGCGGTGCCGACGTCGCCGAGGATGCCGACCGACAGGCCGTACTCGGAGTCGTTGACCAGCCGCGCGGCCTCGTCGAGGTCGCGGTAGGCGCGCACCGGCGCGACTGGCCCGAAGATCTCCTCGCGCCAGGCGGGGCTGTGGTCGTCGAGTCCGAAGAGGACGGTTGGCGGGTAGAACGGCGCGTCGGGCTTCCCGCCCGCCAGCACCCGCGCGCCGGCCGCGACGCTGCGGTCGACGACGTCGGTGACGTGCGCGAGCTGGCGGTCGTCGATGATCGGGCCGAGCGCGACGTCGCCCTCGGCCGGGTTCCCGACGGGCAGCCGGCGCGCCTTCTCCGCGAGCGCCTCGACGTATTCGTCCACTTGGGACTCGTGGACGAGGTGGCGGCCGGTGGTCATGCAGATCTGGCCCTGGTGCAGGAACGAGCCGAACGCGCCGGCGGAGGCCGCCTTGGCGACGTCGGCGCCGGGCAGCACGACGAGCGCGTTGTTCCCGCCCAGCTCCAGGTGCACGCGCTTGAGCGAGCGCGCGGCGGCTTCGCCGACCTTCCGCCCGGCCGCGGTCGAGCCGGTGAACGACACGACCGACACCTCCGGCGCGTCGACCACCGCGGCGCCGACCCCGGCGTCCCCGGGCAGCAGGTGCAGGAGTCCTTCGGGCAGGCTGGCCTCCTCGAAGACGCGCAGGATGCTCACGCCGCCGCACACCGCGGTCCGCAGGTCGGGCTTGAGCAGCACGGCGTTGCCGAGCGCGAGCGCCGGCGCGACCGAACGGATGGCCAGGATCAGCGGGAAGTTGAACGGCGAGATCACCGAAACGACGCCGGCCGGCACCCGCCGGGCCAGCGACCAGCGGGGTTCGCCGGTGCTCAGCACCTCGCCGAGCGGGTGGGTCGGCAGGGCCGCGGCTTCGAAGCAGATCCCGGCCGCCAGCTCGGTCTCGATTCCCGCCTTGGGCCGCGTCGAACCGGCCTCGCGGACGATCCAGTCCTGCACCTCGGCGGCGTGCGCCTCCCACAGCTCGCCGGCGCGGCGCAGCACCGCGGCGCGTTCGGCGGGCTTGCGCCGGGCCCAGTCACGCTGGGCCTTGGCCGCGGTCGCGGCGGCTTCGGCGACGTCGTCCGGCGTCGCGACGCCCACGCTGCCGAGGGTCTCGCCGGTGGCCGGTTCGACGACCGCGTGGGTGCCGCCGGTACCGCCGTCGAACGCGTTCTCGAGCAGGGTCATGATCACTCCGGTGTGGTCGGTTCGGTGTCGACCTGGATCAGCCGCGGGCCGTCCGGGGTCGTCTTGAGCTGGGCGCGCAAGTCGTCGGCGTCGCGGGCGGTGGTGGCCTCGACGCCGTAGCCGGCCGCGATGGCCGTGAAATCGAGCCCGGGGATCTCCGTACCGGGCACGTCCGGCGTCCCGAGCAGCTCGCCGAACCACCGCAGGGCGCCGTAGACGCCGTTGCGCAGGATCACGAAGGTGACCGGCACGCGGTAGTGCGCGGCGGTCCACAACGCCGTGATGCCGTAGTTGGCCGAGCCGTCGCCGACGACGCCGACGACCGGGCGGTCCGGGCTGCCCAGGGCGACGCCGACTGCCGCGGGCAGGCCGAAGCCGAGCCCGCCGGCGGCCGGGAAGAAGTACGAGCCTGCGCGACGCAGGTCCATCTGCCGCCACCAGGCAGAGTTCGTCGACGTCGACTCGACGACGTAGCGCGTGTCGCCGGCCTGGGTGTCGCGCAGCGCGGCGAACACCTGCTCCGGGTGCAGCGCCCGCTCGCCGGTCCTGGGCTCCGGGGTGGCGACGTAGTTCGTCCGCGTGGCGCGGCCGGGCACCTTCGCCAGCAGCGCCTCGATCACCGGCGCGGGGTCGGCGACCAGCGCCTCGCCCATCGGCGCGCGGGCCGCGGCGCCGACGTCGTCGGTGACCTGGATCAGGCGGGTGCCCGCGGGCAGGTAGGCCCCGGGCACGTGCTGGTGGTAGCGGAACACCGGCGCGCCGAGCACGAGCACGAGGTCGTGCCCGGTCAGCGCGGCCGACACCGGCGCGATGCCGGCGGGCAGCACGCCGCGGAAGAGCGGGTGCCGGTTGGGGAAGGGCAGCCGGTACGGCGACGGCGCCACCCAGGTCGGCAGGCCGAGGTGCTCGGCCAGGGCGACGGCCCGGTCGAAGAGCCCGGTGGCGTCGATGTCGCCGCCCAGCACGAGCGCCGGGTTCCTCGCCGCGGCGACGCTCGCGACGAGGTCGCCGAGCTGGGCTTCGCTCGGGCTGAGCCCTCGCTGGACCTGCCGGTCGAGCGTCGCCGTCTCGGTGAGCTCGGCGGCCCAGTCGTCGTAGGGCACGGAGAGGTAGGTCGGACGCCGCTGCAGCTCGGCCTCGAACACCGCCTGCGCGAGGGACCTCGGGACGTCTTCGGCGCAGCTCGGCTCGCCGGCCCAGCCGGCCAGGGGCCGCATCAGCTGCGTCGCGTCGACGTTGGCGAGCAGCGCCTCCGGTCCGATCGCCGTCCGGACCTGCTGGCCGGCCGTGAGCACCAGGGGAGAGCGCGAGGAGACGGCGTTGGTGAGCGCGCCCATCGCGTTGCCGGAACCGGCGGCGGCGTGCAGGTTGACCAGCACGGGACGGCCGGTCGCCTGGGCGTAGCCGTCGGCCATCCCGACGACGGCGCCTTCGTGCAGGCCGAGGACGTAGCGGAAGTGCGCGGGCAGCTCGGCCAGGAACGGCAGCTCGTTCGAACCGGGGTTGCCGAAGATCGTGGTCAGGCCACGGCGGTCCAGGAACTCGTGGGCGAGCCGGCGGACGGTGGGCATCGGTGGCACCTCCTCGAAGTCGGACCGACCCTATGGACGTGCGCCGCCGTGTTCCAATAGATGTTGGCGCGTTGCTTCATAGATGGGATCGATATGCCGGACTTCGACCTGAACCTGGTGCGCACGTTCGTGCTGCTGTACGAGACCCGCAGTGTGACGGCGACGGCCGAGTCCCTGCACGTCACGCAGCCGACGATCAGCTACAGCCTGCAGAAGCTGCGGCGCCGGTTTTCGGACGAGCTGTTCCGCCGCACCGGCGGCGGCCTGGTGCCCACGACGACGGCCCGCGCGTTGTACGAGCCCCTGCACAGCGCGCTGTCGGAGATCGAGACGGCGGTGAGCGGCGCGAAGTCGTTCTCGCCGTCGACGGCCCGGGCGGCGTTCACGCTGTGCCTGTCGGACCTGGGGGAGATCTCGCTGCTGCCGCGCCTGATGGCGGAGCTGCCGTCGCGGGCGCCCGGGGTGACGCTGACGGTCCGGCCGCTGGACGTCGACCGCGCGGCCGACCAGCTCGGCCGCGGCGAGATCGACGCGTTCATCGCGTCCTCGCTGATCAGTTCCCAGCGCATCGCCCGGATCCCGTTGTTTTCCGAGGGCTACCTGGGCATGGTGGCTGCCGACCACCCGCGGCTTTCGTCAGCGGTTTCGTTCGGCCGGCTGGCGGCCGAGCGCCACGTGACGGTGTTCGGCCCGACGGGCCACGACGGCCCGCGTCGCGCGCTGGAGGCGTGCGGCCTGCTCGACCGCGTGGTGCTCGAGGTGACCCGGTTCGCGGCGCTGCCGTACCTGGTCCAGGACGGCGAGCTGGTGGCGATGGTGCCGCGCCTGGTGGCGGAGATGTTCGCGGCCGAGCACCGGGTCCGGCTGTTCGAGCTGCCGCTCGAGGTCGAGCCGGCCCAGGTGTCGGTGTACACGCGGCACACGCACGCCCGCACCCCGGCCCAGCACTGGCTGGTGGGGTTCATGCGCGAGGTGCTGGGTTAGGCGGTGGTGCAGCGCGCGCCGTCGAGGGTGAACCCGACGGGCGTCGGGTTGCCGCGGTCGAAGGAGCCGTTGAAGCCGATGTTGACGGTCGCGCCGGGGGCGAGGCTCAGGTTGTAGGAAACCGCTTTCATGGTGACCCGTGAGCCGCTCTGGGAGAAGTCGCCGTTCCAGCTGTGGGTGACCCGCTGCCCGGCGGTGAAGTTCCAGGTGGTGGTCCACGGGTTGAGCGTCTGGTTGCCGGTGTTGGTGACCCAGAGGTTGGCGGTGAAGCCGTTGGGCCACTGATCGGTGACGGCGTACCGCACGGTGCACGAGGCAACGGGAGCGGGCGGCGGCGGAGCGGCCGGCGGCTGGCTGCCGGCGGTGGCCGTGGTCTTGGGCGCGGTGGTGGTGGGAGAGGCGGAGGTCTGCCGGATGACGGTGGGCACCGGCGTCGGCGTGACGGCGCTGGGCACGGTCCGCGGAGTGGTGGTGGCGGGAGCGAGCGAATCGGGCGCAACGGCCGCCTGCCGGCCGGAAGAGCTCTCGGAGGTGACGGAGATGATCACGAGGCTCCCGACGACGACAAGGCCCCCACAGAGAGCGGAGACCCACCGAATCCGCCGCCCAGCACGCTGCTGCCCAGCGGCGGCCTCCTTGGCACGCTGCTCGAGCCGTTCCCGGTACCCCGTACCGGTGTCGTCCTCCCGCGCCTTCGTGGGGGGAGAGTAGGCCCCCAGCGACCGAGGCATGGCCCCGGTTTCCCGCAGAAGGTCATCAACGGAGATCTCATCATCAGGCCGCCACCCGGCGCGCGCCATAACCGGAACCTCCAGGTCCTGCAGGGGCGCTCGAACGCGCTGGCTTGCCCGGCGAATCCTAGGAAGCGAAGACGGTCTTGTAAACCATGTGGGCCAACGTTTTTCGCAGGTAGGTGACCACTTAACAGCCTGCTTTGACAGGAGGTGCGGGGGTGACGTTCCGCTGCTGGATCGATGCAGGGAGTCGAAACCTGTCGATCATGCCAGAGGGTGCCGGGGTGCTGATGTGCACCCCCCTGAACAAGGGGTTCGGGGGGCCGTATACTCTTTCTTCAGCAGGTCCGAGTGGCGGAATGGCAGACGCGCTAGCTTGAGGTGCTAGTGCCCTTAACGGGCGTGGGGGTTCAAGTCCCCCCTCGGACACACGCACTATCTACACCCGGGCTGGTCGTCGCATAGACGGCCAGCTCTTTTGGTTCGTAGCGTAGCTCCAGGTTCAGCGCTCGGTACAGGCGGCTCAGGCCCGCCGTCGTTGCGTCGGCCAGTGTCCCGCAGACGTCGCCGAGTGCGTCGATCCTCGCGTAGATCTCGGCACGGCTTACTGCCGAGTCGGCCGGAACGCTCTCGATCTGTGCTTTCGCGGCCGCTCGTTCTGCCTGTGCCTGGTTCATTGGCTCGACGAGTGCTTCGGGATCGACGCCGGCCGCGATCGCGGCCTGGTACCGCTGAAGCCTCGCCTCTGCGTCCGCCAGCCGGTTTCGCGCCGCCTCCAGCGGTCCACCGCCGGCCGTGCTTCCGTCCGACCCGAGAAGGGCGGCCGCCGTCCGGTCGCGGTTGTCCGGGTGGAACAGCTCGTGAAGCCATCCGTTGATCGCCTCGACGACCACGCCTTCGCGCAGGTTCACCGTCTTCGGGTGGTCTGCCAGTTGCAGCGAGCCCGGCGCCATCGTCCGCGAGGTGCAGCGGTAGTACGCGCCCTTTCTGATCGTGGCGCCTTGCATCTTCCGGCCACAGATTCCGCATCGGACCAGTCCGCGCAACAGATATGACCGTGCAGTATTCCGGGCGCCTCGCTCGGCCTTGCGTGCCGTCTTCAACCCGCCCGCAGACTTCGACCGCCGCAGTAGTTGAGCTTGCGTGAAGGTCTCCACGGAGACGATCGCCGGATGCGCCTGCTCGCGTGACCGCACAATCCGGTCCGGCGCCGCGCGCTTGAATCGCACCACGTGGCCCGCGGCGACGTCTTCCGGATCAAGCAACGTCTCGTGCTTCGTCCAGCGCCCGAAGATGGCGTAGCCGGTGTACCGCGGGTTATCGAGGATCGCTCGTACGGAGCTTCCTTGCCAGCCGTCGGCTAGCCGGTGCCGATTCTGGTCCGGCCGATGTGCGGAGGGACAAGGAATACCGTCGCGGTTGAGCAGGTTGGCGATCGCTCGATCGCCGTTGCCGTCGAGATACTCGGCGAAGATTCGTTGCACGACGTCCGCCGTCGACTCGTCGATCGCCAGCACTCGCAGCTTGAACCCTTCCGCAGCTTTCCGCGGGTTCGGATGTGGCCCGCTGTCGACGACGACGTACCCGTAGGGCGCCCGGCCACCTTGGTGCCGTCCTTCGTTGATCACCTGCGCGTCCATTGCCGCCCGGACGCGAGCCTGAACGTGCTGGCGCTCGGACTCGCTCATTCCGCCGAGCACGCTCATCAGCATCTTGTGCGACGGGTTCCGCGCGTCGTACTTCCCGCCCAGTTCCGGCACCCAGAGATCAACCCCGTAGGCGGCGAACTTTGGCGCGATAAGCGAGAACTGGTTACCGAACCAACACCGCGTGCCCTCGCCGACGACGATCCCATCCCATCCGCGGCGCGGATTCTTCAACTCGGCGAGCAGCCGTGCACCCTCAGTCCGCCTTTCCCACGGGACAGACCGTGACTGCCCGACGTCGAAGAACTCCGCCACGATCTGCCCGCCGAGCGGCTCGACGAACTTTCGCGCGTTCCCGAACTGCCAGCCGCGGGACGTCTCCGGGTCCTGGTTGTCCTCGGTCGAGCACCGCCCGTAGCCTGCCAGGTTCCCGATTCCATCGTCCGTCACGTCGGCGACCTCAAGGCCCAGGATGTCATCCAGTGTTGCCCACGGATCGCTGATGATTTCAGCTGCCATGGTTCACCTCCTCCGCCGGAACGTCGAGCACCGGCACCTCAGTAACCTCGATCAGAACGGCCAGCAGTGCACGCGCGACCGGAGGCGTCAGATCAGGCAATCCCGCAGGTAGGATAACCCGGATCTGTGGCACTTCGGAACGAGCGGCGCTCATGGTCGACCGTCCTCGTCTGCGATGCTGGCGCCAGCGGTGGCCCGGCTGATCGCGCTTCTGATTTCAGCCGTTCGGTACCCGCGAACCTGCCGCGTCTCGCCGTCTTCGCTTGTCACGCGGTCTCGTGTCGGCCGGCATCCCACCTCGGCCATCTCCTGCGCGAACGTCCGCGAGTCGATTTCCAGAACGTCCAGCAACTCAGCGGTCGGCACAAAGTCTCGGCCGTCTGGCCCGAGATCGTCTCCCAAGTACTCGACGAGCGACGCGAGCACCTCGGGCAGCTCACCGGGCGGCTGAGCTTCGCCAACCGCGTGACCTGCACCGATTGCCTTGACTGCAGCCGCGTGGTCGAGCACAGGCACGGTGTCCTGCCCGGCCGCGTGCCCGGTGAGCGTCCCGGCCGCCTCGCGCAGCGTCCGGCCCTGCTCGCAGATGGTCCGCCAGTCCTCGTTCGGCATGTAGTAGGTCCGAACCGTCATGGCCAGGACATCGGCGCCGGCTGACGTGTCGCCGTCCGGTCGCAGGATGCCGACGCCCTTGTGCGAGGGCAGCAGCCGGCTGGAGTCGAACCCGCGCGTGTTCATCTGCTCGCCGAGAACGATGTTCGAGTCGCGCCAGTCCATGACCCGCAGCGCAAACCGCGACCCGAGTACCGCACGCAGCCCGGACGGGATCGTCTTCGAGTCCGGCCGCTGAGTAGCGAGCACGAGCACGATCCCAGCGGCCGGTCCCTTCTTCGCTAGCCATGTCAGCAGCTCGCCGACGTACTCACCCGCGGTGAGCTTCTTTCCCTGCACATCAACGGGCGTGCGGTCTTCGAGAGGAACCTGAATCTCATCGATGAAGATGGCCGTGATCGGCATGTTCAGCGTCTTGTCACGGGACATCTCCGGCGTCACTTTCGACTCCGGACACGTAAGGTCGTCCAGGTCGCGCATCCGCCGGAACCGCGCCTGAACCTCGCCGACGAGCTCAATCAGCCAGCCAACGAGCGCCAGAACGTGTTCGGGTTCGTCACCGGACATGAAACGGTGCGCCACCAGGCCGGCCGCGTCCCAGTCCTTCCCGGCCTTGAAGTCGGCCACGTACAGCCGCACCCAAGCGTCCAAGATGAGCCCGGCCGCCGCGAGCCGGGCGGCGAAGGTCTTGCCCTGACGGGGGATGGCCCCGACCAGCAGGGATGTCCACACCAGCGGAAGGTCGATCCGCCGGTCCCGCGCATCCCGTCCGAACGGGATCGGCCGCCACGCATCCCACTGCGCCACGCCGAGCAGCGGCGTCCGCAACGGCGGAGAGGCGTACGGGTCCTCATCCGCAACCCACATCGATACCCGTCCGGCGTGCCCACCGTTCCCGCGGACCCGTTCGACGATCAGTTGGACCTCATCGACGGCGAGCGCCGACGCGAGGGCATCGCGGTTCTTCACCACGTCGGCCGCCTTGCGCGTGGCCGGAAGGTCGACGGTGACCGCCCAGCCGTCGCCGACGCGCGTCGCGCGCTCTACGAGCCGCAACGCCTCGTCCTTGCCGATCAGCTTCGCGTCCCGAAACGCGTCCACCAATACCTGCGGGTCCATGGTCCAAGTCAAGGTCCGCGGCCCGGCGAGCGCCGGTTTTCGGCCGGGACTGCCGTCCTTCTTGCGCCCGAGGATCGCTAGCGCCATGGAGGCGGCGGCCCCGCCGATCCACAGAGAATCGGTGCCGTACACCAGGTCAACGATGGCCACCCCGACGGCCGCAACGACCAGGACGGCACCGGTCACCTTCCAGCGGAACAGCGTGAGCGCCCGAATCTCCGTGAACTTGTCAGCCAGCTTCTCCGACTCCTCGGCGGCCGTCCGGTAGTCCCGGACGGTGACCCACCCGCGCCACCACCGAACCCCGACGACCAGGCCGCGAACGACCGCGCCGACGTACCGCCACGGCGATTTCACCAGCCCAACAACAGCATCCTTGCCCGCCTGGACGGCCTGCGGCTTGCTCTTCAACCACAACGGCACCCGCGGAGAGTGCCGCCACCACCGGACGAAGCGGTTCGTTTTCGGCTCCCGCCGACGCGGTTGAGGCAACGTGTCGTCGACCAACTCGCCGTCGAACACGGGATCGGCCTTGACCGGCAATGAGTCAGCCATTGCCCACCTCCGACCGCAGCGCCCGCGCCAGCCGGGGCGACAGGCCCCGCGAGCAGCCGGTAGCCCGCCGCACCCACGCTGGCGTGATCTCGACTTCCGGCGTCCAGCTCTCCCGAGCGATAGCGAGGTAATCGGCGAACAGCACCCGTCGCCCGGTCTCCTGTGGACAGGACGCCGTTCAGCCGCGACCAAGACGGCATCGGTGAGCTTGTCCCGCAGGTCGGTGATCGCCTCGACGGCGACGAACACAACGAGCGGCGGCACCGAGTGCAGCACGATTGCCGCAGCCTCCCCGGCCGCAAACGACGTCCAGGTGTTCATGACGTAGGTGGCGGCAAGCGTGAACCACTTCGCCCGCCGCACCCAGACACCCGTCCGGACCTGGTACCGCGCGGTGACCTGCTCGGCCCGCAGAATTGCCAGCAGAACGAGGGAGACGGTCGGGTCCAGCACCCACGCAGCCAGCCACGGCAGCGACCCCGGCCGAGTGCCGGCCGACGCGAAACCCTGGACGTTGGTCATCGTGAACGCCAACCCGAGCACGATCCCGGACCAGCACATCCAGTCGACCTGCCGCCGCACGCGCTCGATCCGCAGGGCGACGACGTCCGGATCGGTCTGGTAGGCGCGCACCTCCGCGGCTTCGGCGGCGTCCTGCGCGAGCCGTTGCGCCCGGTTCATCGCCGACCACCCCGCTTCGGCGTGTCGACGGTGGTCACCGTCATGGCACGGGTTAGCGCGTAGGACGCGAACAGCGCCGGCAACCCGAGCACGGCGAACAGCAGCCACGGGTTACCCGGGTGAGCGATCACGACCCACTGAACAGCGACGATCAGCCCGGCGTTGAACAGCACCCGCCCGGCCAGCGACACGAACCGCGCCCCGCTCCGAGCAGCTTCGGCAGCGGCCTTCGCCCGCCGGGAACCGGCCCGCCAGACCCAGAGCAGCACGAGCAGCACGCCGACACCGGCGAGAATCTGCATGGGCGTCACGGTGAGTCCGTTCATCGCGCACCCCGATCGGTCCGCTCGCCGCGCCGCAGCCAGAGCGGGTACAGCGCGCGCCGATCGTCGTCGGTCATCCCGCCCCAGACGCCGACCGTGTCGAGGCCGGCCGTCCGCAACTCCAGCTCCAGGCACTCGTCCCGGACAGGGCACCCGCCGCACAGCCGCTCGGCCAGCTCGCCGTCGCTGTCAGCGTCGGGTGGTCCGTCGTCCGGCGGGCGCCACATGCAGACTCCTTCGCTGGTCACGACGTCGGTCAGGACCTCGGTCGGCACCCAACGCAGCCGGTCCAGCCGCCAGGCAATCCCGATCAACTGCAGGTCGTCGGCGCTCATGCGACACCTCCGGCCTGACGCGACCCGAGCAGACGGGCCAGCTCGGTCGACGACACACGGAGACCGGAACGGCAGCGGGTGGCGCGCAGCTCGCGGGTCCGAATCGCCCGGCTCACCGCGGCGCGGGACACGCCGAGCAGCCAGGCCGCTTCTCGAATGGTGTGAAAGGTGATGTGCGAGTTCATAAGAAAGACCAATCTGATGATTTCAATACTATATTGTTGATTTCAGCTCTTCGATGGGCGCGTTTGTCCGACGCGCCGCCAACGAAGTGCTAGGCGACGTGGTGGAAGCGCGAAGAACCGCTAATCTCGGCGCTGAGGCGGAGCGCGGAGGAATACGTGACGGAGGACTGGGCGGCAGTCGCCAAGGCCATCAACATGCGCGTGAACGAACTCGGCTGGCGACAACGCGAGCTGGCCGAGCGGTCGCACGTGTCGCAGGCGATCGTGCGCGAGCTCCAGCACCACACGGTCGAGCGCCGCCGGAGCGCGCGCACGCTCGAAGCGCTCTCGACGACGCTGGGCTGGCACCCACAGCATCTGTTGGCGGTGCTGCAAAACCGCACCCCGCCGCACCCGGACGAGCCGGCCGACGACGGTCACGAGCTGTGGTCCCGGCTGGACGCGCTCGAACAGCGCCTGGCCGAGATCACCGACCGGCTGGAGGACGTCCAAACGAGCCTCGCGACCGTGGTCGAGCACGTGAAGCCGAAGCCTTAGCGGAGGGCGATTCGGGCTGGTGAACCAGGTGATTTCCATACCTAGAATTCAAGGCCGAAACGACGTCCGATCCCATGCACAACCAGTGCAGAAGCAGTGCGCAACCACTGCATATCCGCTGCACAAGAGCGCTTTGGGGTGGCAATGAGCGGGGTAGGTGGCTGGACCGGACGGTCAGCGTCGGCGCTGCAATCCGCCTTGCGGCTGAGCAATGAGAAATTCGCCGAGAAACTCGGAATCGGCGCACGTACGGTCGCCTCCTGGCACCAGAAGCCGGACCTTCGCCCGCAGTCAGAGATGCAACAGGTCCTCGACACCGCGTATGAGCGAGCGTCGGACGCCGAGCGAGCCCGCTTCGCCGAGCTGACCGGCGACGGGCCGGCCGCTCACACCAGGCCGGACACGAAGGAAGCCGATCGACGGCTTGCCGCGGACCCCCACATCGGCGCGGCTCTCGAATGGCTCGACCAGCACGCCTACCGGAGCCCTGGCGCCGCGCGCCGCGCCGTTGCCGAGCAGGCCGCGCGCGTCGATGCGCAGGAGGCCTACGCTCGGGCCACGCGCCGCGCGTGGGTCGACCAGCGCGCCGTGACCGACGCGCTCGCCGAGTACTACGGCCGGCACCATGGTGAACACGGCTTGTACGCCGGAAGCTGCGGTGACCAGGCCGTGAACACCAGCATCCTGACCTGCGCTGATTGGCTCGACCTGGCGTGCGAACTACGCCCACCGCACGACGGGCTCACGATCGCGAGCGCCCGGCCAGACCCGCGGGAAGTGCTGGACGAGCACGCGACGAATGCAGCGGTCAACCGGCTGGCCGAGACGGTGGCCATGAACACGCGGCTTATGAACGCGCCGCTGTACCGACTGCTGAGCACGGACATCCATGAACGCCACCTCGGCGGCACGTTTGGGGTGGACCACTTCGTCCACTACGCCCTGACGATGGACCTGCTCGAAGGCGAGCTGCTCGACGCGCTCGCGGCCGGCGACGCGACGTCGCTGCCCCTGCGTGATCGCTACCTTCCAGACATCGGCGCCGTCCTGAACGTCGGCGGCCGACTCTGCGCAGGCGGAGCCCTCGCCTTGACGGCCATCGCTCGGCCGGCCGACCCGTACCGCGGCGAAGCGGACTACGTGCTCTTGGTCCAGGAACGCTCCGGCCACGTACTCAACGCCACGCGCCGACTCGCCGTCATCCCGAAGGGCTTCCACCAGCCGCTCACCGACGTCCGGCGAGAAACCCAGATCGGCGCCACCCTGCGCCGAGAGATGGAAGAAGAGCTGTTCGGCCGACCGGACGCTGACAACACCGTCGCCGACACGCTGACTGCGGACCCGATGCACCCGACCAGGCTCACGGAGCCGATGCGCTGGCTCCTCGCCGAGCCCGGCCGCCTACGGATGGAGTGCACCGGGTTCGGCCTGAACCTCGTGAGCGGCAACTACGAGTTCGCGAGCCTGATCGTCATCGACGACGAAGAATTCTGGACACGCTACGGCGGAGTGGTCGAAGCAAACTGGGAATCCGCGACTCTTCGTCAGTATTCGACTACCGACGCGGAACTCGTCACCGAGTTGTTGAGTGATGTAACGTGGAGCAACGAGGGACTGTTCGCCATGACGCAAGGGCTTCGGCGCCTTGCGGAAATCGGTGGAGAGCGCGTTAAACTGCCCGCAATCGAATGGGAGATAGGCCAGTGAGCGACGGTTGGACCGCCGGCAACGCCAACGAGGACGCGGCCGACACGCGCGGCTGGTTGGTCGGCCACTTCATCGACCCGTCGCAGGGCGTACGAGCCTCCAAAGACGTCGAAGTCAAGTGGGCCAACCACCCTGCGGGCGACAAGCGGCCCGAGTGGACGTCCGATGACCAGCGAACCACGCTGGTGATGCTGGTCTCCGGCGAGTTCCGCGTAGAGGTCACCGGCGGCGGCAAGATTATGACGCGTCAGGGTGACTACGTGATGTGGGGCCCGGGAATCGACCATTCTTGGGAAGCGTTGGCGGATTCGGTCGTGCTGACAGTTCGCTGGCCCTCAGCAACGTAATTCGACGGCGGGAATATTTACCCGATCACCGCCGATCTCGGCGAGTCGACGTAAACCTTGGAGAAACGCGAACAGTCCTTCGTTGCTCCAGTTTTCGTCACCGATCAGTTCGGTGACCAAGTCACCGTCGAGCGTCGAATACTGCTGTAGGCCGGCGGCCTCCCAGTTCGCCTCAACGTCGCCGCCGAACCGCGGCCAGAACTCCTCATCCTCGATCACGACGAGGCTGGCGAACTCATAGTTCCCGCTGACCAGGTTGAGCCCGAACCCGGTGCACTCCATCCGCAGCCGCCCAGGCCTCTCGGTCAGCCACCGCATTGGAGCGGACAGCCTGGTCGGGTGCATGGGATCGGCGACTCTGAGGTCTCCGGCAGACCGGTCGACGTCCGTCCTGCCGAACAGCTCCTCCTCAAGCTCACGGCGCAGGGTAACGCCGATCCGGGCGTCCGCTCGCCGGTCCGCGAGCGGTCCATGGAAGCTCTTCGGGATCACCGACAGACGGTTGACCGTGTTCACGACCTGCGCGGACCGCTTCTGAACCAGCAGCACGAAGTCGGCATCACCGCTGAACGGGTCCGCCGGCCGTGCGATCGCGGTCAACGCCAGCACGCCACCCGCGCAGAGGCGCCCAGGCAGGTCGAGCACAGCGGCCACGTCAGGCAGCTGGCGGTCGCGGAGCGGCATGTGCCCTGGACGCGCGGTGCGACCGCCCGCCAAGTGCTCGATCAACTCGCGTTCCAGCAGGTCAACGCTAAGCGCGTACTCGGCGAACGACGCGATCCCGACTTTCGTCCGCACTGCCCCGCGCCGCGGGTCGACCTCGATCAGCCGGTACAGGGGAACGTCGGCGATCCGGATGCCGGACGCGGCTGCATCCGCGAGACGCTGCACCGCAGCCCGCTCGTCAACCGCCACGGACGGTCGCGCACCGCTACTCTCGAGGGCGGCCTGCTCGCCTGTGGCCGTCAGCGAGCAGGCGAGATCCAGCCACGCCGGCCGCGTCAGGACGCTGGTGATCACCTCCGTTCGACCACAGCGTGCGGTGTACGGCCGGTGGTCGCTGGTCGGCGGTGCGTAGTAGTCACCCAGGGCATCTGCGATGACGCTTCGCGGCGGATTCGGCCGGTCCCGAGTCGAGATGGCTGCACTCGCGTAGACCTGTTCACGGGCTCGCCCCAGCGGCCACCCGGCGTGCCGATCGAGCCACGTGAACACCGGCTCGAACGAGTCGTCGGGGTCGATCTCACGCGTGACGGCGCTCGGACCGATCAGGGCCTGCAACTCGTCTCGTGAACGACCGAGCACGTTCGCGAGCTTCGGCCAAAGGTAGGGGAGTGGCACGAAGTCGCCCGCCTCCCAGCGCGCAACGGTCGACCGGTCGACGTGCAGCACGTCCGCCAGACGCTCTTGAGTGAAGCCGGCAACCTTACGAGCTGAGATCAGCCCATCGCGACGTCGCCCTACGGGCATGAACGGCCTCCAACCCTGCTTGACCAGATCAATGTAGCAGCAGTAACTGCAGCTCAGACACGCTAGTGCGGCGTAGGCGCCACACAACCGCCGCACTGGTGCTCTGGTCGTCGGATCTGACTCCCGTTTGACTGATTTCATCAGACCAGGAGGTCGAAGGGAGGGGACATGACAGGCACTAGCTGCAGGTCGTTGCATCCAGCGCTCTACATCAGCTGGTACCGGTGCGTCCTGGACGGCCTGACGCACGCGGTCACGGATGAGGAGTTCCTGCGCGGCATCCGCCTTCAGCAAGGCCGGTACCACTCCCTCTGTGGCCACGAAGTGCTGATTCACTCCTGCCTGGCACCGGCCGACCGTTCATGTCCGACGTGTCGTGAACTCGTGAACGCCTCCGCGCGCGTCGCGGTGAGGCGACGATGACGCCGATCTCGCCCCCTTCGCGTACGGACCTTGACGCGCTGTTGCTCCAGCCGGTCCGCCTGTACATCGCCTGCCTGCTGGCCGACACCAGTTGGCGTTCGCAACTCGCAGTTCAGCAGGCTTTGGGGCTTCCCACGCCCGACCTGGAACTGCACATCGAGTTCCTGCGCGCGGCTGGCTACCTCCGTTGCCGTGCCGAATCCCGCGAACTCCGCCTGACCCCGCTGGGCCTGGACCGCCTGCTGGAGCACATCGACGCGCTAAAGACGGTCGCGGCAACAGCCGGCGCTCTGGTGGCGGAGGTCCGAGCTGCGCTCCCTGCCGAGAGCCCGCCCTGACAGCAGGCCACCCAACGCCCGTCCTCAATCCGCAGCTCCCATGCGCGCGCCTGCCGCCAACAGCCCTCAGCAAGGACTCGAAGATGCCCAAGCCGATCATCCGTCCGCCCGCGACTGTTGCCGTCAGCAGCAGCCTGCGCGATGCCCGCAAGCGCCGCGGAATAGGCCTGCGCAGGCTGGCAGAGAAGATCGGTGTTCACCCCGCCGTGCTCTCGGCGTGGGAGCTGGGCGTTAGAGTCGCGCCGGAGACCGCCGTGGCATGGATCCTCGGGTATCTCCGGGTCGATTGTGCCGAGTACGACCGGGTGATGGCGCTCGCCCCGCGCGCTGGCGAAGCGAACCTGATCGACCAGTCTGATCCGCAGCTAGGGCACCTGCTGTGGACATACGAACAGCTCTCCAGCCGCGTCGTGGAGTGGGCACCCTCGTGCATCCCCGAGCTTCTCCAGACCCGGGCGTATGCCGAACGAGCGCTCGACAAGGCCGTGTTCCAGGACGACCGCAGGGACATGGACCTGCTGAGCCGCCAAGTCCGCCAGCAAGCACTGAGCGACGGAAACCGTCGTTACACGTTCGTGATCGCTGACCAGGCACTCCGCAGCATGGACGACCTGCACAGCGAGCAAATCGAGCACCTCCGCGCCGTGGTGCAGCTCAAGCACGTGACTGTCCGGTTCGTGCCGTCAACGGAGACTGCCCTGAAGTCGATCGGCGCCTTTACGCTCTTCGAGGATCGATCCGATCCGATCGCCGTGGTGCTCAGGCACCACCACTGCAACACCTACCTGACCGACCGCAAGATCCTGAGCTGCTACCGCGACACGGCAAGGGGCCTCCTGCGCCGCGCGTTCGATGAGCCGGCGAGCACGTCGGCCTTGAGCGCATCTGCGCTGATTCGAGCGACGCGGTGACCGCGGCAATCTACATCGACCCGCTCATCATCCAGCCGGTAATCGACGGCGAGTGGCATCGGACCCGTCTGACGGAGATCCCGGCGCCTGGACAGATCATCACGATGATCTGTGGCGCCTCCGGCGCCGCGTTGTTCGAGCTGTCCGACGAGCGTCGGCGACACCAGATCCCTCGGCAGTGCGAACGCTGCGACACCATCTATCGACGTGAGCAGGGAATCCCACCTCGGCAGGGTCGGATCGGTCGTCCTTGAGCCACTGACCGCGTACCGCGGCGAGATGGTCGACGCCAGCGAAATTTTCGCCGCCCGACGTGACAGGTACTCTGTCTCGGACTCAAATCCAGCGCCGCAGAGCCCATATGCAACCGCTGTGACGGGTTCAAGGCGAACGCGTCACAGCGGTAACGAGTAACATCTCCGCAGGTCGACACACCTTTATAGCTGTCACGCTAGTGTGACAGCGAGACCGCCCGCAGGACGGATGGGACGGCCAGATACGTGACACTGTTCGTGGCCAATAGCTCAACTCCCCGTGTCATCGTCACGAAACTAGTCTCGAAAGGCTGAAGAGGTCGGCGTGGCCGAACCGGTCCGCGGTGGCTTCGGCAAGAGGCATCCTCGGCCCAGCGGTGGGGGCCCGGCGACATATCGCGGTCGGCGCGCCCGCCGCGAGGGCGGCTGCTGCCCATCCTTCCGCTACCGACCTGTTGTCCTTGCTCGACCAGCGCCTGGACAGGCCATCGCCAACGCGCGCCGCGTCGTGACGCCTGCGATGATCCTCACTCTGCGATCGCCGAACTGGCCGCTGTAACCGACCTTGTCAACGTCCGTCATGTGCTCGACGTCGCAACCACCCTTTTTGTGGAGGTCAGGCGTCCGTCACCGACTTCTGCGGAACCGGCGACGGGCAAAAATTCTGTCACGAGGCAGTCTTCCGACAGAGAGCGCACGACGGACGCCGAATCGCGCGTACCGAAGACTTGAGCCTTCGCTACGGAATGCCAACTGACGAGTCGACGCTGAGAATAAAAGCCCTGCAAGCTGAAAACACCTTTGACAAGGTACTCGCGCCAAGATATAGGTAATTCGCGCCAATCATCACATCGATTCGAGACAGCATAGGACCTATGTTTGCGTTCCCGCGCTGCCTCGCTGTCAGTCTGCCGAGACCGTGTGCCAAGCAGTTGCGGACCTGGATGGCTGCCTCAAATTCTTTCCATCCTGTACATTTGTTCAAGTCTATTCCATGGTGCGTCTTGAAGGTCGACCTCCTGGATGACCATGAGCTGGTCGAAGATACTTCAATTTCTGCAACTAGGCGTGCGAGGACCTCGGAGGAGGTGTCAACTATAGTATTGAACCGGTGCATTGACAGCGCGTCGATGTAAGACTCGGTGATGCTAACGTACCTCAAGAATGAGGAGTGTTCTTCAGTCTGGCGTCCAGCGATATAGTCGCCCGGCGGTCGGATGCGAGGTGTGTTAGTTGCGGCCCGAGATACGCTTTCTGCGTAGACCTTGCCAAGAAGTCGGAGTGCGTCTTCGGTAACCTGAAACCTGGGAGATATCTGCATTTGATTAGCTCTCCAGGATTAACTTGTAGAACGGTGAAGTGCTTTTTACGGCTTGGATTCGGTTCTGCTCTGCATTGCCGCTCGATATCAACTCTCTCATTGCGAGCAGGTACCAGGGCGCAACGGCTTCGGCCCTGACGCGCAACGCAATATCTAGGTCGGAGAACTCAATTGCGCCTTGCTCTGCCAGCGCAAGCGACAGCTCGGCGTGAAATAGGTCGTTTTCTGCCATTTTAAGCTGTGCTGACAGCCAAGCATTGCATAGGCTGATATCGTTTGCGGGAATCTGAATTTCTCGCAACAGGTACGTCAACCAGATTTTTTGCCAGTCGCTCAGGGTTCTCCCGTGGTCATCGGTCAAACCTTTCCAAATGTCCATGACCTCGTCGACGTTCGCGTCGGAAACGGCAATCAGATATTCGATAAGCCTCGGTGTTAGGGACGGTCCATAAAGGAAAAGTCCTGTCACTCGGCCTAATGCGGACTCGTCACCATATTTAGCCAGCGTGCCGAGCGATTTGCGAAGGGTTCGCAAATCGTCGACTGTAAGCTTCGCGAGATTCATCCTTCCTGGCTGTCCTGCTTCTAGGTCCAGTCGTGAAAGTTCGTCGCGAGCTTTCTCGAGCCTCTCCTCGTCATTGAGGTCTTCATAGTCTGCATTGGGATCGAATTCTGCGGGGTCGATGTGAGCGTCTTCATCGTCGGCAGTGGTGGTGGCATAGCGCATAAAATATGTCATTGTACGGTAGATAAAAGTTTTGTTCTCGCCAATAGTTAGACCTAGAGTGCGAGCACTTGCGGCGACTCGCTCCAGTGAGTTTTGAGCCGCGGCGTAACTAGCGGCACCAATTCTGAAGTCGTCGTTGTAGCGCCAGACTTGCAGGCCTTGGCGTACGAGGTCTCGCTCCATGATTGCTATATAGATCTCTGATAAACGATCTGAAGAATCAATAAGCTGAGGTAATCCGAAGGCGGCGTTCTGAATTTCGCCAAGCGCCTCAATCAACGCCCTTGCCTCGTGAACCATGCCGGTCTGGAGCTCTATTTCTTGGCGAAGGATCTCATGGTCAACATACTGATAGAATGCAGTGATGTCGGTCTCGACTACGTACTTCCATCGAGCACGACGAATTCCTGCGGGTGTTGCTGCATTCCCTGTGAAGGTGTCATCGATAGGGCCAAGGACGAAGCGCTTATAGTCTTCCATTGACCTGGCTGGGGGAGATATTTCTGCTAACGCCAAGTTTGTCAACGCGCGAATCGCAACTCGCTCACCTATTCCAACCACAGGTACTGGTCTGATTCCCTGGCTTGGCTTCTTTGCATTTACGATCATTGCTGGGCTGTTTCTCATTCCAGCTCGCAGCCTCGACTCCACCCATCGAGCAATATCGTCTGCCTTCTGTACGCCGATCGGCTGCCATGGCTCCGGCGGCAAGAGGTTTCTCGTCGCTACCGACTCTTGTTGCGTTGCGGTTTTCAGGTCGAGCTTACCGAGGATTGTGTCTGAAATCGGCAACAAGGTTGGTCTCCTGCTCGGTGTTTGTGACTGGCGTCGTCCGGCTCGTTGTAGTTGAGCGCTCTTGCGAAGATCGGTCCAATGAGTTGATCGGTTACTTCTCAGTCTAGGCCGAACGGGTGAACTTGTAGATGTTACTTATGTCCCCGCATGCAGGTTGTTAGGTGACTTTCTGGCGTCGAAGCTCGATGAGTTGCCGCCCGAGGCCATCGATGTTGGGTGAGTTTGCGACGTTCGGAGCGTCGCGGGTTGCGCGTCGGTGTGGAGTTGTAACTCCAGCTGGGCAGTAAGCGATCAATAGTACAACCTCGTCGAGGGAGGACATGTGAGTGAGCCCGGTGATGCCCAGGGGAGCCCTGAAGGCGAGTTAAGGATTTGGGTCAATGGCAGACGTGGAGCACGGCTGCAGCATCGTGGAGCCATACTCAAAGATGGCCGCGATGTCAAGAAGACGGTCGAGTTGACCCACTATGGTAGCCGTGATTCGGGAGAGATTCGTAAGCGGGAGCTGAGGTTTACTAGTTTCGACGTCCGCGTTAGCGGAGACGCAACCCAGGAGGCCGGCGCTAATACAAAGAACTCCTGGCACTGTGAGAACGACGAGATTGACCGTTTGCTAGCTTTCCTATGCAACGACACATCGCGTACTGGTCGATATCAACTTGTTGATGCTGATTCACCTGGGGCGGCACTGCTCGATCTGCTTGCGAAAGGCAAGGTTTCTCCGAATGCAATCGCCGAAGCGCTCGCGCGACATGCATATATTGGCGAGATTGTCAAACTTCTCGCGGATAGCGATGCAGGGATTTCTGCGGCGGGTGCAGCAGTACTTGAGCGTCGTCGCAAGATGGTAGCAAGCCTTCGCAGGCTTACTGACGACGCAAATTGTACAGAGTTGGCAATCCAGAAATTAATAGGCGACGCCTACTGGATCTTTGGGGGTAATTATGTGGGCGTTGCCCAGCGGAGAGCCCTTACAATGCTTGACCAGACGGATATCCCGTTGCTCCGTGCGGACGGAACTCTGCATATCGTCGAACTCAAACGTCCCAGTATTAGTAGACTGGTTGTGCATCATCGCAATCATTGGATCGCGGGCCCTGATGTGCATGAAGCTACAGCTCAGGCTATGAACTATCTCCGGGCGCTTGACGAGCAGGGAATCACTGTTTCGGGTGTTCTTCGAAATGAACTTGGCCAAGAGTACGACATGAGTCGGGTGTTCGCGACCGTCGTCATCGGTCACAGTGGTCACGACAGCCCGTCAGAAGCTCCGGCTAACGTTGTTGCACGGACACTGCGTCAGTACAACGCTGGTATCAACCGAGTAGAGGTCATCACGTATGACCAGCTCGTCGAAAACGCTGAACGCTCGCTCGCCTTCGAACGCGACGCGCAACAGGCGCGCTCGGCGTCTGCTTCTACTGCCTCCGCGCAATCAACTTAGTTGGGGTGGTCGAATAGCGGTGCATGGGGCAACGCGGCCAGTGCAGTGTCGACGCGGTGAGGAGATCGGTGACTCGTTTGGTTGGCACAGGGTCGCACGGATGTGGCTTTGACCAGCTAAAACTTGGCCGATCAGTTGAGCCACAACGTTGTAGATGGTGGGTAAGATCGTCTCGGATGCTCAATTAACCCATAGGGTCGCGCATCGCAGCCGGGGCAGAGTAACAGCAGCTGGTTGCTGACAGTCTCGTCTGCCGTGGTAAGTCTGCATGGTGGGCTGCAGACCTTGGCTTCTCCTGCGGGGTACCACGCAGGATCGACAGGTGACCTGACCTCCGGTAGCCGCGAGCGAGGCCCCGACGTCGCCGATGGACTCGGCGAATTGCGCGAGCCGGCTGACCCCGTCGGATAGACTGTGGCCATCGAACCCACCCGGAGCAAGCTGTTGCGTCGGCTGACCGCGGTCACGACTATGGTCGTCCTGGTCGGTCTTGCCGCGAGGCTAACGTGCCGAACCGAACCGAGGTGCTTGCGACGAGTGCGGATTAGGCCGGACGCGACGGTGAAGGTCTGGTGTGACAGCGGTAGCGGCAGCCACGATTGAACAGCATGTGAAGGTTCTGGTCTTGCGGAACGATCTTGGGCGAAGGTCGTGATACGAGTGGCTTCGCCTTGCGAGTACCGAGACATACCGATGATCATCTATCTCTGATCAGCGACAGGCCTGCCCACCAACACATCCGGGCCAGAATGAAAGGATCAGTCTAACTTCCTCCGGCCTCGCTGCGGGCTGACGAGGCGTAACAGCTGCGTGGATAACTCCGATCATGTATGCATGGCTCTCTTCAACGCGCGTCGCCCTTGTACCTCGCAGCGAGTGCGTGGGTGGAGGATGACGGCAGTCGGTGTGGTGCCGCGACCGGGTGTGGGATGCATTGCCCCCATACTGCAGACTTCGCGGGCTGGCGGCTCGCCGGATAGATGAGGTGCTCGTATGCCTGGCTTCGAAGAAGCACTCGTCGGCCGGCTCCTGGGCCAAGCAGCAAAGCCTGTCTTGCACGGAGTGAGACATGCATTGGCACGAAGAGGGTATGGGCGCACGGATATTTACATGGCTCTTGGTCGCCTTAGTTTGAATCCGACGACGCTCAGTATTCTAGCGCAGATACCGGCTGGGATCACGCAGCGTGACATAAAAGCCGTACTGGATTCGCCAAATGGTATTGAAATTTTCAAGAGAATTATCGCTCTACAGCTTGAGGCTAACAGTCGGCGGAAGACGGGTGGCGAGGAAGATGTAGCCATTGCGCCAGAAACTGGTGCAAAGATAAAGAAGTCGCTTGCATTTCTGATTCGAAGTCAAGTAGCTGCCCGATATAAGACTGATCAACATCAATCGATGAAGTTTCAGGAGGTTCGTTTCGATCAGTTAGAGGCGTATACCTCCGACCTATTTGAACTCTTAGCCGAGCGTGGTAAAGCATGGGCGGAAGCATTGGTTCGCTCTTTGCGTACGCCAGAACGCGCGCTTGACTGGGCCTTTAGGACATTGATCCGAAGCCAACTCGAAGGGATCGACCAATATTTGGAAGTAATTTCAAGAAGCGTCGAACCGGGGATTGTGGACTTCGCTAACTGGAAGCGTGCCTACCGTAAAGTCTTTGAATCTCGTCACTCGACTATCCAGCTTCCGCAGGTTGAGCGACGACTCGTGCCACACGAACAACTTTTCGTGCGAGGCGAGTTTCAACCGTGGAGTCCTAGTGCGCATAACTTGACATCGGGAAGCCGAGTTGAATTTGAAGGATTCTTCAAATTCATCAACAAGGCAGTCGTCCTGGGTGACCCTGGTGCGGGAAAATCGACAACTTCGACCTTGTTGGCTCGACAGTCATTTGGCTTTGGCATGGTACCGTTCATAGTTCGTTTGAGAAATATTCAAGTAGGACTTGACGGATTCTCTGTCGAGTCAGTCATCGAAGAAATTCTCCGCAACCGCTATCAAGCTGGCGCGCCCACTGGTGCAGTGCGTAGAATTTTGACGGAAGGAAAAGCCTTCCTGGTATTCGATGGCCTTGACGAACTGATCGATTCGGCGGCCAGGGAGGCGGCCGCGCAAACTATTGATGCGATAGCCGCTTTATATCCTTTCGTGCGGATCGTCGTTACGTCTAGGCGTGTAGGCTATTCGGTGGCGCGATTAAATCCGGAACTTTTCGACGAGTTTGTCATTAGCAGCTTTAGTCAAGATCAGGTAGGCGAATACGCGCAACGCTGGTTTAGTCTGACCCACGAGTCAGACGATATGCCAATAGCCGGCGTTGTGCGAAAGTTCCTGGAGCTAAGCAGGCCTATCGCAGATCTCCGTACGAACCCGCTGATGCTCGCCTTTATATGCATTTTGTATCAGGAACATGGGAGTATTCCCCACAGGCGAGCGGAGATCTTCCGGCAATGTGTCGACTTGTTCCTCTATCGCTGGGATGGCAAGCGTCGATTCGGTGGACGACCGAACAATCTGGATCTTGTGGAAGTCGCGCTCAGCTATGTTGCATACGCGGTATTGACCGATCGGCACTACCAAGACGGCGTGACCGAGAAAGAGGTCTTTGAACTCGTCGTTGATCCGTTGCTGGCTGAAGGTGTTCCAGACCGAAGAGGTGCTCTAGCTGTCACGCGACAGTTGCTTGAACTGTGCCGTGGTAGAGCTTGGATCTTCGCTAACGTCGACGACGGGCCAAGGCAAGAAGAAACCTTTAGTTTTACGCACGCCAGCTTTATGGAGTATTTCGCTGCGCTTTATGTGGACCGGACGATGGATACGCCGGAGGAGATTGTCCAACTTATTGCGCCTCAAATATCAGCTGGTCGCTGGGAGATACTCGCTCAAGTTTGTATCTCGCTACGCTTGCGAAGCAAAAAGGCTGGTGCCGCGCGAATAATGGAACAGATCCTTGTGCGTGCAGAGTCGATCGTCCAGGCTCGACAGGGATCTACTTTCCGCCCCGTTCCATCGTTGAATGACGAGGACGTCTCCTTAGTTGAGTTTTTGCTACGTGCCTCGGAGACTATGCCCATGGCCTCTGATGTGCTGCGCCGCTTGATGGATATAAGTATTGACCATTTCGCATTAGGGAGAAGTAACGGCCTATCTGCGTTGCTTAATTCTGACTATCAGTATGTGGATGCGGCATACGAAAAGCTGATCGAGACGCTTTCCGCTGCGATAGATAGTCTGGCCAAAGTGCCTGGTCGCGCTGCGCAGGCTAGAGCTTGGATCGCGACGCACTTCGGCTACATGGCTGGCCAGCCTCTTATTCATCACGTAGATTTCGATCGTCTTAGTGGTGCCCGGACAAAGATGGTAAGTGATCACTATATCAACCTACCTATGTCCCCTAGGTCAGTTTTAATTAAGAGTATTCGCTTGCATGCCGGGGGAGCTCTTGATGCAAGGCACTCAAGGTCGTTTGTCGAACTTTTCGAAGGCTGCCACAGTCCAATCATGAGTTTTGGGCCACGCTCAACGGTTGAGTGGATCGTTGACTGCATGTCGGCTCCATTTCGAGCAAGCCTTCCTGCTTCGGCTGCGATCAAGCTGCTGCGTCAGATTCCATCGGCAAATTTTGTCGACAACGATCTGCCAATTGGCGGCGAAGCTCACCAAATCTCTCGTCAAGCCATCGAGAAGGCATGCGGCATTGCTGTTGCGCATGATGATCCAACATTCGCTGGCTGGAGTCTTTTGGCTATGGCTGTCCACGAGCTTTGGGAGATCGACGCTAACGCCTCCCGGGAAGAAATACTTGATATCGGAGAAATGCTCCGATTCTTCCGATATGCGAAGGATCGTGAAATTAAGAGGATTGTCGATGTTGATAGTTGGCTGAAGGGGTTATGGAATATTTGGAAGCATCCTGCTGTGGGATCTGCAAGCTAATCCCAATCTCGGCAGTTGAAAACTCGCAGCATTCAGCAAGGCCTCCACTATTCGCGGCGCCTAAGGGGTGAATTAGTCGATTTCCTTCAATTTTCAGGCTCGTGGTTTTCTGAATCGGTCCATAAGTGGTAAGTTTGCTTAGAGTAGCTGAGCGCGCACACTTCTGATCGCATCTCGGGGTTGCGCTTCGGTTGGGGGGGCCAACTGGAGCGATGATCGCCGGTCGCGTACTTATCCAGGCAACCGTATTCGTGTAGGTAGTGAGCAAGATCGTCCTCGGACACAGTATTACCCCACGGATTGCAGGGAGTCAGGTTGGCGATCCGACTCCAGGCCGCGTCTTAATTTTGGTGTGACAACGAGACCGTTTGGAGCTGGCCGGGTTGTTACAGCGGTCCTGCAGCGGGCGATTGATCGTACATGACGAGGTGGGAGATCAAGCCGGCCCAACGGTCCGCCGTCGGTGTGCTCGCGCTCGGTGGGGTGGCCTTGCTCGCCGGTGCGATTGTGCTGTCTGGATGGGTGGACTGGTCGGCGCTGGGTCGGTGGGCGCGGCCACATGCGACGTCGCTCGCTCTGATCACCGTTGGCGCGGGCGCTTCGGCCGTCGGCGGCTGGATGCTGCGTGGTGACCGGAAGCAGGACAAGCGGCACGCGGGGATGAGCTGGTGGTTTGTCGTCGGCGCGGCCGTCGTGGTGGTCGTCGTGGCCTGGGCCGCGATCAGCTGGCTTCTCGGAGAGGCGGCCTTGGCGAAGGACGCCGGTGCCGCCAGAGTCGAGGCGATCAAGACCGGGCTCGGGATTGGTGCGGGCACCACCGGGATCTTCGCTCTGCTGCTGGCGGTGCGACGGCAGTGGCACAGTGAGAACGACGCGGTCGAGAAGAACCTCACCGAGCTCTACACTAAGGCCGCCGACCAACTCGGCTCCGCCGAGGCTTCCGTGCGTCTGGCCGGTCTCTATGCCCTGGAACGCCTCGCACAGAACAACACCCGCCAGCGGCAGAGCATCGTCAACGTTATTTGCGCATACCTGCGCATGCCCCACGAACCACCTGACACCGCTCGGACCGCCGAAGTCAGGCTCGCTGCTCAACGTATCCTCGCCGACCATCTACTACCGGGCCGCGACGCGTTCTGGGGCCAGATCGATCTCGACCTCACAAACGCGAACCTGGTCGACTTCAACCTGGGCAACTGCCGGGTGCGCAATGTCCGCTTCGGTGGAGCGACGTTCATCGGGGATGCCGCGTTCGGCGGCGCGACCTTCGCCGGAGACGCACGGTTCGGCGGCGCGACGTTCACCGGAAACGCTCGGTTCGGCGTGGCAACTTTCGCGGGCACAGCCCAGTTCGGTGGCGCGAGCTTCACCGGAGAGGCCCGGTTCGGTGTTGCGAAATTCTTGCGTGCTGCCTCATTCGGTTCGGCGACGTTCGCTGGAAGTGCTCAGTTTGGTGATGCGGCCTTCGCCGAAAACGCGCAGTTCGGTGGTGCCGTCTTCGCGGGCGGCGCACAGTTCAAGGGCACGACGTTCGACGGTAACGCCGGATTCGCCGACGTTACCTTCACTCTTCGGGCCGGGTTCCGTGCGGCTCTGTTTCATAGTGAGGCCAGGTTCCGCGACAGCATCTTCGGGGGAGATGCCGCGTTCACCAGGGCGACCTTCGCCGGCGACGCTTGTTTCAGACACGCGACGTTCAGTGGCGGATCCGCATTCGACGACGTGACTTTCGCGCATCGCGCCAGGTTTGGCGGTGCGGCGTTCGCCGGTGGCGCGGGGTTCGACCGGACGACTTTCACGGCCTACGCGGGGTTCGGTCGCGCGACGTTCGTGGGCGACGCCCGGTTCGGCGGCGCGGCGTTCGGTCGCGGCGCCGGGTTCGGTCGCGCGACGTTCGCTGGGGACGTGTAGTTCGATCGGACGAGCTTCACGGGCCGAGCGGAGTTCGGCAACGTGACGTTCGCGGGTGACGCCCGATTCGATGGTGCGGCGTTCAACGACGGCGCCCAGTTCGACGCCGCGACGTTCGACGGCGAGGCCCGTTTCGAGGGCACGAAGCTGAGTGGCGACCTCACGTTCGACCCGTGGCGCAGATGGAAGAACCCTGACCTGCAGGACAACGCCCGCTCAGCAGGTGACGGTTCCCATCCGTAGCGGCTGACCGTCGTCGTTGCGGTCGTCCGACCATTACGCCGCTTTGAGGCCGTTGGCGCACACGTTGTGCCCGCCGGATCAGCTGTACGGCACCGAAACCGTCAAATGGCACCGCGCTCGGTCGCGCGGTCGGCAGCCTGAGCTGCTCGAGCCTCTGCTCGAAGACGGTGCGATTTGGGCTTCACGAGTTCGTAGCACTACCACCGATACCTCCCCGTACACCGGACATCATTTCGATGACTCGGGCCTTGTCGACCGGGTCGGGGATGACGTCAGCCGCTTGCCGCAGTTGAAGCAGAAGGTCTGTACGCGGGCGTCCTCGCCGCTCGGTGAGCTCGAGCACGTAGTGCCAGCCCGCGTCGAACCGGCCGACGGCCATCATGCCGGCTACCCGTCGGGCGAGGTCCTCGTCGTCCCGGGCGTCCTCGACAACCCAACGGGCGGCCAAGTACTCGCCGAAAGTATCCTGGACGACGGCGTACAGAGGCTCTCCGTCAGAAGCCACGCCGGACTCGTAGATCGCGTTAACGGTGCTGTTCAGCTCGTCCAGAAGTTGAGGATGAAAGTAGCTTTCGATTTGTTCTTCCAGAGCGGCGAGGAGCCGGCTCCGCGTGACTCCCGCGGTCCGATCCGCGTCGGATTTCATCCAAGCGGCGAGGAACATCGTGGATCTGACCAGCTCGCGCCGCGGCAAGCTCGCACGGGTAATCCCACGGCGGCGGTCCCGTTCGCCGACCGTCAGATCGAAAGTTGCCTCGTGGAGGTCCAGTTCGCTCTCGAACATCCGTCCGTAGCGCAGGAAGTGCGTGAGACCCCAGCTCAGGAGCAGCGGGTTCGCGGCCCACGGGGGTGATGACGCTGCCGGCGCGAACGCGGTCATGCCGCGAGCATCTGCGCCGGCGAGCCACGCCTGCGAAAATTCTTGGATCTCGTCATCGGTGAACGGGGCAACCTGGAAGGCCGTGAACGCCGCGATCCCGTTGCGCTGCAGCTTCTCGTCAGGCCTGCTGGTAACCAGCACGGCGATCGACGGATAATCCGCGCAGAAGCGCTCGATCGCGGCGACCGCTCGAGCGCGGGAGGGGCGCGGCAGCTCGTCGAGACTGTCCAGAACCAGAACCGTTCTGTACCTCTTGAACAGAGTCTCGAGGACCTGCCGCGGAAGGCGGAGGTTGAACCGCTGACCGATCGACGACGTGACCAGGTCGACGATGTCGTCTTGATCCCGGTAGTGCCGCATTGGGACGGAGAGAGCCAAGCGGTCGGCGTTTTCGGTCGCCAGTTCGAAGCAGATGCGCTCGGCCAGCGTGGTTTTCCCGGCACCGGGACCGCCGAACACCAGCATGCGGGCCTTGGGGTGGAGCTGTTCCTGCCAGCTCGCGGGTACGTCTCCGTGGAGCAGGCGTTGTGGCACGTAGTGAACGTCGCGAGTGTTGGCTGGGTCGACGGAGGCAAACCCTTCGAACCAGCGTGTCTGTGCCAATCGGCGGGTCGACCCGACCGCCGCGCGGTAACCGGTCACGAATTCGTTCAGGATGTGGTCGACGAGGCGTTCCCACGCGTCGGTCGTATCGCTGGGATCGTCGGCCTTGGCCTTCTCGCGGGCGAAGAGTGCAATCAGATCGTGGTAGCGGAACCAAATGCCGTCCGCCGTCTCGGCCAGTTGGGCGTCAGCCAGCTCGTAAGCAGCCATCGCGACCGCGGCTTTATCGTCGTCCAGCAGGGCCGCGAGATCGGCCAGGGAGAACTCGGGTGTGAGGCTGAGGCCAGCTCGCCGGAACGCCAGCTGTGCCGAGTTGGTCAGAGCTTGGTAGCTGAGTTCGAAGGCGCTGCGAACATCGAGGTCGGCTTCCGCGAGAGACGAAAGACGGGTGCGTTCGTCCTGGAGTGATTCGGCCAGGCGTTCATAGCTCAGGTAGGACCGCTTCCTGGCGATGGCGCCAGCGACTCTGATGGCGAGCGGCAGGCGACCGCATACGGCAGCCAGAGCGGCGGCCGCCGGTTCACTGCCGGATGACCTTCCTGCAACGGTGTCCAACAGCGCGATCGACTCTGCTTCGTCGAGCAGTTCCACGCGCTGCAGGTGCGCACCGGCCAGAGTGGTCAAGGGCGATCGACTGGTGATGATGACGACCGACCATGCGTTACTGGGAATCAAAGGGCGTACTTGGGCAGCTTCGCGGACGTTGTCGAGCAAGATCAGACACGGTCCGTTCCGTGTGGATGTCAGGTACCGGGCGCGGAGTTCGTTGATCGGGTGAGCTGGGTTGAACTCGTCCGGTGTCAGTGCGGCGACGAACTGGGCCAGGGCCGCATGGGGTTCTGGATCCGGTGCGGTGCTGAAGTCGAAATACAGCTCCGTCTCGCGGTATATCGACACCCGATGCGCCACGTGAACCGCCAACGCCGATTTTCCGATACCGGGCGGTCCGTACAGGTTGATGATCAGCTTCCGCCGGGCCTTCTCGAGTTGGGCGACGAGGTCGGCCCTTCCGGTGAAATCCGGGATGTCGGGAGGCAGCTGATGGGTCGTCGTGGGCAGTGGGAGCCGGCCGTCGACGAAGATCGGGGCATAGTTGTCGCCCGCGATGTTGACCTGCCTGGCATTGCCGCCGGCGCGTGGCTGGAAGTCGGCCATCGGGTCAGAGGGTGATTCCGCCGTGGTTGTCGCCGGCGATGTTGACCTGCTTCGCGTGGTCGGTGGCCTGCGCGATCACGGTCTGCGCGCCCGGGTCGCGTTGGGCCTGTCCGATGAGCTCGACCAGCGACGCTCGGAACCCGTCATCGTCGGCGGCCGCGGCCGTGATCCGCTTGGCGAGCCAGTTTCGAAGGTCGGTGTCTTGGGGCTCGGCCAGGACCTTTCGGAGCGCGGTTTCGTCGTCCGGCTTGCCTGTGAACTTCGCGGCGATCGCCTCACGCAGCCGTTTGACGCCGTTCCATGCTGCGCTGCCGGCGTCTTTCGCGAAGCCTTCGCCGAATTTGGACGCGAGCAGAGCCGCTGCGGCCAAACCCAGGGTGACGGGATCCATGCCTAGTGGTCGCCGGAGGCCTTGCCATCGTTACTCCTTGCCGAAGGCGCACTTACGGAAGCCACGTAGGCGTTGCGGTTGCCGGTCGAGCCGTACGGCCAGACGACGCCGGTGGACCGTACGACGCCTTTCAGACCCGCGACGGGCAGATGCTGATCGGCGTCCAGAACGACACCGGCTGGCGCACCCTCGTCACCGACGTCCTCGACGCCCCCGCCTTGGCCGACGATGCCCGGTTCGTCACCAACGTCGATCGCGTCGCCCACCGCGCCGAGTGCGACGCCGAGGTCGCGGCCCGCACCTCCCGGTGGTCCAACGCCGAGCTCGACGCCCGCCTCGCCGCGGCCGGCGTCCCCGCCGCGCAACTCAAGGAAGTCGACCAGGTCGTCGACCACCCCAGCTGCGGGCCCGGGACCGCTGGCGCAAGGTCTGCACCGAGCACGCCCAAGTCGATGCTCTCTTGCCGCCGGCGACGTTCGCGCGGCTGACCCCCCGCGAACGGGAGGTGCTCGGCCTGATGGCCGAGGGGCGCTCCAATGCCGGCATCGCGCAGGCGCTGGTGGTCAGCGAGAGCGCCGTGGCGAAGCACATCAACAACATCTTCGCCAAGCTTGACCTGCCCGTGGTCGACGCGGACCACCGCCGCGTCCTGGGCTCCTGGTCGGCGTCCGTCCGCACGCAGCCCCGCCGACCCGCATCCCGGACTGATCGAGAGGTGAACACGTACGCATGCTCCTGCTGCGCTCCCTCGGCGGACACCCGCCCGTACCGTCGTAGACCAGGACCAGGACCAGGCCGCCGCCGAATGGCTCTGTCCATTGGCCTGGCCGTACCCGCCCCCGATGCGGACCTCGACGCCCCGGTCGAACCGGAGAACACCGAGCCTACCGGCGCGGCCGCGCCCGACCCGGTGGCATCGGCCAAGCCGGTGACCAGCGAGTCCGCACGGCGCGGTCGACGCCCGTCACGCACCGCCAACCCTGGGGGGTGACCCCTGCGCGCCCGGCCGTTGCACTGGTTAGGCGTAGCACCTCGCGGCTGGGGATCCGGCGCGGCCGAGCAGTAGCACCGTCGTGTCAGTGCGGTGTCCGCTTCGTGTCAGGGCGTCCCGCGACCGTGGGTGCCGTGACCAGGAGAGCCGACGGACCGGAGGTACCGAAGATGACCAGGGGGATCGTGAACAGGGCGCGAGTGGGGGCGACGGCGCTGGCGGTGGCGCTGCTGGCCGGGACGACCGTGCCGGCGGCCGCGGCCGCGCAGGGCCGGCCGGCGCTGCAAGCGGCGATGCAGGCGATCGTCGACTCCGGATTCACCGGAGTGCAGCTGCGGGTGCGCGACCGGCGCGGCGACTGGACCGGCAGCGCCGGAGTGCGTGAGCTGGGCGCGGCCGCCAAGCCGCCGACCGGCGGGCGGTTCCGGATCGGCAGCACCACCAAGACGTTCACCTCGGTCGTGGTGCTGCGCCTGGTGGCCGAAGGCAAGCTCGGGCTGGACGCCCCGGTGGCCGGCTACCTGCCGGAGCTCGGCTTCGACCCGCGGCTCACGGTGCGGATGCTCCTGCAGCACACCAGCGGGCTGTTCAACTACACCGGCGAGTACTACGACGACGGGACGGTCGCCCCCGGGATCGCGTGGTCGGGCCAGGAGTGGGTGGACAACCGGTTCCGCACCTACCGGCCGCAGGAGCTGGTGCGGTACTCGCTGGCCCGGCCACCGCGGTTCGCCCCGGGCGCCGGCTGGAGCTACGCCAACACCAATTACGTCGTCGCCCGGCTCCTGATCGAGAAGGTCACCGGTCGCTCGTATGCCGACGAACTGCAGCGGCAGATCCTGCGCCCGCTCGGTCTGCGGGACACCGTGGTGCCGGGCACCTCGCCGGAGATCCCCGGCCCGCACGCCCACGCCTACTACCGGTACTCCGACGCCGGGCAGGAGAAGACGGTCGACATCAGCCGGCAGAACCCGTCTTGGATCTCTAGTGCCGGGGAGATGATCTCGACCACCGGGGATCTTGCGACGTTCTACTCCGCACTGCTGGGCGGAAGACTGCTGCCGGCGCCGTTGCTGGCCGAGATGCTGAAGACGCACCCGACGCCCGACCCGACGAGTGACTACGGCCTCGGGGTGTTCGAACTGCACGCGGACGCGAACTGCAGCGGCAACGTGCTGTTCACCCACAACGGCAGCGTGCAGGGTTACGGCACATTGGTGTACAGCGCACCGGACGGCGCTCGGACCATGGTTGCCTCGATCACCTACGTGGACACCGGAATTGCCCCCACGGAGGCCTATCAGAACGCGGTGCGGAGGCTCCTCGCCGAGGTGTTCTGCGCCGGGCGTCAGGTCGACGAGCCGCGCTGAGTGGTGACACCGCGCCGGATGTCGCCGGGCAGCGGGCGGACACGCTGGAGGTCCCGGCGTTTCGTCGAGTGCAGCTGCCAGGGAACGCTGGTGACCATGACGCCGGGTTCGAACAGCAGCCGGCCCTTGAGCCGCAGCGAGCTCTGGTTGTGGAGCACGTTTTCCCACCAGCGGCCGACGACGTACTCGGGGATGTAGACGCACACGACGTCGCGAGGGCTGCTGCGGCGGAGGTTCTTGACGTACTGCACAACCGGCCGGGTGATCTCGCGGTACGGCGATTCAAGCACTTTGAGCGGGATCTTCCGGTCGCGTTGTTCCCACTGCCGTTGCAGTTCGCGGGTGTCGTGATCGTCGACGTTGACGGTGATCGCCGTCAGCGTGTCCGGCCGGGTGGCGCGGGCGAATGCGATGGCGCGCTGGCTCGGCTTGTGCCAAGTGGACACCAGTACGATGGCGTGGACGCGGCTGGGCAGCAGCTCACTCTCCTCGTCGGGCAGCAGCTCTTCGCGGACGTGCGTGTAGTGCCGGTGGATCCCGCGCATGACGACGTACAGCACCGGGATGGCGATCACGACCAGGTAGGCGCCGTGGGTGAACTTCGTGATCATCACGACGACGAGGACAACGGCGGTGAGCACCGCGCCGACGGCGTTGATCAGCCGGGACCGCTGGATGGACAGCCGCGCGCGGGTGTCGGTCGCGGTGACGAGCTCGCGGTTCCAGTGCCGGACCATGCCGGCCTGGCACAGCGTGAAGGACGTGAAGACGCCGAGGATGTAGAGCTGGATCAGCCGGGTCGTGGAGCCGTCGAAGGCGAAGATGAGCACACCGGCGATCACCGCGAGGGCGACGATGCCGTTGGAGAATGCGAGCCGGTCGCCGCGGGTGTGCAACTGCCGCGGAAGGTAGCGGTCTTGGGCGAGGATCGAGGCCAGCAGCGGGAAGCCGTTGAACGCGGTGTTCGCCGCGAGGATCAGGATCAGCGCGGTGGCGGCCTGCAGGAAGTAGAACATCACCGAATGGTCGCCACCGAACACCGCAGCCGCGATCTGGCTGATCACCGTGCGCTGCGGGTCGGTGGCGCAGTCGCCACGGAACCCGGTGAGGTCGCAGGTGTTCTCGGCGATCCGGACGCGGCTGATCATGGCGAGCGCGGTGATCCCACCGAACATCACCACGGCGGTCACCCCCATCGCGGTCATGGTGCGGGCGGCGTTGGCGCTCTTGGGCTTCCGGAACGCGGGCACACCGTTGGAGATCGCTTCGACGCCGGTGAGCGCGGTGCAGCCGGAGGAGAACGAGCGCAGCAGCAGGAACACCAGGGCGAGCCCGGTCAGGCCGACCTGTTCGGGCCGGACGTCGTAGCCGGCGCTCTCGGCGACGGGAGCGTGACCGGCGACAGCCCGCCCGAGGCCGAGCGCGATCATCAGCATGACCCCGCCGATGAACAGGTATGTCGGGATGGCGAACGCGCGCCCGGATTCGCGGATCCCGCGCAGGTTCATCGCCATCAGAATCAGGACGAATACAAGATTGAGGGCAATGCGGTGTTCGTTCAGGCTGGGGACGGCGGAGATGATGTTGTCCACACCGGACGCCACCGACACCGCGACGGTCATGATGTAGTCGACCATCAGCGCCCCGGCCACCACCAGGCCCGCGGAGCTCCCCAGGTTGCGGGAGGCAACCTCGTAGGACCCGCCGCCGCTCGGATAGGCCTTCACGACCTGCCGGTAGGACAGCACAACGACGGTCAGCAGCACGGCGACAGCCAAGCCGATCCACGGCGCGAGCGTGAGGTAGGCGAGCCCGCCGATGGACAGGATCAGCAGGATCTCCTGGGTCGCGTAGGCGACCGACGACAGCGGGTCACTGGCGAAGATCGGCAGTGCGAGCCACTTGGGCAGGAGTGTCTCGCCGAGGGTGTCGCTCCGGAACGGCCGTCCGAGTACCAGCCGTTTGAGCCATGACGTGGATGCTGGCACGTACGGCAGCGTGCCTGGCGTGTCCGGGGATCGGCGTATGGATTCCATCAAGAACCGGTTCCCGGCGTAGGGATTCCGTCAACGTGTCCTGATTGGTCGTCAGGGTTGCGTCAACGGTGCTTCGCGCTCTCGGCCGGATGCTTAACGTCCCCCGGCACACCACCTCCTGGGGGCTGCTATGGCCGACGACCACCTCGCGCGGGTGATCTCCTGTCCGGGTGCGGTCGAACTCCTCGACGAGCTGGCGATCGGTCCCCGCCGGTTCGCCGCGCTGCGCCGGACGGTCCCGCGTCGGATGCTCGGGCCGGCTCTCCGCGTTTTGGCGGCCGAGGGCGCTCTCCGCCGTCAAGACGCGGGAAGCTGGGACCCGTGTCCGGGCGATGACGCGCTCATCGTGCTCACTGGGCCGGGACGGCAGCTGGTGGTCGAATTGTCTGATTTGGACGTCTGGGTGGCCGTATACGACCGTTACTTCAACGGTTAGGCCGGGATCACGACAGGGCTGGTGGGTCGAACAACGCCTGGGCCGAGTGGATGCAGTCGAGGATGTCGCGCGCCAGCTGCGCGGCAGGCCGCCGGGTGGCGGACTCGGTCAGTTGGAGGTCGCGGACCTGGCCGTCCAGTGTGACGACCACCGAGATCACGCCGTCGTGGCTGGTGTGGCTGATCTGGACGTTGCTGCGGTGCCGCGGGGGAGCGGGTTGACGGGTGTCTGGGTCGGCGGCCAAGGGGAACTCCCGGGGTGAGATCCGGTTGGGGGTACCGGAACCGTTGATCGTTCAAGGTTGGCGCGGAATTCCCGGCGTGGCGAGCCGTTCACCCGGCCGACGCCGAGTTGTGACCAATTCCGAAGTGGACTCCCGACGACCGCCCGCATTCCGCTCGACGACCTCGATTGGGTGGTCGAGGTCTCACTGCGTAGTCGCCCCGTCAAGAACGCGTCAACGGGGTGCTGTGCCGCGTCAAGACTCTGTCAGGTGACACCCGGTTGGGAACTCCGGCAGGCACGCTTCCGCCAGTCCGGTCACCATTCGGTCGACCTCGGACTTGTCGTGCGTGAGAAGGGAGCAGTTGCATGGCCGATCTGGCTTATGTGCTGCTGGCGATCGTCGTGTTCGCCGTGCTGGCCTTGACCCTGCGTGGATTGGAACGGTTGTGAGCGGCACCGGCGTGTTCGCCAACGTCCTCGGCGGCGTCCTGGCATTGGCCCTGATCGTCTACCTGTTCATCGCGTTGATCAAACCGGAGAAGTTCTGATGTCCTCGACGTGGGCCGGCCTCGGACAGGCCGGCCTCCTGCTGCTCGCCCTGGCGCTGGTGTACCGGCCGCTGGGCGACTACATGCACCGCGTGTTCACGAGCACTAAGCACTGGCGGCTGGAGAAGGCCGTCTACAAGATCGTGCGCGCGGATCCGGAATCCGAGCAGCACTGGAAGACCTACGCCTCCGGCGTGCTGGGCTTCTCGTTCGTCTCGGTGCTGTTCCTGTACCTGCTGCAGCGCATCCAGCCGCTGCTGCCGCTGAACTTCGGCCGCACCGTCGACCCGGGCGTCGCCTTCAACACCGCGATCAGCTTCGTCACCAACACGAACTGGCAGTCCTACATCCCCGAAGGCGTCATGGGCCACGTGGTCCAGATGGCCGGGCTCACCGTGCAGAACTTCGTCTCCGCCGGCGTCGGCCTGGCCGTGGCGATCGCGCTCACGCGTGCGTTCGTCCGGTCGAAGAGCGACCGGCTCGGCAACTTCTGGGTCGACCTGACCCGCGGCACCGTCCGGATCCTGCTCCCGCTGTCGTTCGTCTTCGCGATCGTCCTGGTCGCCCTGGGTGTGGTACAGAGCCTCAAGTCCGGCGTCGCGGTGCTCAACCCGGACGGCTCGGCGAGCACCATTGCGCTGGCCCCGGCGGCGAGCCAGGAGGCCATCAAGGAGCTCGGCACCAACGGCGGCGGCATCTTCAACGCCAACTCCGCGCACCCGTTCGAGAACCCGAACTCGTGGTCGAACCTGATCGAGATCTTCCTGCTGCTGGTGATCCCGGTCAGCCTGACCCGCACGTTCGGCAAGCTGGTGGGCAACACCAAGCAGGGCTACGTCCTGCTCAGCGTCATGGGCGCGCTGTGGGCGGGCATGCTCGCGGTGATCTGGTGGGGCGAGACGCACGCGAACGGCGCCGCGGCACGGCTGGCCGGCGCGGCCCTGGAGGGCAAGGAGACCCGGTTCGGGATCGCGGGGTCGGCGTTGTTCGCCGATTCGACCACCGGTACCTCGACCGGTGCGGTGAACTCGATGCACGACAGCTTCACCGGCCTCGGCGGGTTCGGGACGCTGCTGAACATGATGTTCGGCGAGCTGTCACCCGGCGGGGTCGGCACCGGCCTCTACAGCATTCTGGTGATGGCGATCATCGCGATGTTCCTGGCCGGGCTGATGGTCGGGCGGACGCCGGAGTACCTGGGCAAGAAGCTCGGCAAGCGCGAGGTCACCTGCGCCTCGATCGCGATGCTGGCGATGCCTGCCGTGGTGCTGATCGGCGCGGGTGCGGCGCTGCTGATCCCGGGCAACACCGCCGCGTTCAACAACCCGGGCGCGCATGGCTTCTCGGAGTTGCTCTACGCGTACACGTCGGCGGGCAACAACAACGGCAGCGCGTTCGCCGGCATCACCGTGACCAACGACTGGTACCAGTCGACGCTCGGCGTCTGCATGGCGCTCGGCCGGTTCATCCCGATCCTGGCCGTCCTCTGCCTCGCCGGCTCCCTGGCAGCGCAGCGGAAGGTCCCCGAGACCGAAGGAACGCTGCCGACCACCAGCCCGCTGTTCGCCACCATGCTCGCCGGCACGGTCGTGCTGGTCGCGGCCCTGACCTTCATCCCCGCCCTGGCCCTCGGGCCGATTGCCGAGGCTCTCGCATGACCATGACCACCGAACGCACTCCCGAGGAAGCCACCCAGCACCACGTCGAGAACGCGGGCCGGGTCGGCGCGGGCGTGTTCAACCCCCGCCAGCTCTGGACGTCCCTGCCGGACGCCCTCCGGAAGCTGAATCCCAAGCACCAGCTGGCCAACCCGGTCATGTTCGTGGTGTGGGTCGGCTCGGCACTGGTCACCGTGTTCGCGGTGACGAACCCGACCGTGTTCAACATCGGCGTCGCGGTGTGGCTGTGGTTCACGGTGCTGTTCGCCAACCTCGCCGAGGCGGTCGCCGAAGGCCGCGGCAAGGCCCAGGCCGAGTCCCTGCGCAAGACCAAGAAGGACACCGTCGCCCGCCGCCTGACCGAAGACGGCTCCGAGGAACGCGTACCCGGTGCCGACCTGAGGATCGGCGACCTGGTGGTCGTCGAGGCCGGCGAGGTCATCCCGGGCGACGGCGACGTCGTCGAGGGCATCGCGACCGTCGACGAGTCGGCCATCACCGGCGAGTCCGCGCCGGTCATCCGCGAGTCCGGCGGCGACCGGTCGGCCGTGACCGGCGGCACGACGGTGCTGAGCGACCGGATCGTCGTGAAGATCACCACCAAGCCGGGCGAGTCCTTCGTGGACCGCATGATCGCGCTGGTGGAAGGCGCCTCGCGGCAGAAGACGCCGAACGAGATCGCGCTGACCATCCTGCTGGCCGTGCTGACGATCATCTTCGTCCTCGCGGTCGTGGCGCTGCAGCCGATGGCGAACTACTCCGGCGGCCAGCAGTCGGTGATCGTGCTGACCGCCCTGCTGGTCTGCCTGATCCCGACGACGATCGGCGCGCTGCTGAGCGCGATCGGCATCGCCGGGATGGACCGCCTCGTCCAGCGGAACGTGCTCGCCACGTCGGGCCGGGCGGTCGAAGCCGCCGGCGACGTCTCCACGCTGCTGCTGGACAAGACCGGCACGATCACCTTCGGCAACCGGCAGGCCACCGAGCTGATCCCGGTCGGCTCGTCCACCGTGGAGGACCTGGCGATCGCGGCCCGGCTGTCCAGCCTCGCCGACGGCACGCCCGAAGGCCGCAGCATCATCGACCTCTGCGCGCGCGAGAACGGCCTCGCGGCAGAGCCGTCCGAAGCCGAGAAGTCCGGCGAATTCGTCCCCTTCACCGCGCAGACCAGGATGTCCGGCATCAACCTGAACGGCCGGATCGTGCGCAAGGGCGCCGCCAGCGCCGTGCGCACGTGGGTGGCCGAGCACGGTGGCATCGTGCCGGACGAGGTGCACGAGACTGTCGACAAGATCAGCGCCGAGGGCGGCACGCCGCTCGTCGTCGCCGAGCAGGTCGAGGGCACCGCGGTGGTGCGCGGTGTGGTGCGGCTGTCCGACGTCGTGAAGCCCGGCATGCGGGAACGGTTCGCCGAGCTGCGCACGATGGGCATCAAGACCGTGATGATCACCGGCGACAATCCACTCACAGCCCGCGCGATTGCCGGGGAGGCCGGGGTGGACGATTTCCTCGCCGAGGCCAAGCCCGAAGACAAGATGGCGCTGATCAAGAAGGAGCAGGAGGGCGGGCGACTGGTCGCGATGACCGGTGACGGCACCAACGACGCTCCTGCGCTGGCGCAGGCGGACGTCGGGGTGGCGATGAACACCGGGACCATGGCGGCCAAGGAGGCCGGCAACATGGTCGACCTCGACTCGAACCCGACTAAGCTGATCGAGATCGTGGAGATCGGCAAGCAGCTGCTCATCACCCGCGGCGCGCTCACGACGTTCTCCATCGCCAACGACCTCGCCAAGTACTTCGCGATCCTGCCCGCCATGTTCGCATCGATCTACCCGCAGCTGGGTGGCCTGAACGTGATGGGCCTGCACTCGCCGGACTCGGCGATCCTGTCCGCGGTGATCTTCAACGCGCTGATCATCGTGGGCCTGATCCCGCTGGCCCTGCGCGGCGTGCGCTACAAGCCCTCCAGCGCGAAGGCGCTGCTGCGGCGCAATCTGCTGATCTACGGGCTCGGCGGCATCGTGACGCCGTTCGCCGGGATCTGGCTGATCGACCTGCTCGTCCGACTCATCCCGGGAATGTGACCATGAAGGTGCTGTACAAGCAGACCGTCGCCGGCCTGAAGATGCTGCTGGTGCTGACCGTGCTGCTGGGCGTGGTCTACCCGCTGGCCGTGTGGGCGGTGGCTCGCATCCCCGGCCTGTCGGACCAGGCCGAGGGCTCGATCGTCACGCAGAACGGCCAGGCCGTCGGGTCCTCGCTGATCGGGGTCGACCCGGTGGCGAAGGACCCGGCCCACGACCCGTACTTCCACAACCGGCCCTCGGCCGGGTCGAAGGACCCGCTCGGGCCGGGTGACCCGTCGACCTCGGGTGCTTCGAACAAGGGCACCGGCAACGACGACCTGCTCGCGCTGGTCAAGCAGCGGCAGGAGCTGATCGCCAAGAGGGAAGGCGTCGACGTGTCGAAGGTGCCTGCCGATGCCGTGACTGCGTCGGCGTCCGGGCTCGACCCGCAGATCAGCCCGGCCTACGCCGAGCTGCAGGTGCCTCGGGTCGCGCGGGAGAACGGCCTGGGCGAGGACGAGGTCCGCAAGCTCGTCGCGGACAACACCACCGGGCGCGGGCTCGGTGTGCTCGGTGACCCGGCGGTCAACGTGCTGCAGCTCAACCTCGCCGTCGCGGCGGCCAGGCACTGACCCGTGACGACAGCGGACGCGCCCAAGCGTCGTCGCGGCGAGCTGCGGATCTACCTGGGGGCCGCCCCGGGCGTGGGGAAGACCTTCGCCATGCTCGGGGAGGCCCGCCGCCGGCTCGACCGCGGCACCGACGTCGTCGTCGGCCTGGTGGAGACGCACGGCCGCCGCAAGACCGCCGAGCTCCTGGCGGGGCTCGAAGCCGTCCCGCGGCACACGCTGGAGTACCGCGGGCACACCTTCGAAGAGATGGACGTCGACGCGATCCTCGCCCGCGCCCCGGAGGTCGCGGTGGTGGACGAACTGGCGCACACGAACGTGGCCGGCTCGCGCAACGAAAAGCGCTGGCAGGACATCGAGGAACTCCTGGACGCGGGTATCGACGTGCTCTCGACGGTGAACGTGCAGCACCTGGAGAGCCTCAACGACGTCGTCGAACGGATCACCGGCATCGCCCAGCAGGAGACCGTCCCGGACGAGGTCGTGCGCCGCGCCGAACAGCTCGAGCTGGTCGACATCACGCCGGAGGCACTGCGGCGGCGGCTCGCGCACGGCAACGTCTACCCGGCCAACCGGATCGACGCGGCGCTCGGCAACTACTTCCGGCCCGGCAACCTCACCGCGCTGCGCGAGCTGGCCCTGCTGTGGGTGGCCGACCAGGTCGACGTCGCGCTACAGCGCTACCGCAGCGAACGCGACATCACCGACACCTGGGAGGCGCGGGAGCGCGTGGTCGTCGCCATCAGCGGCGGCCGGGAGAGCGAGACGCTGATCCGGCGGGCCCGGCGCATCGCGAAGCGGGCCGGCGCCGAGCTGCTGGTGCTGCAGATCCTGCGCGGCGACGGCCTGGCCGGTGTGTCCCCGCAAGCGCTCGCCGAATACCGCAAACTCGCCGAAGACGTCGGCGCCACCTTCCACACCGTCGTCGGCGACGACGTCCCGACCGCGCTGCTCGACTTCGCCCGTGGCGTGAACGCGACGCAGGTCGTGGTGGGCACGTCCCGGCGCTCCCGGGTGGCGCGGCTGTTCGACGAGGGCATCGGCGCGACGGTGGTCCAGGAATCCGGGCCGATCGACGTGCACATGGTCACCCACGACGAGTCCGGCGGGCGGCTGCGCGCGAAGCTGTTCCCCCGCAGTTCCCTGGCTCGGCGGCGGCAGCTCCTCGGCTGGGCGCTCGCACTGCTACTGCCCGCGGTGGCGACGCTGATCGGCGTGGTGCTGCGACAGACGCTCATCCTGTCCACCAACGTGATCGACTACTTCCTCGCGACGATCATCGTGGCGCTCGTCGGCGGCCTCGGGCCCGCGCTGTTCGCTTCTATCGCGAGCGCGTTGCTGCTGAACTTCTTCTTCACCCCGCCGCTGTACACGCTGACCGTGGACGCCCAGCAGAACGTGATCACGCTGGTGGCGATGGTCGTGGTCGCGGTGGCGTTCGCGCTCGTCGTCGACCGGGCTTCCCGCCGAGCCGACGCCGCCGCGCGGGCGCGGACCGAGGCCGCGCTACTGGCCTCCTACGCCCGGACCGTGCTCGGCGACGGCGATCCGCTGCAGCGGCTGCTGGAAAAGGTACGGGAGAACTTCGGGCTGGAATCCGTCTCGCTGCTGGAGAAGCAGAACGACGAATGGCTCCGCGCGGCCTGCACGGGGGAGCGGCCGTGCGACGACCCGGACGAGGCGGACGTCGATGTTCCGGTGACCGACGACGTCCACCTGGCGCTGCGCGGCCGGACGCTGCCGGCGCACGACCAGCGCGTCCTCGAGGCCGCGGCGGGCCAAGCCCTGCTCGCCCTGCGGCAGCAGCGGATGGCCGCTCAGACGCAGGAGGCGCAGCGCCGGGCGGAAACCACCGAGTTGCGCACGGCGCTGCTCTCGGCCATCGGCCACGACCTGCGCACTCCGCTGACCTCCATCAAGGCCGTCTTCGGCGGCCTTCGTGCCCACGACGTCAGCCTGTCCGAAGAGGACACCGAGGAACTGTTGAGTGCCGGCGAAGAGTCGACGGACCGGCTTTCCGGGCTGGTCGACAACCTTCTGGACTCGTCGCGCCTGGCGACCGGTGCGGTGCAGCCGGTGCTGCGGCCGGTCGGCTACGACGAGGTCGTCGCGACGGCGCTGGCCGCGGTGGACGGCAGCGCCAAGGTCGCGGTCGACATCGACGACCGGCTGCCCGCGGTCACCGCCGACGCCGGCCTGCTGGAACGGGCGATCGCCAACGTGATCGACAACGCGCTACGCCACGGCGGCGGTGAGGTCGCCGTGCGCGCGAGCGCGTACGGGGGCCGCGTCGAGCTGTGGATCGTCGACCACGGCCCCGGCTTGCCGAAAGGCGCGGCCGACTCGGCGTTCGCGCCGTTTCAGCGGCTCGGCGACCGCAACACCACGACCGGTGTCGGGCTGGGCCTGTCGGTCGCGAAGGGGTTCGTGGAGGCGATGGACGGGGACATCCGGGCCGAGGACACCCCGGGTGGCGGCCTGACGATCGTCGTGTCCCTGCCGGCGGTGACGCGATGACGTCCGTGCTCGTGGTCGACGACGAAACCGCGCTCGTGCGGGCGCTGCGGATCAACCTCACCGCCCGCGGCTACTCGGTGGTCACCGCCGCCGACGGTGCCTCCGCGCTGCTGGCCGCGGCGACCGAGCACCCGGACCTGGTGCTGCTCGACCTCGGGCTGCCCGACATCGACGGCTTCGAGGTGATCCGCGAGCTGCGCACCTGGAGCGCGGTGCCGATCATCGTGCTCTCGGCCCGGGACCGGTCCGCCGACAAGATCCGGGCCCTCGACACCGGCGCCGACACCTATGTCACCAAGCCGTTCGGCATGGAGGAGCTGCTGGCGTGCTTGCGCGTCGCGGAACGCCGGCTGGCCCTCGGCGTGCCGCCCGAGCCGGGCTTGGTCGTCGGGACCGCTGCGTTCACGGTGGACGTCGGCGCCAAGATCGTCCGCCGGGGTGACGCGCCGGTGCACTTGACCCGCACGGAATGGGCCATCCTCGAACAGCTCGTCCGCAACCCCGACTCCCTCGTCAGCGGCACGCACTTGCTGACCACGGTCTGGGGGCCGGACTACGCGGATCGCGGGCACTACCTGCGCGTCTACATGGCGCAGCTGCGGCGCAAGCTCGAACCCGAGCCGTCCCACCCGCGGTACCTGATCACCGAAACCGGTATCGGGTACCGCTTCGTCCCGGAGGAGTCACCGTGATCGATCCCGACGTAGCCATCGAGCTGGCAGCCGAGCGTGGCGACACCGCCGAACTGCGCCGGTGGGCCGCCGCCGGGCACTCCGACGCTGTCGACCTGCTCATCGAGCTCGCCACCGAACGGGAAGACCTCGACGAACTCCGTCGGCTCGCCGACGAAGACAGCCAAACCGCAGCCGAGGTACTCGCCGAGCTCGAAGGCGAATAGCAGGATCGGTCGACCCGTGTCCGAAGGGGCCGAGGTGGTGGCCCAGCCGGCGAACCCGGAGACGAGGGTGCTCGGCGGCGCCTAAGACGACGGCAGGCTGCCGGCCAAGGCGTACGCGGCCGCGGTCGATCCGGCGGCGATGGCGAAGCTGTCCGGGTCAGCGAAGCCTGACGATGCCCGCCAAAGACCGGAGCTAGTGCCGCTCGTCGCGGCTCACCCGCGCCGAGGCGACCTCGTCCCGGCGTGGGTGTTCCTCGCACCAGCGTTCCGCCGCGCGCAGCACCACGGTCAGCACGACGAAACCGCCGATCAGCATCAGCGTATAGGCCAGGTCGCTCATCGAAACCCTTCGGATCGCCGAAACTCCGTCACCGAACGATGGCGCGCTGCGGACGGCATCACACATCGCATCAGCACGTCTTTCACGCTGCGCTCTCGGAACTTGACGCCGGATTGATCCGCCTTCGTACGCGGAAGAAGGCACGCGACGCCGGCAGCGCCAGCAGGACGATCACCAGCAGGGAACCGGCCGTGGTCAAGACCAGCTTCGCGCCGTCGACGACGGAAAGCCAGCTCGGCATGGCCGCACGCGCGGCCTCGACCAGCTTCGGGACGTCGACCTGCCCGAGCACCGGATCGCCGGAGTCCCGGAAGCTCGCGGCGAGGAACGAGGCCGTGAACAGCTGGGCCGGCACGATCAGCGCCCCGGCCACGGCCAGCAGTGGATGGAAGACCCAGGACAGCACCTGGCCGGCTCGCCGGCCGGTCAGGTTCAGCAGCGCCAGCACGACGAGGACGGCGATGATCGCGGCCGGCAACGGCGTTTCGGCGGTGTTCGAGCCGAAGCTGACCGCGTGCTCGGCGAGCAGGGAAGCGGGCAGCCCCTGCCGGGTGAGCTCGGCTTCAGCCGCGACCTGTGCGTCGGCGCCGAAGGTCCAGACGACGATGATCGACAACAGGAACGGCAGCACGGTCAGCAACTGGGTCACGACAACGAAGACGACGGCGCGTGGTCTTGTCGGCGGTAGCAGCACGGCACCCCCTTTGCCAGATTCACTGATTCTGGCGGGTAGGGAAGCCGGCATGCAGCAAACTGGTCTGGAGTCAGGGAAAAATCAGGGTCCGCCGACGCCGGGCTCTTTGCTCGGGACAAATGTTCATGTGCACTGTGCGCGCCATCATGATCTGGTGCGGCCTGGCCGCGGCGGGCTCTCTAGTAGGAATCATCGACTCGTTCACCATGAACGCGCCCCATCTCCCTGATGCCGTGTGGGTGATCCCGCTGGTCGGCTTCTTCCCCGTCGCGCTCGTCGTCGCGGCGAAGCTGCTGTTCCACCGTGACAGTGAGTCGCCTGCGCGCGGTCTGGCTGAAGGCGTGAAGTCGTTGCCGCAGTGGGGGAGGTGGAGCGCGGCAACCCTGTCCCTGGCAGCGGGGACGGTCGCCGCGGTCGCTGCCGCGGGCCTGCGCAACGGCACGCCCGAGCTGACCGCCACCGGCTATCAGCTCTACACCCGGCTGGGCAGCACGCCGATCACCCACGCCGAGTACCTGCACGAGCTTGCCGGCAGCGAGCTGCTGTTCGCTGCGCTCGGACTCGGTCTCGTCGTCTTGCTCGCTGCCGTTGCCGCGGCAGTCGGACGGAGGGCGCCGGATCGGTGACGCCTGCCCACCACGGCGTCGAATGCCGTGGTGGGCAGTACGTTTCAACCAGGCAGTCAGCCGAGGCAGGACCGGACGGCCTTGGCGAGGTTCGCCGCGCGGGGGTCGTCGGGGCGGTAGTTCCAGAGGTTGGTGACGTAGCCGAAGCCGACGCCGGCGTCGGGGTCGGCGAAGGCGATCGATCCGCCGGAGCCCGGGTGGCCGAAGGAGCCCGGTCCGAGCATCGGCAGTGGCGGGCAGGCTCGCCAGAACCCGAGGGACATGTTGAAGGAGCGGTCGGCTGGGATGTCGAGCCCGGCCGGCACTCCGTACATCGTCGTCTTGTCGGTCTGGACGGCGGTCATCGTCTCGACGGTCGACGGGTCGAGCAGCCGGAGGCCGTCGACGTCGCTGACGGTGGCGGCGTACATCCGGGCCAGCGAGTGGGCGTCGGCGACCATGTTCGCGGCGGGGAACTCGGCGGCGCGCCAGGCGCGGGTGCGGAAGTATCCGGTGGCCGGGTCCATGGCGCCGCCCAGCACACCGGCGTGCATCTGGATCGCGTCCGGGGTCCACATGGATTCGACCCACTTGGTGACGGTGTCCGGGTCGAGGCCGGTCGTCGCGATCATCCCGGCGAGCAGCTCCTCGACGGTGAACGGAGCGGCGTCTTCGAACTGCGCTACGCGGGGCTCGTGCTCTTCCGGCAGCCCGATCCAGGCGCTGAGCCCGAGTGGGGCGGCGACCTCTTCGGCGAAGAACGTGCCCAGGGACTTGCCGGTGATCCGGCGCACGACCTCGCCGACCAGGTACCCGTAGGTGACGGCGTGGTAGACGTGCTGCGTGCCCGGCTCCCACAGCGGCTTCTGCGCTTCCAGGGCGTGGATGACCGGGTCCCAGGCGCAGGCCTGCTCGAACGTCAGCGGCCCGTCGACGACCGGCAGGCCGGCCTGGTGCGACAGCAGCCAACGCACCGGGATCTCGTCCTTGCCCGCCGCGCCGAACTCCGGCCAGTACCGGATCACCGGGGCGTCGAGGTCCAGCTCGCCGCGTCGCACCAGCAGGTGGGCGCAGATCGCCGCCGCGCCTTTCGTGGTGGAGGCGACCTGGGCGATGGTGTCTTCGCGCCACGGCCGGTTCGCCTCGCGGTCGGCGAGGCCGCCCCAGAGGTTGACGACGGGACGGCCACCGGCGTAGACGCTGCAGGCCGCGCCGATCTCACCGGGAGCGTCGAAGTTCGCGCGGAAGACGTCGGCGACCTTTCCCCAGCCCTGCTCGACGTCACCGCGTTGTTCGATGGTCATGCTGTGGTCCTCTCGGAATTCGATGATGGATGCACGATGTCCGGCCGCCCTGACACCGGGCAGCCACCGCGCTGACACGGCTCAGGAGACCTTGCGGCGGTAGGCCGCGGTGGCGAAGACGTAAGCGACGACGAGGATTCCCGCGCACCAGGCAAGCGCGGTCCAGATGTCGGTGCCGGCCGGTTGCTGGGTGAACAAGGCGCGGATGGTGTTGACGATGGAGGTCACCGGCTGGTGCTCGGCGAACCACCGCACCGGCCCCGGCATCGTCGCCGTGGGCACGAACGCCGAGCTCAGGAACGGCAAGAAGATGAGCGGGTAGGAGAACGCGCCGCCGCCTTCCGCCGTCTTCGCGGTGAGGCCGGCGAGTACCGCGATCCAGGTCAGCGCCAGGGTGAACAGGAGCAGGATGCCGGTGACCGCGAGCCAGGCCTGGCCGCCGGCGCTCGTGCGGAAGCCCATGAGCAGGGCGACGCCGAGGACGATCACGAGCGAGATCAGGTTGGCGACCAGCGAGGTCAGCACGTGCGCCCACAGCACGGACGATCGGGTGATCGGCATGGAGTGGAAGCGTTCGAAGATCCCGCTCTTGAGGTCGGTGAAGAGCCGCAGCGCGGTGTAGGCGATGCCTGAAGCGATCGTGATCAGCAGGATGCCCGGCAGCATGTAGTTCACGTACGAGGCCGATCCGGTGTTGATCGCGCCGCCGAAGACGTAGACGAACATCAGCATCATGGCGACCGGCGTGATGACGGTCGTGATGATGGTGTCCAGGCTGCGGGTGACGTGCCGCAGGGAGCGTCCCAAGAGGACGGTGGTGTCGCCGAGGACGTGGGTGGTCATCGTTTCTCGCTTTCCGTGCTGGCGCCGACGACGGCGAAGTAGACGTCTTCGAGGGTCGGCTGCTTTTCTACGTATTCGACCCGGGCGGGCGGGAGCAGCTGCTTGAGTTCGGCGAGTGTGCCGTTCACGATGATGCGGCCCTCGCGCAGGATCGCGATCCGGTCGGCGAGCTGTTCGGCCTCGTCCAGGTACTGGGTCGTCAGCAGGACCGTCGTGCCGCGGGCGGCGAGGCCCTTCACTGCGTCCCACACCTCGATGCGGGCCTCGGGGTCCAGCCCGGTGGTCGGCTCGTCCAGGAAGATCACCGGCGGATCGCCGATGAGGCTCATCGCGATGTCCAGGCGGCGGCGCATCCCACCGGAGTACGTCGCGACCTTCCGCGTGGCCGCGTCGGTCAGGGAGAAGCGCTCCAGCAAGTCTTCGGCGATCTTGCGGGGGTGATCGAGGCGCCGGAGCTTGGCGATGAGGACGAGGTTTTCCCGCCCGCTGAGGACTTCGTCGACGGCGGCGAACTGCCCGGTGAGGCTGATGGCCGCCCGCACGTCGTCGGCCTGCTTGACCACGTCGAAGCCGTTGATCGCGGCGGTCCCCGCGTCCGGCTTCAGCAGCGTGGACAGGATCCGCACCGCGGTGGTCTTGCCGGCGCCGTTGGAGCCGAGGAGGGCGAAGATGCTGCCCCGCTCCACGTCGAAGTCCACTCCGCGCAGGACCGGCAGTGTCTTGTATGACTTCTCGAGGCCTCGAACTTGAATCGCTGTCATCGGTCTCCCTCGTCGGACTACTCAGTAGTGCTGAGTACTGGTATACAGTAGTACTGACTAGTGGCGCCAGGGCAAGCTCGGAGGTGCGATGGACGACCTGACGGAGATGTTGAAGGGCACCCTTGAAGGCTGCGTGCTCGAGATCATCGGCGGCGAGGAGACCTACGGCTACGCCATCACGCGCCGGCTGAACGACCTCGGCTTCGGCGACGTCGTCGAGGGGACCGTGTACACGATCCTGTTGCGCCTGGAGAAGAACAAGCTCGTCCAGGTGACGAAACGGCCGTCCGAGAAGGGGCCGCCGCGCAAGTTCTACCGGCTCAACGACGCGGGTCGCGAAGAACTCGGCCGGTTCTGGGCGAAGTGGCAGTACGTCTCGTCGCGCATCGACAAATTGAAGGAGGGCGGGAAATGAACTTCTGGGAGACCATCACCGGCAGCGACCTCACCCGGGACTATCAGGCGTTCGAAGCCAGAGCCGGGGCGCTGCCGGAGGACTACCGGGCGGCGTGGGAGCAGATCAAGGCGCACCTCTTCCCCTACGGGGACTTCACCGGCCGGAACCTGATGCCGATCCTCGACGGTGCGCTGGGGCTGCTGGAGGAAACCGCGGCGGAGGGACAGAGCGTTCACGACGTGCTGGGGGACGACATCGCGGGCTTCTGCGCGGCGCTCGCCGGCGGTGAAGGGGCCCGGAACTTCCGTGACCGGTGGCGGAAACAGCTGAACAGGAATGTGGCGAGAAAACTGGGCCGGCGGGGAGGCTGACATGGGCATCCAGGACATCATCGAAGGCAAGAAGCAGTGGCGGGTGCATCAGGCGCGGGTCAAAGCCCTCCCGCCGGACTACCAGATCGTCTACAAGGAGATGCAGAAATACCTGTTCAAGGTCGGGCCGGTCGACCTGCTCGAGGGGAATCTGCTCTCGGGGATCGTCGACTTCTTCGAGGAGGGCGCCGCGACCGGCAGGGGAGTCCTGGAAGTGATCGGCGAGGACGTCGCCGCCTTCTGCGACGACCTGATCAAGGATTCGCGCACCTACGCCGACATCTACCAGGAGTCGATCAAGGAGAAGCCCGGGAAGTAGCCGATCAGGGTGGAAAGCGGCTTGAAACCAGGCTGAAACCGGGGCCGCGCACCCTCGTGAGGGTCGTGGCCGCCGAGGTCACGGCGGACGAGAGGAGAACCGTGACCACCCCGGCGATAGCGGCCAGCGGGCTGCGCAAGTCCTTCGGCGACCAAGTCGTGCTCGACGGCATCGACCTACAGGTCGCCGAAGGCACGATCTTCGCCCTGCTCGGGCCCAACGGCGCTGGCAAGACGACCGCCGTGCGAATCCTGTCCACCCTGATACGCGCCGACGGCGGGCAGGCCTCGGTCGCTGGACACGACGTGGCCGCCGAGCCGGACGGGGTTCGCGCGGCGATCGGGGTCACCGGGCAGTTCTCGGCGGTCGACAACCTGCTGACTGGCGAGGAAAACCTGCTGCTGATGGCCGACCTGCACCACCTCGGCCGCGCCGAAGGCCGGCGGAAGGCCGCCGAGCTGCTCGAGCGGTTCGACCTCGCCGAGGCCGCGGGCAAGCTGGCCTCGGCCTACTCCGGTGGGATGCGGCGGCGGCTGGATCTGGCGATGACGCTCGTCGGCCGGCCGCGCGTGCTCTTCCTCGACGAGCCGACCACGGGCCTCGACCCGCGCAGCCGGCACACGATGTGGCGGATCATCCGCGACCTCGTCGCCGGCGGCGTCACCGTCTTCCTGACGACGCAGTACCTGGAGGAGGCCGATGAGCTGGCCGGCCGGGTCGCGGTGCTCGACCACGGGCGGGTGGTCGCCGAAGGCACGCCGGACGAGCTGAAGCGGCGGGTGCCCGGTGGGCACGTCCGGCTGCAGTTCGCCGACGCCGCGAGCCTCGACGCCGCCGCCCGGGCGCTCGGGGAGGGCACCCGGGACGAGTCCGCGCTTACGCTCCAGGTGCCTGGCGACGGCGGGGTCCGGTCCCTGCGCACGTTGCTCGACCGCTTGGACGGCGCGGGCGTCGACGTCGGCACCCTGTCGGTACACACCCCGGATCTCGACGACGTCTTCTTCGCCCTCACCGGCCACCCCACCACCGAGAAGGAACCCGTCCGATGAGCACCCTGTCGTTCGCCGCGCGCGATTCGGCGACCATGCTGCGACGCAACCTGAAGCACCTACGCCGCTATCCCGGCATGATGATCATGTCGCTGGGCATGCCGGTCCTGCTCCTGCTGCTGTTCGTCGGGGTGTTCGGCGGTGTCATGCAAGTGGGCGTCGGCGCCGGGGCGTACGTCGACTACCTGGTGTCGGGGATCCTGCTGATGACCGTGGGGTACGGCGCGTCGATGACAGCGCTGGCCGTGAACCGCGACATGACCGAGGGGATCATCTCGCGGTTCCGGACGATGGCGATCGCGCGGGTGTCGGTGCTGACCGGGCACGTCCTGGGCGCGGTGCTGCGCACCCTGTTCAGTGCCGTGCTGGTCGTCGCGGTCGCGCTGCTGTTCGGGTTCCGTCCCGCGGCAGGCTTCGGCGGCTGGCTCGCGACGCTGGGCATGGTGCTGCTTGTCAAGCCCCGGGTTTCGTGGAGAGTGGATTAGCTGGTTTCCTGGGTTGCGGTGACCGGATGGGTCATCGCGTGTAGCGCCTCGTACTCGG
>NZ_JADWPD010000026.1 GCF_017308975.1 Amycolatopsis sp. MtRt-6 | reverse complement strand
ACGCCTATGTGCCAAATCTTTTTGCATTTTGCCCCTTGGGTCGGCCTGCCGGGCGGGCGCCCGGGATTCGGGGCGCCCGCCGTGGCTCTTCCTCCCTGTCAGGGTGCGCAGGCGTTCGGGTTGTCGAAATGCCCCGGCGTGGTCGGGAACGCCGGTCCCGACCCGTGCTCCTGCAGGTCGGACTGGTACACCAGCGCCAGCTCGTCGAACGCGGACGTGCCTGCCGTGGTCACGTCCCCGGCCGCCTGGCCGGCGCCCAGCGAGTACGCCCACCGCTGCAGGAAGTCCTGGTGCGTCGGGCTGAACTGACGGACGTCGTTGTAGCCGCCGTAGGCCGCGTTGCAGTGCGTGTACAGGTTGTACGCTCCGCCCCAGTCCAGCAGGCGGTCGCCCTGGTTGGGGCCGTTGTCGGCCACGTCGGCCTGCAGCACGTCACGGTCCCAGCCGCCGTAGATCCAGTCGATGCCCTGGTGGTGCTGGTTGTCCGCGACGTCGGCGTTGTGCAACTCGGTCAGCTCGAACCACGTGCACGGGTCCACCGTCACCGCGTTCTTGCCGTTGCCGAACGTCTGCGGCCACGGGTTCGCCGTGCACGTCGTCTGACCCGGCGTGCCGTACGTGCCGCGCGGGCGCCAGTCGATGATGTCCGAACCCAGCGCTCCGGTGTTCGGATCGACCGACGGGCCGGACGTCGCGCCCTTGCCGCCGAGGACGTAGTCGACGAGCGAGTCGTTGACGCCGCGGTCGTTCGGGTTGGCCGGGTCGGTGCTTCCCTTGCCACCCCACAGCACGTCCGCGCCGTCGTCGCCGAAGACGATGTCCCCGCCCGAATCGCCGTTGGCCAGGTCGTCGCCGAAGCCGCCGTGGATCGAGTCGTGGTCGTCGCCGCCGCGGATGCGGTCGGTGCCTCCTTCCAGGTCACCGCGGTGGGGCATCGCCGGTGCGTTGCCCGGTGCCGCGAACGCGTCGCCGTTGACGTCGTGCTGCAGGTCGACCTGCCGGGTGACCGAGCCGGGCAGGAAGCCCTCGTAGTGGATCGCGGGCACCTGGCTGTTGTCGATCACGAACTTGTTCGAGCCGTCCTGGTACACGTCGACGATGCCGCCGCGGTCGCCGACCATGGCGTCGTCGCCGCCGGTGCCCCACATCCGGTCGTCGCCCAGCTCGCCGTACATGTCGTCGGCGCCGTCGCCCGGAGCCGTCGTCGTGCCGGTGTCGCCGTGCATCAGGTCGTTGCCGTCCTGGCCGTACAACGTGTCCTCGCCCGCGTCGCCCCACAGGTTGTCCCCGCCCGACGCGCCGAGCGCCTCGCACGTGGCCTGCGTGGTGGTGCAGAAGCGGGTGGGAGCGCCGCCCGCGCCGTGGCGGACGAACGCCGCACCCACCGGCGGGGTCGCCGGGTAGCGCTTGGCGTAGATCCGGTTCGTCAGCGGCAGCGACACCTTCGACAGGTCGTCGCCGAGCGCCACCGGCTTGCCGGTCTGGTCCACGATGTCCCGCACCGCGGTGCCGCCGTCGCCGAGGACGAAGTCGGCGGCGCCGTCGCCGTGCACGTCGTCGGCCGTGTCGCGGAAGACCGCCAGGGAGCTGCCGCCGAGCAGGTCGTCCTGCCCGTTGGGTGCGGAGACGTCGCCGAGGTCGCCCGAGGCCGCGCCCGGCCACACCGGGTTCGGCGGCGTGATCGGGATCCCGGCTTCGGCCAGGGTGCGGTCGCCGAACATCGTGTCGTGGCCACCGTTGCCCTCGGCGTAGTCGTCGTGCGCGCCGCCGGAGATCTGGTCGTCGCCGTCCTGGCCGAAGACCACGTCGACGCCGCCACCACCGGACAGCTGGTCCCCGCCCGCGACGGGACGCGCCGGCGCGCCGAGGAACCCGTTGCTCCACGAGAGGTCGAGCAGCCGCAGCGAACGTTGCGTCTCGAACGTCCCGGTGCTGCCCACGCGGAGCAGGTACGGCGACGGCGGCGCGATCCGGTCGGTGATCGCGTTGTCGCCCAGCACCACGTCGTCCCCGGTGCCGCCGAACACGACGTCACCGATGTCCGGCTGACCCTGCGTGGTCAACGCCGTGTCGGTACCGAAGATCACCGAGCTGCCGCCGACGAGGTCGTCGTCGCCGCCGTTGCCTTCGATCCAGTCCCGGCCGGGACCGCCTTCGGCGTAGTCGCCGTCGGCGTTGCCCTTGAGCCGGTCGTTGCCCGACTGGCCGAGGATCGCGTCGCAGCCGTTGTCCCCGGTGATGTCGTCGCCGCCGGAGGTGTTCGGCACCGGCCCGTCGCCCAGGTCGTACAGCTGGATGCTGCGCTGGACCATCGGCGCCGCGCCCTGCGCGTCGGTGTCGAAGCGGCCCTGCGTGATCGGGCTCTTCGGAATGCCCGCGTCCCGCGTCAGCAAGGCGTTGTCGCCGGTGATCAGGTCGGCGTCGTCGCCACCGGAGATGGTGTCGCCGGTGTCGAGCTGGCCCGCCGTGCCCTGGCCGGTGCCCGACTCGACGTACGACGAGCCGCCGACGAGGTCGTCCTGCCCGGACTCGCCGAACAGCTTGTCCGCGTCCTGGCCACCCTCGCCGTAGTCGTCGCCGGCGTCGCCGTGCACGGTGTCCGTGCCGCCCTGGGCGTAGATGACGTCCGTGGCCTCGCCGCCGAAGATCGAATCTCCGCCGGACGTGCCCGCCACCGGCGTGTAGCCGAGGTCGAACAGCACCACGTGCCGTCCGGCCGACAGCCCGCGGCCCCGCGTGACCGGGTCGCCGGTGTCGCCGCCGCCTGTACCGGTGATCGTGGCGTTGTCGCCGGTGATCACGTCGTCGGCGTCGCCGCCGGAGATCGTGTCGCCCGCGTCGGGGTAGCCGGCCGCGTTCTTGACCGCCGGGTCGCCCGGCGTCTGGTGGCTGCCGCCGATGATGTCGTCGGCGCCGGTCTCGCCGTTCAGCGTGTCGGCACCCGGGTTGCCTTCGATGCGGTCGGGGTCCTTCCCGCCGAAGACCGTGTCGTTCTCCAGCCCGCCGAACAACGCGTCGTTGTCGAAGCCGCCGGAGATCGTGTCGTCGCCGCCCAGCGCCGGGTCGGCACTGGCCAGGTCGAACACCGGGCCGCCGGGCACCAGCGGATCACCGTTGTCGCCGATGATCGTGTCGGGGCCGGTGTCGCCGAACAGCTTGTCGCCGTCGTCGGGCTGGCCGGCCGCCCGGGTGCCGCCGACGATCGTGTCGCCGGCCAGGCCACCGGAGACCCAGTCCGTCCCGTTGTTGCCCTCGATGGTGTCGGGGTCGTCGCCGCCGAACATCGTGTCGGCGCCGTCGTTGCCATAGAGCATGTCCGCCCCGGCGTCGCCGTGGACGGCGTCGTCGTCCGAGCCGCCCCAGACCTGGTCCGCGTCGCGGCCGCCGTGCAGCGCGTCCTTGCCCTTCTCGCCGCACACCAGGTCGTTCGCCGCTTCGGCATCGACGTTGTCGTCACCGCCACCGGCCCGGACGTTCTCCACGCCCGCGCCGCCGATGATCCGGTCGTTGCCGTCGAGCGGGTCGTTCACCGACTCGTCGACCGGGGTCGACGGGATCGGCGTCCCCGCCTTGCACGGCGTCGTCTGCTTGTCGCCGTAGACGTCCGCGCCACCGTCACCGCCGATGACGTGGTCGAAGCCGAGGCCACCGACCAGTGTCTTGGGCGACGGCGTCACGCCCTGCGGCAGCGGGGTGTGCGTGACGACGTAGAACGGCCCGAAGCCGTCGGTCTTCCCCGGGTTCGGGAAGTCCAGAGTGGACGGTTCGGCGATCACGTAGTCGTCGTCCGGGCCGCCGTAGAGCGTGTCGGGCCCGAAGCCGCCGAACAGGATGTCGTTGCCGCCGCCACCGCGGAAGTCGTCGTGCTGGTCCTTGGTGGAGTGGCCGGTGACGCGGTCCTGGCCCTTGCCGCCGTAGACCGTGTCGTTGCCGCTGCCGGTGTCGATCGTGTTGATCGGCCCGCCTTCGGGACCGCCGGAGGTGTTGGCGTCGTCCGAGCCGTAGCCGTCGATGCCGGGATCGACCTGGGCCGCCGGGTAGATCTTGTCCGGCCCGGTGCCGCCGGCGAACCGGTCGCTGCCGTCGCCGCCGACGAGCGTCGCGCCCTGCGACACGAACAGCGCCTGCGGATAGGTGGGCACGTCCTTCAGCGGGTCGTCGGCCGAGACGCCGAGGGTGTCGTCGCCGCCGTTGCCGAACGCGGTCGACTTGGCCAGGCCCACCTTGATCGTGTCGCCGGCGTCGCCGGTGCCGGTGCCGCCCGCCGGATCGGGCAGCAGCGCCCAGTTCGGCACGGAGACGCTCGGCCCTCCGGTGCCGTCTGTTAGGGGGTCGCCGCTGTCGCGGCCGTCGTTCTTGAGTTCCTTCAGGCCGATCGACGTCACCGGGGGCGCGCCGAGGCTCGAGTCGCCCGCGACGATGTCCACGCCGTTGCCGACGGTGATGCTGTCGACGCCGGGACCACCCGCGACGCGGGCTTTCGCGTCGTCGCGGACGTAGCTCGTCTTGTTCGCGGCGAGCACGGTCCGGTCACCGGTGACGATGACGTCGTCGCCGGCGCCGCCGTCGACCCATGAGTGGCCGATACCGGTCTTGATCTGGTCGTTCTTGGTGCCGCCGAACACGACGGCGTCACGGTCGAACTGCGCGGTCGGCGGTGGTGGGCCGGTCTTGGTGGTGTCGGCCTTGGCGTCCCCGATGAACGTGACGCTCATCGGTTTGGCGTAGCCGCGGCCGTCGACGATGACGCGTTCGATGTTCGGGTTCCGGAACTCGCGCCGGATGCCGAGCATGTCCACGGCCACGCCGGTGAACGCCGGGTTCGCCGGGTTGGCGTAGTCGTGCAGTGAAGTGATCTTGACGGTGTCCTTCTCCTGGTTGTTCGACTCGTACGGGTCACCCGCGCCGCCGCCGCGTTGCGCGGTGTGGCCGAGCGCGGCCGCGTACACGACCAATGTCTTCCCGTCGCCGCTCAGCCCGCCGAGCTTCGGCGGTGGTGGTGTGCAGTTCGGGGTCGCGGTGAAGTCGAGCAGGGTGACGTCGACGATCGTGAAGCTGAACGACACCGAGAACGGGCCGAACCCGACCGTCACGTACAGCTTGAGGAAGACGTAGAGCCGCCCGGACACCGTGAACAGGCATATCGGGTTGTTCAACGCCGTTTGCAGGAACTCCGTGATCCGGAACTTCCCGTCGTGGTTGGGATCGTTCCACAGGAACGAAACCGTGAGGCCGAGCCCGCCCTCGATGCCGACCGTGATGATCACCGCCGTGACCGCGGCCCCGGCCGCGATCTCGCCCGTGAAGGTCACCACCGGGATCGGCTTGCCGTTTTCCGTGGTGTAGAAGAACAGGCTCTGCAGGAACGCGTTGCCCACGGTGCCGAGGTCGAGGGTGCCCGCGCGGGCCGCCTCGAACGCCTTGCGGATGCCGTAGGTGTCGAAGCCCGCGACGATGCGCAGGGTTACCGACGCCGAGCCGTGCAGGGTGATCACCACCGGCGGCGGCGCGTACACCGGCCCGAACTGCTGGCGCCAGTCGAAGCCGAGGCGCAGTGGCCCGGAGTCGAACTTGACCAGGTCGACGTCGCCGCCGAGCAGCACGTTGAACAGTGACGCCGGCTTCTCGAACACCGGGAAGCTGAAGCCGGCCGCCGACGCCTGGGTGGTCATCGGGTTGACCGAGTTCGGGTTGGAGTTCTTGCCGTTGATCGTGTCGAGCAGCGGCGCGAACGTGGTGCCGCCCCCGGCGTCCTTCTTGGTGCTGATCAGGCTTTCGGTGTTGTCGGGGGTCGCTGTGGTGTCGAGTGCCTTCTGGCCGCCGAGCTCGAACGAGCCGAGCGGGATGAGGCACGTGGTCGTGCACGTCGGGAAGTTGTTGATGAAGGTGATGATCCCCGCGATCGTGTCGACGAACTTCAGGTCCGGGCCACCCGCGATCGTGCTGAACGCCTTGCCGAGGGAAACGAGCGTGACGTCGCCGCCGCCGGCCAGGTGGGACAGGTCCGACAGCACCGGGATCGGCGCGTACAGCGTCTTGATCACCGGGTCGAGCGGGCCGGTCACCTGCTTGACCTTGTTGACGATCGGGCCGAGGATCTTCCCGAAGATCTCGCCGCTGTCGATGGCGACCTTGTCGAACGCCAGCGTCAGCGGGCTGTTGCCGCCGTCGGCGCTGTTGGTGCCCGGCTTGACGTTGTTCCACGCCCAGTGCAGGCGGAAGTTCGCCTGGATGCCCGGGAACCCGGCGTCGTCACCCGGCCGCGCCTTGAGCAGCCAGTTGATGTCCGCGCTCGCGTGCAGCTTGACGTCGGCGAGCCGGTCGAGTCCGGCGTTCTGCAGGTCGGTCAGGTGCAGCCGGCCGTTGGTCGGGTCGTCCGGCGCGATCAGGTCGATCTTGAACGCGCCGCCGAACAGTGGCAGGACGGCGTTGGCCGGGGGCGCGGCCGCGGCGTTGCAGTCGTCCGCGCTCAGGTCCTTGGTGCAGTTCTCCGCGGTGATGTTGATGAACGCCAGCTGCGCGTTGATCTTCTGCGGCAGGGTGACGTTCAGCCCGACCGCGAACTCCGGTTGCGCGGAGTCCTTGGTGATGACGAAGAACCCTTCGCTGCGGCTGATGCCCATGGCCAGGTGCAGCCGCCAGCCGAGCTGGACCTCGGGGCCCGCGCCGCCGTCGGCCTTGAGCGAGAACCCGGGGATGCCCAGGTCCAGCGGCACGGACTTCTTCAGGCACTCGTGGCCGGCCGGCAGCCCGGCGCAGTTGAGCAGGTCGCCGCTGAAGTCGCCCTGGCTGACGTTGAGGCTGATCGTCACGGCGTCGAGGTCGTTGTACGCGCAGTCGTGCGGCTGCGGGTTCTCGGCCGGGTTCTCCGGGGCCCCGCCGATGGCCGCGGCGCCGGTGTCGGTCGTCTTGGTGCCGGTGACGTCCGCGATGAGCTTGAAGACGCCGCCTTCCTCACGGAACACCATGTACCCGGAAGCGCTGTCGACCGGTTCCCAGGAGATGTCCAGGGAGTCCGTTGCGGACAGTGTGGCCGGGCCGGTGGTGATCGAGCCGGGGTCGCTCGCCTTGGCCTGCTTCTTCTCCCCGTTGATCGTGGCGTAGGACGCGATGACGTACCGGTAGGTCTTGTCGGCCGCCGTGGCGCCTTCGTGCAGCGCGACCGTCGGGACGCCGACCGTGCCCAGCCGCGTCTTGCACACGGTGTCGACGGTGACGGTGTCCGGGTTGAGGCCGGCGGCGGCGAGCTTCGCGCCGAGCTGGTCGTTCACCCAGCCGCGCACCGCGGCCATGTCGGTGAAGTGCCCGTCGGCGGGCAGCTGGTCCAGCGCGGTGTGGATCGCCGCGCGCAGCTTGCCGATGAAGTCCGCGCCCTGCTGGAGGTCGTCGCCGAGCAGCGGCAGCTTGCCGCCGAAGCTGGCGGTGTTGAGGGCCTGCTCCACCAGGTTGAGGTAGCTGTCGAGGCCGTCGAGCCTGCCGAAGTCGATCAGCCGCTTGGCCAGCTCCTGGCCCAGCAGCGTCGGGTCCGGGGTCTCCAGCCGCGGGTGGCCGTCGATGGCGGCGCCGCCGAGGTCGAAGTAGTCGTCCGGCGTCGTGGACTTGGGCAGGCGCAACGCGAAGTCGTTCGCCTTGGTGTCGTCGGTGATCACCTTGCCGTAGGTCGCGCCGCCGTCTTCGCTGATGTACAGCGGCAACTTGGCGCACAGGCCCAGTGGCGTGCTGCCGTCGAGGCCGCAGTTCACCGCCGTGCTCGCGGCGTTGACCGACGGGCCGACCGCGCCCACGAACTCGGAGAACGTCACCGGCGTACCGGTGCCGCCGCTCTTGGCCAGGTCGAGCGAGTAGGACGCCTTCGCGGTCGCCTTGTCCGCCGACTTCGGGTTGCCGAGCGAGACGGTCAGCGGGCCGAGGGTGGTCGCGATGGTGGCGTTCTCCACGGCGGCGTCGAGCTGCACGCCGATCTTGGAGTCGTCCAGGATGCGCAGGGCGTTCGCGTCGGCCGGGCCGGAACCCGGCTGCAACGGGACGACCAGGCCCATCTTGACCTCGCCGCCGACGCCCAGCGACACCGAGCCTTCGCCCTGCACGCCGGCGACGCGCTGGGTGCCCGCGGGCAGGCTGAAGTCGAACTGCACCGGGGTGCTGGTGTGGTAGGCGCGCTTCCAGTCCAGCCGGATGATCAGCGACGGCGTCCCGGCGAGGTCGGCGTACTCGAACTGCACCGGCGCGCTGCCCTTGAAACGCTCGTTGATCGTCTGGACGAGCCGCTGCAGGTTGTCCGACGGCGCCGCTTCCAGCATCGAGATGACGTCGTCCAGTTCGGACCGGATCACGTAGGCCGTCGACGGCGAGGGCTGGCTGGCCCACGGCCCGGCCAGGACGAGGGTGTCCGCCGTGACGCTGCCGACGATGCCCACCTGGGTCCCGGCGACGACCGTGCGCCCGATGAGGGTCTGCGGGAACGCGTTGCCCTTCTCGACGCTGCGCGCGGTGTCCTTCACGGAGTTGGCGCCGTAGGTCACCTTCGGGCCGGAGCCGGCTTCGTCGGCTCGCAGCAGGTCCCGCAGCGAGCGGCCGACCAGCGGGATCTTGGTGCCGAACACCGCGGCGCCGGCCGGGGAGGCGTCGCTGATCGACGCGTTGAGCGTCTGCAGCGTCTTGAGGACGATCGAGAACAGCGCCTTCGGGTTGGCCGGGTCGAAGTCGAAGTTCGCCAGCTCGGACAGGTCGCTCGTGCTGAACTGCGGGCCGTCGGAGCCGGTGAGCTTGGTGAGGTCGTTCCAGGTGAACCCGGCGTGCGCGGTGGCGCCCTTGAGGAAGTCACCGGTGCCCGGCGCGCTCGCGTCGACCCCGCCCGCGCCGCGGACGCTGACCTGGAAGTCGAGCAGCGCGCCGGGGTCGTGCAGCAGCTTGTCCACGACCGCGCCGAAGGTCAGGTCACCCTGGTCCTTGAGCTTCACCTGGAGCATGTGGTCGTCGGCGTCCGGGGTCCCGCCGCAGTCGGCGCCCGCGTCCGGGTGGCAGACGTGGGCCGCGCCCTTGAGCTCCACCTGGAGGAAACCGGCGTTGGCGAAGATGTCGACGTCGGCGTCCATCGGGAAGTCCGCGGTGAACAGCGAGGGAGCGCCGGCGGTGCGCAGCAGCACCCGGTCCGGCCCGGTCGGCGTCGCGCCGACGAGGATCGTGCTGCCGTCCGGGTTCTTCTGCTCGATCGGCGGGTTGTGCACGGTGGGGTTCCGCAGGTCGAGCACCAGCGTGACGGCGGCGTCGTAGGACGGCTTGACCTTCGCGGTGGCGTTGACCGCGTTGGCTTCGCCGACACCGCGGCCACCGGTCTTGAGGTCGTTGCCGAGCTGGACGACACCGACGTCACCCTGCATCCCGGAGATCGTGTAGGGCGCGTTGGCGACGGGGACGACCGGCGTCCAGCCGGGCGCCTGCAGGAACAGGGTGTTCTCGTTGTTGTTCTCTACCGTCGCCCCGGCGGCTCCGGCGACGACGTGCCGTCCCGCGAACTCCCCCGGCTTCCACTTCTGGTTCTCGTCCTTGAGCGTGGTCTGGGTGTAGGTCGTCTTCCCCGGGCTGCCCGCCGGACCGGACGCCGCCGCCGCGGCCGCGTTGAGGTCGACGGCCGTCGTGGGTGCCTGGCGCGAGATCGTGATCTTGAAGTCGAGCTTGGTCGTGCCCGGTGGGAAGTGGACGTCGGAGACGCCGATCTTGCCGCCACCGGGGAGGTTCGCCGCGGTGTTGAGCTTGTCGAGCATCTCCTGCAGGGACACGAACAGCGGCTCGCCGGCCTGTGCCGGGTCCGCGGCGGTCTTGGTGTTGTCCTGCAGGAACTTCTTGATCGACTCGTTGAGCTGGATCGCGTCGGCGAGGGTGCCCTTGAGGAACGGCAAGTCGAGGTTGCCGACCGGGTTCGCGGCGTCGCCCCACTTCGCGCGCTGGATCGAGGTGAGTGTCGTGGCCAGCTGGGCCAGGCCGGTGGCCAGGTCGCGCGGGGTCATGTTGAGGAACGGGCCGACCGTGTCGATGCCCTCGGGCACGATCTGCGGGGTGCCGGTGGCGATGTCGGGCCACTGGATGCCGATCTTGGCGTCCACGGCGGGCAGTTCGAGGGAGAACGAGCTCGCCGGCGCGGCGGCGAGGTGCAGCGAGCCGGTCAGCGACCCGGCCGGGCTCGCGAAGCCGAAGCTGACCAGGCCGGCCAGCGAACCGTTCTGGGCGAGCTCGCCGGCGGTGCCGTCGAAGTTGGTGAACGCGAGTTTCCCGTCGTTGTCCGGATCGTTGATCGTGGCCGCGAAGTGCGCCTTGAGGTCGAGGGAGGAATCGTCGGCGAGCCGCACGCCGAGGATGCCGACCGCGGCCTTGACCGCCTTGACGGCGTTCGCGTCGGGGAAGCCCGCTTCGGCGTCGACGGTGAAGGCCGGGGTGGTCCCGTCGTTGACGAAGTAGGCCTTGTCGTGGGCCTTGTCCCAGATGAGGCTCAGCTTCATCGTGGTGCTGACGGTGAGCCGCACGCCGCCGGTCGAGGAGAAGGCCGACTGCGGCGCGTTGGTGCCGCCACCGATCGGCAGCGGGACGCTCAGCGCCTGGTCCTGCAGCACGCGGGAGACGGTGAGGGTGAGGTCGAGCCGCTTGTCCTCGCCGACGGAGGTCAGCGTGGTCTTCAGCGTCCCGGTGCGGTCGGCGCTGAGGCTGATCGGCTGGTCGATGTCGAGATCGGCGTCGTCGACGGCGTCGGCCAGCTTCTTCGTCCCGGTGTGGAAGGCTTCCTGCGCCAGGGTGTCGAACCCGAGCGCCGCGCCGGGGCTGGTCTGGACGGCGGGCAGCGCCTTGGCGAGCTGGCCGAGCGTGCCGAGTCCCTTCGACCAGGCCGCGAAGCTGTTCGCGGGGGCGGCGAGGGCGTTCACCAGGGTGGTGACACCGGGGTCGGCCGCCCGGGCCGGAGCGGCGGTCACGACGATGCCGCCGAGCGAGAGCGCGAACGCCGTGGTCAGTCCGAGCCAGCGTCTGGAGCCCATGGGTCAACCTCCACTGTCGCGGGCGCACGGAAGACCGGCGCCGCTCACCGGGCGAGACTGACAAAAGGGACGGATCTTCGGGAAGAGCCGGGTCCGCTCAGTGGACCCGGACCCGCCGCGCCCCTCGGCTCCTGTCCCCAAGCGCCCCAATGTGGCCTTCGGTGCGTCCAACGCACCCAAGGCGGCCTTCGGTGCGTTGAACGCAACCAAGGCCACCTTGGGGCGCTTTGCCGGGGTCGCTCAGCGGAGGTGCAGCGGTTCCGCCAGCTCGCGCCCGGCCTCCGCGGCGGCGGACGTCACCAGCGGCCGCAGCCGCGGTAGCTCGTCGGCCGAGGGGCTCAGGACGCCCAGCGCCGCGACGACCCGGCCGTCCGGGGCGTGGATCGGGGCCGCGGCGCAGCTCCGCCCGGCCACCTCCGGGCCGGTTCCCGTGCCGCACCCGCCCAGCAGCACGTCGGCGAACGGGGTCGGGGGCGGCAGGACCGTGCCCGGCCGGACCACCGGCAGCCGGGCCGAGTGGCCGGCGAACGTCGCGACCACCAGGACCTCGGCGGCGGACAGCACGCACACCACGACGTCCGTGCGCGAGAGCTTGGCCAGCCGGACCGCGGGCCGTCCGGCGGCGGCGCGGATCCACGCGTGCCCGCGGTCGCGGCCGTCGCACAGGCGGCCGAACATCGGCCCGACGCCGTAGCCGCGGACGCGGTGCTCGGCCGCGCCCATCCCGCACAGCTGCTCCAGCAGCCGGTGCGCGGTGGACTTGGGCAGCCCCGCCCGGCGGGCGGCCTCGGTGAGTCCCAGTTCGGCCTTCGCGTCGGCGAGTGCCTCCAGCAGCGCGAACGCGCCGGCCAGCACACTCCGGCCCGGAGCCCGCCCGGCCTCTTCGACCAGCCGCAAGTCAGAGCCGTCCGTGAACATCGACGCCTCCCCTCCTGGGCCGAATGGCCGTGCCGGGGGGCAAGTCGCGCCGCGTCGCCACGTCGTTACGGCACCTCCCACAGGTGGGTGAGGGCCCGCCCTGCTAACCGGTGAGGGCCCGGTAGGCCGGCCGGAGCAGATCGGCGACGACTTCGCCACCCACCGTGATCGCGAACGGCGGCGCCTGGTCCAGGAGCACGTCGGACGCCGTCCGCGGCGCGTGCAATGGCGCCGCACCACCGAGGCCCGGGGCCGGACCACCGGCGAAGAACGTGGCCATGACGTCGGTCAGGGCCGGGGACCCGTCGCCGGGGTGGAGTGGCTCGGCGGAGATCAGCCGGTGCTTCAGTTCCTCGAGCAGCGCCTCCCGGTTCCGGCCGCGCAGCGCGAGGACGGTGAACGGATCCTCCGCGACCCGCGCCACGAGCGCGGAGAACACGGCGTTCAGGTGGCCACAGGGCACTTCGGCGGCCGGGCAGGTGCAGTCCAGCGAAACCTCGCGGGCCGCCGACGGGAACAAGGGCAGCCGGACCGTTTGGCAGACCTGTTCGACGTCGCGGGGCAGCTCGCCGCCCAGCAGCTGGACGGTGAGCGACGCCTTCGCGGCGAGGGCGTGGGTGATCGCCGCCCAGTCCGCTTTCCCGAACGCCGCCAGGCCGATCCGCACCTGGTGCGGCCGGCCGTCGCGCACCTCGGCGTCGACCCGCCCGGCACCGACCGTCAAGGACGCGACGCGCCCCTGGCCCTTCGCCGGCAGCGGGACGCCGATCGACGTCAACGCGCGGACGAACCGGGTCGCCCACCACGGGAGTGGCTCAGTCATCGATCGCGTCCTCCCCCAGGGTGAGCACCTCGCGCAGCGCGTCGGTGGACAGTTCGGTGAGCCAGGATTCGCCTTCGCCCACCACCATTCCCGCGAGCGCGCGTTTCTTGGTGATGAGGGTGTCGATGCGGTCTTCGATGGTGCCCGGGCAAAGGAACTTCCGCACCTGGACGGTGCGGCCCTGCCCGATCCGGAACGCCCGGTCGGTGGCCTGGTTCTCCACGGCCGGGTTCCACCAGCGGTCCAGGTGCAGCACCTGGCCGGCCGCGGTCAGCGTGAGCCCGGAGCCGCCGGCTTTGAGCGAGAGCAACAAGATCCGCGGCCCGGCGCCGGACTGGAAGCGGTCCACGATCGCGTCGCGCGCCCCCTTGGCCAGGCCACCGTGCAGGAATCCGACTTCGGTGCCGAGCCGGTCCGCCAGGTGGGGCACGAGCAGGTGGCCGAATTCGGTGTACTGCGTGAAGCACAGCACCCGGTCTCCCGAGGCGAGGATTTCCGCCAGGACCTCTTCGAGGCGGGTGACCTTGCCGGAGCGGTCGCCGATCGGGGAACCGTCGTGCAGCAGGTGCGCGGGGTGGTTGCAGACCTGCTTGAGCTTCGTGATCGCGGCGAGGACGTTGCCGCGGCGCTTGATGCCTTGGCTGTCCTCGATCTTCTTCATCATCTCCTCGACGATCGCGCGGTACAGCGTGCCCTGTTCGCGGGTGAGCCGGTACTCCTGCCGGATCTCGATCTTTTCGGGCAGCTCGGGGACGATCGCGGGATCGGTCTTCACCCGGCGCAGCAGGTACGGCTGGGTGCGCCGGCGCAGCGCGGCGGCCGCGGCGGTGTCGCCCCGGCGCTCGATCGGGACGGCGAACCGTTGCCGGAACTCGAACCTGCTGCCGAGCAGCCCGGGGTTGAGCAGGTCCAGCACCGACCACAGGTCCGCCAGCCGGTTTTCCACCGGCGTGCCGGTGAGCGCGAGCCGGTGCCCGGCCGGGAACCGGCGCACCGCCTTGGCCGTCGCGGTGTCGGCGTTCTTGATGGCGTGCGCTTCGTCGAGCACCAGGCGTCGCCAGTCGAACGTCTCGAGCTCGCCGGCGTCGCGGGCGGCGGTGGCGTAGGTCGTGACGACGAGGTCGGCCGCGGCCACCTGCGCGGCGAGCGCGTCCCCGTGCCCGCGCGCACTGCCGTGGTGGGCGTGGACCCGCAGGCCCGGGGCGAAGTTCGCCGCCTCCCGCTGCCACATGCCGACCAGCGACATCGGGCACAGCACCAGCGTCGGACGGCGCTCGCCGTCCGCCCGCTCGAGCGCTTCGAGCGCCAGCGTCTGGACGGTCTTGCCGAGGCCCATGTCGTCGGCCAGGCAGGCGCCGAGTCCCAGCGCCGACATGAACGCGAGCCAGGCCACGCCCCGCTGCTGGTAGGGGCGCAGCGTGGCCTGGAACGACGGCGGCAGCTCGACCGGCCGCAGCGTCTGCCGGACCCGCCCGGCCAGGACGTCCCCGACCCAGCCGTCGGCGCGGACGTCGACGACCGGCAGCGGCGTCTCCAGTCCCAAGTGGACTGTTTCCAGCAGCTCGGCCGCGGTGGGGCGGCGGTTCTGCCGGGCCGGGTCCCGGCGCAGGAACTCGAGACCGGCGCGGAGCCGGTCGGCGTCGACGCTGATCCACCGCCCCCGCAGCCGCACCAGCGGTGTCTTCGCCGCGACGAGCCTGCCCAGCTCTTCTTCGCCGATCTCGTCGTCGCCCACCGCGATCGACCAGCGGAACGCGGCGAGCTCGTCGCGGCCGACCCGGGTGCAGGCGACGACCTGCTCGGCCGGCGTGCTGCGGACGGACAGCCGCAGCCCGAGCCGGCGCCGGCCGTCCCAGGTGGCCGGGAGCTGCACTTCGAACCCGGCCTCGATCAGCCGGTTCGCCCCCGAGGTGAGGAAGCGTTCGGCTTCTTCGACGGTCAGGTCGTACTCGGACGGCTGCGTCCGGCGCAGGGCCGGCGCCAGCACCGGTTCCACCAGCGCGGCCCGGCCCAGTTCGGCGACGAGCAGTCCCCGCGGGTCCCGGACCAGGCCGTTCGCCTCGCCGGACCAGATCTGCCCGGCCGACAGCAGCAGGCTCGGATCGGCCGTGGCACGCAGGAGGAACTGCAGCTGCCACTTGGTGCCGTCGCCGGTCTGGTCGTCGGGATCGTCCGCGTCCGGCTGCCGCAGGGTGCGGACCTCGGCCAGCCGGAAGCAGGCCCGGCCGTCGACGACGTCGGTGTCGGCGACCTCGTCCCACTTCGCGACGGCCTCAGCCAGGACGCGGAGTTCGTCCAGTGGCAGGTCGACGCGGGGATCGCCGCCCTGCAGAGCGGCCAGCCACACCCCGGCCGCGCCCTGGCCCCCACGCAGGTCGACGGGCGGCTCGGCCCGCGCCAGCCGGTCCCGGACCGCGGCGTCGACCAGGGTGTGCAGGGCATCGGTGCCGAGCGCCCGCGGCGAGGCCCCGATGAGCGGCGCGATCTGTTCGGCCCGCCCGACCGGCGGCATGGCCGCCACCAGCGCGTCGAACGCGACGAAGTCCACGCCCTGCAGCACCGGGCGCCACCGGGCCTCCGCCGCGTCGCCCCGCCGGAGCAGCGTCGGCAGTACCCGACCGCGGCGCACCAGATCCCCGGCCAGGCGGGCAACGGCCTGCAGGTGGGTGACCGAAGCGCCGTAGGAGGCGGAGCAGTCGAGGTCGTCCAGCTCGGCCGCGTCCACGACCAACGCGGGCACGGACCACGCCCGCAGCGACGGCGCCGGGCCACGTGGCTTGCCGCCTGCCTGCAGCTCGGTGGCGGCGAGCGGCCGGTTCGCCCGCGACGGCAGCAGCAAGGTCACCGAGGTGGGCTTGCCGGGATGCAGAGCGGTCAGGTCCGAGCTGGAGACGGCGAACGGGTGCGAGAGCGCGATCCGCGTCGAGCGGCTCGACGTGCCCACCGGGCGCCGGTCGTGCTCCGCCCAGAGAACCAGGCCGCGGCCCGGAGACCACAGAGCGTGCACGAGGGGCAAGGGTCTTCCTCCGGTCCGGGTTCCCCGCCGATCGTCGCACGACGGGGCCCGGCCGCCGCCGCCGGCGGGATGTTCACCGGGCCGCGGTCACCGTCCGGCCCGACCTCGAAAGCCGGTACCGGCACCGGCCGGCCTGTTCGCCGAGTATCGCGACCGAAGCCGGGCGGCGCCGCGGGCCACGCTGTCGACCCACGCCGGCTCGGGGCTGCGGCACGAGCCCGGCCGCCCGGCGCGGGCGGGGGTCGGCGCAACCCGCGTCAACGCAGCGCGGCCTGGATCCGCGCGGCGCGTTCCGGGGCCGCCGGCAGGTCCGGCGTACAGAACTCCGTGACCATCGCCAGGATCCGGCGGGACGCCGCGGCGGGCGAGGCCGTCAGGTCGGGGCTCGACGCGACCGTGATCCCCCGCGTGCCGGCCGCGTCGCTCATGCTCCACGTGTTGTACCCGGGCACGTCTCCGCCGTGGCCCCAGACATCGGGGGCGCCGGGACCGCAGATCCCGGACAGGGAAATGCGCATCAGCCCGAGCCCGTAGCCGACCAGCCCGCCCTCGCCCGGCCACGGCACCGTGGTCTTCATCTGCGCCAGCACGTCGGCCGGCAACAGCTCGCCGCCGACCAGCGCGTGGAAGAAGCGGTTCAGGTCTGCCGCGCTCGAAATGATGTTGCCCGCGCCGAAGTAGCGGCTGAAGTTGTAGACGGTGACGTCCGTCAGCCCCCGCGGCGCCGGGTAGAGCTGCTCGTACCCGCGGAGGGCCGGGCGCGGGACCCACGGGAAGTCCCGCGGCAGGAAGGTGTCCGCCAAGCGCAGCGGCCCGGTGATCCAGTCGGCGAGCACCTGCTCGAACTCCCGGCCGGTGAGCTTCTCCACCAGCAGGGCCAGCACGTTGTAGCCGGTGTTGGAGTACGCCCAGCTCGTGCCCGGCGGGAACAGCAGCGGCTGCACGGTGCTGCCGTGGATCGCCTCGACTTCGCCGAAGTGCACGAAGCGTTCGGTGTCCACTTCCTCGGCGGTGGTCCAGGTGTACTGCGGCGCCAGGTCCCGGGGCACGCCACTGGTGTGCTGCAGCAGCTGCCGCACGGTGATCGGCTCCGGGTACGGCAGCAGGCCGGGCAGGTACTTCGCGATCGGGTCGTCCAGCCGCAGCCTGCCCTTCGCGGCGAGCTTGAGCACGAGCGTCGCGGTGAACGTCTTGGACACGCTGCCGATGCGGAACCGCCCACCGGTATCGGGTTTCGCCCCGGTGACGACGTCGGCGACCCCGGCCCGCCCCCGCCACCGCCCACCCGGATCCGCCGCGACGGCGATCATCCCGACGTTCCCGGCCTGCACGGCGACGTCCAACGCGGTTTGCCGCGAGTCCGGTTCCGCGGCGGCGGTACCGGTGCCGCCGGCCAGCAGCACGGCGCAAGCGGCGGAGACGACCAGTCGACGCATGATTCCCCCCGGTGTCTGCGGACCCGGCAACGGTAGCGCACCCGGGCGGACGGCATCACCGCTTCGTGAGCAACCGGGTCTGCGCACGCAAGACGTCGATCGTGCGCGTCACCCAGTCCGCGATCACCGCCTGCTCGGCCGGGGTGTAGCGGCCGCTCAGCTCGGCCATGGCCGCGTCGAGGCCGGCGAAGACCTTTCCGAACGCTCCGGGCACGGCCGTGATCACGAGCCGGCGGCGGTCGGCCGGGTCCGGTGCGCGGTGGGCGAGCCCCGCGCGCTCGAGCCGGTCGACCAGCCCCGTCACCGCGCCCGGGGTGAGGCCGATCTGCTTGGCCAGGTCCCCCGCCGACATCGAACCGGCGGCCGCGATCATCGCGAGGGCGCGCTGGTCCACCGCCGTCACGCCCAGGCTCGCGCCCACCGCTTCGTGGAACGGCGACCTGAGGCGAGCACTGGAAGTGCCGAGCTGGACCTGGCGCTGCTACGCCGGCAACTGGCGGCCCATCGTGGGCCTGTCGTCGATCGCCTCGATCCAGCGGTTGTTCGTGGTCAACTGGACTGGGCAGATCCCCCACGGCGCCGCCCTCGCCTCCGAGGTCGTCGTCCTGGCCGCCCGGATCGTCCTGGTGGTCCTGCTCTGGCGCCTCGCAATGCGCGGACTGACCCTCCGCTGGAGCGCGGGCCGGGCGTTCGCGCGCAAGCACTGGCGCAGCCTGCTGTGGCAGAGCGCGTTCCTCGGCGCGGCCGTCCTCGTCTTCGAAGTCCTGGCCGAACACGTCCTGGCGACGCTGCTACCCGAGCCCGCCCGGCAGACTTACCTCGCCGTCCTGCTGTTCCTGAAGAACCCCACGGTGATCGCGTTGACGCTCGTCTGGGGGATCGGCTTGGTCCGCCAGGTCTTCCGCGTGCGTCCCGCCGCCGAGCCGGGCGCCGCGGAGCCGTCTCGGCCACGACCGTCCACTATGGACCGGTAGAACCTCGGGCGGCGAGAAGAGGTGGCTGGGTTTCAAGCACGGCTTCGCCGTGGCGTGGTTTTCGGTGTTCTCGGGTGCGGACAGCGGCTTTACCTTTTGTTCCCACCGTATCGAGTGATGACCCTGTGTTCGATCGCCGGTAACTTGGAGACATGACCAACGACGCGGCTCTCTCCTCCGAGGCGGTGGCTCTCGCCGACCGCCTCAGTGAGCTAGTCGCGTCGATGCGGTCCGCTGAGGCCGAACTTGGTGCGGTGCTGGTGGAAATCGAGCAGCGGGGGGTGATGGAGCTGTTCGGCTACCGCTCCGCCGCCCGCCTGCTGGAGCATCTGGCCGATATGCCGAAGCCGGCTACGGAACGGCTGATCAAACGCGCCCGCCTGCTCAACCCCGGCCGCAACCTCGACGGCAGCCCCATCCCCGCACTCGCGCCCGCCACCGGCGCTGCCGCCCGCGCCGGGCGGTTGAGCAACCCGATGATCGACGTGATCACCAACGTCCTGACCCAGGTCCCGCCCGAGCATGGCGTGAGTGCCGAGGCCAACCTGCTGGCTTTCGCCGAGGAGGCCGGGCACAAGCAGGTCGCCGCCCTCGGCGCCCGCATCCTCGCCCACCTCGTCCCCGACGGGCCCGCCCCCGACGACACCGAACCCGCCGCCCCGACCCGGGAGCTGTTCCTGCGCCGCAAAAGAACCGGCATCTGGGAACTGAGCGGCCGGTTCGACGATGAGACAGGCACCCGCGCCCACGCGTTGCTGGATGCCCTGGCCGAGCGCCGCACCGGCGACGAGGGTCCCGACTTTCGCACCACCCCGCAGCGTTACGGGGATGCCTTCTCCGATGCCGTCGACCTGGCTCTGAATTCTCCGGAGTTGCCGATGCAGGCCGGAGAACGCGCCCACCTCATGGTCGCCGTGTCATTGGAAGACCTGAAATCCGGCGTCGGCAAGGCCACCCTCGGCGACACCGGCGCCATGACCGCCGCCGAAGCGCGGGTGCACGCCTGCGACGCCATGATCATCCCCGCAGTCCTCGGCGACAAAAGCGAACCCCTCAACCTCGGCCGCCTCCGCCGCCTCATCTCCGCCGGACTCCGCCGCGCCCTCTTCCTCCGCGACCGAGGCTGCGCGTTCCCGGGCTGTCATCGGCCACCCCGGCACTGTCAAGGTCACCACATCCGGCACTGGGCAGACGGCGGCCCCACAGATCTCACCAACCTGGTGCTGATGTGCGCCCACCACCACCGGCTCCTGCACCGCTCCGGCTGGGAAGTCCGCATCGCCACCGACGGCCTGCCGGAGTTCCTGCCACCGGTATTCATCGACCGACGCCGCAAACCAAGGCGCAACAACCTCCACGAACCACTCCCATTCACAGCATGAACACGGGAAAAGGCCCGCAGCCCCACGGCTACGGGCCCACACCCACGAGCACACCAGCTCGACACGACTTCGGCACAGGCTCTGGGGCGTCGGCGTCGGCGTCGAGCAGGCCTTCCGCCCACAACTCGCCGGGGCAGGGGCGTGGCCAGAGCCGCCGCGGCCGCCCGGATCTCCGTCTGCGTGCGGGCTCCGACGACCGCCGCCGTCACCGCCGGGAGGGTGGTTCCGTGGTGGGTGGCGCCGTCCGGCACGTCCTGGCCGGCCGGCAGCCCGGAGTTGAACATCCCGGCGGCAACCACCTCGACACCGGGCACACAGCTGGAGCAGCTCCGCCGGCTGCTCCAGCAGCGTGTGGCGGCCCGCGAGCAATAGCGATGTCCACATCGGACCGCGGACGAACCGGACGGGCAGCCGCCACTGGTTCACCTCCTCCCAGACCGTCCACCCGGCCGAGGTGCCGGACGCCGTCCCACTCCCGGCGTCGGGTCGCCGGGACCACGAACCCCTCGTCGCCGGGCCGGCCGGGTCCGGGACCAGCAGCCGGCCGACCTTGGTGAACAGCCCGCCGGCGCTCGGCGCGACCCGGCCCGTCGTGCGGCGCGGTGACGAAGAGCCGGATCCCCACCTCCCACGCCACGTCGACCACCGCGCGGGCCTCCCCGTCGGTCACCTCCGCGTAGCGGCTGCCCGACGGGGAGGTCCCAGCGAAACCCGCTCAGGCTCCCAAGGCCGGGAGCAGGTGGTAACCGGCGCGGTCGGGCCGGATGTGGGAACCGTCCGATGCCGGGTCGGGCAGCCGGTGCCCGGCCGCCGCGATGGCCGCCTCGTCGAGGCACACCCCCAGGCCGGGGCCGTCGCCGAGGATGAACGCGCCGTCGCCTATTTCGTGCTCCAGGGAGATGCCGACCGGGGGGTGGAGGTCCTGCAGCTCGGTCACCAGGTGGTTGGGCACCGCCGTCGCCGCGTGCGCCAGTCCCACCGGGGTGGTGCCGATCGGGCTGACCGGCAGGTCGTGGGCGTGGGCGAAGGCGGCAACCCGCAGGAAGTGGGTGACGCCCCAGCCCGCGGCCGTCTGGACGACGTCGACCGCCCCGGCCGTGATCAGCGGCCGGTGCTGTTCCAGCCCGGTCAGGTTCTCCCCGGTGGCTACCGAGGCGCGGACGCCGCGGCCGACGGTCGCGTGCCCCTCGACGTCCCAGCGCCGCACCGGTTCCTCGATCCAGGTCAGGTCGAGGGTCCGTTCGAGCTCGCCGACGTGCCGGACGGCCTGCTTGCGCGTCCAGTTCTCGTTGACGTCGAGCATCAGGCCCGGACGGGTGCCGCCGCCGGCTTCGACGAGGACGTCGCGGACCAGCGTCAGGCGGCGCCGGTCGCGGTCGACGTCCAGGCCGCCCTTGAGCTTCGCCGCGCGCAGCCCGTGACCGGCGTACGTCCGGTACAGCTCGGCCAGCTCGTCGTCGTCCAGCGCGATGTCGAGGCCCGAGGCGTACGCGGGCACGCGGCGGTCCCGGCCGCCGAGCAGCCGCCAGAGCGGTTCGCCGGCCAGCTTCGCCTTGATGTCCCACAACGCCGTGTCGAACGCGCCGATGGTGCCGAACACCGCGCCGGCGTGCCCCGCCTTGAACGTCCGGCGCAGCATGCGGTCGTAGAGCGCCGTCACGCCGCGCGGGTCTTCGCCCTCGATCGCGGCGAAGACGGTCTCCGCCTGCACGTGTGACCCGAGCCCGACGCCGGTGACGCCTTCGTCGGTCTCGACGACGACGATCGGCATCCGGACGACACCGCCGGCGTGGACGCCGTTGGCGTCGCCGACCGGGCGGCCCCAGTCCTGGACGGTCGTGAGGGCCCGGAAACCAGTGATGCGCATTTCATCCCTTCGTCGACCCGGCGGTGACCCCGTCGGCGATCTGGCGTTGCAGGAACAGGTAGACGAGCAGCACCGGCACCGCGGCGATCAGCACCCCCGCGGCGAACGTGGGGATGTCGGCGGAGTACTGCCCGCGCAGCGCGGTCACCCCGACCATCAGTGTGCGGTGCTCGGCGGACGGCATCAGCAGCAGCGAAATGAGGACGTCGTTCCAGCAGAAGAGGGCGTTGAGCACCCCGACCGACAACAGCGCCGGGGCACCCAGCGGCAGCATGATCCGCCAGTAGACGCCGTAGAGGGTGGTGCCGTCGACGCGGGCGGCGTCGACGATCTCCGGCGGCACGGCCGCGTAGAAGCTGGTCATCAGGAAGACCGTGAACGGGAGGAACTGCGCCACGTAGGCGAGCACCAGCCCGGGGTAGGTGTCGATGAGCCCGGTGCCCGCCATGATCCGCGCGAGCGGGACCATGATCACCTGGAACGGCACGAACAGCGCGGCGAGGATGCCCAGGAACACCACGGACGACCCGCGGAAGCGCAGTCGGCCGAGCGCGAAGCCGGCCATCGACCCGAGCAGCAGCAGCACCGCCACCGAGCACACCACGACGACGACCGAGTTGAGGAAGTACCGCGACATCCCCACGCTGGTCCACGCCCTGGCGACGTTGTCCCAGCGCAGCGCGCCGGCCGGGGCGAACCGGTCGAGGGTGTATTCGCGGCGGTCCTTCATGGCGACGTTCGCGGTGAACACCAGGGGGTAGATCGTCGCCAGGGCCAGTGCGGCCATCGGGACGGCGGCGAGCCACTTCGTCAGCCGGGAACCCGGCATCAGTCCTCCTTTCCCGCGCGGCGCAGGATGCCGATCTGGGCCATGCCGACCACGAGCATGATCAGGAACAGCACCGTCGACGCCGCGGAGGCGAGCGCGGGCTGGTTCAGGTGCCCCTGCTGGAACCAGACGTAGTACTCGGGCAGGTAGGTCGAGCCGGCCGGGCCGCCGCTGGTCATCACGTACAGCAGGCCGAACATCGAGGTCAGCATCCCGATCATGGTGGTGACGAAGACGAACTGGATGGTGCGGGACAGGCCGGGGACGATCACGTGCCGGATGGTCTGCGGCAGCGACGCACCGTCCACTTTGGCCGCGTCCAGCAGCGAGGAGTCCAAAGTGGAGAAACCGGCGAGGAAGACGACCAGCGCCATGCCGAACGTCGCCCAGACGTGCACCCCGACGACGGCGAAGATCGCCACGTCGGGATCGCCGAGCCAGTCCACCGGGCCGAGGCCCACCAGGCCCAGCAGGGCGTTCACCGGCCCGTCGAAGGCCAGCAGCAGGTTGAAGATCGCCCCGACGATCACCGGGGAGAGCACGGCCGGGAAGAAGTAGACGCCGCGGTAGACCCGGTGGCCCGGCACCTTCAGGTGGATGAAGGTGGCGAGCAGGCCGGGGATGGCGACCGCGACCGGGAGCAGGAGCACGAGCAGCCCGACGTTGCGCAGCGCGGTGCGGAACAGCGGATCGCCGAACAATGTCACGTAGTTGTCGAAGCCGACCGCCATGCCGTTGCGGACGCCGTCCCCGGTGAAGGAGAAGTTGACGCCGAGCAGCAGCGGCCACAGCCGCAGCAGGACGACGACCAGCACGGCCGGGGCGACGAAGACGAGCGGTGCGAAGCGCTCGAGCCGCGTTCCCCGCGGGGCGCGCCGGACCGGCGCGGGGCCCCCGGCGGGCCGGGCCGGGGCCCGGTCCACCGGGGCGGGAGAGTACCCGGTCACGGCGTCAGCCCCGGTCCGACGCGGCCAGCTGCTGCAGCACCTCGTCGACCCCGATCGACCCGCTCAGCAGCTGCTGCGAGAGCCGGCCCATGAGGTCGAGCGTCTTCGAGGACAGCGCGACGTGCAGGGCGGGCTTGCCGTTCTTGACCTCCGAGACGATCGTCGCCACGGCCGGACCGCCCGCCGAGACGTCGATCGACGTGTCCGCGGCGATCGCGCCGCTGTCGGCGTAGAAGGACTTCAGGGCGTCGGTCGAGCTCAGCGCCCGGACCAGGTCCGCGGCCAGCTTGGGGTCCTTCGTCCCCTTCGCCACCGCGTAGCCGATTCCGCCGTCGTACGGGAGGCTCGGCGTGGCGGCCGGGTTGACGCGCGGCGCGGTCATCACGCCGACCTTGTCCGCGCCGAGGAACTCGGCGAAGTCCTTCCAGTGCCCGACGTCGGACATCAGGCCGATTACGTTCGCGGCCTTGCCGGACTGGAAGAGCGCGAACGCGTCGTTGAACATCGCGGTGGAGTTGGGGCCTTCGGTGTTGAGCCCGGCGTCGTTGACCTGCTTCCAGAGCTCGAAGATCCGCTTGACGTCCGGCGAGGTCCAGGTGCGCTTGCCGGCGATCCAGTCGGTGTACTCCTGCGGCGTCAGGCTCGCCGACCCCAGTGCCGAGAGCCAGAACTGGATGCCGGCGCCTTCCTTGTTGCCCAGCGCGAAGCACTTCGCGCCGGTCTTGGCCGAGATGGTGCCGCAGTCGCGGACGAACTCGTCCCACGTGCGGGGCGGGGCGCCGGGGTTCAGCCCGGCCTTCTCGTAGAGCCCCTTGTCGTAGTAGAGGGGGTGGCCCTGCAGGGTGACCGGCTCGGCGTAGACCTTCCCGTCCTTGCTGAACGCGTCCCAGCCGCTGAGCCGCGACCGGTCGTCGGCGACGTAGGAGTCCAGCGGCTCGAGGTCGGCGACCCGGTCGCGGATCTGGCCGCCGCCGTTGAAGAGCATGACGTCCGGTCCGCGCTTGGCCTGGATCGCCGCGCCCAGCAGGGTGTAGTACTGGTCATAGGGCTGGGCCACGAACTCGACCGTGACGCCGGGGTGTTGCTTGGCGAACTCGGCCTTGGCCTTCGCCACGTAGCCGGCGGCCTTGGCGTCGCCGGACTTCCAGTCCCAGACCACGAGCTTGCCGCTCGCGTCGCCGGACGGGGTGGCCGGGCCGGCGGCGCTTCCGCACCCGGCGGTCAACGCCAACGCCGTCGCCAGTACGGCCGAGATTAGTGTGCGCTGCTTCATCGCTGCTCACTTCTCCAGACGGTGGCCGGACGGGGAGTGGCCCGGCACAGTGCGCAGAAACGTAACTCGTATGACGTATGACGTCAACGCTGCAACTGTGTAAACTTCTCCCGTGCGTTCGACGCAGGTCGGCGCCGGTACGACCGGAGGAACGATGACGGCATCAGACCGGCAACCCGCCGCCCCTGACTGGGTGCGCCGCCCGGCGAACCTGGGGAGCGCGGTCACCGCCGAACTCGTGGACCGGATCGTGCGCGGCGTCCACCCGCCCGGGACGTCGCTGCCCTCGGAGCCGGCGCTGTGCGAGAGCTTCTCGGTGAGCCGCACGGTGGTCCGCGAGGCCGTAAAGCTACTGCAGGCGAAGGGCCTGGTCCAGGTCCGGCAGGGTGCGGGCACGGTGGTGAACCCGTCGTCGCTGTGGAACATGCTCGACGAGCTCGTGCTGGCGGCGGTGATCGCCGAGGACGAGACGTCGGCCGTCCTGGACGACCTGGTGGTGACGCGCCGGCTGCTCGAATCGGACATGGCCATGGTCGCCGCCCGCACCGCCGGCCCCGACGTCGTCGAGCGGCTGCGCGAGCTGGTGGACCTCATGGACGAGCTCGTCGACGACCCGGTGGCCTACCGCGAGCAGGACCTCGCGTTCCACGACACGATCATGCAGGTCTCGGGCAACCGCCTCGCCCGCGGCGTCGTGCGCGCGCTGGAGAACCAGGTGGTGAACACCGCGCGGTACGTCGGCCCCAGCGAGCGTGCCCTGTGCGTGGCCTCGAACAAGGGACACCGCCGGATCTACGAGCGGATCGCGGCCGGCGACCCGGAGGGCGCGGCGAAGGCGATGTTCGACCACATCACCGAAGCGTGGCTGGCCCGCCGCCCCGCGTCCGGCGACCTCGCCCGCCTCGAGCGATGACCACGGTTCCGCGTTCCCCCAGAGGTTTCCCCAGAGAAGGAGTTCGATGGCCCAGCGCTACGGCATGCTGATCCGCCTGCGCCCGGAGCGGCGCGAGGAGTACCTGCGGCTGCACGCCGCGGTCTGGCCCGGGGTGGAGGCGAAGCTGCGGGAGGCCAACATCCGCAACTTCACCATCTTCCTGCACGACGACCTGCTCTTCGGCTACTACGAATACGTCGGCGAAGACCACGACGCCGATCAGGCGCGCATCGCCGCCGACCCCGAGACGCAGCGCTGGTGGGCCTTGACCGACCCGTGCCAGGAGTCGCTTTCCGCCCGCGAAGGCGGCGCCTGGTGGACGCCCATGGACGAGGTCTGGCACCTGTCGCCCTGACGGGTTTCCCGTGCGGGCGGCCAGGAACCGCTCATGCCCCTGCCGCCGGCGGTGAAATTTTCAGCCGCCGCCGGGGCTTTGGCCTGCGGTGACGCCGCGGTGGCCGTGCTTTGCTTGCCAGAACCGGATTTCCTGCGAACGATGGTCACGGACCAGCCTGCGAACCGGCCGGTGACGCACCGGAGCACCCGGCCCATCCGACCTTCTGCGACGGAGATCCGATGTCCTTGCGCTTCCCCGGCCGGCGGCGGGTGCGGCTCACCGCCGCTCCCCTGCTCGCCGTGACGATGACCGCGGCCACGCTCGTCCCCGCCGCTTCGGCAGCCCCCGCGCCACCGGCCGATCTGCCGGTCTACCGCGACACGCACTACAGCTTCGCCGAGCGGGCCGCCGATCTCGTCGCCCGCATGACCCTGCCCGAAAAGGTGCTGCAGCTGCGCACCAACAGCGCGCCGGCCATTCCGCGGCTCGGCGTGCAGCAGTACACCTACTGGAGCGAGGGCCAGCACGGCCTCAACACCCTCGGCGCGAACACCGACGACGGCGCCGCGACCGGTGGCGTGCACGCCACCAGCTTCCCGACCAACCTGGCCAGCACGATGTCCTGGGACCCGGAGCTGATCCACCAGGAGACCACGGCGATCTCCGACGAGGCCCGCGGCATGCTGGACAAGTCGCTGTGGGGTGTCGGGCAGAACAACATCGGCCCGGACAAGAACAACTACGGCTCCCTCACCTACTGGGCGCCGACGGTGAACCTCGACCGGGACCCGCGGTGGGGCCGCACCGACGAAGGCTTCGGCGAAGACCCGTACCTGGTCGCGAAGATGGCCGGCGCGTTCGTCAACGGCTACCAGGGGCAGACGCCCGACGGCCGGCCGATGACGCCGTACCTGAAGGTCGCCGCCACCGCCAAGCACTACGCGCTCAACGACGTCGAGAACGACCGGCACGCGGACTCCTCCGACACCACCGAGACCAACATCCGCGACTACTACACCCGGCAGTTCCGGCACCTCATCCAGGACGCGCGCGTCTCCGGCCTGATGACGGCGTACAACGCCATCAACGGCACGCCGGCGCCGGCCGACACGTACACCGCGAACGCCATCGCCCAGCGCACCTACGGCTTCGACGGCTACACCACCTCCGACTGCGGCGCGGTCGGCGACATCTACGCGCCGGGCAGCCACAACTGGGCGCCGCCGGGCTGGACCACGGCCACCGCCGGCGCGGGGACGCAGTGGACGAACACCGCCACCGGCCAGAAGGTTTCCGGTGCCGCGGGCGGCCAGGCGTACGCGCTGCGCGCCGGCACGCAGCTCAACTGCACCGGCGCGGAGGCCACCGTCGCCAACATCCAGGAGGCCATCAAGGCCGGGGTGCTGTCGGAAGGCGTGCTCGACAACGCGCTGGTGCACGTGTTCACCACGCGCATGCGGACCGGCGAGTTCGACCCGCCGGACCGCGTGGCCTACACGAAGATCACCAAGGACGTCATCCAGAGCGCCGAGCACCGGGCGCTGGCCGCGAAGGTCGCCGCGAACTCGCTGGTGCTGCTGAAGAACGACCCCGTCCCGGGCACCAAGGCACCGCTGCTGCCCGCCGACCCGGCGAAGCTCGGCAGCGTGGTCGTCGTCGGCGACCTCGCGAACAAGGTCACCCTCGGCGGTTACTCCGGCGAGCCCACGCTGCAGGTGAACGCGGTACAGGGCATCACGGCCGCGGTCAAGGCCGCCCGCCCGGACGCCACGGTCACGTTCGACGCGTGCGGCACCTCGACCGGCACGACCACGGCGGCGAGCTGCTCGGCCGGAACCCTGGCCGCGCTGAAGACGGCCGATCTGGTCGTGGTGTTCGCCGGGACCGACGGGAACGTGGCCACCGAGGGCCGGGACCGGACCACCATCGCCATGCCCGGCAACTACGACTCGCTGATCGACCTGGTCAAGGCGGCCGGCAACCCGCGGACCGCGCTGGCCGTCCAGTCGGCGGGTCCCGTTTCCCTCGGCCATGCCGAAGGCATCCCGGGCATCGTCTTCAGCGCCTACAACGGCGAAAGCCAGGGCACCGCGCTGGCCGACGTGCTGTTCGGCAGGCAGAACCCCAGCGGGCACCTGAACTTCACCTGGTACGCCGACGACTCGCAGCTGCCCGCGATGAAGAACTACGGGCTGACGCCGTCGCAGACCGGCGGCCTCGGCCGCACCTACCAGTACTTCACCGGCACGCCGGCGTACCCGTTCGGCTACGGCCTCTCCTACACGAAGTTCGCCTACTCCCGCGTGCACGCGGACACCAAGGCCGTCGACGCGAACGGCCAGGTGACGGTGCACGCGGACGTGACGAACACCGGCAGCACGCCCGGCGCCACCGTCGCGCAGCTATACGCGGCCACGGCGTTCGGGGTGCCCGGCGTGGAGCTGCCGCGCCATCGCCTGGCCGGCTTCAAGAAGACGAAGGTGCTGGCTCCGGGCCAGACCCAGCACGTGACCTTCCCGGTGCGGATCAGCGACCTGTCCTTCTGGGACGAGGGGAAGCGCCGCGAAGTCGTGTACCCCGGCGCGTACCGGTTCGAGGTGGGCGCCGACTCCGGCCACCTCGCCGGCTCGGCCGCGGTCGCCGTCACCGGAGCCCTCAAGCCGAAGACGCGGTACGTGACCGTGCAGCCCGGCCAGGTCGTGTTCACGCCGGGTCAGCGCCTCGACCTGACGGCGAAGAACCCGTGGATCGCCGACGTCACGCCGCAGGCCGCGCAGCACGTCCCGGCCGACCGCGTCGTCGAGGCCGTGCGCGACGACCAGTCGTTCGCCGACCTCTCGCGGGCCCGGATCGGCTACCGCAGCAGCGATCCGCGCGTGGCCCAGGTGAGCCGGACCGGCCAGGTGACCATGGTGGCGCCCGGCGTCGCGACCATCAGCGTCACGGTCGACGGCGTCACCGGCAGCACACCGGTGGTGGTCGAGCAGCCGTTCACGCTCAGCGCGCCGGCGCAGGTGCAGGCGGGGACGACGTACACCGCCACCACGACGCTGCCGAACCCGGCCGGTGCCCGGCCGCTGCGGGACGTGGCCCTGACGCTCAGCGTGCCCACGGGCTGGACCGCGAAGGCCACCTCACCTTCCGCCTTCGCGACCGTGCCCGCCGGGCAGACGGTCAGCACCACCTGGGAGATCGGCGTGCCGGCCTCGGCGCAGCCCGGCAAGTTCGACGTCTCGGCGCAGGCCGTGTTCACCTCCGCCAACGGGCGGGGCACCGCGGTGGACGCGCACACCGTGCTGCTGCCCCGCCCGCCGTACCCGTCGCTGGCGGCGGCGTACAACAACGTGGGCATCAGCGACGACGCCACCCCGGGCGCGGGCAACCTGGACGGCGGCAACGCCAGTTTCTCGGCCCAGGCCCTGGCCGCGGCGACGCCCAGCTTGACGCCGGGAGCCACGTTCACCCACAACGGGCTGACGTTCACCTGGCCGGACGTCCGGCCAGGTGAACCGGACAACGTGGTCGCGGGCGGCCCGGCCGGCGGCCAGACGATCGCGATCTCGGGCTCCGGGAAGACACTGGGCCTGATCGGCGCCGGCGACTACGGCAGCCCGAGCGGAACGGCCACGGTGACGTACACGGACGGGACGACGGAGTCCCACACGGTGAGTTTCGCGGACTGGTGGGCCAACGCGGCCACCGGCGGCGACATCCTCACGACGCTGCCGTACCTCAACAACAGCAACGGACGGCTGGACCAGCGGGTCAGCCTGTACTACGCACCGATCCCGCTGCAGCCGGGCAAGACGGTCCAGTACCTGACCCTGCCGGACATCAGCGACGGCGCCAACATGGGCACGACGGCGATGCACATCTTCACCATGGCCATCGGCTGAGCGAGCAGCCGAAACTGGCGGCGCTGTCCGGGTCGCCCGCGCGGTACCGGGGCCAGCCCGGGTAGGCGCACAACGGCCGCGAACGCTGGTGGGCCAGGTCGGTGACGACCTGCCCCACCGGCGCGCGGCCGGTTTCCACCCACCGCTCGAGCGCCGAGAGCGAGTCCCAGCTCGCCGCGAACGCCGGTGTTCCGAAGTTGGCGTGGTTGGCGCCGGGAACGACGTAGTAGCGCAGGAAAGCGTCGGTCAGCGAAGGACCTGCCACCGCGCGCACCCGCGCGTAGTAGTCGCTCGTCGAGTACGGCGACACCAGCTCGTCCGCGGCGCCGTGCAGCAGGATCAGCTTGCCGCCGGCGCGGGCGAACGGGCGCAGGTCCGCGTTGTTGCGGTCCTCGATCAGCGACAACGCGCTGATCCGGTCCAGCCACTTTCCGGGGCGCCGGGGATCGATGTCCAGGGCCTTCCGGCTCGGGTCGCGGGTCAGGAAGTACTTGACCCACTGGTCCCAGTACTGCATCCCGTAGCCGCTGGTCGCCGGCATCGGGTCGGCCGGCGCGGTGGTGCCGAAGCCGAGGAACGGCGTTCGCATGTCCGCCCCCGACAGGAACGGGAAGCCCGGGTACCCGGTTTCGCCGCTGGCGATCCGGTACGGCCACTCGAACGGTGACGACATCGCCGTCACCGCCCCGATCTGCGCGTCCGACAGGCACGCCGGGCCGGTGTCCGTCCCGCCCGGGCAGCGCAGCACGCGCGGGTCGAAGCGGCAGCCCGGATTCGAAACGACTCCGTCCGCGACACCGTCGAGGCCGTCACACGCGGCAACGACTCTGTCGTAGAGGAGCGTCTGCTTCGCGGGACCGGGGAACGCACCCGGGCGCGACAGCACCTGCGCCAGGTACCCCAGGTCCAGGATCTCGGCGAGGTTGTTCCACGCCGGATAGGCGGAAATCACGCCGTCGAACGCCGTCGGCCACCGCTGGGCGACGACCAGCGCCTCGCGGCCGCCCGTCGACCCACCGGCGAAGAAGACTTCGGCGGGCGTGGCCGCGTACGCCCGCCGGATCAGGAACAGGCTCGCGTCCCGCGTCTTCTTCACCGCGTCGCCCGCGGCGAAGTTGACCAGGGCTTCGTCGTTCATGCCGAACGAGCCGTCCAGCGAGGGCGGGGACGCCGGGTTCTGCTGGTGGCCGGAGTCGCTCGCGAAGGTCGCGTACCCCCGGGCCAGCGGTGCCGGGCGGTCGGCGGGGCCGAAGGGCACGTTCGCCGTCACGTCCGGGATCGTCCCGTTGAACCCGCCGCCGCCGAACATCAGCGCCTTGTGGTTCCAGACGCGGGGCAGGGCGACGCGCAGCTTGATCGCCGGCGCGGCCGGGTCGACCGGGAACAGGTCGGCGTCCACCCGGCAGGAGTCACCGGCGGAAGCCGCCGTCACGATCCCGCCGGAGGTCGGCAGGCTCATCACCGACGCCGGAATCCGCACCCCGGCCAGCCCGGCGCAGTCCGGCGTGGCAGGAGACGCCAGCGCCGGTCCGGGCACACTCGCCGCCAGCACCACGGCGGCCGACACGACGGCCTTCCTCATCGCCGTCACTTCCCGTGCAGGTGCGCGCCCGGGACGGCGTGCGGATCGGCGCGGACCTCGGCGGGGTTCGTCTCGGGCAGGAACCACGCGCTGGCGAAGGTGATCAGCCCCATCAGCGTGATGTAGCCGGCGACCGGCCACGTGCTCCCGGCCGCCGCGATCAGCGCCGTCATCAGGAACGGCGTACCGCCGCTGACGACGATCGCGGACAGCTGGTAGGCCAGCGACGCACCCGAGTAGCGGACACTGGGCGCGAACAGCTCGCCGAGGAAGCTCGCGATCGGGCCGTAGGTGAGGCACTGGAACACGAACCCCACCGTCACGGCGACGAAGATCAGCGGCAGCGACGCGGTGCCGACCAGCCCGAAGTACGGGAAGGCCCACCCGGCGACACCGAGCCCGCCGATGAGGATCAGCGGGCGGCGGCCCACCTTGTCCGAGAGGTGCCCGGACCACGGGATCGTCGCGAGCATGGCCACGGAACCGAGCAGCACGACCGCGAGCAGCGCGTCGCGCTGCAGCTTGAGCGTGCCGGTGCCGTAGCTCAGCAGCCCGGAAATGCTGACGTAGAACAGGCTGTTGGTGGCCGACAGCAGCCCGCAGCCGAGCAGGATGGTCCCCCACTTGCGGCGCAGGACCTGGGCCAGCGGCGCCCGGACCACCGGCCCTTCCTTGTCCGCCAACGCTTCCCGCAGCTGCCGGAACTCCGGCGTGTCCTCCACCTTGGCCTGGATGTAGAGCACGACGCCGAACATCACGACGCTGAGCAGGAACGGGATGCGCCAGCCCCAGCTGAGGAAGGCCGCGTCCGGCAGCACGCCGCTGGCCGCGACGAAGATCAGGTTGGACAGGATCACCGCCACCGGCACGCTGGTCTGCCCGAACGTCCCGGCGAAGCCACGCTGCTTGGGACTGGCGGATTCGGTCAGCAGCAGCACGATGCCGCCCCACTGCCCGCCGGCCGCGAGGCCCTGGAGGAACCGCAGGACGACCAGCAGCGTCGGGGCCAGCGCGCCGGCGCTCGCCGCGCCGGGGAGGCAGCCGATCAGGAACGTCGCCGCCCCCATCAGCGCCAGGCACGCGACGACCACCGGCTTGCGCCCGTACTTGTCCCCGAGGTGCCCGGCGAGCACGCCGCCGATCGGCCGTGCCACGAACCCGGCCCAGAAGGTGCTGAACGCCAGGAGGGTCCCGGTCAGCGCCGAGGCCTCCGGAAAGAACACCTTGGGGAACACCAGCGCGGCCGCGGTGCCGTAGAGGAAGAAGTCGTACCACTCGATCGAGCTGCCGATCAGCCCGGCCGCGAGCAGCTTGCGGAAGCCCCGGCGCGGAGCCGCGGGCACCCCGGTGCCGGACTGCCCGTCGGGTTGGGTGAGCGGAATGGCCATGGGTGCCGCCTTCGTCGAGGAGCGCCGGCTGGTGATGGCGGTGATGTTAGGACGCGGTTACGCTGCGGGCTGAGGTGTGGACCACCCACTCCTCCCGCCGCAGCGGTGGGTCTTTCGCCCACCCCCACGCCAAGGAGGGCGTCCCGTGACGAGCACGGCGGAACCACGTCGGCAGCGCGAGCTGGCGTCGTTGTACGCGACCGTCAAGTCGCTCACCGCCCTCGGCGAGCTCGACGAGGTCCTGCAGTCGATCGTCCACCACGCCCACGACCTGATCGGCACCGACTTCACCTACCTCTCGCTGGTCGGCGCGGATGGCAGGCTGTCGGCGCGCGCGTCGGAGGGCACGATCTCGGCGGAGTTCCTCGCCGCGACCATCCCGGCCACCGTGGGGCTCGGCGGCAAGGTGCTGGCGTCCAAGAGCCCGCACTGGGTGCGCGACTACGCCACCTCGACGCGCATCCGGCACGACCCGGACTTCGACCGCCTGGTCGTCACCGAGGACCTGGTCGCGCTGCTCGGCGTGCCGCTGGTCATCCGCGGTGAGGCCGTCGGCGCGCTGTTCGCCGCGGACCGCTCCGAACGGTCCTTCCAGGCCGAGGAGATCGCGCTGCTGAACGCCTTCGCCGACCACGCGGCCGTCGCCCTCGACAACGCGCGGCTCTACGAGGAGAGCCGGACGGCGTTGCGGGAGCTGCGGGTCGCGTACCGCAAGATCGAGCGGGCGCAGGCGATCCACGAAGCCCTGACCGGTGTCGTGCTGGACGGCGGGACGCCGGGTGACGTCGCGCAGCACCTGGCCGACCAGCTGGGCGGCGCCGTCACGCTCCTCGGCCGGACAAAGAGTCCACAAGGGACAGACCTGGCCGGCGCCGTCGCGGAGGCCCACCGCACGGGCCGCTGCACGACGTCGGCCGGAGCCGACGGAACCGACCACAGCGTGGCGGCCGTCCAGGCGGGCGACAGTTACCTCGGCGCGCTGGTGTGGAGCCGGCCGCCGGGCACCGGCGACGACACGGACCTGCGGACCCTCGAACGCGCCACGCACATCCTCGGGCTGCTCATCCTCAAGGAGCGGGCCGTGGCCGAAGCCGGTGAACGGCTGAGCGGCGAGCTGCTGACCGAGCTCATGGTCGGCAGTCCCGGGATCGGACCGGCCCAGCGCGCCCGCGCCCGGGCGCGCGGCATCGACGTCGACCGCCTGGATCTGGTCGTGGTCGCGGACTCCCCCGCGGTGCCGCCTGCCGACCTCGCGCGGCACCTGCACGACATCGCCCGGGACCGCGCCGGGCTGGCCGGCGAGCACCTGGGCCGGGCCACGGTGATCCTGCCCGCCGCCGACGACGAGGCCACCGTCGCGAGTGTCCACAGCAGACTGCGGCGGACGCTGGGCGGTCCCGCCATCGTCGTCGGGGAACGGGCGAGCGGCCACGACTGGGCCCGCGCCTTCTCCCTCGCCGGTCGCTGCGGCGCCGTCATGCGCGCGCTCGGGCACACCGACGGCGGCGCCACCACCCGCCGGTATGCCTTGTACGCCATGGTGTTCGACCCCGAGCGGGCCGGCGAGCTCGACCGGTTCCTGGCCGGGTCGATCGGCGCCCTCCTCGAATACGACCGGAAGCGGGGCACGGACCTGGTCGGCACGCTCGGCGCGTACTACGCCCACCGCGCCAACGTCGCCGCGACCGCCCGCGCGCTGCACCTGCACGTCAACACGCTGCTCAAGCGCCTGGACCGGGCCGGCACGGTGCTCGGCTCCGGCTGGCGGTACGAGAACGACCTGGAACTACAGCTCGGGCTCCGGCTGCACCAGCTCCGGGCGCTCGAGTCCTGACGCTTCAGGCGATCCGCGCCGAGCCGCGCAGGGCGCTCTTCGAGATCTTGCCGGTGCCCGTCTTCGGCAGGGCGGGCACGAACACGACTTCGTCGGGCAGCCACCACTTCGCGACCAACGGTGTGAGGTGCGTCAAGACATCTTCGGCCGTCGTCTCGCTGCCTTCGCGCAGCACGACGTACGCCACCGGGCGTTCCATCCACCGCGGGTCCGGGCGGGCGATCACCGCCGCTTCGACGACGTCGGGGTGGGCGGTGATCGCGCCTTCGAGCTCGACCGAGGAGATCCACTCGCCGCCGGACTTGATCAGGTCCTTCATCCGGTCCACCAGCCGCAGGTAGCCGTCGGCGTCGAGGGTGGCCAGGTCGCCGGTGCGCAGCCAGCCGTCGGCGGTGAAGCTGCTGTCCGCGTCGACCCGGTAGTAGCCGCCCGCCACCCACGGGCCCGCGACCTGCAGTTCGCCGACGGCGTCGCCGTCGCGGGGCAGCTCCCGGCCGGTCTCGACGTCGACGATCCGCAGGTTCACCAGCGGCAGCGGCTGGCCCTGGGCGGCCCGCACCGCCACCTGCTCCGCGACGGGCGCGTCCCGGTGCTGGGTGCGCGTGCCGCCGATGGCGCCGACCGGGCTGACCTCGGTCATCCCCCAGGAATGCGTGAGGGGCACGCCGATCGCGGCGCGGTAGGTCTCCGACAGCGCCGGCGGGACGGCCGAGCCGCCGGCGAGCAGGAACCGCGTGGCGCTCAGGTCGTGGTCCCGCAGCCGGGGTGCCAGGCTCGTCCAGACCGTGGGGACGGCCCCGGCGACCGTGACCCGCTCGGCCGCCATCAGCCCCAGCAGGTGGTCCGGGTCCGCGGAGGGGCCGGGCAGCACCAGGGACGCGCCCGCCAGCATCGCACCGTAGGGCAGGCCCCAGGCGTTGGCGTGGAACATCGGCACGATCGGCAGCACGACGTCGCTCTCGCACAGGCCGATCAGGCCCGCGGCCAGCGTTCCCAGGGCGTGCAGGACCGTCGAGCGGTGGCTGTAGAGCACGCCCTTGGGCCGCCCGGTCGTCCCGGACGTGTAGCAAAGCCCGGACGCGAGGTGCTCGTCCGCGAGTGTGAAGGTGTCCTCGAACGAGCCGGTGCCGGGCGCGGCCGCGGAGACCAGATCGTCGTAGTGCCGGACGCGCGGGTCCGCCGGGATCGGCTCGCCGCTGTCGTCCGGCAGCACCACCCAGTGGCGCACCCGCGGCAGACGGTCGGCGCTCGGCCAGATCCGCGGCAGCAGCGCGCGATCGACGAACACGACGTCGTCCTCGGCGTGCTCGGCGATGTACTCGAGGTGGTCCGCCGGGAGCCGGATGTTGATCGGGTGCAGCACCCGTTTGGTCACCGGCACGGCCAGGTACAGCTCGAGGTGCCGCCGGTGGTTGCTCGCGAAGGTCGCGACGCGGGCGCCGGCCGGGACGCGGAGTTCGTCCAGCGCGGTGGCCAGGCGCCGGGTCCCGGCGGCCACCTCGGCGTACGTCAGCCGCTCGCCGCCGGCCGTGACGACTTCCTTGTGCGCGTAGAGCCGCTCGGCACGCTCCAGGAGGTGGGCGAGGGTGAGCGGCCGTGGCTGCATCAGCCCGTCCATGGCGCCTCTTCCGGTCGGGGAACCTTCCGTCGCGAGTGACTTTAAGAGCGGCCTCGACGCCGCGGAGAGGTCAGAACCGCCCACTCGTCGGCCGTCTTCGGTGGTGATCACCTCCACGCCGGACGGCCGTTGCCCGCCGTGGACAGCGATCGTGGCTTTTCGGGCAGCGGGGTTCCGGCGCCGGCTCGGCACGATCGGGCGCTGCTAATTTTGTCGCCAGGACCCGGCGAGAAGAAGGTCGAGCAGTGGCGAACCCGTTGGTGGCGGAGACCAAGGATTCCACGAAGGCGTACTCGGGTATTTCGCTGCTGGAGTCGGCGAACGATCTGAAGTCGGCCATCGAGAGTGGCGACTGGGCGTCGGTGGCGCTGGGTGCGGTGGGGACGGCGCTGGATGCGTTGTCGATGGCGATGGACCCGTTCGGGGCGATCTTGGCTGCCGGGGTGGGGTGGCTGATCGAGCACGTCGGGCCGCTGAAGGAGGCGCTCAACGGGCTGACCGGCAACGCCGACGAAATCGCCGCGCAGTCGGAGACGTGGAAGAACATCGCCACCGAGCTGGGCAGCGTCGGCGCGGACCTGACCGGCATGGTCAAGACCGACGTCTCCTCGTGGACCGGCGCCGCCGCGGACACCTATCGGCAGCGCGCGCAGGACACGGTGACGTTGCTGGAGACCGCGCAGAAAGGCTGCGAAGGCGCCTCCAGCGGGGTGAAGACCGCTGGTGAGGTCGTCGCGGCGGTGCGGGCGCTGGTGCGGGACATCATCGCGGAGCTGATCGGGCATCTGATCAGCTGGGCGTTGCAGGTGGTGTTCACGCTCGGGATCGGGATGACGTGGGTGGTGCCGCAGGTGATCAACGCGGTGGCGAAGACCGCGTCGAAGATCGCCGATCTGGTGAAGCGCCTGGTCACGGCGTTGAAGGCACTGATGCCGCTGCTCAAGCGGGCCGGTGACCTGTTCGCGGACGCGGCCAAGGCGTTGCGGAACATCAAGCCGGGTAAGGCGGCGCCGCCGCCGAAGCACACCGACATCAAGAGCGGGCCGAAGGACATCGGTGGTCCGAAGGGCAACGGCAAGGGCGATCCGGACGCGCCGCCGCCGAAGACCGATCCGCCGCCGAAGGGTGACGACAGCACCAGCGCGGCGGGCGCGAAGGCGGACCCGCCGCCCAAGGCCGATCCCCCGCCCAAGGCGGACCCGCCACCGAAGAGCGACCCGCCGGCCGACACCCCGCCGCCGAAGGCCGACCCGCCCGGAGGTACCCCGAAGGGCGGCGCCGACGGTGGCGGCAAGCCCAAGGGCGACCCGAAGGGCGACGGCCCGCGGGACCGCGCGGTGCCGGACGACAAGAAGGTCTGCGTCTCCGACCCGGTCGACGTCGCCACCGGCGAGGTCGTGCTGCGGCAGGTCGACCTGACCCTGCCGGGCGACGCGGGCGACCTGACACTCTCCCGCACGCACCTGTCGGCCTACCGCGCCGGCCGGTGGTTCGGCCGCTCGTGGGCGTCCACTTTGGATCAGCGGCTCGAAGCCGACCGCGAGCACCTGCGGTTCTTCGCCGAGGACGGCATGGTCCTCGTGTACCCGCGACCCGATGGCGACCGGCCCGTGCTGCCGATCGAAGGCCCGCGCCACCCGCTGCGCCGGACCGCCGGGGGCTACCGGCTCTCGACCGGCGCCCGCGACCTGGTGTTCGCGGACTCCCCCGGCCGCGTGCTGCCGCTGACGGTCATCGAGCAGGGCGGCTCCCGCACCACGATCGAACACGACGAAAGCGGCGCGCCGCGGCTGCTGCGCCGGGACGACGGCACCGAGATCGGCGTCGGCACCGGTGGCGGCCGGATCGTCGCGCTCGGCGTGCCCGGCGGCGCGCCGGTCGTCCGGTACGGCTACAACCGGCTCGGCCAGCTGACCCAGATCGCCGGCTTCACCGGGCGCCCGGTGAACCTCGACTACGACGTCGACGACCGGATCGTCGGCTGGCAGGACCGCACCGGCACCTGGTACCGCTACGTCTACGACGCCGCGGGCCGCTGCGTCCGCAGCGTCGGCGCCGAGCGCTACCTCAACGGCACGTTCGCCTACGACACCGAAGCCCGGACCACCCGCTACACCGACGCGACGGGCCACACCTGGACGTACCGGATGAACGAGGCGGGCCAGCTCGTCGAGCGGACCGACCCGCTCGGGCACACGCGCCGGTACTCGTGGACCCGCTACGACGACCTGCTTTCGCAGGCCGACGAACTGGGCCGGATCACGTTCTACGGCTACGAAAACGGCGTGCTGACGACGGTGACGCGGCCGGACGGTTCCGTGGTGCGGCTGGCGCCGGCCGGGACGGGCGAGGTGGAGCTGCGGTCCGGCGACGCGCGGGCCGTGGCCCCGGCGGCCGATCCCCACGCCGCCCTCCCGGGCGTCTCGACCCGGCTGCGTGTCGACGGCCCGGCGGACCCCCTCGGCGACGAACCGGTCATCACCGCGGCGGCGCGGCCGGGCGACCGCGACCCCTTCGGCCGGCCGCGGCTGGTGCACACCGCGTCCGGCGGCGCGGCCCGGCTCGGCTGGACGGCCGAGGGCCGGCGCTCCTGGCGGATCGGCCCCGACGGGGAGCGGGAAAGCTGGCGCCACGACGGCGAAGGCCGCGTCGTCGAGCACCGCGACGCGGCCGGGCGGACGACCCGGCGCACGTACGGCCCGTTCGGCCTGCCGATCGAGGAGTTCGACGCGGCGGGCGCGCGCACGGCGTACAGCTACGACGCCGAACTGCGGCTGGCCGCCGTGACCAACCCGCGGGGCCAGACCTGGCGCTACACGTACGACCCCGCCGGGCGGCTCGTCGAGGAGACCGACTTCGACGGGCGCCGGCTGACCTACGCCTACGACGCGGCCGGGCAGCTGCGGCGGATGACGAACGGCCTCGGCGAAGTCACCGAGTACGCCTACGACACGCTCGGCAACGTCGTCGAACGGCGGACGGCGACCGGTGTCACCGGGTACGCCTACGACGCGCTGGGGCAGCTCGAGTACGCGATCAACAACGAGTCGGTGCTGCAGATCGTGCGCGACGAACGCGGGCGGGTGCGGGAAGAGACCGTCAACGGCGTCGGCGTGCGCTGGACCTACGACGCCGCCGGTGTCCACCGCACCTCACTGTCCGGTGTGGACAGTGAGTGGCGCTACGACGGCGACCGGCCGGCGTCACTGCGCATCGCGGGGCACGAGGTCACGTTCGAGTACGACGCAGCCGGTCGCGAGATCGCTCGGGCGGTCGACGGCGACGTCGTCCTGCGCCAGTCCTTCGACGCGGCCGACCGGCTCGGGGAGCAGACGATCGCCGGCGTGGGCCGGCGTGGCTACGTTTACACGCCGGACGGCAGGCTCGCCGCGATCGAGGACACGCGGCCGGTCCGGTTCGGGTTCGACCCGGCGGGCCGCGTCGCCGAGGTGGTCACCCCGGACGGCGTCGAGCGCTTCACCTACGACGCGGCGGGCCGGCTCGTGCCGCCGGCCGGGACGCGGTACGGCCACGACCCGCAGGGCCGGGTGACCGGGACCGCCGGGTGGCGCTTCGTCTGGGACGAGCTGGACCGGCTGGTCGCCGCGATCGGCCCGGACGAGTCGTTCTGGACCTACCTGTACGACCCGCTCGGCCGCCGGTTCGCCAAGCGCCGCTGGATCCTCGGCGACGACGGCGCGCCGCGGAAGACCACCGAGACGTGGTTCGTCTGGAGCGGCGGCGAGCTCGTCGAGGAGATCGAGCTGACCGACGACGGGTCTTCCCGCGTGCTCACCTGGGAGCGGCACCCCGACGACGGCCGGCCGGTGGTCCAGGTCGAGCAGCGAGGCGCCGAGGTGCGGTTCCACACGGTGGTGACGTCGCCGGCCGGCACGCCGACCGAGCTGCTGGGCCCGGACGGCGGCGTCGAGTGGCAGGCGCGGACGAGCTTCTGGGGCGAGCTGCTGCCGTCGACGCCGGGTACCGCGCCGATGCCGCTGGCCTTCCCCGGCCAGTACCGCGACGCCGAAACCGGCCTGCACTACAACGTCTACCGCTACTACGACCCGCGGACGGGCCGCTACCTGAGCCAGGACCCGCTCGGCCTCGCGGCGGCATCCGACCCGGTGGGTTACGTCGAGCAGCCGCACCTGCGGAGCGACCCGCTCGGCCTGACGCAGAGCCCGTGCGGCAAGACGGGCGGCCCGAAGTCCCCGGACAACCCGGCGGGCGGCGGCGACGCGGGCAAGCTCCCGCCCGGCTCCAAGAAGCCGGACGGCCTCGACGAGTTCCGCGACCCGGACGGCAAGATCCGCCCGCACAACATGACCGACGAGCAGTACGCCAAGTTCTCGGAGAAGTGGAACGACATGATGGCGCCGGGCAAGGACAAGTCCTGGTTCTGGTCGGGCGGCCACATCAAGGACTCGGTCGTCGACCCGGCGACCGGCAAGCCCCTCTCCGACTCGAAGTACCACGGCTCGATCGAGGACCCGGCGATCGACCTGGCGAAGAAGAACGGCGGCAACACGCTCGAAGGAATCCTGAAGGACAACGGCGTCGAGATGCCGAAGTTCGCCGACAACCACCCGAACGGCGAGAAGGTCTGGAAGGACGCGTCGAAGGCGTTGGCACACAACGCGGAAGGCGACGTCCACATCGCCCTGCCGAACACCCCGGGCAAGTCCAGCGGCTGGCCGGGCCAGGGCGACGAGCTGGGTTCGCGCCGGCCCAACAACGTGTTCGACATGGACGAGTTCCCGATCCTGCGCCACAACCCGAAGGTGGACAAGGTCATCGCACACGACACGGACTACCCGGACGCACCGCCGGTGGTGATCTGGGACCGCACCAAGCGCTGAGGTAGCGCCACCAGGCGTGTCCCACCGGGCATCTCACGTGCTTGGAGGGGCATCACGCGTGACGGGAGGGGCATCACCCGTGATGCCCCTTCAATCACGCGAGATGCCCCTCTGATCACGCGAGATGCCCCTCTGATCACGCGAGATGCCTGCTCGATTACGGGTGAGGTCCCCGATCCCGGCCCGCCGGCTGACCCGGTCGACGAGTTTCCCGATGCCGTCGAGCACGCGCTCGAGCCCGAACCGGAAGTCGTGGTCGAGACCGTCGAACTCGCCGTCGTCGTCGAACGTGCCCGCGTCGACCACCGCGTGCAGGGCGGGGAACTCCGCCCGGGTGGTCAGCTTCTTGATCAGCTCGCCGTACTTCGGCATCGCGCGGGCCGTCGGGTCCGCCGACTCCGACGCCGCCGCGAGGTCGCTGCTCAGCATGGCGAAGCTGCGGGTGAAGCTGGTGACGAGCAGGACCGACGAAAGCTTGTCCTCCTCCGCGAGCCCGGTGCCGCCGAGGGTTCGCAGTCCCCATTCGAGGAACCGCAGCTGGTTCGGCATGATCGGCGCGCCGGCGATCGGGATGCGCAGCACCCACGGGAACCGGCGGTAGCCGGTGAGCTCGATCTCGGCCCAGCGCTCGAGCCGCTCGCGCCACGTGCCTTCGGCGGGCTCGGCGATGTCGAGCCGGCCGAACGCGCCGTCGATCATGAGCGCGAGCAGCTCGTCCTTCGAGCCGACGTAGCGGTAGAGCGACATGGCCGAGGCGCCGAGCTCCTTCGCGACCCGGCTCATGGAGACCCCGCCGATGCCCTCGGCGTCGGCGACGTCGATGGCCGCCTCGACGATCTGCTCGAGCGACAGCCCGCGCTTGGGCCCCTTGGCCGGCCGGTCGCGCACGCCCCAGACCAGCTCGAAACTGGCCGGGAGCCCGGTCTCCGCGTTGTCGCCGCTCATCACCCTGACCTCGCCTCAGGGAAAACCCTGATTCACTGTTTACACCCTACGCAGTAGAGTTTATGCCGTACGCAGTAAGCCCGCCGACTCCCAGGGGGAACCATGTCCGGCGAACCAGCGATCGAGGCTACCGGCCTCACGAAGTCCTACGGTCCGGTGCCGGTCCTCACCGGCATCGACCTGCACGTCCCACCTGGCAGCGTGTTCGCGCTGCTCGGCCCGAACGGTGCCGGCAAGACCACCACCGTGCGCATCCTGACCACCCTGACCAGCCCCGACGCCGGCTCGGCGCGGGTCGCCGGGCACGACGTGGTGCGGGAGCGCGGGCTGGTGCGCCGCAGCATCAGCCTCACCGGTCAGGACACCGCGCTCGACGAGGCGCAGACCGGCGCGGAGAACCTGGTGATGCTGGGCAGGCTCTGCCGCCTGTCCCGGCGCGCCGCCACCCGCCGCGCCGCCGAGCTGCTGGAGCAGTTCGACCTGACCGAAGCGGGCACGCGGCGCACCGGCACCTACTCGGGTGGCATGCGCCGGCGCCTCGACCTGGCCGCGAGCCTGATCGCGGCGCCCGCGGTGATCTTCCTCGACGAGCCCACCACCGGCCTCGACCCGCGCAGCCGGGCCGCGATGTGGACCGTGCTCGCCGAGCTCGCGCGCTCCGGCGTCACGATCTTCCTCACGACGCAGTACCTGGAAGAGGCCGACAAGCTGGCCGGCCGGATCGCACTCGTCGACGGCGGCCGGATCGTCGCGGAAGGCACCGCGGCGCAGCTCAAGCAGCGGGTGTCAGGCCACCGGCTCGACCTGACGCTCACCGACCGGGCCGCGTTCGACACGCTCGCCGCCCACCTGCGCGACCGGGCGCTGCTGCCCGACCGCGAGCGGCTCTCGCTGTCGGTCGCGACCGACGGCACCGCCGGGCACGTCCGCGCCCTGCTCGACGCGCTCGACCCGGACCGGACCGCGGTACACCGGTTCGCCGTGCACTCCGCGACCCTCGACGACGTGTTCCTGGCGCTGACCGGGCACGCGACCACCACCCACGACAAGGAGCGAGCCGGTGTCTGACACGCTCTCCGCCACCCGTCCCGCCTCGCCGCTGGGCGACCTCGGTGTGCTGGCCCGCCGGGCGACCACGTTGACGATCCGCAACGGCGACGCGCTGATCACCTCGCTCGCCCTGCCGATCATGCTGATGCTGCTGTTCGTCTACCTGTTCGGCGGCGCGATCCGGACCGGCACCGAGTACGTGACGTACGTCGTGCCCGGGGTGATCATGCTGTGCGCGTCGTTCGGCGCCTCGCTCACCGCGGTGGCCGTCACGAACGACATGACCAGCGGGATCATGGACCGGTTCCGGTCGATGGACGTGCGGGGCGCGGCCGTGCTCGGCGGGCACGTCGCCGCGAGCACCGCCCGCAACCTCGTCTCGACCGTGCTGGTGCTCGGCGTCGCGTTCCTGATCGGCTTCCGGCCTTCGGCGTCCTTTGTGGACTGGCTGGCGGCCGCCGGGCTGCTGCTGGCCGCGATCCTGGCGCTGTCGTGGGCGTCCGCCGCGGTCGGCCTGCTGGCGAAAACCCCGGAGGCGGCGAACGGCTTCACGTTCTTCGTGATGTTCCTGCCGTACCCGAGCAGCGCGTTCGTGCCGGTGAACACGATGCCGGCGTGGATCCACGGGTTCGCGGAGAACCAGCCGTTCACGCCGTTGATCGAGGCACTGCGCGGCTTCCTGCTCGGCACCCCGGTCGGGAACAGCGCCTGGCTCGCCCTCGCGTGGTGCGCCGGCATCCTCGCCGTGTCGGTCGCGGCGACCGGCCGCCTGTTCAAGCGCCGGACGGCGTGAGGAGCCGTCCGGCGCTTCGAACTTGCCTCAGCGGAGCAGTGCGGTGGTCCGGGCGTGGACGAGAGCGTCGGCGGAGAACCCGGCGGCCTCGTCCACGAGAATGTCCGGTGTGTCCAGGTGGCCGCCGTTGTGGTAGGCCGCTTTGCACAGGTTGTAGGTGGCCGCGAAGGCGCCCAGGCCGATGGTGGCTATGTGGAAGAAGGCGTTGCAGAGCGGGGGGTACTGGGCTTCCTGCCAGGCGGCCGGTGCGTCGCGGTTCATGGCCTTTTCGACGACGTTCATTTCGGACCTGCTTTCGTACTGTGCGAACGACGGCGTTCACGGGCACGTTACCTCGGCGTCATCGCGGGAAACATCAGCCAACGTGAGGAGTCGCACTCTCGATCGGCCGCCTACCATTGCCTGCGACGTGGACGCTCCACGCGGCCCGAGGAGGAAAAGTGAACCGAGTCGAATCCGTCGCCACGCTCGTTTCGGGCGATCTGCAACCGCTCCGGGCAGAGGCCGAGGTCATGCTGCCGACGCTCTGCACCTGCTGGATCGTCGCCGCCGCGGGCATCATCGGCGGGGCCGCGGGCTACTACTACGGGCACGTGAACTGCAAGAACCACGGCTGTGTCCAGGAAACTCCCGAGGTGCTCGCCGGGCTGGGAGACCTGCGTGACATGTCTTCGGACGGCATGGTCGGGCTGCGGACCACGGCGGCCCGCGCCGCGCGCTGACCCTGCCCGGGGCTGCCGGTGCGGGTGGTGGGTGCACCCGTTCCGGCAACCCTTGTTCCGCTATCCGCAGATAGCGGAACAAGGGTTCGGCAATGTGCGGAAATCGCCGGGCGAGTCAGCCTCGCGTCCATTTCTGGCCGCTTCCGCCCGTACACGCCTGCAGGGTCACCGGTGCGCTGTTCCCGTTTCCGCCCGGCGTCAGGCACAGTCCTGATTGGACCCCCGTGATCGTCCCGTCGGCGGCCGTGTTCCACTGCTGGTTGGTGCCGCCCGTGCAGTCCCAGATGATCGCCTTGGTGCCCGCCGTCGTGGCCGCGCCCTCGGCGTCGAGGCACTTGCTGCCGTACACCAGCAGCTGCTTCCCGGAGGTCAGCGTCCACTGCTGGTTGCCGCCGCCGTTGCAGTCCCACAGCGTCACCTGGGTGCCGTTCGTCTGGGACACGTTCGGGACGTCGAGGCAGCGGCCGGAACCGGTGTTGCGCAGCACCGACGTCGTGCCGCCGCCCGTCCCCGTGACGGCGAGGTTGTCGAACTGCGCGGTCTCGCCCACGCTCGTGCCGATCCCGACCTGGCCGGCCGGGAACGTGCCGTCGGTGACCGTGCCGAGCACCGTGCCGTCGACGGCCGCGGTGATCGTGCTGCCGGAGAAACCCAGTGACAGCTTGTGCCAGCTGCCGGTGCCGAGCGCGGCCGTCGTCCCGCTGCGCAGCGTCGTGATCTGCTGGCTCGTGTTGTTGCGGCGGATCGACCAGGCACCGGTGTCGCTCACCCGCAGGTAGTAGGCGTTCATGGCGCCCTGGTTGCCGGTGTCCTGCGAGCCGGCGTGGCCGATCAGCTCGACGTACCCGGCCTTCTCCAGCAGCACGTCCACGTTGAGCGTGTAGTTGCTCCAGGCGACGTTGCCCAGCAGCGCGTACGGATCGACGAACTTCTTCCACGGGATCGTCTTCTGCGTCGCGGCCTGGCGCACGCACGTGCCCGCGCGGCCGCCCCCGCAGGCAGCGGTCTCGAAGGCGCCCTCCATGTCCATCAGGTACTTGGCTTCCTTGCCCGTCGCGTACCCGTCGAAGTCGTCGCCGTAGGGCAGGTTCAGCGAGCCCTGCGGCGGGCTCGTCGCGGTGCCCTTGCCCTGCCCGGTGGTGGTCGTGAAGGTGTACTGGTAGCCGGGCTGGGCGGTGAAGGAGAAGGCCCCGCCGGACGGGGTGATGTCGGCGCCGCGGACGAAGTGGTCGGCCGGGTTGTTCGAGTTCAGGTTGGTCGCCCACACGTGCACCGGGCCGGTGGACAGCCCGCCGGTGACGTTCAGGTTCAGCGTCTGGGCCGACGTGGCGTCCATCGTCTCGACGATCGTGCTGTAGTCGGTGTTGTTCGGCGACTTCAGCGAGACGTAGCTGCCGTTGGCGCGGTTCCCGCCCAGGTAGCCGCTGGACGAGTCGAGGTACTTCCAGCCGGGCGCGGTGAACTGCGTCGTGTGCGCCAGCGCCCACGCGTCCTTGCCGACCGAGTACCAGCCCGACCACGGCTGGTTGGCCAGGATCAGCCCCACGGTCGGCCAGGGGATGTTCGGCGTGGTCGCGGCGATCAGGTCCCAGTTGAGGTAGGCGGTCATCTTGCCGTCGAGGTAGACGCGGTTGATGCCGCGGGCCAGCGGCTTGGCGCCGTCGTTGTAGTCCTGGGAGCCGTTTTCGCTGGACCACAGCGTCTTGCCGGTGTTGATGACGTTCGCCGGGACCGTGCACGACGTCTGCGCGCTGAGGTAGCCGCACGTGTAGTGGGCGCTGAGCACGTCGGTCGCGTTGCGGTAGGCCGTGTTGGTCGGGATCGCGCTCGCGGGACCCCAGTCCCCCGGCCACGAGTCGCCGGAGATGACCTTGACGGCGCTGTACCCGTTGGCGTTGAGCGCGTTCCGCATGGTGACGGTCCAGTCCGCGCTCCACTGCTTCTCGTTCTGCACGGTCGTGATGTAGTCGATGGTCAGCCCGTGCTGCTTGGCGCACCCCAGCCACGACAGGTAGTAGCCGGTGAGGTCGTTGGAGAAGAAGGTGCCGTTGCCGATCCAGCCCGGCGCGCCCCAGGGCAGGCCCACGAGCTTGATGCCGGGGTTGCGCGCCTTGGCCTGTTCCATGATCCACCACTCGTAGCCGCGGTTGCAGTCGAGGTCGCCGCGGAAGTGGGCGTGGCTGGGCTCCGCGCCGCTGGTGGAGTTGGTGTCCCCGCCCATCTCCACCTTGAGGATCTGCAGCGCGGCGCCGTAACCGGGCTTGAACAGGTAGTCGAGGATCTGACCGCGTTGCGGCTCGGGGTAGTCGATCAGCAGCCGGCTGTTGCCACCGCCGCCGCTGACCGCGCCGACGCCGTCGAATGTGCGCCCGCCCGAACCGCCGTTGATCGTGATCGAGGTGGCGGCCTGGGCGGGCGGCGCCGCGGCGACGACGCCGGCGGCCAAGAGCACCGCCGCGGCCACGGCTCCCGCGCTCCGGAACATGGTTGTCCTCGCTTCCGACGAAGGGGCGGCGAAACTCTCGGGCCTGCCGGCGCAACAATCGGCCGGCGGCGAACACACCGGGCGTTAACGCTAACAGTCACCCTTGCCCCGAACAAACTGCCGGCCCCACCCGGCAGCCGCACTTTACGAAACAACGCATCGCATCCTTCGCCGGAAGAGCATCCTCGCTGCTCAGCGAGGTTTCACGGCCGTGCAACAACGCATCGCGCAAATGTAATTTTCGCGTCGGCGAGCGAGCACAACAGCCGTGACCCCTTTCCCGGACCGCCTTCCCCGGCTACAGTCTCCGATTGCTGGGAGCGCTCCCAGGCAGTGTTTCCGGCGCCCCTCGTTCGAAGGAGAACGTGCATGCGAAGCAGGACAGTGGCCGCCGGCGGGCTCGCCGCCGTGGCCGTGACCGGCGTCGTCGCCATGACGACGTGGACCGGCGCGCAGGCCGCCGCCTCGGCGTACTACACCGACCCGACCACCAACGCGGCCAAGTGGGTCGCGGCGAACCCGGGCGACTCGCGCACCGCGGTGATCCGCGACCGCATCGCCGCGGTCCCGCAGGGGCGGTGGTTCACCACCACGAACACGTCCACGGTGCGCGGCGAGGTGGACGCCTACACCAGCGCGGCGGCGGCCGCGGGCAAGATCCCGATCATGGTGGTCTACGACATCCCCAACCGCGACTGCGGCGGCGCGAGCAGCGGCGGCGCGCCGTCGCACGACGCCTACCGCGCCTGGATCGACCAGGTGGCGGCCGGCCTGGCGGGCCGCCCCGCGGCCATCGTGCTCGAGCCCGACGTGCTGCCCCTGATGACGAGCTGCCAGAACAGCGACCAGCAGCGTCAGACCACGGCGTCGATGGCGTACGCGGGCAAGAAGCTCAAGGCGGGCTCGAGCCAGGCGAAGGTGTACTTCGACATCGGGCACTCCGCCTGGCTGGCGCCCGGCGAGGCGGCGGCACGGCTGCGGGCCGCGGACATCTCCAACAGCGCCGACGGCATCTCCACCAACGTGTCCAACTACCGCTCGACCGCCGACGAAGTCGCCTACGCCAAGGCGATCCTCGGCCAGCTCGGCGACTCCCGGCTGAAAGCGGTGGTCGACACGAGCCGCAACGGCAACGGGCCGCTGGGCAGCGAGTGGTGCGACCCGGCCGGGCGCGCGATCGGCACCCCGAGCACCAACCAGACCGGGGACGGCCAGATCGACGCGTTCCTGTGGGTCAAGCCGCCGGGTGAGGCGGACGGCTGCATCGCCACGGCCGGCCAGTTCGTGCCCCAGCGGGCCTACGACCTCGCCATCGCGGCCGGGCCGGTCCCGACCACCACCCCGACGACGCCGACGACGCCCACCACGCCGACGACGCCGACCACCACGACCCCGCAGCCGACCGGCGGCTGCAAGGTCACGCACCGGGTGGTCAGCAGCTGGCCGACCGGGTACACCGGCGAAATCGTCATCGAGAACCGCGGTGCGGCCCTCAGCAACTGGACACTGAAGTTCTCCGCGCCCGGCGTGACCGTCACCAACGGCTGGAACGGGACCTGGAGCGACGGCGGCGACGTCGTCACGGTCGGCAACGCGTCGTGGAACGGCAGCCTGGGCACGAACGCGACGACCACGCTCGGCTACAACGCGAACTACAACGGCGGCACGCCGCCGTTCCAGGAGCCGACGCTCAACGGGACGTCCTGCTCCTGAGCCGCAGCGCGGAGACGAGGAAGAAGACGCCGCCCAGCGTGGCATAGCCGGCCAGTGCCGTCAGCGACGCACCGTCCATTGTGGCCTGAATGATGAAGGAAGTGCCGGCCACGACGGAGATCGAGCCACTGAGGATCATCGGCCACTGGCCGCCGAGGCCACGCCGGGCGGCGCCCACGAAGAGCTGGACGAGACCGGCCACGATCGCCCAGCCGCCCCACACCCGCAGGACGTCCGGGATCCCGGACGCGGCGGCGACGGCCAGGCCGGCGGCGGCGAGCAGGCTGATCGCGACGTTCAGATAGAGCGCCGCGATCGGCTTGCCGGCCGTCGCCGAACGTGCGTCGAGCACGGCGGCGACCACGTCGAACAGCGGGTACAGCACCAGCAACGCGATGGCGACCGGGCCGAGGCTCGACGCCGTCGCGAAGAGCAGGCCCGCCCAGACGAGGGCGAAGCCGAACCGGACGAAGTAGAGCCGGCGCAGGGATTCCGCGACGCCGGCGGCCGGAGCGGTGTTCGTGGTCATGCACTCTCCCGGTAGATAGAACGATCTGTCTCGTTGCCGACGACTATGACAGCGCGCGGCCACCGCCGTCAAGACCGACCGTTCTATCTGCTAGGCTCGGATCAGCGAACCGGGAGGTGGGACGTCCAGTGTCCGAAGCACGCGCACGGCTGCTGGCCTCGGCGAGCCGGCTGTTCTACGGCGAGGGCCTGCATTCGGTCGGTATCGACCGGGTCATCGCCGAAGCGGGCGTCACGCGGGCCACGCTCTACCGCCACTTCCCGAGCAAGGACGACCTGCTGGTCGCCTACCTGACCGAAGCCGACCGCATGATCCGCGCCGACGTGGCCGCCGCGCGGACGTCCTCGGCGAACCGCTCACCCGCCGACGCCGTCCGGGCGGTCGCGGCGACGATCGCCGACGGCATCCGGGCGCCCGGGTTCCGCGGCTGCGCGTTCCTCAACGCCGCCGCGGAGTACCCGGACCCCGCGCACCCGGTCCACCAAGCCGTGCTGGCGCACCGGCAGTGGTTCCTGGAGACCGTCACGGAACTGCTCGCCGAAACGGGCGAGACCGCCCCGGAGCCGGCGGCCCAGCACTTCGTGATGCTGCGCGACGGCGCCATGGCCGCGGGCTGCCTCACCGACCCGGCCCCGATCTGCGCGACGTTCCTCCGCGGCGTGGAAGGCATTCTGAGCTACCGCGACGCCCGGACCCGGTGATTCAGGCGGCCCGGACCACCACCGGGCCCGCCGGCGCGCCGACCGGGGTCCCCCGGCGGTAGCCGCTGCCGAAGATCAGGCCCAGCACCAGGATGACGAGGACGACCAGCAGGATCCACAGCCACCACTTGCGCACGACGTCTCCCTTCGCCCGGCCCGACCGTACCCCTCGGTTGGCCGGGCCACAGCGTGGGTATTCCTCCCGGCATGGGAGCTTGGGGCAAACGGCTCGTCGCATTGGCCGCGGCTGTGGTGGTGCTGATCGCGGCGGTCCTCGTCGCCTCGGCCGTGCACCTGTTACCCCAGTTGCGCAACCCGTTCGCCCAGAAGACCGAGGAGCACTCCGGCCCGGTGCTGCTGCAGTCGATCGTCGAGCTGTCCCGGTACGAGGCGGCCAGCGGTTCGTTCCAGGTGGTCGTCGACATCACGACCAGTTCCATCCTGCCGAGCTTCCTGGTGGGCAGCGACACCCTGTTCATCGGCGTCGGCACGAACAACGCCTACGTGGACTTTTCGCACCTGAAGGGCAACGCGGTCCAGGTCTCCGACGACCGCCAGTCGGCCACGATCACGTTGGGGCACGCGCAACTGGCACCGGCGACGCTCGACGTGCACGAGTCCCACGTGTACGCGCAGCAGCAGGGTCTGTTCACCCGGATCAACGAGTTCCTCAACGGCAACCCGAACTCCCAGCAGGCGTTGTACGAGCTGGCCCAGAAGCAGATCCAGGCCGCGGCCGCGAAGAGCTCACTGAAGGCCGACGCGGAACGGAACACCCGCACGATGCTGACCGGCCTCCTGCAGTCGCTCGGCTTCAAGAACATCACCATCAAGTACGCCGACAGCGACACCGGTTGAGCAGCGCAAAGAGAACCGAGAGGTCACCACAAGACCCGGCCACGGCGGCACCCAGGCCCCCCGCAACCCCGATCCGAAGCCAGAACACGGCCGGCGGTGCCGGGTCAAGGCACGCTTTCCCGCCTTGACGCGGTGCCGCCGGCCGTAGTCACAATCGGGCTTCGGGGTGGCGGAGAAACACAGCTCAGCCGTTCCGCACCAACCGCCACCGATTGGCCGCGGCACCGTTGTCCGGCCCCTGCACGGCATAGGCACCAGCAGCGGTAGACCCGTTCGCGATGGTCAGCAACTTCCCGCTGTTGACATTCCGGATCTTCGAGGTCCCGTCCCCCTGGTCGAGAAGCGTCCACCGATGATCAGCGGTCCCGTTGTCCGACCACTGAAGCACCCGAGCCCCGTCCGCGGTGGACATGTCGAGCACCCCGAGCACCTTCCCGCTGTGGGCGTTCCGGAACCGCACGGCACTCCCGTCGGCGATCATCTCCCAGTTGTGGTCGGCGGTACCGCTGTCCGACCACTGCAGAGCCCATCCCCCATCGGCGGTGGACATGTTCTCGACACCGAGCACCAGCCCGCTCCCGACATTGACCAGCCGGTAGGTGGTCGCCCCGGCACCACCGGTGTTCCAGTAAACGGTGTACGGAAAACCCTGCGCGTCATAGAAAGGAACCAGATTGACCGCGGAACCGTTCGCGGTGGCACTGAAGGTCAGCGCACTGCTGCTGGTCCGGGTGACCGAAGCGGGGTTGAGCGACGGCAGCGTACTGGAGCCGTAGTTCCCGGCGAGGACAACCGGACCATAGGTGACAGCGGCGACGTTCGCGTTGTCGTTGGCCGGCTTCAGGGCAACCTTCATCGGCAACCGGACGGTGACGGTGTCCCCGGACGTCCAGGTCCGGGACAAGGTGGCGTAGCTACCCGGAGTGGTCGCGACGTTCTGCGCAACCCCGTTGACGCTGATCGTCGCCCCGGAGGTCCACCCCGGGATCCGGATCCGCATCGCCCAGGTCCCGCTCCCGGTCACGGTCAACGTCGTCGTGTCACCGACCGGGAACGACGTCGTCTGGGTGACCGTGATCCCGCGCTGCGTCCAGTTGAGCACCGAGGGCAGGAACAGGTTCACGATCAACGTCGTGCCGGAGTAGAAGTAGATCGAGTCGGCCAGCTTCGTCTGGGTCTCGATACCGCTGCCCTGGCAGCACCAGAACGAGTTGTAGTCGGTGCTCCAGGTGCCGCCGCCCCACGCCGGGCCGACGCCCCGGCGGCCGCCCGGGTTGAGCGAGCTGAAGTACGTGACGTGCCCGTGGCTGTCGGCCGGGTTCTGCTGGCCGATCATCTGGTTGAGCAGGGCCCGCTCGTAGTAGTCGGCCAGGTCGGCGCGGTCCGGGTACAGCGCGAACAGCTCCCGGGTCAGCTTGAGCATGTTGTAGGTGTTGCAGCTCTCGCAGGTGTCGGCGTTGAGGTAGCCGGCGATCGCGTTGGGCGCGCGGAAGTGCTCGGCCTGGCTGTTGCCGCCGATGGCGTAGGTGTGCGCGCCGACGGTGATGTTCCAGGCGTTCGTGGCGATGTCGCGGTAGCGGGTGGTGCCGGTGGCCTTGTACTCCCGGGCGGCGCCGATCCACTTGGGGATCTGCGTGTTGGCGTGCAGCCCGTTGAGCTCGTCGCGGTTGGCGGCCAGCGGGTCGAAGACGGCGGCGTGGTCGAACCGCTGCGCGGCGGTCAGCCACCGCGCGTCGCCGGTGAACTGGTAGAGGTCGGTGAGCACCGCGTTCATGCCGCCGAACTCGGTCTTCAGCACCGACTGCATCTGCGCGGCACTGAGCCGGGCGGTCCGCCGGTCGACCCAGCCCGCCAGGTTGAGCAGCACGTCCCGGGCCTGCGTGCTGCCGATGTACTGCCACACGTCGAGCAGGCCGGCCATGGTCTTGTGGATGCAGTAGTACGGCACGTTGCCGTTCGTCAGCCGCCCGGCTTCGAGGTTGTCGAAGTCCGACTCGGGGAAGCCGGACAGGTAGCCGGCGGCGAACCCGGCGGCGCCGTTGTTCGCCTGGCACTTGGCGAGCTCGGCGACCATCGTCGTGGCCTTGTCCCGGCAGGCGGTGTCGCCGGCGACGGCCCACAGCTGGGCCCAGGCGGTCAGGAAGTGGCCCTGGACGTGGCTGCGGAACGGGAAGTCCGGCGCGTCCCAGCCGCCGTTGGTGGCGGCGCCGCCGGTGGAGAGCCGGTGGTTGGCGCGGAAGTTGTACAGCAGCCGGTTGACGTCGACGAACCGCAGGTAGTTCTGCGTGCGGTTCTGGTTGTCCAGCCACCGGCTCGCGGTCAGCCGCACCTGGCCGAGCTCGAAGGGGTACGCGGACACCCCCAGGTCCGGGCGGACCGGCCCGGCCGCCGCGGCGGCCAGGGCGGCGGGTGCCGCGGCGGCCGAAGCGGCGGGCGCCCAGCCGGCGGCGGATCCGGCCGCGGAGGCGATGGCGGTGGCTCCGGCGGCTTGCAGCAGCCGCCGCCGGCTGAAGGGTGAGGTCACCAGGTGCTCCGATCGTCGGTGAACGGAAGGACGGCGTGCATGTTAGCGCTAACAACAACGCTTGTCACGACCCTCGGGGACCGGCGGCCGGCCCGGTCCGGCCGACCGTCGCCGCGCCGGCCCAGGAAACGCTTTCACAGAATTTTCACCAAAACATTTCCCGCGTCGACAGCAGAAGTGAAATTTTCATTCCCGGCTGGACGCGCATTCGAAATCCGTGCTACAACGCAAACACCCTTGAGCAGCCGTCTCGAGGATTTCCCCGTCGGCCGAAGGGGTTTGCATGCCCAGGCACCGTTCGTTGTTCCGGACCTTCGTGACCACCGCGCTGCTCGCGCTGGCCGTCGGCGCCGCTCCCCCCGCCGCCGAAGCCGCGCCGGCGGGCACGCCGAGCGCCGGCTGCGGGAAGAATCCCACGCTCACCAGCGGGAAACGCACCATCCAGAGCAACGGCAAGAGCCGCAGCTTCATCCTGAAGATCCCCGACACCTACGACAACACCCTGCCGCACCGGCTGGCCTTCGGCTTCCACTGGCTCGGTGGCACCGCCGAACAGGTCGCCGGGGGCGGCAGCGACGGCTACGCCTGGGCCTACTACGGCATGCAGTCGCAGTCGGGCAACTCCACGATCTTCGTGGCGCCACAAGGCCTCAACAACGGCTGGGGCAATCCCGGCGGCGAGGACGTGACGTTCACCGACGACATGGTCCGGCTGATCACGAACGACCTCTGCGTCGACACGACGCAGCTGTTCTCCGTCGGCTTCAGCTACGGCGGCGCGATGAGCTACGCGCTCGCGTGCGCCCGGCCGACCGTCTTCCGCGCGGTCGCGGCGATCGCCGCCCCCGGCGCGATCAGCGGGTGCAGCGGCGGCACGCAGCCGGTCGCGTACCTGGGCATCCACGGGGTGTCGGACAACATCGGCGCCGGCCGCGGGTTGCGGGACACCTTCGTCCGCAACAACGGCTGCACCCCGCAGAACGCCCCCGAGCCCGCCGTGGGCAGCAGGACCCACTACCTGACCGTCTATTCGGGCTGCCGGGCCGGCTACCCGGTGGTCTGGGCGCCGTTCGACGGCGGCCACCAGCAGGGCCCGGTCGACGGCTGCTCCGGCTGCGAGAGCGGCGCGCGGAGCTGGACGAAAACCGAGATCTGGAAGTTCTTCAGCCAGTTCGGCGGCAGCGACCCGAACCCGACCCCGCCGGTGCAGGTCGGCGTGAACTACTCGCTGGTGGCCGCGCACAGCGGCAAGTCGGCGGACATCAGCGGGGCGTCCACCGCGGCGGGTGCCGCACTGATCCAGTGGGCGCCGCACACCGCGGCGAACCAGCAGTTCGACTTCCTGGCCACCACCGACGGCTACTACCGGATCCGCGCCCGGCACAGCGGGCTCGTCCTGCAGGTGGCGAGCACGGCCTCCGGCGCGGACGTCACCCAGCAACCCGACACCAACGCGACGACCCAGCAGTGGAAGGTCACCGACCAGGGTGGCGGCGCGGTGAGCCTGGTCAACCGCGCCAGCGGGCTCGCGCTCGACGTCTGGGGCGCCTCGACCGCCGACGGGGCCCGCATTTCGCAGTACGCCGCCTCCGGTGGCGCCAACCAGCGGTTCCAGCTCCAGCGCGCCTGAAAGCGGAGGACGACGATGCCCGACCTGACCCGGCGGCAAGCGATCCAGCTGGGCGCCGCCCTGGTGCCCCTCGCGTGGACGGCGACGGCCCGGCCCGCCTCCGCCGCGCCCGCGGACGTCCGCGCGGTGAACGACCTGGCGCTCTGGTACGACAGGCAGGCCGGCACCGAGTGGCTGCGCGCGCTGCCGATCGGCAACGGCAGGCTGGGTGCCATGGTGTTCGGCAACACCGACACCGAACGCCTGCAGCTCAACGAGGACACGGTCTGGGCGGGCGGCCCGCACGACTACAGCAACCCCCAGGGCGCGGCGGCGCTGGCGCAGATCCGGCAGCTGGTGTTCTCGAACCAGTGGACGCAGGCGCAGTCCCTGATCGACCAGAAGATGCTCGGCTCCCCGGCCGCCCAGCAGCCGTACCAGCCGGTCGGCACCCTCAGCCTCGCGCTGCCCGGCAACAGCGGGGTGTCGTCGTACCAGCGGTGGCTCGACCTGACCACCGCCACGACGGTCGTCACCTACGTCGCGAACAACGTGCGCTACCGGCGTGAAGTGTTCGCCAGCGCGGTGGACCAGGTGATCGTCGCGCGGTTGACGGCCGAAACACCCGGCTCGATCTCGTTCTCGGCGTCGCTGGGCACCCCGCAGCGCGGGTCGACGTCCAGCCCGAACGGCACCACGATCGCGCTCGACGGCGTTTCGAGCGACAGCCGTGGCATCGCCGGCTCGGTCCGGTTCCTCGCCCTGGTGAACGCCACGGCGGAAGGCGGGACCACCAGCAGTTCCGGCGGGACGCTGCGGGTGTCCGGAGCCAACGCGGTGACGCTGCTGATCTCGGTCGGCACCAGTTACGTCGACTACCGCACGGTGAACGGCGACTACCAGGGCATCGCGCGGTCGAGGCTGGCGGCCGCGCAGAGCCTGTCGTACGACTCGCTGCGCAGCCGGCACGTGGCCGACTACCAGAAGCTGTTCGGCCGGGTCACGCTCGACCTCGGCCGGACCGCGGCGGCCGACCAGCCGACCGACGTCCGGATCGCGCGGCACAACACCGTCAGCGACCCGCAGTTCGCCGCCCTCCTCTTCCAGTTCGGCCGCTACCTGCTGATCTCCTCGTCCCGGCCGGGCACGCAACCGGCCAACCTGCAGGGCATCTGGAACGACCAGCTGAACCCGTCGTGGGAGTCGAAGTACACGCTCAACGCCAACCTGCCGATGAACTACTGGCCGGCCGACGTCACTAACCTGGCCGAGTGCTACGAACCGGTGTTCGCGATGATCGCCGACCTCTCGGTCACCGGGGCGCGCACGGCACAGGTCGAGTACGGCGCCCGTGGCTGGGTCACCCACCACAACACCGACGGGTGGCGCGGATCCTCCATTGTGGACTTCGCGCAGGCCGGCATGTGGCAGACCGGCGGCGCCTGGCTGGCCACGATGATCTGGGACCACTACCGGTTCACCGGCGACGTCGCCTTCCTGCGCGCCCGCTACCCGCTGCTGAAGGGCGCCGCCCAGTTCTTCCTCGACACGCTGGTGACCGAACCCTCGCTGGGCTACCTGGTCACCAACCCGTCGAACTCCCCCGAGCTGAACCACCACACGAACGCGTCGGTGTGCGCGGGCCCGACGATGGACATGCAGATCCTGCGTGACCTGTTCGACGGCTGCGCGGGCGCGTGCCAGGTGCTCGGCGTGGACGCCGCCTTCGCCGACCAGGTCAGGGCGGCCCGGCAGCGGCTGGCGCCGATGAAGGTCGGCTCGCGCGGGAACATCCAGGAGTGGCTCTACGACTGGGTGGAGACCGAGCGGACGCACCGGCACATCTCGCACCTGTACGGGCTGTACCCCAGCAACCAGATCAGCAAGCGCGGCACGCCCCAGCTGTTCACCGCGGCCCGGCGGACGCTCGAACTGCGCGGCGACGACGGCACCGGCTGGTCGCTCGCGTGGAAGATCAACTACTGGGCGCGGATGGAGGAGGGCGCCAAGGCGCACGACCTGATCCGGCTCCTGGTGCGGACCGACCGGCTGGCGCCCAACATGTTCGACCTGCACCCGCCGTTCCAGATCGACGGCAACTTCGGCGCGACGTCCGGCATCGCCGAGCTGCTGCTGCACAGCCACAACGGCGAGCTGCACGTCCTGCCCGCGCTGCCGCCCGCCTGGCCGACCGGCAGCGTGACGGGCCTGCGCGGCCGCGGCGGCTACACGGTCGGGGCGACCTGGAGCGCCGGCGCGGCCACGCAGCTGACCGTCACGCCGGACCGCGACGGCGACGTCAAGGTCCGCAGCCGGCTGTTCACCGGGACCTACGAGGTGCTCGACACCACGAGCGGCACGAAGGTCCAGCCGGTGTCCGTCGAAGCCGACCTGGTCCGGTTCGCGGGCCAGGCGGGCCACACCTACCGCGTTACGGCCCTCGGCGGCCCGCCGCCGGTGGTGGAGCCGGGGGTGAACTACCGGCTCGTCGCCCAGCACAGCGGCAAGCCGGCCGACATCAGCGGCGGTTCGACGGCGGCCGGCGCGGCGCTGATCCAGTGGCAGGCCACCGGTGCGCTCAACCAGCAGTTCGACTTCCTGGCCTCGGACGGCGGCTTCCACCGCATCCGGTCCCGGACCAGCGGCCTGGTGCTCCAGGTCGCTTCGACCGCGAGCGGCGCGGACATCACGCAGCAGCCGGACACCGGCGCGACGACGCAGCAGTGGCGGGTGACCGACCAGGGCGGCGGCGTGGTGAGCCTGGTCAACCGGGCCAGCGGGCTCGCGATGGACGTCTGGGGTGCCTCGACCGCCGACGGCACGCGCATTTCGCAGTGGACGGTGACCGGGGCGGCCAACCAGCGGTTCCAGTTACAGCGGGCCTGATCGGCGCAGGCCGTTGATCAGCAGCCGCACCAGGTGCCGCGCGTCGTAGGGCACCGCCGTCCGCGCGCCGGCGCAGAGGCTGCCGACGCCGCGCATCAGCTCGTGGGCGTCCTGGCCGGGGACGATCTCCCCGGCCGCCGCGGCGGCGTCGAGCAGCTGCGTGCACACGGGGACGAGGCGTTCGAGGAAGTAGGCGTGCAGCGGGTCGTAGCAGGGTTCGTCGGACTGCAGCACCGACGCCAGCCCCTGCTTGGTGACGACGAAGTCGACGAACCGGTCGATCCACCGCACGAGCGCCCGGTGCGGCCCCGGCTCGTCGGCGAGCAGCGCCGGACCGGCCTCGGCCAGGGCTTCGACCTGCAGCCGGTACACGGCGAGGATCAGGTCGGCCCGGGTCGGGTAGTGGCGGTAGATGGTCGCCGTGCCCACCCCGGCCCGGGCGGCGATCTCCCGGATCGGCGCGTCGACGCCGGAGGTCACGAACACCTCCGCCGCCGCCTCGAGGACGTTCCCGGCGTTGCGCCGCGCGTCGGCACGCTGCGGCGGTTTCCCCGCCGCCGTCCGGGAATCGCTCACGACCGCATGCTACCGGCCCCGGCCGGCACGCGGGCGTCGAGCAGCAGCTCGGCCAGCTCCGCCGGCGCGGTGATCATGCAGTCGTGCCCGGCGGCCAGCTCCCGCACGTCCGCGGGTTCGCCGTTCGGCTGCAGCGCGGGCACCGGCCGCCGGTCGAATCCCGCCGGTTTCACGGTGCAGTGGATGTGCGTGCGCGGAATGGCGGCGGCGGCCGGGTTGTCCAGGGCGACGGGCTCTTCGAGGCACCGGATCGGCTGGTCGGAGAGCAGGGTCCGCAACCACGCGACGTCGCCGGGCTCGGTCACCCCGAACAGGCCGAAGGGTGGCGGCAGCTCGGGCAGCGGCGGGACCCGCCAGCCGGTGCCGAGCATACTGCGCGTGATCGGCATGACGTCGATCCCGTTTTCCCCGTGGACGGGCACCATCGCGTCGAGGTAGACGAGCCGCGCAATGCGCTCGGGCACCTCGTTGGCGACCGCGGAGATGACGAGGCCCGCGTAGCTGTGCCCGACGAGGACGACATCGCGCAGATCGGCGTCGGCCAGCAGCCGCACGACGTCGGCGGTGTGCGTGCGGAGGCCGACGTCCGGGCTCAGCAGGTGCCGGGTTTCGCCGTAGCCGGTGAGCGTCGGGGTGAACACGGGCCGCCCGCTCGCGGCCAGCCGCGGCACGACCCGCGCCCAGCACTGCCCGGTGTGCCAGGCGCCGTGGACCAGCACGTAGGTGATCGCCATGGGGAACTCCTTAAGTGGGACGTTGTCCCGATTACGATACGGGACACTGTCCCACTTAAAGAGAGGGGGTCACTCACCGCGCCGGCGGGCGCTTGTAGAACGACTCCCGGCACGCGCCGTGGCGGTGTCCCGGGCCCGCGTCAGCCTGCCCCGCGCCAGCGGGCTCCACGGGAGCACGCCGATGCCCTGGTCCGCGCAGAGCGGAAGCATCTCCCGCTCCACCTCCCGGTGGATGAGGTTGTAGTGGTCCTGCATCGACACGAACCGGGTCCAGCCGTTCAGGTCGGCCAGGTACAGGGCCTTGGCGAACTGCCAGGCGTGCATGGAAGAGGCCCCGAGGTAGCGGACCTTCCCGGACTTGACCGCGTCGTGCAGCGCCTCGAGGGTTTCCTCGATCGGGGTGCCGTAGTCCCAGCGGTGGATCTGGTACAGGTCGATGTAGTCGGTCCCCAGTCGCTTCAGGGAAGCGTCGAGCTCGGCGAAGATCGCCTTGCGGGACAGCCCGGCGCCGTTCGGGCCGGGGCGCATCCGCATCCACACCTTGGTGGCGAGAACGACCTCCTCGCGCCGGGTGAAGTCCTTGACCGCCTGGCCGACGATCTCTTCGCTGCTTCCGGCGCTGTACCCGTTGGCCGTGTCGAGGAAGTTGACGCCGGCCTCGAGGGCCTGCTTGATGATGTCCCGGCTCGCGTCCGCGCCCAGCGACCAGGGCTCGCCGCCCCGGTCCGGCTCGCCGAAGCTCATGCAGCCGAGCGTGATGGCGGAGACTTCCAGTCCGGTCGTTCCGAGTTTGATGTATCGCACGCCGGCGAACCTAGGAGCTGGAGTGCGCTCCACCGCAATGCCCCGACGGCGGACCGCCCTGTCCGCGGGATCTCTCAGCCGACGTACCCCGCCGCCGACTCCCACGGGACCCGGACGACGGGACGATGGCGCCACCGAAGGCCACCTTGGGGCGCATCACCCCGGGCCGGCTTGGCGCAGCTGCCGCCAGGTCTCCCGGCGCCGGCGCTGGGCCTCCGGGTCCGCGACCGGCGCCGCCGACAGCAACCTCTGCGTGTACGGGTGCGCCGGTGCCGTCAACACCTCCTTTGCCGGCCCCTGCTCCACCACGCGGCCCTGGTGCATCACCGCCACCCGGTCGGCGAGCTGCTCGATCACCGCCAGGTCGTGGCTGATGAACAGGCAGGCGAAGCCGAACTCCTGCCGCAGCTCCCGCAGCAGGTCCAGGATCCGGGCCTGGATCGTCACGTCCAGCGCGCTCGTCGGCTCGTCGGCCACCAGCAGGTCCGGGCGCAACGCCAGGGCCCGCGCGATGCACGCGCGCTGCCGCTGGCCGCCCGACAGCTCGTGCGGGTACCGCGCGGCCAGCGACGGCGACAGCTGCACCGCGGACAGCAGCTCCGCGACCCGTCCGTCCACTTCGGACGGCCGGACCGCGCGGTGCAGCCGCAGCGGTGTCGCGACGCTCTCGCCCACCGTCGTGCGCGGGTTCAACGACGACAGCGGGTCCTGGAACACCACGCCGATCCGGCGCCGCAACGCCTTCGCCGCCCGGCCGCGGACCCGGGTGATGTCCGCGTCCCCGACGCGCACCGAACCGGCCGACGGCGCGAGCAGCCCCGTCACCGCCCGGGCGACCGTGCTCTTGCCCGAACCCGACTCCCCGACCAGGCCGAGCACCTCCCCCGGCTCCACGTGCAGGTTCACCCCCGCCGCGGCGTGCACGGACAGGGTGCGGAACCGGCCGCGGTAGGTGACCGACAGGTTCTCCACGCGCAGCAGCGGAGCCACCGCCGGGACGTCCGGGATCGACGACGCCGCGTGCGGGGTGACCGCGCCGCCGAGCGAGACGACCGACCCGAGCAGCTGCCGCGTGTAGTCCTCGGCCGGTGCCGTGAAGATCTCCTCGACCGGGCCCTGCTCGACCACGCGGCCGTCGTGCATCACGACCACCCGGTCGGCCAGGTCGGCGACCACGCCCATGTCGTGCGTGATCAGCAGGATCGCCGTCCCGAGCCGCTCGCGGAGATCCCGGAGCAGCTCGAGGATCTCCGCCTGCACGGTGACGTCCAGCGCCGTCGTCGGCTCGTCGGCGATCAGCAGCTGGGGCTCGTTCGCCACCGCCATCGCGATGACGACGCGCTGCAGCTGCCCGCCGGACAGCTCGTGCGGGTAGGACCGGAACCGCTCGCGCGGGTCCGGCAGCCCGACCAGGGTGAGCAGCTCGACCGCCCGCTCCCGGGCGGCGGGGGCCGCCAGCGCCTGGTGCGTCCGGATGGCCTCGACGAGCTGGTCCCCGATGGTGAACACCGGGTTCAGCGCGCTCATCGGCTCCTGGAACACCATCCCGACGTCGCCGCCGCGGACCGCGCGCAGCTCGGCCGGGGTCAGCGCGTAGAGGTCGCGCCCGGCCAGCTCCGCGCGGCCCGTCACGCGGGCCGTGGGCGGGAGCAGGCCGAGCAGGGACATCGCGGTGACCGTCTTGCCGGAGCCGGACTCCCCGACCACCGCGACGACCTCGCCTTCGCGGACCTCGTAACCGACCCCGCGGACGGCTTCGACGTCCCCGAACGAGACCGCGACGTCGTGCAGCCGCAGGAGCCCGGCTCCGCTCACTGGATGATCCCGAACTTGCGGTAGTCGACGTAGGCCGGGAAGCGCCCGATCCGGACGTCACCCACCTGCGACCCGTGCAGGAACGAGTTGCGGGTGTAGATCAACGGCACCACCGGCGAGTCGGCGAGGATCTTCTTGTCCAGCGCCGCCCACTTCCGGCCCGCCTCGACCGGGTCCACAGTGGCCTGTGCCTCGGTGATGAGCTTGTCGACCTCGGGATTGTCGTACCGCGACTCGTTGACCCCGCCGTTGCCGATCTCGGTGGACTGGAACAGCGGCTGGATGTTCGCGTTGGCCGACGGGATGTCCGGCTGCCACGACGTCAGCGTCAGGTCGTAGTCGGACAGGCCCTTGGTGTCCACTTCGGACGTGTAGGTGTCCTCGTCGAGCGCCTTGATGGTGACCTTGATGCCCGCACGGGCCAGCGACGCCTGGATCGACGCCGCCTTCTCCGGGTAGCCGTTCTCGTTGTGGGTGGCCAGCACGAGACCGTCGATGCCGTTCGGGAAGCCCGCTTCGGCCAGCAGCTGCTTGGCCTTCGTCACGTCACCGGACGGCGGCGCCGGGTACAGGTCGTACTGCTCGCGGCCCTGCAGGCCCGGCGTGATCAGCGTGGTGGCGACGTCGCCGGCCAGCTGGGCGCTGCCCGCGCTGGCGACCTGGTAGGCGGCCTTGTCGACGGCGTACTGGAACGCCTGCCGCACCTTCGGGTTCGTCAGGTTCCCGCGCTGGGTGTTCAGCGAAAGGTAGGCCAGCGCCCCGGATTCCGACGTCACCAGCCGGGACTTCGCCGACGCGCTGCCCTGGATCTGCGCCAGCTGCGCGGGCGAGGCGAACGACATGCCGAAGGCGTTGCGGTCGGTGCCGGTGTCGTCGATCAGGCGCTTGGAGATGACGCTGGTGTCCTGGCCGAGCTGGAACTCGATGGTGTCCGGGTTGGCCAGCCGCGTCTTGTCCTCGTCGCGGTTCCAGTTCGGGTTGCGCGTCAGCTTCGCCGACTTGCCGCGCTCGTAACTCGCCAGCTGGTACGGGCCGGACGCGACCGGGTGGTCACCGTAGTTCGCCTCGGCGCCCTTGCCCTTCGGCACCGGCGAGAAGGCCGGGGTGCTGGCGACCCAGTTGAAGTCGCCGTAGGGGCGGGCCAGGTGGAAGACGATGGTCTTCGCGTCCGGCGTCTGGATCGTGTCGAGTTCCTTGCCCTCGAACGGACCCTTGTACGCCAGGCCCGGCGAGAGCAGGTCCTTGTGGTAGGCCAGGCCGCCGGAAAACGCCGGCGCGAACGAGCGCTCGAGGCCCCACTTGACGTCTTCGCTCCTGATCGGCGAGCCGTCGGCGTACTTCAGGCCGTCCTTGAGGGTGAACGTCCACGTCTTACCGCCGTCGCCGGGCCGTCCGGTGTCGGTGGCCAGGTCGGGCACGATCGTGGTGTCCTTGCCCGGCGCGACGTCCCACGACGTCAGCCGCCGGTGGATCAGCCCGAGCGTGGTGACGACCAGGTTCGAGCTCTTCGCCGGGTCCCACGTGATCGAGGGCGCGTCGTTGAGCAGGACGAGGTTCCCGCCCGGTTTGACGGTGCCGCCCTGCCCCGCCGGCGTGTCGTTGGCGCCGCACGCCGTCAGCAGCGTGAGGGCGGCGAGCACCCCCGCGGCGAACCGCAGCTGTTTCATCATGTCCCTTTCAGACGAGACGCGCTCGCGGATCGAGCGCGCCGTAGCAGAGGTCGACCAGGAAGTTCAGGACCGTGACGAGCAGGGCCGAGAACAGCGTCACGCCCAGCAGCACCGGCAGGTTGAGCGACGCGATGGCGTCGACGAGCAGCCGCCCGACGCCGGCCATGCCGAAGATCCGCTCCGTGATCACGGTCCCGGCCAGCAGCGAGCCGAGGTCGACGCCGAACACCGTGATCACCGGCAGCAGGACGTTGCGCAGTGCGTGCCGGCCGACGACCTTGCGTTCGGTCAGGCCCTTGGCGCGCGCGGTGCGGATGTAGTCCTCGCCGAGGGTTTCCAGCATCTGCCCACGGGTGAGCCGCGCGTAGATGGCGGCGTGCAGGAAGGCCAGGACGAACCACGGCAGCACCAGGTGCCACGCCCACTGGGCGGGATTTTCGCTCAGCGGCACGTACCCGGACTTCGGGACGACGTCGAGGCCGAAGGCGAAGATCGTGATGCCGATCATCCCGGCCAGGTAGGCGGGCATCGACACCCCGGCCATCGCGGTGGCCATGGTGATCCGGTCGGCGGCGGTCCCCCGGCGCAGCGCGGAAAGCACGCCCAGGCCGACCCCGAACACGATCCAGATCGCCGCGGCGCCCAGCGCGACCGAGAAGCTGACCTCGATCCGGTCGCCGATCTCGCTGAGCACGTCGACGTTGTTCTGGAAGTCCCAGCCGAAGCACGGCGCGGTGCAGTGGATCGCCGCGGCGCCGGTGCCGAACGTGCGGCCGCCGACGATCCCGCCGAGGAACTCGAAGAACTGCCCGTACCAGGGGATGTCGTAGCCCATGAACTCCCGCGCCACCTGGAGGCCTTCGGGGGTGCACGGGCGGCCGCAGGCCATCCGGGCCGGGTCGGCGGGCAGGATGTAGAACACGACGAACGTCACGAAGGCGACGACGAGCAGGACCAGGAGCATCCCGGCGAACCGGGTGGCGACGAAGCGGGCGGTGCGCATCAGACCATGCCTCCCGAGCGCGGGTCGAGCGCGTCGCGGATCGCGTCGCCGACGACGTTGAAGGCCAGCGTGACGAGGAACAGCAGGAGCCCGGGGAAGACCAGGTACATCGGGTCGGTTTCGAAGAAGTCGATGGCGGTGCTGATGGTGCGGCCCCAGCTGGGCGTCGGGGGCAGGACGCCGACGCCGAGGAACGACAGCGCGGCTTCGCTGCCGATCATCGACGGGATCGACAGGCTGGCGACGACGATGACCGGCGCCCACAGGTTGGGCAGCAGTTCCTTGGTGAACACGTGCCACGGGCCGCCGCCGATGACCTTGGCCGCCGCGACGAAGTCGCGCTTGGCCAGCGTCAGTGTCTGGGCGCGGACGATCCGGGCCACGCGGGGCCAGCCGAAGAGCCCGAGGACGACGATCAGCGTGATCTGCCGCGGGAAGTCGACCGGCAGGACCGCGCCGAGCGCGATCATGAAGATCAGGTACGGGAAGCCGAGGATGACGTCGGCGGTCCAGGTCACCAGGCGGTCCCACCAGCCGCCGAGGTAGCCGGCGCTGACGCCGATCACGACGCCGAGCGCGGTGCCCAGGACGGTGGCGCCGAGCCCGACGAGCAGCGACGTCCGCGCGCCGTGCGCGACGAGCGCGAAGAGGTCGACGCCGGTCAGCGGCTCGACGCCGAACCAGTGGGCGCCGCTCACGCCGCCGAGCGCCCCGGCCGGGAGCCCGGTCGGGCCGAGCGTCGAGATGTCCGGGACGAGGCTCTGCCCTTCGATTCCGGCGAACAGGTCGGCGCCGGCGGCGAGCAGCACGATGACGGCGATCAGGACGGCGCAGACCGACGTCCACCGCCCGGACCGGACGGCACGCCAGACCGCGGCGGGCAGGGAGCGCGCCGCGAGCGGCGGGAGGGCAGGGGCGGACACAGCACCTTCAAGGTTCAGCCGATCGAGTGACGATCAGGGACCTTAGGCAGTCCGGGCCGTGATCGATCCACCGTCTCAAGATGTGGAACGATACTTCCCGGCGGCGTCCGGTTCGTGGGCGATTACGCCAGATTTCCCGCCACCTGCCAGGTGCGCAGCCGTTCGCGGGCCGACCGCATGCCGGACTGGATGAGGACGATCTCGGTCGCCCCGGCGTCGAAGTACCGCCGCAGGCCGGCTTCGACCGTGCGCTCGTCGCCGATCAGGGCGAGGTCGGCCGCGTGGGCGACGCCTTCGACGTCGAGGATGCGGCGGTAGGACGGGATGTCGCCGTAGTAGCCGAGGTGGACGGCGGCGACCTGCCGGACGGTGTCGGCGTCGTCGGTCACGACAGCGGGCACGGCGGCGATCACCCGCGGTTCGGGCCGCCCGGCCCCCGCGGCGGCCTTGGTGAGGGCGGGCACGACGTGCTCGGCGAGCGCCCGCGGGCCGGCGAGGAACGGGAGGGTGCCGTCGGCGAGCTCACCGGCGACGCGCAGCGCCCGCGGCCCCATGGCGGCGACGACGATCGGGACGTCACCACCCCCGGGGACGGCGGTGGGCAGCGGCGGGCAGGCGGTGAGGGTCTCGCCGTCGAACGCGGGACGGCGGCCGTCGAAGACGTCGCGCAGGACGGTGAGCGACTCGCGCAGGGAGGTGATGGGCGGCGGGTATTCGAAGCCGAAGGCGGGTTCGAGCAGCCCGGGCACGCCGAGTCCCAGCCCCAGGGTGAACCGCCCACCGGTGGCGGCCTGGGCGGTTTGCGCCTGGGCGGCGAGGTGGAGGGGGTGCCGCGGGTAGAGCGGGACGACGGCGGTGCCGACGGCGAGGCCGGGTACTTCGCGTCCGGCGAGGGCGGCGAGGGTGAGGGCGTCGTGGTCGAAGAGCTGGGAGAACCAGACGGAGCGCAGGCCGGCGGCCGCGGCCTCGCGGGTTTGGGCGAGCAGGGCGTCGACGCTGTTGGCGGCTCCGGCCAGGTCGCCGGCGGGGAGGGCGGCACCGATGGTCATGGTGTTCCTTCGGGTGGCTGAGGGGATCAGGCTCACTGCGGGACGAGACGGCCGGGTGGGCTGCCGCGGCCGGGGGGGGGGGGGGGGGGGGTGGGGTGGGGGGTGAGTGGAAAAAACAAAAGCGAGGGGGGGGTGGTGTTGGGAAACCTGGTTTCCACATGTGTCCCCCCCCCACGACCGCGTTCGGGAGGGTCAGGCTTCCTCGGGGTATTCCGACTCGCGGCGCCACGAGATCGGGCGGGGGCGGGGCAGGCGGCGGTGGCCCGCGCGGCCCGCCGAACGGGGTATGCCGTCCGGTTGGGCTCGGTCGGCCGCCAGCTCGTACTGGTTGCGTCCCACCGCGATCCGCGGCGAGGCCGTGCGATTGCCGGTGCCCACCTCCGCGGGCGGCAACCCCGGCACCACCGGCCCCGCCACCGCCGCGCGGGCGCGGTCGACCCCGGCCAGGACCTGGCGGACCAGCTCGTCCCAGCTCATGCCGCCGGCCTGCTCGCCCGCGGTGAGTGCCCGGGTGATGCGGCCCGCCGCGTCGGCGAACCGGCTTTCCCGCACTGCCAGCTCCCCCAGCGACCGTTCGAGCGCCGCCTCCGCTCGGCGGTCGCCCGCCGCGAGCACCGCTCGCAACGCCGTCTCGCCGCTCTCCCGCCAGTCCGCGTACCGGCCCCGCGCCCCCGCCAGGTCGGCCACCGCCAGCGCCAGTTCCGCGCAGTACTCCGGTTCCCCCGCCTCCGCGGCTTGACGCACCGCGGCCAGCAGCCCGGCCGACTCCCGGTCGTACCACGTGCTCACGTCGCCGAGTTCGGCCGCGACCGGCGTCCGCGGCGCACCGCCGGCCGCGACGCCGCGGACCTCGTCCGTCACCTGCAGCCAGGCCCCGAACAGCCGCCGGGACGGCGCCGGAAGTGGTTGCTCCGCCAGCATTTCCACCGCCAGCAGCCGGGTCAGCGACGGCAGCCGGTAGCGGGCCCCGGCGACGTCGACCAAGCGCGCGTCGACCAACGACTCCAGCGCGTCGGCCGGCCCGAGCGCCGTGGCGGTCCAGCCCGCCCAGCTGCCCGCCGGCAGCAACGCCAGCCGCGCGAACAGCTCCCGGGCCGCCGCGGGCAGCTCCTCCAGGCCTCGGCCGACCGCCGCCCGGACACCCGCGCCGAGCCGGCCGAGCCGGTCGTCCTCGGCCCGCAGCCGCGCCACCTCCTGGGCCAGTGTGCGGCCCGGCCGGGCTGCGACGTGCGTGGCCGCCGCCGTCACCGCCAGCGGCAGCCCGCCGCAGAGCTCGACCAGCTCCACCGCGTCCGACAGCTCGGCCGTCACGCGGTCCTCGCCGACCAGCGCCGACAGCAGCTCGACGCCCTCCGCGCCGTCCAGCACGTCCAGCTCGGCCACCGCCACCCCGGGCCGGGCCGCCACGCGGGCGTGGGTGGTCACGAGCAGCCGGCAGCCCCGGGCGTCCGCGACGAACGGCGTGACGCGCGCCAGGCCCGCCGCGTCCTCCAGCACGGTCAGGACCCGGCGCCCGGCCAGCACGCCGCGGTACAGCGCGGCGCGGCCGTCCAGGTCCTCGGGGATCTCCGCCGCGGGCACGCCGAGGGCGTGCAGGAAGCGCGCCAGCACGTCCGCGGCGTCCTCCTCGGCGAGCCGCGCGTAGAGCACCCCGTCCGGGAACGCCGGTGCGGCCCGGTGCGCGGCCTCCGCCGCGACGGCGGACTTGCCTGCCCCGCCGCGTCCGGTGAGGACGGTGACCGCCGCCGCGCCGGGGCCGTCGTCGGTCAGGCCGCGCCGCAGCCCGGCCAGCAGCCGCTCGTGCCCGGTGAAGTACGGCAGGCGCGCGGGCAGCATCCGCGGGACCGCGCGGCCGCCGGGCGGCGCCTCGCCCGCCCCGGCGAGGATGTCCTGGTGCAGCTCGCGCAGCGCCGCCCCGGGCTCCAGGCCCAGTTCGTCGACGAAGCGGCGGCGCACGGCCCGGTAGGCGGCGAGCGCCTCGACCCGCCGGCCACACCGGTGCAACGCGGTCATCAACTGCAGCACGAACCGCTCGCGCAGCGGGTGTTCCTCGGTCAGCACCGAGATCTCGCCGACGACCTCGCGGTGCAGCCCCAGCTCCAGCTCGGCGTCGAGACAGTCCTCGAGCACCTCCACGCGCCGCTGCGCGATGCGGACCTGGTGGGCGCGCACGACGGCGCTGTCGATCCCGGTCAGCGGTTCCCCGCGCCACAGCGCCAGCGCCGCGCGGAATGCGGCACGTGCCTCCTCCGGCCGCCGCGCGGCCCGGCCGCGGGCCACCAGCGTCTCGAACTCGTGCAGGTCCAGCTCCCCCGGCGCGAGGTCGAGGCAGTAGCCGCTGCCGCGCGCGGAGATCCGCTCACCCAGCCCGGCTTTCGCCAGCGCGCGGCGCAGCGCCGACACACAGGTCTGGACCTGCGCCCGGGCCGTCGCGGGCGGCTCGGCGCCCCAGAGCGCGTCGAGCAGTACTTCCAGGGGCACCACGCGGTTGCCGTTGAGCAGCAGCAGGGCGAGCACCACCTGCTGGCGGCGGGCAGTGACGACGACGGGCTCGCGGCCGCGGACCTGCAGCAGGCCCAGCACGCGGAAACCGGGACCGGCTTCGTTCGGAGGGTTCCGGGTGGCGGAGCCCCCGGTTGTCACAGGGTGGAGCGCCGCGGCTCCGGGTGTCGGCACGGTGGTCTGCACGGTGTTCCCTCCGGGGTCAGACGAGGACTTCGGGCGGCGCCGGGTGCCCGAGGAAGGCGGTGGGGCTGGCGGTCAGGCCGTAGGCACCGGCCTGGAAGATCGCGATCAGGTCGCCGATTCCCGCGCCGGGCAGGGAAACCCGGTCGCCGAGGAGGTCGAGCGGGGTGCACAGGCAGCCGACCACCGTCACCGTCTCTTCGGGACCGCCGGGCGCGGACGCCAGGGCCAGCGGGTAGTTGCGGCGGATGGCCTGGCCGAAGTTGCCGGACGCGGCCAGCTGGTGGTGCAGGCCGCCGTCGACGACGAGGAACGTCGTGCCGCGCGAGACCTTCCGGTCGACGACGCGGGTGAGGTACACCCCGGCCTCGCCGACGAGGTAGCGGCCGAGCTCGATCACCACGCGGGCCTCGGGCAGCGCGGGCCGCAGCGAGACGTCGAGGAGCTTCGCCAGGTTCTCGCCGACCTCGTCGAGGTCCAGCGCGGTGTCGCGGGCGGTGTAGGGGATGCCGAAGCCGCCGCCGAGGTTCACCGACCGCACCGGGCCGGGCGCCGCCTCGGCGAGCTGCAGCACCAGGTCGACCGTGGCGCGCTGGGCTTCGCACAGGCTTTCCGCGCGCAGGTTCTGCGAGCCGGCGAAGACGTGGAAGCCCTGGAAGTCGAGGCCCGCGGCGCCGACCTCGGCCAGCACGGCGGGGACGCGCTCAGCGTCGATGCCGAACTGCTGGGGGCCGCCGCCCAGGCGCATGCCCGACCCGCGCACGGCGAAGTCCGGGTTCACCCGCAACGCCACGCGCGGGGTGAGGCCGAGGCGGTCACCGGCGTCCCGCACGCGGGCCAGCTCGGTGGTGGACTCCAGCTCGACCGTGACGCCGGCGGCGACCGCGCGGGCCAGCTCGGCGGCGGTCTTGCCGGGCCCGGCGAAGCTGATCCGCCCGGGCGGGACGGTCGTGTCGAGTGCCTGCCGCAGTTCGCCGGCGGAGGCGACGTCGAGGCCGTCGACGAGGCCGCTGAGGTGGTGCAGCAGCGCGGGCATCGGGTTGGCCTTGACCGCGTAGCTCAGCTCGACGCCGTCGGGCAGCGCGGCCCGCACCCGTTCGACGCGGGCGGTGACGAGCGAGCGGTCGTAGGCGAAGAAGGGGGTGGTGCCGACCCGCGCCGCGAGCCGGTCCACGGGCACGCCGCCCACGGTGAGCACACCGCCGGCGCGGCGATGCGGCGCCGCCGCGGCTTCCGTCGTGTTCGCCATCGCTTTCCTTTTCTTCGAGCACGGGGAAATAGCAACCGGAAAAGCACCACCGGCAGTTCCCGGCGGCACGGGGACCACTGAAGCAACTACCCACCCACCCGGACATGGGTAGTCCTCACCCAGATTCGGCACCCATGCGGGGACCGCGGTACCCAGGTGTACCTACGGTGTCCGCGCGGTCACGCCCACAGCATCATCCAGTACGGTTTGGACAGACGTTTTCGCAGGTCAGAGCAATTGACCACACCGTTCGGCGCAGTCACCCACCCTCGCTGCTCCAGCCGGGTGGCCTGCTCCGGTGGCAGCTTCCTGCCGTCGCCTGCCTGCCACCGCCGGCCCGGGAAACACCCCTTGACGAACGGGGTGCGCAGCCCGCACGATCGGAATCCACCGGCGCCACCGGAGAATTCCCCGAAACCGGTGCAATTCGGTCAGCAGCACGCATTCCCGATTTCCGCGATCCCTTCCGACGATGGGTGAACTATGTCTTCCCTGCCTGCTCCCGGTGAGCCGATCGCGGTGGTCGGCATGTCCTGCCGGCTGCCCGGCGCCGACGGCCCGGCGCGGCTGCGCTGGCTGCTGGCCGAGGGCCGCGAGGCCGTCGGCGAAGTCCCGCCGGGGCGCCTGCCCGACGGCGACAGCGCCGGGCGCGGGGGCTTCGTGTCCGATGTGGACGGGTTCGACGCGCCCTTCTTCGGCGTCTCCCCGCGCGAGGCCGCGGCGATGGACCCGCAGCAGCGGCTGGTGCTGGAGCTCGCGTGGGAAGCCTGCGAGGACGCCCGGATCGCCCCCGGCACGCTGCGCGGCAGCGGCACCGCCGTCGTCGTCGGCGCGATCAACGGCGACTACGCGCTCCTGCACGACCGCCTCGGCGCCGGGCCGCACACCCTCACCGGCACCCACCGCAGCCTCATCGCGAACCGCGTCTCCTACGTGCTCGGGCTGCGCGGCCCGAGCCTGACCGTCGACTCGGGCCAGTCGTCGTCGCTGGTGGCGGTGCACCTGGCGGCCGAGCAGCTGCGCCGCGGCACCACGGCCGTCGCGCTCGCCGGCGGGGTGAACCTCAACCTCCTGGCGGCGGGCACCGAGACCGTGGACCGCTTCGGCGCGCTCTCGCCGCGGGGCCGCTGCCACACCTTCGACAGCCGCGCCGACGGGTACGTCCGCGGCGAGGGCGGCGGCCTGGTCGTCCTCAAGCCACTGAGCGCCGCGCTCGCCGACGGCGACCGCGTCCACGCCGTCCTGCTGGGTGGCGCGGTGAACAACGACGGCGGCGGCGCGGGCCTCACCGTGCCGCGGGCCGAGGCGCAGACCGAGGTGATCCGCCTGGCCTGCGCCGACGCCGGAGTCGCGCCGGCCGACGTCCAGTACGTCGAGCTGCACGGCACCGGAACCCCGGTGGGTGACCCGATCGAGGCCGAAGCCCTCGGGGCCGCGTTCGCCGGCGACCGCCCGGAACCGTTGCCGGTCGGGTCGGTGAAGACCGTGGTCGGCCACCTCGAAGGCGCCGCCGGCATCGCCGGGCTGCTGAAGGTGCTGGTGTGCCTGCGGGAACGCCGGCTCAGCCCGAGCCTGAACTTCGCCACGCCCAACCCGGCCATCCCGTTCGAGACGCTGAACCTCGAAGTCGTGCGGGAGGCGCGGGAGTGGCCGCGGCCGCGGGAGCGGCTCGTCGCCGGCGTCAGCTCGTTCGGTGTCGGCGGCACCAACTGCCACCTCGTCGTGGCCGAGGCCCCGGTCGTCCCCGAGCCCGAGGACGTCGCCGCCGGCGACGTCCCGCTCGTGCTTTCGGCGCGCTCGGCCGCCGCCTTGCCCGCCCAGGCCCGCGCCTTGGCGGACCACCTCGCGGAGCACGCCCACGGCGACGTCGCCCGGTCGCTGCTGCGCACCCGGGACCTGTTCGAGCACCGCGCGGTCGTGTTCGGCGATCTCGCGTCGCTGGCCGCCGGCACGCCGTCGGAGAACGTCGTGACCGGGCGGATCGTCGACGGCGCCGACGTCCTCGTGTTCCCCGGGCAGGGTTCGCAGTGGCCGGAGATGGCCCGCGCGCTGCTGCGCGACTCGCCCGTGTTCGCCCGCCGGCTGGCGGAGTGCTCGGCGGCGCTGGTGCCCTTCCTCGGCCACGAGCTTCTCGGCGACCTGCGGGACGGCACCGCCGACCTCGAGCGCGTCGACGTCGTCCAGCCCGCGTTGTGGGCGGTGATGGTGTCGCTGGCGGAGGTCTGGCGGGATGCCGGGCTCACGCCGTCGATCGTCGTCGGGCATTCGCAGGGCGAGATCGCCGCGGCCACCGCGATCGGCGCCCTGTCGCTGGCCGACGGCGCCCGCGTGGTCGCGTTGCGCAGCCGCGCGATCGCCGGGATGCCGCGTGGCGGCGGGATGATGTCGGTCGGCGCGGCCGAGGACGTCGTCCGGCCGCTGCTGCCCGCCGACGTCTCGGTGGCCGCGGTGAACGGGACCCGTTCGGTGGTGCTGTCCGGGCCCGCCGACGCGCTGACGGCCCTGCACGCCACGCTCACCGCGGACGGCTATCGCGCGAAGATCCTGCCGGTGGACTACGCGTCGCACTCGGCGGCGGTGGATCCGCTGCGTGAGGAGATCCTGCGGCTGCTGGCCCCGGTGCGCCCGGTGTCCACTTCGGTCACGTTCGTCTCCGCGCTCACCGGCGAGCCGTTCGACACCGCCGGGCTCGACGCCGGATACTGGTTCGAAAGCCTGCGCCGCCCGGTCCGGTTCGCCGACGCGACGGCGGGCGCGCTGACGGCCGGTGGCGCGCGGTTCGTCGAGTGCAGCCCGCACCCGGTGCTGCTGGGCAGCATCGAGGAAACGGCCGAAGCTGCCGACCGCACGGTGGCCGTCGTCGGCACGCTGCGCCGGGACGACGGTGACGGCGACCGGCTGCGGCGCAGCTTCGCCGAGGCGTTCGTCGCCGGGGCGGGCGTCCGGTGGGAGGTGCCGGGCGAGCGGCTGGTGGACCTGCCGACGTATGCGTTCCAGCGGACCCGGCACTGGCTCGGCGAAGAGGTGGCCGTCGCCCCGGTCGCCGTCGATCCCACGCAGGTGGCGGACCTGGTGCTCGCCACGGCCGCGGCTGTCCTGGGCCACGCCGGCACCGGCGCCGTCGACCCCGCGAGCACGTTCAAGGACCTCGGGTTCGACTCGGTGAGCGTGGTGGAGCTGCGTACCCGGCTGCAGGCCGCCACCGGGCTGAAGCTGCCGACGACGCTGCTGTTCGACTTCCCGACGCCTGCTCGTCTCATCGCGCACCTGCGGGCCCGGCCGGGCGACACCGCTCCGGCGGCGGAAATCGCGCCACAGCAGGACGACCCGATCGCGATCGTCGCGATGGGCTGCCGCTTCCCCGGCGGCATCACCTCTCCCGCCGAGCTGTGGGACCTGGTCGCCGCCGGCGGCGAGGCCGTCACCGAGCTGCCCGCGAACCGCGGCTGGGACCTCGACACGCTCCTCGGCGAGGCCGGCCCCGGCTCGTGCGCCACCCGCTTCGGCGGGTTCCTGCACGACGCCGACCGGTTCGACCCCGCGTTCTTCGGCCTCAGCCCGCGCGAAGCACTGGCCATGGACCCGCAGCAGCGGGTGCTCCTGGAGATCAGCCACGAGGCGATCGAGCGCGCGGGGCTCGGTTCCCTCGCCGGGACCGACACCGGCGTGTTCGTCGGCGCGATGGCCATGGACTACGGGCCGCGCCTGCACGAGCCGACCGGGCTCGTCGACGGCCACCGCCTCACCGGGACGTCACCGAGCGTGGCGTCGGGCCGGATCGCCTACACGTACGGGCTACGCGGGCCCGCGCTGACGATCGACACGGCGTGTTCGTCGTCGCTGGTGGCGATCCAGCTGGCCGCCGACGCGCTGCACCGCGGAGACTGCTCGCTGGCCCTCGCGGGCGGCGTCACGGTGATGGCGGCGCCCGGCAACCTGGTGGACTTCACGCGGCAGAACGGCCTTTCCGCCGACGGCCGCGCGAAGGCGTTCTCCGCGGACGCCGACGGCACGGCCTTCGCCGAGGGCGCGGGCATGCTGGTGCTGGAGCGCCTGTCCGACGCCCGCCGCCACGGCCACCCGGTGCTGGCCCTGCTGCGCGGCGGCGCGACCGGCTCGGACGGCGCCAGCAACGGCCTCACCGCGCCCAACGGCCAGGCACAGCAGCAGGTGATCCGGCGCGCGCTTTCGGCCGCCGGACTGTCCACACGGGACATCGACGTGGTCGAGGCCCACGGAACCGGCACGGCACTGGGCGACCCGATCGAGGCACACGCCCTGCTGGCGACGTACGGGCAGGACCGCGAGACACCGCTGTGGCTGGGCTCGTTGAAGTCCAACATCGGCCACACCCAGGCCGCGGCGGGGGTGGCGGGCGTGATCAAGATGGTCGAGGCCCTGCGGCACGAGACGATCCCGCGCACGCTGCACGCCGAGGTGCCGAGCCCCCACGTGGACTGGGCGAGCGGCCGGGTGAAGGTGCTGTCGGCGGCGCAGGCGTGGCCGGACCACGGGCGGCCGCGGCGGGCGGCGGTGTCGAGCTTCGGGATCAGCGGAACCAACGCGCACGTGGTGCTGGAAGCGGCGCCTGCGGAGGAACCGGCGCCTGCCGGGCCGCTGAGCGCCTACGCGGAACCCGGCCTCGGCGCCCGGGCCACCCGCATACCCGCCCACACCGAAACCCCCGCCGCGCCCCTGCCCGCCGAGCCGCTGGTCTGGCCGATCCACGCCCACACCGACACCGCCCTCCGCAGCCAGGCCGCCCGCCTCCGGACCTACGCCGAAACCGCCGCCGACCACGACCTCGCCGCCACCGGTCCGCTCCTCGCCCGGCGGCGTCCCGGCACCTCTCGCGCGGTCGTCGTCGCCGCCGGCCGGGCCGAGCTGGTCGCCGCCCTGACCGCGCTCGCCGAGGGTGCCCCGCATCCCGCGCTCGTCACCGGCACCGCGGCCGGCGAGGCACAGCCCGTCTTCGTCTTCCCCGGCCAGGGCGCCCAATGGCCCGGCATGGCCGCCGACCTGCTCGCCGCCGACGAAGACTTCGCGCGGCTGCTCACCGATGCCGCCGAGGCACTGCGGCCGCACACGGGGTGGTCCGTGCTCGACGTGCTCACCGGCGCCGACGGGGCGCCGGGCCTGGAGGGGACCGATGTCGTGCAGCCCGTGCTGTTCGCCGTCATGGTCGCCCTCGCCGGACTGTGGCAGGCCGCCGGGGTCGCCCCGGCCGCGGTGGTCGGCCACTCCCAAGGCGAGCTGGCCGCGGCCGTCGTGGCCGGGGCGCTGCCGCTCGCCGATGCCGCCCGCGTCATCGCCGTCCGGAGCCGGCTGCTCACCGCCGAACTCGACGGGACCGGCGGGATCCTCGCCGTCGGCCTGCCCGTCGCGCAGGTGCGGGACCGCCTGGCACCGTGGGCCGGGCGGCTGTGGCCGGCCGTGGACAACGGCCCGGCCGGCACCGTCGTCGGCGGAGAGCTCGCCGCCATCGAGGAGTTCGCCGCCGCCTGCGCCGACGTCCAGATCCGGCGCACACCCGTGGCGTACGCCGCGCACACCCCGCACGTCGAAGCGGTCCGCGACGCCCTGCTCCACGAGATCGGCGAGCTGGCTCCCGCCGACACCGCGACCACCCTCTGCTCCTCCTGCACCGGCGGCTTCCTGCCGGGCTCGGAGCTGACCGCGGCCTACTGGTACCGCAACCTCGCCGAGCCGGTCGAGTTCGACGCCGCCATCCGGGCCTTCGCCGGCTACCGGCGGCCGCTGTTCGTCGAGGTCAGCCCGCACCCCATCCTCGCCGGCGCGGTGCAGGAGATCCTCGCCGACGCGGACATCGACGGCACCGCCGTCGGCACGCTGCGCCGCGGGGAAGGCGGCCGTCGGCGGTTCCTGCTGGCCCTCGCCGCCGCGCACGTCCGGGGCGCGGGAGTCGACTGGCCGCGGCTGCTCGGCCCGGTCACCCGCCACCCGGACGTCCCGACCTCGGCGTTCGACCGGCAGCGCTACTGGCTCACCGACGGCGGCAGCGGCCTGCTCGGCGCGCCCACCCCGGTCGCCGACGGCGACGGCTCGGTGGCCACCGGCCGGCTTTCGCTCACCTCGCTGCCCTGGCTCGCCGGGCACGCCGTCCGCGGCACGGTCCTGTTCCCCGGCACCGGGTTCGCCGAGCTGGCACTCGAAGCGGCGGACGGCGGGAGCGTCGAGGACCTGACGCTGGAAGCGCCGCTGGCGCTGCCCGCGTCGGGCGTCGTCGAGGTCCAGGTCGGCCTCGGCGGCGCGGACGACCGCGGCCGCCGGCCGCTGACCGTCCACTCGCGACTCGGCGACGGGCCGTGGACGCGCCACGCGACCGGCACGGTGAGCCCGGAGCCACTGTCCGCCACTCCCCTGCCGGTCTGGCCGCCGGCCGGGGCGGAGCCGGTCGACCTCGGCGACGTCTATCCGCGGCTCGCCGAACGCGGGTACGAGTACGGGCCGGCGTTCCAGGGCCTGACCGCGCTGTGGCGCGACGGCGACGACCGGTACGTCGAGGTGGAGCTGCCCGCCGAAGGCGAGTTCGCCGCCCACCCCGCGGTGCTCGACGCCGTGCTGCACGCGCTCGTCCTCGACGGCACCGAGCTCCTGCTCCCGTTCTCCTTCGGCGGCCTGCGCGTCACCTCGCCGCTGCCGGGTGCGGTGCGGGCCCGGCTGTCCGGCAATGCCACCACCGGCGTCGAAGTCACCCTCTACGACACCGCCGGCACCCCGCTCGGCGGCGTCGAGTCGCTGCTGCTGCGCCCCGCTGCCCAGCCGAGTGCCGCCGCGGAGCTCTACCGCGTGGAATGGACGCCGGTCGCGGCCGGGGGCGGCACCGACCGCGAGTGGACGGTGATCGGGACGGAGCTGCCGGAGGTCGTCCCGCCCGTCGTGCTCACCACCGCGCACGAGCTGCCCGCCGTGCTCGACCTCGTCCAACGCTGGCTGCTCGACCCGCGCTGCGACGGCTCGCGGCTGGTGTTCCTGCAGGACCCGGGCTCGCCCGGCGGCGCGCCGGTGTGGGGGCTCGTCCGGTCGGCGATCGCCGAGCACCCCGGCCGCTTCGCCCTCGCCGGCGCCCGCCCCGGCGCTCCGCTCGCGGCCGCGCTCGACGCCGGCGAGCAGCAGTTCGCCGTCCGCGACGGCGCGGTGCTGGTGCCCCGGCTGGCGCGGTGCCCCGCCGAACCCTCCACAGTGGACTTCGGCGCCGGCACGGTCCTGGTGACCGGCGGCACGGGCGGGCTCGGCGCCCTGGTCGCCGAGCGGCTGGTGACCACGCACGGCGTCCGCGACCTGCTGCTGGTCTCCCGCCGCGGTGGCGACGTCCCGGCTCGGCTGGCCGGGCTGGACGCCCGCGTCCGGGTGGCCGCGGCCGACGTCGCCGACCGCGCCGCCCTCTCCGCGCTCCTGAAGAACGAAACGCTCACCGGGGTGGTGCACGCCGCCGGCGTGCTCGACGACTCGACGATCACCGGGCTCACGAAGGCCCAGCTGGAGACCGTGCTGCGGCCGAAGCGCGACGCCGCCTGGCTGCTGCACGAGCTGACCGCGGACCAGCCCCTCGCCGCGTTCGTGCTGTTCTCCTCGATCGCGGGGGTCCTCGGCAACCGCGGCCAGGCGAACTACGCCGCCGCGAACGCGTCTCTCGACGCGCTGGCCGAGCACCGGGCGGCACGCGGGCTGCCGGGCGTGTCGATCGCCTGGGGCCTGTGGGACACGGCCACCGGCATGACCGCCGCGATGACCGGCGCCGACCGCGCGCGGCTCACCGGAGTCCGGCCGATCACCGAGGCACAGGGGCTGGCCGCGTTCGACGTCGCGCTCGGGCTGTCCGGCACGGTCGTGGCGTCCACCTGGGACACCGCGGCCCTGCGCGCGGCCGACGACATCCCCGCTGTGCTGCGGAGTCTGGTGCCGGTGCGCCGCGCTGCCCCGGCCGCTCCGGCCGCAACCGGATTGTCCGGGCAGCTCGCCGGACTGGACCGGGAAACGGCGGCCGCGACGGTGACCGGCTTCGTCCGGACCGAGGTCGCGACGGCGCTCGGGCACCGGTCGCCGGCGTCGGTCGAAGTGGCGAAGCCGTTCAGCGAACTGGGGATCGACTCGCTGACGTCGGTGGAGCTGCGCAACCGCATCGGGGCCGGCACCGGGCTGCGGCTGCCCGCGTCGCTGCTGTTCAACCACCCGACCGTCGAACTGCTGGCCGCGCACCTGCTCGGCGAGCTGCTCCCGCCGCCACCCGACCCGGCGCAGCGGCTGCGCGAGGCCCTCGGCGAAGTCCTGCCGGACGCCGGCGTCGAGGAGCGCGCACGGCTGGCGGACGTGCTGCGGGAGGCACTGGCCGAACTCGGCTCCGAGCCGGCGCTCGACCTCGCCACGGACGACGAGCTCTTCGCCTTCATCGACAAGCGCTGACCTTTTGCGAACGGATAGGGGTTCGGTTATGACCGGCGAAGAAAAGCTTCGCGACTACCTGAAGCGGGCGACGGTCGAGCTCGCGGGCGCGCGCCGCCGGCTGGCCGAGTACGAGGCCCGCGAGAGCGAGCCCATCGCCGTGATCGGCATGGCGTGCCGGTTCCCCGGCGCTTCCGACGTCGACGCGTACTGGCAGCTGCTGCGCGAGGGCCGCGCCGCCGAAGTCGGCGACGTCCCGGACGGCCGCTTCGACCACGCGCCCGGCGTCCGCCGGCGCGGCGCCTTCCTGTCCGAAGTGGACGGATGGGACGCCGGGTTCTTCGGCTACGCCCCGCAGGAAGCGCTGCGGATGGACCCGCAGCAGCGCCTGCTGATGGAGCTGGCGTGGGAGGCGATGGACGACGCGGGCACCCCGGCGCCACGGCTGGCGGGCAGCCGCACGGGTGTGCTGCTCGGGTTCTCCGACGCGTTCCAGTACGGCCAGGTCGAGGCGGAGCGCGAAGGCACCGGCGTGTACGCGGATCCGTACATGGGCCAGGGCAGCCTCGCCAGCGTCGTCGCGGGCCGGCTGGCCTACCACTTCGACCTGCGCGGCCCGGCGTTCTCGCTGGACACGGCGTGTTCGTCGACGCTCGTCGCGGTGCACCTCGCGGCCCGCGCGCTGCGGGCGGGCGAGTGCGACTACGCGCTGGCGGGCGGCGGGTTCCTGGCGCTGCACCCGTTCCTGTACGTGTACAGCAGCCAAAACGCCCTGCTGTCGCCGACCGACCGCTGCCACACGTTCGACACGAGCGCGGACGGCTACATGATGGGCGAGGGCGGCGGGATGGTGCTGCTGGCGCGGCTGTCCGACGCCCTGCGCGACGGCCACCGCGTCCGCGCGGTGATCCGCGGTTCGGCGGTCAACCAGGACGGCCGCAGCAACGGCCTGACGGCGCCCAACCGCGGTGCCCAGGTCGAGGTGATCCGCCGTGCGCTGGCCGACGCCGGCGCCGCCCCGGGCGACGTGGACTTCCTGGAGGCGCACGGCTCGGGAACGCCGTTGGGCGACGAGATCGAGCTGGGCGCGCTGGGTGACGTGTTCGGGGACCGTCCCGCTTCCCGGCCGCTCACGGTCGGCGCGGTGAAGACGAACATCGGCCACACCCACACGGCGGCCGGGATCGCCGGGTTGATCAAGACGGTGCTGGTCCTGGAGAACGGCGAGGTGCCGCCGAACCTGCACATGAACGACCCGGCGGAGCAGGTGCTGGCGAACGCGGCGGTCCGGCCTTCGACGGGGCTGGCGCCGCTGCCGGACCATGGCCGCCCGGCGGTGGCGGGGGTGAGTTCGTTCGGCTGGTCGGGCACGAACGCCCACCTGGTCCTGGAGGCCGCCCCGGCCGAGGTCCGGGCAGAGCCGGTACCGCCGGCCGCCGAGCTGATCCCGGTCTCGGCCGCGTCGGCGGCCGCGCTCCGCGCGCAGCTCGCCCGCCTCGGCCAGCTCACCGCCGATGCCTCACGGACATCAACCGTGCCTGAAGAGGCATCACACGTGACTGGACAGGCATCTCACGTGACTGGAGGGGCATCACGCGTGACTGGAGGGGCATCACGCGTCATTGCGCGAGCCGCGAGCGATGCCCCGCCAAACACGAGTGATGCCCCGCTGATCACGCGAGATGCCCGGCCAATCACGCGTGATGCCTCGGCAATCACAGCCGCGGACCTCACCTTGGCCGACCTCGCGCACACCCTCCGTGACGGCCGGGCGCACCTGGACCACCGCCGGGCCGTCGTCGCGACCAGCCTCGACGATGCCGCCCGGCAGCTCGCCTCCGCCGCGCAGACGCCCGGCGTCCACCGCAAGCCCGGCTCGCCCACGGTCGCCTTCCTCCTGCCCGGTGTCGGCGACCAGTACCGCGGCCTGGCCACCCGGCTCTACCGGGACGAACCCGTCTTCGCCGCCGCCGTCGACGACTGCTGCACGATCGCCGCCGAGCGGTGCGGTGTCGACCTCCGGGCCGCCTTCTTCGCGGAACCGCGAACCACCGAAACGTCGTTCTTCGGCGAAAGCCCGGAAGACGAACTCCTCGACCGCGCCGAGGTCGCCCATCCTCTCCTCTTCACCGTCGAATACGCGCTCGCGCAGGTCCTCGCGGCCCGCGGCGTCCGGCCCGGCCTGCTCGTCGGCTACAGCCTCGGCGAGTACGTCGCCGCCTGCCTCGCCGGGGTCTTCACCCTCGCCGACGCCCTGTACGTCGTCACCGGACGGGCCCGGCTGATCGGGCAGGCACCCGCCGGGCGGATGCTCGCCGTCGCCGCCGATGCGGACCGGGTGACCGCCGCACTCAAGACGTCCGCAATAGACATTGCCGCGCTGAACGGCCCGCAGATGACCGTCCTCAGTGGATCACCGCAGGACGTCGAAACCGCGGCCAAGTACCTGAAAGACGCCGGACTCGCCGCACGGACCCTGCGCTCGGCGCACCCGTTCCACTCCAGCCTGCTGGAACCCGCCCGCGAGAAGCTGGCGCACCTGGTCGCCTCCGTGCCCCGGCAGGCACCGAAGATCCCGATCGTCTCGAACGCGACCGGCACCGTCCTCACCGACGCCGAGGCCGTCGACCCGCGGTACTGGGCCGGTCACCTCTGCCGCCCTGTCCGGTTCGCCGACGGTGTCCGGTACTGCGCCGCCCAGGACGTCGACGCCTACGTCGAGCTCGGCCCCGGCCAGACGCTCGGCGGCCTCGTCCGCCAGAACCAGGCCGACGCCCGCCCCACCGTGCTCGGCACCCTGCCCGCGCCCTGGCCCGTCGAGAACCGGCCCGCCGAAGGCGTCGCGCTGCTGGAGACTCTCGCGCGGCTGTGGGAACTCGGCGTCGACGTCAAGCCCGGGCAAAGCGGCGGCCGCATCGTGAGCCTGCCCGGCTATCCGTTCCAGCGCACGAAGTTCTGGCCCCAGGCGACCCGCACTCGAACCGAGCCGGCAGCGGAAGGAGGCCGAATCTACGCCCCGGTCTGGCGCCTCGACCCCACCCGGCCCACGGGCACCCCGCACGGCTCGCTGATCACCACGAACGCCGAACTCGCCGCGCTGGCCACGAAGGCGGGCATGACCGTCGGCACCGACCCGGCCCAGCTCCCCCAGCCGGTGCACGTCGTCCACGACGGCGGCTTCGACGACCTCCTCCGGACCGTCCAGGCCCTCGACGGCCACGACGTCCGCCTGCTGACCGTCACCACCGGCGCGGCCGAGATCACCGGCGGCGACCTCACCGACCCGGACGCCGCCGGAGTGCACGGCCTCGGCCGCGGCGTCCGCGCCGAGTACCCCGGCCTGCGGTGGCGTGGCGTCGACGTCGAACCCGGCACGCCGGCCGAGCACCTCCTGGCCGAACTGGCCCGCCCGTGGCCCGGCGACGCCGCGGTCGAACCGGTGCTCGCCGGCTGGCGCGGTGGCCGCCGCCGGCTCCAGGAGTACACCGAGATCACGCTCGACGACGTCACCCCGGACTGGGGCGGCACGCACGTGATCACCGGCGGCACCCGCGGGCTCGGCATGATCGTCGCGAAACACCTCGCCCGCCACGGCGCCCGCAAGCTCGTCCTGATCAGCCGCACCGGCGACGCGGCCCCAGCCGACCTCGCGCAACTCGGCGCCGCCGAAGTACTGGTGCTCAAGGCCGACGCGGGCGATCCCGAACAGCTGCGAAAGGCGCTGGACGAAGCCGGCGGACCGGTCGACTCGATCGTGCACGCCGCGGGCCTGCCCGGCGGCGGGCTCGCGCAGCGCCGCACCGCCGAGGACATGCGGCGAACCATCGCCCCGAAGGTCCGGGCGGTCGGCCCGCTCCTCGAAGCGCGGCCCCGGCGCCTGGTCCTGTTCTCCTCGATCGTCACGGTCGTCGGCGGCATCGGCGAAGCGGACTACTGCGCGGCCAACAGCGTCCTCGACGCCCACGGCGCCGCACTGTCCACAGCGGACACCCAGGTGGTGACCGTCGCCTGGGGCCACTGGCAGCACGACGCCTGGGCCGACGCGGCCACCGGCGAAGCTCGCCTCGCCTACCGCCGCCGCTACGGCTTCACCGCCGAAGCCGGGTGCGCGCTGCTCGACAAGCTCGCCGGCCACGGCCTCCGCGGCACGGTCGTCGCGCTGCGCCAGGACCTGCCGGCGGCCCGCCGCGAGCTGGCCGCGCTCAACGACCTCGGCGGACTGCTCGAAGCGGCGCCGACGCCGCAGACGCGGTACCCGCGGCCGCCGTTGCGCACCGAGTACGCCGCCCCGCGCGGCGAGCTCGAGACCGACATCGCCGGCGTCTGGGGCGAGTTCCTGGGCATCGACGCCGTCGGCGTCCACGACCCGTTCTTCGACCTCGGCGGCAACTCGCTGGTCGGCATGGCCATGGTGGCGGCGCTGGAAAAGCGGCTCGGCCGCCAAATCGCGCCCGCCGTCCTCTTCGGCCACCCGACCGTGGCCGCCTTCGCCGCCGCACTGACCGACACCGACTCCCCCGCCCCGCGGGCGGCGACCACCGGCTCCACGCGCGGCCGGCGCCGCCGCCTGGCCGGCACCCGGAAATGAGGGACACCGTGACCGACACCAGCAGCGAGATCTCCCCCACGGACATCGCCGTGGTCGGGATGGCCGGCCGGTTCCCGGGCGCCGCCGACGTCGGCGCGCTCTGGGAGACCGTGCGCGCCGGCCGCTCCGGCATCACCCGCTTCACCGACGAGGAGCTCCTGGCCGCGGGCGTGCCCGCCGACCGGCTCGGCGACCCGGCCTACGTCAAGGCGGGCGCCGTCGTCACCGGCGTCGAGGAGTTCGACGCGGGCTTCTTCGGGATCAACCCCAAGGAAGCCCAGATCCTCGACCCGCAGCACCGGCTCTTCCTGGAGCACAGCCAGCACGCGCTGGAAGACGCGGCGTGCGACCCGGCGCGGTTCGACGGCGCGATCGGCGTGTTCGCGGGCTGCGCGTGGAGCACCTACCTGACCCACAACCTCACCCCGGCGGACGCGGCCCGCGAGCTGGGCGAGATCGCCATCGCCCTCGGCAACGACAAGGACACCCTGGCCACCCGGGTCTCGCACACCCTCGGCCTGTCCGGACCGGCGTTCAGCGTCCAGAGCGCGTGCTCGACGTCGCTGGTCGCGGTGTGCGTCGCGGCGAGCAGCCTGGCGAACTTCGAATGCGACGTCGCGCTGGCCGGCGGCGTGTCGATCGGCGTGCCGCACCGCGTCGGCTACCTCTACCAGCAGGGCGGCATCGCGCCGCCGGACGGCGAGTGCCGCGCGTTCGACGCGGCGGGCCTGGGCGCCCCGCTCGGCGGCGGCGTCGGCGTGGTCGCGCTGCGCCGCCTGGAAGACGCCCTCGCCGACGGCGACCGGGTGTACGCGGTGCTGCGCGGCTGGGCGGTCAACAACGACGCCGGCCGCAAGGTTGGCTTCACCGCGCCCGGCGTCGAGGGCCAGGCCACGGTGATCGCCGAGGCACTCGCCGCCGCCGGGCTGGAGCCGGCGGACATCGGGTACGTCGAGGCGCACGGCACCGGCACCGCGCTGGGTGACGCCGCCGAGATCGCCGCGCTGCAGCAGGTCTTCGCCGGCCGGTCGCTGCGGATCGGCTCGGTGAAGACGAACGTCGGGCACCTCGACCGCGCCGCCGGCGTGACGAACCTGATCAAGACGGCCCTGGCACTGCACCACGAGGAGATCCCGCCGACGCGCAACCTCGGCACGCCCAACCCGCAGCTCACCGCGGGCGGCGCCGAGCTGACCGTGGTCACCGAGCGCACGCCGTGGCCGCGCACGGACACCCCGCGCCGCGCCGGCGTCAGCGCGTTCGGCATCGGCGGCACGAACGCCCACGTCGTGCTGGAGGAGGCACCGCTGCTCTCCCCCACGACGGCGACCGGCCCCGAGCTGCTCGTGTGGTCGGCCCGCTCGGCTGCCGCCGCGGACGCGGCCACCGCGAACCTGGCCGCTCACCTGGAGACGTCCGGCGACGCGCTCGCCGACGTCGCCCACACGCTCCAAAGTGGACGCACGACGTTCGGGCACCGGCGGATGCTGGTGGCCGATTCTGCCGGGGAAGCGGCGCGGCTGCTGGCGTCGGGGGCGGCGTCGGCTTCGAGCGACGCGGGCACCGGCCGTCGCGTCGGGTTCCTCATCGCGGGCACGGGTGAGCAGTACCCGGGCCTGGCCGCGGAACTGTACGAGACGGCGCCGGTGTTCCGGGCCGAGCTGGACCGCTGCCGCGCGCTGCTGGAGACGTCCGTGCTGGACGAGATGCTCGGCTCGCGGGAAGGCTCGGGCGGGCTGGCCGCGTTGCTGGGCCGCGGCTCCGGCGGTGACCGCGCGGGTGACCGCACCGAGGTGCTGCACCCGGCGCTGTTCGCCGTCGAGTACGCGCTGGCGCAGCTGGTGCGGTCGTGGGGCGTCGAGCCGTCGGTGCTGGTCGGGTACAGCCTCGGCGAGTACGTGGCCGCGTGCCTGGCCGGGGTGCTCTCGCTCGAGGACGCCCTCGCGCTGGTGACGCACCGGGCGAAGCTGATCGCCGGGCTGCCGGGCGGGGCGATGGCGGCCGTGCCGCTGCCCGCCGAGGAGGTGCGGGCCCGGATCGCCGGCCTGGACCTCGACGTCGCCGCGCTGAACGGGCCGCAGCTGACCGTCGTGTCCGGCACTGCTGAGGCGGTTTCGGCCCTTCGGGCGTCGCTGGCTTCCGACGACGTGCCGTGCCGGCCGCTGGCGACCACGCACGCCTTCCACTCCCGGCAGCTCGCTTCGCTGCGCGAGGAGCTGACGGCGTGGGTGACCGCGAACGTCACGCTGTCCGCGCCGGCGATCCCCTATGTCTCGAACGTGACCGGCTCGCTGGTCACCGACGCGCCCGACCCCGGGTACTGGGCCGAGCACATGTGCGCGCCGGTCCGGTTCGACGACGCGCTGGCGACGGTGCTGGCCGACGAGGACACGGTGCTGCTGGAACTCGGCCCGGGCCGTTCGCTGGGCGCGATGGTGCGCGGGCACCGGGCGTGCGCGCCCGCGCGCTGGGCGTCGGTGATCCCGACGCTGCCGGGTGCCGACGACCCGGCCTCGGCGGTCACCGCGCTGGCCTCCGCGGCCGGGCGGCTGTGGCTGGCCGGAGTGGATCTCGACTGGGCGGGTGTCCGCGGCGGGCGTGGGGCCCGGCGGGTCGGGTTGCCGGGGTATCCGTTCCAGCGGTCGCGGTACTGGATCGACGCGCCCGGGACGGTCACGCCTTCGGTGCCGCGGCTCGCCGCGGAGCCGGACGAGCACGTGCGGCTGCTGACGCCCTCGTGGCATCCGGCGCCCGCGGCGGCGGACGGGACGACGGGCCGGGTGGCGATCCTGCCGGACAGCGGCGGCGTCGCCGAGGCGCTGACGGCACTGCTCGGCGACGTGGTGGCCGTGGCCGAGGCGGACACGGTGGTGGACCTGTCGGTCCTCGACGTGGACGACGACGTGGCGGCGGTGCACGCGGTCTCGCGCACGCTGGCCGCGGCGGCGGGTGACGGGTCGCGCGCGGTCCGGGTGGTGGTGGCCACCCGCGCGGGCCAGGCGGCCGGTGCCGCGCGTCCCGAGTCCGTTGACAGCGGCCCGGCAACACACCCCGGCCGGATGCGCCCTGCCCAGGCCGCGGTCGCCGTTCTCCCGGTCGTCGCGAACCAGGAATACCTGAACCTCGAGGCCGGCACCGTCGACCTCGACGCCGCCCACACCCCCGCCGAAGCCGCCGCCGTGCTCGCCGCCGAACTGCGGTCCGCCGGTACTCCGCTCGTCGCCTACCGGGGCGATCGGCGGCTCGTCCCCGACTACCGGCCCGCCGGCCCCACCTCCCCACTCGCGATCCGCCAGGGCGGCAGCTACCTCATCACCGGCGGGCTCGGCGACGTCGGACTCACCGTCGCCGAGCACCTCGCCACCCGTGGCGCGCGCCGCCTGGTCCTCGCCGGCCGCCGTGGGGGTACCGATGCCGCCGTCGCGCGGCTGCGTGCCCTCGGGGCCGAGGTGCACACCCCGAGCGTGGACATCACCGACCCCGCCGCCGTCCGCGCGCTGCTCGCCGAACACCGGTTCGACGGCATCGTGCACGCCGCGGCCGACTCCGCCGGCTTCCGGTCGCTGTCCGAAATGGACGAGACCAGCATCGCCCGGCACTTCGGCGCCAAGGTCGGCGGCGCCCGCGTGCTGGCCACAGTTCTGGACGAACTGCCCGAGCGTCCCGAGTGGACAGTTCTCTTCTCCTCCACCTCCGCGCTGCTCGGCGGCGTCACCTTCGGCAGCTACGCCGCCGCCAACGCGGCCCTCCTCGCCGAGGCCCACGGCCGTCCCGGCTGGATCGCCGCCGCGTGGGACACCTGGCCCGGCACCCTCGAACGGCTCGATGCCCGGCTCGGCGCGTCCATGGCCCGGCACGCCATGACCCGCGCCCAGGCCCTGACCGCCTTCGACCACCTCGCCGGCCCGGCCGTGATCGTCGCCGCCGGTGGGCTCGGCGAACGGCTCCCCGGCGCGGCGAAAACCACCACGGCCACCGCCGACCGGTTCCCGCGGCCCGACCTGCCGCAGCCCTACACCCCGCCGATGACCGCCACCGAACGCGGCCTCGCCGAGGTCTGGTCGTCCGTGCTCGGCGTCGAACCGGTCGGCACGCGGGACAACTTCTTCGACCTCAACGGCAACTCGCTGCTCGCCCTGCAGATGCTCGCCCTGGTCAAGGAGCGCTTCGGCGTCGCCATCCCCACCGTCACGCTGTTCGAACTGCCGACCGTCCAGGCACTCGCCGCGACCCTCGACGACCAAGCGCCGGTCACCAAGCCCACAGCACCGGTCGTGGTGACCAACGCCGACGACGACGAACTCGACCGGCACATCGCCATCGTCGGCATGGCCGGCCGGTTCCCCGGCGCCGGGACGATCGACGAGTTCTGGCGCAACCTCTGCGACGGCGTCGAGTCGATCACCTTCTTCACCCCGGACGAGCTCATCGCCGCCGGGGTCGACCCGGCGCAGGTCCGCGACCCGGCCTACGTGCCGGCGCGGCCCGTGCTCGACGACGTCACCGGCTTCGACGCCGCGTTCTTCGGCCTCAGCCCGCGCATGGCCGCGCTGACCGACCCGCAGCAGCGGCTGTTCCTGGAAGTCTGCTGGGAAGCCCTCGAACAGGCCGGGTACGCCAAGCCCGGCGAACGCGGCCGCGTCGGCGTCTTCGGCGGCTGCAACCTGTCCACCTACCTGCTCGGCATCGCCGGGCAGTTCACCTCCGACGCCGACGCCAGCATCTACGAGCTGGTCATGGGCAACGACAAGGACGCGCTCACCACCACCGTCTCCTACCTGTTCGACCTGCGCGGCCCGAGCATGGCCGTCCAGACCTTCTGCTCGACGTCGCTGGTCGCGGTGCACACCGCGATGCGCAGCCTGCGGGCAGGCGACTGCGAAATGGCGCTGGCCGGCGGCGTCTCGGTCCGCGTGCCCGACCGGATCGGGCACCTGCACTCCCCCGGCGGCCAGGAGTCGCCGGACGGGCACGTGCGCACCTTCGACGCCCAGGCTCACGGCAGCATGTTCGGCGACGGCGCCACCGTCGTCGTCCTCAAGAAGCTCGGCGCGGCCCTGCGCGACGGCGACCACATCTGGTCGGTGATCCGCGGCTCGGCGATGAACAACGACGGCGCCCTCAAGGTCGGCTACACCGCGCCGAGCGTGGGCGGGCAGTCGCGGGTGATCGCCGACGCCATGGCCGACGCGCGTGTCGCCGCCGAGGACGTCGGGTATGTCGAGGCCCACGGCACCGCGACCGAGCTGGGCGACCCGATCGAGGTCGCCGCGCTGACCCGCGCGTTCGGGGACACCGCCGAGAAGCAGTACTGCGCCCTGGGTTCGGTGAAGCCGAACGTCGGGCACCTCGACCGCGCCGCGGGCACGGCCGGGCTGATCAAGGCGTCGCTCGTCGTCCGCGAGGGCCTGATCCCGCCGACGCTGCACTACACCGCGCCGAACCCGGAGATCGACTTCGCGCACAGCCCGTTCCGGGTGGCCGCCGAGCTCGCGCCGTGGCACACCGACGGCGGCCGGCCCCGGATCGCCGGGCTCAACTCGCTGGGCATGGGAGGCACCAACGTGCACGTCGTCGTCGAACAGCCACCCGACCGGCCCGCGCCGCCCCCGGGCGACCCGGACACCGAGCGCCGCTACCAGGTGCTGCCGGTCTCGGCCCGCACCGCCGACGCGGCCGACACCGCGGCCCGGCGCCTCGGTGAGCACCTCGCCGGCACCCCGGGCGCGCGGCTGGCCGACGTCGCGTTCACCCTCCAGGAGGGCCGCAAGACGTTCGAACACCGGCGCGCCGCCGTGGCGTCCGATGTGGACACCGCGGTCACCGCGCTGGCCGCCCCCGCGACCCGGGTGGAGCCGGTGCAGGACCGGCCGGTGGCCTTCCTCTTCGCCGGCGTCGGCGAGCAGTACCCCGGCCTGGCCGGCGAACTCTACCGGCGCGAGCCGGTGTTCCGCGCCCACCTCGACGAGTGCCTCGCGCACCTCGACGGCGACCTCGTCACCGGCCCCCGGGGCGGTGGGCCGAGCCTGGCCGCGCTGCTCGGCCGTGGCGGAGACGAAGACCCGCGCGCCGCCCGGCTCCAGCAGACCGAACTCGCGCAGCCGCTCATGTTCGCCGTCGGCTACGCCCTCGCCCGGACGCTCATGGACTGGGGACTGCGGCCCGCCGCGATGCTCGGCTACAGCCTCGGCGAGTACGTCGCCGCCTGCCTGGCCGGGGTGCTCTCGCTCGAGGACGCGTTGGCGCTGGTCGCCAAGCGCGCGGAGCTCATCGCCGCCCTGCCGGGCGGGTCGATGGCCGCCGTCCCGCTGTCGGTCACCGAACTGGAGACCCGCTTCGACCTCGCCGGCCTCGACATCGCCGCGGTGAACGGCCCGGACCTGGTCGTGGTGGCCGGGGAACACCCGGCTGTCGAGCGGCTCGCGCAGGACCTGCGGGAGGCCGGCATCCCCTGCCGTCCGCTGCGCACCAGCCACGCCTTCCACTCGCGAATGCTGGCGCCGGCCGCGGCCGAGCTGACGGCGTGGATCGCCGCGAACGTCACGCTCAACGCGCCCGAGCTGCCCTACCTGTCCAACGTCACCGGGACCTACGCGACCGCCGAGCTGGTCACCGACCCCGGGTACTGGGCGCGGCACATGGGCGAGACCGTGCGGTTCGCCGACGCGGCCACCGAGCTCCTGGCCGACGAGCACCTGGCCGTCGTCGAGATCGGCCCGGGCCCGTCGCTCGGCGCGCTGCTGCGCGGGCTGAGCCCGGCGAGCCGCTGGCCGATGATCACCGCCACCCTGCCCGCCGCCGACGACCCGCGACCGGCCGACGAGGTGCTCACCGACGGCCTGGCCCGGCTGTGGCTGCTCGGCGCCGGTCTCGACTGGTCCGCCTACCACGGGCGCGGCACGGCGACGCCGGTCTACCGCGGCACCGCCCCGGGCCGCGTGCCGCTGCCGACCTACCCCTTCCAGCGGCAGCGCTACTGGATCGAGGCGGCACCCGCCACGGGCGCCACCCGGGTCGAAACGCCCGCGGAAGGCCCTCTGGAGGAGTTCGACCGGATCCCGCTGCTGCCGGAGGAGCAGTGGATCAACCTGCCCACCTGGCGGCAGACCTCCGCCGCGCCCGCCGCGCCGCGGCCCGCGTCCTGGCTCGTGTTCGCCCGGCCCGGCCTCGCCGAGGACGTCCTCGACGGGATCCGCCGCACCGGCGACCCGGTGACCGTGGTCCGGCCGGGCACGGGGTACCGGCCGGGCCCGGACGCCACCGTCCGCCCCGGCGACGTCGGCGACCTGCTGCGGCTGCTGCGCGACCTCAAGCGCGGCGGCACCCGGCTCGACCGCGTCGTCCACCTGTGGAACCTCGACGACGACTCCTTGTCTCTCGGCCTGCACACGCTCGTCGCGCTGGCCCGCGCCGCCGGCGAGCTGGGCCTCGGCGGCTGGACGCTCGACCTCGCCGCCACCGGCACCCAGCGCGTCCTGCACGACGGCGAGCTCCGGCCCGACGCGGCCACGCTCACCGGCCCGAACCTGGTGATCCCGATGGAGTACCCGGGTGTCCGAACGCGACTCATCGACGTCGACGCGGCCGCCGGTGCCGCCGCGGTGGTCGCCGAGCTGCACCGCCCGTCCCCCGGTCGGGTCGTCGCGTTGCGCGGCTCGCGGCGCTGGCTGCCCGGCTACGAGACCCTGGCGCCGCAGCCGATCGAGCAGGCCAAGGAAGTGTTGCGTGACCAGGGCGTCTACCTGATCACCGGTGGTCTGGGCGGGATCGGGCTGGCGATGGCCGAGCGGCTGGCCCGCGACAGCCACGCGAAGCTGGTGCTGTTCGGCCGCCGCGGCCTGCCGCCGCGCGAGCGCTGGGCCGGGATCGCCGGCGGCACCGACGAGGTGCCGCCGGCGATCCGCGACCGCGTCGCCCGCGTCCTCGAGATCGAGGCGCTCGGCGGCGAGGTGGTCGTCGTCGAGGGCGACGTCGCCGAGGAGGCCGACGTGCGGCGCGCGGTCACCGTGGCTCTGGAGCGGTTCGGGGCCCTGCACGGCATCCTGCACACCGCGGGCGTGCCGGGCACCGGGCTGATGCAGTTCAAGGAGCCCGGCGACGCCGACCAGGTCCTCGCCCCGAAGCTGCCCGGTTCCCGCGCGCTCAGCGCGGCCACCGCCGGGCTGGACCTCGACTTCGTCGCGCTGTTCTCCTCGATCACCTCGGTCACCGGCGGCGGCCCCGGCCAGGTCGACTACTGCGCCGGCAACGCGTGGCTCGACGCCTACGCCGCGCACCACGGCGCCCGCACGGTGTCGATCTCGTGGGGCGAGTGGACCTGGAACGCCTGGGACGAAGGGCTTTCCGGGTACGAGGAGGACATCCAGACCTACTTCCGCGAGCACCGCGCCAAGTTCGGCATCGACTTCGAGCAGGGCTGGCGCACGCTGCTGCGGGCGCTGGCCGCGGGCGAACCGCACGTCGTGGTGTCCACCCAGGACCTGCCGGCGGTGACGGCGGTGGCGGCCCGGTTCAGCGTCGACGCGGTGACGTCGGCCGCGCACGGCGGCTCGACCGCCGACCGGCACCCGCGGCCGGAGCTGGTCACGCCGTTCCAGGAGCCCGAAGGCGACGCCGAGCGCGCCGTGGCCGAGGCGTGGTGCGAAGCGCTGCGCCTGGACCGCGTCGGCGCGGCCGACAACTTCTTCGAGCTCGGTGGCACGTCCCTGCTCGGCATCTCGCTGCTGGCGACGCTGCGCACGGCGTTCCCGGACGCGGAACTGCCGCCGCACATCATCCACGAGGCCCCGACCGTCGCCGCGCTCGCGAAGATCGCCGCCGGCGGCCCGGAGACCCCCGAACCCGCACCGGACAGCAGCGCGCAGGGACAGCTGCGCCGCTCCGGCATCAAGGCCGCGGCCGCCCGACGGCGCCGGGCCTGAACGACCCAGTCCGCACAGCAGAAAGGGAAACAGTCATGGCAGTCACGGGAGTGGTGGGCGCCGGCGTCATGGGCATCGGCGTCGCCCAGGACTTCGCCGCCGCCGACCACGAGGTCGTGCTGGTCGACAAGGACGAGCGGATCCTCGAGGAGGCGCGGGCCGCGATCACGCGCAACTGCCGGCTCAGCCGGCTGATGGGCGGCCCCGCGCTCGACGCCGACGAGATCCTCGCCCGGATCACCACCGCGGTCGGCCTGGCCGCGCTGGACAAGACCGAGATCCTCGTCGAGAACGTCACCGAGGACTGGGCCGTCAAGGCCGCCGTGCACGCCGAGCTCGACGAGGTCTGCGGCCCGGACACGGTGATCATCGCCAACACCTCGGCCGTGCCGATCACGCGGATCGCGTCGGTCGGGAAGAACCCCGGCCGCGTCATCGGCGTGCACTTCATGAACCCGGTGCCGCAGAAGCCGGTCGTCGAGCTGATCCCGGGCTTCCACACCACGCCGGAGACCATCCTGCGCACCCGCGAGCTGCTGACCAGCATCGGCAAGCGCTGGGTCGACGTGAAGGACGCGTCGGGCTTCGTGTCCAACCGCGTGCTCATGCTGACCGTCAACGAGGCCGCCTACCTGGTGCACGAGGGCGTCGCCACGGCCGAGTCGGTCGACGAGGTGTTCCGCGGCTGCTTCGGCCACCCGATGGGCCCGCTGGAGACCGCCGACCTGATCGGCGTCGACACGATCCTCTACAGCGTCGAGGTGCTGTACGAGCACTACGCCGACTCGAAGTACCGCCCCTGCCCGCTGCTCAAGCAGATGACCGACGCCGGCCTGCACGGCCGCAAGAGCGGCCGCGGCTTCTACACCTACAGCTGATTCCCTTACCCAGAAGGAGAAACAACCATGTCCGAGACCACCGGCGACATCCTCGCCTTCATCACCGGCCGTTTCCCGCAGGCCGAGATCACCGCGACCGAGGACATCTTCTCGCTCGGCTACATCAACTCCCTGTTCGCCATGGAGCTGGTGATGCACCTGGAGAAGACGTTCGCCGTCACCATCCCCAACGAGGAGCTGCGGATCGACAACTTCCGCACCGCGGCGGCGATGACCGAGCTGGTCGGCCGCCTGCGCCCGGCCGCGACGGTGGGCTGAGCCGTGCCGGAGGTACTCACCGCGGTCCGCGCGCCCGGCCGCGAGGCCGCGCGGGCCTTCGTGGACGAGCACGTCGTCCCCTTCGCCGACGCGTGGGACAAGGCCGGGCGGATCCCCGAGGACCTGCTGGACAGGATCGCCGAAGCCGGGCTGTGGGCGCCGTTCCTGCCGCCCGCGCTCGGCGGCTCCGGCACCGACATGGTCACCCTCGGCGAGATCCACGAGGAGGCCGGCCGCGGTTGCTCGTCGGTCCGGAGCCTGCTGACCGTGCACACCATGCTCTCCTGGGCGTTGCTGCGCTTCGGCACCGAGGCGCAGCAACGCCGGTGGGGCCCGGAGCTGGCGAGCGGACGCGTCCTGGGCGCGTTCTGCCTGTCGGAACCCGGCGCGGGCAGCGACACGGCCGCGATCACCACGACCGCCGTCCCGGACGGCGACGGCTGGCGGCTCGACGGGCTCAAGAAGTGGACCACCAACGGGCAGCGCGCGGACCTGTTCCTCGTCTTCGCGAAGGGCCCGGCCAGCACGATCGCGCTGCTCGTGCCGCGCGACGCGCCCGGCGTCACGGTCACCCCGATCGACGACATCCTCGGGACGCGCTCGTCGATGCTGGCGTCCATCGCGTTCGACGGCGTCCGGCTCGGTGCCGACGCGCTGCTCGGGCCGAGCGGCTTCGCCTCCGGCATGGTCCTCACCGGCACGCTCGACCTCGGCCGCTACAGCGTCGCGGCCGGGTCGGTGGGCATCATCCAGGCGTGTGCCGACGCGTGCGCGGACTACACGACGCGGCGCACGGTCGGCGGCACGCCGTTGAAGGACCTGCCGCTGATCCAGGCGAAGCTTTCGGACATGGTCACCGACGTCCGCGCGGCCCGGCTGCTGCTGGCCGAGGCCGGCCGGCTCAAGGACCGCGGCGACTCGGCCACGATCATGGCCACCTGGGTGGCGAAGTACTTCGCTTCGGTCGCGGCCGCGAAGCACGCGTCGGAGGCCGTGCAGGTGCACGGCGCCAACGGCTGCGGCACGGACTACCCCGTGGCCCGGTTCTACCGGGACTCGAAGGTCATGGAGATCATCGAGGGCAGCACCGAGATCCAGCGGATGACCATCGCCGCCGAGGCCTACCGGAAGCAGGTACCGTGACCAGTCTCATCTCCCCGGCATCCGTGGTTCCCGCCCAGAAGCCGGTGCAGGGCAAGATCAAGTGCGTGGTGTGGGACCTCGACAACACCGTCTGGGACGGGGTCCTGCTCGAAGACGGCGACGTCCGGCTGCGGCCGTGGGTGGTCGAGCACGTCAAGCGGCTCGACGCGATGGGCGTGCTGCACTCGGTCGCCAGCAAGAACGACCACGAGGCCGCGATGGCGAAGCTGCGCGAGTTCGGCCTCGACGAGTACTTCCTGTTCCCGCGCATCTCGTGGAACGCGAAGTCGGTGTCGATCGGCCAGCTCGCGCAGAAGCTCAACCTGGGGCTGGACGCGTTCGCGTTCGTCGACGACCAGGAGTTCGAGCGCGCCGAGGTGTCCTTCGCGCTGCCCCAGGTGACCACTGTGGACATTCTGGCGGCCGACGAGGTACTGCGGCGTCCGGAGTTCGCCCCGCGGTTCGTCACCGACGAGTCGGCGCAGCGGCGCGGGATGTACTTCAGCCAGCTCGCCCGCGACGACGTCGAGGCGGACTTCGAAGGGACCGGCGAGGACTTCCTGGCGAGCCTGGACCTGCGGTTCACCATCGCGCCGGCCCGGCGGGAGGACCTGCAGCGGGCGGAGGAGCTGACGGTCCGCACCAACCAGCTCAACTCGACCGGGCGGACGTACTCCTACGACGAGCTGGACGCGTTGCGCTCGTCTCCGGACCACGTGCTGCTCGTCGCGTCGCTGACCGACAAGTTCGGCTCCTACGGCAAGATCGGCCTGGCGCTGCTGGAGAAGGGCGCGCCGGACTGGCGGCTGAACATGATGCTGATGTCGTGCCGCGTGATGTCGCGCGGGGTCGGGACGGTCCTGCTGGGCCACGTGATGGGCCTGGCCCGGGCGGCGGGTGCGGGGCTGCGCGCGGACTTCGTCGAGACCGGGCGGAACCGGATGATGCAGATCACGTACGCGTTCAGCGGGTTCCGCGAGGTCTCGCGCGAGGGCGCGCACGTGGTGCTGGCGGCGGACCTGACGGCGGTCCAGGAGCCGCCCGCGTACGTGACGCTCGAGGTGGAGTCGTGACGACGGCCGTCGCGAGCCGCTGGCTGCCGTTCCCCGCGACCGCGGGGAACGTGCGGCTGTACTGCCTGCCGCACGCGGGCGGTTCGGCGTCGGCGTTCCGGTCGTGGATCGGCCGGCTGCCCGGGGTGACGGTGTGCCCGCTCCAGCCACCGGGCCGCGAGACGCGGCAGAAGGACGCGCCGCACACGGCGATGTCGACGTACGTCGCCGATCTGGCGGACTTCGTGCTGCCGGCCGGCTCCCCGTACGCGATTTACGGCCACAGCCTGGGCGCACTGGTCGGGTTCGAGCTGGTGCGGGAGATCGCCCGCCGTGGTGCCGCGCCGCCGGTGCAGCTGGTGGTGTCGGGCTGCCCGGCCCCGCAGTGGCTGACACCGGACGACCCGATCGTGGCCGGCATGGGCGACGCGGAGATCGTGGCACTGCTGCGCGCTTTGGGCGGCACGCCGGAGGTGTTCCTGAACGACCCCCGCGTGCTGCGGCTCATCCTGCCGCCGATCCGGGCGGACCTGACGGTGAAGAACACGTACGGGTACGTGGCGGGGCCGCCGCTGGAGGTACCGGTGACGGCACTGGCGAGCACGGCGGACGTCCGCGCGAGTGTGGAGTCGGTGCTGGCGTGGCGGGAGCAGACGGTCCGGCCGTTCCGCGGGCATGTCCTGGAGGGCGGGCACTTCGCGGTGCTGGAGCAGGAGGACGTCACCTTGGCCCACCTGGCCACCGCCCTCCGCCCCTGGTCCTGAGCCGGCCGGGGCATCACGGGTGATTCGCGGGGCATCTCGCGTGTCTGGAGGGGCATCGCGTGTGATGCCCCTCCAGACACGCTTGATGCCCCTCCAGACACGCTTGATGCCCCTCCAGACACGCTTGATGCCCCTTCGATCACGCTTTGCTACCCCTGATCGTGGCGGGTCCGTCGCCAATACCCCTGGCGGCGGGCCCATCACCCAGGCGAGAGGCCCCTTCCCGGTTCCGGGAAGGGGCCTCTCGCCTGCGGGTCAGGAACCGAGCTCGGCGATGCGGGCGGCGAGGAGCCGGACCGTCGGCAGTTCGACGACCGCCGTCGCGGGGAGGTGCCAGCAGGCCGCGATGCGGACGGCGCCGGCGGAGCGGCCGCCCAGTTCGAAGAAGTTGTCGTCCGCGCCGATCTCGGCGTAGCCCAGCGCGGCGGCCCAGCGAGCCGCCACCTCCTGCTCGAGGCCCGGCTCCGGCTCGACGAACGGCGTTCCCAGCGCCGGTCGCGGCCGGATCGAAGCCGCCGGCTGCGCCGTCTCGCCGGCCGGGACCGGCCGGGCGAGCGGAACCCCGGAGAGCACCACCTCGGTGAGGTGGTCGGCGGCGACTAGGGCGGTGAGGATTTCCGGGGTGGGGTCCGTGCTGGACACGACGGTGGTCCACTGCCCACGGCCGGCGAGCCGGGCGACCCTGGCGTGGGCGGCGAGGACGCGGCCGGCGGGGTCCGGCTGGACGAGGAGGATGCCCCGCTGCCCGCCCAGGTCCGGCAGGTCGGCACCGCGACCCACCACCGACTCCCCCAGACCCGGCAGGTCGGCACCGCGAGCCGCCACCGACTCCCGCAGCCCTGCCACACCGGCACCGCGATGCACCACAGCTTGCCTCGGCGGGCCCAGCTCCTCGGCGCCGCGGTGGACCGCACCCGCCCCTACCAGGTCCGGCGTGCCGACACCCGTGTGCACCTCCGGCTCCCACGGCTCGTGGTGCAGCCGCCAGGACTGGTCGCCCCGTACCGCGAGGGGCGTCTCCCCCTTCAGCACCGCCGCCAGCACCTGGTCGATCGCTGCCTCCGGACCCACGTCGACGTGCCGGGCGGTCAGCCCCGTCAGGCCCGCGTGCGACGGCGTCGTCAGGTCCGGGCCCAGCACCCCCACCGCTCCGGACGTCAGCGTCACCATTCCCGGCCACAGCTCGGCCGCCGCCTCGATGTCCCCCGGTGCGCCACCCAGGGCGAAGCCGTGCACCACCGTGCGGGGGACCACCACCAGCGACCGCTGCAGCTCCGGCAGGTCGCCGGGGCCCACGACGAAGTCGCCGGTGTCGAGCAACGCGAAGCCGGGGCCCGGCCGCACCGTCGTCACCTCCGCTCCGGCCAGCGTGATGCGCGAAGCCAACGCCTCACCCACCGGTGAGCCGGCGAACACCAGCCACGGCCCCGCCGCCCGCAGCCGCCTCTCCAAGCCGCTCAGGGGCTGCGGGTCGAGCCGCCACGACGGCACGTGCGCGGCCGGACGCGAAGGCGCCGCCTCGACCCAGAACCGCTTGCGCTGGAACGGGTACGGCGGCAGCTCCACCCGCCGTCCCTCCCCGCGGTGCAACGCCGGCCAGTCCACCGTGCAGCCCGCGAGCCACAGCCGGGCCAGCATCGCGAGCAGCTCCTCGGCGAGAAACCCGGCCTCGACGACGACCGTCTCCGGCGCGCCCTCGTCCAGCCGGACGCCCAGCCGGGTCAAGCCGGCGGACACCGCCGACAGCGCCCCCTCGCGAGTCGCCGCCGGAGCGGGGACTTCGGCCCCGGCCAGCAGGCGGTGCGCGGCCGCAGCCGTTGCCGTCCAGTCCGAGCCGGTGCCCGCGATCAGGCGCACCCGCGGGTCACGGCGGCGGGTCTCACCGTCGATCCACCGGCCGGGGTCGGCCAACGCGGCCAGGGCGTCGGCCTGGTCCCGGACCACCACCGCCCGCCGCAGCGCGAAGTGGCCCCGCGAGACCTGCAGGGTGAACGCCACGTCACCGAGATCCAGCGCAGGGTGCGCGGCCAAGTGGGCCCGCAGCCGCGCGGTCACCTCGTCGAGCGCGCCACGATCTCCGGCGGAAAAGGTCAGCACATGAGGACCACTCGAGTGCCGGGGAACCCGAGAAGGCGGCTCTTCGAGGACGACGTGCGCGTTCGTCCCACCCACCCCGAACGAGCTGACACCCGCCCGCCGCGGCACACCGTCCGCGGGCCAGGGAGCGTCGGCGGGCAGCACGGTGAACCGGTCACCGAGAGCGGGATTCGGCGTGCGAAAACCGAAAGTACCCGGCAGGACGCCGTCACGCAGGTTCAGCGCCGCCCGGATCAACGACGTCACCCCGGACGCCCGGTCCAGGTGCCCGATGCTCGGCTTGACCGAGCTGAGCACGCACGGCGCCGCCCGCCCGGGCCCGAACACCCGGTTCAGCGCCGCCAGCTCGATCGAATCACCGAGTGGCGTGCCGACGGCGTGGCACTCGACGTACCCCACCGTCTCGGGCTTCACCCCGGCCACGGCCAGCGCGGTGTCGACCACCGCCGCCTGTCCGGCCACTCCGGGCGCCGGGTAGCCGGCGCGGTCGCGGCCGTCGTTGTTGACCGCCGAGCCGAGGATCACCGCGTGCACGACGTCGCCGTCGGCGAGGGCGTCCTCCAGGCGCTTCAGCGCGACGACCGCCGCGCCGGAGCCCATCACCGTGCCGTTCGCCTCGGCGTCGAGGGCCCGCACCCGGCCGTCGGGCGAGAGGATGTCCCCTTCGGCGTGCACGTGGCCGCCGGTCTGCGGCAGCGGCAGCGCCGCGCCGCCGGCCAGGGCCAGGTCGCACTCGTACGTCAGCAGGCTCTGGCACGCCAGGTGCACCGCGACCAGCGACGTCGAACAGTACGTCTGCACCGTGATCGCCGGGCCGCGCAGGCCCAGCTTGTACGACACGAGCGACGTCAGCGAGTCGCGCTCCACGCCCGCCGACAACAGCGGCTTGCCGCCCGGTTCGGCGGCGAGGCCGGTCAGGTTGCGGGTCAGGTAGTCGGGGAACGCGCAACCGGCGAACAGCCCGACGGGCAGCCCCGGGTCGGCCGGCCGGTAGCCGGCCCGCTCCAGGGCCTCCCACGCGCACTCCAGCAGCAGCCGGTGGTGCGGTTCCAGGGTCTCCGCTTCCCGCGCGCCCAGCCCGAAGGCGGCGGCGTCGAACGTCTCGACGCCGCCGGCCACCGGACCGCCGACGCGGACGTGGCCCGGCGTGGCCGGGTCCACGCCCGCGGCGGTGAGCTCGGAGTCGGTCAGCTCGCGCAGGCCGGAGATCCCGGCCGCGAGGTTGCGGCGCAGCTGCTCGACGTCGGCGGCGCCGGGGAACCGGCCCGCCATCCCGACGAGCGCCACGGCCGATTCGGGTGCCGGTTCCGTCACGGCAGGTCCTTTCTCCGGTCGGTCAGAGCAGGTGGCTGCGGCCCCAGCCGTGGGCCAGCCGGTAGGTGGCGAACGCGCCCGTGGCGAGCCCGATCCCGAGCACGATCAGCCCCGGGCGCAGCATCGCGTCGGCGTTGCCGGCCACGGCCGCGCGGATCAGCGACAGCCCCCAGTAGCCCGGGGAGAACGGCGCGATCGCCTGCGCCCACGACGGCATCAGCGACACCGGCAGCAGCGAGCCGCCCAGCGAGCTGATCGTGATCGCGCCGAGGTCGACGGCGACGATCAGGTCGCCGCGGCTGCGGACCACAGTGGACAGTGCGGCGCCCATGGCCAGCAGCATGAAGCCCCACAGGCACATCGCCGCGAACACCAGGCCGGGCGACACCGGGAACGGCATGCCCACGACGAGCCAGCCGTAGATGATGAGCACGCCCTGCTGGATCAGCAGCACGACGAACACCGGGACCGCCTTGCCGATCAGCAGTTCCGCGCGGGCGGCGCGGCTGGCCCGCAGCCGGTCCCACGTGCGCCACTCGCGTTCGACGAAGATCGCGTTGCCCACGATCGCCATCGCGAACACCGAGAACATCACCAACTGCCCGGTGACGGCCTCGACCGCGCCGCTGCCCAGCGCCTTCACGTACAGCGGCTGGAACAGCACCATGAAGATCATCGGCGTGATCAGGTAGCTGATCAGCTGCGACGGGTCGCGCAGGCGCAGGATCGCGTTGTAGCGGACGAGGGCACCGGCCCGGGACAGGGAGTCAGCGCGCGTCGACATCGGTCACCGCCAGGGAGTGGTAGAGGTCGTCCAGGCTGGGGTTGCGCAGCTCGACGGACTCGACCGGCCGCGTCACCGTGGGCAGCAGCTCCAGCAGCGTGCCCGTGGGGTCGGTGGTCGAGACGGCCACCTCGTCGTCGGCGGTGCGCACGCGGACCTCGCCGGGCAGGCCCGACAGCAGCTCGTCCGCGCCGCCGCGCGCGATCACCCGGCCTTCGGCGGCCACCGCGATCGTGGCCTGCAGGTCGGTCAGTTCGGTCAGGTAGTGGGTGGTGTAGACCACTGCGGCTCCCTCGCCTGCTCGTTGCTTGACCACGTCGAGCAGCGCCTGACGGGTCTCGGGGTCGGCACCGGCGGTCGGCTCGTCGAGCAGCAGCAGCGCCGGCCGGTGCACCAGCGCCGTCGCGGCCTGCGCCCGCCGCTGCTGGCCGCCCGAGAGCAGGCCGCAGGTGCGGTTCAGGAAGGTCTCCAGCCGCAGCGCGGCCGTGAGGTCGTCGATCGCCGAGCGCAGTGCGGCCCGGCGCAGGCCGGCGAGGCGGCCGTAGAGCTCCAGGTGCTCGCGCACGGTCAGCGGGCGGTAGAGCGCGATGTGCTGCGGGGAGATGCCGATGCGGTCGCGGGCGCGCGTCGGCGACTCGCCGTCGACGAGCACCGTGCCGCTGTCCGGGCGCAGCAGCCCGGACACCATCTCGACGAACGTGGTCTTGCCGGCGCCGTTGTGGCCGACCAGCCCGACGATCTCGCCCGCGGCGACCTCGAGGCTGAAGCCGTCGAGGGCCTGCACTTCGTCATAGCGTTTCCGGAGGTCGATTGCTTGCAACATGGGGATCGCTCCTTGCGGTTCACGGCTTTCGGACTGTCGCACGAGGACGGCGGGAGCGGCGGGCTCCCGCGGTGGCAGGAAACTGCCGTCATTCGGGGACGGCGGGCACCGCGGTCAGCGATTCGCGCAGCGCGACGCGGTCGAACTTGCCGTTGACCGACCGGGGCAGCTTTGGCAGCACCTCGATCCGCCGCGGCAGCATGTACGCGGGCAGTTCCTTCGCCAGCGCCCGGGAAATCGCCTCGGCGTCCCCTTCGGGCGCGACCGCCAGCACGATCCGGTGGCCCAGCGCGGGATCCGGCACGCCGAACGCGGCCGCCTCCCCCACCAGGCCGGTGGCGTAGGCGGCCTCTTCGACTTCGGCGGGGCTGACGCGGTAGCCCGACGTCTTGATCATCTCGTCGACGCGGCCGACGAAGTAGAGGAACCCCTCCTCGTCGCGGTAGACGGTGTCGCCCGACCACACGGCGATCTCCGGCCGCACCAGGCCGTCCGGGCCCGGCACCGGGCGGAAGCGCTCCGCCGTGCGCCCGGGGTCGTTCCAGTAGCCGAGGGCCACGAGCGCGCCGCGGTGCACCAGCTCGCCGTGCTCGCCGGGACGGCAGGGCGAGCCGTCGGGGCGCAGCACGAGGACTTCGGCGTTCGGGATCGCCTTCCCGATCGAGCCGGGACGGCGGTCGGCCTCCGCCGGGTCGAGGTAGGTGGAGCGGAACGCCTCGGTGAGGCCGTACATCAGGAACGGCTGCGCCTGCGGGAAAATCTCGCGCAGCCGCGTCAGCGTGGCGCGGGGCATGCGGCCACCGGTGTTGGCGAAGTACCGCAGCCGCGTGGTCGCCTCGGCGGGCCACTCCTGGGTGACCAGCTGCAGCCACAGCGGCGGCACGCAGGTGAGCGCGGTGACGCCGTGCCGGGCGCAGAGCCGGACGATTTCCTTCGGCAGCAGGTAGTTCACGAGCACGACGTGCGCGCCGGCGGCGAACGCGGTGGTGAGCTGGCTGAAGCCCGCGTCGAAGCTCAGCGGCAGCGCGGCGAGCACGACGTCGTCGCGCGTGTGGCCGAGGTACTCCGCGACGCTCGCGGCGCCGGCGAGCAGGTTGCGGTGGGAGAGCACGACGCCCTTGGGGCCGCCGGTGCTGCCGGAGGTGTACATGATGGCGGCCGGGTCCTGGTCGATCACCGCGCTCGGGACCGCTTCCGGTCCGGCCGCGGTCAACGCGTCCCACGCGGGTTCGCCGAAGACCACGACCGGAGCCGGTTCCGGCACCGCCTCGCGGACCGTCGCGAGCCGCTCGGCGGTCGTGAACACCACCTTCGGCGTGCAGTCGGCGGCGACGTGGGCGAGGTGCCGGGCCTTGAAGAGCGGGTTCAGCGGCACCAGGACCGCGCCGGCGGCCGCGGCGGCGAACAGCGCGACGACGGTTTCCAGGCGCTTCTCGGCGTACACCGCCACCCGGTCGCCGCGGCGGACGCCGAGCCGGTGCAGGCCGCGGACTACGCGGCTCACCTGGTCGGCCAGCTCGCCGTAGGTCAGTGTCCGGTCCTTGTAGGTCAGGGCGGGATCGCCGGGCGCGCCGCGGGTGAGGAGCGCGTCGAGCCGCACCGGGGCGGCGGCCTCAGACATCGGCGGGCTCCGGGACGAACTCCGCGACGGCGGTCCACAGGCTGCCCGCGGTGGCGAAGGTGTCCTCGGTGAGCAGCTCGTCGGGCAGCTCGAACCCGAAGGTCTCCTCCAGGTCGGTGACGAGCTGCACGACGCCCATCGAGTCGAGCCCGAGCGCGGCGAGGTCGTCGTCCTCGGCGATCCGGTCCCCGAGCGCGTAGGGCAGGTGCGCGATCAGGATCTCGAGGAACCCTTGCGGGATGGGGAGTGTGTCGGACATTGCGTCACCCTGTTTCGCTTTCGGCGGTCAACCGTGGTCCTCCCGAGGACACCACCGGCCGGAATCACCGGGCCATCACCGCGCTCTCATCCGGCCACCGCCGGGCGAGAGCAGCATGAGAGCGGGCCGAGAAGCCCGGCTGCGACGGTGGAAGCCGCAGAAGCCGGATTTCCTGGGAGGCACGATGTCGACGGCCACTCTTCCGCCGCTCGGGGCGTTCTCCGTGCCCGAGCCCGACCCCGAAGCCGAGCTGTACCGCTACGCGGCCCGCTGCGGCCGGATTTCGTCGGTGGACACCGCCGCGGCGCACCTCGGCCTGCCCGCGGACACGGTCCGGGCGGCCGCGGCCCGGCTGGTCGAGCTGCAGCTGCTGCGGGCGGTCGCCGACGGCTTCGTCCCGCGCGAGCCCGCGGCGGCCGCGGAGCTCGTCGTGACGCCGCTGGAGCGCGCGATGTACGAGCGGCGCGAGCTGGCCGACCGGCTGCGCGAGCGCATCGACGGCATCACCCGCGCCCCGGCGGGCGCCGCGGGCACGCTCGACCGCCTGGAGGGCGTCGCCGAGATCCGCGGCCTGGTGAAGCTGGCGGCCGAGGTCTGCCGCGACGAGCTGGTGGTGCTGCACCCGGGCGAGGCGGCCGACGACCTGGTCGACGAGCTGCTGGACGCGTGCTGCGCGGTACTGGGCGACGGCGTCGGCGTGCGGGTGGTGTGCCCGCACCGCAGCCGCGCGGGGTACGCGGCCCGCGCCCGGTTGACGCAGCTCGCGGGCCGCGGGGCGCAGATCCGCACGCTGAGCCGGGTACCGGAGGCGGCGGTGGTCTTCGACCGGTCGCTGGCGGTGACCCTGGACGTCGCCGAGCTGTCGGCCCGCCGCGTGCGCGACCAGGGCATGGTGCGGTTCCTGCTGGGCCTGTTCGACCAGCTGTGGGACGGCGCGACGCCGTTTTCGGCCGAGGACCAGGGCTACAGCGGCGAGATCGCCCACGACCTGCAGCAGACGATCGCCCGGCTGATGGCCCAGGGCCTGACGGACGAGGTCGTGGCGCGCCGGCTGGGGATGTCGGTGCGGACCTGCCGCCGGCACATCGCCGCGATGCTGCAGAACCTGGACGCGGTGTCGCGCTTCCAGGCCGGGGTGCAGGCGGCCGCCCGCTTCACGCTGGCTTGATCCGCGACCCCGGCTCCCCAGCGCCCCAATGTGGCCTTGGTTGCGCTCAACGCACCGAAGGCCACCTTGGGTGCGTCCAACGCACCGAAGGCCACATTGGGGCGCTTGGCCGCGCCCAGCCAGGTCCTCGAGCGACACTCACTGGCGAGAAGGGGCCTTGCGCTTGCGGAAGGCCCCTTCTCGCTGCCCGCCCTACCAGCCGGCCGCCTCGGCGACCACGCCGTAGGTGCGCCGCAGATCGGTCATCCGGTAGATGCCGGCCTCCGGGATCCGGATGCCGTACCGGTGCTCGATCCGGGCGAGCAGCTCGATCACCACCACCGACGTGACACCCAGGTCGCCCGCGAACGACGTCGCCGTGGCCACCTCGCCGGCGGGGACCGCGAACAAGTCGGCCGCCAAGGCCGCCAGCTCGTCGAAGCGGGCCGGGACCGGTGCGGCCGAAGCAGGTTCCGCCGCGCGGCGGAACGGGCGGGGCGGACGGGCGCACCCCGCCGCCGCGACCGCGACCACCAGGTCCGCCTGGTGGCTCAACGTCACCACGATCTCCTCCAGGCCCGCTTCCTCCGCGATCTCCGCCGCGCCGCCGCCCAGTGTCACCAGCGGCGCTCCCCAGTCGTCGTTGGTGACCTCGATGTCACGCCAGCGCAGGCCCTGGCCGAAACCACGGCCCAGCATCTTGCACGTGGCCTCCTTGACGGAAAACCGCCCGGCCAGCCGTTCCAGGGACCGTTCGGCACCCATCCGGGCGGCCTGCTCCAGCTCCACCGGCGTGAAGACCAGCGTCCGGTACCGGTGGTGCGCCGCGACCTCCGCGAACCGCGGGATCGACATCAGGTCCACGCCGATTCTCATCCACTCCGCCCCCCGAGCAAGCTCGCCGTGGCCGCGGGGACCAGCCGGACCGCGGAGACGTCCACCGCGCGCAGCGAAAGCCAGCCCTCACGCAGCGGCCCGCGCGTGTGCAGCAGGACTCGGTCCCCGTCGGCGACCACGCCTTCGGCCAGTGCCGCGCAGAACGCCAGCCACGCGTCGCAGGGGCCCCGCCCGGTGAACCGGTGAGTACCCGTGAGCGCCGGTTTCCCTTCTCCGCAACCGGAAACCGTCAGCGCGGCGGATCCACGACGCAGCCGCAGGCCGACCGCCGCGAACCGCGGGTGGCCGCCCGCCGCGTCGGCGAACAGCGGCTCGTCGCAGATCACCGCCGTCGCCTCGCTCTCGACCGCCCACTCCAGCAGGCCGAAGACGGCCGTGCCGCCGAGCTCGTCGAGGTGCGACAGGCCGACGTCCTCGCCCGCCCAGCCGCTGCGGTGCACCAGCCCGGCCAGCGCCGCGACGTTCGGGTCGCGCAGCGGACCCGACCGCACGAAGAACAGCGGCTGCGGGACGACCGGCGGCCCGAGGGCGGCGAGCACCTGCGCGCTGACGTCGACGTCGTCGTCCTCCGGGATCCGGACCATCAGGCGGGACACCGGGATCCCCGCGGCGGCCAGCCGCTCCGGCGGCACCAGGTCGGCGGCGCCGGGCAACGACGACAGCGGCACGTACTCCTCGCGGCGGGCCGCGGCGAACGCGATCGTGTCGATCCCGAGGTCAGGCATCCGCGTCTCCCGCCTGGTACCCGCGAGCCACGTGCAGGCGGTGGATGTTGCTGGTGCCCTCCATGAACTCGAACGCGTGCACGTCCCGCGTCCACTTCTCCAGCAGCGGGTGCTCGATCAGGCCGGCCGGGCCGAGCGCGGCCGACGCCCAGTGCGCCGTCCCCACCGCCAGGCCGACCGCGCCGAGCTTGGCCGCGCTGGAGAGGTAGCCGCGCTCGGGGTCGCCGTCGATCCGCGCCGCCGCCTCGTACACCAGCTCGCGGCCCGCTTCGGCGCGGGCGAGGGCGAGCTGCCCGCCGGGGGCGTTCTTGCGGTGCTCCAGCACGTACTCGACCATGGCGAGGGCGGTGCCCACGGCGGACGCGGCGATCCGGACGCGCATGTGGTTGAACGTCGTGATGGCGGCGAAGATCCCGCGCCGCGTCGCCGGCAGGTGGTCGCCCAGCATCCGGCCGGCGGGGATGGCGACGTCCGAAAAGGACAGCCGGCTGATGTAGGCGCCGCGCAGGCCGATCATCTCGAGCTTCTCGCCGTGCCAGCCGGGCGTGGGGACCTCGACCAGTGCCGCGCGGATCGACAGCGCGCCGCGGCCGGTGCGGCCGAACACCACGCCGACGCTGCCGCGGGCGGCGTTGCCGACGTAGCACTTGCCGCCGGTGAGGCGCCAGCCGTCGCCGTCGCGGTCGAAGCGGGTCTCCATCGCCGTCGCGTCGTTGCCGCGACCCTCTTCGGTCATCGCGAAGAACGACCAGCGGCGGCCGCCGTGCAGCCGGGTGAAGAACCACTCCTGCTGCTCGGGCGTGCCGAGCAGCTCGACGAACACCCCGGCCAGGCCGGGTGACGGGCAGGCCAGGATCGCGCCGACGTCGCCGCGGGCCAGCTCGATCAGCCCGGCCACGTTCTCCAGGCACGAACCGCGCTCCATCGCGCGCAGCAACGGTGTCGACGGCAGCGATTCGCGGTACCGCGGTGGTGTGTCGGCCTGCCGGACCATTTCGAACACGGGCGAGCCGTAGTGCTCCTCCATCGCGTCCGGGTCGGTGTCGATGGCCAGGGCCCGCGCCCGCAGGTCCACGGCCGCCTCGCGGCTCAGGTCGCGGACCGCGCGGACGCGGTCGCTCAGCTCGATCATGCCGGTTCTCCTTCCGGTTCCCGGTCCACCCAGGTGCCGGCCACCAGGGCCGAGACGTAGAGCGACCGCGCGGGCGAGGTGGCCAGGAAGCCCGAGGCGCCGAGGTGCTGGGCCACCCGCCAGCCCAGCTCGTCCAGCTCGCGGTGGACGTCGGCCACGGCGACCGGGTGCCGCTGCGAGCGCACCTGGGCACGCAGCCGTTCCACCGCGGCCATCACGTCGCCGATCGCGCCGACGACGAGCTGCTTGCGGATCAGCGGTTCGTCGCCGCTGGTGCGCTGCGACAGGTGCTCGACGACGTGGTCGAGCACCGAGCGCAGCACCCCGAGCCGGACCGCGGCCAGGTGCCGGCCGAAGTCGGCCAGCGCGAGGGCGTCCCGCTCTTCGCGGGGACGCCCCGGGGTGGCGAGGAAGACGATGTCCTCGCGGTCGGCCAGGCTGTGCGTGCGTACCTCGGCGCCTTCGGGGACGGCCGCGGCGGGCACGGCCGCGTACCGGCCGGGCGCCAGCCGGTCGGCCGGGGTGGCGGGCAGGGCTCGCGCGAGGCCGGCGGCGAGGCCGTCGCTGCGCGCGGCTCGCTCGCATTCGAGCAGGCTGGTGGTCACTTCTCCTCCACGACCTCGACGATCACCGACTGGAAGTAGGCGCCCTGGCCCACGGAGACCAGGGCGCAGCGCTGCCCGGGACGCAGCCGGCCGGCCGCGTCGGCGTGCTGCAGGGCGAGCAGGGAGTCGACCCCGAAGTTGTGCCCGCGCTCGGCGACCAGGTCCAGGGGGATCCGGGCGGCCGGGAACCCGGACAGCCCGCTGAAGGTGCGCCAGAACATGCGGTTGGACAGGTCCGGCAGCACCCAGTCCACATCGGACAGTGCGAGGCCGGCGTTCCGGGCCGCGGCGCCGACGACCGACACGGCCTGCTCGCAGCAGACCTTCCCGAAGAGCGCGAACTCCTCCTTGGTCATCCGCAGGCTGCGGTGGAACCGCGTGTCGCGGGCGCTCGCGCCGCCGAGGTAGCGGTAGCGCGACGGCCCCGTCCCGACCACGACCGCGGCGGCGGTGTCGCCCGCGACGGTCGTGCCCGGGATGTAGCGGCCGCGGTCGCTCGCGCTGCCCTGGTCGCCGCCGAGCACGAGCACGCGGTCCTCCGGGCTCGCGCCGGGCCGGGCCAGGTAGCGGCGGGCGAGTTCGACCGAGCGCAGCACCGACGTGCAGTTGACGTGCGACACCCCGAAGAACGGGACGCCGGGCAGGCCGAGCGCGTCGCGCAGCCGGTCGGGGAACTCCCCGCACAGATCCAGCTCGGCGATGAGCAGCGTGTGGCCGTAGAGCACGAGGCTCGCCGGCCCGCCGCCGAGCGCGGTCCGTCCGGCCTCGGCCAGGTGGTTCGCCATCCGCTCGCCCGGCGCGAGCACCGGGCTGTCGCGCAGGCCGTAGATGCGGCCGAACATGCGCCGCTCCAGGGGTTTGGCGCCCGACCGCACGAGCACGTCGTCGACGGCCTCGACGCGGCCGGGCAGCCGCACGGCGACCTGGGACAGCCCCGTGTCCATCAGCGCTCCCTCCCCGGCACGAGCAGGCAGCTGCAGAACGTCCCGCTCGCCGGCTCGAAGTCGGCCAGCAGCACCGGTTCCGCCAGCGGCCACAGGCGGGCCAACCCCGCCCACACGCCGGTGCACCACAGGTCCGGCACCGCCTCGACGCGGCCCGCATACGGCGTGCCCGCGAGGCGCTTGGCCAGGCCCGCGCCGGCCAGCACCCGGACGCCCGGGTGGCGGTACAGCACGTCCGCCAACGCCAGGGTCGCCGTGTGCGGGCCGGTTCCGCCGAGCCGGACCTCCTCCAGCTCCGTCACCGCGACGTCGCCGGTCGCGCCCGCCCGCAGCAGAACCGCCGCGTCGGGGCGGTGGGTGGCCGGGTGGCCGCTGTCCCACAGCACCGCGTTCTGGTCGTACACCAGCAGCGCCGCCGAGGCCGCCTCGCCGATCCGGCAGAGGCCGTCCAGCAGGCGCAGTGCCGTGAAGGCCGCACCCGGGCCAGGGGCCGCGACCGAGCACGGTTCCGGGTTGCCGGGCAGGCGTCCGGCCAGGTAGCAGCCGGCGACCTCCGAGTGGTAGAGGTCGGGCGAGTGGTAGGCGAGCACCACCGCGTCCAGCGGCGGCAGCGGGGTGCCCGCGGCTTCCAGGAGGGCCTCGGTCATCTCGATGAACCCGTTGCCGGTGCGGGCCAGGAAGTCCTCCTGGTCCGCCGCGGCGCCGAAGGTCTCGACCATGAGCCGCGCGAGCTCCGGGCGCATCCCGAACACCGGCTTGGCCCGTTCGGTGAACACCCGGTGCGTGACGCCGCTCAGGTGCACCCCGGCCGGGCGCGGGGGTACCGCGGCCCGGCCCGGCGGCGCGAGCGTTTGGAGGGACATGGCTCAGACCGCCGCGGCGGACCTGGCGAAGGCCGACTCGATGTAGTCGGTCAGGCTGCCGACCGTGCGGAAGACCTCCGGGCCGAGCTCGTCCGGGTCGATCTCGAGGCCGATCGTGTCCTCGAGGCTCATCAGCAGCTCGATGACGCTGGTGGAGTCGAGCGCCAGGTCCTCGAACAGGCGCAGCTCCGGGGTGACGCCGCCGATCTCCTTGTTGAGCACGGCGGACAGGGCGATCTCCAGGTGGGCGACGATCTCGGTGCGGTTCATCTCGGCTCACTTCCCATGCTGTCGGTGGAGGGCTGGTGCAGGTGCTGCTTGCGCAGCAGGTCCGCGGGCTCGTCGCGATCGCGGACCAGGTAGGCCGCACCCCCGCGGACGAGCACCTCGGCGGGGAACCCGTGGCTGAGGAACAGCCCGGGCGAGGCCGACGGCCCGTAGGCGCCGGAGTTCAGGACGCCGACCAGGTCGCCGGGACGCAGGTCGGGCAGCTTCACCTGCTTGAGCAGGGTGTCGTTGGGCGTGCACAGCGGGCCGGTGACGGTCCACGGGCCCGGCTCGACCGTGTCGTCGGTGTCCTCGCCTGCGGCGCGCGGGGTGAGCAGGACGGCCGGGAAGTTGCGCTTGACGAACGAGCCGATGCCGACGGCCGCCATGTGGTGGTGGGTGCCGCCGTCCGCGATCGCGAACCGCTCCCCCATGGACTCCTTGACGTACCGGACGCCGAGCACGTAGACCCCGGCGCGGCCGGCCAGGAACCGGCCGGACTCCATGATCAGCCGCGTCGCCGGGTGCGCCCGGTGGAACGCCTCCAGCATCGGGTTGATCTCGGCGGCGACGTCGGCGGCGTCGAGGTCGTCCTCGCCCTCGAAGTAGGCCACGCCGAGGCCGCCGCCGATGTCGACCGCTTCCAGCCGGATCCCCGTCTCGGCGGCCACCCGCTCGGCCAGGTCGAGGGCGTAGCGCGTGTTCTTGCCGATGACGTCGGCGTCGAGGATGCGCGTGCCCATGTAGACCTGGATGCCGGCGACGTCGGCGTGGCGGTACTCCGCCAGCCGCGGCCCGGCGGCGAGGACCTGGGCCTCGTCGATGCCGAACTGGCGGGGCTTGCCACCCATGGTGAGCCGGGAGCCGCTGATCGCGCAGGTCGGGTTGATCCGCAGCAGCACCCGTTGCTGCTTGCCCAGCTCGGCGCCGAGCCGTTCGATGTCGTCCAGCTCGTCGAAGGACTCGCAAACGATCGCGTACACGCCGGTTTCCAGGCACGCGCGCAGTTCCTGCTCGCTCTTGCCCGGGCCGAGGAAGATGATGTCGCCGGGCCGAGCCCCGGCCGTGAGCACGGTCTGCAGCTCCACAATGGACGAAACCTCGGCGCGCGCGCCGCCGTGGTGCAGGGCGGCGAAGACGCTGATGTTCGGGTTCGCCTTGAGGGAGTAGAACACCTCGATCGCGGGGTGCAGCACCGCCCGCAGGCCGGTGATGGTGGCGTGCAGGACGTCGCCGTCGTAGACGTAGAGCGGCGTGCCGAAGCGCGCGGCCAGGTCCTGGTAGTCGATCTCGGTCATGCGTCCTCTCCTGCCATGGCGGCGAGACGGCGCTCGGCCTCGGTCCGGACGGCGAGGGCCTCCTCGGGCGAGTCCCCGACGCAGATCGCGTAGAGCCGGCCGTGGAAGGAGCCCTCGCCGGTGTTCGCGGCGTTCAGCGTCGCGAAGTTGTTGACGAGCACGCCGGTGTCGCCGGCGCCGGTGAAGAACAGGTCGCCGAGCGCGCTTTCGACCTCGGCGAAAGTGTGTTCACGCCGCAGCTTCAGCGAGAAGGTCGCCGCGATGGCGTGCCGGCCCTCGGGGATGAACTTCTCGGCGATCCGGCTCTGGTAGGTCGACATGTTGAACCGGGCGTTGATCTCCAGGCACGGGTAGAGCGTGCCGTCGGCGGCGAGCATCGCGTCGACGCCGACCATGCCGAAGAAGCCTTCGTCGTGCAGCGCGCGCCCGATCTTTTCGACGGCTTCGGCCAGCTCGCGCGCCGCGACCGGCGGCAGCTCGACCGGGAAGCGGTGGCCCTGGTGGACGCCGTTCTTCAGCACGGCGGCCTTGACCGTCTCGAACCGGACGCCGCCGGTGCGGGAGACGACGAACTGGTAGTTGAGGTCCTGGGCGTGCTCGATCCAGGACTCGATCACGAGGTTCGCGGGCGCGTCGGCGCCGCGGCGCTCGATGAGGCGCAGCAGGCGGTTCGCGCCGCGCTCGTCCTCGACGACGACCATGCCGCGCCCGGAGACGCCGAGCGACTCCTTCACCACGACCCGGCCGCCCAAGGCCAGCTGCGCGGTGAGGGCGTCGCGCAGCTCGCCGACCGTGTGCACCACCCGGCCGGGTACCTGGCGCAGGCCGAGCGAGTCGACCAGGCCGCGGCTGAACACCTTGCCGTTGACCGCCTTGCAGATCTGCGCGGTCGAGCCGGCGAGCGGCAGCCCGGACTCCTTGGCCAGGGCCTCCTCCGACGCCGAGATGCCCAGCGGCATCAGGTAGGTGTTGCCGTCGGCCAGCTCCCGCAGCCTGCCCAGCAGCTCCGGTGAGCCGAGGGCGTCCTCGGTCACCATCGCGTCCGGGTCGTTGTGCTCGGCGATCAGCGTCGTGCCGTCGGCCGCGCCGATCCGCGCGAGGTAGCCGGCGAACGCGGCGTCCATGGGTGCCTTGAGCACCACGAAGTCGCCCTCGCCGGCCAGCAGCGCGCCCATCTCCTCCATGCGGTTGACCGTGGCCCCCGCGAACGAGATGCCGGCGCCGGGCAGTTTCGGCTCGCCCACCGCCCAGCTGCGTTCCACCTCGAAGTTGTTGACGAAGACGAACCGCGCACCGGCGTCGCCGGTGAGGTCCTTCTTCAGCCGTGCCACGAAATTCATCCCTGGTTCCCTTCTCCGATCTCGACGACGGCCGCCGCGAAGGTCGCCCCGAGGCCGGCCGAAGCCAGCAGCACGAGGTCCCCCGGGTCGACCCGCCCGTCCGCGCGCGCCGCCGCCAGGTTGATGAACGGGTCGGAGCTGTAGCAGTGGGCGTACTTCCCGACGTTGTCGAGGAACACGCGGTCCCGCGGCACGCCGAGCGCGCCGGTGATGCGTTTCCACGACAGCTTGTTGACGTTGTGCGGCAGGATGACGGCGATGTCCGCGGGGGCGACCCGGGCGTCGTCGAGGGCGTCCTGCATGACCTGGGCGAGCGCGTCCGGGTAGACGTGCTTGTACCGCAGCTGCAGGGCTTCGTCGCAGTCGATGCCGCGGTAGAACTCGCCGAGCACGGTGAGCGCGCGCCCGAGGACGCGGTCGCCGCGCGGGTCCGGGCCGAGCAGCACCGCGGCGGCGCCGTCGCCCTGGATCGTGGTGTCGCGGATCAGCCGGGCCTCGTGCATCAGCACCTTGTCGCCGGTCAGCACGAGCACCCGGTCGCCCGGCGCCGCGGTGGCCAGCAGGGACCGCGCCACGTGCAGGGCGTGGATGCCGACGACGCAGTTCAGGTGCGACAGGCTGAACGCGGTCGCGCGGTGCAGCCGCAGCCGCGTGCGCACGTCCTCGAGGAGGCCGGGCGTGGCGACGGCGACGTGCTGCATGGTGTGCGCGTGGACCAGGAAGCGGACCGAGCCGCGGTCCGTCCCGGCCAGCACGCGCTCCCCCGCGCCCGCCAGCAGGTCGGCCAGGTCGAGGCCGTCGGCGACGGCGACGCGGTCGAGGCCCAGGAAGCGGGTGAAGAAGCGCAGCTGCGTCGCGTCGAGGCCGAGCGGGCCGGCCAGCTCGGCGACCGGCAGGCTCGTCTCCGGCACGAACGACGCCACCCGTTCCAGGCGGGGTGCTTCGAGCAGGGACATGGTTTCCTCCTCTTCTGCCGGCTCAGCCGCGGGACGGCACGAGCTCGTGCGCGAGCGCGGCCAGGGGGCGGGCGGTGGTGAACGGGACGAGCCCGGCCGACCAGCCGCGCTCGTGCAGGGCTTCGACCACGCGGGGCAGGCGCAGCACGCGCCCGCCCGCGCCGAGGTAGCTGCGGGCGGGGTCGACGCGCTCGATGCCGTTGACTTCGGCCACGACCTCGGTGAGGACGCGCTCGGCGGGCGCGGTTCCGGTTCGCTCGGGTACTCGGGTGCCGGCCCGCGGTGGCTCCGCCGGGGTGAACCCGAGGAGCGCGGCGGCCTCGCTGACCCGCAGGTCGGTGCCGGGGTCGCGGTGCGCTTCGACGAGCCGGGCGTAGCCGCGCAGGAACTGCTCGACGGCGTCGGCGTCCATGACGGCGTCCAGGGCCTGCAGGGCGAGGGTGATGCCATCGGCCCATTCGTAGACGCGCAAGTAGCTGTCCGAGCCGGCCTGCGCCCAGTCGGCGGGGGCCGCGTTGACCGCGTACCGGTCGCGCTTGGCCCGGCACGAGCGCGGCGCGTTGTCGAGGAAGTTCAGCTCGGCGACCACGCGCACGCCCTCCTCGGCGATCAGCTCGTACACGCGGTCGTACGGCACGTGCGCGTGCGTCATCGCCTCGCTCACGCGGGTCGCGGACGCCTTGACCACGGCCGAGAACCGCGGATCGCCGCCGAGGTCGGCGAGCACCGGCGTCGGGTAGGACAGGCACGTGACGGCGCCGCCGAAGCCGCTGGCGTCCCGCTGGCTCGTGTACATCCGGTGCGCGACCAGCGTTTCGCCGGTGTACGCGGCGAGCGTGACGGCATAGGCGGCCAGGTGCACGGCCGAGGGCCACACGTGCTCGCGCGCGGCGATCGCCCGGGCGGCCGACAGCAGCGTCGGCACGGTGAAGGAAGCACTGTGTGCGGCCTCGGAATCCTTGCGGCGCTTCGAGAAGACGTCCGCGGGGAGCTTCTTGACGATCTCGCGCCAGTGGCTGAGCGCGGGTTCGATGTCGGCGTCGGTGCGGCTCTCCTCGAAGCGGGCGAGGTCCACCGGCTGGTGTTCGACCGGGTCCAGCACCGCGGGCCGGCCCTCGGTGCGCGCGGCCAGGAGCTCGTCGAGCTCGGCGGCCAGGCGGTCGAGGGCGACGTCGTCGAAGGCCAGGTGGTTGAAGACCAGGTGCAGGCGCGCCAACCGGCCGCCGGTGGTGACCACGCAGGCCCGCATCGGCCACTCGCGGGCCAGATCGAACGGAGTGCGGGTGAGGCGCGCGATGACGTCCACGGCGTCCTCCGTGGTCGCCTCGACGACGGGCTGCGGGGCCGGCGGCTGCACGAGCTGGCGCGGCCAGGCACGCCCGTCCGCCGCGGTGCCGGTCAGGTCGTAGACCGTGCGCAGGACTTCGTGCCGGCGCACCAGGTGCGTCAGCGCGGTGCGGACGGCCGCGACCGTGCAGCCCGCGGGCAGCGGGTAGCTGGTGCCGATGTGCGCCTCGTGCCGGGACGGCGCCGGCACCCGCAGGTACCGCAGCAGGTGGTGGTGCTGTCCCCAGCAGAGGTTCGCGCTTTTCACCACGGGGGCCTCCAACCGAATCGTCGTACGCCGATCGTGGGCGGTTTCGGCGGAAATGGTTAGCCCCCGGCGGTGGCACTTTCTCCGTGGCACGAACATGACACCGGGTGGGTCGGGGTTTTCCTTGACCCGCAACGGTTCGTCGGTGAATCTGGGTTGGCCCCGCCGGAACGCAGGAACTGCCGACCGGATCCGCGGGGAAATACCGTCAACGGAATGAGGAGCACTCATGTCGAAGGAAGCTTCGAAGGTCGCCAGCAAGGTCGCGTCGAAGGTCGCCGCCAAGGAGGCCGCCAAGGAAGCGGCCAAGGAGGCCTCGAAGGTCGCCGCCAAGGAGGCGTGACACCCGGCGGGACGGCGGCACTTTCCCGTGAAGGTGCCGCCGCCCGACCCGGGCACTTTCCCGTGAAAGTGCCCGGCTTGTGGCCACCGCGGGCGCGGCGCTTTCTCGTGAAAGTGCCGTGCCCGCGGGCTTTACCCGCATTCCACCAGCCCGGGAGGGGCCATGACCTCGATCGCGCCCGCCGCGCCGTCCGTGGACCGTGCGCTGCCGCGCTGGTCGGCCCGCGACTGCGCGGACGCCGACCGGGCGGACGTGCTCGCGCTGTTCGCCGACCCCGGCTTCTTCTTCCGCACCGACCGGCCCGGCACGCGGCCGGAGTGGGAGATCGACCGGCTCCTCGGCGACGACACCCGCGTGCTCTGCGCCGACGGCGAGCCCTTCGGCCTGTACGCGCTCGAGAACGAGGGCAGCGAACACGGCTGCCACTACGTCCTGCACCTGCGCCTGCGTTCCGACGCCCCGGCGCACTGGTGGCGCGACGCCTACCGCGAGATCGTGCGCGCCCTGCGGTGGCGCCACGAGCTGGTGCGGCTGTCGGTCCGGTTCCCGGAGTTCGACCCCGCCGGCCTCGCCTTCGCGCGCTCCGCCGGACTCACCGAAGAAGGCACGCTCGCCGGCGTGACCACCCACGAAGGCCGTCGGCGCGGCACGGTCTTCTTCTCCCAGGTCTGGGCGGAGTCATGAAACTGCGCGGATACCGCGGCACCGACCGCGACCTGCTGAGCGGGCCCTGGCTCGCCGGCGAGCTGCTCGGGCTGCCCCTGGCGGACTGGCCCGCGCTCGCCGGCCCGACCGAGGTGCCCCCGCCCGCCGGGGACGACGAGGAACTGTGCGTCACCGACGGTGCCTTCGTCCGCTACACGGGCATCGACTGGGTGCACCGGCGGGCCCGCGTCGAGATCGGCGTCCACAGCGCACTGTCCGATGTGGACTCGATACTGCGGGCCGCCGTCGAGCACGGCTTCACCGGGCTGAACCTGCGGCGCCTGCACGGCTGGGTCACCCCGGCCGCCCGGCCCGGGTCGGCCGCGCTGGCCGCGGCCGGGTTCCGGCGCGAGGCGGTCGTCCCGGCCGCCACCTGGTTCGACGGCGCACCCGCCACACGGGAGATCTGGGGGACGATCCGCCATGACTGAGCTGAGGCCGCTTTCGCCCGCCGAGGCCGCCCAGGGCCTGCGGCGCGCCGGCGACGCCGCGCGCGGGTTCCTCGGCACCGACCCGGTGACCCAGAACGACGCGCTGCTCGTGCGCGAGCTGACCCGCCGCGGCGCCCAGGTGTACGCCGCGGGCGGCGCCGTGGTCGGCTGCGTGCCGAACCGGGCGCAGCCGCGCCAGGCCTACGTCTCGAGCACGTCCGCCGGCCCGGAGCCGGTGCGCGCGCTGCTCGGGCACCTCACCACCTACCAGCGCCGGACGTCGTTCGTCGCCCTGGTCCCCGAGGACGGGGCCGCCGCGTTCCTCGGGGCCGGGTTCGCCCGCACCGGCGTGCTGCCCGGCCACCACTACGCCGGCCACGAGTTCCACGACGTCCTGGTCCTGGTGAAGGAGGAGCCATGCCGATCGTGACCGTCCGGCACTTCACCGAAGAGGACGTCCCGCTGCGCACGGAACTGCTGCGCGAGGCGCGGTTCACGGCCAACCTCACCGACTTCGCCGTCGGCTCGGCCGACGGCGGCCTGGCGGCCCGGCAGCTGCGCACCATCGCCGAGGAGCAGCGCACCAAGCGCATCTTCACCGTGTGCGGCCCGCACGGCCGCGTCATGGGGTTCGCGTGGATCACCTCGATCGACTGGCGCGCCCAGTGCTGCGAACTGTCCTTCGGCGTGCTGCCGCGCGACCGCGGGCTCGGCGCGTTCGCCGTCTACGCGGTGCACAAGCACCTGCGCGACGAGCTCAACATGCGCGTGATCGTCAACCAGGTCCTCACGCACAACACCATGTTCCTGTCCGCCGAAGCCCTGGAAGCCCAGCACCAGGTCCGGTGCGAACGGGACTCCCACACCGTCGGGCAGTGGCGGACGGCGTGCTACTGGACCCTGTCCGATGAGGACGTCCAGCGGCACCAGGCGTCCGAAGAGCGACGCCGCCGGGAGCTGGCCGAGCGGATCCGCGAGCGGATCGAGGCCCGGTCGTGAGCGGGCGGGCCGGGTACCTGCGTACGCCCGCGGTCGCCGGCGACACCCTGTACTTCACGTGCGAGGACGACCTGTGGTCCGTTCCCGCCGCCGGCGGCCGGGCGCACCGGCTGACCGCGGGTCCCGGCGAAGCCCGGCGGCCGCGGATCTCCCCGGACGGCACGGAAATCGCGTTCGTCGGCACCTACGACGGCCCGGCCGAGGTGTACGTCATGCCGGCCGAGGGCGGCCCGCCGCGACGGCTCACCCACCAGGCCGGGCGCTGCGTCACCGTCGGCTGGCACCCGCACACCGGCGAAGTGCTCTACGCGACCGACGCCGAGCAGCCGTCCGGCTTCGGCGCGCGCCTGTTCTCGGTGGCGGCGGCCGGCGGTCCCGCGCGGCCGCTGCGGCTCGGCCCGGCCGACACGATCGCCTTCGGTGCCGGCGTCGTCGTCGGCCGCAACACCGCGGATCCCGCGCGCTGGAAGCGCTACCGCGGCGGGGGCACCGGCGAGCTGTGGTACGCCGAGCACGAGACCGGGCCGTTCACGCCGCTGGTGGCGCTGCCCGGGAACGTCGCCGACCCGTGCTGGGCCGGCGGTCGCGTCCACTTCATCAGCGACCACGAAGGCATCGGCAACGTCTACTCGTGCCTGCCCGACGGCACCGGCCTGCGCCGCCACACCGACCACCACGACCACTACGCGCGCGGGCTCACCACCGACGGCACCCGCCTGGTCTACACCGCGGGCGCCCGGCTGCACCTGCTCGACGACCGCGGCGCGCGGCCGGTCGAGGTCGACCTCGGCGGCGCGGCCCCGCAGCGCGGCCGCCGGTTCGCCCCCGCGGGCGAGTACCTCGACGGCGCGCGCCTGTCCCCCGACGGCACCCGGCTCGCGGTGACCGCCCGCGGCAAGGCGTTCACCTTCGCGCACTGGTCCGGGCCGGTCCGCGGGCACGGCAGCGCCGACGGCGTCCGCTACCGGCTGCTGCGCTGGCTGGCCGGTGGGCGGCAGCTGGTCGCCGTGGCCGCCGACGAGAGCCCGGACGAGCGGATCGTGCTCATGGACGCCGAGGGCGGCGAGGACGCCCCGGCGCTCGTGGCCGGCGGCGTCGGGCACATCACCGAGCTGACCGCCTCCCCCGCCTCCGGGCTCGTCGCCTTCGCGACCAGCCGCCAGCGCGTGTGGATCGTGGACACCGCCGACGTGCTCCCCCGGCCCCGGCTGCTCGACGCGAGCAAGCACGAGCGCATCGAGGACCTCGCCTGGTCGCCCGACGGCCGGTGGCTGGCCTACACGTTCCCGGAGTCGCCGCGCACGTCGTCGATCAAGCTCGCCGACACCGCGTCCGGACGCACCCACCGGGTGACCGAGCCGGTGGTGCGCGACGCGCGCCCGGCGTTCGACCCGTCCGGGCGGTACCTGTACTTCCTCGGCCAGCGCGACCTCACGCCGGAGCTGGACCAGGTGCAGTTCGAGGTCGGGTTCCCGTTCGGCTCCCGGCCGTACCTGATCACGCTGCGGGCGGACGCGGAGTCGCCGTTCGAGACGCGGGCCGCCGTGCCCGGGCCGCCACTGCCCGCCCCGCGCGGCGACGGCCGGGTGGAGATCGACCTCGACGGGATCTCCCGGCGGGTGGCCGCGTTCCCGGTGCCCGAAGGCCGCTACAGCGACATCGCGGCGCTGCCCGGGAAGGTGCTCCTGCTGTCGGTGCCCCTGTCCGCGCCCGACCCGGCGCACCCGGACTCGGGCGGCGACGGCACGGTGTCGCTGGTGGACCTCGGCACCGGCCGCGTCACCGCGGGCTGCCTCGGCGCGGTCGACGAGCTGGAGGTCCGGGGCGACGTCGTGCTGCACCGCACCGACAGCAGGCTGCGGGTGCTGCGCGCCGACGTCGCCGGCGACCCGCCCGACGGCGAAGAGCCGGGCCCGGCCACCGGCTGGGTCGACCTCGGGCGCGTCAAGGTCCCCTTCGACCCGTCGGCGGAGTGGCGGCAGATGTTCCGCGAGGCGTGGCGGCTGCAGCGCGAAGGCTATTGGGACGCGAGGATGTCCGGCCTCGACTGGGATGCGGTGTACGACCGGTACGCGCCGCTCGCGGAGCTGGTGTCGTGCCGTGCGGAGCTGTCGGATCTGATCTGGGAGCTGCACGGCGAGCTCGGCACGTCCCACGCGTTCGAACGCGGCGGCGAGTACCGCGCCGGGCCGGACGAGGCGCAGGGCTTCCTCGGCGTCGACTGGGACACCCCGCCCGACGGCTCGTCGTGGCGGATCGCGCGGATCCTGCGTGGCGACCCGTGGAACCCGAAGGCGGGTTCGCCGTGCGCCCGGCTCGGCGCCGACATCCGGGCGGGCGACGCCGTGGTCGCGGTCAACGGCCGCCGCGTCGGCCCGCCGGGTCCCGGCGAGCTGCTGGTCGGGCAGGCCGACCGGGAGGTGGAACTGACCGTGCGCCGGGCCGGCGCCGAGCACCGCGTGGTCGTCCGGGCGTGCGCCGGCGAGGCGCGGGCGCGGTACCTGGACTGGACCGAAGGCAACCGCGCGTACGTGCGGACGGTGTCGGGCGGGCGGCTGGGCTACCTGCACGTGCCGGACATGACGCGGGCCGGGTACGCCGACTTCGTCCGCGGGTTCCTGACCGAGCTCGACCGCGACGGCCTGATCGTGGACGTCCGGTTCAACACGGGCGGGCACGTGTCGCCGCTGCTGCTCGACCGGCTGGCCCGCCGCCGCACCGGCACCGAGCACGGCCGCTGGAGCGGGACGGCGCCGTACCCCACGGAGTCCCCCCGTGGCCCGATGGCGACGTTGCTCAACGAGCACACCGGGTCCGACGGCGAGATCTTCGCGCACGTGTTCCGCGCGCTGGGGCTGGGTCCGCTGATCGGCAGGCGCAGCTGGGGCGGGGTGATCGCGACCTGGCCACGCCACCGGCTGGTGGACGGCACGGTCACCACCCAGCCCGAGTTCCGCTACCGCTTCGGCGACGCGGGTGGTTCGCTGGAGAACCACGGCGTGGAGCCGGACCTGGCGGTGGTCCCGGCGCCCGACCGGCTGTTGCCGGGCGAGGACGACCAGCTGGCGGCGGCGGTCGCGCACCTGCTGACGGAGCTGGGTTCGCCGTCGGAGGAGCTTCCGGCACCCCGGGCGGCGCTGCTGCTGCCGCAGGCGCCGTGAACGTCGACGTCTGGCTGGTGCCGATCCGGCCCCGGCCGGAGTGGGTTGGCCTGCTCGACGACGCCGAGCGCGCTCGATGGGCCCGGCTGGCCGCGTCCCCGGCCGCGGACGTTTTCGTGACTTCTCGTGCGCTGCAACGGCTTTGGGGTGCCTTCGCGGCCGGTGTCCCGCCGGCGGCAGTGGTGGCCGACCGGTCCTGCGAGCACTGCGGCGACCCCGGGCACGGCCGGCCGCGGCTGGCCGGCGCCCCGGCGTATTCGGTTTCCCACACGGGAAGCCTGCTGCTGCTCGCGACGGCGTCGGCGGGCCTGATCGGAGCCGACGTCGAGGCCCCGGCCGCGGCGGCCGACCCCGCCGGGCTGGCGGGCGTGGTCTTGTCGGCCGCGGAGCACCGGGAGTTCTCGGCGGCGGACCCGGCGGAGCGGACCGGCCGGCTGCTGACGGCGTGGACCCGCAAGGAGGCGGCGATGAAACTGGCCGGCCTCGGCCTGGCCGCCGCCCCCGCGCGGGTGGACGTGCGGGGGCCACTCGCCCGTTCGGACGTGCCGGGCTGGCCGCGCGAACCCGTGCACCTGCGCTCGCTCGCCGTTCCCGGCGGTCACGTCGCGGCGCTGGCCACGACCGTGCCGGTGCGGGCCGTGCACCGGCGTGACCTGGCCTTACTCGACGTATCGACGACCGCGGGGAGGCCGTAGCCCTTCCCCCACCCGGCGCAGGGGACCCAATCTGGGTAGCGAGTACCCATGTACGCGCATCTCCCTGAGTGCGAATCTTCTCGGCGTGAGCCAGACAGTAGAGCGCCCCGAGCAGGCCCCCCACGAGGCACCGGCCTGGTGGACCGCCGCTCGCCTTCCCGGCGAGGCCGGTGGCGACCGGCCCGCCTGGGCGCTGCTCGCCGACGAGGTGCTGGCTTCGCTGCCCGTCGAAGGCGACTGGCCCGCTCCCGTCGAGGCCGGCGGTGATCGCGTCTTCCGGCACGCCGTGCTGCCCTTCGCCGCCGCCACCCGCGAGCTGCTCGTGGCGCGGGTGCCCGCCGCCGAGCGCTTGTGGGCCGGGGTCGAGACCTGGCTCTGCGGGCAGCTCACCGCGCTCGCCGCCCGGACCTTCGTGGTGGAACTGCACTCGGCCGGGAAAGCCGGCCTGCTGCGCGGCGCCACCGGGCGGGACCGCTTTGTCGACTTCCTGCGCCTGCTCGGCGGCCGCGGCCACCTCACCGAGGTGCTGGGCCGCCACCCGCTGCTGGCGCGGCTGCTCGCCCAGACCTGCCTGCGCACCGTCGACGCCGTCGCCGAACTGCTCACGCGCTTCGCCGCGGACCGGGCCGCCCTGCGTGACGGCCTGCTCGCGGGCAGCTCGGCCGAACTGAGCGAACTGACGCTGGGGGCGGGCGACGTGCACTCCGGCGGCCGCGCCGTCGCGCTGCTCGGCTTCGCCGACGGACGGCGGCTCGTCTACAAGCCGCGGCCGCTCGGGCTGCTCGCCCGGTGGGGCGACCTGCTGCGCTGGTTCGCCGAAGAGCGGCCCGGGCTGGCGCCGCGCCCGCTGGGCGTGCTGGCCCGCGACGGCTACGGCTGGGCCGAGTACGTCCCCGCGCGGCCGTGCGCCGACCAGGCCGGCGTCGAGCTCTTCTACCGCAGGCAAGGCGCGCTGCTCGCCCTCCTCTACGCCCTCGATGCCACCGACATGCACTGCGAGAACCTCGTGGCGTGCGGCGACCAGCCGATGCTCGTGGACGTCGAGACGCTGTTCCACCCCGCGTTCACCGCGCTGACCCGCAACGGGCCCGACCCGGCCGCCGCCGCGCTGCACCGCTCGGTGGCCCGCACCGCCCTGCTGCCCACGCTGATGCTCGGCGAACACGGCGCCCTCGACGTGTCGGCGTTCGGCGGCGGCAACGGCGAGCAGAGCCCCGGGGAAGTGCCGCACTGGACCGGTGCGGGCACCGACGACATGCGCCTCGCCCACGGCCCCCGGCCCTACGCCGGCGGCGCGAACCGCCCGGTGCTCGCCGGCGCCGAAGTCGACGCCGGGATGTACCGGCAGAGCCTGCTGAGCGGCTTCCGCGCCGCCTACGAGTCCCTGGTGGACCGCCGCGCCGAGCTGCTCGGCGGCGCGCTGGCCGGGTTCGCGGGCGAGGAGATCCGGCTCGTCATGCGGCCGACGCAGGTGTACGCGACGCTGCTGACCGCCGCGACGCACCCGGCGCACCTCACCGCCGGCGCCGCCCGGCCCGAGGCGTTCGCCGCGCTCGCCGAGGACCAGGGGAAGGCCCACCTGCCCGCGCTCGTGCCCCACGAGATCGCCGAGCTGTGCGCGGGCGACGTGCCGGTGTTCACCGCCGCCGCGGACTCGGTCGACGTCACCACCGGCACCGGCGCCGTGCTGCCCGGCCTGCTGGCCGCGAGCGGCCTCGACCAGGCCCGCGCGAAGATCGCGCAGCTGTGCGCGGAGGACCTGCGCGAGCAGGAGTGGTTCGTCGAAGCCACGCTCGCCACCCGGCGCCCGGAGGTCCGCCACAGTGCGGGCGCGCCGCTGCCCGGCGCGGTGGCCGCCGTCGTGCCCGACAGCCAGCACCTGCTCGCGCTGGCCTCCGCCATCGGCGACGACCTCGTCGCCCGCGCGGCCCACGACGAAGGCCGGGCCAACTGGGTCGGCCTCGAGCTCCTGGACGGCCGGCACTGGCTGGTGCTGCCGATGGGCGCGGGGCTCGCCGAGGGCTACTGCGGCACGGCACTGTTCCTGGCCCAGCTCGGCGACCTGACCGGCACCGCGCGGTACTCCGAGCTGGCCGCGAAGGCCGTGCGCACGCTGCCGGTGCTCGTCGAGGTGCTCGCCGAGCACCCCGAGCTGGCCCGCGAAGTCGGTTCCGGCGGGTTCTTCGGCCTCGGCGGAATCTGCTACGCGCTGGCCCGGCTGGCCTCCCTGCTCGGCGACAGCGCGCTCACCGCCTGCCTGCCCGCCGCGATCGCCGCGACGGCCGCCGCCGACGTGGCCGCGCCGGCCGGGGTGGGCGAAGGCACCGCGGGCGCTCTCGCGGCGATGCACGCGGTGTACGCGGAAAGCGGGCTGCCCGAAGCGGCCGCGCTGGCCGCCACGCTCGCCCGGCGCCTCGCCGGCACCCCACGCCCGACCGCACCCGGCTTCCTCTGGGGCGCCGCGGGTGTGGACTGGGCCCTCGGCCGGACCGGCGCCACCACAGCGGACCCGGCGGCCGGCGGCCGGAGCCGGCGTTCGGGCGAAACCGGCACCACCGCAGTGAACCCGGCGGCCGGCAGCACGGGCCGGCACCCGCGCCGGACCAGCGCCACAGCAGACCCCATGACCGGCAACCTGAGCCGGCACCCGGGCCAACCCGGTGCCACCGCAGCAGACCCGGCGGCCGGCGACTGGGCCCTCGGCCAAACCGGCGCCACCACGGCAAACCCGGCCGCCGTCGATCTCGGCTGGTGCTCGGGCCTGGCCGGTCGGGTGCTCGCCATGGCCGCCACGCCGGGCTTTGCCGGGCCGCGCTCCGCCGCACGCGCGGCGGACTCGTTCTCCGCCGCGGTGGCCGCCCGGCCGCCGTCGGTCGACCAATCGCTCTGCCACGGCGAGCTCGGCACCCTCGAAGCACTCGTGGTGCTGGCCGGACAGGGCCACGAACCGTCGGTCTCCGCCTTGCGGAGGGCGACTTCGCGCCTCGTGGGCGCGGTGGAAGGGCACGGGCTCCAGTGCGGTACTCCGCACGGAGTAGCAAGTCCCGGTCTGCTGACCGGAACCGGGGGTATCGGTTTCGGGTTGTTGCGGGTCGGTTTTGCCGAACGGGTTCCGTCGGTTCTCCTGCTTGAACCGTCGGGCCTTACTGGGAAACAACCGCGAAACAAACCTCATCTCGGGAGTGAAGATGCGTAACGACACCACCGCCGCCGAATTCGACACGACCCCCGCCGCCGCGGAGGCCGGCAGCCCGCTCGGGGCGGCCGCACCCGCTGTCAGAACGAAGATCGGTGTCCGGGCGGGGATTCTCGCCGGGCTGACCCTCGGCGTGGCCAGTGCCGCGATGGTCACGATGGACATCAGCACCGTGGTGAGCAACCACACGCACGCGTGACGTGCTCACTACGGCACAAAGCGTGACAACAACGCCAATCCTGCCGTCCGAACAGTGGAACCTCCACCGGAAAACCACCGAATTCGTGAGTCCGGTCTCTAAGGTTGGCGCATGCGCACCCGTGCCCCCGCTCTCGTCGGCCGAGGAACGGAGATCGAAGAGATCGGGCGGGTGTTGCACGACGCTCGCCGCTCTTCCGGATCGGCCGTGTTCGTCACGGGGGAACCCGGTATCGGCAAGACCCGGCTCGCCGCCGAAGCGGTGGGGCACGCCCTGGACTCGGGACTGGTGGTGCTGCGGGGACGCGGCAGCACCACCGGGCCCGCCGTACCGTTCCGGGCGCTCACCGAAGCACTGCTGTCCCTCGCCCGCACCGGCGGCGGTCGCGAGCTGGTCGAACAGCTCGGGCCGTACCGGTCGGTGCTGGGCAGGCTGATCCCGGACTGGGCCGCCGGCGCCGACACCGCGGGCGACTCCTCGCTCGTCGTGCTCGCCGAGGCGACGCTGCGGCTCACCGGGCTGGCCGGCGCGGGCCGCGGCTGCCTCTTCGTCGTCGACGACCTCCAGGACGCCGACGTGGAAACCCTGGCCGTGGTGGAGTACCTGGCCGCCAACGTCCGCACGCAACCGGTGGTCGTGCTGGCCACCCTGCGCGCCGAACCCTCGCCCGCGCTGGAAGCGGCCTACGCCGTCACCCGGCGCGGCGAGGGTTTCCTCATGCCACTGGACAGTCTCGGCCCCGCCGAGGTGCGCGACGTGGTGGCCTCCTCGCTCGGCGCCGAGCCGGACCAGGTGTCCGCCGACGTGGCCGAGCGCCTGTTCGCCGACAGCGCCGGCAACCCGCTGGTCGTCGAGGAACTGCTGCACAGCATGGTGGCGGCGGGCGAGCTGGTGAACGGCGCCGCGGGCTGGCGGTTCACCGGGCACGGCCGCAGCGCCGTGCCCTCGACGCTCGTCACGATCATCACCCGCCGCGCCGACCGCCTCGGCGAACGCGGCAAGCAGCTGCTCGCCATCGCCGCGGTGCTCGGCCGCCGGTTCCCGCTTTCGGTGGTGCAGCGGGTGAGCGAGCTGGACGACCGCAGCCTGTTCGGCCACCTGCAGTCCGCCGTCGCCGCCCAGCTGCTCACCACCGACGAACGCGGCGAAGACTGGTACGCCTTCCGCCACCCGCTCACCGCCGAAGCGCTGCTGACCCTGCTCAACCCGGCCGAACGCGTGGCGCTGTCGGCGAAGGCGGCCGACGCCGTGGTGGAGCTGCACCCCGAGCTGCCGGGCGAGCTGTGCAGCCTGGCCGCGTCGCTGCGGCTGGGCGCCGGTGACCGCTGGGCCGCCGCCGACCTCTACCGCGAGGCCGCGCAACGCGCGCTGGCCGAAGGGGCGCCGGGGTCGGCGATCGCGGTGCTGGAGCACGCGGTGAACCTGCTCGGCGACGACGCGGGCCGCGGTGCCGAGCAGTCCGGCCGTCACCGGGACCTGCTGGAGCTGTTGCTGTTCGCGCTGGCCGAGGCCGGGCAGTTCGACCGCGCGGTCAAGGTCGCCCGCTCGCTGCGGCCCGCCGACGGCCGCGATCCCGCGCGCCAGATCCGGGTGCACGTCCGCCTGGCGTGGGCGGCGCAGGTCGCCGGCCGCTGGGCGGAGGGCTTCGAGCAGGTCGCCGCGGCGCGGGCGCTGCTGCCGGAGACGGGGCTCGACGAGGAGTCCGTGGCGGTGGACGCCGTCGACGCCTACCTCTCGATGTCCGGGCCGGCCCCCGACCGGGTGCGCCGCAGCGAAGAGCTGGGCCGCCGCGCGGTCGACGGCGCCGAGCGGATCGGCTCGCCGGCCACGGCGTGCCAGGCGCTCTACGCGGTCGGGTTCGTCGTGCGCGAGCGGGACATGGCCGAGTCCGACGAGTGCTTCCGGCGGATGCTCGACAGCGCCGCCGAGCACCGGCTGACGAACTGGCGCAACTACGCGCTGGTCGGCCTCGGCGGCAACGCCTGGCTGTCCGAAGCGGACCCGTCCGGGCTCGAGACCGCGCGCGCCGAGGCGTTGCGCACCGGCGGGATCAGCCTCGCCTACAACGCGGAAGCCGTGCTGGGCCTGCATTCCGTGCTGTGCGGCCGGTTCGCGGAGGCCGGGTCGCGGCTCGACGCGTGCTACGCGGAGGCGTCGCGGATCAAGCTGTTCGCCGTCAGCCGGTATGTCCAAATGGCACAGGCGGTGCTCGCGGGACACCGCGGCGACCGCCGGACGATGGAGGCCGCGCTCGGCGACTTCCGGCGCGGCGGCGGCGGTTCCGGCCCCGAGGCGCCGCTCGCGCGCGGGCTGGCCCAGGTCTTCTGTTCGCTGCTGGAGGAGGACCGCGACACCGCCCGTGGCGAGCTGGAGGCGCTCGCCGCCGACCAGGCGCGGCAGCAGAGCACGTTCCACCTCGCCGGCACCCACGGCCTGAAGCTGCTGCTGGACGTCATCGCCGGCGACGCCGCCTGGGCCGACCACCGGCGCGTCGCCGGCGGTGCCGCCGGCGGGATGCGCTGGAACCGCCAGTTCGTGCTGCTGGCCGAGGCGGTGCTGCACGGCCGCGACCACGCGCCCGAGGCCGCCGCCGCGGCGATGCGGCGCGCGGCACAGGCGGCCGGCCCGTTCGGCGTCGCCCGCCCGCTGGGCCTGCGCCTGGCCGCGGAGCCCGCCGTCGACGACGGCTGGGGCGAGCCCGCGGAATGGCTGCGCGAAGCCGAAAGCCACTTCCACAGCGCCGACGTGATCCCGGTGGCCAGCGCGTGCCGCGCCCTGCTGCGCCGGGCCGGCGCGTCCGTGCAGCAACGCCGCACGGGAACCGAACGGGTGCCCGAAAGCCTGCGCGCGATCGGCGTGACGCTGCGCGAGTTCGAAGTTTTCGAGCTGCTGGCGTTCCGGCTCAGCAACAAGGCGCTGGCGGCGCGCCTGCACATCTCCCCGCGCACGGTGGAGAAGCACGTGGCGGCCCTGCTGATGAAGACCTCGGTCCGCGACCGCGCCGAGCTGGCCCGGTTCGCGGCCGAGCACTCGTCGGCCTCGGAGGTCTGACGGCGCGCAACCGGATGATTCGGACAAACGAGTGATCATGGCCCCCGGCCGGTTGACCTTCCCGAAATCCCGCTGCCATGATCGACCCCGATCGCGTTGATACGGGGGTTTCACGCGCAGTCGCGCTCTCGACGCGGTCTTTCTTTTCCGACAACAAAGGGGAACAAGCATGAGTTCTCGCACCAAGGGGATAGCTGTGTTCGCCGCCGCGTTCGCGGCCGCAACGCTCATCCCGACCGGCTCGGCCCAGGCCGCCACCACGGCCACCTACGCCGAGTTCTTCGACAACGCCAACTACTGCTGCTCTTCGTTCTACGACCCGGGCGACGGCGGCCGGTGCTTCAACCTCCCGACCTACTTCCAGAAGACGATTTCTTCGGTGCGGTCCAACACCCGGTGGATCCTGTTCTCGCGCATCAACTGCTGGGCCGATTCCGGCGCGCCGAGCCTCGACCGCACCGGCGACGTCTCCTACGTCGGTGACCAGATGAACGACAAGACGCTCTCGGTCAAGGTCTTCTGATCCGCCGGCCGGCGGTGCCGGGGGACGGCACCGCCGGCCACGGCCGCCCGCACCGCGAACGGGCCGGCCGGACCGGCGACCGGCAGCTGTTCGTGATGGCCGACGCGTGGTCGGCGATCGTGCGCCGGCCGCCTGCACGAGAAGTACATGTGGGACACCGGGTCCGCAGGGGACGGCCCGGGACGCACGAGTTCACCGACGGCTGAGCCCGTCAGCGGACCAGGGCCGACGCCGCGCACAGCGCCGCCCAGCCGACCGCGAACGCCGCCACCTTCGGCCGTGCCGACCGGTCCGGCAGACCGGTCCCGAACACCACCGCGTCCGCCGCGTCGGCGGCCACCCGGGCCGCCAGCGCCACCTGGAGCGGCTTGCCCTCGGGCGCGAGCAGCATCGCCAGGCCGATGGCCGCGTCGCGGGCGCCGATGCCGGCGATCAGGGTGCGAACGCCCGCGGTGACCCCGCCCGCCGGAGTGGTCAGGCCGCACGGTTTGGCCAGCACGCGCGGCGCGACGATGATCGTGGCGCTGTAGGCGGCGGTCACCGCTCCGAGGACGCGGGTCAACGCGGGCATCGGTCACTTCTTTCAGTCGCGGGCCGGGGACTTCTGCTTACCCCCGTCCGCCGGTGCCAAACCGCCGCCGCCCACACCCGACTCGATCGCCGCCGTCACGATGCGGTTGCGGTCGCCCGAGGACAGCACGCCGTTGGCCACGAGTTCCTGCGTCACCGCTTTCACGTGCTTGACGAACCGGTCGTGCGACGCGTACTGGGCGTTCTCGTCGATGACGTCGTTGATCGTGCAGCCGTTGCCGGTGTCGGTGTTCGCCACCTGGCTGTCGACCCCGCCGATCACCACCGTCTCCCGGGTGTCCGACGACGGGCAGGCGTCCGGCGGCGGTGGGGCCGCGACCACTGTGAACGCTCCCGTCAGCTCGGCCGAGACGTTGCCGGCGACGTCGGTGGCCCGGGCCCGCACGGTGTGCGCCCCGAGCGCCGGCACGACCACCGGTGCGGTGTACCGGGTCCACGCGCCACTGTCCACTTTGTACTCGATCAGGACTGCTCCGGACCCGGCGTCGGACGCCGTCACCGTCACGGTCGCCGAGCCAACGTAGTTCCAGCCGCCGTCCTGCTTCCCGGTGACCTGGAGCGCGACCGAAGGCGCCGTGGTGTCCCCGCCGGCGACCACGGTGAACGACACCGAGCCCTCCGCGGAGGCGTTGCCGGCGACATCGCGAGCGCGGTAGCCCACCGTGTGCGCGCCCACCGCGGACACCGGAACCGGTGCCACGTAAGCAGTCCACGCGCCGCCGTCCACTTTGTACTCCACCGCGGCGACGCCGGAACCGGCGTCCGAAGCCGTCACCGTGACCGTCGCCTTGCCGACGTAGCTGCCGTCGCCGTCCTGCGTGCCGGCCACCGAAGCCGAAACGACAGGGGCCGTCGTGTCGCTCCTGACCACCGTGAAGTGGGCCATGCCCTCCGGCGAGACGTTCCCCGCGACGTCGGTGGCCCGGTAGTGCAGCATGTGCGCGCCCGGCGCGGTCACCGCGACCGGAGCCGTGTAGGCCGTCCAGGCGCCGCCGTCGAGCTGGTACTCCACCGAAGCCACGCCGGAGTCGGCGTCCGTGGCCGTGATCCGCGCTGTCGCGACGTCGAGGTAGTTGCCCGACGCGTCCTGCGTGCCGGTGATCGCCGCGCTCACCACGGGCGCGGTGGTGTCCCCCGGCCGCGAGACGACCGTGAAGTGCGCCATCCCTTCCGCGGACTCGTTGCCGGCGACGTCCCGAGCCCGGTAGTGCAGCATGTGCGCGCCCACCGCGGACACCACCACCGGCGCCGAGTAGGCCGTCCACGTGCCACCGTCGAGCTGGTATTCGACCGCCGCCACACCGGATCCCGTGTCGGTCGCGGTCAGCGCGACCGTGGCGGACCCGACGTAGTTGCCCGACGGGTCCTTGTCCCCCGTCACCGCCGCGGTCACGGTCGGCGGGGTCGTGTCGCCGGTTCCGTCGGAGACGACGAACTCCCCCGCCATCGCGGTGTGGCCGGGAATGGTGCAGTAGTACCGGTACTTGCCCGGCTTCAGCGTCACGACGGCCTCGTGGCGGCCGTTCTGCGGGTCGAACGGGTTGGCCAGGATGTTCAGGGTGACGTCGTGGTTGTAGCCCGGTGTCGTCGTGTCGAACGTCAGGGTGTGCGACATCCCCGTCGTGTTGCCGGTGGCTTCGCTGTTCTCGAAGACGATGGTGGTCTCGCCGGGCAGGGCGCCCGTCGGCGCGGACGCGTATTCGGTGGTGCTGTTGTTCCCGGTCCAGGTCAGCGTCTGGACCGGGGCCGCCGCCGCGGGTGTCGCCAGTCCGAGCAGCGCCAGGAAAGCGGCCAGCAGCAGGGCGGTCAGTCGTGGGGACATCGCGGGGACCCTTCCTGAAGTGAGGGGTGGGGGGGGGGGGGGGAGGTGGTTGTAAAACGAAAACAAAGACACCACCACCCCCGGCGGCCGTTGTTGGGGGCACCCTTGTCTTACACGTTGCCCCCCCCCCCCCCCCCGGCCGCGGGAGGGCTACAGCTGCCGCACCCGGATGTTGCGGAACTCGATCAGGTCGTTGTCGCTGTGGTTCTGCAGCCCGATGAACCCGCTGACGAACTGCCGCAGGTCGGTCGGCGGGTCACCCGCGCGCGACGACTGCTGCCCGGGCGTGTTGTCGAACTCGTTGATCACCACGCCGTTGCGGATCATCGTGTAGTGCTGCCCGACGACCTTGATCTCGTACTCGTTCCACGTGCCCTTCGGCCGCGCCCCCGCCTGGTCGAGCGGGCGCGGGTCGAAGTTGTAGACCGACCCGGTCTTCTGCGGCTCGCCGGTGTCGCCGTCGTAGATCTGGACCTCGTGGCCGCAGTAGATCGCGACCCAGGCCTGCGACGTCCGCGCCGACCCGACCGTGCCGCAGCTGCCCGGCGGCCGCTGGTCCAGGGGTGTCCGCGGGTCCGGGAACCGGACGAACACGCCGCTGTTGGCCCGGCCGGGATCCGGCGCGATGTCCTTGAACTGCAGCTTCACCGAGAAGTCGCCGAACTGCCGCTGGGCGTACCAGAGCATGCCCAGCCCGCCGCCGGCCCGGATGGACCCGTCGGGTTGCAGCGTGAACTGACCCGACGGCGCTTGTGCCCACCCGCGCAACGACTCCGCCGTGCCGTCGAACAGCGCGTCGTAGCCGGTCGTGCCCGGTTTCCCGATCGGCGACGCCGCCGCGGCCGCGTTCAGCTCCGCCACCTCGGCGTCGTTCAGCACACCGAGGTCCGACAGCGTCTCGGTGGCCTGCTCGACGTGGTTGACGAAGGCGGCGTGCGTGGTCCACGTGCTTTCGTCGTCGAGGAAGTCGTCGACCGTGCAGCCGCCGCCGGCGTTGCGGTTGACCACCTTCGTGAGCGTGTCGCCCAAGGTCACCACCGGACCCGGATCGGCCACCGCGCAGCCGACGTTCACCGCAGCACGGGTCGTCACCGCTTCGCCGTTGGCGTAGGTCACGGTGAGCTTGGCGGTGAAGATGCCGGTGCGCGGGTAGGTGTGCCGCGGGTCGGCCTGGGTGGACACCGAGCCGTCGCCGAACTCCCACCGGTAGGACACGCCACCGGACTTCGACCCGGTGAACGCCGCCGTCAGCGCCTTGTTCTGCACCATGGTCGACGACGCCGCCGGGGCGGGCGTCGGCGCGCCGCCGGTGTAGCTGATCTTCAGCAGCTTCTGGTTCTGGTCCAGCGAGAAGAACCCGTTGCCGTAGTCGAGCACGTACAACGCGCCGTCCGGCCCGAACCTGGCGTCCATCCAGCTCTGCACCCGGGTGTCGCCCGCGCCGCCGGGGATGATCTGCCGGAACGTCTCGGCGAACACCGGCGGCTGGTGCGTGGGCACCCCGGCCGGGTCGACGGTCACCGCGACCCGGTTCTGCGAGTTGGCCTCGTCGGCGATGAACCACTTGTTGTCCCAGTACTCCGGCCACGCGACACCGCTGTTCGTGTTCACCAGCGACCGGTGGTACGTCGGCCCGGACATGACCGCCTGGCCGCCCCCGCGCAGGTACGGCTGGGTGTAGGTGGCGTCCGCCGCGTTGTACGTCGGGATCGAGCTGCCGGGCCGCTTCGGGAAGACCGGCCCGCCGCCGTCCGGCGAGTACCAGATCATGTTGTCCTTGATCGGCGGCAGCGTCACCAGGCCGGTGTTGCGCGGCGAGGTGTTCACCGGGTTGTCGCAGTCGTACCAGCCGGTGAGCACCGCGGCGTTGGTGCTGCTGCGGTCACGGTAGGGCTGCCGGTTGCCCATGCAGTACGGCCAGCCGTGGTTGCCGGCCTCGGTGATGATCGTGGCCGTCTCGTACTTCGCCGGCCCGAGCTCGGGGCTCGGCGACGGCGCGTCCGGGCCGACCCAGCCCGCGGTCATCCAGTTGTGCACCGGGTCGATCTGCAGCCGCGAGATGTTGCGGACGCCCATCACGTAGATCTCCGGGCGCGTCTTGTCCGGCGGCCCTCCTGCGAACAGGTTTCCCGGCGGGATGGTGTAGGTGCCGTCCGGCTCCGGGTGGATCCGCAGGATCTTGCCGCCGTAGTCGTTCGTGCTGCCCGCCGTGCGGCGCGCGTCCTGGAACGACAGGCCCTGGTACTCGAGCGTCCAGTTGTTGCCCGAGTAGCCGTTCGAACCGCCCGAGGAGTTGTTGTCCCCGGACCCGACGTAGAGGTTGCCGTCCTTGTCGAACGCCATGCCGCCGCCGGCGTGGCAGCAGCTGTGGATCTGGACGTCCCAGGACATCAGGTCCTTGCGGGTGGCCTGGTCGATCGTCTGCGCGGCCGCGTTGTAGGTGAACCGCGAGATCGTGCGCTTGCCGATCCGCTTGTCGCGGTCGATCGACTCGTGCGGCATCCAGTAGGCGTAGAACCAGCCGTTCTCGGTGAACTTCGGGTCCAGCACCATGCCGAGCAGGCCCTCTTCGTTCTTGACGAGCTCGTCGCCACTGCCGCGGTTGCCCATCACGCGCAACGTCGTGAGCAGCTTGACCTTCTTGGTCGCCGGGTCCCACTGGTGGATCGTGCCGCAGCCGAGGCCGACGTTCGGGTCGTCCCAGCTGACCACCGGCCCGGTCGGGCAGGCCGCCTTGCCGATGTAGAACACCTTGCCGTCCGGCGCGATGGTCAGGCCGTGCGGCTCGCCGATCTGGTCGAGCTGCCCGGCCGCGTTCTTGCCGGTCAGCCGCTCGACCTTGTAGTTCGCGGCGATCCCGGCCTGGCAGTCGGCGCGGACCATGCCGGTGGTCCAGCGCAGGGCGCCGAGCAGGTGGTCGCGGAACTGCCCTTCGCCGTAGGACGCCTCGGTGCGGCCCATGCCGGTGTAGAAGGACCGGCCGCCGTCGTAGTCACGGCACCACGAGATCGGGTGGAAGGCGCCGTTCGCGCCGACCCCCGGCTGGTAGCCCTTCTCCTCGACCTGCGCGACGGTGTGGACCGTGCCGACCGGGTTGGTTTCCCAGTTGAGCCAGCGGTCGGTCCGCGTCCAGTTCTGCGGCAGCCCCTTCGTGGCCGGGTGCTTCGCGTCGAGGACGTCGACGACGGCCTGCTGCGGTGCCGGCTCGGGCGGCGGCGGGGTCGTCGAGGTGTCCTTGAACAGCTTGAGGTCCGCGAGCTGGATGATCGGCTCGCCGGCGTTCGCGGTGATGTTCAGCCGGTAGTTCGGGTAGACCGTGGTGTTGGCGAAGGTGAACGTCCGGGTCTGGAACGGCTCGGTGAACGTCTCGTTCGCGCGCGTGTCCAGGTCGGTCCAGGTGCTGCCGTCCGCGGAGCCCTGCAGGGTCCAGTTCTTCGGGTTCCGGCCCGCGAAGTCGTTCGCCGAGGTCAGCGAATAGCTGCTGATCGCGACCGGGGTGGCCATCTTGTACGCCGCCCAGCCGGTCGCCGCGAACGTCAGCCACTTCGTGTTCTCGTTGTTGTCGGCCAGCTTTTCCTTGGTCTCGTTCGGCGGGTTCTCCCCGCTCGCCGTCACCGCGGCCACCGCCTCGGGCGTGGGCCGGGCGCCGACCGGGCGCGCGCCGATCAGCCCGGTGAACCACTGCGACGAGTCCTGCGCGCGGGCCGCGTCGGAGATGCCCAGGAACCCGCCGCCGGCCTTCATGTACGCCTGCAGCGCGCCTTCCTGCTCCCGGCTGAGCGTGACGCCCTGCGCGGACAGGAACACGACACCGCGGTAGCGCGCCAGGTTCGTGGTGCTGAACACCGAGGGATCCTGCGAGGCCGTGACGGTGATGCCGTTGTCCGCGCCCAGCCGCGCGATCGCGTCCGAGGCGCGGACGACCGGGTCCTTCTGGCCGGCCGCGGCGCCGTGGAAGACCAGCACGTTCACCGGCACGTTCGCGGCGGGTGCGGCCTGGGCCACGGGCATCGCCAGCAGCGGTGCTCCGGCCGCGAGGACGGACCCGATGGCGAGCACGACCGCGCCGCGCCTGCCGAACCAACGTCTCTTCATGACTCCCCTCCTCATGAGTGCGTCCGGGCGTCGGGGTTCGTGTCGTGCCCGGTGTGGCCGTGCTCCTTGAACCGGTCGATCGCGTCCTGGGCGCCGTCGGGCAGGCTGCCGTCGGCGTTGCGGACCAGGAACAGGCCCACCATCCCGCCGTCGGAGTGGGTCTGGACGTGGCAGTGGTACATCCACGCCCCTGGCCCGGCGCCTTCGCCGGCGATCACCTGGAAACCGAACGAGCTGCCGGGGTCGAGGTTCTTGTTGTCGACGATGGCAGCGTTGTCATCCGCGCCGCTGAGCATCCCGGTGCGGGTGTCGGCCCAGCGGTGCGCGTGCAGGTGGAACGTGTGCGGCAGGCTGCCGTACCCGATGCAGACCCACTCGACGCGCTCGCCGAGCCGCGCCTCGAGGATCGGCGTGTCCGGCGCCATCGCGTGGTTGATCATCATCTCGTTGAACACGACCGTGTACTGCTTGCTCGGCAGCAGGTCGCCGCGCTTGCGCACGATCAGCCCGCCGTAGAGCCCGCGCGCCAGGCCGGCGGTGCCGTGGTCGGTGCCCATCGCGTGGTCGTGGTAGTGCCAGTAGCCGGCGCTGCCGGGCATCCAGAACCCGCCGCCGGCGTCGTACCGGGTCCGCGTGCGCCAGGTGTAGGTGCGCGTCTCGCCGGGCTTGTTGAACGACGCGTTGAGCGGGGCGCCGTCCGAACCGGTGTCGTAGGTGACGCCGTGCGGGTGGATGGACAGCCGCTTGTCGGTGCGGTTGACCAGCTCGATCTCGAGGGTGTCGCCCTCGTAGACCTCCAGCAGTGGCCCCGGGATGGTGGCCTTGCCCGGTTCGAGGCCGTAGCCGTAGAGGCCGCCGGGCAGGGCTTCGGCGTAGATGGTGATCTGGCGGGTCAGGCCCGCGGCCGACGCTGCCGGCGCCACCCCGACCGCGGGCGCGAGCACGCCCGCGGCGGTCCCGGCCAGCATCGACCGACGTGATATTCGCATGTCGAGTCCCCCGGGGCTCTCAGAACCGCACGGTGCGGAGGTATTCGAAGCCGACCTTCGCCGTGTTCAGCGGGTCGGTGGGCTGGTCGTGCTCCACGATGAACTCGCGGATGGTGTGGCAGGACGCGGCGAAGACGCGCCGGAAGTCGATCACGCCGGTGCCGGGGTCGGTCATCTGCCCGTCCGGGGTCATGTCCTTGACGTGGTACTGCGTGACGCGCGGGAAGTGCTGCCGGAACAGCCGCACCGGATCCGCGCCGCCGGTCACCGCCCAGAACAGGTCGACCTCCAGGTGCACGGTCCGCTTGTCCGTCTTCGCGGTGAGGACGTCGTACGGCCGGACGCCGCCGATCGGGGCGAACTCGTGGGCGTGGTTGTGGTAGCCGAGCTGGATCCCGGCCTTCCGGAAGGCGAGCGCGGCGGTGTCGAGCCGCCCGGCGAAGGCTTCCCATTCCGCGATGGTGGCGAAGTTCGCGTACGGCACGTTGGCGAGCGAGTTGCCCAGGATCTTCGCGTCGGCGATGGTCTTGTCCAGGTCGCCGTCGATACCGACGTGCGTCGAGGACGCCTTGAGGTGACAGCGGTCGAGGATGGCGCGGAACTCGGTCGCGCTGCGGCCGTACGTCCCGGCCAGCTCGACCTTCCGGTAGCCGATGTCGGCCAGCGCGGAGAGCGTGCCTTCCGGGTCGTTCTGCAGCAGCGACCGCAGGGAGTAGAGCTGGATGCTGATCTTGTCCAGCGGGACCCGGCGCCGGGCCGTGGCGGCGTCCGCGACACTGGGGAGGGCGACCGTGGCGAGCGCCGCCGTGGCGACGCCCAACATGGTCCGCCGGGAGAGAGATTGAGCTTGCTCACCGCACATGGAACTCCCTCATCTCTGGTTGCTGAAAGCCGCGTCGAAGGCCGCCGACGGCTTGTCGAACAGGTGCTCGCGGACGTACTTCACCGCCTCCGCCGCGCCCCGGAGCCGGTCCATCCCGGCGTCCTCCCACTCCACGGAGATCGGCCCGGCGTAGCCGATCGAGTTCAGCGCCCGGAAGCAGTCCTCCCACGGGACGTCGCCGTGGCCGACGGACACGAAGTCCCAGCCCCGCCGCGGGTCCGCCCAGGCCAGGTGCGACCCGAGCCGTCCGTTGCGGCCGTCGAAGCGTTTGCGGGTGTCCTTGCAGTCGACGTGGTAGATCCGGTCGGCGAAGTCGAGGATGAACCCGACCGGGTCGAGGTCCTGCCAGACGAAGTGCGACGGGTCCCAGTTCAGCCCGAACGCCGGCCGGTGGTCGACGGCTGCCAGCGCGCGCTGGGTCGTCCAGTAGTCGTAGGCGATCTCGGACGGGTGAACCTCGTGCGCGAACCGGACGCCGACCTCGTCGAAGACGTCCAGGATGGGGTTCCACCGGCGGGCGAAGTCCGCGTAACCGTCATCGATGTCATCGCGTGTGACCGGCGGGAACATCGCGACGTACTTCCAGGTCTTCGACCCGGTGAAGCCGATGACGGTGTCGACACCGAGCTTCGCCGCCGCCCGCGCGGTGTCGGCCAGCTCGGCCGCCGCCCGCTGCCGGACGCCCTCGGGTTCGCCGTCACCCCAGATCCGGGACGGCAGGATCGCCTGGTGCCGGTGGTCGATCGGGTCGTCGCAGACGGCCTGCCCGACGAGGTGGTTCGAGATCGCCCAGACCTTGAGGCCGTGGTCGGCGAGCAGTCGCAGCCGCCCGGGCACGTAGTCCTCTTCGGACAGTGCGCGGTCGACTTCGAAGTGGTCGCCCGAGCAGGCGATCTCCAGGCCGTCGTACCCCCATTCCGAGGCGAGCTTGCAGACCTCGGTGAACGGCAGGTCGGCCCACTGGCCGGTGAACAACGTGACGGGACGGCTCACGCGCACACCTCGCTGACGCTCGGTGCGGCCTGAGCCGAAAGCGCGGTGTTGAATGATTCGTTCGCAAGCTCTCTCATGTCTCCTCCACCGGTGTCCATTGCGCTTGTGCGGCAGCGCTCTTTTCGACGGCGTCGAGCACGCGCTGGACGCGCAGGCCGTCGTCGAAGCCCGGCGCCGGGTCCGTGCCCGCGCCGATGGCGTCCAGGAAGTCGGCGACCTCGTGGGTGAACGTGTGCTCGTAGCCGAGCAGGTGTCCCGGCGGCCACCACGCGCCGACGTACGGGTGCTGCGGCTCGGTGACGAGGATGCGCCGGAACCCGGCCTCGGTGCCGGTGCCCTCGTACCACTGCAGCTCGTTCATGGACTCGAAGTCGAACGCCAGGCTCGCCTTCGAGCCGTTGACCTCCAGCCGCATCGCGTTCTTGCGGCCCAGCGCGAACCTGGTGGCCTCGAAGGTCGCCACCGCTCCCCCGGCCAGCCGGGCCAGGAACAACGCCGTGTCGTCGACCGTGACTTCGTCCGTGCCGCCGTGCTCGGCCGGCCGCTGCGTGACGAACGTGTTCGTCAGCGCCGAGACGCCGGTGATCACGTCGCCGGTGACGAACTGGGCGGCGTCCACGATGTGCGCGCCCAGATCGCCCAGGGCCCCCGACCCGGCGGACTCCTTGCGGAGCCGCCAGGTCATCGGCGCCCGGGCGTCCGAAAGCCAGTCCTGCAGGTACACCGACCGCACGTGCCGGATCTCGCCGAGTGCCCCGCTCGCCACGAGTTTCCGGGCGTGGGCGAGCGCGGGCACCCGGCGGTAGTTGAACGCGACCATGGCCCGTACCCCGCGTTCACGGCCCCGCCGCGCCGCCTCCGCCATCGCTTCGGCCTCCGCCACCGAGTTGGCCAGGGGCTTTTCGCACAGCACGTGCTTCCCGGCGTCCAGCGCGGCGATCGCGATCTCGGCGTGGCTGTCCCCCGGGGTGCAGACGTCGACCAGGCCGACGTCGTCCCGGGCGACGAGCTTGCGCCAGTCCGTCTCGACGTCCTCCCAGCCGAACTTCTCCGCGGCGGTCTTGGCCCGGGTCTCGTCGCGGCCGCCGAGCACGGCGAGCCGCGGCACCAGCGGCGGGTCGAAGAACCGGTGCACGCTGCGCCAGGCGTGCGAATGCACCGCACCCATGAACGCGTGGCCCACCATGCCGATCCCGATCGTTTCCCGTCCCGGGCTCATACCCCTCCTTTGGCGTAGCTGGAAGAATCGGTCAGGAGTCGAAGCCGACGTCGAGGTACTGGTCGACGTTCTCCTTCGTCACGACCGCCGAATACGTGGTGATCTCGGCCGGGATGTCGTGCTCGGCCAGGTCGCCGATGCCCTTGCCCTGCCCGAGCAGCCGGGCGAGCGCGACCGCCGTCGAGGCCATCGACGGGCTGTAGAGCACGGTCGCCTTGATCGGCGACGAGTCGGCCTTGATCAGGTTCATCATGTTCTTCGACCCGGCGCCGCCGACCATGATGAACTCCTTGCGGCCCGCGGTGTCGATCGCCGCGTTGACGCCGATGCCCTGGTCGTCGTCGTGGTTCCACAGCGCGTCCAGCTTCGGCGCGCCCTGGAGCAGGTTCGCGGTCTGCTGCTCGCCCGACTCCGACGTGAACTGCGCCGACACGCGCGGGCCGACCTGGAACCCGGCCCGGCCCAGTGCGTCCTTGAAGCCCTTGCTGCGTTCCTGGGTCAGCGGCAGCGAGTCGATCCCGGCGACCTCGCCGATGACCGGGTTCGTGACGTTCTTCTTCTTGAGCTCCGCGGCGATGTAGTTGCCCGCGTTGACGCCCATCCGGTAGTTGTCGCCGCCGATCCACGTTCTGTACGCGAGCGGGGTGTCGAAGACGCGGTCGAGGTTGATCACCGGGATGCCGGCGTCCATCGCCTGCTGGCCGACCGCGGTGAGCGCCTTGCCGTCGAAGGGCAGGATCACCAGGACGTTCACCTTCGCGTTGATCAGCGTCTCCACCTGGGAGATCTGCTGGTTGACGTCGTTGGTGCCCTCGGTCGCGTTGAACGTCACCTCGCTGAACTTCTGCGCCTGGGCCTTGGCGTTCTTGGTGATCGCCGCGATCCAGCCGTGGTCGGCGGCCGGCGCGGAGAAGCCGATGGTGATCGGCTTGCCCGGCTGGGCGTTGTTGCCCGCGTTGGCGACCGGCGCGTTCGACTCCGAGTTCGCGGGCGTGTTCGACGTGCAGCCGGCCAGCAGCGCGCCGGCGCCGACCGCGGCCCCGCCCAGCAGGAATCCCCGGCGCCCGAGGAAGGGTTGTTCGGCCATGGTGACCTCCATCGGTGGTTACTGACTACCGGTCCTGGCTTTCCGGGCCCGGAACTGCAAGAGCACGGCGAGCACGATGATCACGCCCTTGGCGATGTTCTGGATGTCGGTGTCCAGGTTGTTCAGCGTGAAGATGTTCGACAGCACCGTGAAGATCAGCACGCCGACGAGCGTGCCGATGAGCGAGCCGCGGCCGCCGGTCAGCAGCGTGCCGCCGATGACCACCGCCGCGATCGCGTCGAGCTCGTAGAACATGCCGTTGGTCGACGCGCCCGCCGTCGTCCGCGCGACGACCATGAGCGCGGCGATCCCGCAGCACAGCCCGGCCACGCCGTAGACGAGCGCGAGGTGGCGCTTGACGTTGATGCCGGCCAGCCGGGACGCCTCGGCGTTGCCGCCGACCGCGTACGTCCGCCGTCCGAAGGTGGTGCGGTTGAGCACGACCCAGCCGACCGCGAAGACCAGCGCGAACAGCCAGATCAGCGTGGGGATGCCGAGGAAGCCGCCCCGGAAGAAGGCGAGGAAGTCCTGGTCCGCGACGACCTGCGTGCGGCGGCCGCTGATCCGTTCGGCGAGCCCGCGGGCCGAGACGTACATCGCCAGCGTCGCGATGAACGGCACGACCTTGCCGTAGGCGACCAGGACGCCGTTGACCAGCCCGCAGCCGAGGCCGACCGCCAGTCCACAGAGGACCATCACCCACGGTCCGTACGACTGCGTCGCCAGCGTCGTCAGCCAGACCCCGGCCAGGCCGACCATCGAGCCGACGGACAGGTCGATGCCGCCGCTGATGATGACGAACGTCATTCCGACGCTCACCACGCCGATCGCCGCGGCCAGCCGCAGGATCGTCGAGATGTTGCTCTCGGTGAAGAACAGCTCGGGCCGGGTGAACTGGCCGACCAGGCACAGCACGACGAGCACGGCCACCAGGCCGAGCAGCCGCGGGTCGGCGGAGAAGGTGAACCGCTTCCGTTCGGCGGGCAGCGCTTCCTGGGGCGGTGCCTGTGTGTCGGTCATGCCGCGCTCCCCTCGAGAATCACGTCGAGCACTTCGGCCTCGGTGAGCCCGGCGGAGGACCGGTCGGCGAGGACACGGCCCTCGCGCAGCACCAGCACCCGGTCGGACAGCCCGAGCACCTCGGGGATTTCGCTGGACACCAGCACGATCGCCACGCCGGTCGCGGCCAGCTCGTCGATCAGCCGGTACAGCTCGGCGCGGGCGCCGACATCGACGCCGCGCGTCGGCTCGTCGAGCAGCAGCACCCGGCACCCGCGGACCAGCCACCGCGCGAGCACGGCCTTCTGCTGGTTGCCGCCGGACAGCGTGCGGACGATCCGCCGGGGATCGGCGGGCCGCAGGTCGAGGCGCCGCAGGCTCGCGCCGGCGCCGTCCAGTTCCCGGGACCGGTCGGTGAACCCGAGCTTCGCGTAGCGGCCGAGGCTGGCGAGGGTGACGTTGTGCACCACCGGCAGGTCCAGCAGCAGGCCCTGGCTCTTGCGTTCCTCGGGCGCGAGGCCGATGCCGGCCTTGACGGCGGCGAGCACGTCGCCGGACCGCACGGGTTTCCCGTCCACCGCCACGGTTCCCCGGTCGGCCTTGCGGGCGCCGAAGATCGTTTCGAGCAGTTCGCTGCGGCCCGAGCCGACCAGCCCGGCGATGCCGACGACCTCGCCGGCGTGGACGGTGAAGCTCACGTTCTCGAACTCGCCCTGCCGGGTGAGGTTCGCGACCTCGAGGGCCGTCTCGGGCCTGCCGTGGCCGTCGTGGCGCGGCCCGAAGACCGTCTCGACCTTGCGCCCGGCCATCAACGCGACCAGGTCGGCGGTCGGCGTCGCGGCGGCGTCGAGGCCGGTGCCGACGGTCCGGCCGTCCTTGAGCACGGTGACCCGGTGCCCGATCCGGCGCAGTTCTTCGAGGCGGTGCGAGATGTAGACGACGGCGACGCCGTCGGCGGTCAGCTCGCCGACGATGCGGAAGAGGTTGTCGACCTCCTCGCCGGCCAGCGCGGCGGTCGGTTCGTCCATGACGAGCAGCCGGGCGTCGTGGGCGAGCGCGCGGGCCATCGACACCAGCTGCTGACCCGCGGCGGAAAGCTTGCCGACCTCGGTCGACGGCCGGATGCCGGGGTGCCCGAGCCGCGCCATCAGGCGGGCGGCCTCGGCCCGGGCCTGGGAGATCCGCGTGAAGCCGAAGCGGGCGCGCTCGTGGCCGAGGAAGATGTTGTCCGCCACCGAAAGCCCGGGCACGAGGTCGAGCTCCTGGTACATGGTGGCGATGCCCAGGCGCAGCGCGTCGACCGGCGAACCGAGCGACACCGGTTCGCCCTGCCAGGTGATCTCCCCGGCGTCGGGGCGGTGCGCACCGGAGAGGACCTTGATCAGTGTCGACTTCCCGGCGCCGTTCTGGCCGAGCAGGCAGTGCACCTCGCCGGGTTCGACGTCGAGGTCGACGCCGTCGAGGGCGCGGACGCCCGGGAACTCCTTCACGATGCCGCGGACGGAAAGCAGACTCATGCGCACACCTCGCTGGCGCTCGGTGCCGCCTGAGCCGGAAGCGCAGTGTTGAATGATTCGCTCGCAAGCTCGCTCATACCGTGGCCTCCTCGACGAGCGTCGGATTCGCGAACAGCCGCTCGGCCGCCAGGTGCGCGGCACCCCGCAGCGGCGCCCGCAGGCCGAGCCCGGACGCCACGACCCGGGCCTGGCCGAGCGGCCGGGCGGCGAGCTCGACGCGGACCGGTTCGACCAGCCACTCGCCCAGTTCGGCGAAGTAGCCGCCGAGCACGACGACGTCCGGGTCGAGCACGTCGACCACAGTGGACAGGGCGATGCCGAGCGCGACGCCCAGTTCGTGGACCGCCGTGGCCGCGCGCTGGTCGCCGCGGTGGACGCGGTCCTTGAGCAGGGCGACGCGGCCTTCGACGCCGGGTGCGGGATCGTGCAGCGGGTCGCCGGGGGCCGCGGCCGCGCGCAGGACCGCGGCCAGGTTCGCCTTCGTCTCCAGGCAGCCCGTCCGGCCGCACGGGCACCGCTCGCCGGACGGGTCGACGGCGATGTGCCCGACCTCGCCGGCGAAGCCGCGCGCGCCGCGCAGGATCGTGCCGCCGGAGACGAACCCGCCGCCGACGGCCGTCCCGCCGCCGAGGTAGCACAGCTCGGTGCCGGCGCCCGCGACCGATTCGGCCAGTGCCCCGAGGTTGGCTTCGTTGTCGACGGCCACGGCGTCGACCGGGAGGGCGAGCCGGGCCGCCAGCAGGCCGGCGATTTCCGCGTCGCGCCAGCGCAGCGCGGGCGCGAACCGCAGCACGGCGGCGGCCGAGTCGACCAGCCCGGGCACCGAGACCGCGACGCCGACCGGTGGACCGGGCAGCACCCGGCAGGCGAGGCGGGCGAGCTCGTCCATCCCGGCGTGGAGCCCGAGCGCGGCGACGTCGACGGTCTCCGTTCCCTCCGCCAGGACGCGGCCGGACAGATCGGTGACCAGCGCCGACAGCCGGTCGGCTTCGACGCCCAGTGCCAGCGCGTAGGCGTCCTCGCCGTGCAGTTCGACCAGCCGGCTCGGCCGTCCGTTGCCGGGGCGGACACCGGCGGGCCGGACCAGGCCGCGCTCGGCGAGTTCGGCGAGCAGGCCGGGCACCGCGGACTTGGCGATCCCGGAGCGGGCAGCCAGCTGTGTGCGCGAGAGGGGGCCGGTGCGCAGCGCCCGCAGGACCGCGGCCAGATTCGCCGTACGAGGGCTCGCCGAATCGGCTTGCCTCGTTCGGGTGACGGCCACGGTGCCCCCATCTTGCGCTGGCTACTGAACGCACTTTGTCGCTCAGGCAGCGAAAGTAGGGTGACTGGCATCACTCGTCAAGGTGATACCTGGGGACGAAGTGCGGTTTTCACCCGGATAGACGTGCGAAACCGGACAGACTTTCGATTCGAACATACAAAAGTCTGTTCGATCTTGACGTTACATTGTGGACGCGTTCAGCAACGTTCTGTGATCGGACTGGCTCAGCTGCTGAGGGTGAAAGCCCGGTCGGTGGCCGACCACGCGGCCCCGATCACGCCCGCCGTCTCGCCGAGCTCGGACAGCACGATCGGCAGGTTTCCGGTGGCCAGCGGCAGCGAGCGCCGGTAGACCGCGCTGCGCACCTCGGCGAGCAGCTGGTGCCCGAGCTGGGCCACGCCGCCGCCGATCACCACCATGCCGGGGTTGATGAAGCAGACCAGCGAGGCGATGACCTGGCCGAGCCGCCGTCCGCCGTCGCGGATGAGGTTGACCGCCCCGGAGTCGCCGGCCGCGGCGGCCCGGCCGACGTCACGGGCGGTGACGGCCCCGCGTTCGGCGGCCGCCTCGGCCAGGTGCGCCGACCGGCCGCTGCGGGCCAGGGCCAGCCCGTCGCGGGCCAGCGCGGCGCCGCCGAAGTAGGCCTCCAGGCAGCCGACCTCGCCGCACGCGCAGGTCGGGCCGAAGTCGTCGAGCCGGATGTGCCCGATGTCGCCGGCGGTGCCCGCGACCCCGCGGTAGACCTTGCCGCCGAGCACGATCCCGCAGCCGATCCCGGTGCCGATCTTGACGAACATCAGGTCGTCGGTCGAGCGCGCGACCCCGGCGTGCCGCTCGCCGAGCGCCATCGCGTTGACGTCGTTGTCCACCGCGACCGGGCAGCCCCAGAGCCCGCCGAGGTGGTCGCGCACGTTGAACCGGTCCCAGCCGGGCATGATCGGCGGCGCGACGGCCATCCCTTCGGCGAAGCTGACCGGCCCGGGCAGCCCGACGCCCGCGGCGATCAGCCGGCCCGGCGCCTCGTCCCGCACCTTCGCCGCGAGCTCGGCGACCCGCCGCAGCACCGGGTGCGGCCCCTGCCGCACATCGCAGTCTTCGACGGCGTGCGCGAGCACCTCGCACGAAGCGTCGGTGACGGCCACCCCGACCGACGTCGCACCGACGTCGACGGCGAGCACCCGCAGTTCCCCCGCGAGCCGGACGAGCGTCGACCGCCGCCCGCCCCGGCTGGCCGACGGCCCGGCGGCTTCGACGAGCCCGACTTCGGCGAGCCGGGCCACCTCGGCACCGACCCGGGCGCGCGGCAGCTCCAGTCTCTCCCCCAGCTCGACCCGCGACATCGGGCCGTCGTCGCGGAGCAGGGTCAGCAACCGGGTCTGGTGCCGGGTTTCGACCATCGACTGCTCCGGGGTGGATACCGTGCTCATTCGCTTCAGCGTACTGGTGCCCCACCGGCCAAGGGCTGCCGCGGCGGCGGCCGGGAAGGTCCGTGTGGGGGTCACCCGAGCCGGTGCCATCGGCGGCGATCCCGTTCGTCCCCCGGAATTCGGGGCAGCCTCCCGCAACCGGAAACCGGCTCCACGAAGGAGGAACACCATGCGACGGATCACGGCCGCGCTCGCCGCGCTGGCATTGACGACCGGAGTCCTGTCCGGCACGACGGCGGCAGCCTCGGCGGAAAGCGGGCCGGCGGGCAAATGCGTGGGCAGCTCGCTGGCGATGTACGCCACGACGCAGTTGTGCGTCGTCGAACGCACCTATCCGGCAATCACGCAGCCGGCCACCTGACGCTGCCGGCGCGGGACCAGTCTCACCGCACCGGCACCGGAAAGTCCGGCAGGGTCAGCGCCGAGTGCTCCGGCCGGGGCGGGCTCGGCGGCGCCGTCGTCAGCTGCCGGAGTGCGGTGTTGCGGTGCTCGAGCGCCTCCGCCGTTGCCGGGAACAACGTTGCCTGGCCTTCGCTCACCAAAGCCTGGTTGGCTTCGGCGAAGCCCCGCAACCGGTTCTCGTACGCGGCGAACGCCGCCGTGTGGTCCGGAATCGTCGCCAGGGCGTGGCCCAGCACGTACGCGCCCGCGAGGGCGAGGCTCGTGCCCTGACCCGTCAGGAACGATGGCGCGTGGGCCGCGTCGCCGACGAGGGCGACGCGGCCCGCCGACCATCGCGGCATGCGGATCTGGCTGATCACGTCGAAGAACAAGTCCCCCGCTTCGCGCATTGCCGCGACCATGCGCGGGATTTCCCAGCCTTCGCCGTCGAAGGTGCGGGCGATGAGGTCGCGCTGAGCCTCCGGGTCGCGGAACGCCTCGATCGGCGGCTCCGGCCGGGCGAAGACCAGGAAGCCGTGGACCTCCTCGCTGTCGAGCACCGCGTACAGCGCCGCGCCCTTGCCGGGCGTGCTCCACGTGAGCCCCTCGCGGACGAGGCCGAAGTCGTTGGGCATGGTGAACCCGGCGAAGCTGTAGCCGAGATAGTGGTGGAACGGCGCCTCCGGGCCGAAGACGAGCTCCCGGGTGCGGGAATGCAGGCCGTCGGCGCCGATCACCAGGTCGTAGGTTTCCCGGCGGCCGCTGCGGAAGGTGACGTCGGCGTCGTCGGTGAGGGTTTCGATCGTGTCGCCGAAGCGGACCTCGACGTCGTCGCGCACCAGGTCGTACAGCGTCCGGATCAGGTCGCCGCGGCGGAGCTCGAGGTCTTCGCCTTCGGTGCCGCCGATGATCGCGTCCGGGGCCAGCGACACGATTTCGCCGCCGTCTGCGCCGAGGAACGTCAGCCGCCGCGTCGAGATGTGCTGCTCCCGCAGGCGGGGCAGGATCCCCATCCGCCGGACGGCGTCCAGTGCCGTGCCGCGGATGTCGATGGGATAGCCGCCGGCGCGGAGTTCCGGCGCCTTCTCCACGAGGGTCACCGCGAAGCCGGCGCTCCGCAGCCAGAACGCCAAAGCCGGGCCGGCGATGCTCGCGCCCGAGATGAGGACCTTCTTCATGACTTCTCCGATAGCTAAGTTAGGTATCCAAAGCGGAGGTGCGACAATCCTCGCGATCAACTCCACCCAGACCGACTATATACCTAAGTTAGCTATCTATAGGGGTGTGATGGCCGACACAGACGCCGGCGACGTGTCCGACCTGCGTGCCGTGCTGCCGCGGCTGATGCAGCTGGGCAACCTGATGAACCGCAGCGGCCTCGGCGAGCGGGCGATGAAGCGGATCGGAGCCGACCTCGACCGGCCGGGGCTGTCGATCATCCTCGCCCTGCACATGACCGGGAAGGCGCTGCGCGTCGGCGAGATCGCCGAGCGCATGCAGGTCGCCGGGCCGCACGTCACCCGGCACCTGCACGTGCTCGAAAAGCGCCGCCTCGTGCGCGGCCTGGCCGACCCCGACGACCGGCGCGCCCGGCTCGTCGAGCTGACCCCCGACGGCGCCGAGATCGCCGACCGGTACGTCACCACCCTGCTCGGCTGGTTCGGCGACGCGCTGTCCGGCTGGGCACCGGAGGACCGCCGGACCTTCTACGACCTGCTCCTGCGGTTCACCGACGACCTCGCGGCCTTCCTGTCGGCCACCGCCGGGGAGGACTGAGCGCTCAGCGCTGGGCGAACTGCCGTGCGGTCGGCTGACTGACGCCGGCCTTGACGGGCAGCGGGTCGAAGACCAGCCGCTCGCCGTGGATGTCGGTGACCGCCACGGCACCGCCGCAGCCGGCGCCGTTCTCCGACAGGAAGTAGTTGTAGTCGGTGCGCTGCAGCCGTTTCCACGTGCTGCCCACGCGGACCTCCAGGCGGGCCACCGGGTTGCGGTGGCCGATCACCTGGATGCCGCACCAGTACTGGGACGACCCGTCCTTGTAGCGCAGGGAAATCTTCCCCACCGACGGCGGGCTCACCAGCTTCCAAGTGACCGGGATTTCCCCGAGGTTGCGCGCCCCGAGGCGGTCGAACGCCTTCGGGTTCAGGTCCAGCTGCCCCACCCGGCACGGCGCCGGGCACAGGTTGGTGATCCGGACCGTCACGCTCGCGCCGTTGGCCGCCCGCACCTCGACGTAGGCCCCGCACGCCTGGGATCCCTCGAAGTCGGCGACGTTCATCGCCGCGTTCAACGGGTCCGGGCTCGCGTCGTACCCGCACGCGCCGGTGCCGTCGGTGTCGTAGAAGGTCGCCACGCCGGAGCGGGTCACGCCCGGCTCGATCCGTCCGGCGAGCGGCGCGGCCGCGGACGTCGGAGCGGGCGCGGACGTCGAAGGCGTGGCACTGGCGGAAGAGGAGGCCGCGGCGGTCGTCGGCGGCGGCGCAGTGGTGGCCGCCGTCCCGATCACGGCGGCGGCGGTCGCCCTGGCCGCCGCTTCGGCCGGGGCCGGGCCGTCCGCGCGGGTCGCCACCAGGACGACGACCGTCGCGGCCACCGCGAGCGACGCCACGATCGACACGATCACCGCGCGCCGGGGCACCGCACCTCCCGGATCACGGGCGAGCCGCCGCGGCCAGCCGGTTGTACTCGGCGCGGGTCACCGGCAGGACCGTGCCGTGCCGGGGCTTGCCGGGCAGCTGCGCGTTCGCCGACGGCCGCCAGTCGCCGGAGTCGAGGTCCGTGGTTTCGAACGGCCGGTACCCGGCGCCGCCGTACTCGTCGATGAACAGGTACCACTTCTTCTCGGTGTTCGACCGGAACGCCAGCGGGCCCTCGCCGCCGACGATCGCGTCCTTGCCGATGCACTCCTTCACCAGGTCGTAGCCGCGGCTCAGCAGGGCCCGGGACTTCTCCTCGGTGATGTACCGGCCGCACGGGGTCGAGCCACCGCCGCCGGGGCCGCGGTCGTCCTGGGAAAAGCGGTAGTACCTGCCGTCGTGGCGGATCACCGTGGAGTCGATCACCGAATGCCCCGGGTCGAACCACGTCTTGGGCTCGCTGAAGGTGCGGAAGTCCCGGGTGGTCGCGTACATCATCCGGTTGTGGGAGGTCGTGACGTGGCCGGGGTCGTCGGCCGGGTAGACGTTGGATGCCCAGAACACCACGTACGCCCCGCGCGCCGGGTCGTAGAACGCCTCCGGCGCCCACACGTTGCCGGCGGTCTCCGGCATGACCTGGACCAGCCGCGGCGCGCTCCACCGCACCAGGTCCGCCGACTCCCACACCACGATCGAGCGGCTGCCGTGCCGCCACGACTGCTCCCAGTCGTCGCGGCCGTACATCCGCAGGTCCGTCGCGATCAGGTAGAACCGGTCGCCCCGCGGTGACCGGATGACGAACGGGTCCCGCACGCCCTGGGTGCCGACGGTGGACCGCAACGCCGGGGTGCCGCTGGGCGCCTGCCACCGCAGCGGGTCGTTGCCCTGGCTCAACGCGAAGTAGACCTGCTCGCCGTCGGGCGTGCCCTCGCCGGTGAAGTAGGTGAACAGGTAACCGGCGTACCGCGACTGACCGGCGTCCGCGGGCGCCGCCAGCGCCACCGCGATCAGCAACACCGAGACCAGGATCCGGAACCCGCGCATGCCTGTGTCCTCCTCGATCACGCTGCCGACCTGCTCAGGCCCGGTGCGAGCAGTATGTTAGCGCTCACATGCCGTGCGCGGAAGAGGTCACCTGCGCGAGGGCGGCCGAATCGCGCCCGGTGACCCATTCCCCGCCATTCACCAATAGGCGGAGCACCCCGTTGGGAATTGACTTGAATCGACGGCGGCCGGCGAAGTTGTGCCGACGAAGATTGACTCTTACGGATGGGAAAGATCGGCGCTAGGGTCGTCGTCGCCCCAGGCGACGGTCGCCGGGGAATGAGGAGCCCGCCGCTCGTTCTGCCCTTTCCCGAATCCGCGCGAAGCCCCGGCGCAGCCCGATTTCCGGGTTCCGCCGCGCCGTTGTCCTGTCTCCGAAAGCCCCGAGGACCTGATCGATGTCAGTGCACTTGCCCGCCCGCTCCGTTCTGCCGGTCGCCGTGGTCGTCACCGGTGCGGCGGTGTGGTGGATGACAGCCGGGGTGTCCGCGGCGGACCGGACGTTCGTGGCCTGGTACGGCGGGATCGCGGCCGCCGTGGTGTGCGCGGCGGTCACCGTCGCCGCCCACTGGATGCGGACCGCCCGCCACTACCGCGGCCGGATCACGGCGCTGGACACGGAGATCGCGCGGCTCGCCGACGACACGCTGCCCGCCGTGGTCCGGCGGGTGCGCGACGGCGCGTCGGTGGACACCGCGCTCGCCGAAGTGCCGGGCGCGGCCGGCGACGCCCACCGGCGCCTGCTGGACACGATCGCGCAGGAGATCGGCCGGAGCGAGCGGATGCGCGCGGCCACGATGGCGGCCTGCGCCAACGCCGCCGGCCGCGTCCAGGCGCTGGCCACCAGCATGCTGGCCGACCTGCGGGAGATGGAAGGCCGCTACGACGAAAACGTCCTCGGCGACCTGCTCGAACTGGACCACCGCACCGCGCAGGCCGGCCGCCTGGCGGACAGCATCGCGGTGCTGACCGGCGCGCGGTCCGGCCGGCGCTGGACCAAGCCGATCACGATGGAAAGCATCCTGCGCGGCGCGATGGGGCGCATCAGCGCCTACCAGCGGGTCCGGACGCACTCGACCAGCACCGTCGCGGTCGCCGGGTACGCCGCCGAAGGGGTCATGCACGCCTTGGCCGAGCTGATGGACAACGCCACCAGCTTCTCCCCGCCGTCGGAGGACGTGCACGTGTACGTGGAGGAGGTGCACGCGGGCGTCGTCGTCACGATCGAGGACAGCGGCCTCGTCATGGGCCCGGCGGCGCTGGAGCGTGCCGTGCGCGCGGTGTCCGCCGAGCCGCTGGACCTGACCACGCTGTCCGGCACCCGGCTGGGCCTGGCCGTGGTGGGGTGCCTGGCGCGCAAGCACGGCCTGACCGTGCACTTCCGGCCGTCCGCGCGAGGCGGCACCGGCGTGGTGGTCATGATCCCCCGGCTGCTGATCACCCAGCCCGAGCCGGACGCGCCGATCCCCACGGCGGCAGCCACCCCGCCCGCCAAGGTTCCCGCGCCCGCGGTGTCCGAAGTGGAGAGTGGCGCTTCCGGGCTGCCGCAACGACGTCGCGGGCAGACGCTGGCAGCCGCACCCAAGCCGGTGCCGGCACCGGCGGCGAGCCCCGCGCCGGCCCGTGCCGACGCCGGCGCGCGGTTCAGCGCGTTCCACGCGGCCGGCCGGGAAGCCCGCCCTTCTGCTGCCTCGGAGGACAGCCGATGAACACCACGGAGCACGACCTCGACTGGCTGCTGGAGAACCTCCTGGGCAAGACCCCGGGGACCCGGCACGCCCTGGTGCTGTCCAAGGACGGCCTCAAGCTCTGCCACACCCGCGGGCTCACGATCGACCAGGCCGACCAGCTGGCCGCCATCGCCTCGGGCATCCAGAGCCTGGCGTACGGCACGTCCATCGAGTTCGGCGACGGCACCGGCGGCGTACGCCAGTCCATGACGGAGTTCCACGGCGGGATGCTGTTCATCGTGGAGGCCGGCGCCGGCGCCCACCTCGCCGTGATCGCCGCCGACGACGCGGACGTGGGCCACATCGGCCACACCATGAACGAGCTCGTCGAGCAGCTCGGCGAACACCTGACCGCCCCGCCCCGCGCGGCCCGGTGACATGACCCGGGAACACCTCCGCCGCGAGGACCCGGACCGGCTGTACACCGTCACCGGCGGGCGCAGCCGCGCGAACGAGAGCGCGCTGGACCTGGTGACGCTGATCGTGAGCGAAGGCGATCCGGTCCCGGGCATGCAGTCCGAGCACGTCAAGATCCTGCGCCTGTGCCGGCTTCCGACGGCGCTGGTGGAGGTCGCCTCGGAGCTGGGCCTCCCGGTGAGCGTCGTGAAGATCCTGCTGTGCGACCTGCTCGACACCGGCCGGGTCACCGCCCGCCACCCCTCCCCGGCGCCCGCCGACACCGATCTGCCCGATCTCGAAACCCTGAAGCAGGTACTCGTTGGACTGCAGAAGCTCTGACCAGGACGTCCGTACCCCGCTGCCGAGCACCGCCCGGGAGGGCCTGAAGATCGTCATCGTCGGCGGGTTCGGGGTCGGCAAGACGACCATGGTCCGTTCGGTCAGCGAAATCCGCCCGCTGAGCACCGAGGAAACCATGACGCAGGCGGGCGTCGGGATCGACGACGGCGCCTCGCCCGGCAAGACCACCACCACGGTCGCGTTCGACTTCGGGCGGATCAGCCTGAACGAGCAGATGGTGCTCTACCTGTTCGGCGCCCCGGGCCAGGAACGGTTCTGGTTCCTCTGGGACCGCCTGTTCGCCGGGACGCTGGGGGCCGTGGTGCTGGTGGACACCCACCGGCTGGCCGACTCCTGGTACTCCATCGACCGCCTCGAACACCACGGGACGCCGTTCATCGTGGCCCGCAACAACTTCGGCGAGCCGGAGCACTCCCTCGACCAGGTGCGCCAGGCCCTCGACCTGTCCGCCGACGTGCCCCTGATCGACTGCGACGCCCGGCGGCGCGACTCCAGCAAGACCGTCCTGCTTTCCCTCGTCCACCACCTGTTCGCCCTGTCCTCCGCCCGGGAGACCGCGTCATGAGCACCCCTCAGCCCGCCCTCGCCACGCCGTTGTCCGGGCCGCGGTTCCAGCAGACGTCCGCGGACCTCTACGCGGAGCTGCGGCGCACGCACGGGCCGGTGGCCCCCGTGCTGCTCGACGGGGACGTGCCGGCGTGGCTGGTGCTGGGTTACCGCGAGGTGCAGTACGTCGTGAGCAACCCGGAGGTCTTCGGACGCGACTCGCGACGCTGGAACGCCTGGGACCGCGTCCCGCCCGACTGGCCGTTGCTGCCGCTGCTGGCCTACCAGCCCACGATGATGTTCGCCGAGGGCGCCGAGCACCGGCGGCGGGCCGAAGCGCTCGACGAGGCACTCGGCGCCGTCGACCAGTTCGAGCTCGGCGCGCGGGCCGAGCAGGTGGCCGATGGGCTCGTCGACGCCTTCGCCGGGAGCGGCGAGGCCGACCTGATCACGCAGTACGCCGACGGGATACCGCTGCCCGTCGTCGCCCGGATGATCGGCGTGCCGGACGCGGAGACCGCGGACCTGGTCCGCGACGTCTACCGGACGCACGCCGCCGGCGAGGGCGCGAACGAGGCGTACGCGCGCGTCCGGGACAGAGTGCGGCGGCTGGTCGAGTCCCGCCGTCGTGACCCCGGGCCGGACGTCACCTCCCGGCTGCTGGCCCACCCGGCCGCGCTCGCCGACGAGGAGATCACCGAGGACCTGCTGCACCTGATGAACGCGGGCCAGCTGCCCACCGCGTACTGGATCGGCAACACCCTGCGGCTGATGCTCACCGACGACCGCTTCGCGATGACACTGGCCGGCGGCCGCCGGAGCGTCGGCCAGGCGCTGAACGAGGTGCTCTGGGAGGACACGCCGACCCAGAACTTCCCGGGCCGGTTCGCCGTCCACGACCTCCGGCTGGGCGGCCGGCAGATCCGCAAGGGCGACCTGCTCATCCTCGGGCTCGCCGCGGCCAACCAGGACCCGCTCGTCCGGCCGGTCCCGCAGGCCTCGACCGGCAACCAGGCGTACCTGTCGTTCAGCCACGGCGAACACCGCTGCCCGTACGCCGCCCAGGAGATCGCCAAGGTCATCGCCGGGGCGGCGATCGAGGTCCTGCTCGACCGGCTGCCGGACGTCGGGCTGGCGGTGCCGGCCGACACGCTGGCCTGGCGGCCGTCACCGCTGTTCCGCGGCCTGGCGGCGCTGCCGGTGAAGTTCACGCCGGCCTGGTGATTAGTCCGGCTCGCGGATAGCCTCGGCGACCCGAACCGTGGGATTCTGGCCCGGGGGTGGCCGGAATGGGCGAATTGCGGCGGTACCGCACAGTGGTGTCCGACAGCGCGCTGTGGGCCGGCTTCCGGTTCCGCGCCGGCGACATCGTCATCAGCACGCCGCCGAAGTGCGGCACGACGTGGATGCAGATGCTGTGCGCGTTGCTGGTGTTCGACACCGCCGAGCTCCCGCGGCCGCTCACCGAGCTCTCCCCGTGGCTGGACGCGACCACGTACGACACCCCGGCGATCCTGGCCGACCTCGAAGGACAGCAGCACCGGCGGTTCGTCAAGACGCACACCCCGCTCGACGGCCTGCCGTCCGAGCCGGGGGTGACGTACGTCTGCGTCGGCCGTGACCCGCGGGACGCGATGCTGTCGTTCGAGCACGCGGCGGCCAACATCCACCCCGACGCGATCACCGCGGGCGGCCTCCAGGTCGTCGCCCCGCCCCCGGCCGACCCGCTCGAGCGGTTCCGGCTGTGGGCGGACGCGGAGCCCACGCCCGAATCGGACGGGTTCGGGGTGAGCCTGGCCAACCTGGTCCACCACGTGCGGACGTTCTGGGACCACCGCGACGAGCCGCGGGTGGCCCTGTTCCATTACGCGGACCTCAAAGCGGACCTGCCCGGCCAGCTGCGGCGCCTGGCGGCGGTGCTGTCGATCTCCTCGCAACGGCTCGATCAGCTCGCCGCGGCGGCGACGTTCGACCACATGCGGAGCCGGGCCGACGAACTGGCCCCCGGCGTCGACGCGAAGCTGTGGCGCAGCAACACGGGCTTCTTCCGGTCCGGCACCAGCGGCCAGTGGCACGACCTGCTCGACGAGGCCGCCGTCGAGCACTACCACCGGCGCGTGGCCGAGCTGGCACCGCCCGATCTCGCTGCGTGGCTCCACACGGGCTGGACGGACTCCCACGCCTGAGGCGGGTCCGAACGTCGCGAATGACTCATTCGCGACATCGGGGTTCGCTCGGCCGGATCTCCCACCGGTGAAGGGACTTCCGGGCAGACTTTTTGTCTTCACCCGATGGTGTGGTGTTAACTGGCGCAAGACAGAGAGCGTTTCCCCGACTCGGCCTGGTTCGCCCCATTTGCCCTGCCCCGCCCCGGAAAGGCCGTCCATGCGCGTGTCCGCCCCGCTGTCGTCCGGTCAGCAGCGCCTTTGGACGGTTTCCCAGCTGGACGGTGCCGGGCCGGCCTACAACGAGACGATGGCCTTCGAGCTGCGCGGGCCGCTGGACCGTGCGGCCCTGCAGCGGGCCTTCGACGCACTGGCCGGCCGGCACGAGGCGCTGCGGACCCGGATCGTCGTCGAGGACGGCCGGCCGGTGCAGGTGGTGGAGCCTGCCGGGTATGGGTTTCCGTGCGTGGTTTGCGACGTCACGGGGCGCCCGGAGGAGACAGCCGAACTGCGGCGGCGGGAGGCGTTGGCGCCGTTCGATCTGACGCGGGCGCCGCTGGCGCGGGCTCGGTTGCTCGCGGGGGCGCCCCCCGGTCTCCACGCTACCGGCGACCACCGACAGTTCCCGGACACCCACATCCTGCTGATCACCGTCCACCACATCGTCTTCGACGGCTGGTCCCGCACCCTCCTCCTCCGCGAACTCGGTCTCCTCTACGCCGCGGAACTGAACCACACCACCGCCGATCTGCCGCCCGCGCAGCCCTACCGCGCGCACTCCGTGGCCCAGCGAACCTGGCTCGCCGGCGACGGTCCGGAACCACACGAGGCCTACTGGCGGGAACGGCTCGGCGGCGTCCCTCCGGTGCTCGACCTGCCCGCCGATCGGCCGCGCCCCGCGCGGCAGGACTTCCGGGGCGCTCGGGTACCCATCGCCCTCGGGCCCGATCTCACCGCGCGGCTGAAGTCGACCGCGCGCGAGCACGGTGTCACCCTCTACTCCACCATCCTGACCTGCTGGTTCATCCTCTTGAACCGACTTTCCACGCAAATTGACATCGTTGTCGGCGTGCCCACCGGCAATCGCGGCGACGAAAACGCTTCCACGCTCGGCTTCTTCGTCAACACCCTCGCCGTGCGGGCGAAGCTGTCCGGCGACCGCACCGGGGCCGCGCTGCTCAAGGACGTCCGCGCCGCCCTGCGGGGTGCGATCGACCACGCCGCACTGCCCTTCGAACGCGTTGTCGAGCTGGTCAACCCGCCGCGCAGTCCGGCGCACACTCCGCTGTTCCAGACCATGTTCGCCTGGGTGCCGACGCAGCACGCCCTCCTCGAGCTGCCCGGCGTGACCGTCGCCCCCCTCGACGTCGAGGACGCGCCCGCGAAGTTCGACCTCGCGCTCAACCTGGCCAATGAAGACGGCGACGTACGCGGGCACCTCGACTACGCCGTCGCCCTCTTCGACCACGCCACCGCCGAACGCTACGGCCGATACCTCGTCCGCCTGCTCGACCAGCTGGCCACCCGGCCGGACGCCACCATCGCGAGTTACGAACTCCTCGACGACCGCGAGCGCCGCGAGATCCTCACCACAGCTCCCCGCGCCACCCGGCGTCCCGGTGGGCTCGTCGACCGGTTCACCGCCCACGCCGATGCCACCCCGGACGCCCCCGCGCTCGTCTGCGACGACCGGACGCTCACCTACGGGGAACTGGACCGCCGCAGCACGAAGCTCGCCAACGCCCTGCGTGCCCGCGGGGCCGGGCCCGGGCACGTTGTCGCCATCCACAGTGGACGGTCCGCCGAGCTGGTGGTCGCCGTGCTCGGGGTACTGAAGGCCGGGGCCGCCTACCTGCCGCTCGACCCCGCCCAACCGGCCGCGCGGCGGGCCGCGATGGTCGAGGACGCGCGTCCCGTGCTCGTCCTCGAGGCCGAAGAGATCGAAGAGGCCGACGGCGGCGAAACGCGCAGACCGGTCACGACCGACCCCGGCGAGACCGCTTACGTGATCTACACGTCGGGGTCGACCGGGCGCCCGAAGGGGGTCGCCGTCACCCATCGCAGCGTCCTCGCCCTCTTCGACCAGTGGCTCGACCGCTTCGGCGCGACCCCCGGCGAGGCCACGTCGGCGTGGTCGAGCATCGGCTTCGACGCCTCGGTGCACGAACTGCTGCTGCCCCTGACGACCGGTGCCGTGCTGCACGTCGTGCCCGAGGACGTCCGGCCCGATCCGGCGGCGCTGATGGCGTGGCTGCGGGAACACCAGGTGGTCCAGGCGTTCTTGCCGCCCGCCTACGTCCGGTGGATCGACGAAGATCCCTCCCGCGTCCGGGGGCTCGCGCTGCGGCAGCTGCTGACCGGCGTCGAACCGCTGCCCGACGCCGCGCTCGCCCGGCTCACCACCGCCCTGCCGGGCCTGCGGATCTGCTTCGGCTACGGACCGACCGAAGCCACGCTCTACGCCACCGCGCACTTCGACCCCGAGCCCGTCGACCGCCCGGCCCCGATCGGACGGCCGCTGCCCGGCTCGCGGCTGTACCTCCTGGACGACCGGCTGCGCCCGGTGCCGCCGGGTGTCGTGGGCGAGGTCTTCCTGGCCGGCGACTGCCTGGCCCGCGGCTACCTGCACCGGCCGGGACCGACCGCCGAGCGGTTCGTGGCCGACCCGTTCACGCCCGGCGAGCGCATGTACCGCACCGGAGACCTCGCCCGGTGGCGGCCCCACGGCGCCGCCGAGTACGCCGGCCGCCGCGACGACCAGATCAAGCTGCGCGGCTTCCGGATCGAACCCGGCGAGGTGACGGCCGCGCTGCTCGCCGTCCCCGGGGTGCGGGAGGCCGCCGTGCTGGTCGACCGCGAAGGCGAGCCGCGGCTCGTCGCCGGTGTCGCGGGCAGGGGCGGCCGGACCCCGCACGAGTGGCGGGCCGCGCTGGCCGGCCGGCTGCCGGACTACATGATCCCGTCCGTCTTCGCCGAGTTCGACCGGCTGCCGCTGAGCCGCAACGGCAAGCTCGACCGCGACGCCGTCCTGGCGCGCGCCCGCACGAGCGCGTCGACCAACCCGGTCAACACCACCGCCCCGCGCGACCACGTCGAACTCGCGCTGCTGCGGATCTGGCGCACGCTCCTGCTGCACCCCGAGATCGGCGTCTCGGACGACTTCTTCGACGTCGGCGGCACCTCGATCTCGGCCATCAAGCTCGCCCACGCGATCGGCACCGAGTTCGGCCGCGAGCTGCCGATCCAGGACGTCATCCTGCACCCGACCGTCGAGGCCCAGGCCGCGCTGCTGCGCGCGGACAGCCCGCCGGGCAGCGGCAGCCTGGTCGAGTTCCGCCGCGGCGCCGGCGAAGGCCGGGTCGTCTGCGTGCACCCGGCGGGCGGCACCGCGTTCTGCTACCTGCCGCTCAGCGCGCTGCTGCCCGAGGACACCGGTGTCGTCGGCATCCAGTCCCCCGGCCTCAACCCCGGCGAGGAACCGTTGCCGAGCGTCGAGGCGATGGCCGAGGAGTACCTGCGGCTGGTCGACCCGCGGCCGGACGAGCCACTGGTCCTTTGTGGACTTTCCTACGGCGGGCTGGTCGCCTACGAGATGGGCCGCCGGCTCGCGGAACACCATCCGCGGGTCAGCGTCGTCCTGCTCGACACCACCGCCACCGACGACCCGGCCGCGAAGGCGGCGATCGAGCCGGTGCCCGCGGCCGAGTTCCGCGAAAAGCTGGTCCGCTTCAACGGGATGTACCCCGGAATCGAGGACGCGCAGATCGAGCGCTACCACCGCACCTACAACCACAACCGGCGGACCGCACGCGACCACGACCCCGGCGAGACGGCCGCGCGCGTGGTGTTCGTGCAGGCCGTCGGCGAGGACCCGATTCCCGGCTCCGTGGCGTTCTGGCGCCGCCGCGCCCGCGGCGGGTTCGAGGTGGTTCCCGCCGGCTGCGGGCACTGGGACATGCTCGAAAGCGACGCGCTCCCCCTGGTCGCCAAGGTGATCACGGCCGAGCTGGCGGCCCGATGACGTCGATCGCCCGCCGCGTCCACGACCGGGCCCTGCGGCACCCGGACGCCCTCGCCGTGTCCGACGGCGACCGCCGGCTGACCTATGCCGAGCTGAACGCGGGGGCCGCCGGCGTCGCGGAAGCGTTGTCGCGCCAGGGTGTCCGCCCGGGTGACGCGGTCGCCGTCGCCTTGCCGCGCTCGCTGGAGCTGGTGCAGGCCATGCTGGGCGTGCTGCGCCTCGGCGGCCAGGTCGTGCCGCTGGACCGGCAGAGCCCGCCCGCGCGCCGCGAGGTCATCCTCGCCGACGCGGGTGCGGTCGCGGTGATCGAAGCCGACCTGCCCGCTTCGACGCCCGCGGAAGCCGGGGTGCCCGCCGAGCCCGCGCCGGCGTCGTTCCTCTTCTCCACCTCCGGCACGACCGGGCGGCCCAAGGGCGTCGAGGTCCGCGACGCCGGCGTCCTGCGCTTGGCCGAACCCGGCTGGCTCGACCACGGCACGCGGTACGCCTGCCTGGCCAACCCGGCGTTCGACGCGATCAGCTTCGAGGTGTGGGTGCCGCTGCTGACCGGCGGCACGTGCGTGATCCTCGGCGAGGACACCGTCGGTGATCCGCGGGCCTTCGCCGACGCGCTGGTCCGCGAGCGCATTGACACGATGTTCGTCACCGCGACGCTGTTCAACGCGGTCGCCGAGACCGTGCCGGGCGCCTTCGCCACCGTGCGGCGGGTCGTCATCGGCGGCGAGCAGCTCAACGCCCCCCTGATCCGCCGCTGGTACCGGGCCAACCCGGACGCGCCGACCCGGCTGCAGAACGGCTACGGCCCGACCGAGACGACCACGTTCGCGCTCAGCTACGCCATCCCACGCGGTTTCGACGGGGACGTCGTGCCGATCGGCCGTCCGCTGCCCGGCACCGGCGCGGTCGCGGTCACGCCGGACGAGCGCGTGGCCGTCGAAGGCGAGGTCGCCGAGCTGTACCTCTCCGGCGCCGGGGTCGCCCTCGGCTACCGCGGCCTGCCCGCGGAAACCGGGCAGCGGTTCGTCCGGCTGCCGTGGCTGGACGAAGGCCGCGCGCGGTTCTACCGCACCGGAGACCTGGTCCGCGTGCTGCCGGGCGGGCGTTATGCCTACGTCGGACGCACCGACCGGCAGGTCAAGGTCCGCGGGTTCCGGATCGAGCCGGGCGAGCTGGAACAGCGGCTCCTGGGCCACCCGGAGATCCGCCAGGTCCACGTGGCCGTGCGCCGCGCGGCCACGGCCGAGCTGCTCGCTTTCGTCGTCGCCGGTGAACTGTCCTTTGCGGACTTCGAAGCGCACCTGGCCGAGACCGTGCCGGCCTACATGCGGCCGCACCACGTCTTCCGCGTCGGCGAGCTGCCCCGCAACGCGAACGGGAAGGTCGACGAAGCCGCGCTGCTGGCGGGCGGGTTCCCGGCGTGGCGGCCGGACACCGGCGGCGAAGCGACCCCGTGGGAACGCGAAGTCCTCGACGTCGTCGAAGAGGTACTCGGGGTTTCGGACACGCGGCCGCTGGACACGTGGCTGCGGTCCGGCGGCGACTCGCTCAAGGCGCTGCGGCTGCGGTTCGCGCTCCGGGAGCGCTGGGGCGCGGACCTCGCGCCCTCGGTGGTGCAACGCGGGACGTTCGCCGATCTCGCCGCCGCGGTCTCGGCGGCGGGCCGGGCGGCCTACCCGGAGCCGGGCCCGCCGACCACCGCGACCGCGGCGCCGGCCACCAGCGAACAGCAACGGCTTTGGCTGCTCCAGCAGCGAAATCCGGCTTCCACCGCCTACCACGTGCCACTCGCCTTCCACGTCACCGGCTCGCCCGACGTCGACGCGCTGCGCCGGGACGTGCGCGGGCTGGTGGCGCGGCACCCGGCGCTGCGCACCGCCTTCGAGGCAACGCCCGACGGCCTGCGGCAGGTGGCGAAAGCGCCGTACGACCCGTGGACCGAACCGGGCGACGGCTTCTTCACCGCGCCCTTCGACCTCGCGTCGGGCCGGCTGCTGCGGGCGGCCTGGCGCCCGGACGGGACGCTTTTGCTGTGCCTGCACCACATCGCGGTGGACGGCTGGTCGTTGAACGTCCTCTTCCGCGAGCTGTCCGGCGAGCCACCACGGCCCGGCGCGCACACGCCGTTCGACTTCGCCGCCTGGCAGTCCCGCTGGTTCGCCTCCCCCGCCTACCGCGCCCAGCTGACCGACCGGTCCGACGAGGCCGAGCCACTCGGCGAAGCGTCGCTGAAAGGGCGGCTGCACACGACCCGCATCGACCGAGAGCGCGTCGACGAATGGGCCGGTGAACTGGGCCTGACGCGGTTCCAGCTCCTGCTCGGCGTGTTCGCCTGGAGCCTGTACGCGGTGACCGGGCGGACCCGGCCGCGGATCGCCGCACCGGTCGCGAACCGGCCGGTGCGGGAGTTCGAAGACGGTGTCGGGATGTTCGCCAACACCGTGCGGCTGCCGCTGGCCGTGGCCCCGGACGAAGACCTGGAAACCCAGCTGCGGCGGCTCGGCGAAGCGGCGGGATCGGCCCTGGACCACCAGGACGTCGCGTTCGCCGACCTCGATCCCGGGTACGCGGCTTTCGACTACCTGTTCGTCCTGGAGAACACCGACTTCGGCGCGTTGCGCCTGCCCGGGTGCACGGTCAGTCCACAGTGGATCGAGGCGGCCGAGGCGAAGTGCGCGCTGACGCTGTCCGTCGTGGAACGGCCGGACGGCTTCGACTGCCTGTGGGAGTACGGGGAAGGCCACTTCACCGAAGCGGAGGCGACGGCCCTCGGCGAAGTCTTCGACCGCGCCCTGCACGGCGACGCCCGGATCCCGGACCACCGCGACCACGGCCGTGGCGCCGACGCCGCACTGACGTGGGAAACCGTGGCGGACGGCTTCGCGCGGCAGGTCGCGCGGACGCCCGGCGCGCCGGCACTGACCGGCGACACCACCCTGACCTACGCCGAACTGGACGCGCACGCGGCCCGGCTCGCCGCCACCCTGCCCGCCGACGCCACCGACATCGCGCTGTACTTCCGGCCGTCGGCCGAACACGTCGTCGCGCTGCTGGCGCTGGCCCGGCTGAACATCACCGCCGTGCCGCTGGATCCCGCGTACCCGCCGGAGCTGCTGCGCGTCATGCTCGACCGCGTCCGGCCGCGGTGCGTCCTGCTCGCGCCGGGGGAAACCCTGGACACGGACGTCGAACGGCGGTTCGTCACGCTCACCGGCGGGCCGGTGCCGGACGTCCCGGCGCGGCACGCCGGCCGGCCGCTCTACACGCTGTTCACCTCGGGCTCGACCGGCGTGCCCAAGGGCGTGCGCGTCCCGGACGCCACCCTGGCCAACCTGCTGCAGTGGCAGGCCGCGCCGCCCGCGGCGACCCAGCAGTTCTCGATGCTGTCGTTCGACGTGTCGTTCCAGGAGATCTTCACGACGCTGTGCGGCGGCGGCCGGCTCCACCTGATCCGCCCCGAGTGGCGGCACGACGTCCCGGCGCTGCTGACCCAGCTGGACACGGCCGGGATCGAACGGATCTTCCTGCCGTACGTGGCTTTGCAGCTGCTGGCCGAGCACGGCGTCCGGCTCGGCCGGTACCCCGCGCGGCTGCGGGACGTCATCACCGCCGGCGAGCAGCTGGTGTGCACGCCGGCGATCCGCCGCTGGTTCGCCGGGCTGCCCGGCGCGCGCCTGCACAACCACTACGGGCCGACCGAAACCCACGTCGTCAGCGCGCTGACCCTCGACGGCGACAGCGCGGACTGGCCCGACCGGCCCGCGATCGGCCGTCCGGTGGCGAACGCGGTCCTGCGGGTCGCCGGCGCCGGGGGCGCGCCCCTGCCGCCGGGGCAGGTGGGTGAGCTGCTCATCGGCGGGCTGCCGGCGAACCGGTGCTACCTCGGCGACGCGGCGCCGGAGAAGTTCACCGAGCTGCCCGAGCTGTACTACCGCAGCGGCGACCTCGCCCACTTCGACCGCGCCGGGCTGCTGCACTTCGACGGCCGGGCCGACCGGCAGGTCAAGCTCAGCGGGCACCGCCTCGAACTCGGGCAGGTCGAGGCGGCGCTGCTGCGGCACGCGGACGTCGTCAACGCCGTCGTCGCCGCCGAAGACGGCCGGCTGACCGCGTTCCTGGAGTGCCGCCGGACGCCGTCGGCGGCCGAGCTGGCCGACCACCTCGTGCCGCTGCTGCCGCCGCACGCGCGGGTCGACCGCTTCCGCGTCGTCGCCGCCCTGCCGCGCACGCCGAGCGGGAAGCTCGACCGGGACGCCGCTCCCCGCACGGCGGGCACGGACCTGCACCGGACGGCCACGCGGCCCTCGAGCGAGCTCGCGGCGCTGTTCGAGGAGGTGACCGGCACGCCGATCGGTCCCGACGAGACGTTCTTCGCCGCCGGGGCCAGTTCGCTGTCGCTGATGCGGTTCCACCTGCGCTGCGCGGAAGCAGGCTACCGCTTCACGGTGGCCGACCTCTTCGAGCACGTCACCCTGCGGGACCTGACCCGGCACCTGGAGCGCGGCCCGGCCGCGGCGGCCGCGGTTTCCCGGTCCGCGACCGACGAGCCGGTGGCCGTCGTCGGCATGGCGGTGCGGCTGCCCGGCGCGCGGGACCTGGCGGCGTTCTGGGACCTCGTCGTCTCGGGCCGGCGTGGCATCGAGGAGTTCCCGGCCGCCGGCGGCCTGGTCGGGGCGCGCAGTCTCCTGGCCGACCCGCTGGCGTTCGACCCCGCGTACTTCGGGATCAGCCACCGCGACGCGGCGCTGATGGACCCGCAGCAACGGCAGCTGCTGATGGCGTGCGTGGAGGCGCTGTCGCACGCCGGGATCACGTCGGGGGCCGGTGTCGGGCTGATCGCGGGCTGCGGCGAGAACACATACTTCCAGGAGCTGCTGCGCGAGGCCGACCCGGCGGCGCTGCCGGACGGCTTCCAGCTGGCCCTGCACCACGAGAAGGACTTCCTGGCGACGAAGGTGGCCTACCACCTCGACCTGACGGGTCCGGCGCTGACGACCCAGACGGCGTGTTCGAGTTCGCTGGTCGCGGTCCACCAGGCCGCCGGGATGCTGCGCGGCGGCGAGGCGGAGGTGATGCTGGCGGGCGGCGTGCTCGTCGACGTCACCCTGGCCGAGGGGTACCGGTACCGGCCGCAGCACATCTTTTCGCCGGACGGGCACTGCCGCCCGTTCAGCGACGACGCGGACGGCACGGTGGGCGCGAGCGGCGTCGGCGTGGTCGTGCTGAAGCCGCTTTCGGCGGCCCGTCGCGACGGCGACACGGTGTACGCGGTGATCACGGGGTCGGCGCTGAGCAACGACGGCGCGGTGAAGCAGGGCTACAGCGCGCCGTCCCCGGCGGGGCAGCGTTCGGCGATCCGGGCCGCGCTGCGGCGGGCCGGGCGTTCGGGCGCCGACGTCGGCTACGTGGAGACGCACGGAACCGGCACCCGCCTGGGCGACCCGATCGAGGTCGCGGCCCTGCGCGAGGCGATGCCCGAGGTGTCGGCGTGCGCGCTTTCGTCGGTGAAGAGCCAGATCGGTCACCTCGGCGCGGCGGCCGGGGTGGTGGGGCTGATCCGCGCGGCACTGGCGGTGCACCACGGGGTGTTGCCGCCGACCGTGGACTTCCGCGCCCCCAACCCGGCGTTGGACCTGGGGCCGTTCCGGGTGCCGGCGTCGGCCGAACCCTGGCCCGCGGGCCCGCGGGTGGCCGGGGTGAGCAGCTTCGGCATCGGCGGGACGAACGCCCACGTGGTCTTGGAGTCGGTTCGCCCGGTACCGCCGGCCCGCCCGGACCCGGTGCGGTGCGTGGTGCTTTCGGCCCGCAGCGCGACGGCGTTGCGCTTGGCCGCGGCCCGGGTGGCGGACTACCTGGCCGCACATCCGTCGTCCTATGTGGACGTGCTTCGCCACCTGCAGTCGGGCCGCCCGGAGGGTCCCTGGCGCCTGGCGGCGGCGTGCGAGGACGCGGCCACGGCGGTCGAGTGGCTGCGCACGGCCGAGCCCCGGGAAGTCCCGACCGAGGTCGCGGCAGACCGCTCGGCCGCGAGTTCGCCGGAGCCCGCCGCCCTGGCGGCCGCCTGGGCGACCGGCGCCGTCGTCGACTGGGGGCAGTCCCCTGCTCCCGCGCCGTGGGACTTCCCGCCGCCCGCGTTCGACGCGCGGGACTTCGACTTCCCGCGGAAAGCCACCGCGCGGCTGCCCGAAGCCGAGTGGCTGCACCAGCCCACCTGGGTGCGCCTGCGCCGGGCCACGACCGCGACCCGCACCGACCGCACCCTCGTCGTCAGCGGCGACGGCCCGCTGACCGCACCCGCCCTCGACGCCGCCTACCCGCGTGTCGTGCGCGTCCACACCGCAGACCACTTCGCCCGCCGAGGCCCCGACACCTTCGAAGCCGACCCCGCCGACACCACCCACCTGCGCCGAGTCCTGGACGCCCTCCCGGACACCGGGATCGACTGGCTCCACACCCTCCCGCTCGGCATCACCGGCCCGCTCGGCGAAACGTCCGTGCGCCACGCGACCTGGGCCTGCCTCGACACGCCCGCCGCGCTCCTGCGGGCCGCGCGTGACCGTCCACTGAGGACGTGGTGGGTCTCCGCCGGCGCCGCGCCCGCGACCACCGCCGTCACCCGCCCGGAGGCCGGGCTGCTCGCCGGGGTCACCGCCGTCGGCCCGCAGGAAACCGGCGTGCCCGGCCACTGGGTCGACCTCCCCGGCCCGGAGCTGAACCCCCTCGCCGATCTGCTCACCGGTCCGCCCCCACCGGAGCGGGTCGCCCTCCGGAACGGCTTCTGGTGGGCCCAGGACAGCGCCCCCGTCACCGCCGGGGAGCTCGTCGCCGCCGACGGGACGCACCTCGTCCTCGGCGGCACCGGCGGTATCGGCACGGCCGTCGCGGAAGAACTCCTGACCCGCACGACCGGCCGCGTCATCCTGCTGGCGCGCCGTCCTTTCCTGCCCGAGGCGCTCAAGCCGTGGGCGGACCGCGTCGACCTGCTCGCCGCCGACCTCACGGAGATCACCGCCGCCGACGTGCCCGGCCCGCTCGCCGGGATCGTGCACGCGGCCGGCGTCCCCGACGGCGGGCTCATCGCCACCCGCGGCGCGGGCACGCAGGCGGTCAAGCTCGCCGGGGCCCTCCTCACCGAGCAGCTCGTCGAACGCGACCGGCCCGCCTACGCCGTCTACTGCTCGTCGCTGTCCGCGCAGTTCGGCGGGATCGGCCAGCTGGACTACGCGGCCGCCAACGGGTTCCTCGACGCCCTGGCCCACCGGGACGGCCCGACCGTCCGGCTCTCGATCGGCTGGGACGTCTGGCGCGACACCGGCATGGCCGTCACCGCCCGGGAAACCGACGCCCGGCACCAGGCCCACCTGGCCGTCGGCCTGCACGACGCCGAGGGACGGCGCACCTTCGCCCGCGCGTTGGCCTCCGGGCTGCCGCAGGTGCTCATCGCGACCACCGGCCTCGAAACCGCCCGCGCCTTCCACGAACGCGACACCACCCCGGCGGTCAAACCGGCCGAAGCGAACCTGACCGAGGAAGTCCGTGCCCTCCTCGGCGTCGCGGAGCTCGACCCGGACGTCCCGCTGTACGACCTCGGTGCCGACTCCCTGACGCTGCTGGACGTCGTCGACTCGGTGAAACGCCTCTACGGTGTCGACCTCGACCTCGCCTGGCTCGGCCCGGAGGTGACGATGGCGGCGTTGCTGGCCAAGCTCGCCGAAGCCGCCGACACGGGCGACGTCGTAGTGCAGGTCTGGCGGGCCGGGGCGGGCCGCGAAGTCGTCTGCCTCGTGCACCCGGTCGGCGGGGACGTCCACGCCTACCGCCCGCTCGTCGAAGCCCTGGACCCGGCGCTCGGCGTCTGCGTGATCGCCGATCCGGCGCTGAGCAGGCCCGAACCACCCGGATGGTCCATAGTGGACCGGGCCCGCCGCTACCACGCGGCGCTGGCGCAGCGGTTCCCCGGCCACGTCCGGCAGCTGGCCGGGTGGTCGTTCGGCGCCTGGGTCGCGGCCGGCATGGCCGCCGAAGCCGAGGCGGCCGGGCAACCGGTGCGGGCCCTGCACCTCATCGACCCGCCGCCGCCCGGCGCGAGCGCCGCGGACTACAGCGAAACGCAGGTGGAAACGGTGTTCGAGCGGGAACTCGGCGCGTCCGGCGGCACCGCGGGCGAGCACGCCCGGCGGCTCGCCCGCGCCTGCCGGGCCAACCTGGAGAGCATGGCGGGACACGAACTGCCCCGCCTGGCCGCGACCCCCAGCCACGTCTGGCTCGCCGCCGAACCCGAACCCGGCCTGCCGGTGACCGAGCGTGACGGCTGGCGCGCGCTGCTGCCCGAACCGAGCCACTGGCGTGCGCTGCCCGCCACCCACTACGGCATCGTGCGCACACCGCACGTCACCGCGGTGGCCGCGGCCATCGGACCGTGAGACCCACGGAGGAAAGGAAACCATGGAGCAGTACGAACTCGACGCCGTCAAGCGGATCACGACGCGGCCGGCGCGCGGCTACCGGACGCTGGCGGTGCGGGGCCTCACCCCGGTGATCGGCGCCGAGGTCACCGGCCTCGACCTGACGCGGGAGCTGACCGACGAGCAGCTCACCGAGCTGAAGACGGCCTTCCTCGACCACCACGTGCTGGTGTTCCGCGACCAGGACATCTCGGTCGACGACCACAAGCGCCTGGCCGCGGCGTTCGGTGAGCTGCGCCCGGTGAACCCGCCGCCCGAGCACGGCGACCCGTACATCCTCGAGGTCGCGACCGCGCCGGAGTCGGCGAACGTGTTCGGCAACGGCTGGCACGCCGACGGGACCGCCGACGCCGAGCCGTCGCTGGGCTCGATGCTCCACATCACGCGCGTGCCCGAGCCGGGCAGCGGCGGCGACACGCTCTTCGCGAACATGCACCTCGCCTACGACATGCTGTCGCCGAAGCTGAAGGAGCTGCTGGCCGGGCTGACCGCGATCCACGACGGCGCGCACGCCTTCCGCGGCCACAAGATCCCGGACGGCTACGAGCCCCCGGTCAGCGAGCACCCGGTGGTGGTGCGGCACCCGGAGACCGACCGGCCGCTGCTGTACGTCAACCCGGCCTACACCTCGCGCATCCCGCAGCTGTCGGCCGACGAGAGCCAGGCCGTGCTCGACCTGCTGTTCTCGATGGTGCCGAACCGGCCGATGCTCGCCTGCCGCGTGCGCTGGGAGCCGAACACGCTGGTGTTCTGGGACAACCGCTGCGTCCAGCACCACGCGACGTACGACTACTACCCGCACACCCGCTTCGGCCACCGCGTCGCGATCAACGGCGGCCCGCTCAAGGGCTGAGGAGCCTCATGTCCGAACCCGTGGTGGACGTCCGCGACCCGGCCGTCCTCGCCGACCCGATCCGCGGCTACGACCGCGTCCTCGCCGCCGGGCCGGTCTGCTGGGCCCGGCTGCCGGACGGCGGGGAGGGCTGGCTGGTCACCGGCAGCGCCGAGGTCCGCGCGGTGCTGGCGGACCCGGCCGTGCGCAACGATCCGGCCGGCCTGCCGGGCCGGGGCGCGCAGACGCAGGAGGAGGCGCTCCTCGCGCTGGGCACACCGCCGGAGCACCTGCCGTACCTGCGGGCGAGCCTGCTGAGCCTCGACGGCGCCGAGCACACCCGGCTGCGCCGCAGTATCAGCCACGCCTTCGGCGCGAACCGCGTCGCCACACTGCGGCCCCGGGTGCAGCAGATCGTCGACGAGCTGCTCGACGGCCTCGGCGCGACGGCGAACCTGCTGGACGAGTACGCCTACCCGCTGGCCATGGCGGTGGTGTGCGAGCTGGTGGGGGTGCCGAAGCCGGACTGGGCGGCCTGGTGGCGCTGGGGCAAGGTGCTGGTCGACGGCGACCCGGCGCGGATCACGCCGACGCTGGGCGAGATGTTCGCCTACTGCCACGACCTGGTCGACAGGCGCCGGGCGGACCCGCGCGAGGACCTGCTCAGCGAGGTCGTCGCCCAGGACGGCCTGACCGACGTCGACACGGTGGCGCTGGTGGTGTTCCTGGTGCTCGCCGGACACGAGACGATGGCGCACATGCTGTCCAACGCGGCACTCGCGTTGATGCGCGACCCCGCCCAGCTCGCGCTGCTGCGCACCGAGCCCGAGCTGTGGCCGGCGGCGGTGCGCGAGCTGGTCCGCACGGACGGCCCGGTCCAGCTGGCCCGCCTCCGCTACGCGGCAACGGACATGGTGCTGGGCGGCGCCCGGATCCGCGCGGGCGACCCGGTCCAGGCGGTCCTCGGCGCGGCCAACCGCGACCCGGCCCAGTTCGCCTGCCCCCACACGACGGACATCCGCCATCAGGCCGAGCACGGCGGCCGCGAGGGCAGCGTGGGATTCGGCTGGGGGCCGCACTTCTGCCTGGGTGTCGCGCTGGCGAAGCTGGAGGCCGAGGTGGCGTTGCGGAGCTTGTTCGAGCGCTTTCCGGCGGTGGAGCCGGTGGGTGAGCCGGAGTGGGTGCCGCTGCCGCGGGGCCGGCACCGGGTCGCGCTGGAAGTCCGGCTGCGCTGAGCCTGCCCGCCGTCCCGCCCGCCTTCCGCCCCGGTCCGCCTTCCGCTGGCCCGGCTCAAGCGTCCCAAGCGCCCCAAGGTGGCCTTGGGTGCGCTCAACGCACCCAAGGCCGCCTTCGGTGCGTCCAACGCACCCAAGGCGGCCTTCGGTGCGTCCAACGCACCCAATGTGGCCTTCGGTGCGCTCAACGCACCCAAGGTGGCCTTCGGTGCGCTCAACGCACCGAAGGCCACATTGGGGTTGTTTCATCGTGGTTGTGGCTGGTCGGGGGTGTTGGGTTGGTGGTGGTTGCCTGTGGTGGCAGGAAGTGGTGCCGGGACCAGCGTGGCGAACCTGGAGATGGGTGAAGCCCTCG
>NZ_JADWPD010000025.1 GCF_017308975.1 Amycolatopsis sp. MtRt-6 | reverse complement strand
GCCGCGACGGGCCACCGCGACGACATCGTCACGGAACTCACGGGGGTAGGGCTTGGGCACGGTGACATCCTTCCAGGCGAGGCCGAAGCCTCACAGATGAGGTGTCAACCAGACCCTGGGCAGACCCACGTCACATACAACGCCTCACCCTTCAGTAGACGTTCTGCCGGGTTGTTGCTCTGTGGCTCCATAGAGGACATGAGTTGGAGCCCGGCGTTGGCCAAGGCGGCGATGACTTGCTCGGACAGTGCTTCGTGTTCGTGCGTGGCCGCTGCCATATCGAGCGACAGCCAGACACGCATGTCCACTCCCGGCGACACCCGCAGCGCGTCGCCTGCTGAATCTCCATGCAAACCCGCAGCGCCGAGTGTCTGAATGGTCCGGGCGCGCAAGTCAGCGGAATTCCGCGCGTCCACAGCCCGTGCGGCCAGGTAGATTGCGTCAACAAGGTCTTTGGCGGCACGAATTGCCGGTTCGACCTCAAACACGAACGGGCCAAGGGTGATCGTGTCGTCCTGCGGGTCATAGCCGAAGCCCCAGTACATGCTCGCCACATCCCGCAGCGCTTTTCCCGCCTTGACGTCCTTCGCTTGCGGTCCGCTACCTTCGCCACGAGCCCACTCGTCGAAGTGCATGAGTGCGTCACGCATGTGTTTGATCCCGGGCAGCGCCTGCTCGAATCGTGTTCTCGCGCGGCTGAGTCCCGCATAGACGCTTTGATCCATACGCAGAGCGCGAAGGGCCACCTGCTGAAGCTTCTCGGCCACGAGCAACTGCCACAAGGCGACAACGAGCTGCCGAGCATCCATCTGGCGTGAGCTGAACCCTGCTCGAAGATCGTCGTTGTCGTGGATCCGATAGCTGGCCAAGGCAGCCGAGCGGAACCACCACTGTGCTTCCGAAACCGCGATCGCGTAGGGATTGTCCGCGGGTGACCAGGTAGAGGCAGTGTCCGACATCCGGACATCCTCGTCCATGATTGGAAGCACCGCCACGTAGTTATTGCCGCCCGCCGCCGCGACAGCTACTCACCTGTCTACGCAGGTTAGCTGATCAGTCTCCGTCGGGCGGCGCTCCGGTGATGACGTCAAGGTTGCTGGACGTGAGAGCTGGAGAGCCGAAGAGGACGGCGGGGTCGTTGGTGAGCCAGACCGCGACGAAGGTCTTGCCCTTGGGCGGGGCGAGGGCGGAGAAGGTCATGCCCCAGCGGTTTTCCTGGGTGCGGGAGAACTGGGCGTCTTGTGTCTCGGAGACTTCGGCGCGGGGCAGGTAGAGGCGGTGGCTGTAGACCTCGGTGGCCGAGACGACGTCGGTCCAGTCGATGCACAGTGCCCGGACGTCGCCCTTGGGGATGGCGGAGATCTCGGCGCGGTAGATCTTCGACCCGGTCGCGGTCTCGGCGAAGGCCATCCCACCGAAGTAGGCCGACAGGACGGCGGCCTTGGTTTCCTGGAACACGGAGGCGACGGTAAATTCGAGGGACTTGTAGATGTAGCGCGCCGGGGTGAGCTGCTGCCAGTGCTCGGTGCCTTCTTTCTCCACCTTGCGCGAGAGGGTGGTGCCGTCTGGCGTGGACAATCCCAGACCCGTCCAGGCGGCGGGCAGGGCGCTGGTCGCGTCCGGCGGTTCGGGGGTATCGGGCGGGGCGAGGGAGATCTCCCCAGTACCGGGGACGCGCACGTTCGCGCTGTTGATGGCCAAAGCGGTGTGCCTCCAACGAAGTGAGAGTGGTCAGGGAGTCGGGGTGCGGGCGTAGACCGTGATGGCGGCGGTCGCCAGCGGCGCGGCTGTGTATGGGTCGAGCCCGGCGACCGGGGCGGCGGCGGGTTCGCCGCGGATCAGCGCGCCCGGCAGGCCGGGCGTGCAGAGCAAGCCGAGGGCAAGCGCGGCGAGGGCTTTGGAGCTGTGGGTGTCGTGGTGCCAGCAGGTCAGCCGGATCACGGCGCGTTGGACGGCGGGCCAGTCCCAGGTGTGGCCGTCCTCGGCGACCAGCAGCCACGGCAACGCGGGCGGCCCGCCGTCCAGGCCGCGGCCGGTCTCGGTCGAGACCTGCGCTCCGGCGGCGACCGGGTCGGCGCGGCTGGCCAGCTGCGGCCGGAGCGCACGGACAACCAGCTCGGCGACGTCGACCGGCACCGCGCGGCCTGGCCGGTCACGCGGTGTTGTCGGGGTCGAGGCCGCCGACGGACAGACCTGTTTCCCCGGCTGCGCGTTTGAGGACACCGTGGTGGGCCTCCATCCCAACCCCGGATGGGTGCCGGATCGCGACGGTCACACCTACCCGACTTGGCCCGGGGTCGTCGAACACCTCGACCGGCAACGGCTCCCCGCTCTCCACCCGCAGGCCCCGGCCGCGGGCGGCGTCGGCGACCTGCTCGGCGGCGGCCTGGACAGCGGCGTGCAGCTCGGGTGAGCGCAGCACGTCGGCCACACCGTCGTAGTCGATCTCGATCCGTTCGAACGCCGACATCAGCGGTCACCTCCTGTCAGCCTTGGACGTGGGCGAGGCGGGCTTCGTAGTGGACGTGCCCGAACCGGGGTGACCACCACGACGGCTCCCCGGACACCTCGAACACGCGGCCCTGCCATACCACCCGCTCGCGCACGCCGATCGCAGACCGGGTGAACAACTGCCAGCTGGTCACCACCGGCACCCGGCCTGGCGTCGCCGGTTCGGTCGAGCTGCCCGGCTGCAGCAGACCCCAGACGGTTCGGCGCGGCGCGGCGGGGCCGTACTCAAGTTGCGGGGTCGGGTTGTCGTAGGCGTCGGTGACCTCGGTTGGAGTGATCACCTCCAGCTGGTGCGGAAACTGCACGAGTCACCTCCGCATGTCAGGTGGTCCAGATGGAGAAGACACCGCGTGGGGGCTGCGCGGGCGGGCGCAGCAGGTCCAGCTCGTCGTCGGTGAGGTAGAGGCCGCCACCCTCGTGCGCAGCGGTGCGGGAGTGCCCGCCGACCGTCTCGGACTTGTTGCCGTCCGGTGGAGACGCCAGCGCCCGCAGGACGGCCGTGCCGATGACGCCGACCGCCGTAGCCGGCGGGGGATCCGGCAGGTCCGGCACCCGCTGCCGGGCTAGCGCTGAAGCATCCGCGAGCAGGACGGCCACGCGAGCCTGTTGTTCAGGGGTGAGCTGGACGTCGGTACGGGCCTGGACGTCCGCAACGGTTGCAAGTGGAAGAGGCGGAGGCATCGCACCACCTCCCTGGGCAACCGGTACCCTGTTCGCAACCCGGCTGGGATGACTGCCCAGCAGGCAAGAAACCGAGTAACGAAATCGGACCCGTAGGACAGGTGTCGAACTAGTTCTCCCCGGAGCGATCTAGTTCGAAGCTGCAGGCTGACATCGGCCTCATTACAACTGAACACCGACACGTTGAACTACCAGAGTCGATCTTCGAGGGTTCCGGGCCCCTCGTGCCGATCGGTGCACTGGAGTTTCCGTGAGTTCGGTGTTGGCAGCCGCCTGCGTCGCCTTCGTCTGCATCAGCGTGTGCTTCATCGCGCTACTCCGCGTCAGCCGTGACCTTGCCAATGAGCGCGGCCCAGCCGGGCTCAAAGCCTTCGCTGAAGTGATTCGCGCCTTCGCGGAAATGGTCCGGGCATTCTGGGGCCGTAAGCCATGATCCACACTGCTACACGTCCGCCGGGTCCTTCGGCGGACGGCCACCTGCCGCGCGTACTCCGAGCTCCGGCGGCAGAGCCTTGAGCGCGTCGACGGCGGCCTTGTTGTTCACCTCGGCCTCGCCGTCGACGAAGGTCACGCCGAGGTCGTGCACGACCAGCTGCGGGTACTTGGTGCTGGTGAACTTCATCAGCTACCACTTCCCGCCGGGCCGGTGGTCAGTCCGGTGATCTTGCCGTGGGCGATCTCGGGCCCGTATTCCAGGCCGATCTCGCCGTAGATCTGGGCCTTGTCCACCGAGCCGGTCTTAGCCAGCGGCTCGGAGAACAGGAAGCCCTTGCCAGGGGTTTCGAGCAGGACCGGGGCGCACTGGTCGAGCGAGACGACCTCGACGGTGTCGGCGGGCATGTAGCGGTTGAGCATCACGTTGAGCGTGCCGAAGTCCGTCTCGATCGTGGTGACGGAGACGCCGCCGACGTTGCGGGTCTGCTCGCGGTAGTTCTTCTTCGTGATGAACTCCGCGGTCAGCATCCGCTTCTGCCACGCCCCGCACATCAGGGTGGCGGTCTCGGAGACCTGGATGCCGCCGTTGAGCCAGACCTTCTGCAGCAAGTCGAGGATCATCGCCTCGGTCAGCGCGGCCGCCGTGGCGTTGGTGATGACGTTCGTCTTGGTCGCGTCCAGGATGCCGCGCGTCCGCCGGGTCTTGGAGTTGTCGGTGGGTTCCTGAAACGTCCCGGTGACGAACGAGACTTCGACGTCGCGGCCGATCTGGATCAAGGCTTGGCGGGTCTGCCAGTCCATCTCGTTGGTCACCGGGTTGGTGCCCTGGATGCTGGCAGCGTTCGCGTTGGCCGAGCCGGTGGCGGCGAACATCTGCTGGGTGGCCTGGCGGGTGTAGGTGACGCCGATGGTCTCCTGGTGGATCTCCACCACGTTCCGGTCCGTGCCACGTACCCGGGTCTCGGGCGGTGGGGCGTCGGCGCCTTCGAGGCGCTGCCGGTTCGGGTCGGGGGCGCGCAGGTCGTAGACCTGCCAGGTGTGCACGACGGCGTTGGCGCGCTTGCCGCCGGTCAGCCCGCCGATCGCGGACAGGAACGGGGTGTCGGTCGGGGTCAGGGCGAACAGTTCGCCGACGAAGTTCGGGGAGTTGTAGGTGTTGGCGATCGCGGCCACACCAGGCATGGAACCTCCATAAACGATTTATAGATCAGGGTGCGCGGGTTAGCGCTGCTGGGCGGCCTGCTCGGCGAGACGCTGGTTCTTGAGGCTGATGGCGGTGGCCCAGTCGCCGTTCTTCTCGGCTTCGGCGATCTGCGCGTCGTGGCCGGCGGGCCCCGACTGGCGGGCACCCTGCGACGGGTCCGGCGCTGGACGCCGCCCGGGCGGCGGAGCGTCGCTGCGGGCCAGGTGCGGGCGGGCGAGCAGCACGGCCGCGAGGTCAGTGGTGATGGCGGCGGTGTCGATCTCACCGTCTTCGCCGACGTAGCGGTCCTTGTCGTCGAGGTACCGGGGTGCGTCGGTCGGGTCGGCCCAGCCGGACCCGGCGGCTGCTCGGATCTCAGCGTCCACCGCCCGCCGTCGGAGCGTGGTGACCTGGGCCTCGGCCGCGCTTGCGCGCGCTGCGGCCTTCTCCGCATCGGACTGCTGCGAGGCCTCCAGTTCGTCGAGCTTCGCCGCCTTCGCCTTGTGGTCCTTCGCGGTCTGCTCGGCGCTCGCGAGCTTGCTCTGGGCCTGCTCGAAGAGCGTCTTGTAGTCGACGGCGTTGGTGTGCAGCACCTCCGCCTTGGAGTCCGTTGCGGGCGTGGGTGAGCCTTTCGACTGCGGCGGGTCAGTCGTTGCTGCTCCTGGTACAGGTGCATCCGCTGCAGGAGCTATCGGGACATGAGCGTCGGCCATTCGGGTGTTCTCCTACGGGTCTACTGCCAGTACTGCTTATACTGGCGATATGAGCGCTATTGGCACCTTGATCAGGGAAAACCGGCTCAGACTTGGGCTCACCCAGGCTCAGCTCGGGGGGCTTGTCGGCCGGACGCAGGTAGCCGTGTCGGAGTGGGAGCGCGGTGTCGCGCTGCCCTCGTGCGATGGGAAGGACCTGGCGGCGGCGTTGCAGATCTCGCGGGACAAGCTGGTCGCCGCCGTGCAGTCGCAGATGTTCGATGACGATGACGTCCTGCGGGTGCTGCGACAGTGCGATCTGCCGAAAGAGCAGCGCGAGGCTTTGATCACGATCTACCAGGTGATGCGCAAGGCTCAGCCGCCTAGCGCAGGTAGCCAAACCGACGAAGCTGCCTGACCAGTTCAGATTCGTCTTGGGTCGCGTTGACCAACTGCGCGGGTGTCGGGCGCGCAAGGCCGGTGGTGCGGTAACGGCGGCCTCGCTTGGCGAGGTCGCCGAGCTGGCCGCCGACGCCGCGCACGGTGGTGGCCTCGCGGGTGTACTCGTGGTTTCCGGCGGTGTAGACGGCGCCGTGCCGGCGGGCGTTGACGACGCGGGAGATGTCGGCCCCGGCGCGGATCGCGGTCGCGGCGTGGGTGCCGAACGCCTTGTTCTGCTGGGCGTAAGTCATCCGGTCGAACAGGGCACGTGGGGTGTTGGCGGGGCGGCCGGTGCGCCACTGGTCGCGGGTGACCGGGTGCATGGTGCAGTCGCAGTTAGGGTGGCGCAGGAAGCCGGTGCTGTAGCGGTACAACCGGCCCGTGAGCTGGATGCACCGCCCGCATGCGGGCAGGTGCACGCCCCGCTCGTAGCCAGCGATCTCCGGTTCGAGCACCGCGGCCGCCGTCGTGGCCAGACGTCCAGCGTCAGCGGTCTCGGTGGCGACGTAGCGCAGCAGCCGCGCCAGCCCCATCGTCCGTGCCTCGCTCAGCGCCACCCCGAGCGTAAGGGTCCGGCGGAAGTGGCGAAATGCGAAATCCATCAGCGCGACCAGCGGAAGTCCGGTCGTCGCGTGTCCAACCCAAGCCCGCGCGACGAGGACGCCTAGCGGCGCGGACACCACCCCGGCCGCCGCAAGCGTCGCCGCGACGTACAACGGCGCCAGCGCCACCGAGTCGGCCTGCGCTTGCTCCACCGCCGCGACCACCTCCGGCCGGACCTGCTCGGTCCAGACATCGACCGTGTCCGGCCCGGCGGGCAACTGCACCCAAGCCGACTGCGCGCGGTCGACGGCGGCGCGCAGGACGCGTTGCTGGTCGAGGTAGTAGGCGGTATCCGGGCTCGTCGACGGCGCGGTCACCGTAGCGTCCCGGCGTAGACGGGCTCCTGGAACTGCACGGCCGTCGCGGGCCGCAGCCGTGTCCCGGCGACGATGCTCGGCCGCTCAGGGGCGGGCGCGTCCTGCGGCGGCTGGGGGTCGTCCTGGGTGGGCTTGGGGCCGTAGCTGGCGGCCAGGTCTCCTCCGGCGGCGCGGGCGTAAGCCTCCTGGTCCTCGGCCTCCATGTCCTGGATCTGCGCGTCGGAGTAGTCCAGCGCCCGGCGCGCGGCCCGGCGCGGCAGCAGCTTGTCCGCGCTGTAGAGCTTGACCACGGCGTCGGCCTGCGCGGCGAACGTCGGCGTGGCCGGGTCCATCCACTGCGTCTCCACCCGCGCGGCCTCCTCCGGTACCCGACCGTCGCGGACGTGCAGGATCCGCTGGGCCACGCGTTCCCAGCCGTCGCCGAAGGACGCCTGACGCCGTTCGGCTCGCTTGATGTGCCGGGACTCCGAGGAGCGGATCGCGTCCGCCGACGCGGGGTTCTCGGTGCTGTAGCCGAGGAAGTGCGGCGGCAACCCGGACAGCGACGCGACCAGCCGCGCGAGCGCGGCGAGGGTGTTGTGGAAGTTGGAGAGGTCCGCCTCGGGGAACTGCCCGACCGCGACACCGTCCTCTTTCGGAGATTTCGCCGAGGCCCACAGCACGCCGGCGACCGCCTGCCAGGGAGTGAGCGGGTTGCCGTTGCTGTCGACGAAGTCGTTCTTGTCGAAGCCCAGCGCGTACCGTCTCGGCATCGCGTGGAACTCGGCGGACACCATCATGTCCGTGGCGATCTTGCACGCCGCGTCGGACAAGGGCAGCACGCTCGCCAGCTCGGAGCGCCCGAGGCGCGGGAGGGCGTAGCGGCGGCGTCGGATCCGCGGCCGGTTCACCAGCGGCACGACCGGGACGACACCCATGCCGTGCTCGTCGCGGTCGGTCTCGGTCCAGTTCCCGCCGGAGTTGTCGGAGGTGTACCAAATCGTCTCGTTCGGCAGGTACAGCGTGGCGTAAGCCTCCGCCAGGTCCCCGTCGCCCTCCTCGGCGTACTGGCGCTTCAGGGCGGCGCGGACCTCGCGGGTACGCGGGTCCAGGTCGACGTGGACGTCGAACGGAGACTCGATCGTCACCAGCGGCGCACTCGAGTCCTGCTCGTTCGTGCCGACGATCGCGAACGACCGCCCCAGCGCGAGCGCGTCCACGTGGGCTTGGCCGGAGTGCAGGCCGAGGCGGTTTGCCTGCCAGATCCGCCACAGCTCGCGGTCAGCCTCCTGCTCGCCGCCGAGCCGGAACCCGGTCACGTCCAACCGCTCGTCAAGGCTGTCCACGACTAGCTCGGGCCAGTTCACCACTACCTGGCGCACCCGGTTGTCCAGCCGACGCAGCAGCTCCGGGTGCATGTAGGACAGCGACTGCTCGCCCTCGTAGTACGAGTCCAGCAACTCCAGCTGTGGGATTTGCGCATTGTGCTGCCGAGAGACGCGAGTGATCCACGCTTCCGGCGTCAACTCGCTGGCTTCGAAGACCGCGATAGGTCACCTCCTAAGCTGGCAGGCATGACCTGGTGGGCTGCTGTGTTGGGATTCGTTGGCGCGTTGGCTGGCAGTTGGGGCGGTCAGCTCATCGCGTCGAAGAGAGAGGATCGTCGCTGGCTGCGCGAACGTGATCGCGAAGACGTGCGGCACGCACGTGAGATTGAGGTATTTAATAAACGACTATTTCATGACTCGCTGGCGGACTGGAGATCCGAGCGAGTCCTTGCCTATCAGGAGTTCCTCGATTCCTTCGACGACTGGTGGAGATCGTCAGCAATTCTCGGAAGGACAATCTTTCCCGGACTCGCAGAAGGTGTCAGCCTGCCAGAGGTCGAAGTCGACGACCTGTACAGTCAGTATAATCGACTGCAGGCGGCAACAAATCGCCTCGAAATAATTGGCAGCAGAGTAATAAATGACGAAATTGAAAAGATAGTCGGCGAGGCCATGAGGATAACATCCACCGTCGTGAAGATGGAGCGGCTTAGAGCTGATGGTGCAGAGGTCGACGCCGTCAAGGTGGGCAATGTGCTCGCACAATTAGCCACTGCGCGAGGACGAATAAAGGACTTGGCTCGCGCCGATGTCCTGGTTGATCAACGCGATATCGACTCGCAATCTAACTCATGACGATCATCTTTCCAGATTTGGCGCGCTTCTGACCTCTCAATCGCCAGCCTGAAACGGCCATCGCGGCCGTAGGGACAGCGTCGATCCGTTTCCCGGTCTTGCTGCGTTGCGGCTTGTCGGGCCGGATCAGGTCGGGTTCGCCGGGCGGGTGGCGGACTTCGACGGAGTCGAAGCAGTACTCGGCGACGGGGTTGCCGTGGTGGGACCAGGCACGGGACCGGGTAAGGGTCATGAGTTCGGTCATACCGTGGGTCATGGCCTTATAAGTCTGCGGGACCGGGTACATCGGCACTCCAGTCCGCTTCTCCAGTCTCTGGCGGACGGGTTCGCCGGACCATTCGTCGTAGTCGATCTCGGCGACGCGCAGCAGGCCGGTGTCGGCGGTGATGTCGTTCTCGATGACGTCGTAGTCGATGACCTCGCCGGGGGTGGCGGCAATCCAGCCTTGCTCGACCCAGCGAGAGATCCGGCCATCGGTGTGCTCGTCTAGGAAGGCGACTCCAGCTTCGGGAAGCCAGAACCGCCAAAGCGCGGAGACGTGGCCGTCGACGCCGTCCGGCACGATCAGGCACCACGCGGTCAGGTCCAGCTTCGAGGCCAGGTCGAGTCCACCCCAGGCGGGGCGGCGGGCGTGCTGCTCGCGTAGCCGGCCAGGCTCGTCCACCACGGTGCCGACGCAGAGCTGGTAGAGGTGCATCGGCATCCACCGGGTCGACTGGGCGACCCACTGGTTGAGCCGGTACTGGCGGAACACGTTCTCCTTGGCCGGGTCGTTGCGAGCTTCGAGGGCTTCTTCGCGTAGGGCAGCGAGGGAGAGGAAGTCGCCGAGGGCGGGGTTGGAGTGGTACCAGTTGGCCTCGTCCCACGGGTCGGCGTCCTCGGGCAGGTTGCGCAGGTAGACGAACCGGTGCGGCGCCCTCTCAGGGGCGTCGGCGATCTTGACGCATTCGTCGTGCTCCGCCTTGGCGAACGAGCTCGGGTCGTCGCCCGCCGTGGTGGCGGCCAGCAGGAGGGGTTCGAGGCGGGTGCCCATGCCGGTGCGCATGGCGTTCCAGAAGTCCGCGTTGGGCTGGGTCAGCACCTCGTCGAAAATCACGCACGACGGGTTCGAACCGAGGTTACCCAGCGCATCGGACGGGACGACGGCGTAGACGCTGTTGGTCTTCTCGTCGACGATGCGGGCGGAATGCTCGATCACCCGCAGCCGCCGAGACAGCACCGGGGAGAGTGCAACCATGCGGGCGGCAACCTTGAAGACGAGCTTGGCCTGGTCGGTGTCGCGGGCGCAGCCGTAGATCTCCGCAGACTCCACGCCGTCGCCGCAGAGCATGTAGAGCGCGACGAAGGCCAGGAGCTCGCTCTTGCCGTTCTTGCGGGCTAGCTCGATCCAGCCGATCCGGTACCGGCGGACGTAGCACTCGGCTTCGGGGTCCCAGCGGACTTCGCCGAACAGGGGGCGGACGATGCCGTCTCGCTGCCAGGGCGAGAGGATGAACGGGCGGCGGGCCCAGCGGTCTTTGGTGTGGACGCAGATTTCGTGGCAGAACGCGACCGCATGGTCGGCGCGAGGTTCGCAGAGGTGGTCGCCGCGTTGGCGGCACGTGCTGCCATCGAAAGTGCGCCCGCACTCCGGCAGCCCCGATCCCGGTTTCGGGTTTCGTGGTGTGCGGGTCTTCGGGTTGCCGGAGCGCGTTCGCTGGGATGCCGTAGCCGGCGGGTCAGCTGAGGAGGCGGTCCGCGCCCTTGGAGGTGTCGGCATCGGACACCTCGACCTTGATCGACGCCCGATCAGACGGGGTCAGCCCGAACCGCGAGGCGAAGGTCAGGAACGTCCGTTCGGCCTCCGCCTGCACCTGCAGCGCAGGATTCTTCATCAGCCCTGATCCGCCCTGCACCAGCAGCGCCGACCCGTTAACCAGCTGCGTAGCCGCCCGGTACCGGGCCAGGGCCTCGCACAGCACCAGAAACGCGTCGGCGTCCCAGACGGTCAAAACGCCGCGGGACTCCAATCCCGGCGCCAGCCGTGCCCAGATCTCACGAGCCTGCTCCGATGCCCAATCCGGGCACGCGATCTCGGCGGTCGGCGGGACCGGCTCGGCGTCGTTGATCCGATCCTTACGGTCGCCGTGCAAAATGCGCAACGCTGTTGGCTTGGCATCAGGACCTCGTTTTCCCACGTTCACCACCCATTGCAGCTATTGGGAGACTTCGAGGATGCCATCGAGGATCAATTGGGGGCAGACTTCCAGAGCAGCATCCAGCGCCAATTCCAGCGGGACTGCTGTCGATTGGCTACTCACGTCGAGATGTCGAAGCCAGCTTGCTGGGTGGTACCGCGACAGCATGGACAGCGCGAACAAGACACCCCACCACGCGATGAGGGGATGAATGTCCGTGTCGGCACCGGGGGGAGCCGGAAAGACCCAATGGGCGTCGTCCCTGAGGTAACGTCGCCGCCGCCCGCGGACAAACGCCTCGATGTCGTAGCCATCTGGTGCAGGCCACGACCGGGCCACGGACACGATCCTGCGCCCATCGTCCGTCGGCCTGAACGCTGCGGCCGGAGACGAGGACAAATCCTCGATAAGTTGGGCACCCGCCAGACCCGGATACTTGGCAAGGTACTCCGAAACCTCCGCGTGGGTAGCTTCGAGGAAACGATCAGGAACGCTGCCTACCCAGCCGATGAGGTTCATTCCTTGCATTGCCCCGGATAGGTAGAGCCTAAGGACACGAAAGTCGTAGTCTGTCGCTCCGATGCTCGAACTAACCAGTTCCGGTATGCAGTTCCAGAGAAAGGGAAACTCAACCGGTTTCTCTAGAGAGGCAGACGAGAGAAACCGAGCCAGTGTGGTGAAGCTTCCACCTTTGCCGTCGTCCTGAAGAACAAGATCAGATAGCGGGGGCTCCTGGCCGAGGTTGGGCACCTCGATCCCGTGTCCCTTTAGCTGCCACGCATTCTTGTCCTGGCCTGTCGCGGCCGCAGCTATCGCACGGCCGGCCTGGCTGAGACCGTAGAATGCAAGGATCGGTCGGGCGGCATAGTCGACGTTCGCCGCCGCCGCGAACAGCTGCTCGGCTTGTTCGAGCGCTGCATTGAAGACCGTCTGCCGCATTCCTCGCGCTGCCCAGCCCGGTGGATGATGCCGAAGAGCACGCAGCCGTCGCCAAGGAGTCTCCGCAAACCGAGTAGGTTCGTCACGGGGATCTGATCCTGGGTGAAACAACGGCACAGAAGCCTCCGGGCTGGACAACGCTCAATACGACAGGCAGCCAGTCTAGGTGCCGGAGGTGCGGCCTCGGCCAGAGCTAGCGGCGCGGCGGGAGAAGGCGCGGCGGACGCCGGCTACGGCGCGGGCGAAGCGGTTACGCAAAGGGCTACTCCTTTCCTTCAGTGTCGGCGGGCATGGGGATGCCAAGAGCGCGGGCGACGGCGTAGCCGTCGAGGTACTTGTCCCCGATCGGCAGCAGCCGGGCGGCGGCCAGGAACGCGTCCTTGTCCTCGCGGGTCTTGAAGCACAGCGCGAACCAGTACTCGGAGTCGGTGGCCAGCCGGAACCGCTCGTCCTCGCGTTTGGTTCGCTCGCGAAAGCCGCGGGCGACGGCGTCGAGCTCGGCCTCAGAGTCGGCGGCCAGGTCGCCGGTGTACTCGATATCGGCCAGCGGGTCGGGTTCGGGTTCGGCGTTGAGCTGGGCGAGCAGGTCGTCGTGAGAGGTGGGTCCGCCGATCGCGGCGGTGGCCTGCAGCTGGGCGAGCAGATCGCCGTTCGGGTCGGGGTTATCGGTGGAGGTCACGGCGGAAGATCTCCAGGTCGGCGAGCGGGAACCAGTCCAAGATGCGCTGGTAGTCGTCGGGAGCGTGGCGGCGGATCTGGTCGAGGAACCGGAAGTCCAGGCCGTCGAAGGAGCGGCCGAACCACTCGTACTCCGGTGGCAGCGGGCAGGCGTGGCGCTGGAGAGCGGCGCGGACGTCGGCGATGCGCCAGTCCCAGATGATCGAGACCCGCCGGACGTGCTCCTTGAGCGGGCCGTGGGTGACCATGGCCATCCGCCGGTTCGGTGAGTCCGCGGCCCGGACACCGTCGGCGTTCCAAGCCCCGGGCAGGCCCAAGTCGTCACGGATCGCGTCGGCCAGCTCCTGATACGTCGGCTCGGGGAACTGGGCGGCCTCGATGATCGCCAACCGCTCCGGGGGCTGGAACACGAACGCGTTGAGCCACCGGTACAGCGACGGGTGCGGCAGGTTCAGGATCTTCGTGCCGAAGAAGTCCTCGTAGAAGGCCAGCGACTCGTTCACGAACCGCAGGCCGGGGATGAGGTAGAGGTGGTACGGGACGACGGCGATGCCGGCCTCGCGCATCGCCAGCCACGAGGCGAGGGAGTCCTTGCCCCGGGAGAAGCCGAGCAAAACCGGTTTCCCCTCGACCGCGATCTGCGCCCGGATCTGGTCGGACGGGGTGATCCCGTCAATGGTGATCGGCACGACCACCTCCGCCGCGGGTGGAAACCCGGTTTCCGATTGGCAACCTGGTTACCATCGGTGCGTGTCGAACCCGATCGAGAAGAACGCCGACGAGCTGGCCCGCGTGCTGGACGAGATCGAGCAAGCCGCCGAGCAGGCCGCCGGTTGGCTGGATGAACGGGATCGGCTTGTGGTGCACGCGAAAGCCCTCGGCGCCAGCCACCGCCAGATCGCGCCGCACGCGGCCCTGTCGCACACCGGAGTCGGCAAGCTGATCAAGCGGGAAACCGGGTCGGCGGACAGCCGGGCCGACGTGGGTTGAGCGTCGGCGGAAACTTGGCAAGACAGGATCGGGCCTCAGTGGCTTGTGCCTGCCGGGCAGGCTCGGGGGTTGGCCCCCTGGGTGGTGCGGCCCGGCGGCGTGCCGGGCGTTGAGTGTGGGTTTCACGGGGTGTTCCAGCCTCCCCGGGTGCGGGGGTCGGTGGCGGTGCAGTGGGCATGGCAGCGGGCACACAGGCCCCGGCCCCGGGCGGGGTTATCGGGCTCCAGCCCGGCGGCCACCAGCTCACGGCGGATGAGCGGCCAGTGATCGGCCACGGTGGACGGCTCGGCACACGGCCCGGCCGGGTGCCCTGGACAGTCGGTCCGGTCACAGCGGCACACGGGGTCACGGGCCAGCACAGCGGGCCGGAAGCGGGTGCGGTGTGCCCCGGCATAGCCCCGGTCGGTGCTGGTGCCTCCGGCCCGGCGGGCCCTGCTGCGGCACTGCGGGCAGCGGCCCGGGGTGCTGGTGAGGTTCGGGCAGCCGGGGCGAGTGCACCGGCGGGGAGCGCGGGCAGGCAGCGGCACCACCCCCGCCCCGGTCCGTTGCGTGGCCGGCAGGGCCCACCACCCTTGGCGGATGGTGGGCCCTGCTTCACGGTGTGCACGGTCAGGCGTGCCGCGTCTGTTTCCCGTTGTTGTGCTTCGGGCTCCGGCCGGTGCCCCACAGGTCCGGCCACGGGCCGGTGTGTTCGGTCATCCACCGGTCCAGCCCGCCGACTGTCTCGGCGAGCTCGGCCAGCGGCGGCCACTCGGTGTCCTGGGACGGGGTGACCAGGGTTCGGATGTCCTGGAGAGCGGCGGCCGGGTCGTCGATCACCCGCCAGCGGCAGGACTCGTAGCCTGGGTCGGTGTGTGGGTGAGTCCACGGGCCGGGCAGCCCGGCCCCGGCGGACATCCATTCGTCCAGTTGCTGCCAGGCCATCGGCAGGTGCCCGGGGTACTGCGGCACGCGGTGCCGGTACAGGTTCAGCTCCTGACGGATGATGTGGAGCAGGCGGGTGGTGTGGGCGCCGTCGAGCCCGTGCGCGATGCTCGCTTTCATGAATTCCATGGCTCAGGCCACCTGGAACAGGTTGAACGCGAGTTCCTTCGTGTCCCGGGCCTTGCCCACCAGGGCCCTCTCGGCCCGGATACGGGCGGAGTCGGCATCCTCACCCCGGACCGGCGCGTGGTGGTCCAGGTACTCCACCACGGTCTGATACCCGGACCAGTGAGTGCCCCGGGTCTTCTTGCCCTTGATGTTCTCGTTCGTCTCGCCCTTGAAGATCTGCATCAGGGTGCCGGTCAGTGCGTCGTCGCGATCCTTGACAGCGGAGTTGGCCTCCTCGGCCGGGGCAGGCCAGATCTCACGGCACAGCCGCTCGAACTCCTTGATGGTCAACTCAGCTTTGATCATCTTCTCGGCTTCGTCGGCGAACGCATCTCGGTAGTCGAAAGTGATCTTCAGAGCTTCCCGGGCCTCGATGATCCGCTGCGGCGCGTTCGGGGAGTGCCGGACGGTGTAGCGGGACCGGAAGTTGTACAGGGCGGCGGCCTGGGTGTTGGCACACACCACCCTCACCGGGGTAATCAGGAACTCGGAGGACTTCCCAGGCCGGAAGTAGTTGAACCCGGCTAGGTTCAACTCAACCGGGTCCACCCCGCCCACCATGATCCCCTTGGGCAGCCGGGCGGTGATGAAGGTGTCCAGCCCACCCCGCAGCGATCCGGCGGTGTCCACGATCGCCCCGGACTGGTCCAAGATGGCCTGAAGAGTCTGGCCCATTTCCTCATTGGAAATGGGGGTGTAGTCGAGTCCGCCCACGGACAGGACTTCCGGGAGTCCTGTCACCGGGTGGATGCGGACCACGGCGCGGTTGTTCGGGACCTCGACGGCGTGGGTGGTGTCGTGCTCGTCAACGATCCGGCTGTCGTCCTGACCCTCGTGGTCACCGGTGACGCACATGTCGTCGTGCTTCTCACCCAGCGGCTTGGAGCACTCCAGGCACTTGGACCCGGCCACGGCGGCAACCAGCGGTTCCATCCGGACATCCCAGTTGGCCAGCTGGCCCAGCTTGAGGGCTTCCGGCACGGTCATCGGGCCCGGGGCGACCACCCCCAGGCGGTGCCAGCCGGGGGTGTTGGCAGAGACAAAGGCAGCAGTGCCATCGGCATGAATTTCAATCTCATGAGACATGAGAGAAGGACTCCTCTATCCAGTGACACCCTAGAACGGGTGATCAGTGGGGTTATTGATGGTGGCACCACTGACATTACCGGATTTCCGGGCCTTGTCCAGCACTTTCTCATCGGATTATCCGATTGGGCCGTCGGATTCTCGCGTTCAATTCGACGAGCAGCAATAGCGCCAATCGCGGATACGCGTGAGGGCTCGGCGGTGCACCACCGAGCCCTCACGCTGCCCTTCGATATCAGTACCACCATCAATCGAGAGGAGCGTGGCCCATTATGCCCTGCTCCTCGCGTGCTCGTCGACCGCCTTGCCGCGCGATGCCGTGGCCGGCGGGGACGGCCTGGCGGTGTTCGTGGGTAGTGCCGCAGCGACTCGCGCGAACACTGGCACGTCTCACCATCCGAGCACCTGTCGCCACAATCCCTGGAACGGCGTCTTGCGGATGTGCGGCTCGATCTCGGTTTTCCACTGCCACAGCAGGGCGAACCCGTCGCGAGTGGCGCGCAGGCGACGGCCGGACAGGTAGACCAGCCCGTCGGTTTTCGCCCGGGCGAGTTCGTCGGCGCCGACGTCGGCGGGCAGCAGCCCTTTGTCTAGGTTCAGCATCGCCAGGTACAGCACCCGCATGGTGCGGACGTTGCTGGCAAGCTTCTCGTAGAGGTCGAGTTCGAGCCGGACGGTGTCGTCCAGGCCCTCGCGGTAGCGGGTGTACGCCTCGGCGGTGAGCACGTCGTACCCGGTGTCGGGAGTGCGCTCGGCGGCCATCACGGCTGCCGTCCCTTGGCGAGGGCCCAGCGGGCGCGGTCGTGGTCGAGCGGCACGATGTCCGGGCCCTGGATCTCGCCGCCGTCCTCGTACTGGCGGACGTGGTGTGCGCACCACGGTTCGAGCAGGGCGGCGTCGAGGATGGTGGCGAGTTCGCCGCAGGCGGTGTCGGTGCAGGTCGCGCACGCTTCGCAGAGCGCCCCGCCTAACGTGTCCTCCGGCGCGCTGTGCAGCAGCACGGCCACGGCCGGGGTGCCGTCGTTGGCGCACACCGGTGTCGTGCGGTTGTCGGTCATGTGGACTCCCCCTGGGGCAGAACGGTGACGCCGTGGTCGTGGTAGCCGTACTGCGCGGCCCAGTGCTCGGGCTGGAGCCAGACCATGAACGGGAACCACGGCTGGCCGTCGCCGCGTCGCGGCAGCTCGGCCATGACGGCGTCTTCGATGTGGCGGCGCAGCTGGAGCGCGGCGCTGGTGTAGTACTCGGCGCCGAGCTGGCGTTGCGGCGCCTTGTCGGCGTGCTCGCCCAGCAGGTAGCCGTCGTCCAGGCCGCCGAGAGCGACCATGAGGTTGGTGCCCGCGATGTAGACGCGGACGTTCGCGTGGATCGGGATGGTGCCGAAGGCGCGGTGCAGGTCGAGCACGGTGTAGATGCCCTCGGCGACCGGCAGGATCGGTGGCGGGTCGTCGCCGTAGTCCAGGCTGGTCATCGGTCGCCGAACAATGCCGCCAGGGCGCCCCAGCCGAACGGCTCGCCGACGTGCCGCCAGGCCGCGCGGGCGATCTGGCGCAGGTGGAACCGGCGGACTGCGACGTGGCCGGGCGTGTAGCGGTCCTGCTCAGCCGGGGTCAGCAGCCGGACGGTCCCGATGGCGAACCGGACGAGGCCGTTGTATTCCCAGCTGTATTCGTTGAGCTCGGTCCACACCCCGTCGTGGGTCGCCTCGCCCAGCGGGGAGTCGATGTCGTCGGCGTCGAGCCCGAAGACCGCGATGTCGATCCACCACACCTGGGCGATCTCGTAGCGGTAGACCACCGCAGAGAAGGTCAGGAAGTCGAACCTCTCCGGCAGCTCGTCCACGATCCGCTGCGCCAGCGCCGGGATCGACTGGATGTGCGACGTTTCCCCGGCGTGCGCCCCGTAGTGATCGGAATGGCGTCCCGGTGCGTCGTCGGGGCTGATTCCGGGCTCGGGAGCTTTCTTCCACCACTGCATGACAGAGCCTCCACAGAAAGGATTCTGACCCCAGGAACCGGATATTCGGTGAGGTTATCCGGGGGGACTGTTCCCATCCTGTGCGGCAATTCAATCCAAGGCAACCAATATTAATGCGGCCATGCTCACGGGAACAATTCGAGGAATGCGCAGGATCGGGCAATTCTCATTTTTGGTGAATGTCGTTCGTGGAAATGGGGATGTGCGGGCAGCGGCGCGCCGCGTGCGGCCTGCTCGATGAGGGGTGGCCGGGGCCAGCGTCCGGCGGTCGCTGCCCGCACATGACGAAGGCCCGCGCCGAGGGGGAGGGAGCGCGGGCCTTCGAAGAAGAATCGTAACGGCTGACGGTAGGTACAGCTCCGCCAAGCCCGTTCAGTATGCCTGTCCGGTGATCACCGTGTCAAGGCTATTCACAGTCCAGGGCAAGGGTTTCCGCCTGCTGCTGCTCCAAGAGCTGCCCCAGCTGCGTCCAGAAGTCCAAGCCCCAGCGGGAATCACAGGCCGCGCACACCGCTTCGGCACGGTCGGTGTCGATGGACAGTGCAGCTTGGCGCAGCCATTCCTGTTCGGTGACCGACCAGGAGAGCACGGTGGCGTGGCCGCACGTCGGGCAGGCATGGCCGCGCAGTCGGTAGGTCGGGGCAGGGTCAAGGATGGCGCGGCCGGCGGCCACCCAGTGCTCGGCTTCGCGTGTCGCGTAGGCGAGGTAGTCGACGTCGTCGAGCTGCCACTGTTCGGCATACGACGCCCAGAGCCGCACCTGCCCGGACAACGTCCCACGTGGAGCCGGGCTGAGCTGGCTATGTCCGAGCGCGGCCAGCGCGACGCGCAGGGTCTGGCCGATCTCAGCGACCAGAGTCAGCGCGTTGAGCGAAGCTGGAGGCCGGGAGCCGCGCGCGGAGCCGCCGGTGCGTTCGGTGCCGGGCTGGGTCGCGGCCTGCAGCTGGTCGAGCAGGCATGGCGCGACCGCGTGGTCCTGGCGCCCGCCGTCGCGTGACACGACGTGGAGGCCGGGCTGAGTGAGCTGGTCCACCGCGGCGTCGAACGCCAGCCGGGTCATCACCGGGTCCACCTGGCGCACGGTTTCGTCGAGGGTGCGGGTCATCGAGAGGTCTCCTGCTCGGTGCGGGGCGTGCTCGTGCGAGCGAGCTGCTTCTTGGCGCGGTCCAGCCGCGACGGGTGCATCCCGGTGGCGCGGTCGCGGAGTTCGCGGACACCGGCACGGTTGCGCGAGAGCGGGCTGCACACCGCCCACGTCCTCGCCTTGCAGAACGGACAGGGCACCGCGCGTGCCAGCTCACGGTCCGGGTGGTGCTCCCAGCCCATCGCGGCGTACACGGCGCGGATGCCCCGCACTCCTGCCTGCCGGTAGTAGTCCCGCCGCGTCCCCGCTTTCGCTCCTGGCCGACGGACCAACGGGACCACGACGTCCGGCGAGGCGACGGCCGTGCGGTCGCTGGCCGCCTCGATGCGATCGGCGATCTCCGACGGCGTGGCGCGTGCAGCAGCCGGGCCAAGGCCGGCGAACGCCTCCTGGACGTCGGCCGCGGTGCAGCCTGCGAGGCGATCGAGCCAGGCGGACACGAGGTCGTCGGTGACGTGGGCTGCGGTATAGCGCATGAGCAGGCTGCGCATGTCGCGGTTGCTGATCAGTGCATACGGTGTCGTGTTCACGCAGCCTGCCCCGCGGCGAGTTCGCCGAACGCGGCATCCAGCACGGCATCGATCTGCACGGCGTCGGCGTGCCGTAGCTCGGCGTGCCGGACGATCGCGCCGACGCCGTCCTGGTCGTCCTCAGCGATCGCGTCGGTACGCAGTTGCTCGAACTGCTCGATCATCCGCACGTCCCGTTCGCGGCCCGTCGCGTCGATGGCTCCCGTTCGAGTCGCACGCATCCGCTCGCCGACCAGCTCAGGCAGGAATCGCGCCGGGAGTGTCTTGGTCGACCACACGGCGAGTCCGGCGCTGATCACGCTGGTGGCGATGCCGTCGCGCAGCATCGCGATCACCTCGGCCGCCAGCTGCGCCCGCACTCGGCCCGGAACCTCGGCGCCGTAGAAGTCCACCAGCCGCTCAGCCTCGGTGCGCCGCCGCTGCCGCGCCGAAGGCCGCTCGGCCGCTGCGAGGTCGTGCTCGAGTTGCGGTGCCAGCTCGGCGAGCCCGGCTGAAGCCGCGGCCTCGCGTGCGCGCGCGGGAGACCCCACTTTCTTGCTACGAGAAGGAACATCAGGTTCTCCAGTCTCCCGCTCCCCACTCCCTTCTCCCTGGGCCTTCGGCGAAGGGTCCGGCGAAGGGTTCGCGAGAGGGTTCTCCGGCTGGTCCGCCAGCTGGTTCACGGGCGTGGCTGGATCGGACGTCTCGGCGGCACGGCGGGGCGTGGCCGGCGGGCGAGTGGTGCCGCGGATCGACATCGCGGCCTTGACCTCACCGGGCAGTTCCCGCGCCCCAGCCTCCAGCGCGGCCGCTGCAAAGGCTGGGGCCGGACCGGTCACGTCGGCAGGCAGCTGCCGCAGCTCGGCCGCCAATGCGGCCCGCAGCACCGGCGACTCGATCTCGAACGCGACTCGCAGGGCAGCGCGCAGCACGTTCGGCTGCTTGTACAGCTCGTCGTTCCGGATGAACGTGCGGATCAGCAACTCCTCGGTGTCGTGGTCGATCACCACGAACCGGGCTGCGTCCAGCTCGTCCAGGGCCGCTCGCAACGCCGTGATGTCGACGTCGGCGTGTGGGCGGCTCCAGCGCTTGACCGCCAGGTCCAGCACCCCGGCGTAGGACAGCTTCGGCTGCGACACCAGCTGTACGTAGAGCATCTTCGCCAGCAGGGACAGCTGCTGGAAGTCCTCGTCATTCCAGATGTGAACATCGATTCGGGCGTGATCGCGCGCCACGAGTAATCCCCTACAGAGTCTTGAAATCGACGCGGTGAGTACCGCCGTGCCTGGGCACGGCGGGTCGGCGCCTTGACGAGCCGCGCTAGGAGGCGGCGGATTGGGTCTTGCCGTATTCGCGCAGCGCTGCTGCGTCGAACGCGTACACCGGCTGCAGCTTGCCACCGTTGCGCCCGGCAGAGTCGGTGGAACGGACGTAGCGACCGGTCGTCACCAACAGCCCGGCCGCCCGCAGGCGGTTCACCGTCGCGCCGATCAGCTGCGGCTGTATCCAACGCGGCAGCAGTGGGCGCCACCGGTTCGCGAAGGTCTCCCGCAGAGGATCGGCCAGAGCGTCACGCACGATTACCGTGACGATCGTCAGCACCTGAGCCTCGTTGCGCGGTTCCGCGGTGAGCAACGCGGCTACGGTCGCGGCCGTCTCGCCGGACTCCCCTTGCACCGGCGAGCCATGCCCGCCGGCCCGGGCGACCATCGCCCGGGCCAGCGAGACCAGCTCGGCAAACGGAACAGCCTTCATGCGGCCAAAAGACGGAAGGTCCATACCTCCGAGATGTCGCTGAACTCCTCGAAGATGTCGGGGCGGCGCTCCTTGAGCTGGCTCTGATCGAGCGCGATGCGGGTCGAGCTGGCGAACGAGACGACGGGCACCCCGTTGACGGTGCCGACCGTCGCCCCCACAGCGACGAGGGCGGCCTTAAGCACCGCTTCTCCGTCCTTGCGCTCTTGCGACAGCTTCGCCTGCTTGCTCTTGATCCGCCGCAGCGCCCCGATGATGTGGGCAAACGAGTCGATCGATCGCGTGGATGCAAGGTCCACCGGAACCGCAAGCGAATTGGGTGTGTTCTGTACCACGGACTTAACTCCCGAAAGCGGTTAACGCACGCCACAGACCGCCCGATGGGCAAAGTTAGGGGTGCAGTGATCATGACCCTGCTCGACGCCGAGCAGGGCGGATGACGAGTCAGGTGTTGATATGCGTTAACAATTTCTGTTCGGTGTTTTTACTGGTTGACAGCTCAGTGCGGCCGACCATAGCGTGGTTTAGGCCGCGCATGTCAACGATATCCGCGGAAAACACTCGGAATTGCTTACGTCTGTAAACAAGGGGTCCGAATGGCCGAGCAGGGGGAAGTGTCGTTCGCGGAAGCCTTGAGCTTCCTGTTCGACAAGTGCACGCGGGAGGACGGCAAGCCGTACAGCGATCGCGACGTCGCGCGAGCACTCAAGGACGACGGCGTAGACATCTCGTACAGCTACGTCTGGCTGTTGCGCCAAGGCAGGAAAGACGACCCCCGCGCGAGCCACATCCGCGGCTTCGCCCGGTTTTTCGGTGTGCCATCAGGGTTCTTCCTTGATCGCGAGGTGCACAACCGATGGGTAGAGCGGATCGAGCGGAGCAAGGAACCGGCCGTGCCTCCACAACAGCGCAGAGGGCAGGCGGTCTTGCTCCGCAACTTCCCCGGCATGTCCGAGCGGAGCACATCGTTGATTGAAGCGCTTGCGGCACACGTGAGCTCGCTCGAAAGCGAGGACGGCGCGGCAGCCCATGACTGAACGCGCCCGACGGCGCTGTCTCCTGCAGCGGATTCGAAAGTTTCGACGCGTTACCCATGTGCACGGTACTGAGCCGATCACCGATGTTGACGACGTCAAGACGCTGGTCGATGAACTCGACCTGGCTGCCACGGCTGCGCCGGAAACGCTCGCGGTCAGGCTGTCAGAGCTACGAGGGCACCCGATCAAGATCCTGCCCTACCCGGAACCGATCATCGCCGAGTCCCGCCGCACCGAGGAGCCGCTGCCCTACGGGGTTTGGATCGCCGATCCCTCAGCCGACTACGTCTTCTACCGACCAGAAACCACGCCGTCGCACAGGCGGCACATCATCCTGCACGAACTCGGCCACATCTGGTGCCGCCACGCCGGCGAGCAGATCGAGCCGATCAAGACCAGAAACGGTGGTCCGGACCATGCCTCCGTCGCGCGTGCGGTTCAGCGAGCTGGCGGGTTCGCCGAGGACCAGGAACAGGCAGCGGAAGCCTTCGCATACCTGATCGAGCGCCGGACCCGGCCCAACCTCTCCGCGACCGGCGACACGCCGGCCGCCCGCTACCGCCTCTTGGAGGACTGATGTCACTCGTCATCGCACAGCTGCAGTCAACACTGGTCTGGCTCGCCGTAACGGGCGCGCTGATCTACTGGTACAGATCCTGGCGCCGCTCCCGGACACCGGGCCTCTTGGCGATGGTCAAGGCGCTGGCCGCGTTGAACGTCGCCCTCATCCTGGGCACTGACTTCGGCGTCGCCAACTGGCTGTTCGGCGTGCCGACCTTGCCGAACTACCTGGTTCACGTGTTGACGCTCTTCGCTGCGTACTTTTTGCAGCTGTTCGTGCTGCACCTGGCCCACCCGACCGCCGCCGTACCGGCCAAGGTGCGAGTCCGCACCCGAATCCTCGTGATCGCGGAGCTCGCGCTTGGCCTGCTCTACCTCGTCGGTCCCGTGCACAGCACTGGCCCGGCGATCAACGGCGAAGCCGGAAACCCCGCCCTGGCCGTCGCCTACCTCGCGATCTTCGAGATCTATCTCGGCATCGCGATGTTCGACGTCGTGTATGTCGCCCGGCACGCCCGCGAACTTCGCCGCGGCTACCTCCGTACAGGCCTGCGCTTGCTGCGCTGGGGCGGGATCACCGGGCTGGTCTTCGTCGCGCACAAGGTGCTGTACTCGCTCACCTTGGCGGTCGGCTTCAGCCCAGCATGGGCGCACGCGCTGAACGGCGTGGTCGCCGGGCTCCTGACGACAGTCGGCATTCTGCTGCTCATGGCAGGGGTCACCGTCCCGGCCGTCGGGCCGCGGCACCAGCTCCGACGCCACTACCGCCAGCTCGAACCGCTCTGGCGAGACCTCACGGCCTTCGCTCCCGAGGTGAAGTTCAGCGGCGTTCCGACCGGCCGAACCGACATCACTGATCGCGTTCGCCAGCGCATGACCGAGATCAACGACGTGCTCGTTGGTCCCCTCCAGGCGTACCTTGACCCCGCCGTCTACGCGGCAGCGCTGGCGGACACCCGGCGCGAGGCCGGCCGCGAGATGCCCGCAGCCGCTGTGGCGCAGGCGGTGACCATCGCCACAGCGCTGGCCAGTGCCGAACCGGTCAACGCCGACGAATCGGTAGCGTTTACTCCGGCAGACGCGACGGATGACCGCGACGAAGCCGCGTGGTTCGCCGCCGTCGCCACCGCCTACACCACGCTGACCCGCACCAGCCAGGAGACCAGCAGCGATGTCCTCGACACTGCCCACTGAAACCGCACCCGCCGGACCTCGGCAGCGGCTTGCCCGGGTGGCGACGGAGGTCCTGGCGCCGTGGGTGTGGGTGCTCGGCCTGCCGCTCGTCGTGGCTTGGCAGGTCACTGGGCACCACCTCGGCGAGACCCTGCTCTGGGGCCTGATCGTCGGCGTCACCGGTTCACTCATCCCGATGGCCGTTATCGTCCGTGGCGCCAAGCAGGGCAAATGGGACAGCCACCACGTCACCAACCGAGCCGGACGCCTGGTTCCGTTCGCCGCGTGCATCAGCTCGCTGGCCGCCGGGTTCGTCATCCTGCTGGTGGGCAACGCCCCGCACGAGATGATCGCGCTGGCTGCGGCCGAGCTCGCGTGCCTGGTCGTCGCGCTGGCGGTCACCTTCGGTCTCCGGTTCAAGATTTCGATGCACGCCATCGTCGCCGCTGGTGCGACCGTCATGCTGATGAAGGTCTACGGCCCCTGGCTGGCGCTGCTGTTCGTGGCGGTCGCCTGGGTCTGCTGGTCCCGCGTCGAGCTCAAGGACCACACCGCGGCGCAGGTCACCACAGGCGCGATCGCCGGCGTCGTGCTCGGTGGTGGCGTCTACTTGACGTTGGCCGCGGTGCTCGCGTAGGTCCGGCGGCGTCGGTTTCTCGCCGAGGGCCCCTTGGGCTGACCGGCGGGCATCCCTACGTCGCCCATTCGTCGTGCAGGAGCGAGTACAGGACGGAGTCGCGCCAGGCACCGTTCGTGAAGACGTGATCGCGCAGGACACCTTCTCGGACGAATCCCAGCTTCTCCACGACTGCTTGCGAAGCAGCGTTGTCCGGACCGATCGCCGCGGTGACCCGGTGCAGGGAGAGCGAACCGAAGGCGTATCCGAGCATGATGCTGACGGCATCGCTCGCGTAGCCTCGGCCCCAGTGGGCAGCCGCCACCGCGTAACCGAGCTTCGCCGCCTTGACTCCCGTGAGCGCCAGGCGGCAGAAGCCGATCAAGCCGTCGTCGTCGAGTTGTGTCATCGCAAGGTAGAACTCGTTGCGAGGCTGGGACTTGGATCGCTGGACAGCCCCGTCGATCATCTCTTGTGCGGCAGCCGGACTGCGGCTGTCGAACGACAGGAACTTGGTGACCCGGTCGTCCCCGACGATCGAATAGGCTGCAGCGCCGTCAGCACTGACGAATTCGCGCAAGCGAGTTCGTTGCCCGGTAAGTGAAACCTCGCCATCGGGTGCTGTCGGTTCGGTCGTCGTCACTGCGGCAGCGCCAGCCGCTGGGATGCGAACGAACGCATCGAGTCGCCGAGTTCGTCGACCGCACGGCCGTCGGCGTCGAGGGCCGCCAGCCGGTTTTCGACGTGCTCGACCGCGGTAACGACGCCGTGCGTGCGCTGGGCAATGGGTAGTACAAGGACCCCGACCATTGCGTCCGCTGCACCCTCGAACTCACCGCGGTGGATACGGGCTATGGCCAGTGCGCATCGCGTGCCCGCTTCGTCGCCGAACGCCCGATCTGAGCTGGGAGCGGCGTCATACGCCGCAGTGGCTTCCAGCGCGAACCGTTCGCTCTCCTCCGCGAAGTCCGGCCCGGCCCACGCCAGCGCTTCTGCGGCGTAGTACAGCTGACGAGGACGGTTGAAGGTGCAGAAACCGCCGAGTTCGTCGAGGTCGTCGCGCCGGACCTGGTCCCGGGCTTCGGTCGCTCGATCGACGGCGCCCCGCGCCTCCTCGTACCGGCCGAGCGCCGCGAGCGAGCGCGCCTCGCCGGCCGCCAGCCAGACGGCCGAGGTGTTGGGGCTGTGTAGTGCGAACTGCGAACCCTCACCGGCGTATCGAACGGAGTCGTCGTAGCGGCCTGCCCAGTACGCGATCAGCGACTGCAGCCCCTTCGCCCACGCCTTCAAGCCGTCATGGCCGGCGTTGTCGGCGGCGGTGAACGCCGCGCGGGCGTGGGTCATCGCCTCCTGTGGCGAGTTGAGGTCGTGGGCAGCGCGAGCCATCAGCCCGGACGCCACGCCTGCCAGCAGGAACAGGTCCAGGGTCTGACTTGGGCGCTGTCGACCTTCGAGGAGACCAAAGATCTCGCTCTGTGTCGCGCTCATCTTGCCGAGCAGGCTTTCCAGCGGTTTCTGCTGGTAGTCGACGGTCAGCCCTCGAACGTCGTCGGTCAGTTGGTCGAGTGTTTCTGCACCCACGTTGGGGACCTCCGTCCTGCTCAGGAACTCGCGCGCCCGCTGAGCGCTCGTGGCGAGGACCTGCCGTTGCCAGTCCTGCTGCGCGGGATCGTGCGGCAGGGCGATTACCTCGTTCGAGTGAGCTTGTAGTACAAGCCCGCTTCCGTGTGGTGGGCCGAACAAACGAACCGCCGACTCGCAGAACATTTGCTCAAGAGCGGCCTGCGAATGCGGATACGGCCGGCCCTTCATGTCTCCACCGAGCCAGCGATAGGCCTGCCGTTCCGAGAGTTCGGTGCCCGTGATCTCCCGGTGGCGGTCACGCAGGTCTTGGACGGTCATGTGCTGCTGCTTCATCAGCTGCGCGAGCCGGGTGCGCGGTAGCTCGTCCTCGACCATCATCTCTCCCGTCTCCACGGACAAGTCCCAGGTTAGGGCGCTGTCACCGCCTCGGCGAGCTTGATCGCCAGATGGCAGAAGAAGGCAGAGGAAGTCAGTGGCCATGACGTTCCGATGTCAGCGAAGGCCACGCGAACCTGGAGTCGTCCACCCACGCTGTGTGACCAGCGCAAACAGTCGAAGCCCAGGAAGAGGGACGGGTCATGGTGACGGTCTTGATCGCGGTTCCACTGTCTGTAGCGGCCGCCCTGGTGTTGTTGCTCGTCACCACCGCCTCGTTGTCGGCGGTCGCCAGGTGGTCAGCCTGCCGATGGGTGCACCTTTGTCCCATCGTCCCTGTGCCCAGGCGGCCCGGTGGTCGGAGCGGGTTTCCGACACTGATTCGATCACCGGGTATCCAGCCAGCCGACTGGTGAAGGCGCGAAGTCGGCTGGGCGCGCACGCTCATGGACCCAGGCGTGCGCGTTTGAATACGCAGACATGAGCCGGGCCGTCGCCTGCCCTGGCCGTCTGCGTTGCTGGCCCGCGTAACCCACGCATCATCCCCCTCATGCGGGTTACGCGGGCCAGCCCTCAACGTGAGAGGAACTGTTCCTATGACCGCTACCGCGGCGCACGGCTCATCGCCTATACCGTTTCCCGCCGCAAACTGTGATTCCCGTCCGCGGCGGGCCCTGTTGGCTGCAGCTCACAAGTATGCCGCCTTGGGTTGGCGCGTACTTCCTGGTCCAGTTTGCGATGGTATCGCGAATTGTCATCCCATTTCTGTGAAACCCCTGGGTGTTGCCGAACCTACTGTGCCGCCCGAGCGCGCGACGACAGACCGACGAGTCGTTGCGACCTGGTGGGAGACGCATCAGCACGCGATCTTGGCGCCAGTAGGCGACTCTTTCGAAGTATTGCGGGTATCCACTTCGCTCGCTTGCGAGGCATCTGCACTTCTTGAGGAGAGACATTTAGGCCCGGTCGCCCTGGCGCCTAGTGGTGGCTATTTCTTCGTAGCGCCCGGCGCGACCATTCCGCGAGAGTTGAGCCGCATGAGAGGAATCGAACTCATGCACCCGAACTCACTCATGGTACTGCCTCCCAGTCGAGTTCTCGGTGGCGTGGTCACCTGGTGGATCTCACCCCTTCGCTCAGAGGGAAAGCTGGGCGACATTCGAATTATTGAGGACTCAATACTGAAGACGATTCCTCGCCTGGCAGCGCAATGAGCAGCGCTCAGGCGCTGGCTCCGCTTTATTCGGTATCGAGTCTTGATTCGTCGAGTGCAAGCAAAGCGGCGAGCGAAATGCAGCAACAGCGCCAGACCACTTGGCGCGCGGTGTTACACGACAATGTACTGCATCAAGTCGCCACCGATGCGGGCCGCCTAAGTGCCAGTGGAAAAATCTACGCAGTTTCAGGTTGCGGCGTTGTCTGCACGCTGGACGTTGAAAACGTAGAAGGATTCCGGTGTCCGAAGTGCTTCCCGCCATGGCCAACTGATCAGGATACGCAGGTCATTCCCCGAGTTCTTCCGCCTCTGCCGAAGCGGGTTCCGCGGCCAGTGCCACCCCCTGGGGTTCGAAAGTCGAACCGTAACAGCGGCTGGTTCGGCATGTAGCCGCCAAGTTGTCACGTCATGTCCATTGACGTGCAGAAGAAAAATTGAGGAGGAAATCAGATGGACGAGAAGAACGCCCTTGTGGTTGGCGTTCGGGATCTGTCCGGGGTGCGTGACCGGCTCGATCTGTCCCATGGCGACCCGTCGACGTCGGGTGGCGGCGACGGGCACGGGGACGCGGGCGGCGACGGGCTGAACATCCCGGAGTGATCTGACTCATCGAACTGCGGTGGCGGACCAGGCAATCCGCGCTGGTCCGCCATCGCTCGCAAGAGAAGCGAGGCACATATGGACCACTACCTGGTGGAAGCAATCGAGAAGGCGCTCGGATGGAACGGACCCCAGCACCTCGGCCAGCAATTCGCTCAGGGCGCCATGGCAGTGCCGGCACTCTGCGCCAGGTTGCTAACCCCCACGAGGCTGCTGGACGTGATCATGCGGCGCTCGCTCACGTCGCCGCAGCTCCGATGCTTCCGGGGCGGGGAGGAGATGCACCCGGACGCATACCTGGCCAATGCCGTGACTCGCCGAGGCCAAAGCCTCTCAATGGCGCGCATGGATCGCCTTGGCCATTTCATGGAGTCGGGCTGCACGATCGTGCTCGACACGCTGGACACGTTCGACCCCGCCATGGAGATCACGTGCCAGGCGTTGCAGTGGTGGTCACGGGAACTGGTTCAGGTGAACACATACCTGACCACGAACGACGCCGCCGGGTTCAACATGCACTGGGACGACCACGACGTCATCATCGTTCAGCTCGGTGGCGAAAAGTCGTGGGAGGTGCGCGGGACCTCAAGAACTGCACCGATGTACCGTGACGCGGAGCGGAACAACGAACCCCCGGCGGACGTCGTGTGGTCCGGCACCATGAAGGCTGGCGACGTCATGCACATTCCACGCGGCTACTGGCACCAGGCCACGCGCGCCGAGCACGGGAACGGCTACAGCCTTCACGCCACCTTCGGATTCGTGAAGCGAACTGGGGTCGACTGGTTCAGCTGGGTTGCCGACCGGTCGCGCCAGCAGGAGCGGTTCCGCGTCGATCTGGATCGCTGGGGAACCGCAGCGGATCGAGCTGCGGACACGGAATATCTGGTCGCCGCGGCGTCGGGTCTCCTGGGCGAGTACCCGCAGGAGACCTACCTGGCGGCGCGTGAGCATGAACGGCCGTCCCGTCGGCACGTCAGCACGTCGGGCGTTTTCGACCCGCTGACCGACGTCGTGTGCGTGGCGGACTTCCCGCCCCGGTTTGAGGAGAACGGCGACACGCTGGACGTCGTGGCGGTGAGCAAGGCGATCACGTTTGCCGCACGAGCTGAGCCCGCCCTTCGTCTTCTGCTGTCGGGAAACCCGGCGAACATCGAGCGGGTTTCCCGAGTTACAGGTATCGACGCCGCAGCTCTCGCCAAGACCTTGGTGGATGAGGGCCTATGCGCGGAACTAACCGACGAGCTGGCGGCAGGCTACGTCGGGCTCGTCGATACCACTTGGCCCCCTGCAGTGCGCACGTACCCGGGAACGTTCTAGGAGCGCAGTTCCGCGAGCAGCAATTCCGCCGCCGCCTTCGCGGGCTCCGATAGAGGAGTCGGCCGCCCGCGACGGGCGGCGATGCGGATTGCATTCGCGCAGACCAGCAGCTGAGACAGCCTGCCAGACCGCGTCTGCAAGTCGGCGGCGAACTCGCGCTGAACGCGTGCCGCCACCGCAGGGTCCGGCAGCGCTGACTGCCACAACGTCGCGGCATCGAGCCCACGCGGGGCCATGCCCCAGTCTTCCCAGTCGATCAGGTGCCCCTCGATCGAGATGTTTCCCGGGTGCACGTCGGCGTGGGCCGTCCGCCACTCGTCCACGGTGGTGTCCACCCCCGGGAAGACTTCGCCGATTCGTTTCGTCAGGTGCGCCTGCGTCATGCCCACCCGCTCGGTCGGGTGAGCGCCGAGAGCGGTCAACGACTCCCGCAGAGCGGTCCACCAGGCGTCGGGCAGCGTCGCGATCGTGGCAAGATCGCCCACGATCGGCGCAGAGATCAGCTCGACCTCGTCAGCTCGCCAGGCGACTTCGCGCGGGCTGTCGATCCAGGTTGTGGCCTGGAACCACTCCGGCTTCCGGACGTTCTTGATGGTCGCGGCGGCCTCCAGCCCGACCCAAACCGCACTGTTGATCTTCCAGCGGTTCCGCCGCTCGATCCGGGCCCACGTCTCGTTGCTTGTCCGGAAGCCCTCCGTTGCGCCGGACTCGCCGAACACCACTGACGACCTGTCAAGCCGAAGCCCGAAGACATGCTCAACGCGGCGGAGCACGTCTTCATGCTCATGCTCGCGCACGTCGAGCACAGCTACGGGAGTGGCACTGACCGGCTGAGCAGTGGACACGCGGGGAGCCCCTTCGACGTCGGCAACCTATCCGCCCATTATCCACTATCCATGGCTGTCGACTTTCGTTAGGTAAGCTCACCACTACGCTCCGGCTCCCTACCCCGGAGGAGTCGGAACCCCTCCGGGGTACTCCCACCGGCCTATGCCGCTGAGCAGCGAAAACACCTTCGATGTGGTTAGGTGCCTCAGTCCCAACTTGACTAAGGCGGCCTTCGGTGCATCCAACGCACCCAATGTGGCCTTCGGTGCGCCCAACGCACCCAATGTGGCCTTCGGTGCGTCCACCGCACCGAAGGCCACATTGGGGCGCTCGGGGCCGGCTCCGGAGCCGCGGGATCCGCTAGGCCGGCACGCGGCCGGCGAACCGCCTGGGCCGGAAGTCACCGATCTCGACCGTAGGCTCGCCGAACGCCAGCGCGACCGCCGCCTCGGCGGACGCCGGTGCCATCTTGAAGCCCACCCCCGAAAACCCCGTGGCGAAGACCGTGCGCGGCCGCCCCGGCAGGCTGCCCAGCAGCGGTGCCTGGTCCGCCGTGAAAAGGTCCGGGAACGCGTCCGCGCGCACGATGCTCGGCACCAGTCCCGGCAGGAACTCCGCCACCGTCTCGCACGCCTCGGCCGTCTCCGCCGGGGTCAGCTCGCGCTCGACCCGGCCGGCGTGCTCGGCGGGCCGGGACCGGCCGTCGAGCGTGGCCTTCACCGTCACCCCGTCGGTGCTCGGGGCGCCGTACAGGGAACGGTCGCTCTCGATCCGGCTGAAGATCGGGAACCGCTCCGGCGCGAACTCCGCCGGCCGGCGGGCCACGAACCACGTGAGGTAGTTCCGGCGGGGGTGGACGGCGGCCGCGATCGGTGGCGGCAGCAGGTCCTTCGACCAGCCGCCCGCCGCGACGATCACCCGCTCGAACCGCCAGGTGCGCGGCCCGGACCGGAGCACCACCGCGTCCGGTTCCTCCCGGATCTCGTCGATCGCCGTGCCTTCCAGCACCTCGGCGCCGGCGTCGCGGGCGGCCTGGGTCGCGGCGAGCACCGCGCGGTCGGTGCGCAGGAACCCGGCCCGCGGGTCGAACACCGCGCAGTCGTCCGGCCGCAGCCCGTGCTGCGGGTAGCGGGCGGCGAGCTCGTCGTGCTCCAGGAATTCGAACGGGGTTCCGTTGGCCTTCGTGGTCGCCAGCAGCTCCCCCAGGTAGCCGCCGTCGCGCGCACCGATCGCGAGGCCGCCGCAGCGGGTGAGGATCTCCTGACCGGTCTCGGCTTCGAGCTCCGGCCACAGCACGTTCGCCCGCTCCAGCAGCGGGGCGAACCGGGGGCCGCGGCGGTACGTCATCCGGAACAGCCGGGTGTCGCCGCCGACCGCGCTGCGCGTGTGGCCCGGCGTCCAGGCCTCGAAGCCGACGACCGCACCGGACCCGGTCCCGGACCGCCGCGCCGCCAGCCACAGGGCCATGCTGCCCACGCTGCCCAGGCCGACGACCGCCAGCTTGCCGTCCATCACAACACCCTTTCGAGGAATTCCCGGGTCCGCCGCTCGGCCGGGTTGGCGAGCACTTCACGGGCGTCGCCGCGCTCGACGGCGATCCCCTCGTCCATGAACAGGATGTCCTTGGCCACTTCGCGCGCGAACCCCATCTCGTGGGTGACGACGAGCATCGTCATCCCGAGGTCGGCGAGGTCGCGCATGACGGCGAGCACCTCGCCGACCCGCTCCGGGTCGAGCGCGCTCGTCGGCTCGTCGAACAGCATGATCGTCGGCTCCATCGCCAGCGCGCGGGCGATCGCGACCCGTTGCTGCTGGCCGCCGGACAGCTGGGCCGGGTACTTGTGGCCGCAGTTCGCGAGCCCGACCCGGGCCAGCAGCTCGGCGGCCTGCTCCCGGGCCGCCTTCTTGGCGGTCTTCTTCACCAGCACCGGCCCCGACATCACGTTGGCCTCGGCCGTCATGTTCGGGAAGAGGTTGAACTGCTGGAACACCATCCCGATCCGCGTCCGCTGCTCGGCCAGCCGCTGCGGGGGCACCGCGTGGTAGGCGTTCGCGTGCTCGACGTAGCCGAAGTCCTCGCCGTTGACCCGCAGCACGCCGCGGTCGATCTTCTCCAGCCCGTTGATGCACCGCAGCAGGGTGGACTTCCCCGAGCCGCTGGGGCCGATGATGCACGAGATCTCGCCGGCCGCGACGGTCAGGTCGATCTCGTTCAGCACCCGGTGCTGCCCGAAGCTCTTGCACAGCTTGCGTGCCACGATCGTGCCGTCGGCGCTCACAGCAGCGACTCCTTCACCTTGATCGCCGGCCGCGAGGAGCGCGAGAACCGGCGTTCGATCATCGACTGGGGAACGCTGAGCGTGAGCGTCATGATCAGGTACCACAGGCTGGCCACGATGAGCAGCGGGATGGTCTCGTAGGTCCGCGCGTAGATCGACTGCGCGCTCTGCAGCAGGTCGGCGACGCCGAGCACGCTGACCAGCGACGTCTCCTTGAGCATTCCGATCACCTGGTTGCCCGTCGCCGGGATGATCGCGGGCATGGTCTGCGGGATGATCACCCGCCGCAGCTTGGTGAACTCGCTCATGCCGAGCGACTCGGCCGCCTCGAACTGCCCGCGGGGCACCGCCGCGAAGCCGCCGCGGATGATCTCGGCCATGTAGGCGGCCTGGTTGAGCGTCAGCCCGACGATCGCCGCGGTGAGCGGGGTGATCAGCGCGTTCATGTCCACGGGGTGGCCGGCGATGGCCAGGTTCGGGTACAGCGCGGCCACGTTGAACCAGAACACCAGCTGGACCAGGACCGGGGTGCCCCGGAAGAACATGATGTACAGCCGCGCCAGCCCGGAGATCGGGGCCTGCGACGACATCCGCATGATCGCGAGGACGAGCCCGAGCAGCGTGCCCAGCGCCATGCTCACCGCGGTCAGCATGAGGGTGATGCCGATGCCGTCGAGGATGGAGGCTGCGGTGAAGTACCGCAGCACCACGTCCCACTGGAAGTTCTCGTTGCTGACCAGCGCGTAGAGCAGCCCGGCGACGACCGCGACCGCCACCACCCAGGCGACGTAGTCCCGCGTGCGCGGGGGCCTGATCCGCTTCTTCTCCTCGGGCAGCACTGCGGTCACCGGTTCCCTCACTTCGGTTGCGGCTTGGAGCGGGCGGCCTTGGTGACACCCAGGCCGTCAAAACCCCAGCGGGACAACGCTTCCTGGTACTTCGGGCTGTCGATGACCGACTGCAGCGCGGCCTGCACGGCCGGGGTCAACGGCGAGTTGAGGTTCAAGGCGATGGCCACCGGCAACGGGTTCAGCACCGGCTGCAGGACGTCGAAGGCGTTCGGCTGCTTGGCCTTCGCCCAGTTGAGCGAGGTCGCGTCGTAGAACACGCCGTCGATGCGCCGGGAGGCGACCTGGGTCAGCGCGTCGTTGACACTCGGCAGCGCGACGGCCTTGATCGGGTCTTTCCCTTTGCTCACACAGTTGTCCTGGTTCAGCTTCGGCAGCCACTTGAGTTCCTGGGTGGTGCCGGACTGCACGCCGAGAGTGGCACCGCACAGCGAGTCCATGGCCAGGTGCTTGGGGTTGCCGTGTGCCGTGGCGACCGCGGAGCCGTTCGTCAGGTAGTCGATCATGTCGAGCACCTTCAGCCGCTCGGCCGAGGTCCCCATCGTCGACACCGTGAGGTCGTAGCGGTTGCCCTGGAGGCCGGGGATGATGACGTCGAACTTGACGTTCTTGATCTCCAGCTTCAAGCCCAGCTTGGCCGCGATGAGCCGGGCGATGTCCGGGTTGAACCCGATCGGGGTGTTGTTGTCCGAAGCCATGAAGGTCGTCGGCGGGCTGGTCAGGTCCTCCGCGGCGACCAGGGTGCCCTTGGCCTTCACGTCGGCGGGCAGCAGGGCGACCGCCGCCGGGTCGGGCTGCACGCCGACCGAAATGTCGTCGGTGTGCTCGGTGGGGGCGGCCCCGCCGCCACCCACCGGCGCGGCACCCTGGGTGGTGCACGCTGTCAGGCTCATCGCCGCGGTGAAGACCACCGCGCTCATCGCTGCCTTGACCCGCATCTGATTCTCCTTCGCCGGAGCGGCCCGGGGACGAGCGAAACACGCCCGGTTGCCGATGTCTACTGGGTTCGATTCACTGTGGACTGATGCTGCGGGCCCCCCGCGATGATCGTGCACCTCGGCTCGCTCATCGCAGCCACCGCGAACCGGACGCCTTCGCGCCCGATCCCCGAACTCTTGAACCCCCCGAACGGCATCGAATCGATCCGCAAGTCGCTCGTGCCGTTGACGACCACGGCACCGGCGTGCAGCCGGTCCGCTATGGACAGTGCCTCGTCGAGCCCACCGGTGAAGACACCGGCGTGCAGGGCCTGGGCGCTGTTCGCCGCCGCGACCGCGGCCGCGGCGGACTCGACCGGCACCACCGTGACCACCGGGCCGAACACCTCGCGCACCAGCACGTCGGCGTCCGCCGGCACGCCGGTGAGGACGGTCGGGTGGTAGTAGGCGCCGTCGCGCCGGGCGCCGGTGTGCGCGCGGGCACCGCCGGCGAGTGCCGCGTCGACCCAGGCTTCGACCCGGGCGGCTTCGGCCTCGCCGATCATCGGGCCGACGCCGGTCGTCCGGTCGGTCTTCGGGCCGACCTTCAGCGCGCGGGTGCCGGCCGTGATGCGGGTCAGCAGTGCGTCGTGGATCGATGCGTCGGCGTAGACGCGCTGGACCGACAGGCAGTTCTGCCCCGCGCACCCGAACGCGCCCCGCACGATCGCGTCGGCGGCGGCGTCGAGGTCGGCGTCACCGCACACGATCACCGGGTTGTTGCCGCCGAGCTCCATCAGCAGCTTCTTCGGCCCGGCCGCCGCGGCGATCCGCGCGGCCGTGACCGGCCCGCCGGTGAACGAGACCACGTCGACGCCGGCGTGCGTCACCAGCGCGTGACCGGTCGCCCCGTCGCCGCAGACGACCGCGAGCCGGGCCGGTGGCACCCCGGCCCGCAGCAGGATCTCCGCCAGGGCCAGTGCCGAGTGCGGCGTGGCCTCCGCGGGCTTCACCACGACGCCGTTGCCCGCGATCAGCGCCGGGCCGACCTTGTGGGCGACCAGGTTGAGCGGGTCGTTGAACGGCGTGATGGCCGCGACGACGCCGAGCGGCGCGCGGACGAACCAGCCGCGCTTGCCGGCGCCCCGGTCGCTGTCGTCGAACTCGAGCACCTCGCCGCGCAGGACCGGGCCGGCCGCCGCGGACAGGCGCAGGGTCTCCGCGCAGCGCCGCACCTCCTGCTCGGCCTCGGTGATCGTCTTGCTGCCCTCGGTGCTGATGATCCCGGCCAGCCAGGGCAGTTCGTCACGCACGATGCGCGCGGCCTCGTCCAGGGCTTCCCGCCGCTGCCACAGCGGCCACGGCTCGGCGGCCGCGCGGGCTGCCGCGCGGACGGCCGCGTCGACGTCGGCGGCGTCGTTGCGCGCGACCCAGCCGACGGGCGTGCCGTCGTGCGGGTCGGACACCGCCACGGTGAGCCCGGCGGTCTGCCACGCACCGGCGACCAGCGCACCGCCGGGCAGGCCGAACGACGCGGTCCGCGGCGCGGTCCCGGTGGCCGCCGCGGTCATGAGATCGCGTCCAGCACGCGTGCCCCGCCGCCGATCAGCGGCAGGAACCACGGACGGCCGAAGTGCCCCGGGACCGGCGGGAACTTGACGTCGCCCCAGATGTTGGCGGCCGCGTCGCCGGAGATGAACCGGGCCATCATCTGGCCCATGTAGGTGGCCATCTGCACGCCGTGGCCGCTGTAGCCGAGGGAGTAGTGGACGCCGTCGCGCCGGCCCGCGTGCACGAGCTGGTCCATCGACAGGTCGACCAGCCCGCCCCACGTGTAGTCGATCCGGGTGCCCGCGAGGTACGGGAACAGCTCGGTCATCGCCTTGACGAGGATCTGCCCGCTGCGGACGTCGGAGTCCGGGCTGGACATCGCGAACCGGGCGCGGCCGCCGAAGAGCAGGCGGTTGTCGGGGGTGATCCGGAAGTAGTAGATGAGGTTCTTGCTGTCCGAGGCCTGCCGCCGGTTCGGCAGGATCCGGTCCACGACGTCCTGGGCGAGAGGCTCGGTGACGATGATGAAGCTGCCGACGGGGATCAGCCGCCGCCGCAGCCACGGCGTCACCTTGCCGGTGTAGCCGCTGGTGGCGATCAGCACCTCGGCCGCGTGCACGCGGCCGCGGGTCGTCTGCAGGACGTGCCCGCCGCCGGGGCCGGGGTCCAGCGTGGTCACTTCGGCGTTCTCGCAGATCGTCGCGCCGAGGGCGTCGGCGGTCTTCGCGAGGCCGTGCACGAACTTGCCGACGTGCAGGCCCGCGGCGAGCGGGTCGACGGTGGCCCCGTGGTAGAAGTCGGAGCCGATCTCGGTGTGGATGTCCGCCTTCGGGACGGTGATGACTTCGTGTCCGGCGAGCTCCTTCAGGGCCTTCCGGGTCTTGACCATCGCCTCGAAGTGCGCGGGGCGGTAGGCGAGGGTGAGCTTGCCGGAGCGCGCGAAGTCGCAGTCGATCTGGTGGTCGGCGACCAGCTTTTCGATGCTGTCGATCGCGTCGTTGTAGGTCCGGAACATCGAGACCGCGCGGTCGGCGCCGTAGCGTTTGACGGCGGTGCCGAAGCCGATCGCGAGGCCGGTGGTGGCCATGCCGCCGTTGCGGCCGGAGGCGCCCCAGCCGATGGTGTTCTGCTCGAGCACGGCCACGGACGCGCCGAGCTTGCGCAGTTCGACGGCCGCCGAGGTCCCGGTCAGCCCGCCACCGACGACGGCGACGTCGACGCGTTCGGGGACCGGCGTCCGCCGGTGGTCCGCGCCGGGGGTGGCGGTGTCCTGCCAGTACGAGGTCAGTTTCATCGTGGTCAGAGCCCCAGCAGGCCGTTCAGCTCGTCGAGCGAGTCGACCTTCGTGTAGCCGTACACCGGGGCCGGCGGGTCGTAGCCGCGGTCGAGCAGCACGGTGTTGGTGAAGCCCAGGTCGTGGCAGGGCATCAGGTCGTACCGGGTGTGCGACGAGACGTGCAGGAACTGCTCCGGCGGCGTGTTCAGCTGGTCGAGCATGTACTCGAAGGCGGCGTAGCGGGGCTTGTAGAAGCCGGCCTGCTCGGCGGTGTAGACGGCGTGGAAGTCGGCGCCGAGCCGGGGGACGCTCACGTCGAGGTAGCGGGTGTTGGCGTTGGAGAGGATCACCAGCGGGTAGTGCTCCCCCAGCTTCTTCAGCGGGCTGGGGATGTCGGCGTGCGCGCCCCAGGACAGGACGGCGTCGGAGAAGCGCTCACCGGCGTCCCCGGCGACCTCGAGGCCCCACTTCTTGCAGGTCCGGGCGTAGGCGTCGTGGAGGACCTGCTGGTAGTCGTAGAACTCCCCGCAGACCTGGTCGTACCGGTAGCCGCGGAAGTCGATCACGAACCGGTCGAACTGCTCGGGGGTGAGCCGGTCGCCGACGAGCTCGCGGGTGACCGGGGTGATCTGGAAGTTGATGAGCGTGCCGTAGCAGTCGAAGGAGACGTACTTCGGCCGGAAGGCTGAGTCGATCACGGTGAGCCCTTTCCAGGTGAAGCGAAGGTGTCCGGCAGGAAGCGACAGTAAGCTGGGTCACTGCAAACTGTCAACAGTTCACTGTGAACGTGCTTCGTTAAGCTCGTGTATCGTCAACAGTCTTCAGTGAACGAACGATCGCAGGGGGTACCCGGATGAAGAACCTGAACCTGCAGGCCATCGATTACCCGTCGGTGTCCGGCACCATCGCCGCCCAGATCAGGAACAACATCCTCGGCGGCACCCTGCAGCCGGCCCAGGCGCTGTCGGAGTCCGAGATCGCCAAGCAGCTGGGTGTGTCACGCGGCCCGGTGCGCGAGGCACTGCAGCGGCTGGTGCAGGAAGGCCTGCTGGTCCGCATCCCCAACCGGGGCGTCTTCGTCACCGACATCACGTCCGAGGACATCGCCGAAATCTACGAGGCCCGCCAGACCCTGGAGGCCCGCTGCGGCGAGAAGGTGCTGGCCGCGGACGACGACGTCCTCGACCGGACGGTGCGCGAACTGCAGGCGATCGTCGACGAGATCGGCCCGGCGGAACGCTCGGGCCGCTGGCGCGAGGTCGTCGAACTCGACCTGCGCTTCCACAGCACGCTGGTGGCGGCGTCCGGCAACTCGCGGATCCAGCGGGCGTACTCGACGCTGATCGCCGAGTCGTCCCTGTCGATCAACCGGCTGGAACGCTGGTACCCCTCCGAAGACTCGCTCCTGCAGGAGCACCAGGCCATCGTCCACGCGCTGGCGGCCCGGGACGCGACCGCGTTCACCCGGGCCCTCGACCTCCACTACCTCCAGACACGTATGGAGAACACCAGCCAGCGTTCGTGATCCTCAGAGGCCGAGCAACGGCGGCACCTGGGAGAGCAGGTTGACTTCGTGGTAGCCGTAGCCGGGTGTGCTCGGCTCGAACCCGCGGTTGACGTGGACCTTGTGCGTGATGCCCAGGTCGTTCGCGGCCATGAGGTCGTAGCGCGGGCTGGCGGAGACGTGCAGGATGTCCTTCGGCCCGCAGCCGAGCTGCTTCAGCATGTACTCGAAGGCCTGGTACCGCGGTTTGTAGGCCTGGGCCTGCTCGGCGGTGTAGACCGCGTGGAACGGGGCGCCGAGCTTCTCCACGTTGCTCATGACCTGGTCGTCGGCGGCGTTGCTGAGGATGACCAGGGGGTAGCGGGACGCCAGCGTCCGCAGCGCTTCGGGCACCTCGGGGTAGGGCCCCCAGGTCGGGATCGCGTCCACGATGGCCTGGCTGTCGGCCTTCCGGTACGGCAGGTCGAAGCGTTCGAGGGCCTTGCGCAGCGAGTCGTGGATGATGTCCGGGAACGGCTTCCAGGGGTTCAGCACCTCGTCCAGCCGCTGCCATTTGAAGCTCTGGAGGACTTCGTCCATCAGGTCGGCCGGGACGATGTCGGCCAGCCGCTCGCGGGTCAGATCCGTGATGTGCCACCGGATCAGCGTCCCGTGCATGTCGAACGTGATGTACTTGGGTTCGAACTCGATCATGGCTGTTTTCCTTTCGTGAGGTGGGTGACGACGTCGTCGAGCGGCACGGCCAGCGCGCGCTCCACGTTGAGCCAGTCGTCCTTCGCGTGTTCGAAGAGGTAGTCACGCCGGTCCGGGACGCGCCGCGCGCGCCAGCCGGCCAGCAGCGCGCGCAGCGTGAGCCGGGCCAGCGCGGCGACCGGGAGCAGCGGGAGTTCCGCCTCCTTGATCGGCCGCACCCCGGTGTAGCCGGCGGCGAAGGCGCAGGCCTCCCGCCAGGGGCTGCCCGGCGTCCGGCCGAGCAGGTTCGCCAGCGTCACGGCGGGATCGAAGATCACCGCGCTGCGCACGGTGTCACCGAAGTCGATGACACCCGTCACGAACTCGTCGCGCCGCCGGTCCACGACGATGTTGTGCGGGCTGAAGTCACCGTGGATCACCTGCGTCTCCAGGTGGTCGAGGGCGGGGACGACAGCCGCCTCGAAGAGCGCGAAGACAGCTCGCGCCAGCCGGTGGTGCCCGGGGTCCGGCACCTGCTCGGCGAGTCCGGTCAGCCGGTGGAAGTGCCGGATGTCCCACACCAGCCCGCGCCGGTCCGCGGGGTGGGTGAACGCCGCGAGCGCGACGTCGACGCGGGCCAGCACCTCCCCCGCGCGGGCGAGCTGAGCCGGCTCCGCCGTCGTCTGCGCCAGGACCTCGCCGTCGACGTAGCCGAGCACCCGGAGAACGCGGGTGCCGCTGTCGCGCGCCGCGAGGAGGACGTGGTCGGCCCCGTCCACCGTCAGCTTCACCCGCTGGATCGGCAGCTCCGCGGCGGTGTCCTCGAGAAACCGCAGCACGGCGGTCTGGAGCGCCACTGTGGTCTCCGGCTCGTCCGGCGGGGAGACCTTCACGAGGTAGTTCCCCGCTCCGGTCCGGAGCCGGAAGGTGTCGTCCTTCTCCGTCGCCACCCGCTCGAGTTCTCCGTGGAGGGAGTAGTGCCGCGCGACGAGGGCGCTCACGAGCGCGACGTCCACGGGCTCGTGCGGCGACGCCAGGCCGCTCTCCGCCAGGAGCCGCTCGGCGGAGCTCACAGCCGGACCTTCGCGACCTCGGCGAAGGTCTCCAGGAACCGGGTCACGTCCGCGGCGGTGAACGCCAGCGGCGGACGGATCTTCAGGATGTTCGCGGCCTGGCCCGTGCCGCTGATGAGGACCCGGCGCTCGCGCAGGTCGTTGATGACGTCCTCGGCCCGCGCGCGATCGGGCTCCCGGTCCTCGGCGATCTCCACCCCGACGTACAGGCCGCTGCCGCGGACTTCGGCGACGTGCGCGGAGCCCTTGGTGATCTCTTCGAGCCCCTTCCGGAGCGCGGTGCCGTTCTCGAGCACGCGCTGCCGGACGTTCTCCTCCTCGAAGACGTCCAGCACGGCGGCACCGGCGGCCACCGGGATCGAGCTGCCCCCGAACGTGTTGAAGTAGCGGACGGTCCGCCCGAACTCGTCGGAGACCTCGGGGCGGAACACGACCCCGGAGATCGGCATCCCGTTGCCCATCGGCTTGCCCAGGGTGACGATGTCCGGGAGCACGCCGTGGCGGTCGAAGCCCCACATCGTCTCGCCGAGCCGGGCGAACCCCGCCTGCACCTCGTCCGCGATGTAGACACCGCCGGCCGCGCGGACCTCGGCCACGACGCCCGGGAGGTAGCCGACCGGGTCGGTGAAGATCCCGTCGCTGGAGTACGCGCCGTCGGTGATCAGCGCCGCGACCCGGAACCCGTGGCGCTCGAGGTCGTCGATCGCGCCGCGGACCTGGGCACGCATGTGCTCGGCGAGTGACACGCCGGGCGCGGCGAGCCGCGGGTCGGGCGGGTCGATGACGCGGACGTCCGGGCCCAGCGGGGAGCCCGCCCCCAGCGTGGGTGAGAAGCTCGCGACCTCGCTGGTGATGCCGTGGTAGGCCCAGCGGGTCACGATGATCCCGGTGCCGCCGGTGTGGAACTTCGCCACCCGCACCGCGAGGTCGTTCGCCTCCGAGCCACTGCAGGCGAGGCTCAGCCTGCTCAGCCCTTCGGGGAAGGTCGCGAGCAGCCGCTCGGCGTAGGCGACCAGGGCTTCCTCGACGTACCGCGTGTTGGTGTTCACCGTCGCCACCTGGCGCGCGACCGCTTCGGCCACGTGCGGGTGAGCGTGGCCGACGCAGGGAACGTTGTTGTAGGCGTCCAGGTAGTCGTTGCCGTCGCGGTCGATCAGGTGGGCGCCGTGCCCGGCGACGAACTCGACCGGCTCGCGGTAGATGAGCGTGTAGCCGGGGCCGAGCACCTCGCCGCGGCGGCGGATGGTCTCCCGGAGGGCCGCCGGGAGGTCGCCCAGCACCGCGGGGTCGAACCGGTTGGGGTAGCCGGCGATTGCCCGGCTCAACGTCGAAGTCATCGGCGGTCACCTTCACATCTCGTGCGGCTGGTGGGTCGCTGCCGGGACCGACCATAACACGATTCGTTCCAGTTCCAACCTGAAACTTTTACAGCCGCCGGTCGACGCCCGGCCGGTCTCCCGCGAGAGGCCTCAGAAAGCCGGCGCGGGCTGGGCCGCGCGCCGGCCGCGCGCCTCGATCACCGCGTCGCGCAGCCGGTCCCGGGCCGGCGCCAGGCAGGCGATCACCGCTCCGCGCGCCGTGGACAGGCCGACGACCTGCGTCACGACCTTGACCTCGGGCGCCACCGGGAGGATCCGGTCGAGACGGCCGCGCACCTCGGGCAGCACCTCCTCGACGAGCGGGCACAACCGGCCCGCGAAGTAGACCGTTTCCGGATCCAGCGTCACGGCGACCGCGCTCACGGCGGTCACGATCGCCGTGGCGAACGCGTCCAGCACCGCGGCGCGCGCCGCGTCGTCCCGCCGCCCTCGCCACAGTTCCTCGACGCGCTTCAGGTCGAGCCCGCGGCCACGGGCGAACTTGAGGAGCCCTTTCACGCTCAGCAGCCCGTCGAGGGTCTCTTCGCCGACCCCGGCACAGAGGACGCCGATCCCCCCGAAAGCCGGGGTGCGCCCGCGGACGAGTTCGTGTCCCGCGCAGCCGGCGAAGTTGAGCACGCTGCTGACGTTGAAGAGCGCGGCGTTTCCGACGCTGGCGTCCTCCGCCAGGATGCCCAGCAGGGACGCGTTGGCGTCACTGTCGAGGAACACGGGGGCGTCGACCAGATCCGCGAGAGCGCGCCGGAGGCCGGAACCCGTGAAGATCTTCGCCGCCCGCGCCGGGCCGAAGATCTCCGCGCCGTCGCGGACCCGGCCGGGCACCGCGACGACGAGCTGACGCAGGGGACCCCGCCCCGCTCCGGCCGTCTCCTCGACCAGACCGGCCAGCCACTTCGCGGCATCGCCTGCCTCGTCGTGGTTCACGGTCGGGACGACGACGTGGCCGACCTCGCGACCCCGCAGATCGGCGACCAGGACACCGGTGGTCAGCACCCCGAAACTGACTCCGGCCACGTGCCCGGCCGTGCCGGGGACGTCCAGGTAGGTCGACCGCCTGCCCCGGCCACCGGCCGCGTCGACCCCGCCGTCGGCGACGAAGCCGTCCGCACGGAGTTCTTCGACCGCGCGCGACACCGTGGCCTTGCTCAGGCCGGTGAGTTCGATGACCTCGGTGCGCGTCACCGGCGCCCGGGAGAGGACCACCTCGAGAACCGAGGCCTTGGTGTAGTCGCGCGATGTCGGGTTGCTCGCCACCTCACGACCATAGCGATCCGGGGCGGCGGACAGGCCCGTCCCCCGAAATACGTTTCAGATTGAATCTGGAACAGCACTCGTCAACTGTTGACAGTTGACGAGTGCGCGCCGATACTCGCTTCCACTCCGCTCTCCGGATCGCCCTTGGAGGACTCCGTGGCCTTCGACAGCAAGCCGAAGTTCGTCACGTTCGACATGAACGGGACGCTGATCCACTTCCGCATCAACGACGCCATCCGCCGGACCCTGGGCGACCGCCTCCCGCCGGAGATCGCCGACGAGTTCCTCCGCGCGGGCAACGCCTACCGGATCGACGAGTGCATGGGCGAATGGCAGCCCTTCCACCAGGTCGTCGCCCACTCGCTGGAACGGACCATGCGCCGGTTCGGCATGGAGTACCGGGAAAGCGACGCCGAGGCCGTGTACGAGGAGGTCCCGACCTGGACCCCCTACCCCGGCGTCACCGCGGCGCTGAACCGCCTGGCGGAGGCGGTTCCCCTGGTGATCGTGACGAACACCGACAACGCGCACGCGGCCCGCCTGGTGGAGAACCTCCAGGCCCCGTTCGAGGTCGTCATCACGGCCGAGCAGATGGGCGTCTACAAGCCCCGGCTGCGCGCGTTCGAGTACACCTTCGACAAGCTCGGCGTGACCCCGGACGAGCTCGTGCACGTCTCGGCGAGCCCGAAGTACGACCACCGCCCCGCGGCGGTCATGGGCATCGAGCGCAAGGTGTACGTCGACCGCGGTTTCGAGCAGGACGAGCACTGGCTCGGCTACGAGCGGATCACCGACATCGCGGACCTGCCCGTGCTGTTCGGCCTGCCGCGCCCGTGACCGGCCCCGGTTCGGCGGCGGACCACCAGCTGGTCTGCGCCGCTTCACAGCCCACCGAAAGAGGCGCACCGTGAACCGGCTCCGGCAAGCACTCGACGGTCTGCTCGGGCGGATCGACACCCCCGCGCCGATCGTGCTCGCCGACGTCGTGCAGGACAACATCGACCGCATGCAGGCCTTCGCCGCCGGGCACGGCCTCGTGCCGGCCGGCGTCTTCACCTACCCGGGTCACGGGAGCGCCGGCCGGGACGCGCACGCCCGCGCCGCCCGCGACCAGGAAGCCGCACTCACCACCGCGGTCCGCGGCTAAGCGTCGCCGGCACGAAGGGCGTGCTGGCCAAGCTCAACGAGTACCACGGTTTCCTCGCCTGACCGGCCCACCCCGCGAAGGAGCGTCCCCATGAGACTCGAGAACACCACCGCCCTGGTGACCGGCGCCGGCAGCGGAATCGGCGAGGCGGTGACCGCCCGCTTCCGCCGCGAGGGCGCGCGCCTGCTCCTCACCGGCCGCCGGGAGCGGCTCGCCACCGCGGACCCCGCCGACCGGTACGTCCCGGGAGACCTCAACGACGAGGCGTTCGTCGAGGAGCTGGCCCACCGCGCGGCGGCGGACTTCGGCACGGTGCAGGCCGTCGTCCTCAACCACGGCCTGCAGGCCGGCGGTCCGCTCACGGAGATGGCCTACGAGGACGCGAAGGACGTCCTCCACAGCAACCTGCTCAGCGCGTTCCTGGTGATGAAGCACTTCGCACCGCTGATGCCACCGGAAGGAGGCTCGTTCGTCTGCGTCGGCTCACGCCTCGGCATCGTCGGCAAGCCCGAGGAGGTCCTGTACTCCGCGGCCAAGGGCGGCCTGATCATGCTCGCCAAGGGCGCGGCGATCGAATGGGCCCCGCGCGGCATCCGCGTCAACGTCGTCGCCCCGGGCCTGACGGCCACCCCGGTCATCGAGGCCTCGTTCCGGCGCAAAGCCGACCCCGAGGCGTATCGCCGCCACCGCGAGGACCAGATCCCCTTGGGCCGCCTCGCGACACCGGAGGAGGTGGCGGCCGCGATCCTCTTCCTGGCCTCACCGGAGTCGTCGTACATCACCGGAGCGGTCCTGCCCGTCGACGGCGGGTACACCGCGTTCTGAACCCTTGACTCCCCAGCCGAGCCCGCCCCGGCGTCCCGATGCCGGGGCGGGCTCCCCTCCCCGGGGCTTCAGTTGGTGTCGAGGGCGACCGCGATGTCCCCGATGTTCAGCGGGTACTGCCCCACCGCCGTGGCCGCGCCGGTCAGCAGGTTCACGCTGTACAGCGAGCTCTGGCCCCCGACCGCCAGCGTGGCGAACCCGGTCACCGACACCGTCTTGCCCGCCACCAGGTCGCTGTAGATGTCGAAGCCCGCGTTCGGGCCGGCGTCGACGCCGAGCGCGCCGGTCGCGGCCAGCGTTCCGTTGTTGGCCGGCGACTGGATCATCACCTGGTCGGTGGCCGTGTTGATGTCGACGAGCGTCGTCGCGGTGTCGGGGTTCAGGTCGTTGTTCGTGTACGCGGCGGCCGTCACGCCGCGGGTCGGCCCCAGCGCCGGCGGCGTGGTCAGGATGGCGTCTTCGGCCGTGACGCCGTCGGCGAGGTTGTGCCGCAGGTTCTGGCCCTGGTCGCTGACCAGCCGGAGCCGGTCGGCGGCCGGGTTGAAGTCGACGCCGAAGCTGGTGCCCCACAACGGAACGCTCAGCTGGGAGACCTTCTTGACGACGACGTCGGGCGTCGCCGGCGGCATGCTGATCGTGTAGACGCCGCCGTTGTTGCCGACGCCGTACAGCAGGCCGTTCTGGATGCGGAAGTCGATCCCGAGCAGGGCCGTGTCGCCGCTGAGGCCGGTGATGACCCGGACCCAGTCGAGCACCTGCGGCCGGTCGGTGGTGAACGTCGCCATCAGCGTGCCGTCGGCCGAGATGCCGTACGCGCGCAGGCCCGCCGTCTGGGCGGCGCTGCTGCCCGCCGTGCCGATCGAGACCGCGCCGGCGGCCGACAGCGCCGCGGCCACGACGGCGATGCTTCTCCTGAGCCGTGCCTTCATCGTTCGTCTCCTCCTCGCGCTCCGGGGCGAGCCGACGCTATGCGGGCGGACTGGACAAGGATTGGACGTCGGCTGGACTCGGCGCATCGGCGTCTTGCGGACCCGGCGCCGGGGCCACGACATTGGGGGCACACGAAAACCAAGGGGGTCGACATGCGAAGAATCGGCACGCTCACCGCGATCACGGCCGGGGTGCTCGCCAGCGTCCCGTTCATCACCGGCGCCGCGGCGGCGGACGGCTGCTGGGCGACCGAACCGATCGATTTGGCCAACGAAGGGGTGTGGACGTACCGCAACCAGGTCGCGTGGTGCGCGAAGGACGGGGAGGTCACCTCGGTCGAGGTGAAGGTGACGCACCAGGTGCTCAACCCGGCCTGCACCTGGGCGGGCCGGGTCGAGGAGTCGGTGACGCCGGCGAAGGACGGCGCGCGGACGGCGTTCGACCTGAGCGAGTTCACCTGCCCGGGCGCGATCGGCGCCAAGGGCGTGAACCCGTGGGTGATCGTCACCGTCCAGCCGGACGGCACCTACACGGTCGACGCCACCGGCATCCGCCCGTAGCCCGGGACACCGGTGCGCGGCCTCACGGCGGCAGCCGGTCGAGCAGCGCGCGGGTCCGGCTCTCCCCCAGCCCGTGCCCGGTTTCCCGGTGCACCGCGAGCGCGGTCCGGGCGTGCTCGGCCGCGGCACCGGGTTCGCCGCGGGCGAGCAGGGCGCCGGCCAGCGCCGTCAGGGCCTGGCCCTGCAGCGCCCGGTAGCCCGCCCGCTCGGCGAGCACCAGGGCCTCCCGGGCGGGCTCCGGGTCCGCGGTGACCGTCGCCAGGCCGATCAGCGCGTCGACCTCCGGGTACCGGTCGCCGGTCTCGCGGATCAGGTCGAGGGCCTGGCCGTACCGGCGGACCGCCGTCGGGCGGTCGCCGAAGCGGGCGAGCACGGCCGCGGACGCGGCCAGCGCCTCCGCCTCGGTCCGTGGGTCCCCCGCCTCCCGGGCGAGCGCTAGTCCCGTGCCGGCGCATTCGAGGGCCACGGCCCGGTGGCCGCGATCGCCGTGCGCCAGGGCCAGCCGGCTGCGGGTTTCCGCTTCGCCGCCGCGGTTTCCCGCCTCGCACTGCAGGTCGAGGGAGCGGCAAAGCAGTTCCACCGCCTCGGCCGTCCGCCCGCGGGCGCGCTGCGTCTGCCCGAGGTTGGCGAGGTTGATCGCTTCGCCGTACCGGGACCCGATCCGGCGGTACCGGCGCAGCGCCTGGGTGTAGTGGTCGGCGGCCTCGGCGAGCTTGCCCATTTCCCAGTGGACGAGCCCGAGGTTGCCGAAGGCGACGGCCTCCCCCGCCGGCTGGCCGATCCGCCTGCTGAGGGCCAGCCCGCGGCCGAACCGGGCCGCGGCGTCGGCGAGCCGCCCGGACTGCCAGTAGACGCACCCCAGGTTGCCGAGCACCGCGGCCTGCGCCTCGGCCCAGTCCGCCTGCCGCGCGAGCAGCAGCGAGGCCGTGTACTGGCGGACCGCCTGCCGGTACCGGCCCTGGCGGAAGTGCAGGTCGGCGAGGCTGAGCCGGCCGGCGGCCCGGGCGCGGGGGCCGCCGTCCGCCTCGGCGGCGCGCAAGCCGGCTTCGGCGGTCGCGAGCCATTCGGCGCCGCGCATGCACATCCAGAAGTACCCGCGCAACGCGTCGGCGAGCCGCCACGCCATCGCCCGCGGGCCACCGCCGGCCGCGAACCGCACGGCGGCGACGAGGTTGCCGCGTTCGGTGTCCAGCCACGCCGACGCCTCGCTCAGCCCGGGAAAAGCAGCCGGGACGCCGGACACCGGCAGCCGCAGCATGTGCGGGTAGAGGAGGCGGGCGGCGCCGTCCACCCCCGCCAGGTACCAGTCGTACAGGCGCCGCAGCGCCCGCTCGCGGTCCGCGGCGGCCTCCAGCCGCTCGGCCTGCTCGGCGGCGTACCGGCGGAGCAGGTCGTGGAAGCGGTACCGGCCCGGCACGTGGTGTTCGACGAGGTGCGCGGCGGCGAGCCGGTCCAGCAGGGCAGCCACCCGCGGGGCCTCGGTGCCGGCCAGCGCGGCCACGGCGTCGGTGCCGACGTCCACGCCGGGAACCAGGCTCAGCAACCGGAACAGCCGCTGGGCGTCGGCGGGCAGGGCGGCGTGGGACAGGTCGAACGCGGTCCGCACCGCCGTCTGGTCGTCGCCCGGCACCGCGAGCGCGGCGAGCAGGTTGCCCTCGCGCAGTTCCGCGACGTAGTCCTCGATGCCGGAGCCGGGCCGGTCGGCGAGGTTGGCCGCGGCGATCCGCAGCGCGAGCGGGAGGTGGACGCACAGCTTGGCGAACTCCAGCGCCGCCTCGGGCTCGGCGCGGACGCGCCCGCGGCCCAGGACGTCCGCGAGCAGGTCGACGGCGTCGTCGGGGCTGAGCACGTCGAGGGTGAGCCGGCGCGCGCCGTGCACGGCGACCAGGCCCGTCAGGCGGTCGCGCGCGGTCACCACCACCAGGCACCCGGGTCCGGCCGGCAGCAGCGGCCGGACCTGGTCCGGGTCGACGGCGTTGTCCAGCAGGACGAGGATCCGCCGGTCGGTCGTCAGGGTCCGGTACAGGGCCGCGGCGGTTTCCCCGTCGGGGGGCACGCGTTCGGGCGGAATTCCCAGCGCGGACAGGAACTGCGCGAGGATTTCGACCGGCGCGGCCGGGGCGCCCGGGGCGTGGCCGCGCAGGTTCGCGTACAGCTGCCCGTCCGGGAAGCGGTTCCGGACGCGGTGCGCCCAGTACACGGCCAGCGCCGTCTTGCCGACGCCCGCCGTGCCGGAGATCGCGGCGATGCCGCCGCGCACCAGGTCGTCCAGCAGGGCCAGTTCCGCCGCCCGGCCGGTGAACCCGCGCGGCTCGGCGGGGAGCTGCTTCGGGATCCGGTGCACCGGCCGGGGTTCGGCGGGCGCCTCGGCGGAGTCGCGCAGCACGGCGGCGTGCGCGGCGAGCAGCTCCGGCCCCGGGTCGATGCCGAGCTCGTCGACGAGCCGCGTCCGCACCTGCCCGTAGAGCCGCAACGCCTCGCCACGCTGCCCGAGTGCGTGGTGGGCGCGGATCAGCAGGGCCTGCGCGGCTTCGTCGAGAGGCTGCTCCGCGGCGGCTTCGGCGAGGCCGGGCAGGACTTCCGCGGCCGCCCCGACGTCGATCATCGCCGCGGCGTACCGGGAAAACGCTTCCCGGCGCTCGGCGACCAGCGAAACGACCTTCGGGTGGCCGGTGAGCGGCGGCAGGTCGGCCAGCGGCCTGCCGTGCCACAGCCGCAGCGCCTCGCCGAGGGCAGTCACGACGCGGTCGGCGTCGGTGTCGCGGTACGCGTCGTTCGCCTCGGCGAGGAGTTCGCGGAACCGCCAGAGGTCGACGTCGACGGCGTCCCGCCGCACGGCGTAGCCCCCGCCGACGTGCGGCAGCACCCCGCTGCCCGCGCGCGGCGCGCGCCCGGGTTCGAGCAGCCGCCGCAGGTGCTTGACGTGCGTCTGGACGACGTTCACCGCGCTCGGCGGCGGCCGGTCGCCCCACAACGCGTCCACGAGGTCGCGCCGGGCCACGGCGTCCCCGCCGGCGAGCGCGAGCAGCCCGAGCACCGCGCGCCGGCCCGGCGGCCCGAGCTCGACTTCGGCGCCGTCGCGCCAAACCCGCAGCGAACCCAGCACCTGGATGCGTACTGACCTCGTTGCCACCTGGCTCCCCGCTATCGGCTGCCGGTCAAAAACGTACTGGGCCCGGCCTGGAGCACACAAGGAAGTGGCTCCGCTCGGGCTAAGCGCCGCCGTCCAATCACCGTCCAGCCGCCGTCCAGCCCCGCTTGATGAGGTGAGCCTGCCCCATCCACCGGAGAGGAAAGAGGCGGACATGAGAAACCGTGCGTGGAAAACGTGCACCCGGACCGCGGTGGCGCTCGCCGTCAGCGCGCTGACCTTGACCACGGGCGCGGCGGTGGCGTCCGCCGCCCCGGCCGGCACCGTCGCCCAGTCGAGCGCGGCCGCGCTCGACGTGTCCCACGGCCGGTTCGACCTCGTCCTCCCGGACGCGCGGACGGCCCGCACCGTGGCCGACGACGAGGTCACCGCCTACCACGGCTTCAGCACCTTCCAGAGCCTCACGATCCAGTCGCAGGGCTTCGACATCGAAGGGCGCATCCAGGGCAGGCTCCGCAGCTACAACTTCAAGAGCCTGTGGCAGGTCTACAACCTGCCGTCGTCGTCCGGCTGGAAGGTGTGGGTGGCCAGCTTCAAGAAGGACACCAGCCAAAGCGTCCTGAAGGAGACCTTCCGCAGCGAGCAGCTGATCGACATCAACATCGACATCAAGTTCAAGGTCTCGGCCGCCAACCTGCGGGGCGTGTCCACCCTGCGGATCGGCTTCGAGACGTTGCGGCTGAACTTCAACGGGACGACGAAGGACTTCACGGTCGTCAACGGGGCGTCCGGCGGCGCCAAGGACCAGAACAACAACGACGTCCCGGTCGACTTCGAGCCGGTCTGACCGGAGTACCCGGCCAAGGGGGTCAGCATGCTTTCGATCGGGAAGACCCGGGGTCTGGCGAGGTCCGCCGCGACCGCGGCGGCCACCATCGCGCTCCTGGCCGGCGGCGCCACCGCCGCCCAGGCGGCCGACGCGCACTTCGTGCCGAAGGCCACCGAAGCCGCCTGGGACGGCATCGCCGCCACTGTCACGTTCCAGGAGGTGGACGTGGCGCTGGACGCCGACGCGACGGTCATTTCCGTCCAGGTGACCGTCGACGTGCATGTCACCTGCACGCGCGGCCAGTCGGTGCTCGACATCCGCAAGTCCGCGACCGCCCTGGAGGTCGCGGAGTACCCGATAGCCGAAGACGGCACGGTCGCGGGGACGGCCAAGCTGCCCCTCGAGGTGAACGGACTGAAGGTCCCCGGCTATTCGTGCGTGACACGGCACCTGTCGATCACGGCGGCCTTGGAGGACTTCTGGACCGGGGCCACCCTGGTCCACAAGACCTGACCGCCGTGCGAAGACCCCCGGCGTGCGTCTCGGTGGCCCCCTGTCGGGACCACGCCGGGCCACCGGCTCGCCTGCGGTGGCGCCACCGGAGAACCGAGGTCGGGGCGGACCTCGATCACCGGCCGGCCAGTGCTTCCCGGCCCGCGGCCGTCAGCTCCGCCCGCACCCGGGTCCGCGGCGGCGCCGGGTGTGCCGGGCCCACGAGGCCCGTGTGCGCCAGCTCGTGGGCCGTGCTCTGGTCGCAGCACGGGAGCCCGTCCACGTACAGGTCCGGCTCCACGCTCACCGTGATGTGCGCCCGGCCCGCCGCCACCGCGCGCAGCATCGCCACCGCCCGGTCGGTCAGGCTCGGCGGTCTCGTCGCGGTCGTCATGGGCCCGTGATGCCGAGCTCGGTGTCGAGCATCGAGAAGATCTCGTCGTCGGTGGCCCCGGCCAGGTGCTCGTCGTCCCGTTCGCCGGGCTGGAGGTCCGCCACCAGTGCTTCGAGCCGGGCCAGCACCTTCGCCTTCTCGGCCGGGTCGTGGACCGCCGTCAGCAGGGGCCGCAAACCGTCCAGGGCCGCGAACACCGGCGGTGGCCCGGATTCGCCGGCCAGCTCGCGGGCCAGGTGGGCCGCCAGCGCGGCCGGCACCGGGTGGTCGAACACCAGGGTCGGCGACAGCTTGAGCCCCGTGGCCGCGCTCAGCCGGTTGCGCAGTTCCACCGCCGTCAGGGAGTCGAACCCGAGGTCGCGGAACGAGCGTTCCGCGCCCACCGCGTCCGGGCCCGCCATGCCGAGCACCAGCGCCGCCTGGGTCCGCACCACCCGCAGCAGCGCCCGCTCCCGTTCCTCCGGCGCGAGCGCGGCGAGGCCGGGGTCCGCGGCCGGGGCGCCGGTCGCGCGGCGCGGGGGACGGCGGGTCAGCGCCGACAGCAGCGGCGACGAGCCGCCGGACACCCTGGCGGGGACCACGAACGGCGCCGCGCCGGCCAGCGCGGTGTCGAGCAGGGCCAGGCCGTCGGCGTCGGACAGCGGTCGCAGGCCACGGTTCGCCAGCCGGGTCCAGTCCACTTCGGACAGCCGGCCCGCCATCCCGTCCGCGCGGTCCCACGGGCCCCAAGCCAGCGACGTCGCCGGCAGGCCGGCAGCCCGGCGGTGCAGTGCCAGCGCGTCGAGGAAAGCGTTTGCGGCCGCGTAGTTGCCCTGCCCGGGCGTGCCCCAGATCCCGGACACCGACGAAAACAGCACGAAGGCGTCGAGGTCCTGGTCCCGGGTCAGTTCGTGCAGCAGCCGGGCGCCGTCCGCCTTCGGCCGCAGCACCGCGGCGAGCCGTTCCGGCGTCAGTGCCTCGACCGGGGCGTCGTCCAGCACGCCCGCGGTGTGCACCACCGCGCGCAGCGGGGCCGACGCGGGGATCGCGCCGAGCACGGACGTCATCCCGGCGCGGTCGGCGGCGTCGCACGCCACGACCCGGACCGCCGCCCCCTGGGCGGCCACGGCCGCGACGGTCGCGGGCATGCCGTCGGCGGCCACGCCCCGCCGGGACGTCAGGACGACGTTGCGCGCGCCGCGGGCCACGTGCGGCGCGACGAGCCCGCCGAGACCACCGGACGCACCGGTCACCAGCACCGTGCCCGGCCGGGGTGCCGCCGGGAACGTCAGCACCACCTTGCCGACGTTGCGGCCCTGGCTCAGGAACCGGAACGCCTCGGCCGCCTGCCGCACGTCCCAGCACGTGACCGGCAGCGGCCGCAGCACCCCGCAAGCGAACAACGGGCTCAGCGCGGCCAGCACCGGTCCCATCCCCGCCGCACCCGTTTCCAGCAGGTCGAACGCCCGGTACCAGACGTCCACCGGGTCGCGGACGTCGGTCTTGCCCATCTCCACGAACCGGCCGGCCGGCGCCAGCAGCCGCAGCGACGCGTCGACGAACTCGCCGGACAGGGCGTTGAGCACGACGTCGACGCCGCGCCCCTCGGTCGCGGCGCGGAACACGTCCTCGAATTCGAGGGTCCGCGAAGAGGCAACCTGGTCGCAGCCGGCCAGCACGGGCCACTTCGCCGGGCTCGCCGTGCCGAACACCCGGGCGCCGAGGTGCCGGGCCAGCTGGACCGCCGCCTGGCCCACGCCACCGGCGGCCGCGTGCACCAGCACGGATTCGCCGGCCGCGAGCCCGGCCAGTTCCACCAGGCCGTAGTGGGCCGTGGCGAACGCCACCGGCGCCGCCGCGGCCTCCGCCCACGTCCACCCGGCCGGTTTCGGGATCACCAGCCGGGCGTCCGTCACGGCCGTCGGTGCGAAGGCCCCGGTGAAGATGCCCATGACCGTGTCCCCGGCGGTCAGGCCGGAGACTTCGCTGCCCACCTCGACGACGACGCCCGCCGCCTCCAGCCCGAGTGGTCCCGCCGGACCGGGGTACATGCCCAGCACGGTCAGCACGTCCCGGAAGTTCACCCCGGCCGCGCGCACCGCGACCCGCACCTCGCCCGGCCCGATCGGCCGGTCTTCCGCCGCCTGCGGTGTGAGTGCTTCCAGGGTGCCCTGGCTCGCGCAGCCGAGTCTCCAGTTCCCGTCCGGCAGCGCGAGTTCCGCGGTGCCCCGGACGAGCCGCGGGACCCGCAGCTCCCCGCCGCGCACCGCGAACTCCGCCTCGCCCAGCCCGGCCCCGGCGGCGAGCAGGCCGCCCGCCGCGAGATCGTCCACATCGGACAGCAGGATCCGGCCGGGGTGTTCGGCGGCCGCGGTCCGCAGCAGGCCCCAGGCCGGGGCCGCGGCCGGCCGCACCGGCACGCCGGGTCCGGCGTCGACCGCGCGTTCGGTGACGGCCAGCAGCCGCGACGCGGCGAGGTCGTCCAGCGCCAGCCAGGCCTGCACCAGGTCCAGTGCCGCGACGGCCGGGTTTTCCCGCTCCGGCACGCGCACCACGACGGTCGGCGGCACTTCGGCGCCCGCGCGGACGGCTTCGGCCAGCTCGCCGAGCGAAGCACCACGCCGGGCTCCGGGGATGTCCGGCGCGCCGTCGAGCAGCACCCAGCCGGTGGTGTCCGGGGTTCCGGGTGCTTCGACCGGCTGCCAGTCCAGCCGGAAGAGCGCGTCGCGGACGACGGCGGCGGTGCCCGGCGTGAAGTCGCGCAAGGTCAACGATCCGGCGGTGACGACCGGGTGGCCGGCGGTGTCCGCCAGCGTCACCGCGACGCCCCCGCCGTCCGCCGGGGCGATGCGGACGCGGGCCGCGGCCGCGCCGGTGGCGTGCACGACGACGTCCGACCACGCGAACGGCACCCGGGTGCCACCCGCCAGGCCGAGGACGTGCAGGGCGGCGTCGAACAGGGCCGGGTGCACGGCGTACCCGTCCCCCGTGCCGTCCGGGAGCGCGACTTCGGCGAACAGCTCGTCGTCGCGCTGCCAGGCGGCCGTCACGCCGCGGAACGCCGGCCCGTAGGCCAGGCCCGCCTCGGCCAGCGCGGGGTAGAAGCCGTCGAGGTCGAGCGGGGTCGCTCCGGCGGGTGGCCACTGCGCGAGGCCGGGCGCGGCACCGGCGTCCGGGGCGAGGACGCCGGTCGCGTGCCGCGTCCAGGCGCCGCCCTCGTCCGGGCGGGCGTACACCGCCAGGTCGCGGCGGCCGTCGTCGCCGGGCGCCGCGACGGTCACCTGCACCTCGACGCCGCCGCGGCCGGGCAGCGTCAGGGGGTTTTCGATGAGCAGCTCGGCCACCCGCGGGCAGCCCGCCGTGTCCCCGGCCCGGACGGCCAGCTCGACCAGCGCGGTCCCGGGGACCACCACCGACCCGGCGACGACGTGGTCGGCGAGCCACGGGTGGGAGCGCAGGGAGAGCCGTCCGGTCAGGAGCAGTTCTTCGCCGCCCGCGACCTCCAGCGCGGTGCCGAGCACCGGGTGGTCCGCGGTGTCCGGCGCTCCCCCGTCCAGCCACAGCCGGGTGCGCTGGAAGGCGTACGCCGGCAGCGTGACCCGGCGGGCGCCGGCGCCGTCGAAGAACCCGGCCCAGCCGATCGCGCGGCCGCGGACGTGCAGCCCCGCGAGCGCCGTGGCCGCCGTCACCGGCTCGGGCCGGTTGCGGCGCAGGACGGGGAGCCACACTTCGCCGTCGGCGGGGACCACCATCGGGGTGAGCGCCGCGTCCGGGCCGATCTCGACGAACGTCCGGACCCCCTGGGACCGCAACGACGTCACCATGTCGGCGAACCGCACCGGTTCCCGCACGTGCCGCACCCAGTAGCCCGGGTCGGTCACCGGTCCCGCGACCAGTGGCAGCCTCGGTTCGTGATACGTCACCGAAGCCGTCACCTCGGCGAACTGCGCCAGCATCGGCTCCATCAGCGGCGAGTGGAACGCGTGCGACACCGAAAGCCGCTTCGTCCGCGCGCCCACCTCGGCCAGCTTTCCCGCCGCGGCCAGGACGTCACCCTCCACTCCGGACAGAACGACCGACCGTGGGCCGTTGACCGCCGCCACCGCCGCACCCGGGAACTCCGCCAGGACCGCGAGCACCTCGTCCTCGCTCGCGGTCACCGCGACCATCGCGCCGCCACGCGGCAACGCCTGCATCAGCCGGCCGCGCGCGGTGACCAGGCGGGCGGCGTCGGCGAGCGACCACACCCCCGCCGTGTACGCCGCGGCCAGCTCGCCGATCGAATGCCCGGCGACGACGTCCGGCTCGGCACCCCACGACTTCAGCAGCGCGACGAGCGCGACCTCCACCGCGAACAGCCCCGCCTGCGCCCACTGGGTCTCGCCGAGCAGGTCACTGTCCACAACGGACTTCAGCGGCCGGTCGAGGTGCCGGTCCAGTTCCGCGCACACCTCGTCGAACGCCGCCGCGAACACCGGATACGCGTCGGACAACTCCCGGCCCATGCCCCGCCGCTGCGCGCCCTGGCCGCTGAAGACGAAGGCCGTCTTCCCCGCCGTCCCGGCCGTCCCGGTGACGACGTTCGGCGCTTCTTCGCCGTCGGCCAGCGCGGCGAGCCCGGCGCGCAGCTCGTCGCCGTCGCGGCCGGTCACCACGGCGCGGTACGGCAGGCTCGCCCGGGCGGTCGCCAGTGACCAGCCGACGTCGGCCGGATCCCGGTCCGCCGCCCCGGCCAGCCGCCGGGCCTGGGCGGCCAGCGCGTCCGGGGTCCGCGCCGACACGGGCCACGCCACCACCGGCAGCGTGCGGACCACTGCCGGAACCGGCTCGGATTCGGGGGCCTGTTCCAGGACGACGTGCGCGTTGGTGCCGCTGATCCCGAACGACGAGACCGCGGCCCGGCGCGGCCGTCCGTGGTCCGGCCACGGCGTCGCTTCGGTGACCAGCCGGACGGTGCCCGCCGACCAGTCCACTGCGGACGTCGGCGCGGCGGCGTGCAGGGTCGGCGGGACGACGCCGTGCCGCAGCGCGGAGACCAGCTTGAGGATGCCGGCCACCCCGGCGGCGGCCTGGGTGTGGCCGATGTTCGACTTCACCGTGCCGAGCAGCAACGGCGTCTCGCGGCCGGTGCCGTACGCGGCGATCAGGGCCTCGGCCTCGATCGGGTCGCCGAGCCGGGTACCGGTGCCGTGCCCTTCGACGACGTCCACTTCGGACGGTGACAGGTCCGCGTCGGCCAGCGCCGCGCGGATCACGCGCTGCTGCGCCGGGCCGTTGGGGGCGGTCAGGCCGTTGGACGCGCCGTCGGAGTTCACCGCGCTGCCGCGGATCACGGCCAGCACCTCGTGCCCGTGGCGCCGGGCGTCGGAAAGCCGTTCCAGCACGAGCATCCCGGCACCTTCGGCCATGCCCATCCCGTCGGCCGAGCGGCCGTAGGCCTTGCAGCGCCCGTCGGAGGCGAGGCCCTGCTGGCGGGTGAACCAGACCAGCCACTCCGGGGTCGAGTGCACGGTCACCCCGCCGGCCAGTGCCAGCGCGCACTCCCCCGCGCGCAGGGCGCGGGCCGCGAGGTGCACGGCGACCAGCGACGACGAGCACGCGGTGTCCACGGTGACCGCCGGGCCCTCCAGGCCGAGGGTGTAGGCGATCCGGCCGGAGAGCACGCTGGTCGTGAGGCCGGTCAGCAGGTGCCCGCCGCGGACGTCGTCGTGCAGCGAGCCGGCGGGCCCGCCCGCGTAGCCGGACGCGAACGCGCCGGCGAACACGCCGACGTCCGCGCCCTTCAGAGTCCCGGCGTCGATTCCGGCGTGTTCGAGGGCTTCCCAGGACACCTCCAGCGCGAGCCGCTGCTGCGGGTCCATGGTCAGGGCCTCGCGCGGGCTGAGGCCGAAGAACTCCGGGTCGAAGCCCGCGATGTCGCGGAGGAACCCGCCGGCGCCGTCGAGGTCCCAGCCGCGGTCGGCGGGGTAGCCCCCGATCGCGTCGGTCCCGGCGGCGACGAGGTCCCAGAGCGTGTCGGCGTCGTCCGCCCCGCCGGGCAGCCGGCAGGCGGTGCCCACGATCGCCACCGGCTCCCGCGCCCGGTCTTCGGCGGCCCGCAGCCGCTCCCGCGTCGTCGCCAGCTCGGCGCTGACGCGCTTGAGGTAGTCGCGAAGCTTGGTTTCGTCGGCCATTCTCAGCTCCCCAGCTGGCTGTCGAGGAAGGCGAACATGTCGTCGTCGCCGGCCGCCGCCAGCCGGTCGGCGACGGCCTCGCCGGCCGCTTCGGCCGGGTCGAGGCGGGCGAGCAGCCCCCGCAGCCGCGTGACGAGCCGCGCGCGGGCGGCGTCGTCGGTCACGGCCGGCGCGGTGACCTCGACGCGGTCCAGGTCGGCGAAGGCGGCCGGCACCGGGTCCGGGTCACCGGTGAGTTCCCGTTCGAGGTGGCGGGCCAGCGCTTCGGGGGCGGGGTGGTCGAACACGACGGCCGGGGACAGCGGCACGCCGGTCGCCGTGTGCAGCCGGTTGCGCAGCTCGACCGCCGTCAGCGAGTCGAACCCCTGCTCGCGGAACGACCGCGCGGCCTCGACGCCGTCGGGGTCGCCCAGGCCGAGGACGAGCGCGGCCTGCGTCCGGACGAGCTGCAGCAGCGCCGGGAACCGGTCACCGGGCGGGAGCGCACCGAGGCGATCGGCCAGGCCGGCTTCGGCGGGTGCCGGGCGCGGGGCTTTGCGGCGGACGAGCCCGGACAGCAGCGGCGGTGGCTCGTCCCCGGCGTCGACCCGGGCCGGGACGAGGGTCGCTTCGCCGGTGTGCAGCGCGGCGTCGAGCAGGGCGAGGCCGTCGGCGTCGGACAGCGGCCGCAGCCCCTGCCGCGCCAGCCGCGCCCAGTCCACTTCGGACAGTGTGCCCGCCATGCCGCCGGCGTGCTGCCACGGGCCCCAGGCCAGCGAGGCCGCGGGCAGGCCGAGGTGACGCCGGTGTGCGGCGAGCGCGTCGAGGAAGGCGTTGGCCGCGGCGTAGTTGCCCTGCCCCGGGTTGCCCCAGATCCCGGCCACCGAGGAGAAGAGCACGAACTGCTCCAGCGCGAGGTGCCGGGTCAGCTCGTGCAGCAGCCACGCGCCGCCGGCCTTCGGCCGCAGCACCGCCGCGATCCGGTCCGGGGTGAGCGAGCCGACGGCGGCGTCGTCCAGCACGCCCGCGGTGTGCACGACGGCCCGCAGCGGCGCGGTGGCGGGGATCGCGTCGAGGACGGCGGCGAGATCGGCGCGTTCGGCGACGTCACAAGCGGTGACGCGCACGTCGGCGCCCGCGTCCGCGAGCCGCGCGGCCGTTTCCGGCAGGCCGGGCGCGGCGGGACCGCGGCGGGAGAGCAGGAGCAGCCGACGCCCGCGGCGCGCGAGGTGCCGGGCGACGAGCGTGCCGAGAGCGCCGGAGGAGCCGGTGACCAGCACGGTGCCCGGCTCGGGGGCCGCGGGGACGGTGAGCACGACCTTGCCGACGTTGCGGCCCTGGCTCAGGAACCGGAAGGCTTCGGCTGCCTGCCGCACGTCCCAGCAGGACACCGGCAGCGGCCGCAGCGCGCCGGAGGCGAACAGCGGGCTCAGCGCGGCCAGCACCCGGCCTTCGGCGCCGGATTCCAGCAGGTCGAAGGCCTGGTACGAGACGCCGTCCGGGTCGCGGAGATCGGTCTTGCCCATTTCGACGAACCGGCCGCCGGGGGCGAGCAGCCGCAGCGAGGCATCGACGAACTCCCCCGAGAGGGCGTTGAGCACGACGTCGACCCCGCGCCCGCCGGTCGCTTTCCGGAAGGCGTCTTCGAAGTCGAGGGTCCGCGAGGAGGCGACGTGGTCGCACCCGGCGAGGACCGGCCACTTCCGCTGGCCGGCGGTCCCGAGCACCCGCGCGCCGAGGTACCGGGCCACTTGGACGGCGGCCTGTCCCACGCCCCCGGCGGCGGCGTGCACCAGCACGGATTCCCCGGCTCCGAGGCGGCCCAGTTCGACGAGGCCGTAGTGGGCGGTCGCGAACGCGATGGGCGCGGCAGCGGCCTCGGCCCAAGACCACCCGGGTGGTTTCGGGATCACGAGATCGGCATCCGTCACGGCGGTCGGCGAGAAGGCGCCCCGGAAGACGCCCATGACGGCGTCCCCGACGGCGGGTTTCTCGACCCCGGCACCGACCTCGACGACCACACCGGCGGCCTCCAGGCCCAGCGGCCCGGCCGGGCCGGGGTACATGTCGAGGGTGGTGAGCACGTCCCGGAAGTTGACACCTGCCGCCCGCACGGCGACCCGGATCTCGCCGCGCCCGAGCGGCCGGCTGCCCATGGCGGCCAGGGTGAGGGATTCGAGGGTGCCCGGCTTCGTGGAGGCGAGTGCCCACCCCTCGGCCGCGGGGATCGTCAGCCCGGCGGAGGCCCGCACGAGCCGTGGGACGCGCAGTTCCCCGCCCCGCACGGCGAACTCGGGTTCACCGGCGGCCACCCCGGCCGCGAGCAGGTCGGCGGGCGCGGCGGGATCGTCCACATCGGACAGGAGGATCCGCCCGGGGTGTTCGGCGGCGGCGACCCGTAGCAGGCCCCAGGCCGGGGCTGCGGCCGGGCGGACGGGTGCGCCGGGCCCGGCGTCGACGGCGTGTTCGGTGACGACCAGGAGCCGGGAGGTGGCGAGGGAGTCCTCGGCCAGCCATTGGTGGAGGAGGTCCAGGACCGGGGCGGCGCTGGAAGCGGGTTCAGAACAGCGCGCGATGGCCGGCTCCGGACAACGCACCACAGTAACCGGCGGAACCGGTGCCCCCGCCCGCACGGCAGCAGCCAGCGCGGCGACGTCCGGATACCGGGCGAGCCCGCCGGGCACCTCCGCGCCCACCACAGCCCACCCGGCCACATCGGCCGGCGCGGCCTCCACCGGTACCCAACCCAGCCGGAACAGCGCCTCGCGCGTCACCGCCGCCGCCGGGTCGAATGGCCGCAGGACCAGGGAACCCACCGAGGCGATCAGGCCGCCCGTCGCGTCGGCCAACGTCAATGCCCAGCCCTCGCCGTCCGGGACCGCGTGGACCCGGGCCGCCGTCGCGCCCGGCTGGTGGACCGCCACGTCCGACCACGCGAACGGCACCCGTGTCCCCTCCCCCGGCCCCAGGGCCACGATCGCGTGCAGCGCCGCGTCGAACAACGCCGGGTGCACCGCGAACCCCGCCGCGGTGCCTTCCGGGAGTGCCACCTCCGCGAAGATCTCCTCGCCGCGCCGCCAGGCCGCCCGGACTCCGCGGAACGCCGGGCCGTATGCGAGTCCGGCGTCGGCCAGCGCCGGGTAAAAGCCCTCGAGGTCGACCGGGACCGCCCCCGCCGGGGGCCACTGCGGGAAACCGGGGACAGGCGTGGCCGGCGCCAGCCGTCCCGTCGCGTGCCGCGTCCACTCGCCCCCGTCCGCCGGGCGGGCGTATATCGCCAGTTCGCCGTCGCCGACGGTGACCTGAATGTCCGTCTCGCCGCCCAGCACCAGCGGCGTCTCGATCAGCAGCTCGGCGAGGCACGGGCAGCCCGCCGCCTCGCCCGCCCGCACGGCCAGCTCGACCAGCGCCGTCCCGGGCACCACCACCTCCCCGGCCACGACGTGGTCCGCCAGCCACGGCTGCGCACCGCGCGAGAGCCGCCCGGTCAGCAGGAATCCACCGCCCGCCACCTCCAGGGCCGCCCCGAGAAGCGGTCCGGACGAACCGCCGTCGAGCCAGTACCGGCTGTGCTGGAACGCATACGTCGGCAGCGTGACCCTGCGCGCGCCGGTTCCGGCGAAGAACCCGGGCCAGTCGAGCGGCCCGCCGCGGACGTGCACCCCGGCGGCCGCCGCCACCACCGTCTCGGGCTCCGGGCGGCCGCGGCGCAGCACCGGCAGCCAGGCTTCGCCGTCCGCCGGGACCACCATCGGGGTCAGCGCCGCGTCCGGGCCGATCTCGACGAAAGTCCGGACACCCTGGGAACGCAACGAATCCACCATGTCCGCGAACCGCACCGGCTCCCGCACGTGCCGCACCCAGTAGCCCGGATCTGTCACCGGCCCGGCGACCAGCGGCAGCCTCGGCTCCCGATACGTCACCGACGCCGTCACCTCGGCGAACTCCGCCAGCATCGGCTCCATCAACGGCGAATGAAACGCGTGCGACACCGACAACCGCTTCGTCCGCGCACCCGTCTCGGCGAGGCGCGCAGCCGCCGCGAGAACATCACCCTCCACCCCGGACACGACCACCGACCTCGGCCCGTTGACCGCCGCCACCGCCGCACCCGGGAACTCCTCCAGGACCGCGAGCACCTCGTCCTCGTCCGCGGTCACCGCGACCATCGCACCCCCACGCGGCAACGCCTGCATCAGCCGCCCGCGAGCGGCGACGACCCGGCACGCGTCCGGCAGCGACCACACCCCGGCGAGGTAGGCGGCCGCCAGCTCGCCGATCGAGTGCCCGGCCACCAGCTCGGGCACGATGCCCCACGACTCGAGCAGCGCGGCCAGGGCGACCTCGATCGCGAACAGGCCCGGCTGCGCCCACCCGGTTTCGTGGAGCAGATCGCCGTCCATAATGGACTTCAGTGGCCGGTCGAGGTGCCGGTCCAGTTCGGCGCACACCTCGTCGAACGCCGCCGCGAACACCGGATACGCGGCGGCCAGCTCCCGGCCCATGCCCCGCCGCTGCGCGCCCTGGCCGGTGCACACGAACGCGATCCGGCCGGGGTCCGCGGCGGTACCCGTGACGACGCCGGGTGCTTCGCGGCCCTCGGCCACCGCCGCCAAGCCCGCCCGCAGCTGCTCGGCGTCACGCCCGGTGACGACGACGCGGTGGTCGAACGCCGCGCGGGTGGTCGCCAGCGACCAGCCGACGTCCACCGGATTCTGGTCGATGTGCCCGGCCAGCCGCCGGGCCTGCGCGGCCAGCGCCGCCGGGGTCCGCGCCGACACCGGCCAGGCCACGACCGGCAGCGCCCGGGTCGCCGCGGCGGGCTCGGGCGCCGGGGCCTGTTCGAGGATCAGGTGGGCGTTGGTGCCGCTGATGCCGAACGACGACACCGCCGCCCGGCGCGGCCGGTCCCGCTCCGGCCACGGCGTCGCCTCGGTGACCAGCCGGACGTTCCCGGCCGCCCAGTCGACGTGGGACGTCGGCGTCGAGGCGTGCAGGGTCGGCGGGACGACGCCGTGGCGCAGCGCGGCCACCGTCTTGAGGACGCCGGTCACGCCGGCCGCGGCCTGCGTGTGCCCGAGGTTCGACTTCACCGTGCCCAGCAGGACGTCCCCGTAGGTGGCGAGGAGCGCTTCGGCTTCGATCGGGTCGCCCAGCCGGGTACCCGTGCCGTGCGCCTCGACGACGTCCACATCGGACGGCTCCAGGCCGGCGTCGGCCAGCGCGGCCCGGATCGCCTGTGCCTGGGCAAGGCCGTTGGGGGCGGTCAGGCCGTTGGACGCGCCGTCGGAGTTGATCGCGCTGCCGCGGATCACCGCCAGGACGTCGTGCCCGTTCCGCCGCGCGTCGGAAAGCCGCTCCAGCACGACCAGCCCGGCGCCCTCGGCCATGCCCATGCCGTCGGCCGACGCGCCGAAGGCCTTGCAGCGGCCGTCGGAGGCGAGGCCGCCCTGCTCGGTGAACCAGGCGAGCCACTCCGGCGTCGCGTGCAGCGTCACCCCGCCGGCCAGCGCCAGCGCGCACTCGCCCGAGCGCAGCGCCCGGACCGCCAGGTGCAGCGCGACGAGGGACGACGAGCACGCGGTGTCCACCGTCACCGCGGGCCCGCGCAGGCCCAGCGCGTAGGCGATCCGGCCGGACAGCACGCTCGCGGACACGCCGGTCATCAGGTGCCCGGTCCGGTCGGCACCGCCGTAGCCCGAGGCGAACGCGCCCGCGAACACGCCGACGTCCTCGCCGTGCAGGGAGAGCGGGTCGAGCCCGGCGTTTTCCAGTGCTTCCCACGCGATTTCCAGCAGCACGCGCTGCTGGGGGTCCATGGCGACGGCTTCGCGCGGCGAGATCCCGAAGAACGGCGCGTCGAACCCGGCGATGTCACGCAGGAAGCCGCCGCCGCGGCCGGCGAGGGCGCCGAGGTCCCAGCCGCGGTCGGCCGGATAGCCGCCGACCACGTCGGTCCCGGAGGCGACGACGTCCCACAGGTCGTCGACACCGGTCACGTCACCGGGCAGGCGGCAGCCGGCGCCGACGATCGCGATGGCGTCGCCGGCGGCCCGGGCCGTCACCTCGGCGGTGGTACCGCCGCCGAGTTCGGCTTCGAGGTGGGCGGCGAGCGCGGCGGGGGTCGGGTGGGCGAAGACGAGCCCGGTGGGCAGCGCGAGCCCGGTGGCGGCGGCCAGCCGGGTGCGCAGGTCGACCGCGGTCACCGAGTCGAAGCCCAGATCCTTGAAGGTCCGCCCGCTGGGGACCGCCTCGGCACCGCGGTGCCCGAGGATCGCCGCGGCGTGCGCGCGCACCAGTTCCAGCAGATCCCGCGTTCCGCCGGTCGCCAAGCGCCCCAATGTGGCCTTCGGTGCGTTGAACGCACCCAAGGCGGCCTTCGGTGCGTTGAACGCAACCAAGGCCACATTGGGGCGCTCGGGGGGTTCGGGGTCGAGCCAGTGGCGTTCGCGCTGGAAGGCGTACGTCGGCAAGTCGACTTTCCCGGCTCGGGGCAGGACCGCGGCCCAGTCCACCTCGACACCGCGGACATAGGCCTCGGCGAACGAGCGCAGCAGCCGGGACGGGCCGCCGTCGTCGCGGCGCAGGGTTCCGGTGACGACCGCCGCGTCGCTCATCGCGCCGGTGAGCACCGGGTGCGGGGACACCTCGACGAACGTCCGGTGCCCGGACCCGGTCAGGACCCCGGCCGCGCGCGCGAACTCGACCGGCTCGCGCAGGCTCGCGTACCAGTACGCCGGGCCGGCGTCCACCAGGTGTTCCCCGGTCATCGCCGACACCATCGGGATCCGGCCCGGCCGCGGCGAAATCCCGTCGAGGGCGCCGAGGATCTCCTCGCGCAGCTCCTCGACCTGGGCGCTGTGCGACGCGTAGTCGACGGGGATCAGCCGCGTGCGGACGTCCACGGCGTCCGCGAGTTCCCGCAGCGCCGCCGGCTCGCCGGAGACCACAGTGGACTGTGGGCCGTTCACCGCGGCGACCGAAAGCCGGGCGCCCCAGGGGACAATCCACTCCCGGACGACGTCCGCGGCCTGTTCGACCGCGAGCATCCCGCCCCGCCCGGCCAGCTTTGTCAGCACCCGCGACCGGAGGGCCACCACCCGGGCGGCGTCTTCGAGGGACAGGATCCCGGCGACGACCGCCGCGGCGATCTCACCCTGGGAGTGCCCCACCACGGCGTCCGGCGAGACCCCGGCCGCCCGCCACACCTCGGCCAGCGACACCATCACCGCCCACAACGCGGGTTGCACCACGTCCGCGGATTCCGGATCGTCCAGGTTCAGGTCGGTATAAGGCGCGAGCGCCGCGGCGCACTCCGCGAGCCGCGCCGCGAACACCGGGCAGGACGCCGCCAGCTCCCGGCCCATGCCGAGCCACTGGCTGCCCTGCCCCGGGAACACGAAGACCACGGGACCGGGCGCATCGGCTGTTCCGGTGACGACGCCGGCGGCGGGCAGCCCCGCGGCGAGGGCGGCCAGCCCGTCGGCGTGGTCGCCGAGCACGACCGCACGTTCCTCGAACGGCGACCGCGTCGTGGCCAGCGACCACGCCACGTCGGCCGGATCGAGGTCCGTGACGTGTTCGCGCAGCGCGCGGGCCTGGGCTGCCAAGGCCCGCGGTGTCCGGCCGGACACTGGCCAAGCCGCGGGACCGGCGGTGAGAAGCGGAAGGTCGGCGGCAGGGTGTGCGGCCGCGCGGTCCTCCTCGGCCAGCGCGCGAGCCCGGTGCGCGGGCGGGGCGACCGCCGCGGGGGTCTCCTCGACCAGCGCGCGGGCCTGGTGCGCGGGCGCGTCCGAGGACACGGGCGGGGCCACCGCCGCGGGGGCCTCTTCGAGCAGCACGTGCGCGTTCGTCCCCCCGATCCCGAAGCCCGACACCCCCGCGCGACGCGGAATCGCCCCCGGCGGCCACGCCACCGGTTCGGCCAGGGGGCGCACCGCCGCCCAGTCCACGTCCGGGATGGGCTCCGCCAAGCCGGGAATTCGCGGCAACACCCCGTGCCGCAACGCGAGCACGGTCTTGATCACGCCGGTCACGCCCGCGGCCGCCAGGGTGTGGCCGAGGTTGGCCTTCGCCGAACCGAGCCACAGCGGCCGGTCGCGGCCGCGGCCGTAGGTCGCCGCCAGGGCCGCCGCCTCGGTCCGGTCGCCCAGCGGGGTTCCGGTGCCGTGGGCCTCGACCGTGTCCACGTCCGAAAAGGACAGTCCGGCCGCACTGAGCGCCTCCCGGATGACGGCCTGCTGGGCGTCGCCGTCAGGGGCCGTCAGCCCGTCGCTGGCTCCGTCGGAGCCGACCGCCGAGCCCCGGACCACCGCCAGCACGCGGTGGCCCTCGCGGTGGGCCCGGGAAAGCGTTTCCAGCGCCAGCATGCCCGCCCCTTCGGCCCACGCCGTGCCGTCGGCGCCGGCCGAAAACGGCTTGCACCGTCCGTCGGGGGCCAGCGCACCCAGGCCGGCGAACGCGACGAACGCCCCCGGCAGCGCGTGCACCGAGACCCCGCCGGCGATCGCCAGCTCGCACTCGCCGTTGCGCAGGGCCGCCAGCGCCAGGTGCAGCGCCACCAGCGAACTCGACGCCGACGTGTCCACCGTGAGGGCCGGGCCGCGCAGGCCGAGGGTATAGGCGATCCGTCCGGAAAGGACACTTCCGGCCGTTCCGGTGAACAGCCGGCCCGCCTCGCCGCCGGGGGCTTCGTGCAGCCGCGGCCCGTAGTCGCGGGACTCGGCGCCGACGAACACGCCGGTGCGCGATCCGTGCAGCGCCCGCGGCGGGATTCCCGCGCGTTCCAGGACTTCCCAGGCGGTCTCCAGCGCCAGCCGCTGCTGCGGGTCCATCGCCCGGGCGTCCCGGGGCGAAATGCCGAAGAACTCCGCGTCGAACGCGGCCACGTCGTCGAGGAAACCCCCGGGCGGCAGGCCGGCCGGGTCCCAGCCCCGGTCGCCGGGGACCCCGCCGCCGACGTGCCTGCCCTCGGCCAGCACGCGCCACAGGTCCTCGGGCGACGCGATCCCGCCGGGGTAGCGGCAGCTCATGCCGACGATCGCCAGAGGCTCCATTCCCGTGCTCCCATCGATTTTCGTGCTGTGGCCGAGAACCGGTGCCGGACCGGGTGAGTTTCGCAGCGGTCCCCGGGCACCGTAAAGCCGTCCAGGCGTTCAGCTGCGGCCGATCCCCAGCTGAACAGGCGCCGCGAGTTCGGGGGCGACCAGCGTCATGGTCGACGGCGCCGGACGGCGTTCGGGCACCAGGTGCCGGAACTCGACGTCACCGCGGTCCGCGGAAGCCGCTTCGGCCAGACAAGGACACACGTTCTCGGTGAATCCGGCGAACCGGTAGGCGATGTCCATCATCCGATTGCGTTCCGTACGCCGGAAATCGGCCGCCAGGTGCACCCCGGCCCGCGCCGCGGCGTCGACGAGCCAGTTCAGCAACGCCGCCCCGGCCCCGAACGAGACCACCCGGCACGACGTCGCCAGCAGCTTCAGGTGCCACACCGAGCCGTGGTAGCCGAGCAGCAGGACGCCGACCGCGCCGTGCGGGCCGAAGCGGTCGGCCAGTGTCACCGTGAGCACCTCGTGGTCCGGGTCGGCCAGCAACGCGCGCAGGTCGGCGTCGGAGTAGTGCACGCCGGTGGCGTTCATCTGGCTGGTGCGCAGGGTCAGCTCCTCGACCCGCGTCAGGTCTGCCTCGTCCGCGCGCTTGATCTCCATGACCAGCTCCAGCGAACGCAGGAAGTCCTCGTCCGGGCCGGCGAACGACTCCCGCTCGGCGTCGCGGCGGAACCCGGCCTGGTACATCGACCGGCGCCGCGCGGCGTCGACCGTCACCGTCTTCGGGCTGAACTCGGGCAGTCCCACCAGGTCCAGGACCTGCGCGGCGTCGTAGCAGCGGACCTCGGGGTGGTGGTGGGCCACCTCCGCGCGTTCGGCGGGCTGGTCGTCGACGAACGCGATCGTCTTCATGGCGAAGTTGAGCTGCTCGGCGATCGCCGCGACCGACGCCGACTTCGGGCCCCAGCCGATGTGCGGCAGCACGAAGTACTCGGCGATGCCCAGCTCTTCCAGGCGGGCCCAGGCGCGGTCGTGGTCGTTCTTGCTGGCCACCGCCTGCAGGATGCCGCGGGCGTCGAGTTCGGTGACGACCGCGCGGATCTCCTCGGACAGCACCACTTCGCCGTCCTCCAGCAGCGTGCCGCGCCACAGCGTGTTGTCCAGGTCCCAGACCAGGCACTTGACCAGGGTCGGCTCGTCGGACACGGGTTCCCTCCAGATTCAGGCGTTGTCGAGCACGTGCCGCGCCAGCACCAGGCGCGAGATTTCGTTGCTGCCTTCGATGACTTCCATCAGCTTCGCGTCGCGGTAGGCACGCGCGACCACGTGCCCGTCGCCGGCGCCCCAGGACGCGAGGACCTGGACGGCGGTGGCGGCCGCGCGGGCGGCGTGCGTCGCGCCGACCTGCTTGGCCAGCACCGCCGCGACCGCCTGCTCGGGCGAGCCGGCGTCCTGCACCGCACTGGCGTGCCGGCAGACCTGCGTGACGATCTGCTCGGCGGTGTAGAGGTCGGCGAGGTGCCCGGCGACGAGCTGGTGCTCCCCCAGCGGCTTGCCGGACTGCTCACGCTCCCGCGCGTGCGCGGCCGCCGCCCGCAGGCACGCCCGGACGATTCCGGCGCAGCCCCAGGCGATCGACATCCGGCCGTACGACAGCGCGGTGGTGAACAGCAGCGAAAGCGGCTGCCGCCCGCCGCCGAGCACGGCCTCCGTGGGCAGGCGGACGTCGTCGAGCACGACGCGGGCGTGCCCGGCGGCGCGGCAGCCCATCGGCGCGGGCACCGGCTCGACCCGCACGCCCGGCGCGTCGGCGGGCACCACGACGGCGGCCGCGTCGTCGCCGTGGCGGCCGAGGATCAGCAGCAGGTCGGCGTAACGGGACCCGGTGACCCAGCGCTTCTCGCCGGTGACGACCACGCTGTCGCCGTCCGGGCGGACGCGGGTCGTCATGGCGGCCAGGTCGCTGCCCGCGCCGGGCTCGCTGAACCCGACCGCGGCGAGCCGCCCGCCGGTGAGCTCGGCCAGGTACCGCTGCCGCTGCGCGCGGTCGCCGAACCGGCGCACGGCGGTGGCGGCGATCCCCTGTGACGTCATGACGCTGCGCAGCGAGCTGCACAGCGCGCCGGTGTGCGCGGTCAGCTCGCCGTTGCGCAGGCTGCTCGCGCCGAGGCCGCCGAACTTCACCGGCACCTCGGCGCACAGGATGCCCATCGCGCCGAGCTTGCGCAGCAGTTCCACCGGCAGCTCGCCGGCCACGTCCCAGTCGCCGGCGCGGTCGCCGACGAGTTCGTCGAGGAACGTCAGCTCGTCCGGGAGCTCACTCATCCGCGCCGGTGCCTTCCCGCAGCCGCAGCACGAGCGCCGTCATCGCCTCGACGCTGCGGAAGTGGTCGAGGGTCAGCTCCGGGCCGACGATCTCGATGTCGTAGGTGTCCTCCAGGTGCACCACCAGCTGCATGGCGAACATCGAGGAGACCAGGCCCGCCTTGAACAGGTCCTCGTCCGGGCGCACCGGTGTCTTGATCCGCTCGGTGAGGAAGGCCAGCAGCTCGGCCTCGACGGTCTTCGGGTCGGTGATCGGGTTCGCGGTGGTCATTCGGCCGCCTTCCGGTAGTCGTAGAAGCCGCGGCCGGTCTTCCGGCCGTGGTGTCCCGCCCGGACCTTTTCGAGCATCAGGTCGCAGGGCGCGCATTCGGGGTCGCCGGTGCGCTCGTGCAGCACGACGAGCGAGTCGACGAGGTTGTCGATGCCGATCAGGTCGGCGGTGCGCAGCGGGCCGGTCGAGTGCCCGAGGCAGCCTTCGAGGAGGCCGTCGACGACCTCGACTCCGGCAACGCCCTCCTGCACCAGCATCGCCGCGCGGTTGATCAGCGGGTGCAGCAGCCGGTTGATGACGAAGCCGGGGGCGTCGTGCACCACCAGGGACTTCCGGCCGAGCGCCGTGAGCACCGCGGTGACCTTCTCCAGGGTCTCCTCGCTGGTGGCGGCGCTGCGGATGACCTCGACCATCTCGATCAGGTAGGCCGGGTTCATGAAGTGCACGCCGACCAGTTCGGCCGGCCGCGGCACCGAAGCGGCCAGCTCACCGATCGGGATGCACGAGGTGTTCGAGATCAGCAGGGTGCCCGGGCGCACCAGGCCGGAGATCTCGGTGAGCACCTTCGCCTTGGTCTCGGCGACCTCGGTGACCGCCTCGATCACCGTGGTGGCGCCGGCCGCGTCCGGCAACGCGGTGGTGGTCGTCAGCTCGCCGCGCGGCCGCCCGGCGGGCAGCACGCCCATCAGCTGGGCGTGCTTGAGCTTCTGCCGCACGGTCAGGCGTGCGGCGGCGAGGACGTCGTCGTTGACGTCCACCAGGACCACGGGGATGCCGTGGCCGGTGGCCAGCGCCGCGATGTTCGTCCCCATCACCCCGGCGCCGAGCACAGCGAGGGAGTGTTCGGTCGTTTCCGTCATCAGATACCGCCCTGCTGCTCGGCGAGCCACCATTCGACGGCCCGCGCGGTCGTTTCGGCGTGCTCCCGCATCATCGTGAAGTGGTCCCCCGGCACGGTCAGGGTCGTGACCACCCGGGAGAACTCCCACGGGGAGCCCGTTCCGTCCACTGTGGAGCCCGGCACCGGGTCGGCCGCGCGGACCAGGAGGGTCGGCACGTCGAGCCGGGGCAGGCCCCGCCAGTCGAACGCGTAGTAGTGCGCCAGTGCGGTGAGCCAGGCGTCCCCGCCCGGGACGTCGGCGCCGCCGTCGAGCACCGCGCCCGGCAGCGCGGCGAGGACGTCGTCCGGGACACCGGCGGACTCCGGGGTGAAGGTGTCGATCAGCACCACCGCCGCCGGGACGGTCCCCAGATCCGCCAGCCGGGCCGCCAGCGCGTGCGCGACCAGACCGCCCGAAGAGTACCCCGCGAGCGCGAAAGGCGCACCGTTCAACGACTTCCGCACCGTCTTGGCGTACGCGGCGAGCAGCGCGTCCGGCGTCGCGGCCAGTGGCTCGCCCGGCGCGAAGCCGGGCACCGGCAGCGCGGAGACCGGGCGCAGGCCGCGGAACCCGCCGCCGAACCGGGCGAACTCGCGGGCGTCGGCGGTGCCGGCGAACGAGGGGACGCAGACCAGCGCGGGTGAGGCGGGCCCGCGGGACACCGGCACGAGCGGCGGTGTCCGCTCCGGCTCGCCGGTGAACTGCTCCCGGAACCCGGCCAGCCCCCGCACGAGCCGCATCACCTCGGCGGCGCGGCCGTCTGCGGCGGCCCGCCGGTACAGCGTGACAAGAGACTCCGGCTCGGCCTCCACTGTGGACGGTGTGTCCGCCAGCCGGTCCGCCAGGTACGCCGCCAGTGCCGACGGCGTCGGGTGGTCGAACGCGAGCGGCCCGGTGAGCCGCAGCCCGGTGACCAGCGCCAGCCGGTTGCGGAACTCCACCGCGGTCAGCGAATCCATGCCCTGCTCCAGAAAGGCGGTGCCGGGGTCGACCGCCTCGGGAGCGCCGTGGCCGAGCACCGCGGCCGCCTGTTCGCGGACGAGGTCGGTCAGCACCGGCGTCCGGCCGTCCGGGCCGGCCGCGGCCAGCCGTTCGCGCAGGGCCGGGCCCGCGGCCGTGTCGGTCGCCACGCGGGGTGCCGGCGCGAGGCCGTGCAGCACCGCGGGCAGGCGCCCGCCCGCCCGGCTGATCGCCCGCAGGGTCGGCACGTCCAGCGGCACCGGCGCGAGCAGCGGCTCGTCCCGCCCGAGCGCCAGGTCGAGCAGGGCCAGGCCCTGGTCGGTGCCGAGCGCGCCGATCCCGGTGCGGGCCAGGCGGGCCCGGTCGGTGCTTTCGGTCATGCCGCTGGTTTCCGCCCACAGCCCCCAGGTCAGGGACACCGCGGGCAGCCCGGCCGCCCGCCGGTCGGCGGCGAGCGCGTCGAGGAACCCGTTGGCCGCGGCGTAGTTGCCCTGTCCCGGCGCGCCGAGGGTGGCGGCCGCGGAGGAGAACAGGACGAACAGGTCGAGATCCAGGTTCCGGGTGAGCCGGTCGAGGTGCCAGGCGGCGTCCGCCTTCGGCCGCATCACGCGGTCGACGCGGTCCGGGGTGAGCGACCCGATGACGCCGTCGTCCAGCACGCCCGCCGCGTGGACCACCCCGGTTAGGGCGGGCACCCGGTCGAGCAGGGTGGCGAGCCCGGCGGGCTCGGCGGCGTCGCAGGTGGTGACGTCGACGTCGACCCCGCGGCCGGCGAGCCCGGCGGCGAGCCCGGGCACGCCCGCGGCGCCGGGCCCGGAGCGGCTGGTGAGCAGGACACGCTTCGCCCGGCCGGCGTCGGCCAGGTGCCGGGCGACGACGCCGCCGAGCGTCCCGGTGCCGCCGGTGATCAGCACCGTGCCCGGTTTGCCCGGTGCCATGGGGAAAGTGAGCACGACCGGACCGTCGAGCACGGCACGGCGGACATCCCGAACTCGCTGGGTCCCGAGAGCGGCGGCGAAGTCGCCGGTCAGCGGGGTCAGGTCGGCGGCGCGGGCGACGACCTGCGACGCGGCGGGCCCGGCGCCGTGAACCCGGTCGCCCGGGGTGAAGCCGGTGACGTCCGACGCGGCTTCGGTGACGACCCCGGCGAAGCGGTGCCCCAGCGGGCCGGTGCGGGTCAGGTCGTCGCCGTCGAGCGCGGCGGCCCGCACGGCGACGCGGACCTCGCCCGGCTCCAGCGGCCGGCCTGCCTCCGGGCAGGGCACGAGGACGAGGTCGGCTTGCCGCTCCAAGCGGTACGGCAGGCCGCCGTCCGGAATGGACAGTCCGGCTGTCGGGCGCACCAGGCGGCGAGTGAATGCCTGCTCGCCGCGGATCGCCAGTTCCGGCTCGCGCGAGGCCAGGGCCTTCGCCAGGGCCGTCACCTGGGCGGGACCGGCCGTCACCGGCAGGTCGGCCAGGACCAGGCGGTCCGGGTTCTCCGACTGCGCCGAGCGGACCAGGCCCCAGACCGCCGCGCCGGCCAGGTCGGCCACCGGCTCGCCCGCGACCGCCGCGACCGCCGACCGCGTCACCAGGACCAGGCGGGCTGCTTCGCAGTCCTCCGCCGCCAGCCAGTCCTGGACCAGGCCGAGCGTCGACGCCGTCACGCGGCGGGCGGCGTCCGGCACCGGCGAGTCGTCCGCGGACACCGCGGCCACCACGAACGCCGGTGACAGCGCGGCCGCCTCGGCCAGCGTCGCGACCTGGCGCACCGGCACCCCGGCCGCCGTGAACGCGGGAACCAGGTCGTCGCCGAGGACCACCCACGGGCCCGGCGGCAGCGCGCCCGCCCGCACCGGTGTCCAGTCGATGCCGAAGAGCGCGTCGCCGGCGTCGTCGACCGGTGCGACCGCGTCCGCCCGCCGCATCACCACCGCGTCGATGGTGAACACCGGTGCTCCGGTGGCGTCCGCCGCGGTCATCGCCAGGCCGCCGTCGGTGTCGCGGCGTAGCCGCACCCGCACCGTCCGCGCGTGGGCGGCGTGCAGGGCCAGGCCGGTCCAGCCGAACGACAGCCACGTCTCCCCCGCGTCCCAGCCGCCGGTGGCGAACACGCCGGCCTGCTGGGCCGCGTCGAGCAGGGCCGGGTGGACGCCGTACAGGGCGGCGTCGGCGGCGGTGTCCTCGGGCAGCTCGGCTTCGGCGAAGACGTCGGTTCCGCGCTGCCACACGGCTTTCAGGCCCTGGAACGCCGGGCCGAGGGCGTAGCCGCCGTCCGCCGTGGCCGCGTAGAAGCCGCCGATGTCCACCGGGTCGGCGTCCGCCGGGGGCCACTGCGCGAAGTCGCTGTCGGGTGCGGGCAGGTCGCCGGCCGGAGCAAGGACGCCGGACGCGTGCCGGGTCCACGGCAGGTCGTCGCCGGTCCGGGAGTACACCGTCAGCGCGCGCCGCCCGTCCGCGTCCGGTGCCGCGACGACGGCCTGCAGCGCCACCGTGCCCTCGCCGGGCACGGTCAGCGGTGCTTCCAGGGTGAGGTCTTCGACGAGCCCGCAGCCCGCGCGTTCCGCGGCCGCGAAGGCGAGTTCGGCGAAGGCCGCGCCGGGCAGGATCACGGTGCCCCGGATGGCGTGGTCGGCCAGCCAGGGGTGGGTCCTCAGCGACAGCCGTCCGGTGCACACCAGTTCGCCGCCGTCGGCCCGCTCGATCGCCGCGCCGAGCAGCGGGTGCCCGACCGGGCTGAGGCCGAGGTCCTCGGCGCCGCCCGCGGCCGCGCCGCTGGGCCGCGGCCAGTACCGCTTGTGCTGGAAGGCGTACGTCGGCAGCTCGACGCGGCGGCCGCCGCCGAAGACCGCGGGCCAGTCGACCGCCAGGCCGTGCGCGTGGGCCTGGGCCAGCGACGCGAGTACCCGGGCCGCGCCGCCGTCGTCGCGCCGCAGCGTCCCGACGGCGATCGGCAGGCCGCCGAGCACCTCTTCGACGGCGGTCGTCAGCACCGGGTGCGCGGACACCTCGACGAAGGCCCGGTGGCCGGACTCGGCCAGCGCCGTCACGGCGTCGGCGAACCGGACGGTCTCGCGCACGTTGGCGTACCAGTACCCGGCGTCCAGGTCGGTGCCGTCGACCCAGGTGCCGCGCACGGTCGAGAAGAACGGGACGTCGCCCGCGGTGGGTGTGAGGTCCGCCAGCGCCTCGGCCAGCACGCTTTCGACCGGCTCGCACAGCGCCGAGTGCGCGACGAAGTCGGTCTGCGGGATCCGCCAGCGCAGCACCTTCCGCGCCCGTAGCTCGCGCTCGAACTCCGTGAGGGCCGCGGGTTCGCCGGAGACGACGGTCGCCGCCGGGCTGTTGACGGCCGCGACGGACAGCCGGCCCGCCCACGGTGTCAGCAGCGGCCGGACCTCCTCGGCGGGCAGGACGACCGACAGCATCCCGCCTTCGACGTCCAGTTCGCTCAAGGCCCGTGACCGCAGCGCGACGACCCGCGCCGCGTCGTCCAGGGAAAGAACTCCCGCGACGCAGGCCGCGGCGATCTCGCCCTGGCTGTGGCCGGCGACGGCGTCCGGGGTGATCCCGGCGGCCCGCCAGACCTCGGCGAGCGAAACCATGATCGCCCACAGCACCGGCTGCAGGACGTCCGCGGTGGCCAGGTCACCGGCCAAAGCCTCGACCGGATCCCAGTCCACATGGGACCGCAGGGCCGCGGCGCACTCGGCGAACTTCGTCGCGAACACCGGGGATTCTTCGAGGAGCCGCTGTCCCATTCCGGGCCACTGGCTGCCCTGGCCGGGGAAGACGAACACGACCTTGCCGGGGCCGCCCGCGGGGACGGCTCCGACGATCGCCCCGGCGTCCGGCTGCCCGGTGGCGACCGCGGCCAGCCGGGCGGCGAGGTCTTCGCGGTCCGTGCCGACGACGACGGCCCGGTGCGGGAACGTCGTGCGCGTGGTCACCAGCGACCACGCGACGTCGGCCGGGTCGAGGTCCGGACGCGCCAGGGCGAACTCGCGCAGCCGCCCGGCCTGTCCGGCCAGTCCTTCGGGGGTACGCCCGGACACCGGCCACGCGTGCGCGGCGCCGGTCAGCACCGGTGTTCGGGTATCCACAGTGGACGAATCGGCCGGGGGCTCCTCGATGACCACGTGGGCGTTGGTGCCGCTGATGCCGAAGCCGGAGACGGCAGCCCGGCGCGGCCGCTCGCCCGCGGGCCACGGCACCGGGGACGTCAGCAGCTCGACCCGGCCCGCGGCCCAGTCGATGTGCGGGGAGGCCTCCTCGGCGTGCAGGGTCCGCGGGAGCACGCCGTGGTGCATCGCCAGCACCAGCTTCATCAGCCCGGCCGCCCCGGCCGCGGCCTGGGTGTGGCCGAGGTTGGACTTCACCGAGCCGAGCCACACCGGCCGGTCGCGGTCCTGGCCGTAGGTGGCGATCAGCGCGCCCGCTTCGATCGGGTCGCCGAGCACCGTGCCGGTGCCGTGGGCCTCGACCACGTCGACGTCCGATGTGGACAGTCCGGCGTTGGCCAGCGCGGTCCGGATCACGCGCTGCTGCGAAGGGCCGTTCGGAGCGGTGAGGCCGTTCGACGCGCCGTCCTGGTTGACCGCGCTGCCGCGGACCAGGGCCAGCACCGGGTGGCCGAGCCGCCGCGCGTCGGACAGCCGTTCGACGGCCAGCATCGCCGCGCCCTCGCCCATGCCCATGCCGTCCGCGGCGGCGGAGAACGGCTTGCAGCGCCCGTTTTCGGCCAGCGCGAGGGCCGCGCCGAAGCCGAACGCGCCGGGTGTCGGCATCACCGTGACGCCGCCGGCCAGCGCGAGCGTGCACTCCCCCGCGCGCAGTGCCTGGATCGCCAGGTGCAGCGCGACCAGCGAAGACGAGCACGCCGTGTCGACGGTGACGGCCGGGCCTTCCAGGCCGAGGGTGTAGGACACCCGGCCGGACAGCACGCTGCCGCCGTCGCTGGCCGGGGTGTAGCCCTGCATGGAGCTCTGGGCCAGGACGTTGCCGTAGACCTGCAGCCAGCCGCCCGCGAACACGCCGGTCCGGGAGCCCTTCAGCGACGTCGGATCGATCCCGGCGCGTTCCAGTGCCTCCCACGACACTTCCAGCAGGAGCCGTTGCTGCGGGTCCATGGCGAGGGCTTCCCGCGGCGAGATGCCGAAGAAGCCGGGGTCGAACTCGGCGGCGTCGGCGACGAACCCGCCTTCCTGCCCGTAGAGGCCGCGGATGTCCCAGCCGCGGTCGCGCGGGAACGGCGAGATCGCGTCGATGCCCGCGTCGAGGATGTCCCACAGCTGCTCGGGCGCGGACACCCCGCCCGGGAAGCGGCAGCCCATGCCGACGATGGCGATCGGGTCGTCGGTGGCCGCGGCGGCTGCGACAGGCTCCGCCACCGCGGGGGCGGAAGTACCGAACAGCGCGCCCGCGAGGTGCCCGGCGAGGGCGGCGGCCGACGGGTAGTCGAAGACCACGGTGGACGGCAGCCGCACCCCGGCAGCCTCGGTGAGCCGGTTGCGCAACTCCACCGCCGTCACCGAGTCGAAGCCGAGGTCGCGGAACGCGCGGTCGGCCTCGATCGCGTCGCCGCCGGTGTGGCCGAGTACCGCGGCGGCTTCGGCGCGGACGATGTCGGTGAGCGCGGCGAGCCGCTCGGCCGGGGGCAGCGGGGCGAGCCGGTGCGCCAGTTCGCCTTCCGGCGCGGGTTCGGCTTCCGGGACCGCGAGCGCGCTGACCGCGTCGGGCAGCGTCGAGAGCAGCGGGCTCGGGCGGCGCAGGGTGAACGTCGGGGCGAACCGCGTCCAGTCGACGTCGGCGACGGCCAGGAGCCCGTCGCCGTTGTCCAGCGCCTGGGCCAGCGCGCGGATGCCCTTCTCGGGATCCATCACGCGCAGGCCGTAGCGGCGCAGCTGGTCGCCTGCATCCCCTGCCCCCATGCCGCCCCCGCCCCACAGGCCCCAGGCCAGGGAGGTCGCGGCCAGGCCGCGGGCGCGGCGGGACTCGGCGAGCGCGTCGAGGGCGGCGTTGGCCGCGGCGTACCCGGCGAGCAGGCCGCTGCCCCAGGTCGCGGCGCCGGAGGAGAACAGGACGAACGCGTCCAGGTCCGTGGTGAGTTCGTCCAGCCAGCGGGCACCGAGGACCTTGGCCGCGGAGACGTCGGCGAGCTCCTCGACGGTCGTGTCGGTGACGAACGCGGCCCGCGCGACACCGGCGGCGTGCATGACGCACGAAAGCGCCGGGCCGGTGACGGCGATCCGGTCGAGCAGCCCGGCGACCTCGGCGCGTTCGGCGGTGTCGCAGGCGAGGACGTCGACGGCGGTGCCGTGCCCGGCCAGACTGGCGGCCAGTGCCGCGACGCCGTCGGCAGCCGGGCCGGACCGGCTGGTGAGCACGACCCGCGGGGCACCGCGTTCGGCGAGCCACGCGGCGGTCCGGCCGCCGATCAGGCCGGTGCCGCCGGTGATCAGCGCCGTGCCGCGCGGGCGGTAGGTGCGGCCGGGCCGCGGGGGCTTGGCCCGGACCAGGCGGCGGGCCAGGACGCCGGTCGGCCGCAGTGCCACCTGGTCCTCGCCGCACCCGGCGAGCACGGCGGCCAGCCGGGCGGCGGCGCGGTCGTCCCAGGTGGCGGGCAGGTCGACCAGCCCGCCCCAGTGCTCCGGCAGTTCGAGGGCCGCGACCTGGGCCAGGCCCCAGACCTGGGCTTGCGCGACCGAGGGCGCCTCGCCGGGCGTGGCCGCGACGGCGCCGCGGGTCAGCGCCCACAGCGGTGCCTCGATCCCGGCGTCGGCGAGGGCCTGGACGAGTGCGAGGGTGGCCGCGACGCCGGCGGGGACGGCCGGGTGCGCGGGCAGCGGGTCCTCGTCGAGGGCCAGCAACGACACGACGCCGGTGAACTCCCCGTCGGGCAGCGCGGCGGCGGCCGCGGTGACCACCTCCGCGCCGCGGGTCGTCAGGGCCTCGGCCACCGGACGGGTCTCCGCCGGGTCGCCGACCACCAGCCAGGTGCCCGACAGCACGGTGGCGCCGGGCTCGGGCACGGGCGCCCAGGTGATCCGGTAGCGCCAGCCGGTGACTTCGGCGTCCTCGCGGCTGCGGCGGCGCCAGGCGGAGAGGGCGGGCAGGACCGCGGCCACCTCGGTGCCGGGGGCGTCGAGGACGTCGGCGAGCCTGCCGTTGTCCACCGCGGCCCAGAACTCCGCGTCGTCGCCGGTCCGCGGGGCCGGGGCCGGTTCGGCGGGCCGCGGCCAGAAGCGGCGGTGGCGGAAGGCGTAGGTCGGCAGCGGTACCGTGCGTCCACTGAGGACGGTGCGCCAGTCGACGGCGACGCCGCGGGCCCAGGCCTCGGCGAAGGACGTCAGCAGCCGCTCGGCGCCGCCGTCGTCACGCCGGAGCGTGCCGGTGACGACCGCGTCGCCGACGGTGTCGGTGATGGCCCCGGTCAGCACGGCATGAGGTGACGTTTCGAGGAAGACGCCGTGGCCGCTCTCGCCCAGGACGCGGACGGCGCGTTCGAACTCGACGGTTTCGCGCAGGCTCGCGTACCAGTAGGCCGGGTCCAGCTCGGGGCCGGTGAGCCATTCGCCGGTCATCGCCGACACCATCGGGATCTCCGCCCCGCGCGGGGAGATCCCGTCGAGAACGCGCAGGATCTCCTCGCGCAGCTCGTCGACCTGGGCCGAGTGGGACGCGTAGTCCACCGGGATCATCCGCGTCCGGACATCGGCGCTCTCGGCCAGCTCCCGCAACGCCTCCGGTTCGCCGGAGACCACAGTGGACTGCGGGCCGTTCACCGCGGCGACCGACAACCGGTCACCCCACGGCTTGATCCGCTCCCGGACCGCAGCCGCCGGTTCGGCGATCGACAGCATCCCACCGTGACCCGCCAACGCCGTCAGTACCTTGCTGCGCAACGCAACGACCCGAGCACCATCCTCAAGGGACAGTGCACCCGACACCACCGCCGCCGCGATCTCACCCTGCGAATGCCCCACCACCGCGTCCGGCACGACCCCGGCCGCCCGCCACACCTCGGCCAGCGACACCATCACCGCCCACAACGCGGGCTGCACCACATCAGCAGCCTCGGAACCACCGTCGAGATCGAGGTCCACATAGGGCGATAGGGTCTCCGCGCACTCGGCCAGCCGGGCCGCGAACACCGGTGACGCCTCCGCCAGCTCGCGCCCCATGCCGGCCCACTGGCTGCCCTGGCCGGGGAAGACGAACACCGTGCGCCCGGCCCCGGCGGCGGGCACCGCGCCGGTCACGACGCCGGCCGCGGGCTGCCCGGTCGCGACGGCGGCCAGCGCGGCCGCCCGGTCTTCGCCGCCCACGACGACGGCACGCCGGTCGAAGGCCGTCCGGGTGGTGGCCAGCGACCAGGCGATGTCCGCCGGGGCCCAGTTCCCGTCGAGGACGTGTTCGCGCAGCCGGCCCGCCTGCGCCGCCAGCCCGTCGGCGCCGTGCCCGGACACCGGCCACGGCGTCGCGGGCCCGGTGAGGACGGTCGGCTGCCCGGGCGACCCGGCGTCCGCGGTGGGCGCTTCTTCGACGATCACGTGGGCGTTGGTGCCGCTGATCCCGAAGGCCGACACGGCGCCGCGGCGCGGCCGGTCGCCCGCCGGCCACGGCACGGCTTCCTGCAGCAGGCGGACGTTCCCGGCCGCCCAGTCCACGTGCGGCGACGGCTCGCCGGCGTGCAGGGTCGCGGGCAGGACGCCGTGCCGTAGCGCCTGCACCACCTTGATGACCCCGGCGATGCCGGCGGCCTGCTGGGCGTGCCCGATGTTGGACTTCACCGAGCCGAGCCACAGCGGCCGGTCGTCGGCGCGTCCCTGGCCGTACGTGGCCAGCAGGGCCTGCGCCTCGATCGGGTCGCCCAGTTCGGTGCCGGTTCCGTGCGCTTCGACGACGTCGACGTCCGAAGCGGACAGTTTCGCGCTGGTGAGCGCCGCCCGGATCACCCGCTGCTGCGAGGGCCCGTTCGGCGCGGTGAGGCCGTTGGACGCACCATCCTGGTTGACCGCCCCGCCGGTGAGCACGGCGAGGACCTCGTGGCCGTGGCGGCGCGCGTCCGAAAGCCGTTCCAGCAGTACGAGCCCGGCGCCCTCGGCGATGCCCATGCCGTCGGCGCCGGCACCGAACGCCTTGCAGCGGCCGTCGGCGGCGAGCACCCGCTGCTTGGAGAACCCGACGAACTCGGCCGGGTCGGCGATCACGGTCACGCCGCCGGCGAGGGCGAGCGAGCACTCCTCGGCCCGCAGGGCCTGGCAGGCCAGGTGCAGCGCGACCAGCGACGACGAGCACGCCGTGTCCACCGTGACCGCCGGGCCCTCCAGCCCGAGGGTGTAGGAGACCCGGCCGGAGATCACGCTCGTCACGTTGCCGGTGATCAGGTGGCCCTCGGAGCCTTCCAGCGCGGCACCCGCGCCGAGGTAGCCCGACGGCGCCGCGCCCGCGAAGACCCCGGTCGCCGAGCCGCGCAGCGACGCCGGGTCGATGCCCGCGTTCTCCACGGCCTCCCAGGCGACTTCCAGCAGCAGCCGCTGCTGCGGGTCCATGGCCAGGGCCTCGCGCGGGCTGATGCCGAAGAACCCGGCGTCGAAGTCGGCGGCACCGTGGAGGAACCCGCCCTGGGCGACGTAGGTGGTGCCGTCGCCGTCGGAGTCCGGGTCGTACAGCGCGTCGACGTCCCAGCCGCGGTCGGCCGGGAACGGCGAAACCGCGTCGCCACCCGAGGCCAGCAGCTGCCAGAGGCCTTCGGGGTCGCGGACGCCGCCGGGGAACCGGCAGCCCATCCCGACGACGGCGATCGGCTCGCGCTCGGTCGCCTCGCGCAGCCGCGCCCGCGCCTGGCGCAGCTTCGCGGTGACCTGCTTGAGGTACTCGAGGAGCTTCTCCTCGTTCTCCATGGTGTCACTTCCTTCGAGCGGCCGGTCAGCCGAGGTCGGGGTCGTCGAGTTCGTCTTCGAGCAGCGCGAACATCTCGTCCGCGGTGGCCGCCCGCAGGCTTTCGTCGGCCTGTTCGGCCGGGCGGGCCCGGAAGCGGCGGGCCAGTGCGTCCAGCCGGGCGGCGATTTCGGCTCGGGCCGCGTCGTCGGCGGGGGTGAGCGAAGCGGCCAGCCGGTCCAGCTCGTCGAGGGTGGCGGCGTGGCCGGTGCCCGCCCCGCCGAGGAGCGTCCACACGTGTTCGCCGAGCACGGCGGCGTTCGGGTAGTCGAAGACCACGGTCGCGGGCAGCTTCACGCCGGTCGCGGCCCCGAGCCGGGTGCGCAACTCGACCGCGGTCAGCGAGTCGAACCCGAGTTCCCGGAACGCGCGGGTCGCGGAGACCTCGCCGGTGCCGTCGTGGCCGAGGACGGCCGCGGCGTGCGTGCGGACCAGGTCGGTGACGATCCGCAGCCCTTCCGCGGGCGAGGCCGCGGAAAGCCGGGCGGCCAGCTCGCCGTCGTCCTGGGTGTCCTCTTCGGACTCCCGGGCTTCGGGGATCAGGTCGAGCAGCGGGCGTTCCCGCGCGGCGGTGAACACCGGGGCGAACCGCGCCCAGTCGACGTCGGCCAGCGCGATGAACGTCTCGTCGTCGTCCAGCACCTGGCCCAGCGCGGTCAGCGCCCGGTCCGGGTCGAGGAAGTTCATCCCCTGCCGGACCAGCCGCGCCGGCGTGACGCTGCCGGGCCGCTGCTGGTCGAGGACGGCGTCGACGGCACCCCAGTCGCGGGTGTCCCAGACCCCCCAGGCGATCGACGTCCCGGGCAGGCCGCGCGCCCGGCGGTCCTCGGCGAGCGCGTCCAAGTACGCGTTGCCCGCGGCGTAGGCGCCGTGGTCGTTGCTGCCCCAGGTCGCCGAAATCGACGAAAACAGCACGAACGCGTCCAGGTCGAGATCCGCGGTCAGCTCGTCCAGCCAGCGCGCCCCGGCCGCCTTCGCCCCCAGCGACGCCGCGAGCCCGGCGACGTCGGTGGTGTCGAGCCGTGACAGGTAGGCCGTGTTGGCCGAGTGCAGGACCGACGTGAGCGCCGGGCCGGTCGCGGCGATGGTGCCGAGCAGCCCGGCCACCTCGGCCCGGTCGGCCAGGTCGCAGCAGGCGATGTCCACCCGCGAGCCGGCCCCGGCGATGTCGGCCGCGAGGTCGGCGACACCCGGTGCGGACGGCCCGGACCGGCTGGTCAGCACCACCCGCTCGGCCCCGCGGCCGGCCAGCCACGTGCCGACGCGGCCGCCGATCGAACCGGTCCCGCCGGTCAGCAGGACCGTGCCGCCGGGCCGCCACGTCCCGGCCGTCCGGCGCGGCACGCCGCCAGGAAGCCCGGCCCCAGCCGCGCCGCGGGGCACGCCACCGGGAAGCCCGGTCCCGGCCGTCCGGCGCGGCACGGACCGCACCAGGCGGCGAGCCAGGACGCCGGTCCGGCGGAGGGCGACCTGGTCCTCGGTGCCGGTGAGCGCGGTGCACAGCCGCGTCGCGGCCCGCTCGTCCCACACCGGCGGCAGGTCGATCAGGCCGCCCCAGCGGTCGGCGTGCTCGAGCCCGGCCGCGCGGCCGAGGCCCCACACCGGTGCCTGGTGTGGGCTGGTGAGCGCCTCGTCCGGGCCGGTGGTGACGGCGCCGCGGGTGAGCACCCACAGCGGGGCGCCGATGCCGGCGTCGCCGAGGGCCTGCACGAGGGCGAGCGTCGCGGCCAGGCCGGCCGGGACCGCCGGGAAACCGGGCACCGGCGTTTCGTCCAGGGCCAGCAGGGAGACGACGCCGTCGGGGTCGTGGCCCGCGAGCCCGGCGGCGAGAGCGGCGCGGTCGGTGGCCTCCGCCGGCACCACGGACACCTGCGCGCCGTGGCCGGTCAGCGCCTGCACCACGGGTGCGGCGGCGTCCGCCGTGTCCGCGACGACCAGCCAGGAGCCGGTGACCACGGCGGTGCCCGGCTCGGGCACCGGCGCCCAGGTGATCCGGTAGCGCCAGTCGGCCACGGCCGAGTCCTCGCGCTCGCGGCGGCGCCAGGACGCCAGCGCCGGGAGGACGTCGGCGATCCGGTGGTCGTCGACGCCGAGCGTGCCGGCCAGTTCCCGGACGTCACCGCGGTCGACCGCGGCCCAGAAGCCGCTGTCGCGCGCGGTGCTCTCGGGGATGGGGGCCGGCTCGGGCCAGAACCGCTTGCGCCGGAAGGCGTACGTCGGCAGCGGCACGCGCCGGCCGGGCCGCAGCACCGCGGTCCAGTCGACCGGGACACCCCGGGTGAACGCCTCGCCGAACGAGGTGAGCAGCCGCTGGGCGCCCCCGTCGTCGCGGCGGAGGGTACCGACGGCGACCGGGTCGTCCAGGGTGTCGGTGACGGCCCCGGTGAGCACGGCGTGCGGCGAGGTTTCCACGAAGACGCCGTGACCCGACTCGCCGAGGACGCGGATCGCCCGTTCGAACTCGACGGGTTCGCGGAGGCTGGCGGCCCAGTAGGCGGGGTCCAGTTCGGGGCCGGTGAGCCACTCGCCGGTCATCGCCGAGACCATCGGGATCTCCGCTTCCCGGGGGGAAATCCCGGCCAGGACGTCTTCGATCTCCGCCCGCAGCGCGTCCACCTGGGCCGAGTGGGACGCGTAGTCCACCGGGATCAGCCGGGTCCGGACCTCCGCGCTCTCGGCCAGGTCCCGCAGGGCTTCCGGCTCACCGGAGACCACAGTGGACTGGGGGCCGTTCACCGCGGCCACCGACAACCGCCGGCCCCACGGCTTGATCCGCTCCCGGACCGCGTCCGCGGCTTCGGCAACGGACATCATCCCGCCGCGACCGGCCAACGCGGTCAAGACCTTGCTGCGCAGCGCCACGACGCGGGCACCGTCCTCGAGGGACAGTGCGCCCGCCACCACCGCCGCGGCGATCTCACCTTGCGAATGACCCACCACCGCGTCCGGCTTGACGCCGGCCGCGCGCCAGACCTCGGCGAGGGAGACCATCACGGCCCACAACGCGGGCTGCACCACAGCAGCCGATTCGAGTTCCTCCAGATCCAGGTCCACATAGGGCGACAACGCCGCCGCGCACTCCGCCAGCCGGGCGGCGAAGACCGGGGAGACCTCGGCCAGCTCCCGGCCCATGCCGATCCACTGGCTGCCCTGGCCGGGGAACACGAACGCGATCCGCCCGGCCGGGGCCACGGTCCCGGTGACGACACCCGGGGCAGGCTGCCCGGTGGCCACGGCGGCGAGGCCCGCGGCGAGGTCGCCGCCGGTCACCACGGCCCGGTGCGCGAACACCGAGCGGGTCGTGACCAGGGACCAGGCGACGTCCTCCGGGGCCCACGCCCCGCCCAGGACGTGCTCGCGGAGGCGGCCCGCCTGCGCCGCGAGGCCCTCGGCACTGGTGCCCGAGACCACCCACGCCGGGGCCGCGGTGTCGAGCACCGGCAGGCCGGGCCGCGTGGGTGGTGACACGTCCACCGCAGGGGCCTCTTCGACGATGACGTGGGCGTTCGTCCCGCTGATCCCGAACGCCGACACGCCCGCGCGGCGCGGCCGGTCCCCGGCGGGCCACGGCACCGGCTCGGCGAGCAGCCGGACGTTCCCGGCCGTCCAGTCGACCTGCGGCGTCGGCTCGGAAACGTGCAACGTCCGCGGCAGCGAACCGTGCCGCAGGGCCTGGACCATCTTGATGATCCCGGCGACCCCGGCGGCGGTCTGGGCGTGCCCGATGTTCGACTTCACCGAACCCAGCCACAGCGGCTCGTCGCGGTCCTGCCCGTAGGTCGCCAGCAACGCCTGCGCCTCGATCGGGTCGCCCAACGCGGTCCCGGTGCCGTGCGCCTCCACCGCGTCCACGTCCGATGTGGACAGGCCGGCGTCGGCCAGCGCCGCCCGGATCACCCGTTGCTGGGACGGGCCGTTCGGGGCGGCGAGGCCGTTCGACGCGCCGTCCTGGTTGGTCGCCGTCCCGCGGATCACGGCCAGGACCTGGTGGCCGTTGCGGTGCGCGTCGGACAGCCGCTCGAGGACGACCACGCCGGCGCCTTCGCCCCAGCCGATGCCGTCCGCTCCGGCGCCGAAGGCCTTGCAGCGGCCGTCGGCGGCCATGCCGCCCTGCTGCGAAAACTCCATGAACGCGCCCGGGGTCGACAGCACGGCCACACCGCCCGCGAGGGCCATCGAGCACTCCCCCGCCCGCAGGGCCTGCGCGGCCAGGTGCAGCGCGACCAGCGACGACGAACACGCCGTGTCCACCGTGACCGCCGGGCCTTCGAGGCCGAGCGTGTAGGAGACGCGGCCGGAAATGACCGCGGTCAGGCCGCCGGTGAGCAGGTAGCCCTCGGCGCCGGTGTCGGCGCCCGCCAGGCCGCTGCCGTACCCGGCGTACGTGGCGCCGACGTACACGCCGGTCCGCGATCCCTTGAGGGACACCGGGTCCAGCCCGGCGTGTTCGAGCGCCTCCCAGGACACTTCGAGCAGCATGCGCTGCTGCGGGTCCATCGCCAGTGCCTCGCGCGGCGAGATGCCGAAGAAGCCGGCGTCGAACTCGGCCGCGTCGTAGACGAACCCGCCCTGCCGGGCGTACGTCGTGTCCGGGTCGCCGTAGGCCTGCTCGACGACGTCCCAGCCGCGGTCGGCGGGGAAGCCCGCGATCGCGTCCGTGCCGGCGGCGAGGAGGTCCCACAGCTGGTCGGGGCCGGTGACGCCGCCGGGGTAACGGCAGCCCATGCCGACGATGGCCAGAGGCTCGTCGCTCGCGGCGACGACGGTGGCCGCTGCCGGCGTCTCCGGGCCGCCGAGCAGGCCGGCGCGCAGCTGCCGGGCCAGTGCGACGGCGTTGGGGTGGTCGAAGACCAGCGTGGCCGGGAGGGCGAGCCCGGTGGCGGCGGTGAGCCGGTTGCGCAGCTCGACCGCGGTCAGGGAGTCGAAGCCCAGGTCCTTGAACGCGCGGCCGGGGTCGACGGCGGCGGCGGAGCCGTGGCCCAGGACGGCGGCGGCTTCGGCGCGGACGAGCTCCTCCAGGAGCCGGTCCTGGTCCGCGGGCGGCAGCCCGGCCAGCCGCTGCCCGAGTTCGGTGTCCGGCACGGCCGGGACGTCCGCGTCGAGGGCGGCCTTGACCTCGGGCAGGCCGGCGATGAGCGGGCTCGGGCGGCGCAGGGTGAACGTCGGGGCGAACTTCGCCCAGTCGACGTCGGCGACGGTCACCGCGGTCTCGTCCGCGTCCAGGGCCTGGGCCAGGGCGTGGATCCCGCGGCCGGGGTCGATGACGCGCAGGCCGTACCGGCGCAGCTGCTCCCCGGCCGGGCCGGCGACCATGCCGCCGCCGCCCCACAGTCCCCAGGCGACCGACGTCGCCGCCAGTCCCCGGGCGCGGCGGGCCTCGGCAAGCGCGTCGAGGTAGGCGTTGCCCGCCGCGTAGCCGGCGAGCAGGCCGCTGCCCCAGGTGGCGGCGCCGGAGGAGAACAGCACGAACGCGTCGAGGTCCGTGGTGAGTTCGTCCAGCCAGCGCGCGCCGCGGACCTTGGCGGCGGTCGCCGAGGCGAGGTCCTCGGCGGTCGTGTCGGCGATCGGGCCGCCGTCGCCGACGCCGGCCGCGTGCACGACAGTGGACAGCCCGGGACCGATCCGGTCGAGGAGCCCGGCCACCTGCGGCCGTCCGGCGACATCGCAGGCGACGACGTCGACGGCGGCACCGCGAGTGGCCAGGTCCGCCACCAGCACGGGCACACCGGCGGCGGCCGGACCGGACCGGCTGGTCAGCACCAGGTTCGTGGCGCCGCGCTCGGTGAGCCAGCGGCCGGTGTGGCCGCCGATCGCCCCGGTGCCGCCGGTGATCAGGACGGTCCCGGACGGCTCGAAGCGACGCCGTTCGCGGGGCTCGGGTGCGCGCACCAGACGCCGGGCCAGGACGCCCGCCGACCGGATCGCGACCTGGTCCTCGTGCCCGGCGGCGAGGATCGCGGCGAGCCGGGCCGCGGCCCGCTCGTCCCAGGTCGGCGGCAGGTCGACCAGGCCGCCCCAGCGGTCGCCGTGTTCGAGCGCGGCGACCCGGCCGAAGCCCCAGACCTGGGCCTGCTCCGGGTGGGGCACCGGCTCGCCGGGCACCGCGGCGAGCGCACCCCGGGTCAGCACCCACAGCGGCGCGTCGATCCCGGCCTGGACCAGGCGGAGGGTCCCGGCCAGGTCGCCGCCCGAGGAGACCACGCCCGCGTAGTCGCCGGCCGGGAGGTCGTCCAAGGTGGCCGTGACGACGTCCGCGCCGTGCGCGCGCAAAGCATCCTCGATCTCGGCGGATTCCCCGACGAGCAGCCAGGTGCCGGACAGCGTCGCGGAGACAGGAGCGGGGATCGGGGTCCAGGTGACGCGGTAGCGCCAGCCCGCGACGGCCGACTCGGCCAGCTCGCTGCGCCGCCAGGCGGCCAGCGCGGGCAGGACTTCGCCCAATGAGGCGTCGTCGACGCCGAGGGCACTCGCGAGCCGCGGAACGTCGCCACTCTCGACGGCGGCCCAGAAACTGCTGTCGCTCGCGGTGCTTTCGGAAACGGTGACCGGTTCGGGCCAGAACCGTTCGTGCCGGAAGGCGTAGGTGGGCAGGTCGATTGTCCGTCCACTGAGGACTTTCGACCAGTCGAGGGCGACGCCGCGGGTCCAGGCTTCGGCGAACGACGTCAGCAGCCTCCGCGGGCCGCCGTCGTCGCGGCGGAGAGTGCCGACGGCCACCGGGTCGGCCAGGGTGTCGGCGATCGCGCCGGTGAGCACCGCGTGCGGGGACGTCTCCACGAAGACGTCGTGCCCCGACTCACCGAGGACCCGGACCGCGCGTTCGAACTCCACCGGCTCCCGCAGGCTCGCCGCCCAGTAGGCCGGGTCCAGCTCGGGCCCGGCCAGCCACTCGCCGGTCATCGCGGAAAGCATCGGGATCTCCGCCGCCCGCGGGGAAATCCCGGTCAGGACCGAGACGATCTCCTCGCGCAGCGCGTCCACCTGCGCCGAATGGGACGCGTAGTCCACGGGGATCAGCCGGGTCCGGACGTCCGCGCCGGCGGCCAGTTCCCGCAGGGCATCCGGCTCGCCCGAGACCACAGTGGACTGCGGACCGTTCACCGCCGCCACCGACAGCCGCTCACCCCAAGGCTCGATGCGCTTGCGCACCAAGGAGGCAGGCTCCGCGATCGACAGCATCCCGCCGTGCCCGGCCAACGCCGTCAAGACCCGTGAGCGCAGGGCGACCACGCGCGCACCGTCCTCAAGGGACAGCGCACCGGCCACCACGGCGGCCGCGATCTCGCCCTGCGAGTGGCCCACCACCGCGTCCGGCGAGACACCGGCCGCCCGCCACACCTCGGCCAGGGAGACCATCACCGCCCACAGCGCGGGCTGCACGACATCCGCGGCGTCGGAAGAACCGTCCAGGTCAAGGGATACATAGGGCGCGAGAGCCGCTTCGCACTCCGCCAGCCGGGCCGCGAACACCGGGCACGACTCCGCCAGCTCCCGGCCCATCCCGAGCCACTGGCTCCCCTGCCCGGGGAACACGAAGACCGTGCGCCCGGTCGCGGTCGCCCCGCCGAGCACGACACCGGGGGCGGGACGCCCCGCCGCGAGCGCGGCCAAGCCGTCCGCCGGCTCGGGACCGAGAACCACGGCACGCTGGTCGAACGCCGAGCGCGTCGTGGCCAGGGACCACCCCACGTCGGCCGGGTCCAGGTCCGGGTGGGCGGCGAGGTGCTCGCGCAGCCGTCCGGCCTGGGCCTGCCGTCCGGCGGTACCGCGGCCGGACAGCGGCCAGGCGACGACCGGTGCCGTCACGACCGGTTCCCGCGGTTCACCAGCGTCTTCGGCAGCAGGCGCGTCCTCGACAATCACGTGCGCGTTGGTGCCGCTCATGCCGAACGCCGACACCCCGGCCCTTCGCGGCCTGTCCCCCGCGGGCCACGCCACCGGCTCCCGCAGCAACGACACCTTGCCCGCGGACCAGTCCACGTGCGGCGTCGGCTCGGAAACGTGCAGGCTCCGCGGCAGCGACCCGTGCTGCAGCGACAGGACCATCTTGATCACCCCGGCCACCCCGGCGGCCTGCTGCGCGTGCCCGAGGTTGGACTTCAGCGAGCCCAGCCACAACGGCTCGGCGCGGTCCTGTCCGTAGGTGGCCAGCAGGGCCTGGGCCTCGATCGGGTCACCGAGGGTCGTGCCGGTGCCGTGGGCCTCGACGACGTCGACGTCCGCGGCGGAGAGGTGCGCGCTGTCGAGCGCGGCCCGGATGACCCGGCGCTGCGACGGCCCGTTGGGCGCGGTCAGGCCGTTCGACGCACCATCCTGGTTCACCGCCGTGCCCGTGACCACCGCCAGCACCCGGTGCCCGTTGCGCCGGGCGTCCGAGAGCCGCTCGACCACGAGCACCCCGGCACCCTCGGCCCACCCCGTCCCGTCCGCGTCGGCCGAGAACGACTTGCACCGGCCGTCCGCCGCGAGGCCCTGCTGCCGCGAGAACTCCGCGAACGTCCCCGGGGTCGCCATCACCGTCACGCCGCCGACGAGGGCCAGCCCGCATTCCCGCTGCCGCAGCGCCTGCGCCGCCAGGTGCAACGCCACCAGCGACGACGAACACGCCGTGTCCACCGTGACCGCCGGGCCCTCCAGGCCCAGCGTGTACGACACGCGGCCGGAGATCACGCTGCCCGCGTTGCCGGTCATCAGGTAGCCCTCGGCGCCGGTGCCACCGCCGGCGAACCCCGACGCGTAGCCCGAGGTCGCCGCGCCGGCGAAGACGCCGGTCTTCGAGCCCTTGAGCCCGGCCGGGTCGATCCCGGCGCGTTCCAGTGCCTCCCACGCGACTTCCAGGAGGAGCCGCTGCTGCGGGTCCATGGCGAGCGCTTCCCTCGGCGAGATGCCGAAGAAGGCCGCGTCGAACCCGGCCGCGTCCTCGACGAACCCGCCTTGCCGGGCGTAGCCGCCGTCACCGGTGTCCCAGCCGCGGTCGGCCGGGAAGCCGGCCACCGCGTCGGTGCCCGCGTCCAGCAGGGCCCACAGGTCGTCCGGGCCGCGGACGCCGCCGGGCAGCCGGCAGCCCATGCCGACCACCGCGATCGGTTCCCGGCCGCGTTCCTGGACGTCCCGCAGCTGCTGCTGGGTCTCGTGGAGGCTGGTCACCGTCCACTTCAGATAGTCGCGCAGAGTCTCTTCGTCCGCCACCGCATCCTCATTCGCCGTCGCTGCACCGGTTGCCTGTCCGTTATTCGGACCGGCCGAGTTCCCGGTGGATGAACTCGAACATCTCGTCGTCGGACGCGGCCTCGATCCGCCGCGTGACCCGTTCGCCGCCGGACCGGCTTTCGGTCCACCGCGCGAGGACCCGCTGCAGGCGGGCCGCGACCAGCTCGTGGGTCTGCTCGTCCGGCGCCGCGCCGGCCAGCAGGGCCTCGAACCGGTCCAGTTCCTCGGTGAGCCCGGCCTCGCCGGGGTCGCCGAGCAGTTCCGCCCGCAGGAACGCGGCCAGCGCGGCCGGGGCGGGGTGGTCGAAGACCAGCGTCGCCGGGAGGGCGAGGCCGGTCGCCGCGCCGAGCCGGTTGCGCAGCTCGATCGCGGTCAGCGAGTCGAAGCCGAGGTCCTTGAACGCCCGGTCCGGCTCGACCTCCGCCGCGTCGTCGTGGCCGAGCGCGGCCGCGGCTTCGGTGCGGACCAGCTCGGCCAGCAGCCGGTCCTGCTCCGCGGGGGTGAGGCCGTCGAGCCGCCGCGCGAACCCGCCGTCGGCGACCGGGGTGTCCGGCGCCAGCGCTGCCTGCACCTCGGGCAGGGCCGCGAGGAGCGGGCTCGGGCGGCGCATCGTGAACGCGGGGGCGAACCGGGCCCAGTCGACGTCCGCGACGGTGAGCGTCGCTTCGCCCGCGTCGACCGCCTGCGCCAGCGCGGTGATCGCGTGCCGCGTGTCCATCATGCGCAGGCCCCGGCGCGCGAACTCCTCGCCGCCGGCACCCATGCCCGCGCCCGCCCACATGCCCCACGCCACCGAGGTGGCGGCGAGCCCGCGAGTGCGGCGGTTCACCGCGAGGGCGTCGAGGGCGGCATTGCCGGCCGCGTAGGCCGGTTGCCGCGCGCTGCCCCAGGTGGCGGCGATGGAGGAGAACAGCACGAACGCGTCGAGGTCCGTGGTGAGCTCGTCGAGCCAGCGGGCGCCGTCGACCTTGGCCGCGACGACGTGCTCGTGTTCGGCGAGCGTGGTTTCGGCGGTCGGCGTGACCTGGCCGAGGCCGGCCGCGTGCACGACGGCGGTCAGGCCGGGCAGCCGGTCCAGGACCGCCGCGAGGTGCCCGCGGTCGGCGGCGTCGCAGGCGAAGACGTCGACGGCGGTGCCCAGCCCGGCCAGTTCGGCGGCCTGGGCGGCCACGCCGTCCGCGCCGGGGCCGCGGCGGCTGGTGAGCGCCACGTGCGGGGCACCGCGGCCGGCCAGCCAGCGGCCGACGTGCCCGCCGAGACCACCCGTGCCGCCGGTGACGAGCACGCTGCCCCGCGGTGTCCAGGGCCGGGTGCGGGCCGGGACCGGCGCGTGGTGCAGCCGCCGTCCGAAGACGCCGCCGGGCCGGATCGCGACCTGGTCCTCCCCGGTGCCGGCCAGGACCGCGCGCAGCCGGGCCACCGCCGTCTCGTCCACTGTGGACGGCAGGTCGGCGAGCCCGCCCCAGCGGTCCGGGTGTTCCAGGCCGACGACCCGCCCGAGGCCCCAGATCTGCGCCTGGGCCGGGTCGGCGACCGGTTCGCCGGGAGCGGAGGCGACCGCGCCGGTGGTGAGCACCCACAGCGGCGCGGTGACGTCGAGGTCGCCGAGCGCCTGGATCAGGGCGAGGGTCGTCGCCACGCCCGGGGGCACCGCACCGGTCCCGCCCGCGGCGGGCAGGGCCACGACGCCGGTGACGTCTTCGACGACCCCGGCGAGTGCTTCGGCCAGTTCGGTCCGGTCGGTCGCCGTCGTCTCGACGAGCACGGTCCGGGCTCCGGACAAGGCCCGCAGGCAGTCTTCCGTGGCGCGGGCCGGGTCGGCGACGACGAGCCAGGTGCCGGTGGGCGCGGCCGGGCCGGGCTCGGCGAGGGGTTCCCAGCCGACGCGGTACCGCCAGCCGGCGACGGCGGAGGCGTCCCGTTCGCGGCGGCGGTAGGCGGCCAGCGCCGGGAGCACCTCGCGCAGCGGCTGGTCGCCGCCGACGGCCAGGGCGTCCGTGACGCGCCGCAGGTCGCCCTGCTCGACGGCGGTCCAGAACGCGGAGTCGCCGGCGGGCGCGGCCGGGGCCGCGGGCTTCGGCCAGAACCGCTGGTGCCGGAACACCGTGGTGGGCAGGGAGATCCGGCGGCCGCGGGAGACGGCGGTCCAGTCGACGGCCACCCCGCGCACGTAGGCCTGCGCGAGCCCGGTCACCACCGGGGTGTCCTTGCGCAGGACCGGCACGAACGCGCCGTCCGGGCAGGAGGCCGGGGCCAGCGCCGACAGGGTGCCGTCCGGGCCGATCTCGAGAAACACCGAGACCCCTTGGGCGGCCAGGGCTTCGACCGCGGCGCCGAACCGCACCGCCGCCCGCGCCTGTGCGGGCCAGTACGCCGCGTCGGGTGCCTCGACGGGGGCTCCGGCCAGCGCACCGACCCACGGCACGCGCGGGCTCGCGTACGTCAGCCCGGCGGCGACCTCGGCGAGGTCGTCCAGGACCGGGTCCATCAGGTGCGAGTGGAAAGCATGGCTGACGCGCAGCCGCCGCACCCGGCGCCCGCGTTCCCGCCACCGCTCGACGACGGCGTCGACCTCGCCGGCGGCGCCCGAGACGACCACGGACGACGGCCCGTTCACCGCCGCGAGCGAGACATCCGCCAGATCCGGGGTGATCTCCGCTTCGGTCGCCTCGATCGCCGCCATCGCGCCGCCCTCGGGCAGGGCCTGCATCAACCGCGCCCGGTGGGCCACCAGGCGGGCGGCGTCCGGGAGCGTCAGGACTCCGGCGGCGTGCGCCGCGGCGATCTCGCCCACCGAGTGCCCGGCGACGGCGTCCGGCCGGATACCGCACGCGGCCAGCAGCGCGACGAGACCGACCTCGACCGCGAACAAGCCTGTCTGCGCGTAGAGCGTCTGGTCCGCGCGGTCGTCCTCGCCCTCGCCGAGCACGACCTCACGAACCGGCAGCTCCAGCTCGGCCTCGACCAGCGCGATGGCCTCGTCGAACGCCGCCGCGAACACCGGGCTCGCCGCATACAGCTCGCGACCCATCCCGGCGCGCTGGCTGCCCTGCCCGGCGAACAGGAACCCGATCCGGCCGGCGCCCGCGGCGGGCACGGTTCCGGTGACCACGCTCGCCGCCGACCGGCCGTCGGCCAGCGCGGCCAGCCCGGCGAGGACGTCGCCGGTCACCACCGCGCGGTGCTCGAACGCGGTCCGGGTGGTGGCCAGGGAGAAGCCGACGTCGGCCGGGTCGAGGTCCGGGTGGGCGAGGACGAACTCGCGCAGCCGCGCGGCCTGCTCGGCCAGTGCCTCGGCCGACCGGGCCGAAACCGGCCACGCCGTGCCCGCCAGCACCGGGGCTTCCGGCGTGGTGTCCTCGGGCTCCGGGCCGGGAGCTTCTTCGAGGACGACGTGGGCGTTGGTGCCGCTGATGCCGAACGCGGACACCCCGGCCCGCCGTGGCCGCTCGCCCGGCGTCCACTCGACCGGCTCGCGCAGCAGTTCGACGTTCCCGGACGTCCAGTCCACGTGCGGCGACGGTTCGTCCACGTGCAGCGTCGCGGGGAGTTTCCCGTGACGCAGGGCGAGCACCATCTTGATCACCCCGGCCACCCCCGCAGCCTGCTGGCTGTGCCCGATGTTGGACTTCACCGAGCCCAGCCACAGTGGTTCGGCGCGGTCCTGCCCGTACGTCGCGAGCAGCGCCTGGGCCTCGATGGGGTCACCCAGCGCGGTCCCGGTGCCGTGCGCCTCCACGACGTCGACGTCCGAAGTGGACAGACCGGCGTTCGCCAGCGCGGCCCGGATCACCCGCTGCTGCGACGGCCCGTTCGGGGCGGTGAGGCCGTTCGACGCGCCGTCCTGGTTGGTCGCGCTGCCGCGGAGGACCGCGAGGACCTCGTGGCCGTGGCGACGCGCGTCGGAAAGCCGTTCCAGCAGCACCATCCCGGCGCCTTCGGCCATGCCCATGCCGTCCGCCGCGGCGGCGAAGGCCTTGCAGCGGCCGTCGGCGGCGAGGACGCGCTGCCGCGAGAAGCCGACGAACTCGGCCGGGTCGGCCATCACCAGGACACCGCCGGCCAGGGCGAGGGAACACTCCCCCGAGCGCAGGGCCTGGGCGGCCAGGTGCAGGGCGACCAGCGACGACGAGCACGCCGTGTCGATGGTGACGGCCGGGCCTTCCAGGCCGAGCGTGTAGGAGATCCGGCCGGACAGCACGCTGCCGGTGTTGCCGGTGATGAGGTGCCCTTCGACGCCCTCGAACTCGCCCGCGCCGAGGTAGCCGGACGGCGCCGCCCCGGCGAACACCCCGGTGGCCGTCCCGCGCAGCGACGCCGGGTCGATGCCCGCGCGTTCGACGGTCTCCCAGGCGATCTCCAGCAGCAACCGCTGCTGCGGGTCCATGGCCAGTGCTTCCCGCGGCGAGATCCCGAAGAAGCCCGCGTCGAACCCGGCGACACCGCGCAGGAAGCCGCCCTGCGAGACGTACGACGTACCGGGGTTGTCGGGGTCGGGGTCGAACAGGCCCTCGGTGTCCCAGCCGCGGTCGGGCGGGAACGCGGTGATCGCGTCGCCGCCGGCCTCCAGGAGCTCCCAGAGCGCTTCCGGGCTCTCGACGCCCCCGGCGTACCGGCAGCCCATGCCGACGATGACGACCGGGTCGGTCTCCGTGACCGGGCCACCGGTGCTGACCGGGGCCGGCTCGGCCGTGCCGACCAGCCGCCCGACGATCTCGCGGGCCAGCACGTCGGGAGCCGGGTAGTCGAAGACCACGGTGGACGGCAGCTTCAGCCCGGTTGCCGTGTTGAGCCGGTTGCGCAGTTCCACCGCCGTCAGCGAGTCGAAGCCCAGATCGCGGAACGCCCGCGCGGCCGGGACGTCGCCGGCGGACGTGTGGCCCAGCACCGCGGCGGCGTGCTGCCGCACCAGCTCGGCGGTGACGCGCACCTGCTCGGACGCAGCCAGCCCGGCGAGCTTCGCGGCCAGTTCCCCGGTCGCCGCCGGGATGTCCGCTTCGGACTCGTGCGCTTCGGGGATCAGGTCCAGCAGCGGCCGTTCGCGGGCGGCGGTGAACACCGGGGCGAACCGCGCCCAGTCGACGTCGGCCAGCGCGATGAACGTCTCGTCGTCGTCGAGGACCTGGCCCAGCGCGGTGAGGGCGCGATCGGGGTCGAGGAAGTTCATCCCCTGCCGGACCAGCCGGGCCGGGGTGACGCTGCCGGGGCGTTCTTCGAGGAGCGCGTCGACGGCGGCCCAGTCGCGGGTGTCCCAGACACCCCAGGCGATCGACGTTCCGGGCAGGCCACGGGACCGGCGGTCCTCAGCGAGGGCGTCGAGGTAGGCGTTGCCCGCGGCATAGGCGCCGTGGTCGTTGCTGCCCCAGGTCGCCGAAATCGAGGAGAACAAGACGAACGCGTCCAGGTCGAGATCCGCGGTCAGCTCGTCGAGCCAGCGCGCCCCGGCCGCCTTCGCGCCCAGGGCCACCGAGAGGCCTTCGACGCTGGTGTCGTCGAGCGGGGTCACGTAGGCGGTGCTCGCCGAGTGCAGCACCGAGCTGAGCGCGGGCCCGGTCCGGCCGATCGTGTCGAGCAGGCCCGCGAGCTGCGCGCGGTCGGCGCTGTCGCAGCTGACGACGTCGACCTGCGCGCCGCCGTCGGCGATTTCCGCGGCCAGGACGGCGATTCCGCCGGCCGACGGCCCGGACCGGCTGGTCAGCACGACCCGTTCGGCGCCGCGGCCGGCCAGCCAGGTGCCGACCCGGCCACCGATCGAACCGGTGCCGCCGGTCAGCAGCACCGTGCCGCCGGGCCGCCACGAGCCGGTCGCGCGGCGGGGCGCGGACCGGACCAGGCGGCGGGCGAACACCCCGCCCGGCCGGACGGCGATCTGGTCCTCGGCGCCGGTCAGGGCCGCGCAGACCCGGGCGGCCGTGCGCTCGTCCCACTGCCCCGGCAGGTCGACCAGCCCGCCCCAGCGGCCGGCGTACTCGAGCCCGGCGACCCGGCCGAGTCCCCAGGCCTGGGCCTGGACGGGGCTGGTCAGCGGCTCGCCGGGGGTGGTGGCGACCGCGCCGCGGGTGAGCACCCACAGCGGGGCGCCGATCCCGGCGTCGCCGAGGGCCTGGATGAGGCCGAGGGTGCCCGCGGCGCCGCGCGGGACGGCCGGGAAGCCGGGCAGCGGCGACTCGTCGAGGGCGAGCGCCGAGACCACCCCGGCGACCGGGCCGGTCACCAGCGCGCGCAGGATCCCGGCGAGGGTCACGCGGTCGTGGTCGCCCGTGCCGAGGGTGACGACGTCGGCGCCGCGGTCGGCCAGCGCCCGGGCGGTGTCGCGGGCTTCGGGCGCGTCCCCGGCCACGAGCCAGGTGCCGGTGACCACGGCGGGGGTCTCCGGCACCGGGGTCCAGGTGATCCGGTAGCGCCAGTCCGCGACGGTGGAGCCGGTTCGTTCGCGGCGGCGCCAGGCGGCCAGTGCGGGGAGGACGTCGTCGAGCCCGGTGCCGCCGACGTCGAGGAGCCCGGCCAGCTCGGCGGTGTCGCCGCGGTCGACCGCCGCCCAGAAGCGGGACTCGGCCGGGTCCGCGGCCGGGCGGGCCGGCTCGTCGGGCCAGAACCGGCGGCGCCGGAAGGCGTAGGTGGGCAGCGGGGTCCGGGTGCCGCCGCCGAGGACGGCGGCCCAGCCGACCGGCACGCCGCGGACGAAGGCCTCACCGAAGGAGGTGAGCAGCCGCTGGGCGCTGCCGTCGGCGCGGCGGAGGGTGCCGGTGACGACCGGGTCCTCGAGGGTGTCGGCGATGGCGCCGGTCAGGACCGGGTGCGGGGACGTCTCGACGAACACGCGGTGCCCCCGCTCGCCCAGGACGCGGATCGCCCGTTCGAATTCGACGGGTTCGCGGAGGCTGGCCGCCCAGTAGGCCGGGTCCAGCTCGGGACCGGTGATCCACTCGCCGGTCATGGCCGACACCATCGGGATCTCCGCTTCTCGTGGGGAAATTCCCTGCAGTACCGAGATGATTTCGTCCCGCAGGGCATCGACCTGGGCGGAGTGGGAGGCGTAGTCCACCGGGATGATCCGGGTCCGGACATCCGCGGCTTCGGCCAGTTCCCGCAATGCTTCCGGTTCTCCGGAGACCACAGTGGACTGAGGGCCGTTCACCGCCGCGACCGACAGCCGAGAGCCCCACGGCTTGATCCGCTCCCGGACCGCGTCCGCGGCTTCGGCGACCGACATCATGCCGCCATGACCCGCCAACGCGGTCAGCACCTTGCTGCGCAACGCGACCACGCGAGCACCGTCCTCAAGGGACAGTGCGCCCGCCACCACCGCCGCCGCGATCTCACCCTGGGAGTGACCCACCACCGCGTCGGGCACGACACCGGCAGCACGCCAGACCTCGGCGAGGGAGACCATCACCGCCCACAACGCGGGCTGCACCACGTCCGCAGAGTCCAGATCATCCAAATCAAGGGATACGTAGGGCGACAGGGCCGCCGCGCACTCGGCCAGCCGCGCCGCGAACACCGGGCACGACTCCGCCAATTCGCGGCCCATCCCGGCCCACTGGCTGCCCTGGCCCGGGAAGACGAACGTGACGCGGCCGGCCGCGGCGGGGGTGACCGCGCCGGTCACGACGCCGGGGGCGGGCTGCCCGGTCGCGACCGCGGCCAGGCCCGCGGCGAGGTCGCCGCCGGTCACCACGGCCCGGTGCTCGAACACCGGCCGCGTCGTCACCAGGGACCAGGCGACGTCCTCGGCGGGCCGGGCCAGGACGTGTTCGCGCAGGCGGCCCGCCTGGGCGGCCAGGCCTTCGCCGGTGCGGCCGGTCACGACCCACGCCGGGGCGGTCACCAGCGGCGGCGCCGGTTCCGGAGCCGCGGGTGGTTCCGGGGCCTCTTCGACGATGACGTGCACGTTCGTGCCGCTGACGCCGAACGCCGACACACCCGCGCGGCGCGGCCGGTCCCCGGCGGGCCAGGCCACCGGCTCGGTGAGCAGCCGGACGTTCCCGGCACTCCAGTCGACCTCGGGCGACGGCTCGGCGACGTGCAGCGTGCGGGGCAGTTCGCCGTGCCGCAGGGCCTGGACCATCTTGATGATCCCGGCCACCCCGGCCGCGGTCTGCGTGTGCCCGATGTTCGACTTCACCGACCCCAGCCACAGCGGCTCGTCGCGGTCCTGGCCATAGGTCTGAACGAGGGCATTGGCCTCGATCGGGTCGCCCAGGGCCGTCCCGGTGCCGTGCGCCTCGACCGCGTCGACGTCCTGAGCGGACAGACCGGCGTCGGCGAGCGCGGCCCGGATCACCCGCTGCTGCGACGGGCCGTTCGGGGCGGCGAGGCCGTTGGAGGCACCGTCCTGGTTGCTCGCGGTGCCGCGGATGACGGCCAGGACTTCGTGCCCGTTGCGGTGGGCGTCGGACAGGCGCTCCAGCAGGACCATGCCCGCGCCCTCACCCCAGCCGATGCCGTCGGCTCCGGCGGCGAACGCCTTGCAGCGGCCGTCGGCGGCCATGCCGCCCTGCTGGGAGAACTCCAGGAACGCCCCGGGCGTCGCGAGCACGGCGACCCCGCCCGCGAGAGCCAGCGAGCACTCGCCCGATCGCAGCGACTGGGCGGCCAGGTGCAGCGCGACCAGCGACGACGAGCACGCCGTGTCGACGGTGACGGCCGGGCCTTCGAGGCCGAGCGTGTAGGAGATGCGGCCGGAGATCACCGCGGTCAGGCCGCCGGTCATCAGGTAGCCCTCGGAGCCGCGGTCGCCGCCCGCGACGCCCATCCCGTACCCGGAGTGGGTGGCACCGGCGAAGACACCGGTGGCCGAGCCGCGCAGGGCGGCGGGGTCGATACCGGCCGCTTCCAGGGTCTCCCAGGCGACTTCGAGGAGCATGCGCTGCTGCGGGTCCATCGCGACGGCCTCGCGCGGGGAGATCCCGAAGAACCCGGCGTCGAACTCGGCGGCGTCGTAGACGAACCCGCCCTGGCGGACGTACTCGACGTCGTCGTGGCCGTAGGTGGCTTCGAGGCTTTCCCAGCCGCGATCGGCCGGGAAACCGGCGATCGCGTCCGTGCCGGCGGCGAGGAGGTCCCACAGCTGCTCGGGGCCGGTGACACCGCCGGGGAAGCGGCAGCCCATGCCGACGATGGCCAGTGGCTCGTCGCTCGCGGCGGCGACGGTGGCCGCCGCCCGCGTTTCGGTGCCGGTGAGCCGGCGGCCGAGGAACTCGGCGAGCGCGGCGGCGTTCGGGTAGTCGAAGACGAGCGTGGACGGCAGGCCGAGCCCGGTGGCGGCGGTGAGCCGGTTGCGCAGCTCGACGGCGGTCAGCGAGTCGAACCCGAGTTCCTTGAACGCCCGCCGCGGTTCGAGCGTGTCGGCGGTCGCGTGGCCGAGCACCGCCGCGGCTTCCGCCCGCACGAGGTCGGTCAGCAGCCGGTCCTGGTCGGCGCGCGACAGCCCGGCCAGCCGGCGGCCGAGTTCGCTCTCCGGCTCCGCGGCGGTGTCCACCGCCAGGGCGGCCTTGACCTCGGGCAGCCCGGCGACGAGCGGGCTCGGGCGGCGCAGGGTGAACGTGGGGGCGAACTTCGCCCAGTCGATGTCCGCGACGATCATCGTGGTCTCGTCCGCGTCCAGAACCTGGGCCAGGGCCTCGATCCCGCGTTCGGGGGCCATGACGCGCATGCCGAGGCCGCGCAGCTGCTCGCCGGCGGCCCCGCCGACCATGCCGCCGCCGCCCCAGAGTCCCCAGGCCACGGACGTCGCCGCCAGCCCGCGGGCCCGGCGGGCCTCGGCGAGCGCGTCGAGGTACGCGTTGCCCGCCGCGTACCCGGAAAGCCCGCCGCTGCCCCAGATCGCGGCACCCGAGGAGAACAGCACGAACGCGTCGAGGCCGGTGGTGAGTTCGTCCAGCCAGCGGGCGCCCCGGACCTTCGCCATGGTCGCCGAGGCGAGATCCGCGAACGTCGTTCCGGCGATCGGGCCGCCCTCGCCGACACCCGCCGCGTGCACCACCGTCGACAGGCCGGGACCGACCCGGTCGAGCAGCGCGGCCACCTGCGGCCGTTCGGCGACATCGCAGGCAATGACGTCCACCGCAGCCCCGCGGGCGGCCAGGTCCGCCACCAGCGCGGGCACACCGGCCGCCGCAGGACCGGACCGGCTGGTCAGCACCAGGCTCGTGGCACCGCGGCCGGTGAGCCAGCGGCCGGTGTGGCCGCCGATGGCGCCGGTGCCGCCGGTGATCAGGACGGTCCCGGACGGCTCGAACCGCCGCTGTTCCCGCGGTTCGGGCGCCCGGACCAGGCGGCGGGCCAGGACGCCCGACGGCCGCAGCGCGACCTGGTCCTCGTGCCCGGCGGAGAGGACCGCGCACAGCCGGGTGGCGGCGCGGTCGTCCCAGACGGCCGGGAGGTCGAGCAGCCCACCCCAGCGTTCCGGGTGCTCCAGGGCGGCTACCCGGCCGAAGCCCCACACCTGGGCCTGCTCCGGCGACACCGGGCCGTCGCCGGGGGCGGCGCCGCGGGTCAGCACCCACAGCGGCGCGTCGATCCCGGCCTGGACCAGGCGGAGAGTGGTCGCCAGGTCGTCGCCGTGCGCGACCACGCCCGCGTAGTCCCCGGCCGGGAGGTCATCCAAGGACGCCGTGACGACGTCCGCGCCGTGGCTGCGCAGGGCGTCCGCGATCTCGGCGGAGTCCCCGGCGAGCAGCCAGGTGCCGGACAGCGTGGCGGTCGCGGGCTCGGGGACGGGTGCCCAGGTGACCTGGTAGCGCCAGGTGTCGTCGGGCGTGATCTCGCGTTCGGGCCAGTAGCGTTCGTGCTGGAAGGCATAGGTGGGCAGGTCGACGATCTGTCCACTGAGGAGGGTGGGCCAGCCGACGGGGACCCCGCGGGTCCAGGCTTCGGCGAACGACCGGATCAGGCGGTCGGCGCCGCCGTCGTCGCGGCGGAGGGTCCCGACGGCCACCGCGCCGTCCAGGGTGTCGGCGATCGCGGTGGTGAGCACCGCGTGCGGCGAGGTCTCGACGAACACGCCGTGACCGCTCTCGCCCAGGACGCGGACCGCGCGTTCGAACTCCACCGGCTCGCGCAGGCTGGCCGCCCAGTAGGCCGGGTCCAGCTCGGGCCCGGCCAGCCACTCGCCGGTCATCGCCGACACCATCGGGATCTCCGCGTCCCGCGGGGAGATCCCGTCGAGAACGCGCAGGATATCCTCGCGCAGCGCATCGACCTGCGCCGAGTGCGAGGCGTAGTCCACCGGAATCATCCGGGTCCGGACATCCGCGCTGTCCGCCAGCTCCCGCAACGCCTCCGGCTCACCCGAGACCACAGTGGACTGCGGACCGTTCACCGCGGCCACCGACAACCGGTCACCCCACGGAGCAATCCGTTCCCGGACAGCCTCCGCCGGTTCGGCCACCGACAGCATCCCGCCGTGCCCGGCCAACGCCGTCAGAACCTTGCTGCGGAGAGCCACCACCCGAGCACCGTCCTCAAGGGACAACGCACCCGACACCACCGCCGCCGCGATCTCACCCTGCGAGTGACCCACCACCGCGTCCGGCGCGACACCGGCCGCCCGCCAGACCTCGGCCAGCGACACCATCACCGCCCACAACGCCGGCTGCACCACATCCGCGGAATCCAGGTCATCCAGATCGAGGTTCACATAGGGCGACAAGGCCGCGGCGCACTCCGCCAGCCGTGCCGCGAACACCGGACACGACTCGGCCAGCTCCCGGCCCATCCCGAGCCACTGGCTGCCCTGGCCGGGGAACACGAACACCGTCCGGCCCGCGGCCCCGGCCCTGCCGGTGACCAGGCCGGGCGCGGGCCGTCCGGCCGCGGCGGCGGCCAGGTCGCCGTCGAGCACGACCGCCCGGTGGCCGAACGCGGACCGGGTCGTGGCCAGTGACCAGGCGACGTCGGCCGGGTCCAGGTCCGGGTGGGCGAGGAGGTGCTCGCGCAGCCGGCCGGCCTGGGCGGCGAGCGCGGGGGCGGTGCGCCCGGAAAGGAGCCACGGCGTCGCGCCGGTGGTGACCACCGGCTGCCGCGGTTCGGCGGGCGCGTCGTCGAAGGCGGGCGCGTCCTCGACGATCACGTGCGCGTTGGTGCCGCTCATGCCGAACGCCGACACCCCGGCCCGCCGCGGCCGGTCGCCCGCCGGCCACGCCACCGGCTCCCGCAGGAGCGCAACGTTGCCCGCGGACCAGTCGACGTGCGGGGTCGGCTCGGAGACGTGCAACGTCCGCGGCAGCGAACCGTGCCGCAGGGCGAGGACCATCTTGATGACCCCGGCCACGCCCGCTGCCTGCTGAGCGTGGCCGAGGTTGGACTTGAGGGACCCCAGCCACAGCGGGGTCTCCCGGTTCTGGCCGTAGGTGGCGAGCACGGCCTGGGCCTCGATCGGGTCGCCGAGCGTGGTGCCGGTGCCGTGGGCCTCGACGACGTCGACCTGCTCGGCGCTCACCCGGGCGGCGGCCAGCGCGGAGCGGATCACGCGCTGCTGCGACGGCCCGTTGGGCGCGGTCAGGCCGTTCGACGCCCCGTCCTGGTTCACCGCCGTGCCCGTGACCACGGCCAGCACCCGGTGCCCGTTGCGCCGCGCATCCGAGAGCCGCTCGACCACCAGCACCCCGGCACCCTCGGCCCAGCTCGTGCCGTCGGCGCCGGCCGAGAACGACTTGCACCGGCCGTCGGCCGCCAGGCCGTTCTGCCGGGCGAAGTCCGCGAACGTGCCGGCGGTGGCCATCACCGTGACGCCGCCGGCCAGTGCCAGACCGCATTCGCGGTTGCGCAGGGCCTGCACCGCCAGGTGGAGGGCGACCAGCGACGACGAGCACGCCGTGTCCACCGTGACCGCGGGACCTTCGAGGCCCAGGGCGTAGGACACGCGGCCGGAGATCACGCTGGCGGCGTTGCCGGTCATCAGGTAGCCCTCGGCGCCGCTGGGGTCCTCGAGGAGGACGTTGCCGTAGCCCGACGACGCCGCACCGGCGAACACCCCGGTCCGGGAGCCCTTCAGCCCCGCCGGGTCGATCCCGGCGCGTTCCAGGGCCTCCCAGGTGACTTCGAGCAGCATGCGCTGCTGCGGGTCCATGGCGAGGGCCTCGCGCGGGGAGATCTCGAAGAACCCGGCGTCGAACTCGGCCGCGTCGTGGACGAACCCGCCCTGGTGGGCATAGCCGTCGCCGAGGTCCCAGCCGCGGTCGGCCGGGAACCCGGACACGGCATCGGTGCCCGAGTCCACCAGCGACCACAGGTCTTCCGGGCTCCGCACGCCGCCGGGCAGCCGGCAGCCCATGCCGACGATCGCGATCGGCTCGTGCTCGGCGGCTTCCTTGCGGCGCAACCGATTGCGGGTTTCCTGGAGCTCGGCCGACGCCTTCTTGAGGTAGTCGAAGAGCTTTTCCTGACTCTCCATCACAGGCTCCCGAACTCCTTGTCGAGGAAATCGAACACTTCGCCGGGGGTGGCCGAATCGAACGCGATCGCGGTCCCCGCCCCCGGGTCGCGGTCCAGGCCGGCGAGGATGCCGCGCAGGCGGCGGCCGACGTCCTCGCGCACGGCCGGGTCGTCGACCCCGGCCAGCCCGGCCTCCAGGCGGTCCAGCCCGGCGAACAGCGCGCCCGGCCCGGCTTCTTCTTCGCCGGCCAGCTCGGCCCGCAGGTACGCGGCGAGCGCGGCGGCGGTGGGGTGGTCGAAGACCAGCGTCGCGGGCAGGGTGAGGCCCGTGGCCGCGCCGAGCCGGTTGCGCAGCTCGACCGCGGTGAGCGAGTCGAAGCCGAGGTCCCCGAACGGGCGGTCGGCGTCGACCGCGCCGGTGCCGGAGTGCCCGAGCGCGGCGGCGGCCTCGGTGCGGACCAGTTCGGCCAGCAGCCGGTCCTGGTCTGCCCGCGCGAGCCCGGCCAGCCGTCCGGCCAGGCCGCCGTCGCCGGCCGGGACGGGCTCGGCCAGCGCGGCCACCGCCTCCGGCACCGAGGTCAGCAGCGGGCTGGGCCGGCGCAGGGTGAACGTCGGCGCGAAGGCGGGCCAGTCGACGTCGGCGACCGCCACCGCGGTCTCGTCCGCGTCGACGGCCTGGGCCAGTGCCCGGATGCCGAGCCGCGGGTCCATCGCCCGGACCCCGAACCGGCTCAGCTTCTCCCCCGCCTCGCCGCCGCCCATCCCGGCACCGCCCCACACACCCCAGGCGACCGAGGTGGCGACCGCGCCGCGGGCCCGGCGGGCCTCGGCGAGCGCGTCGAGGAAGGCGTTCGCGGCGGCGTACCCGGGCTGCAGCGCGCTGCCCCAGGTCGCCGAGATCGACGAGAACAGCACGAACGCGTCGAGGTCGCCGGTCAGCTCGTCGAGCCAGACCGCCCCGGCGGCCTTGCCCGCGAGGGAGTCCGCGAGCCCGGCCGGGTCGAGGTCGGCGACCGCGATGCCCTGCCCGATGCCCGCGGCGTGCACGACGGCGGTGAGGTCCGGGCCGATCCGCGCCAGGACCCCGGCGACGTCGGCGCGGCGGGCGGTGTCACTCGCCAGGACGTCGACCGCGCTGCCCTGCCCGGCCAGCTCGGCCGCCAGCTCCGCCACCCCGGCGGCGGCGGGACCGGACCGGCTGGTGAGCACCAGCCGCGGCGTGCGCCGTCCGGCGAGCCAGCGGCCGACGTGCCCGCCGATGCCACCGGTGCCCCCGGTGACCAGCACGGTCCCGGACGGCGTCCAGGTGCGGCCGGGCCGCGGCGCGGGCGCGTGGACGAGCCGCCGGGCGAGGATGCCGGACGGCCGCAGCGCGACCTGGTCCTCGCCGGTGCCCGCCAGGACCGCCGCGAGCCGGGCCGCGGCCCGCTCGTCCATTGTGGACGGCAGGTCGATCAGCCCACCCCAGCGGTCCGGGTGCTCCAGGCCGACCACCCGGCCCAGGCCCCAGGCCGGCGCCTGGGCGGGGTTCGCCGGGCCTTCGCCGGGGGTGGCCGCGACGGCGCCGCGGGTCAGCACCCACAGCGGCGTTCCCTCCCGCACCGTCTGGGCCAGGGTCAGGGTGGCGGCCAGGCCGCGGGTCAGCACGGGCGAGCCGTCGACCGGGGTCTCGTCGAGAGCGAGCACCGAGACGATCCCGGCGTAGTCCCCGTCCGGCACGGTCTCGCGGGCCGTCACGACCTCGGCGCCGTGGGCGGTGAGCGCGGCTTCGACCTCGGCGGACTCGCCGGCCAGCAGCCAGGTGCCGGACAGCGCCGCCGGCGCGGGTTCGGCGACCGGCGTCCAGGTGACGTGGTAGCGCCAGTCCGCCACGGCGGCGTCTTCCCGCCACTTCGTCAGCTCGGGCAGGACCTCGCGGAACGGCCGGTCCGGGTCGACCGCGAGGCTCTCGAGCGCGGCCCAGAACCCGGAGTCGTCGGTCGCTTTCCGGCTCTCGGGCCAGAAGTGCCGGTGCTGGAAGGCGTATGTGGGCAGGTCGACCCGCTGTCCACCGAGGACGGCCCGCCAGTCGACGTCGACGCCGTGCGCGTAGGCCGTGCCGAGGGCGGTGACGACGACGTCCTTGTGCAGCACCGGGATGAAAGCGGCGGCCGGCAGCACGCCGGCGCCCATCGACGACAGGGTGCCGTCCGGCCCGATCTCGAAGATGACCGAGACGCCTTGGGCGGCCAGGGTCTGCACGGCGTCCGCGAACCGGACGGCCTGCCGGGCCTGCGCGGGCCAGTACCCGGCGTCGGGGGCTTCGACGAGCGCGCCGGTCAGCGCGCCGGCCCACGGCACGCGCGGGTTCGCGTACGTCAGCCCCGCGGCGACCTCGGCGAGGTCGTCCAGGACGGGGTCCATCCGGCCGGAGTGGAAGGCGTGGCTGACGCGCAGCCGCCGCACCCGGCGTCCCTGCTCGCGCCACCGCTCCACGACCTTCTCGACGGCTTCGACGGCACCCGAGACCACCACCGAGGCCGGGCCGTTCACCGCCGCGAGCGAGACATCCGCCAGGTCCGGGGTGATCTCCGCTTCGGTCGCCTCGATCGCCGCCATCGCGCCGCCCTCGGGCAGGGCCTGCATCAACCAGGCCCGGTGCGCGACGAGCCGGGCCGCGTCGGCCAGGCTGAGCACCCCGGCCGCGTGCGCCGCCGCGATCTCGCCCACCGAGTGCCCGGCGACGGCGTCCGGCCGGATGCCGCACGCGGCCAGCAGCGCGACCAACCCGACCTCGACCGCGAACAAGCCTGTCTGCGCGTACAGCGTCTGGTCCGCGCGGTCGTCCTCGCCCTCGCCGAGCACGACCTCACGAACCGGCACCTCCAATTCGGCCTCGACCAGCGCACACGCCTCGTCGAACGCCGCCGCGAACACCGGACTCGCCGCATACAGCTCGCGACCCATCCCCGCCCGTTGACTGCCCTGCCCGGCGAAGACGAACCCGATCCGGCCGGGCTTGGCCACGCCGGTGACGACGCCCGCGGCGGATCGCCCGGCCGCCAGGGCGGCGAGTCCGTCGGAGAGGTCGCCGGTGATCACGGCGCGGTGGTCGAACGCGGCCCGGGTGGTGGCCAGCGAGAAGCCGACGTCGGCCGGGTCGAGATCCGGGTGCCGCAGGAGGTGTTCGCGCAGCCGCGCGGCCTGCGCGGGCAGGGCTTCGGCGTCACGGGCGGACAGCACCCACGCCGAGCCGCTCAGGGCCCGGGCCACGGGTTCGGCCGGTTCCGCGGGTTCCGGCGCCTCTTCGAGGATGACGTGGGCGTTGGTGCCGCTGATCCCGAACGCCGACACCCCGGCCCGCCGCGGCCGCTCACCCGGCGTCCACTCGACCGGCTCGCGCAACAGCTCGACGTTCCCGGACGTCCAGTCCACATGCGACGACGGCTCGTCCACGTGCAGCGTCGCGGGAAGTTTCCCGTGACGCAGGGCGAGCACCATCTTGATCACCCCCGCCACCCCCGCCGCCTGCTGGCTGTGGCCGATGTTCGACTTGACCGACCCCAGCCGCAGCGGCTCCGCCCGGTCCTGGCCGTAGGTGGCGAGGATGGCCTGCGCCTCGATGGGATCGCCCAGCGCGGTGCCGGTGCCGTGCGCCTCGACCGCGTCGACGTCCGAAGTGGACAGTCCCGCGTTCGCCAGCGCGGCGCGGATCACCCGCTGCTGCGACGGCCCGTTCGGCGCGGTGAGACCGTTCGAAGCGCCGTCCTGGTTGGTCGCGGTGCCCTTGACCAGCGCCAGCACGGGGTGGCCGTTCCGGCGTGCGTCGGACAGGCGCTCCAGCAGCACCATGCCCGCGCCCTCGGCCAGCCCCATCCCGTCCGCCGCTTCCGCGAACGCCTTGCAGCGCCCGTCGGCGGCGAGGACGCGCTGCCGCGAGAAGCCGACGAACTCGGCCGGGTCGGCGATCACCATCACGCCACCGGCGAGGGCCAGCGAGCACTCGCCCGACCGCAGCGCCTGCGCCGCCAGGTGCAGGGCCACCAGCGACGACGAACACGCCGTGTCGACGGTGACCGCCGGGCCCTCCAGGCCGAGCGTGTAAGAGATCCGCCCGGACAGCACGCTGCCGGTGTTGCCCGTGATCACGTACCCCTCGGTGCCGCTGTCGGCCCCGGCGAGCCCGGCGCCGTAGCCGGACGGGGCGGCGCCGGCGAAGACGCCGGTCGGCGTGCCGCGCACGGTTTCCGGGTCGATGCCCGCGCGTTCGAGCGTCTCCCACGCGACTTCGAGGAGCAGGCGCTGCTGCGGATCCATGGCCAGGGCCTCGCGGGGGTTGATCCCGAAGAACCCGGCGTCGAACCCGGCGACACCACGCAGGAAGCCGCCTTCGGCGACATAGGTCGTGCCCGCGCGGTCGGGATCGGGATCGAGCAGGCCTTCGGTGTCCCAGCCGCGATCGGCCGGGAACCCGGTGATCGCGTCACCGCCGGACTCCAGGAGCTCCCACAGCGCTTCCGGGCTCTCGACGCCACCGGCGTACCGGCAGCTCATGCCGACGATGGCGATCGGGTCCGTCGCCGTCGCCGGGCCGCCGGCCGTGACCGGCGTGGCTTCCTCCGCTCCGAAGAGCCGCCCGACGATCTCCCGCGCCAGCGCGGCGGGATTCGGGTAGTCGAAGACCACCGTGGAGGGCAGCTTGAGCCCGGTCGCCGTGGTGAGCCGGTTCCGCAGCTCCACCGCCGTCAGCGAATCGAAGCCGAGGTCGCGGAACGCCCGCGTCGCCGGGACGTCCTCGGCGGAGGTGTGGCCCAGCACCGCGGCGGCGTGCTGCCGGACCAGCTCGGCGGTGACGCGCACCCGCTCGGCCGGGTCCAGCCCGGTCAGCCGCGCTTCCAGCTCCCCGGTTTCCCCGGTCTCGGCCGGGGCGGGGGCGGCGTGCGTTCCGGCGAGCAGGTCGAGCAGCGGCCGCTCGCGGGCCGCGCCGAACACGGGCGCGAACCGCGTCCAGTCGACGTCGGCCAGCGCGATGAACGTCTCGTCGTCGTCGAGGACCTGGCCCAGCGCGGTCAGGGCCTGGTCCGGGTCGAGGAAGCGGATGCCCTGGCGCAGCAGCTTCGCCGGGGTGACGGCCTGGTCCTGGTCCGCGGCGGCGTCGACGGCGGCCCAATCACGGGTGTCCCAGACACCCCAGGCGATCGACGTCCCCGCCAGCCCGCGGGCCCGGCGTTCCTCGGCCAGCGCGTCCAAGTAGGCGTTGCCCGCGGCGTAGGCGCCGTGGTCGTTGCTGCCCCAGGTCGCCGAGATGGAGGAGAACAGGACGAACGCGTCGAGGTCGGTGGTCAGCTCGTCGAGCCAGCGCGCCCCGGCCGCCTTCGCGCCGAGGGCGGTGGCCAAGCCCGCATCGTCGGTGTCGGCCAGCGGGGCCAGGTAGCCGGTGTTGGCCGCGTGGAACACCGAGGTCAGCGCGGGTCCGGTGGCGGCGATCCGGTCCAGCAGGCCGGCGACCCGGGGCCGCTCGGCGAGGTCGCAGGCGACGACGTCGACGCGGGTCCCGGCGACCGCGAGGTCCGCGGCGAGGGCGGGCAGCCCGGGCGCGGCGGGGCCGGAGCGGCCGGTCAGCACGACGCGGCCGGCCCCGCGGCCGGCCAGCCAGCGGGCGACGTACGCCCCGGTGGAGCCGGTGCCGCCGGTGAGCAGGACGGTGCCGCGCGGCGCCCAGCGGCGCGGGCCGGCGCGGTGCCCGGGCGCGCGGACGAGGCGGCGGGCGAGGATGCCGGCGCCGCGGAGCGCGACCTGGTCCTCGCGCCCGGCGAGGACGGCGCACAGCCGAGCGCCGGTGCGTTCGTCCCAAGCCGGCGGGAGGTCGACGAGGCCGCCCCAGCGTCCGGGGTGTTCCAGGCCCACCACCCGGCCCAGGCCCCAGGCCTGGGCCTGCGCGGGCGCGGCGGGCTCGCCGGGCCCGGTCGCCACGGCACCGCGGGTCAGCACCCACAGCGGGGCGTCGATCCCGGCCCGGACCAGGTCCAGGGTCGCGACGAGCCCGGCCGTCGCCGTGCCGTTCACCGGGCGCTCGTCGAGGGCCAGCAGGGACACCACCCCGGTGAGCGGAGGCAGCGCCGCCGGTGCGGCGCCGGTTGCGGTGACCACCTCGGCGCCACCTGCGGTCAGGGCCTCGGCGACCGGCGCGGTCTCGGCCGGGTCGCCGAGGACCAGCCAGGTCCCGCACAACTGCACCGCACCGGGCTCCGGCACGGGGGCCCAGGTGACGTGGTAACGCCAGTCCGCGACGACCGACTCGGCGCGTTCGCGGCGGCGCCACGACTTCAGCGCGGGGAGGACCGGGCCGAGCCGGTCGTCGTCGACCTCGAGGGTCTCGGCCAGCTCGTGGAGGTCGCCGTTCTCCACCGCGGTCCAGAACCCGGACTCGGCGGTCTCCGGCTGCGCGGCGACGGCGGGCCGGGGCCAGAACCGCTGCCGCTGGAAGGCATAGGTGGGCAGCTCGACCGGCTGTCCACTCAGGACGGAAGCCCAGTCGACGGGCACACCGCGGGTCCAGGCTTCGGCGAACGACCGCAGGAGCCGGGGCGCGCCACCGTCGTCGCGACGCAGGGTGCCGACGGCCACCGGGTCGTCGAGGGTGTCGGCGATCGCGCCGGTGAGCACGGCGTGCGGCGACGTCTCGACGAACACGCCGTACCCCGACTCGCCGAGGGTCCGGATCGCGCGTTCGAACTCCACCGGCTCGCGCAGGCTCGCGAACCAGTACACCGCAGCCAGCTCCCCGGCCGGGGCACCGGTCATGGACGAGATCATCGGGATCTCGGGCGTTCGGGGGGTGATCCCGGCCAGCGCCGTGAGGATTTCGTCCCGCAGAGAGTCCACCTGCGCCGAATGCGACGCGTAGTCCACCGGGATCACCCGCGTCCGGGCTTCGGTGGCTTCGGCCAGCTCCCGCAAGGCGTCCGGCTCACCGGAGACCACAGTGGACAGCGGGCCGTTCACCGCGGCGACCGCGAGCCGCGCGCCCCACGGCTCGATCCGCGCCCGGACCACCGACGCGGGCTCGGCCACCGACATCATCCCGCCATGACCGGCCAGCGCCGTCAGTGCCTTGCTGCGGAGGGCGACCACGCGAGCACCGTCCTCAAGGGACAAAGCGCCCGAGACGACCGCGGCCGCGATCTCGCCCTGCGAGTGACCCACCACGGCATCCGGCTCGACACCGGCCGCCCGCCACACCTCGGCGAGCGACACCATCACCGCCCACAACGCCGGCTGCACGACGTCCGCGGCGCCGGAAGAGCCACCCAGGTCAAGGGAAACATAAGGCGCGAGCGCAGCTTCGCACTCCGCCAGCCGGGCCGCGAACACCGGGGACGCTTCGGCCAGCTCGCGGCCCATCCCGATCCACTGGCTGCCCTGGCCGGGGAACACGAACACCGTGCGCCCGGGCGTGGTGGCCGCAACCCCGGTCACCACACCGGCACCCGGCTGCCCCGTCGCCACCGCGGCCAGCCCCGCGGGGAGGTCGTCGCCGAGGACGACCGCGCGGTGTTCGAAGGTCGACCGCGTCGCACCCAGGGACCAGCCGATGTCCTCCGGCGCCCACGAGCCGCCCAGGACGTGCTCGCGCAGCCGGCCGGCCTGCCCGGCGAGCGCCGCCGCCGAGTGGGCCGAGACGACCCAGGCCGTGGTCCCGGACACGAGCGGCTGCCGCTCGGGCACGGCGGGATCGGCCGGGGCTTCTTCGAGCACGACGTGGGCGTTGGTGCCGCTGATCCCGAACGCCGACACCGCCGCGCGACGCGGGCGGCCGGGAGCCGGCCAGTCCCGGGAGTCCTGCAGCAGCCGGACGTTCCCCGCGCTCCAGTCGACCTGCGGGGTCGGCTCGTCGGCGTGCAGCGTCGGGGGCAGCACGCCGTGCCGCAGCGCGAGGACCATCTTGAGCACGCCCGCGACCCCGGCGGCGGTCTGCGTGTGCCCGATGTTCGACTTCACCGAGCCCAGCCACAGCGGCTCGGCACGGTCCTGCCCGTACGTCGCGAGCAACGCCTGCGCCTCGATCGGATCACCCAAAGACGTTCCGGTGCCGTGTGCTTCGACAACATCAACGTCCGAAGTGGACAGTTTCGCGTCGTCGAGCGCGGCGCGGATCACACGTTGCTGCGACGGGCCGTTCGGGGCCGAAAGCCCGTTGGAGGCGCCGTCCTGGTTGGTCGCGGAGCCGCGGACGACGGCGAGCACGCGGTGGCCGTTGCGGTGCGCGTCGGACAGCCGTTCCAGCACGACCATGCCCGCGCCCTCGCCCCAGCCGATCCCGTCGGCCCCGGCGGCGAACGCCTTGCAGCGGCCGTCGGCGGCCATGCCCTGCTGCTTCGAGAACTCGGCGAACGCCCCGGCGGTGGAGAGCACGGCGACCCCGCCGGCCAGCGCGAGCGAGCACTCCCCCGCCCGCAGCGCCCGCACGGCGAGGTGCAGGGCCACCAGCGACGACGAACACGCCGTGTCCACGGTGACCGCCGGGCCCTCCAGGCCCAGGGTGTAGGAGACGCGGCCGGAGATGACGCTGATCGCGTTGCCGGTCAGCACGTACCCCTCGGCGCCGTCGTCGATGCCGAGCAGGTTGGCCTCGTAGCGCGACGTCGAGGCGCCGGCGAACACGCCGGTCGCCGAGCCGCGCAGCGACGCCGGGTCGATGCCGCCCTGTTCGAGCGCCTCCCAGGACACCTCCAGGAGCAGCCGCTGCTGGGGGTCCATCCCCAGCGCCTCCCGCGGCGAGATCCCGAAGAACCCGGCGTCGAAGTCGGCCACGTCGTAGACGAAGCCGCCCTGGTGGGCGTAGCTGCCGGTGGTGTCCCAGCCGCGGTCGGCCGGGAACCCGGACACCGCGTCGGTACCCGCGGCCACGAGGTCCCACAGCTGGTCCGGCGTCCGGACCCCGCCCGGGAAGCGGCAGCCCATGCCGACGACGGCGATCGGCTCGTGCTCCCCGGATTCGAGCTGCTTCACCCGCTCGCGGCTGGTGTACAGCTCGGCGGCCAGCTTCTTCAGCGCGTCGAGCAGCTGCTGGTCATCGGTCACGACAGGTCCTTCCGCGCATCACGCCATCCCCAGCTCGTTGTTGATGAAGTCGAGGACCTCCGCGGCCCCGGCGGCTTCGAGCCGTCCGGTGACCGCTTCCTCCGCTTCGGGTGTCTCGTGCCCGGCGAGCCACTTCGACAGCACCGTCCGCAGGCGGGCGGTGATGCCGGAGCGCAGCTCGCTGCCGTCCGGGACGGCGGCGAGCGCCGTCTCCAGGCGGTCCAGGTCGGCGAAGACGGGCTCGGCGTCGTCTTCGCCGGTCAGCCCGGCCCGCAGGTACGCGGCCAGCACGGCCGCGGTCGGGTAGTCGAACACCAGCGTCGCCGGCATCGCGAGCCCGGTCGCGGCGGCGAGCCGGTTGCGCAGGTCGACGGCGGTGAGCGAGTCGAACCCGAGCTCGCGGAACGCCCGTGCCGGGTCGACGGCCTCGGGCCCGTCGTGGCCGAGGACGGCCGCCGCCTCGGCGCGGACCAGCTCGGTGAGCAGGTGGTCCTGCTCGGCGGCGGACCGGCCGGCCAGCCGCGCGGCCCACCCTTCGGCGTCCTCGGCCGGGGCTTCCGCGGGCGTGGCCTCCGGCAGCGCGGCCAGCAGCGGGCTGGGCCGGCGCAGGGTGAAGGTCGGGGCGAAGGTGGCCCAGTCGATGTCGGCGATGGTGACCACGTCCTCGCCGCCGTCGAGCACCTGGCCGAGCGCGCGGACGGCGAGCCGCGGGTCCATGGTTCGCACCCCGGCCCGGCGCAGCCGGTCCCCGGCCTCGCCTTCGCCGAGCCCACCGCCGCCCCACAGGCCCCACGCCACCGAGGTGGCGGCTTTGCCCTGGGCGCGGCGGGTTTCGGCGAGCGCGTCCAGGTAGGCGTTGCCCGCGGCGTAGCCGGGCTGGTAGCTGCTGCCCCAGGTGGCGGCGCCGGAGGAGAAGAGGACGAACGCGTCGAGGTCGCCGGTCAGTTCGTCGAGCCACCGCGCGCCCGCCACCTTCGCCCGGGTGACGTCGGCGAGGCCGGCGACGGTGGTTTCGGCGACCGGGCTGCCGGCGCTGACGCCGGCCGCGTGAACGACGGCCGACAGCGCGGGCCCGGTGGCGGCGATCCGGGCGAGTAGCCCAGCCACGGCGGCGCGCTCGGCGGTGTCGCAGGCGATGACGTCGACCGCGCTGCCGGCTTCGGCGAGCCCGGCGGCGAGCTGGGCCACGTCGGCGGCGCCCGGACCGGAGCGGCTGGTCAGCACGATCCGGGTGGCGCCGACATCGACCGCGCTACCGGCCTCCGCCGGCCCGGCCACGCCGGAGCGGCTGGTCGGCACGGTCCGGGCAGCGGCGCGCTCGGCCAGCCAGCGGCCGACGTGCCCGCCGACGGCGCCGGTGCCTCCGGTGACCAGCACGGTGCCGCGCGGCACCCAGGGCGTGGCGGGCCGCGGTCGCGGGGCGCGCACCAGCCGGCGGGCGAAGAGACCGGCCGGCCGGAGCGCGACCTGGTCCTCACCGGTGCCGGCGAGCAGGGCACACAGGCGCCGCGCGGTTTCGCTGTCCATTGTGGACGGCAGGTCGGCCAGGCCGCCCCAGCGGTCCGGGTGTTCGAGCGCGACGACCCGGCCCAGGCCCCACGCGGCGGCCTGCCCGGGGCGGGTGGGTGCGTCGGCGGGGCCGGTGGTGACCGCGCCGCGCGTCAGCACCCACAGCGGCGCGTCGATCCCGGCCTCGCCGAGAGATTGCACGAGCCGCAGGGTGGCGGCGAGGCCGCGGGTGACCACCGGGTGGTCCGGGTGCGGGCGCTCGTCGAGGGCCAGCAGGGACACGACGCCACGCAGGTCGGCCGGCGCGTCCTCGATCGCCGTGACGACGTCGGCGCCGTGCTCGGCGAGCGCCGCGGTGACCTCCGGGCCGTCGCCGAGCACCAGCCAGGTTCCGGACAGCTCGGCCGCGCCCGGCTCCGGTACGGGGGTCCAGGCGATGCGGTAGCGCCAGCCGGCGACCGCGGATTCGTCGTGGTTCCGGCGGCGCCAGCGGGCCAGGGCCGGGACCACGTCCCGGAGGCTGCGGGGCTCGAGGTCGAGGCTGCCGGCCAGGTCACCGAGGTCGCCGCGGTCGACGGCGGTCCAGAACTCCGCCTCGGCGCCGGTTCCGGCGGCCGGAGCGACCGGTTCGGGCCAGAACCGCTGGTGCTGGAAGGCGTAGGTCGGCAGGTCGACCGGCTGTCCACTCAGGACGGAAGCCCAGTCGACGGACACACCGCGGGTCCAGGCTTCGGCGAACGACCGCAGCAGCCTCCGCGGGCCGCCGTCGTCGCGGCGGAGGGTGCCGACGGCCACCGGGTCGGCCAGGGTGTCGGCGATCGCGCCGGTGAGCACCGCGTGCGGGGACGTCTCGACGAACACGCCGTGACCTGATTCGCCGAGGACACGCACAGCACGTTCGAACTCCACCGGCTCGCGCAGGCTCGCCGCCCAGTACGCCGGATCCAGCTCCGGCCCGGCCAGCCACTCACCCGTCATCGCCGACACCATCGGAATCTCGGCCGCACGCGGGGAAATCCCGGTCAGCACCGAGACGATCTCGTCCCGCAGGGCATCCACCTGCGCCGAATGGGACGCGTAGTCCACCGGAATCAGCCGGGTCCGCACATCCGCGGATTCGGCCAGCTCCCGCAACGCCTCCGGCTCACCCGAGACCACAGTGGACAGCGAGCCGTTCACCGCCGCCACCGACAACCGCGCACCCCACGGGGCAATCCGCTCACGCACCAGCGAAGCAGGCTCGGCCACCGACATCATCCCGCCGCGACCCGCCAACGCCGTCAGCACCCGCGACCGCAGCGCCACTACGCGAGCACCGTCCTCAAGGGACAGCGCACCCGACACCACCGCCGCCGCGATCTCCCCCTGCGAATGCCCCACCACCGCATCGGGAACCACGCCGGCGGCGCGCCACACCTCGGCCAGCGACACCATCACCGCCCACAACGCCGGCTGCACCACATCCGCGGAGTCCAGATCATCCAGATCCAGCGAGACAAAAGGCGCCAACGCCGCCGCACACTCCGCCAGCCGCGCCGCGAACACCGGACACGACTCCGCCAGCTCGCGACCCATCCCGGCCCACTGACTGCCCTGGCCCGGGAACACGAACACCGTCCGGCCGGGCGCGGCGGCCGCGACGCCGGTCACCACGCCGGCGCCCGGCTGTCCCGTCGCCACCGCGGCCAGACCGGCGGGGAGATCCTCACCGAGGACCACCGCCCGGTGCTGGAACGCCGACCGCGTCGTGGCCAGGGACCAGCCGATGTCCGCCGGCGCCCACGAGCCGCCCAGGACGTGCTCGCGCAGGCGACCGGCCTGGGCGGCGCGGCCGTCGGCGGTGCGGCCGGACAGGATCCACGCGGTGGCACCGGGAACGAGCGGCCGCCGCTCGGACACCGCGGGACCGGCCGGGGCCTCTTCGAGGATGACGTGGGCGTTGGTGCCGCTGGCCCCGAACGCCGACACCCCGGCCCGCCGCGGCCGGTCGCCCGCGGGCCAGGCGACCGGCTCCCGCAGCAGGACGACCTTGCCCGCCGACCAGTCCACGTGCGGTGACGGCGCGTCGACGTGCAACGTCCGGGGCAGCTTGCCGTTCCGCAGCGACAGCACCATCTTCAGCACCCCGGCCACGCCGGCCGCCTGCTGGGCGTGCCCGAGGTTCGACTTCACCGAACCCAGCCACAGCGGCTCGTCGCGGTCCTGGCCGTACGTGGCCAGCAGTGCCTGCGCCTCGATCGGGTCACCCAGCGACGTCCCGGTGCCGTGCGCCTCGACCACGTCCACGTCCGATGTGGACAGTCCGGCGTCGGCCAGCGCGGCCCGGATCACCCGCTGCTGCGAGGGGCCGTTCGGGGCGGTGAGGCCGTTGGACGCGCCGTCGGAGTTGATCGCGCTGCCGCGGATCAGGGCGAGCACGCGGTGGCCGTGGCGGCGGGCGTCCGAGAGCCGTTCGACGGCCAGCATGCCCGCGCCTTCGGCCCAGCCGGTGCCGTCCGCGGCCGCCGAGAACGCCTTGCACCGGCCGTCCGCCGCGAGTCCCTGCTGCTGCACGGACTGCGCGAAGACGTCCGGGTCAGGCAGCACCGTGACGCCACCGGCCAGCGCCAGCGAGCACTCACCCGACCGCAGGGCCCGCACCGCCAGGTGCAGCGCGACCAGCGAGGACGAACACGCCGTGTCGACGGTGACCGCCGGGCCCTCCAGGCCGAGGGTGTAGGCGATCCGGCCGGACAGGATGCTGGTCGCGGTGCCCATCGGCAGGTGGCTGTCGGCGCCGACCGTGGTGCCGCGGCCGTAGCCGGACGCGGCCGCGCCGGCGAACACGCCGGTCTTCGAGCCCTTCAGCCGGGACGGGTCGATGCCGGCGCGTTCGAGGGCCTCCCACGAGACTTCCAGCAGCAGCCGCTGCTGCGGGTCCATCGCCAGGGCCTCGCGCGGGCTGATGCCGAAGAAGCCCGGGTCGAAGTCGGCGGCGTCGGCGAGGAAGCCGCCGACCGCCGCGTAGTCGCCCGCGGCGACGTCCCAGCCGCGGTCGGCGGGGAAGGAGCCGACCGCGTCCGTGCCCGTGTCCAGCAGGTCCCACAGCTGCTCCGGCGTCGTGGCACCGCCCGGCAGCCGCAGGCCCATGCCGACGATCGCGACGGGCTCGTCCGCCGGTGCCACGGTGACCGCCGCGGTCTCCGCCGGGCCGCCGCCGAGTTCCTGGCGCAGGTGGGCGGCGACCGCGGCCGGGGTCGGGTGGTCGAACACGAGTGTCGCGGTCAGCTGCAGCCCGGTCGCGGCCGCCAGCCGGTCCCGCAGCTCCATCGACGTCAGCGAGTCGAAGCCGAGGTCCTTGAACGCCCGGCCGGGCTCGATCGCCGCCGCCGAGGCGTGGCCGAGCAGGGTCGCGGTCCGGTCGCGGACGAGGTCGAGCAGCTCGCTTTCGGAGAACTCGGCACGCTTCCCGGGGGCCGGTTCCGGCGCGGCGGCGAGCACCGCGGCGACCTCGGGCAGGCCGGCCAGCAGCGGGCTCGGACGGCGCAGGGTGAACGCGGGAGCGAAGGCGGCCCAGTCGACGTCCGCCACGGTGACCAGGTCCTCGCCGGCGTCGAGCGCCTGGCCGAGCGCGTGGATCGCGACGTCCGGAGCCATCGGCTTCAGGCCGCGGCGGCGGGCCTGCTCGCCACCGGCCCCGGCGCCGAGACCGTCGCCGTCCCACAGGCCCCAGGCGATCGACGTCGCGGCCTGCCCCCGCGCGCGGCGGTCTTCGGCGAGCGCGTCGAGGAAGGCGTTGGCGGCCGCGTAGCCGGGCTGCCAGGCGCTGCCCCAGGTCGCCGAGATCGACGAGCAGAGCACGAAGGCGTCGAGGTCGCGGGTCAGCTCGTCGAGGTGCGCCGCGCCGCCGGCCTTGGCTTCGGTGACCGCGGCCTGCTCGGCGAGGGTCGTCTCGGCGAGCGGCGTGGCCTGCCCGACCCCGGCGGCGTGCACGACGGCGGTCAGCTCGGGAATCCGGTCCAGCAGGGCGGCGACCTGGTCGCGGCGGGCGACGTCGGCGGCGTAGACGGTCACCGCCGTGCCCTGGCCGGCGAGCTCCGCCACCCGCTGCGCGACACCGCGGGCCTGGGGGCCGCCGCGGCTGGTCAGCACCAGCCGGCGGGCGCCGCGCCCGGCGAGGAACCGCGCGATGTGCCCGCCGAGCGCGCCGGTGCCGCCGGTCACGAGCACGGTGCCGCGTGGCGTCCAGGTCCCGGTCCGTTCCGGCGGGGCCGCGCGGACGAGCCGCCGGGCGGCGAGCCCGGCCGGGCGCAGCGCGACCTGGTCCTCACCGAGACCTGCCAGCACCGCGGCCAGCCGGCGTCCGGCCTTGTCGTCCATTGTGGACGGCAGGTCGACGAGGCCGCCCCAGCGCTCCGGGTGTTCCAGGCCCGCGACGCGCCCCAGCCCCCAGGTCTGCGCCTGCTCGGGCCGGGTGGGTTCCCCGGGTGCGGCGGCGACGGCACCGCGGGTCAGCAGCCACAGCGGCGCGTCGATCCCGGCGTCGCCCAGTGCCTGGACCAACGTCAGGTTCGCCGGGCAGTCCAGGACGGAAACCACGCCGGCGAGATCGGTGTCCGGCAGGGCGGTGCGGTCGAGCCCGGCGGCGTCGAGCGTGCGGACGTCCGCGCCGTGCGTGCGGAGGACGGCTTCGACGTCGGGTGCTTCGCCCACCAGCAGCCAGGTGCCGGACAGGGTGGCCGGCGCCGGTTCGGCGATCGGGGTCCAGGTGACGCGGTAGCGCAGGTTCGCCGTCAGCGTGTCGGCCCGCTCGCGCCGCCGCCAGGACGCGAGGGCGGGCAGCACCTCGCGCAGCGACTCGGCCGGGGCGGGCAGCTCCGCGGCCAGCGCGGCGACGTCGCCCTGCTCGACCGCGGTCCAGAGCCGGGAGTCCGCGGCCGGTGCCGCGGCCACCGCGGGCCCGTCCGGCCAGTAGCGCTCCCGCTGGAACGCGTACGTGGGCAGCGTGGTCCGCCGTCCGCCGAGGACGGCCTGCCAGTCGACGGTGACGCCGTGGACGTGGGCCTTCGCCAGGGCCGTCACGAGCGGGGTGTCGCGGCGCAGCAGGGGCACGAACGCGGCGTCGGCGCCGGTGTCCATCGCCGACAGCGTCCCGTCGGGCCCAAGCTCCAGGAAAACCGAAACGCCTTGCGCGGTCAGGGTTTCCACGGCGTCGGCGAACCGCACGGCGGCCCGGGCCTGCGCGGGCCAGTAGCCCGCGTCCGGCGTCTCCACCAGCGAGCCGGTCAGCGCGCCGGCCCAGAGCAGCCGGGGCGCGGCGAACGTCAGCCCGGCGGCGACGTCGGCGAGGTCGGCCAGCGCCGGTTCGACCAGCGGCGAGTGGAAGGCGTGGCTCACGCGCAGCCGCCGCACCCGGCGGCCCCGCTCCCGCCAGCGCGCCACCACGCCGTCGACCGCCTCGGCCGGACCGGAGACCACCACCGACGACGGCCCGTTCACCGCCGCCGGCGCCACGCCGCCGAGGTCCGGCGAGATCTCGGCTTCGGACGCCTCGATCGCCGCCATCGCCCCGCCTTCGGGCAGCGCTTCCATCAGCCGCGCGCGGTGTGCGACCAGCCGGGCCGCGTCCGGGAGTGACAGCACCCCGGCCGCGTGGGCCGCCGCGATCTCGCCGACCGAGTGCCCGGCCACGGCGTCCGGGCGGACGCCGGCCGCGGCCAGGACGGCGAGCAGGCCCACCTGCAGCGCGAACAGCCCGGTCTGCGCGTACAGCGTCCGGTCCGCGCGGTCGTCGGCTTCGTTCTCGCCGAGCACGACGTCGCGGATCGGCTGCCCGAGTTCGGCTTCGATCAGCTCGCACGCCTCGTCGAACGCCGCCGCGAACACCGGGTCCGCCGCGTGCAGCTGCCGGCCCATCCCGGCGCGCTGGCTGCCCTGGCCGGCGAAGAGGAACCCGACGCGCCCGGGCCGCACGGCTCCGGTGACCACGTCCGGCGCGGACCGGCCGCCGGCCAGCGCGGCCAGTCCCTCGACGAAGTCGCCGGTGACCACCGCGCGGTGCTCGAACGCGGTCCGGGTGGTGGCCAGCGAGAAGCCGACGTCGGCCGGGTCGAGGTCCGGGTGCGCCCGGACGTGGTCCAGGAGCCGGCCCGCCTGCGCCGCGAGCGCCGCGGGGGTGCGGGCCGACAGCGGCCACAGCACCGGGCCGGGCCGCCGGTCGCCGGGTGCGTCGCCGGAAGCCGGGGCTTCTTCGAGGATCAGGTGGACGTTCGTGCCGCTGGCCCCGAACGCCGACACCCCGGCCCGGCGCGCCCGCTCGCCCGCCGGCCACGCGACGGGGGCGGTCAGCAGCCGGACCTGCCCCGCCGGCCAGTCCACGTGGGGGGTGGGCTCTTCGGCGTGCAGGGTCGCGGGCAGCTGCTCGTGCCGCAGCGCCAGGACCATCTTGAGCACCCCGGCGACACCGGCCGCGGTCTGGGTGTGCCCGATGTTCGACTTCAGCGAGCCCAGCCACAGCGGCTCGGCGCGGTCGCGGCCGTAGGTGGCCAGCAGGGCTTCGGCCTCGATCGGGTCGCCGAGAGTGGTGCCGGTGCCATGCGCCTCGACTACGTCCACATCGGACGCTTCGAGCCGCGCGTCGGCCAGTGCCGCGCGGATCACCCGGCGCTGGGCCGGCGCGCTGGGCGCGGTCAGGCCGTTGGACGCCCCGTCGGAGTTGACCGCGCTGCCGCGGATCACCGCGAGCACGTCGTGACCGTGCCGCCGGGCGTCGGACAGCCGTTCCAGCAGCACCAGCCCGGCGCCCTCGCCCCAGCCGGTGCCGTCCGCGCCGGCGCCGAAGGGCTTGCACCGGCCGTCGGCGGCGAGCCCGCCCTGCCGGGAGAACTCGGCGAACATGCCCGGGGTGACCATCACCATCACCCCGCCGGCCAGCGCCAGCGAGCATTCGCCCGCCCGCAGCGCCCGCGCCGCCAGGTGCACGGCCAGCAGCGACGACGAGCACGCCGTGTCCACGGTGACCGCCGGGCCCTCCAGGCCGAGGGTGTAGGCGACGCGTCCGGAAAGGACACTCAGCGCGCTGCCCGCGACGACGTGGCCTTCGTCGCCGCCGTGCGCGCGGGTGAGCCAGTCGTAGCCGGAGGCCGTGGCGCCGACGTAGACGCCGGTGCGCGAACCCCGCAGGGACACCGGGTCCACGCCCGCGTGTTCCAGGGTCTCCCAGCAGACTTCCAGCAGCAGCCGCTGCTGCGGGTCCATGGCGAGCGCCTCGCGCGGCGAGATCCCGAAGAACCCGGCGTCGAACCGCGGGACGTCGTGGACGAACCCGCCCTGCCGCTCGTAGCCGGTGCCGAGGTCGCGGACGTCCCAGCCGCGGTCGGCGGGGAAGCCCCCGATCGCGTCGGTGCCCTCGGCCACCAGCCGCCACAGGTCGTCCGGGCCGTGCACGCCACCCGGGTAGCGGCAGCCCAGCCCCACGACGGCCACGGGCTCGTCGGACGCCGACTCCAGCTCGTGCAGGCGGCGGCGGGTCTCGTGCAGGTTCGCCGTCACCTGCTTGAGGAAGTACCGGAGCTTCTCTTCGCTCACTTCCGTCCCCCTCACTGGATGCCGAATTCTTTGCCGATGAAGTCGAAGATCTCGTCGTCGCCGGCGTCCGCCAGCTGCTGCGCGACATCGGGTTCTTCGGGCGCCCCCACCAGCTCCTCTCGCAGGTGCGCGGCCAGCGCGGCCGCGGTCGGGAACTCGAAGACCACGGTGGAGGGAAGCCGGACCCCGGTGGCCGCGGCCAGCCGGTTGCGCAGCTCCACCGACGTCAGCGAGTCGAAGCCGAGGGCGCTGAACGCCCGGTCGGGGGCGACGTCCGCGGGCCCGGTGTGGTCGAGGACGCGGGCCGCTTCGGTGCGTACGAGGTCGGTGAGCAGCTGGTCCTGCCGAGGCCGTGGCAGGCCGGCCAGCCGCCCGGCGAAGTCGCTGTCCACTGTGGACTCGGGTGTGGCCAGCGCGGTGGCCGCCTCCGGGACCGCGGCGAGCAGCGGGCTCGGCCGGCGCACGGTGAACGCGGGAGCGAAGGCGGCCCAGTCGACGTCCGCCACGGTGACCGCGTCCTCCCCCGCGTCGAGGATCTGCCCCAGCGCGCGCACGGCGAGGTCCGGGTCGAGGGTCCGCAGGCCGTGCCGCACCGACCGGCCCGCTTCGGGCCCCCCGGCCCACGGACCCCAGGCGACGGCGGTCGCCGGCTTCCCCGCGGCCCGGCGGCGCTCGGCCAGCGCGTCGAGGAAGGCGTTGCCGGCGGCGTACCCGCCGACCAGCGCACTGCCCCAGGTGGCCGCGATCGAGGAGAACACCACGAAGGCGTCGAGGTCGCCGGCCAGCTCGTCCAGCCAGGCGGCCCCGGCGGCCTTGGCGGTGGCGACCCGGGTGAGCTCCGCCGCGGACGTGTCGGCCACCGCGGTGGCCTGGCCGACGCCGTCGGCGTGGACGACGGCGGACAGCGGGCCGAGCCGGTCCAGCAGCCCGGCCACCTGGGTCCGCCGGGTGGTGTCGCACCCGGCCACGTCGACCGCGGTTCCGGCCACGGCGAGGGACGCGGCCAGGCGGGCGGTGTCCGCGGTGACCGGGGTGTCCGCGGTCAGCACGACCCGGTCGGCCCCGCGCCCGCCGGCCCAGCGGGCGGCGTGCGCACCCAGCGTCCCGGTGCCGCCGGTGACGAGCACGGTGCCGCGGGGGTGCCAGCTCTCGCCCGCGCGGGGACGGCCCGCGCGGGTCAGCCGCCGCGCGAGGATGCCCCGGGGCCGCAGGGCCACCTGGTCTTCGCCGGTGCCCGCCAGGACTCCGACGAGCCGGGCCGCGGTGCTTTCGTCCAGGGTGGGCGGAAGGTCGATCAGGCCGCCCCAGCGGTCCGGTTGCTCCAGGGCGGCGACCCGGCCCAGGCCCCAGACCTGGGCCTGCGCGGGCGACGCGGGTTCGCCGGGGCCGGTGGCGACGGCGCCGCGGGTCAGCACCCACAGCGGGGCGTCGATTCCGGCCTGGACGAGGTCCAGGGTGGCGACCAGGCCCGCGGTCGCCGTCCCGTCGACCGGGCGCTCGTCGAGGGCCAGCAGCGAAACCACCCCGGCGAGCGGGCGCGCCGGCGGCGGCGAGCCGGCGGTCGCGGTGACCACCTCCGCGCCGCGGGCGGTCAGGGCGGCGGCCACCGGAGCAGTCTCCGCCGGGTCGCCGACCACCAGCCAGGTGCCCGACAGCACCGCCGGCCCCGCCTCGGCGACCGGGGCCCAGGTCACGCGGTAGCGCCGGTCGTCCAGCGCGGTGCCACCGCGGCGGCGACGGCGGTACGCCGCCAGGGCGGGCAGCAGGTCGCCGAGCTTCTCGTCGTCGACGGCGAGGGTGGCGGCCAGCTCGCCGACGTCGCCGCTGTCGACCGCGGCCCAGAAGGCGTCGTCGCTTTCCGCGGCGACCGCGTCGGGCCAGAACCGGCGGTGCCGGAAGGCGTACGTCGGCAGGTCGACCGTGCCCGCCCGGCCGAGCACCTCCGCCCAGTCCACCGGGACACCGCGCACCGACGCTTCGGCGAAGGAGGTCAGGAGCCGTCGTTCACTTCCGTCGTCGCGGCGCAGGGTGCCGGTGACGACGGGCGTGTCCAGGGTGTCGGCGATCGCGCCGGTCAGCACCGGATGCGGGGAAACCTCCACGAACACGCCGTAGCCCGACTCGCCCAGCGCCCGGACCGCCCGCTCGAACTCGACCGGCTCCCGCAGGCTCGCGAACCAGTACTCCGCGCCCAGGTCGGCTGCCGGAGTGCCGGTCATCGACGAGATCATCGGGATTTCGGGCGTCCGCGGGGAAATCCCGGCCAGCACCGAGACGATCTCTTCGCGCAGCGCGTCCACCTGAGCCGAGTGCGACGCGTAGTCCACCGGGACCAGCCGCGTCCGGGCCTCCGTTGTCTCCGCGAACTCCCGCAGCGCGCCGGGCTCACCGGAGACCACAGTGGACAGTGGACCGTTCACCGCGGCCACCGACAACCGGTCGGCCCACGGCGCGATCCCGTCCCGGACCTCCGCGGCCGGCGCGGCGACGGACAGCATCCCGCCACGACCGGCCAACGCCGTCAACGCCTTGCTGCGCAGGGCGACCACCCGGGCACCGTCCTCAAGGGACAACGCACCCGCCACCACCGCGGCCGCGATCTCACCCTGGGAATGCCCGACGACGGCGTCCGGCACGACACCGGCGGCCCGCCACACCTCGGCGAGCGACACCATCACCGCCCACAACGCGGGCTGCACCACGTCCGCGGCCTCGGAACCACCGTCCAGATCCAGCGAGGCATAAGGCGCCAGCGCTGCCTCGCACTCCGCCAGCCGGGCCGCGAACACCGGGCACGACTCCGCCAGCTCCCGGCCCATCCCGGCCCACTGGCTCCCCTGGCCCGGGAACACGAACACCGTCCGGCCGGGCCCGTGCGGCGGGGCGGTCCCGGTGACGACGCCGGCGGCGGCCTGCCCGGTCGCCACCGCGGCCAGCCCGGCCACCAGCTCGGCGCGGTCTTCGCCCAGCACCACGGCTCGCTGCTCGAACCGCGCGCGGGTCGTGGCCAGCGACCACGCCACGTCGACCGGGTCCAGCTGCGGGCGGGCCAGCACGAACTCCCGCAGCCGGCCGGCCTGCGCCGCCAGCGCCTCCGGGTCGCGGGCGGACACCACCCAGGCCCCCGCCGAGACGGGGATGGTGTCCTCGGCGGGTTCCGGCGCGGGCGGGGCTTCTTCGAGCAGGACGTGCGCGTTGGTGCCGCTCATGCCGAACCCCGACACCCCGGCGCGGCGCGGGCGGCCGCCGCCGGTCCACGGCACCGGTTCGGTCAGCAGCTCCACCGCACCGGACGACCAGTCGACGTGCGGCGTCGGCTCGGCCACGTGCAGCGTGCGCGGCAGCGTGCCGTGCTGGAGGGAGAGGACCACCTTCATCACCCCGGCCACGCCGGCCGCCGCCTGGGTGTGCCCGAGGTTCGACTTCACCGAACCCAGCCACAGCGGCTCGTCGCGATCCTGGCCGTACGTGGCCAGCAGTGCCTGCGCCTCGATCGGGTCACCCAGCGACGTCCCGGTGCCGTGCGCCTCGACCACGTCGACGTCCGAAGCGGACAGCCGCGCGTCCGCCAGCGCCGCGCGGATCACCCGCTGCTGCGAGGGGCCGTTCGGGGCGGTCAGCCCGTTGGACGCGCCGTCGGAGTTCACCGCGCTGCCGCGGACCACCGCGAGCACCGGGTGCCCGTGGCGGTGGGCGTCGGACAGCCGCTCGACCGCGAGGACGCCGGCGCCCTCGGCCATGCCCATGCCGTCGGCCGCGCCGGAGAACGCCTTGCAGCGGCCGTCGGCGGCCAGGCCGCGCTGCCGCGAGAACCCGACCAGGTCCCGCGGGGTCGCCATCACGGTGACGCCACCGACCAGGGCGAGCGAGCACTCGCCCGCCCGCAGGGCGCGCCCGGCCATGTGCAGCGCGACCAGCGACGACGAGCACGCCGTGTCCACGGTCAGCGCCGGGCCTTCCAGGCCGAGCAGGTAGGCGACCCGGCCGGACAGCACGCTGGTCGCGTTGCCGGTCATCAGGTGCCCTTCGAGGCCGGCTCCGCTGCCGGTCCGGGCCAGCCGGCTGCCGAGCTGGTCGTAGCCGGAGACGTACCCGCCGACGAACACGCCGGTGGCCGAGCCGCGCAGCGACGCCGGGTCGATGCCCGCGCGTTCGAGGGCCTCCCACGTCACTTCCAGCAGCAGCCGCTGCTGCGGGTCCATCGCGAGGGCTTCGCGCGGCGAGATGCCGAAGAAGCCGGCGTCGAACTCCGCCACGTCCTGCAGGAAGCCGCCTTCCCGCACGTACGCCGTGCCGGGCCGGTCCGGGTCGGGGTCGTAGAGCGCGTCGAGGTCCCAGCCGCGGTCGGCGGGCAGGCCGGTGATCGCGTCGCGGCCGCCGTCGAGCAGCGCCCACAGGTCCTCCGGCGTCCGCACCCCGCCGGGGAACCGGCAGCTCATCGCCACGATGGCCAGGGGTTCGTCGACGGGCCGGGTGGTGACCGGCGCCGCGGGACCGACTGAGCCCGCAGTCCCGGTCAGCTCGGTCCGCAGGAACGCGGCGAGCGCTTCCGGGTCGGGGTGGTCGAACAGCAGCGTGGTGGGCAGAGCGAGGCCGGTGGCCGCGCCGAGGGAGTTGCGCAGCTCGACCGAGGTGAGCGAGTCGAGGCCCATTTCGCTGAACGCCCGGGCGGGTTCGAGCACCGACGCCGACGCGTAGCCCATCACGTGGGCGGCTTCGGACCGGATCAGCTCGGCCAGGACACGCTCCTGCTCGGCGGGGGCCAGCCCGGCCAGCCGGTCGGCGAGCCCGGTTTCCGCCGCGGGCTCGGGCGCGTGGATCTCCGGCAGGTCCCGCATGAACGGCGTCCGCCGCAGCTCTTCGGCCCCGTGTTCGGTGGCCAGCGCGGCGAAGTCGACCTCCATCAGGGTCAGCACCGGGTGGCCGGGGTCCTCGATGGCCTGCCCCAGCGCCTGCACGGCCAGCCGGGGGTCCATCAGGACCTCCCACTTGTTGCGGGCCAGCCGCTGCCGGGCGCCTTCGCTGGCCTGCCCGATGCCGCCGCCGTCCCAGGGCCCCCAGGCCACCGAAAGGCCGGGCAGCCCGCGGGCGCGGCGGTCCTCGGCCAGCGCGTCGAGGAAGGCGTTGGCGGCGGCGTAGTTGCCCTGCCCGCCGTTGCCGAAGGTCGCCGACGTCGAGGAGAACAGCACGAACGCGTCGAGGTCGTGCCCGGCGGTGAGCTCGTCGAGGTGCACCGCGCCGGCCGCCTTGCCGGCCAGGGTGCTCGCGAGGCGTTCGGTGCCGAGCCGGTCGAGCACGCCGTCGTCGAGGGCGCCGGCCGCGTGCATGACGGTGGACAGGGCCGGCCCGGTGGCGTCGATCCGGTCGAGCAGCGCGGCGACGGCGGCGCGGTCCCCGGTGTCGCAGGCGACGACGTCGACCGCGGTGCCGGCCGTGGCCAGCCCGGCGGCGAGCCCGGCCACGCCGGCGGCGCCGGGGCCGGAGCGGCTGGTCAGCACCACGCGCCGGGTGTCGCGGCCGGTGAGCCAGCGGCCGACGTGCCCGCCGATCGCGCCGGTGCCGCCGGTGATCAGCACGGTGCCGCGCGGGACGAACCGCGGGCCGGGGACGGCGGGCAGCGGGGCCCTGGCCAGCCGGCGGGCCAGGATCCCGGTGTCCCGCAGGGCAACCTGGTCTTCGTCCCGCGCGCCGAGCACGGCGGCCAGGCGGTCCGCGGCGCGGTCGTCCCACGCGGCGGGCAGGTCGATCAGGCCGCCCCAGCGGTCGGGGTGCTCGACGGCGGCGGTGCGGCCGAGGCCCCAGACCGGCGCCTGTGCCGGGCGGCCGGGCGCCGGCTCGGTGCCGGCGGCGACCGCGCCGCGGGTCAGCACCCACAGCGGGGCGGCGATCCCGGCGTCGCCGAGCGCCTGCAGCAGGACGAGGGTCCCGGCCAGGCCGGCGGTCACCGAGGGGTGCCCGGGAAGCGGCGTTTCGTCCGTTCCCAGCAGGGAAACCACGCCCTCGGGCCGATGGCCGGAGACGGCTTCGGCGAGCCGGAACGCCCAGGCTTCGCGGTCCGGAACGCCGTCGAGGCCGACGACGAGCACCTCGGCACCCCGCTCTTCGAGCGCCCGGACCACCGGCCCGGTCTCCCCCACGACGACCCAGGTCCCGCTCAGGACCGGCGAGACGCACCCAATGTGGCCTTCGGTGCGTTCAACGCACCCAAGGTGGCCTTCGGTGCGTTGAGCGCAACCAAGGCCACATTGGGGCGCTACGGGGTCGGGCACCGGGGTCCACTCGACGCGGAAGCGCCAGTCCGCCACCGCCGACCCGCCGTGCTCGGCCACGCTCGCCGACGGCTTCCGGGCTTCCGGCCAGTACCGGTCGCGCTGGAACGCGTACGTGGGCAGCTCGACCGTCCGTCCGGAAAGGACCGTGGTCCAGTCGACCGGGACGCCGTGCGCCGCGGCCGTCGCCAGCGCCGCCAGGAAGCGGTCCGCGCCGCCGTCTTCGCGCTCGAGGGTGCCGGTCAGGACCGGGGCGGGCAGGCCCGCGTCCTCGGCGGTCTCGGCGATCGCGGCGGTCAGCACCGGGTGCGCGGAGACCTCGGCGAACACGCGGTGCCCGGCCACGGCCAGCTCCCGGACGGCGTCGGCGAACCGGACCGGCTCGCGGACGTTCGCGTACCAGTACCCGGCGTCGAGCTCGGTCCCCGCCAGCCAAGCGGCCCGCACGGTGGAGAAGAACGGGATCTCCCCCGGCCGCGGCCGGATCCCGGCCAGCGCGTCCGGCAGGGTCGTGGCGAGGGGCTCGACCAGCTTCGAGTGGGCGACGAAGTCGTTCGCCGGGATGCGCCAGCGCAGCACCTTCCGCGTGCGCAGCTCGCGTTCGAACTCCGTGAGCGCGCCGGGTTCGCCGGACACGACCGTGGTCGCCGGGCCGTTCACCGCGGCGACGGCGAGCCGGTCGCCCCACGGCTCGAGGAGCTCGCGCACCGCGTCCGCGGGCATGACCACCGACAGCATGCCGCCGTCGACGTCGAGTTCGCTCAGCGCCCGCGACCGCACCGCGACGACCCGGGCCGCGTCCTCCAGCGACAGGATTCCCGCGACGCAGGCCGCGGCGATCTCGCCCTGGCTGTGGCCGACCACGGCGTCCGGGACGACCCCGGCGGCCCGCCAGACCTCGGCGAGCGAAACCATGACCGCCCACAGCACCGGCTGCATGACGTCGGCGGTGTCCAGCGGCCCGGCCAGTGCTTCGGCCGGCTCGAAGTCCACAAAGGACCGCAGCGCCGCCGCGCACTCGGCGAACTTCGCCGCGAACACCGGCGACTCGGCGAGGAGCTGCCTGCCCATCCCGGTCCACTGGCTGCCCTGGCCGGGGAAGACGAACACGAGCCTGCCGTCGGTGACCGTGCCGGTGACGACACGGGCCGCGGGCTGCGCGGTCGCCACCGCCGCCAGTCCGGCGGCCAGCTCCTCGCGGTCGGCGCCGAGCACGACGGCCCGGTGGCCGAACGCGCTGCGCGTGGTGGCCAGCGACCAGCCGGCGTCGGCCGGGTCCAGCTCCGGGTGGGCCAGCGCGAACTCGCGCAGCCGTCCGGCCTGCGCGGCCAGGCCCGCCGCGGTGCGCGCGGACACCGGCCAGGCGGCCAGCGACGGCGTCAGCACCGGCGGCCCGGTGACCGGCCGGGGCGTGGGCTCGGGTGCCTCTTCGAGGATGACGTGGACGTTGGTGCCGCTCATGCCGAACGCCGAGACGCCGCCGCGGCGCGGGGCGCCGGTGGCGGGCCACGGACGCTGCTCGGTGAGCAGCCGGACGTCACCCGCGGCCCAGTCGATCTCGGCCGACGGCGGGTCGGCGTGCAGGGTCTTCGGCAGCGTCCGGTGCCGCAGGGACAGGACCATCTTGATCAGGCCGGCCACCCCGGCGGCGGTCTGCGTGTGCCCGATGTTGGACTTCGCCGAGCCCAGCCACAGCGGCCGGTCGCGGTCGCGGCCGTAGGTGGCCAGCAGCGCGTGCGCCTCGATCGGGTCGCCCAGCGTGGTGCCAGTGCCGTGCGCCTCCACCGCGTCGACGTCCGAAGTGGACAGACCGGCGTTCGCCAGTGCGGCCCGGATCACGCGCTGCTGCGACGGCCCGCTCGGGGCGGTGAGGCCGTTGGAAGCGCCGTCCTGGTTCATCGCGGTGCCGCGGACCAGGGCCAGCACCGGGTGGCCGAGCCGCCGCGCGTCGGACAGCCGTTCGACGGCGAGCACGCCCGCGCCCTCGGCCAGTCCCATGCCGTCCGCGCCGGCCCCGAACGCCTTGCAGCGGCCGTCGGCCGAGAGCCCGCGCTGGCGTGAGAAGCCGACGAACTGCCCGGGCGTCGCCATCACCATGACCCCGCCCGCCAGTGCCAGGGTGCACTCGCCGGAACGCAGGGCCTGGGCCGCCAGGTGCAGCGCCACCAGCGACGAGGAGCAGGCCGTGTCGATTGTGACCGCCGGCCCCTCCAGGCCGAGGGTGTAGGCGAGGCGGCCGGAGATGATGCTGCCGGAGTGGCCGGTGACCAGGTAGCCCTCGGCGCCGCCGTCACCCTCGGCCAGGCCCGCGCCGTAGCCGGTGAGCGCGGCACCCGCGAAGACGCCGGTGGCCGAGCCCCGCAGCGTCTCCGGGTCGATGCCCGCGCGTTCGAGCGCCTCCCACGACACCTCCAGCAGCAGCCGCTGCTGCGGGTCCATCGCGAGCGCTTCCCGGGGGCTGATCCCGAAGAACCCGGCGTCGAACTCGGGCGCGTCGTAGAGGAACCCGCCGGCCCGGGCGTAGGTCCGGCCCTGCCGGTCGGGGTCCGGGTCGTAGAGGCCGGTGTCCCAGCCGCGGTCGGCCGGGAACCCGCCGATCACGTCGGCGCCCGCGGCCAGGAGGTCCCAGTACTGCTCCGGGGTCGCGACGCCACCCGGGAAGCGGCAGCCGATCCCGACGATGGCGATCGGCTCGGCCGGGTCGGCGACGGTCACCGGCGACACCGGCGCGGATTCCGCGGTGCCGAGCAGCTGCCCGACGATGCGCTCGGCCAGCGCCGCCGGGGTCGGGTGGTCGAACACGGCCGAGGACGGCAGCTTCGCCCCGGTCGCGGCTTCCAGCTGCTTGCGCAGCTCGACCGCGGTGAGCGAGTCGAACCCGAGGTCACGGAAGGCGCGCGTGGCGGGCACGTCCTGGGCCGAGCCGTGGCCGAGGGTGGCGGCCGCGTGTGCCCGGACCAGGTCGGTGACGACGCGGGTGCGCTCGGCCGCCGGGGCCGCGGCGAGCTTCGCGGCCAGCTCACCGGTGGGGGCCGGGGTCTCGGCCGGACGCGGTTGCGCGGCGACGCGGTCGAGCAGCGGGCGGGGCCGGGCCGCGGTGAAGACCGGCGCGAAGCGGTCCCAGTCCATGTCGGCGAGGGCCAGGTAGGTGTCGCCGTCGGCGAGCACGCGGCCGAGCGCGGTCAGCGCCGGCCCGGGGGCGAGGAAGTTCATGCCCTGCCGCAGCAGCCGCGCCGGGGTGACGCTGCCCGGTTCGTGCGCGGCGGCCGCGTTCAGCGCGTCCCAGTCGCGGGTGTCCCAGACGCCCCAGGCGATCGACGTCGCGGGCAGGCCGCGGGCGCGCCGGTGCTCGGCGAGCGCGTCGAGGTGGGCGTTGGCGGCCGCGTAGCCGCCGTGCTCGTTGCTGCCCCACGCGGCGGCGATCGAGGAGAAGAGGACGAACTCGTCGACGTCCGTGGCGAGCTCGTCGAGGTGGGTGGCGCCGCCGGCCTTGGCCTCCAGCGCGGTCGCCAGCCCCGCGTGGTCGGTCTCGTCGAGGCGGGTGAGGTGGAAGACGTTGGCCGCGTGCAGCACGGTGCTCAGCGCGGGCCCGGTCGCGGCGATCCGGGCCAGCAGCCCGGCGACGGCAGGGCGTTCGGCGATGTCGCAGGCCACCACGTCGACGCCGGCCCCGGCACCGGCGAGGTCCGCGACGAGCGCGGCCAGGTCCGCCGACGGCCCGGACCGGGTGGGCAGCACGACCCGGCGGGCGCCGCGGGCGGCCAGCCACGGGCCGACGTGCCGGCCGATCGAACCGGTGCCGCCGGTGAGCAGCACGGTGCCGCGCGGGGTCCAGGACGGTTCGCCGGTCTTGGCGCGGGGCGCGCGTTCCAGGCGGCGGACCAGGGGGCCGCCGGGCCGGAGCGCGACCTCGTCCTCCCCGGTGCCGGCCAGCACCGCGCACAGCGCCGCCGGGTCGAAGCCGTCCTCGGGCAGGTCGACCAGGCCGCCCCAGCGATCGGGGTGTTCGAGCCCGGCGACCCGGCCGAGGCCCCACACCTGCGCCCGCACCGGGTCCGGGGCTTCCCCCGGCCGGGCCGCGACCGCGCCGCGGGTCAGCACCCACAGCGGGGCGGGAATGCCCGCACGCACCAGGTCCAGCGTTGCCGCGGTGCCCTCGGTCAAGGCGAGCAAGGAGAGCACGCCCGCGAAGTCGCCGTCCGGCAGGGGCTCGCCGGCCCGGGTCACGACCGTGGTGGCGCCGTGGGTTTCGAGCGCGGCGGCGTACTCACTCGCGTCGGCGGTGCCGGCGACGACCAGCCAGGTGCCGGCCAGCGCCGCCGGGCCGGGCGCGGCGGGCGTCCAGGTGACGCGGTAGCGCCAGCCGTCGGTGCGGTCGGCGACCGGCGCCGGGCCCGGCCAGTACCGGCGGCGCTGGAAGGCGTAGGTGGGCAGCTCGATGTTCTGTCCACTGAGGACGTTTGCCCAGTCGATGCGGACGCCGTGGACGTGGGCTTCGGCGAGCGACCGCAGCAGCCGCCGGGCCCCGCCGTCATCGCGCCGAAGGGTGCCGGTGACGACCGGGGTGTCGAGGGTGTCGGCGATGGCACCGGTGAGCACCGCGTGCGGGGAGGTTTCGACGAAGACGCCGTGCCCCGACTCGCCGAGCACCCGGATCGCCCGCTCGAACTCGACGGGTTCGCGGAGGCTGGCCGCCCAGTAGGCCGGGTCCAGCTCGGGACCGGCAATCCACTCGCCGGTCATCGCCGAGACCATCGGGATCTCGGCCGCACGCGGGGAAATCCCGGCCAGGACCTCTTCGATCTCCTCGCACAGCGCATCCACCTGCGCCGAGTGCGAGGCGTAGTCCACCGGAATCATCCGGGTCCGGACATCCGCGGCTTCCGCCAGCTCACGCAACGCCTCCGGCTCACCCGAGACCACAGTGGACAGCGGGCCGTTCACCGCCGCCACCGACAACCGGTCACCCCACGGAACAATCCGCTCCCGGACCGCCGACGCGGGCTCGGCCACCGACATCATCCCGCCGCGGCCCGCCAACGCGGTCAGCACCTTGCTGCGAAGGGCGACCACCTTGGCACCGTCCTCAAGGGACAACGCACCCGACACCACCGCCGCCGCGATCTCACCCTGCGAGTGACCCACCACCGCGTCCGGCGCGACACCAGCCGCCCGCCACACATCGGCCAGCGACACCATCACCGCCCACAACGCCGGCTGCACCACATCGGCAGCCTCGGAACCACCGTCGAGGTCCAGTTCCAGGTAGGGGGACAACGCCGCCGCGCACTCGGCCAGCCGCGCCGCGAACACCGGCGACACCGCGGCCAGCTCCCGGCCCATCCCGGCCCACTGGCTGCCCTGGCCGGGGAAGACGAACACCGTGCGGCCCGCGCCCGTGTCCGGGACCACGCCGGTCACCACGCCCGCCGACGGCTGCCCGCCGGCCAGCGCGGCCAGGTCGTCGCGGCCGCCGCCGAGCACCACCGCCCGGTGGGTGAGCGCCGCCCGCGTGGTGGCCAGTGACCACCCGACGTCCGCCGGCTCGGCGGTGACATCCAGGAGGTTCGCCGCCTGCGCGGCCAGTGCCTCGGGGCTGTGGCCCGAAACGAGCCAGGCGGTTTCGCCGTCGAGCACCCGGACGCGCGGCTCGGCCGGCTCGGCCGGGTCGTCGTCTTCGGCGGGCTCGGGAGCCGGGGCCTCCTCGATCAGGACGTGGGCGTTGGTGCCGCTGATCCCGAAGCCCGAGACCCCGGCGCGGCGCGGGCGGTCGCCGGCGGGCCACGGCTCGGCCTCGGTCAGCAGCCGCACCGCGCCCGAGGACCAGTCGACGTGCCGGGACGGCTCGCCGGCGTGCAGGGTGCGCGGCAGCAGGCCGTGGCGCAGGGCGAGGATCATCTTGATCAGCCCGGCGACCCCGGCCGCGGCCTGGGTGTGGCCGATGTTGGCCTTCACCGAGCCGAGCCACAGTGGACGGCCGGCGGGACGTCCGGCACCGTAGACGCGCAGCAGGGCCTCGGCCTCGATCGGGTCGCCGAGCGCCGTGCCGGTGCCGTGGGCCTCGACCGCGTCGACGTCGGCGGGGGTCAGCTTGGCCGCGGCGAGGGCCGCTTCGATGACGCGCTGCTGGGACGGGCCGTTCGGCGCGGTCAGGCCGTTCGACGCGCCGTCGGAGTTGACCGCGGACCCGCGCACCACCGCCAGCACCGGGTGGCCGAGCCGGCGGGCGTCGGACAGGCGTTCCAGCACCAGCATCCCGGCGCCCTCGCCCCAGCCCGTGCCGTCCGCGCCGTCGGCGAAGGCCTTGCAGCGGCCGTCGGCGGCCAGGCCCTGCTGGCGGGCGAAGGCCGCGAACAGCCCCGGGGAAGCCATCACCGTGGCGCCGCCGGCCAGTGCCAGCGAGCACTCGCCGTTCCGCAGTGCCTGCGCGGCCAGGTGGACCGAGACCAGCGACGACGAGCACGCGGTGTCGACCGACACCGCCGGGCCCTCCAGGCCGAGCACGAACGCCACCCGCCCGGACAGCACGCTGTTCGCGGTGCCGGTCAGCAGGTGGCCCTTCGCCTCCACGGCGTCCACCGGCAGGTTCGTGCCGTAGCCCGAGGAGTAGACACCCGCGAACACCCCGGTGGCGCTGCCGCGCAGGGACAGCGGGTCGATGCCGGCGTGCTCCAGTGCCTCCCAGGCCACTTCCAGCGTCAGCCGCTGCTGCGGGTCCATGGCCAGCGCTTCCCGCGGGCTGATCCCGAAGAACCCGGCGTCGAACTCCGGCGCGTCATCGATGAAGCCGCCCTGGCGGGTGCCGGAAATCCCGGCGTCGTAAAGGCTTTCGACGTCCCAGCCGCGATCGGCGGGGAACGCGGAGATCGCGTCGACCCCGCCGGCGACCAGGTCCCACAGCTGCGCGGGGCCGCGCACCCCGCCGGGGAACCGGCAACCCATGCCGACGACCGCGATCGGCTCCTGCGCGCGCCCGGCCAGTTCGCGCAGCTGCCGCCGCGTCTTGCGCAGGTTGGCGGTCGCCAGCTTCAGGTAGTCGCGAAGCTTTTCCTCGTTCGCCATCTCGCCACCGTTTCCCGGCCCGCCGAAACCGTTCCGCTTCGGGGCCGCCCCAGGGAAAACCGCGGGACAACGCCCGCCACGATCTGCCCGGAGGTTACTACGGAACGGGGGCGGAATACGGCCTGTTCAGCCGCCGCCGGGCAGCACCTGAACACTTGTCCGAAATGGCGATTTCACATTGGCAAACAACAGTTAATCGACCGGAAAACGGTGAAGTGAAAAAAAGAAGGCCACCGGAGAGCTGGGGATCTCTCCGGCGGCCGCTTCGGGGAGCGGGATCCGTTACCAGACCCCGGGTACCAGGCGCTTCGTTGCGGCCCGGTAGCGCTCGTAGGGACGTCCCAGCACCCGCGTCAGCACCTGCTCCTCGACGTCGATGCGCACCAGCACCGAGGCCAGCGGCAGCACGACCGTGCAGAGCAGCGACAGCCAGTTCCCGGCCGCCAGGCCGTATCCCCCGGCCAGCAGCAGGACGCCGGTGTAGGACGGGTGCCGCACCCAGCGGTACGGGCCCCGGGTGACGACCTCCTGGCCGCGGTCGACCTCGACCGTGGTGCGGAAGGCCCGGCCGAGCACCAGGACCGACCAGCAGCGCACGGCCAGCCCGGTCACCATCACGGCGAGCCCGGCGGCCGGCGCCCAGTGCGGGTGGCCCAGCGCCGCGAACCGGATCCCGCTCTCGGCGGGCAGGACGACACCGAACACCGTCGCGGCGAGCGTGGCCGACAGCGTCAGCACCACGACCACCCAGCGCGTGCCGCGATCGGCGGCGGCCGAGCCGCGGCCACGGCGCCGGTCCCGGACGACCAGCCCGATTTCCAGGGCCAGCCAGAGCCACGACGTGAGATGGACGGCGGTGAGCATGACAGGGCTCCTTTCTCCGAGCCGGGGTTCGGGTTGTCAGGCGGTCACTTCGAGAACGCGGACCGGACCCGCTTGCCGTTCGCGATCCCGACCACGCCGAGCAGCAGCACGCCGCAGACGGCCTGCTCGATCTTCATCCACGTCGGAAACCCGCCCGGCAGCGCGATGATCACCGCGATGACGACGACCATGATCGCCGAGACGAGCCGCAGCCGCAGCAGCGCCCGCGGGTTGCCCTTCGCCGCGCCCGAGGCGAACGACAGCATCAGGAACGCCGTGACCGCGACGATCGAGCCGCGGATCCACACGGCGTCGGTCACCAGGTCGGGGTTGTTCCGCATCAGCACGATCGCGCCGAGCGTGAGGACGCTGAGGACCAGGTAGCAGGTGACCAGGCTCTTCACCGTACCCAGTGCGGAGCGGGCTTCCGAGCCGGCGATGTTCCGGTTGGCGGTCTTGGCGTTCACCGTGCCTCCTTGAGATTCACATGACTTTTCCGGGGAAATCCCGGATCGGTCGGCGCCGGCACCGGCGCTTTCACTGGAACCATCTTCGCGAAAACGCGGCGGCACCGGCAGTGAGTTCGATCATCGACCGCCCGTGACATTTGTAATATGGGCGGAGATGGTGGCCGATCGGCGGAAAGTCCGGATTTCCCGGTTCGGCGGCGAAACCGCACCGGCAGCGCACCACACCGGGCCGACCGCCGTCAAGCGCCGGGTCCGGAGACGCGAACGGCGCCGCCCGGGAGTCCCGGGACGGCGCCGCGCGGGCGGTCAGTCGAACAGGTCGGGCTCCTCGCGGGCGATCCGCTCGAACAGCGGCTGGAACTGGATCCAGCCCGCGTACTCGTGACCGGACTGCTCGTGCGTCAGCTTGGCGTTCTCCACCGAGATCTCCCGGGTGGGACCGGCCGCCTTGGCCGCCAGCTGCGCCTGCGCCGAGCGCTCCATCGCGATGAACCACCAGGCGGCGGAATCGACCGTCGCGCCGACGGTGAGCAGGCCGTGGTTGCGCAGGATCGCCGCCTTGTGCGAACCCAGGACGCGGGCGATCCGGCGGCCTTCTTCCAGGTCGTTGACCAGGCCGGTGTAGTCCTCGAACACGGCGTGGTCGTCGTGGAACACACACGCGTCCTGGGTGAGCGGCTCGATGTGCTGCCCGGTCGCCGACAACGCCTTGCCGTACAGCGAATGCGCGTGCGCCGCGCCGACCACGTCCGGGCGGGCCTGGTGGACCGACGAGTGGATGACGAAGGCCGCCTTGTTGACCAGGTACTCGCCCTGGACGACCTCGCCCTCCCCGTCGACGAGCAGCAGGTCGCTCACCCGCACGTGGCTGAACGGGACCGCGAACGGGTTGACCCAGAAGTAGTCCGGGAACTCGGGGTCGCGGGCGGTGATGTGGCCCGCGACGCCCTCGTCGAAGCCGAACCGGCCGAACAGGCGCAGCGCCGCGGCCAGCCGTTCCTTGCGGTGCCGGCGTTCCTCGGCCGGATCGGCGAACTGCGGCGGCGCGGTGGAGCGGTAGTGCCGCACCAGTTCCGGCTCCGGGATCGGAGCGAGGTCCTCGGCCGTCAACGGCTCCCTGGTGGTCATGTCACTGTCTCCCTGGCTCGAACGGGGTGGCCCGGCCGGGGCGCGGCAGCCGCCCGCCCCGGCCGGAGCGGGGTCACACCGGCGCGGCGGCGGTCTCGGTGGCCTCGGCGGTCTCGGCGACCGGGCCGGCCGGCTGGGCCGGGACGCTCAGCCCGGGCACGGTCAGCTCCGGGACGACCTTGACCGCTTCCAGCGCCGCTTCGATCGCCTCGGCGAGCGTCGGCGACACCGAGTCGTCGAACTCGATCTTCGTCACCGGCACCTCGGCGTCGGTCGGCAGCCGGTCGTCGCCGAACGAAGCGTCGGCGTGAATGGCACCCTTGAGCGTCACCGATTCTTCGTCGGTGATCTCGCGGTTGAGCACCAGGGAGAACTTGTATCCCATTGTCCGTCACCTCTTGGTTGATTCCGTCACGGGGCTCGGAAATATGCGTCCGTCGGCGATCACGCACGTTAACCAGCGCATGCCGCCCGGGCAAGCGAGGTGTTCAGCTGCGGACCGCAGCTGAACGGGCGGACTCCGGGTATGTTTCCCGGGCCATTCCCCGTCCATTGCCCAGCGTCCATCAGCAAGCGGAGTGTCATGTCCAGCACCCAGCACACCGGCAGCCTCTGGTGCCGCCGTTACCGGGAAACCACCGATCCCGTCGCGCGGCTCGTCTGTTTCCCGCACGCGGGTGGTACCGCGCCCTTTTACCGGCCGTTGTCGTTCGCTTTGAAATCCGCCGTGGACGTCGTGGCGATCCAGTACCCGGGCCGGCAGGACCGGCACCGGGAGCCCGCGATCGACTCCGTCCGGGCGCTCGCCGACCGCGTCCACGAGGTGCTGGCCGCCGAGCCGGCGCTGCCGGTGGTCCTGCTCGGCCACAGCATGGGGGCGGTCGTGGCCTTCGAGGTCGCCCGCCGGTTCGAAGCGGCCGGGCAGGTTCCGGCGCGGTTGTTCGCCTCTGGCCGCCGCGGACCGGCGACCCGGCACACCGAAGCCGTGCACCGCGGCGGCGACGCGGCGATCCTCGCGGAGATCCGGCGGCTGAACGGAGCCGCCGCGGCCGTGCTCGACAACGAGGAACTGATGCGCGCGGCCCTGCCCGCCCTCCGGGCCGACTACCGCGCGGTGGAGACGTACTCCTGCGGCCCGGACGTCACCGTGGCCTGCCCGATCACCGTGCTCACCGGCGACGCCGACCCGAAGACCCCGGTCGCCGAAGCCCGCGCGTGGGAGCGGCACACGACCGGCGGGTTCGACCTGCGCGTGTTCCCCGGCGGCCACTTCTTCCTCACCGACGCGATGCCGGAGGTGGCCGGGCTGCTCGACCGCTGCTTCGCGCCCGAGCAGTCGGGCGCCCCCGCATTACCCGGCCGGCCGGCCCGGGCCCGGCGCCGCCGCCGGGCCCGGGCCGGGTCATTCCGCCGCTTTCGTGCGCATCGTCCAGTGGAACTCCGTCACCGGCCGTTCGCCGGCCGGCGTTTCCGCAACCCGCTCGAAATGCTCGTAACCGCCTTGGTGCGGCAGTTTGATTTTGTTCTCGTGCGCGTCCACCTCACGGACGCGGGCGGCGCCGTCGATGCTCGCGGGACCACCCACGAGCCGCGCCGTGACCAAAACTCCGTCGACGATTTTTTGCATGAACTTTTCCCTCCGCATGCCGAAGGTTTTGTCCGGCGGGAAACATTCCCGCCGTCGGCGGCGAGAATATCGCACGGATCACATTCGCCGGCGCCGCAGTTGAACACCCGCCCGGCCTCCCCCGGACGGGCGATGACGAATGTCATGTCCAGCCGGTGCGTGAACTCACTACGCCCGGCGCGCCCGCCGGGTGATGGTGGTACCCGAGGACGAAGAGGGAACGAACGATGACGACGAACGGGACCGCGGCCGGGACCTGGCCCACCGACAGCACCCAGCGCTGGGCCCAGGGCTGGCGCCGGTTCGCGCTGGCCTCCGGGATGCTGATCTACCCGGTCGCCACCGCCGTCGCGGTCCCGCAGCACTCGCAGGGCACCGACGCCGTGACCGGGTTGCTGATCGTCGTCGCGTTCTGCGCCTGCTACGCGCTGGCCGCGCTGGCCGCGACCCACCTGGCGTGGCGCCGGTTCTGGTGGCTGCTCGGCGCGATGACCGTGCTGTTCCTCGCCGAGCTGCCGTTCGCCCAGACCGAGTCCTTCTTCCTCGGCGCGGTGGTGGTCGCGGTGGCGACCTACTTCCTCGGCAGGCGGGCGGTCCCGCTCGTCGTGGCCGCCGTGCTCGCCAGCATCGTCGTCCCGTGGGCGGTCCGGCCCTGGCACAGCGGCGCGGGCTGGCTCGAGGCGATCATGATCATGAGCACCGTCCTCATCGTCTACGCGTTTTCCGAAATGGTGCGCGCCAACAACGCCCTGATCGAGGCCCGCGCGGAGGTCGCCCGGCTCGCCTCCGACGCCGAGCGCACGCGGATCGCCCGCGACCTGCACGACCTGCTCGGCCACTCGCTCACCGCGATCGCCGTCAAGACCGACGTCGCGCGCCGCATCGCCGCCCGGGAGGAGTCCGGCACCTTGCAGGAAGTCACCGAGATCGGGAAACTGTCGCGCCAGGCGCTGGCCGACGTCCGCGCCGCCGTGTCCGGCTACCGCGACGTGACGCTGGCCAACGAGCTGGCGCGCGGCAAGGAGCTGCTGCGTGCCTCGGGGATCACGCCCGACCTGCCGACCGCCACCGACGTCGTGGACGTGGCGCACCAGCAGCTGTTCGGCTGGGTCGTGCGCGAGGGGATCACCAACGTGGTCCGGCACGCCCGGGCCGGCCGGTGCACCGTCCTGCTGGCCGCGGACTGGGTCGAGGTGCACGACGACGGCGCCGGGCGCGCCCCGGCGACCGCCGGCAACGGCCTTTCGATGCTGCGCGAGCGGGTGGCGCTCGCGGGCGGCCGGATGGAAGCCGGCCCGGCCTCGTCGGGGTGGCGCCTGCGCGTGTCCCTCGAGCCGGCGACGGCGGCGTTGTCATGACGATCCGGCTGCTGCTGGCGGACGACCAGGAACTGATCCGCGAGGCACTCTGCTCCCTGTTGAGCCAGGAAGCCGATTTCGAGGTGGTCGCCTCGGTCGGCCGCGGCGACCAGGTCGTCGAGGCGGCCGCGTCGGGCCGGCCCGACGTCGCCCTGCTCGACATCGAAATGCCGGGCCTGGACGGGCTCGCCGCCGCGGCCGTGCTGCGCGACCGGTTCCCGTCGTGCCGGGTGGTCATGCTGACCACGTTCGGCCGCGCGGGCTACCTGCGCCGGGCCATGGAGGCGGGCGCGGTCGGGTTCGTCGTCAAGGACTCCCCCGCCGACGCGCTCGCGGACGCCATCCGCCGGGTGCGGGCGGGCGAGCGCGTGGTCGATCCCGCGCTGGCGGTGGCCACCATCGCGGCCGGGGAGTCACCGCTCACGGCGCGGGAACGCGACGTGCTGACCGCCGCCCGTTCGGGCGCGACGGTCGCCGAGATCGCGGCGAACCTCTACCTCTCGGTGGGCACGGTGCGGAACTACATCTCGGCCGCCACCACCAAGACCAGAACCCGGAACCGGATGGAAGCGTTGCGCGTCGCCGACGAACGCGGCTGGCTTTAGAAAACATTTACTTTTCCGGCAATTCCACCGACCGTCCGCGAGCAGCACTCCGGCTTGACAAGAATTTTGAAACGGACATACCGTTTAGTGAGTAACACCCCATCGTTTTACCTGGCCAAGCCTTGACACGATCGAGTGAACTGGGGATGCTGTAAGCAGAGCTAAGCAATTCCGCGGATGCGGACAGCAAACCCTGGGGATCTTCATGGCCAAGCGCGGAGAAGAGTGTTTGAGGGTAATTCGGCAGAGAATCTCTCCACTGGCCACCGTCCTGCCCGGACGGCAGCAGCACCCGTGCGGTAGTCAGGCACGGGTGCTGTTGTCGTTGGCCCGCAACGCATCGGCTGCGGCCGGGTGCCGGCGCGAGCCGCGAGCCACCTCAGGCCGCCCGCTCGCCGCATCCCGTTAATTTTTCGTTCGGCCGCGCGCGGGTTTCCTGTCCCGGATCGCCGCGCCGGTTTTCACCACCGCTCTACATCTGGGGAGATGAGCAACGTGACAGCGCAAGGTGCCTGGACTATCGAACCGGGCGAAGTGACAGCCCTCCGGACGGCTCCGGAACACCCCGGCCACCGCCGGCCCGGTGCCACCGTCCGCCTCCCGTTGAGTGCGCTCCGGCCCGCCGATTCGCCGCGGGGCAGCGGAGCCGACACCGAACACGTCGCGCGGTTGACGGCCATCGAGGGCCCGCTCCCGCCGATCCTCGTCGACCGCCGGACCCTGCGGGTGATCGACGGCACGCACCGGCTGCTGGCCGCGGCCGCGGCCGGCCTGACCACGATCGAAGCCGAGTACTTCGACGGGCCCGCGGAGGAGGCGTTCCTCCGCGCGGTCCAGGCGAACGTCACCCACGGCCTGCCCCTGTCCCAGGAGGACCGGCGCCGGGCCGCCGCGCGCATCGTCACGTCCCACCCGCACCTGTCCGACCGGGCGATCGCCGACATCTCCGGGCTGAGCGCCAAGACCGTGGCGATCGTCCGCCGCACCCTCGGGCCGTCGACCGCGCAGCCCACGGCCCGGATCGGCCGCGACGGCAAGATCCACCCGCTGGACAAGGCCGCGGGCCGGCACCGCGCCGCCCGGCTGATCGCCGAGAACCCCGGCGCGTCACTGCGGGAGATCGGCCGCCGCGCGGGTGTCTCCCCGGCGACGGTCAGCGACGTGCGCAAGCGCCTCGCCTCCGGCGTCCCCGTGGCGGGCGACCCGGTGCCGGCCCCGGCACCGGCACCCTGCCGGGCACCGGCGCCGGACCCCGTTCCGGCCGCCGAACCGGCCCCGCTCGACGTCGGCAAGCTGGTCGGGAACCTGCTCCGCGACCCGTCGCTGCGGACCAAAGAGGACGGACGGCAGCTGCTGCGGCTGTTGCACCGCAACGCCTGCGAGCAGCCGGATCTGTCCAAACTGGCCACCTGCGTGCCCCCGCACTGCGTCGAGGTGGTCCACGGGCTGGCCCGGCAGTACGCCGAAATGTGGCTGGCCTTCGCCCAGCAGCTCGGCTGACCCTCGTCAGCCCCACCGGCGAGGCCCGGTCTCGCCGCCCTACCCGTTCCAGCTTGAGGAGCAGGCCGACGATGTCCCAGCACACCCTGACCGAACCCGTTCCGGCCACCGGCTTCCGCCGTCCGATCGCCCCCAGCGAGTGGTTCTTCCTCGGCCACCCGGCCGAGCTCGCCGCCACGCTGCAGATCGTCGTCGAAGGCACCGGCACCCTCGATGCCGAGGAGCTGCGCGAAGCCGTCGCCGTGGCCTCCGCGGCCTGCCCGGGCAGCCGGCTCGTCCCCGACGGCCGGTCCTGGGCCGACAGCGGCGTCACCCCCCGGGTCCGTGTCGTGGACGGCCGGGGGCTCGGTGCCGCCGGCGTCCTCGCGGTGCCCGAACTGCAGGCGCCGATCACCGGCGAGCCGCGGTGCGAGGTCGTCCTCGTCGAGGGCGACCCGATCTCGGTGGCGTTCCGGGCCGACCACGCCGTGATGGACGCCAAGGGCGCGCTCACCTGGGCGCTCGACGTGTTCCGGGCGCTGCGCGGCGAGGTGCCGCTGGGGGCGCCGGACCCGGTCAGCGACCGGGACGTCTTCGCGGACCTGCCCGAGGCCGAGGAACTGGTCACGCCCGGCTACACGCAGCCGCCGGTGCTCCCCGGCTGCGAGCCGACCGACCACACCCGGTTCGTCGCCGGCCGGCGCAGCATCCAGGGCAGCCACCCGGCGCTGGTGGCGAAGCTGGCCACGCTGCTGACCCGCGAAGACGCCCCGTCGATCTTCTACATCCCGGTCGACCTGCGCCACCACCGGCCGGGGGTGCGCAGCACGGCGAACTTCTCCTCGGGCTTCTACCTGCGGGTCGAACCCGGGGAGGACGCCGGCAGCGTGCACGAGCGGCTGCTGCGCGAGCTCGCCGGCGGCGCCGCGGTGCGCAAGGCCCCGCCGACGGGCCTGCTGGACATGCCGCTGAGCCAGGTCGCCGAGGCGATGACCACCATCGACCGGCGCTCCCGGGAACGCGACGCCTACCCGTCCGACGCCGTCCTCGCGCACGTCGGCCGGGTCGACCCGGCCCTGCTGCACACTCCCGGGTTCACCGCGCACAGCCTCTACCCGCTGGCCCGGCCCTGCCCCGGCGGCGCCCCCGAGCTGAACGTCGTCGAGGTCGGCGGCCGGACCGAGATCACACTGACCTGGTGGGAGGGCGCCGAGACGGCCGGGCGGATCGAGGCGCTGCTCGACCGGATCGCCGAAGAGCTCTCCCCCGCCGCGGACCGGCACTGGGCGGCGAACGACACCGCCGTCGAACCGTCCACATCGGACGACATCGTGCGCCGGTTCCTGCGCCAGGCCGCGGAAACGCCGGACGCTCTCGCCCTGGACGCGCCGGACGAGAAGCTGACCTACGCCGAGCTGGCCCACCGCAGCGGTGTCGTCGCCGCGGCCCTGCGGGAGCTCGGCGCCGGCCCGGAGACCCTCGTCGGCCTGCTGAGCGACCGCTCGGTCGCGGCGGTGGTGGCGATCTGGGGCGTGCTCCGGGCCGGCGCCGCGTACCTGCCGCTGGACCCGGTCAACCCGGACGCGCGGATCGCCGGCCTGCTCGCCGACTCCGGAGCCCCGATCTGCCTGGTCGAGCGCCCGTGCCGGGCGCGGGACTGCCTGCCGCCGGACTGCGTCAAGCTCGTCATCGAGGACCTGGACTTCGCCGGCGAGCCGGCGGTGCCGGAGCTCGTCATCCCCGACGACCGGCTGGCCTACGTGATCTACACGTCCGGCTCCACCGGCAAGCCCAAGGGCGTCGAGATCACCCACGGCTGCCTGCGCCACTACGTCGCGTGGGCGGTGCGCGAGTTCGAGCTCGACCACCGGACGCGGCTGCCGCTGCTCGCCTCGATCGCCTTCGACGTCTCGGTGAACACCCTGCTCCCGCCGCTGATGGCGGGCGGCGCGATCGTCGTCCGCCCGGGCGAGATCACCCCCGCGCTGCTGCACGAGCTGCTCACCACGTCCGGCGCCACCATGCTCTCGCTGACGCCGTCGCACCTCGCCCTGATCAACCACCTCGGCCTGCGCCCCACGGGGTTCCGGAAGGTCGTCACCATGGGCGAGCTGCTGACCACGTCGGTGGCGCGGGAGGCGCAGGAGGTGTTCGGCCCGGACTGCGCGATCGTCAACTCCTACGGTCCGACCGAGACGACGATCGTGATGACCCTGCACCCGTTCGACGCCGCCACCGACACCCGGGGTTCCGTCCCGATCGGGGTGCCGACGGACAACAGCACGGTGTTCCTGCTCGACGCCCACGGCCGGTTCGCCCCCGCGGGCACGACCGGCGAGGTCTGCATCGGGGGCGCGCAGGTGGCCCGCGGCTACCTCGGCCGCCCGGACATCACCCGGGAGAAGTTCGTCCGGCTGGCCGACGGCACCCGCGTCTACCGCAGCGGCGACCTGGCACGGCTCCTCCCGACCGGCGAGCTGGAGTTCCTCGCCCGCACGGACGACCAGGTCAAGGTACTCGGCCACCGGGTCGAGCCCGCGGAGATCGTCCGCACGCTCGAAGGCCACCCGGCGGTGGCCCGCGCGGTGGTGGTGCCCCGCGGCACCGGTGAGCAGAAAGCGTTGTGCGCGTACGTGGTGGCGCGGCACGAGGTGACCACGGACGAGCTGCACCGGCACCTGGCGGGCCTGCTGCCGAAGTACCTGATCCCGGCGGCCACGGTGTTCGTCACGGACATCCCGCGGACGGTGAACGGCAAGGTCGACGTCCGGGCCCTGCCGGACCCGTTCCCGGCCGGCGCCGGGCCGGTCGCGGAGGAGAACCGCGACGAGGTGACCGAGCGGGTGGCGGCGATCTGGGCGGAGCTGCTCGACGTCAGCCCCGACCACATCGCGGCGGACGCGGACTTCCACGAGCTGGGCGGCAACTCCCTGCTGTTCCTGGCCATGGTGGCGGCGGTGACGCGCACGGTCGTGGGCGAGTCCGGCAGCGAGGCGTTCAACGCGTGCCTGGGCAGGCTGGTGCACGAGCCGACCCTGAAGAGCGTGGCGGAGACGGCCCGGGAAGCGGCGATGACGACGGCCTGACCCGGCCGGGGAGGACGGCCTGTCCTCCCCGGCCGGGTCGCTCAGTCGCTCAGCAGCAGCTGGTCGACCATCAGGTGCCCCCACGCGCCGGTCGCCTGGTCGACCACCCGCACCTGGGCGCTCTGCCCGTGCAGCGCGCTGACGTCCCAGTCGACCGGTTTGAGGACGCCGGTGTCGTCACCGGTCGCCGTGCGCACGACCTGGCCGTTCACCAGCAGGTCGATCGTGGTCTGGCCGGGCGAGCCCGCCGGGTGGTTGCCGCCGGCGAGGAGGAAGTGCAGGTGGTCGCGGTCGAGCGTGAACGGCGGTGACGTGATCGTGCCGGTACCCGGGTCGCCGCCGCCGGCGAAGGTGTCCAGGACCGCGTTGCCGACCATGCCGGGCAGGTACTCGAACGACGGGCCGGTGCCGGTGAAGCTGCCGGTCGTGGTCCAGCCGGGGTCGTAGGCGCTGCCTTCGAACCCGGACACGACGTGCGCCGGGCGCTGGGACAGGTCCGGGAACTCGGTGATCGTCGTGTTGGCGAAAGTGGCGCTGCCGCCGGTGGTGTAGAGGTTGATGCCGGTGTCGGCGGGGTCGGCGAACACCTCGCTGGAGTGCACGTACCGGCCGTCGTCGACGAACACCTCGATCGTCGTCCGGTCGACCAGGATCCGCAGGTGCGCGCTCTTCTTCGCCGGGTCCCACGGTGCGTGGCTCTCCCCGCGCGTGCCGGTGGTGTCGGGTCGGCCGGTCTGCCGCCGGTTGAGGTAGCTGTAGTCGCGGTAGATCCCGGTGTCCGCGTGCCGGGTCCCGTCGGCCGACACCCGCAGCTGCAGCCCGATGTTCTCCAGCTGGGTCCAGCTGACGTCGGTGTCGAGCTGGTAGGCCGTTCCGTGGTAGGCCAGCGGCACCAGGCCGCCGTTGACCTGGATGGTGCCGAGGTTGGTCACCGAGCGGGCGTGGGAAGCCAGCGCGGGTGTCGGCTGCGAGGCCAGGGCGTAGCCGTCCGGGTAGTGCTTCAGCGTGATCTGGCGGACGATCGAGTCGGTGCCGTTGAAGCCGTCCGACGCCCAGGTCGGGGTGGTGTCCGCGTAGGCCCAGTTGTTCATCCAGGCCAGGCCGAATCGCCGGTCCGCCGGCGCGGCCGGGTCCTCCCAGGTGACTCCGGCGTACCAGTCGAAGCCGTGGTCGAGCCACTGGGGCGTGGCCGCGTCGGCGGTGAACGCCGCGCCGTCGAACGCACCGGTCCAGTACGCGTAGGTACCCGGGATCCCGCCGGCGCTGACGCCCAGCACCCAGTGCGTGGTGCCGTCGTCGGCGCGGATCGGGAACAGGTCCGGGCATTCGAGGACGCCGTAGGTGCTGACGAAGTCCGACTGCCACGTCCAGGTCTTCAGGTCCGGTGAGGTGAAGAACCCGATCCGGTCGCCTTCGGTGATCGCCGCGACCCACCGGCCGCGCGCGGCGTCCCAGATCACCTTGGGGTCGCGGAAGTCGCGGCGGCCGCCGTTCGGGATCACCGGGGTGTCGCCGTGGGGCCGGAACGTCCGGCCGCCGTCGATCGAATACCACAGGAACTGCGCCTGCGGCCCGGAACCGTTGACCGGGTGGTCCATCTGCGTGACCAGCTGGACCACCGCGCCGGCGCCGAAGCCGGCCGTGTTCGCCGTGTCGACGACCGCGGAGCCGGACCACAGGTCGTGGTTCGCGTTGGTCTTCTTCGGCGCGGCGATGCCCTGGTCGGCGAAGGCGACGCCGTCCGTGGACGTCGCCAGCCGCCAGGCCGTGCCGACCTCGGTCGGGTAGTCGGCGTTGTAGAGGTAGTAGTAGTGGAGCTTGCCGTTCACGTACACCGGCCGCTGGGGGTCGTTCATCCAGTGGTCGGGCACCGTGAAGTGGTACTGCGCGCGGTAGGTGCCCGCCGCGGCGGCGGGCGGTGCGTCGGTCAGGCCCGCCACCGCCGTCGCCGCCACGAGGGCGACGGCGGACAGCAGGCGAAGGCGGCTCGTCGTTGAGCGCATGGGGACCTCCGGGAATTCAGGAATCGAGCAGGGCGAGGCGTTTGCCGTCCCACGCCACCGGCATGGGATCGCTGATGGTGCCGGCGAAGCCGGATTCGCCGCGGTGGTGGAACGCGAGCAGCACCCACCGGCCGTCGGACCGGCGGCGGATCAGCCGCCCGCTGTAGAGGCGGTCGTCGGTGACGGGTTCGGCGGCCGCGATGTCGAACGGCCCGAGCGGGCCACCGGCGGGCGCAGCCCAGATCCCGCCGGTCGTGCCGGTGGCTTGACGATCCGCCGAGGCGTGTTCGGCCAGGCAGGAGAACAGCAGGACCGGGCGGCCGTCCACCACCTCGACCTGCGGGACCTCCAGCTGGCCGAACCCGCGCGGGCCGGGCGCGGTCAGCGGCGGGCGCAGCTGCCAGTGCCGCAGGTCCGCGGAGACGGCGTGACCGACGACGCCGCGTTCGAACGCCTCGCCGGTCGCGGCACGCGCGGTGACGAGCATGTGCCAGCCGTCGCCGCCGGGGTCGGCGAACACCCACGGGTCGCGGAACGCCTCGTCGTGCCAGCCGTCGTCCAGGGTTTCGTACCAGCGGGGATCGGCGGCCAGGACCGGGTTTTCCGGAGCCCGGTGCCAGGTCACGAGATCCGGCGAGGTGGCGTAGCCGATCCGCTGGACGTTCTTGCCGCCGGGGGCGCGGGTCGCGCCGGTGTAGAACAGGAACCACGTCCCGTCCGGGTGCCGCACGACCGAGCCGGTCCAGGTCGCCAGGTCGTCGAACGCAGGCGCGTCCGCGCGGACCAGCGCGTCCTCGATCCGGGTCCAGCGCACCAGGTCGGCCGAGACGGCGTGGCCGATCGAAGCGCGGTAGTGGCGTGCTTCGGGGTCGTGCAGGGCGCGGGAGGCGTAGAGGAAGAACAGGTGGTAGCGGTCGCCGTCGTCGGCGAACCAGAAGTCCCAGACCCAGGAGTCGGGCAGCGAGAACATGGGAGCCTTTCGAAGAGGGTTATTCCTTGACACCGCTGGCCGCGACGCTGCTGACGAACGCGCGCTGGAAGGCGAGGAACACCACGAGCACGGGGAGGGTGATCATCGACGTGTAGGCCATGACCTCACCCCAGGCGGTGGTGTCCTGGAAGAAGTACTGCAGGCCGACCATGACCGGCCGCAGCTTCTCGTCCTGGACGACCATGCTCGGCCACAGGTACTGGTTCCAGGCAGGCAGGAACGTCAGGATCGCGACCGTGGCGAACGCCGGGCCCGACAGCGGCACGGCGATCCGGCGGTAGATGGTGAACCAGCCGGCGCCGTCGATCCGGGCCGCCTCGTCGAGTGCCGTGGGGATGGTCGAGAAGTACTGCGTGAACAGGAAGACGGAGAAGCCGTTGGCGATGAACGGGATGATCTGCACCTGGTAGGTGTCCAGCCAGCCGAAGTCGTACACGAGCTGCCCGTTCTGGAACAACAGGGTCGGCAGCTGGGAGACCCAGTAGACCATCGGCACCGCGATGGTCTCGAACGGCACGATGAGCGTGGCGATGATGACGCTCAGCACGACACCGCGGCCGGTCCAGCGCAGCCGGGAGATCGCGAACCCGGCCATCGAGTTCACCACCAGCCCCGCGGCCACGACCGCGACCGTGACGAGGACCGAGTTGAGCAGGAACCGCCCGACCGGCACCCGGTCGAACACTTCGGCATAGTTGCCGAAGCCGATGTTCCCCACCGGCAGGAACGCCCGCCACCCGCCGATGTCGGACAGGATCTGGCCGTCGGGCTTCAGGCTGGAGACGAACATGAACACCAGCGGGAACAGGAAGAAGACGGCGAGTCCGATCAGGACCAGGTAGGTCCAGACCCGGCGGCGACGGCGCAGCACCCGCTCGTCGGCATGTCCTTTGTGGATGGTCATGGCTCAGTCCTTGTCCCGGGTCAGGAAGCGCTGGACCAGCGCGACGATGAGCACCAGCACGAAGAACACCAGCGACAGGGCCGAGCCGTAGCCGATCTGCTGCTGGCGGTAGCCCATCCGGACGGCGTGGTAGACCAGCGTCGAGGTGGAGTCCACCGGGCCGCCCTGGGTCATCACGTCGATCTGCACGAACAGCCCGAGCGCGGCGATGGTGATGGTGATCAGGACGAACACCCGGGTCGGGCGCAGGCAGGGCCAGGTGACGTTGCGGAACTGCTGCCAGGCGCCGGCACCGTCGATCCGTGCCGCTTCGTACAGCTCCTGCGGGATGGTCTGCAGGCCGGACAGCCAGATCAGCATGTGGAAGCCGACCGCCTGCCAGATCGACAGCACGATGATCGCGGTCAGCGCGGTGCTCGGGTCGTTCAGCCACGCGGTGCCCTGCCAGGCGCCGAAGGTGATCGAGTCGATGAAGGAGTTGATCAGCCCGTCCGGCTGGTACATGAACTTCCACAGGATCGAGACCACGACGATCGAGGTCACGACCGGGATGAAGAAGATGGTCCGGAACGCCACCGCGCCGCGGATCTTCTGGTTCACCAGGATGGCCAGCAGCAGCCCGAACCCGGCCTGCACCGGCACGACGACGGCGGCGAAGCAGACCGTGTTCACCAGCGAGCGGAGGAACGCCGGGTCGTCGGTGAAGGCCCGGACGAAGTTGCCGAGGCCGGCGAAGGTGGTCGGCTCGGGTGAAGTGAGCCGGGCGTTGGTGAAGGACAGGGCGAATCCGAGGAGCACCGGGACGATCAGGAACGCCAGCAGCAACAGCACCGCGGGGGCGGCCATGGCCCAGCCGGCGCGGCGCGCGGACCGCCGTTCGTGGTGGACCTTGCGGCGGGAGACGGGTTTCGGGACCGCGCGCGCGGCGCGGGTGTCCGGCGGGGAGATCGCCGTCATGGAGGAACCTTCCCTCTCGGCCCGCCCGGCGCGGGCGCCGGGCGGGGAGCGACGAGCTGGTGTCCCGGGCCGAGCGCCCCAAGGTGGCCTTGGTTGCGCTCAACGCACCGAAGGCCACATTGGGTGCGTTCAACGCACCGAAGGCCACCTTGGGGCGCATGCCCGGGCCGGCGTCGGCGAGCCTGGGACTCGTGACGCTAGAAGCCGTAGCCGTTCTGGGACTTGATGTCGGTGTCGATCGCCCGCACGGCGGTGTCCAGCGCCGGCTTCACGTCGGCGCCGCTCATGATGTCCTTGGCCGCCTTCTCGAAGTTCGCGGAGATCACCGGGTAACCGGGCGTCGCCGGCCGGGCGAGGGCGAACTTCTGCGACAGCACGGCGAACGGGTGCAGCGGAGCGGTGTCGCCGAAGTACTTGGACGCCGCCGCGGCGGCCGTGGTGCTCGGGATGACGACCTGGCTGTCGGCGAAGGCGGTGAGGTACTTGTCCTGGAAGCTGAACTTCAGGTAGGCGCGGGCGCCGTCGGCGTTCGGGCAGCCAGCGGAAATGCCCCACTGCCAGGAACCGCCGCCGATCTTGGGCCCCTTCCCGAAATCGACCGGCGGCAGGATCAGCAGGTCGTCGCCGACGCTTTCGAGCGCGTCCTTGGCGTTCCAGACGCCGGTGTAGCTGAGGGCGACCTTGTTGTCGATGAACCGCTGGTTGCCGACCGGGCCCGCGTTGTCCGCCCAGCCGTTCTTGAACGCCTGCTGGAACCAGGTGAAGAACTTGACCGCGTCGGGGCCGTTCAGGACGCCGTCGGCGGACTTCATGGTGGCGCGGTCGATCAGGTCACCGCCGGCGCTCTGCAGCATCGGCGAGTACGCGTAGGACCACCACTCCCCCTTGTCGGCGGCGCCCAGGTCCAGCGGCGTGGGGTAGCCGTTGGCCTTCAGCTTCGCGACGGCCGCGTCGAACTCCTCGAGCGTCCACGGCTGCTCGACGGTCGGGATCCGGATCTGGTTCTTGTCCAGCACCGACTTCCGCGCGAAGATCGACAACGCCGCGTCCCAGTAGCCCGCCGAGTAGACGGTGTCCTTGTAGCGGCCGACGGTTGTCGGCAGCAGTGTCCTGATCAGGTCGTCCGGCAGGCCCAGCGGCTGCAGGTAGCCGGCCCAGGCCCAGTTCGGCATCACCGGGCCGTCCATGTCGAGCAGGCAGGGCAGCTTCCGGGACGCGGCGGCCGCGGTGACCGCGTCGTTGTAGGAACCCTGCGGGAAGTTCTGCTCGACGATCTTGTACCGGGTCTGGGAACTGTTGAAGTCGGCGATGATCCGCTGGTAGACCGCCAGCTCGCCGGGATTGCCCGCCGAGTGCGTCCACATGGTGATCTCGCCGGGCGCGCCGGCCGGTTCCTGGCTCGCGCGGGCGCAGCCGCCCAGCGCGAGCACTGCCGCTACCATGATGCCGAGGGATTTGCGTTTCACCGTGCGATCTCTTTCTCTGTTGCGGAGCGCGACCTCACCGTCGCCTCCGTGCCGGATGGCAGCGCCAACTGCCATGTGGAATGCAGTGAGAAGTGCGGTCCGCCGCCGGTCAGTCGCTGGACGCGGCGGGCGGCGGACCCACCGAAGCCCGGCGGATGACCGGGCACGGCATGCGGTGCGGGGCGGCCGGGTCGGCCGGCCGCAGCCCGAGCGCGACCTCCATGGCCCACCGGCCCATTTCGTAGTGCGGGAGCGCGATCGTGGTCAGCGGCGGATCGAGCTCGGCCGCGACCAGCTGCTGGTCGTCGTAGCCGACGACGGACAGTTCACCGGGCACCGAAAGGCCCCGGTGGTGCGCGGCCGCGTAAGCGCCCATCGCCATGCGGTCGTTGAAGCAGAACATCGCGGTGGGCCGGTGTGCCGCCGGCAGGTCCAGCAACCGCCCGGCGGCTTCCCGGCCCCCACCGGCCACCGGTTCGGCACGGGCGTGCAGCGCGGGATCCGGCTCGATCCCGGCCTCCGCGAGCACCTGGAGGTACCCCTCGTACCGCAGCGGCGAGGCGACGAGCCCGAACCGTTCGTCGGCGTCCAGGAAGGCGATCCGGCGGTGCCCGGCGGCCACCAGCTCCCGCACGGCGGCCACCCCGCCCGCCCGCTCGTCCGGGACGACCGCGGGCCGGCCGCCGTTCGCCGGGGCGCAGTCGAGCAGGACGGCGTCGCCGGGCAGGCCGTCCGGCACCTCGACCACGCGGTGGTGCATGCTCGCGTAGATCATGGCGTCGACCTGCTGGCCGCTCAGCGCGTTGAGCGCCTGGCGCTCGGCGGCGGGATCCTGCTCGGTGTCGACGAGGATGACGAGGTGCCCCTGCTCCCGGGCCACGTCGTTGGCGCCGGCCAGCATCCGCCCGGCGAACGGCGTGCTGGCGATCGTGTCCGAGATCAGGCCGACCATCCGCGTCTGCTGCGTCCGCAGGCTCCGCGCCACCGAGTTCGGCTTGTAGCCGACGGCCTCGGCGGCCGCGCGCACCCGCTGCTGAGTCTGCGGTGAGACGCGGGCCGCGTCCCGCCCGCTGAGCACCAGCGAAACGGTCGCCGTGGACACCCCCGCCCGGGCGGCCACGTCGGACATCCGCACCTTGGCCATCGCGGCGCCCTCCTTCCCTGGCTTCCGTTAATCGATTAACGGGAGGTTACGGGAGTATGCAGCCGGACAGTGCGCGAGTCAAGGTCTCTGGGCCGCCACCCTCGCGGCCGCGGTCGTCGAGCAGTGGCTCGACCGGTTCGCGCGGCAGGCGGCCGGGCCCACCCGCCGGTAGGGTTCCCGGCGTTCTCACCAGCCGGAGGCGGGCATGACTGTCGATGTGCGGACCGAGATCGTGATCGGCCTCCCGCGCGACCAGGTCGCCGGGTACACGATCGACCCCACGCACGCGCCCGGGTGGTACGCCAACATCGAGTCCGTCGAGTGGGAGACGCCCGCGCCGCTTGCCGTGGGCTCCCGGGTCGCGTTCGTCGCCCGGTTCCTGGGACGCCGGCTGGCCTACACCTACGAGATCGCCGACCTGGTCCCCGGCGAGCGGCTGGTCATGCGCACCGCCCAGGGCCCGTTCCCGATGGAGACGACCTACACCTTCGCCGACCACGGACCCACCGCCACGCGCGTGACGCTGCGCAACCGCGGCGAACCGAAGGGGTTCGCCGCGGTCAGCGGCCCGCTGCTGGCCGCGGCCATGCGCCGCGCCAACACCAAGGACCTGGCCACGCTCAAGGCCCTCCTCGAGCGGAACCGACCCGCCTGACCGCGCCGGTCGGCGGGGTGTCGTCCGGTCCGCGCCGCCCTACGCCCGGAACAGGTCCAGGTCGAAGACCCCCGCGATCGCCGCGTGGCCGGCGTCGTTCGGGTGGACGCCGTCGCCGGAGAGCAGCTCGGCCGGCATCGTCGTCGGCGCGGCCGGGTTGCGCAGGCCCGCGTCCAGGTCGGCGACCGCGTCGAACTCGCCGCTGTCGCGGATCCACGTGTTCACCCGCCCGCGGATGTCCTCGAACTCCAGGGTGAAGATCGGCGAGCCGCCGATCGGTGGCCACGTGCAGCCGACGACCCGCAGGCCGTGCCGGTGCGCGCGGGCGATCAGCATGCGGTAGCCGGTGACGATGTCCGCCGCCGTGGCGCGTTCGCTCTCCGGCATGCCCGGCATGAGGCCGAAGATCGCGTCGTTCACGCCCTCCAGCAAGATGAGCCAGCGGGCGCCGGGGCGGGCCAGGACGTCGCGGTCGAAGCGGGCCAGCGCACTGGCGCCCATGCCGTCGGTCTCGCGCAGGACGCGGTTGCCCGCGATCCCCATGTTGATCACCGCCCGGGGCGGGAGCCCGGCATCGGCGGCCAGCCGGCGGGCCAGGACCGACGGCCACGGCGCGTCGGCGTCGGGCGTGGTCTCCATGCCGTCCACCAGGGAGTCACCGAAGGCGATGACGGTGGCGGCTGTCGACGGCGCGAGGACGTCGATACCGGTGAGCCACAGGTAGGACCGGAACCCGGTGGCGTCCCGCAGCTCCGGCGCGGCGGCCTGGTCGCCCGGGGCGAGCCACGCCGTGCGCAGCCCGACCGGGTGGACCGTCGGGGTGACGTCCTCGCCGGGGAGGTACAGCGAGACGACCAGGTCGGTCTGCGGGGACACGTCGAGCTCGAGCGGGTCGGTGTGGATCAGCGCGCCGGTCGGCAGCTCCACCGTGTCGCGGCCGCCGAAGGTCAGCCGTTTCGCGCCGAGGAAGGCGCCGCCGACGCGGACCGGCGCGTGTCCGAAGGAGTTCGACAACGCGACGCGCACCGCCGTGCCGCCGACGGTGGGCCGGACCACCATCCGCACGGTCTGCGCGCTCACGGTCGTGGGCGCGGCGTCGAAGTCCGGCGCCTCCTCGTCCGGCAGCTCGGGCCCGCCGCCGAGCTCGGCCGCCCGCGCCAGCTGCTGCGCCGCGCCCCACGCGGCGATCCACCGGTTATCCATGATTTCAACCCTCCACAAGAGACAGTCTTCAGAACCAGCGCGTGACGGCTTTGCCGAAAGCTTCGGGATCCGGCTCGCCGGCCCAGGCGACGATGCCGTCCGGCCGGACGAGCACGGCGCCCACGCCGAGGTCGGCACGGGCCGGCCCGCTCGCGTACCGGATCCGGGAGCCGTGGCGGAGCGCCACGTCGCGCAGGCGCCCGCCGAAGTCGAGGACGACGCCACGGCCGTCCCGCATCAGCTCGCCGAGCCGGGTGCCGTCGGCCAGCCGGAAGTCCGGCGCGTTGTGGCCGGCCATCGGGTGTTCGCCGCCGAGGTCGTAGCGGATCGACGTCCCCGAGGTGCGCCGGAAGACGTACGTGGTGCCGTCGGCCGTCGCCAGCAGGTCGCGCACCACGGCCCTGATCGCCCGGGAGTGCGGGTCCGGCCGCATGACCGCCACCTGGGCACGGGACCAGTCGAGCACCTGCGCGCCGACCGGCAGGCGTTCGGCGGGGTAGGTGTCGAGCAGGCCGTCCGGCGCGTGCCCGCGCACGGTCGCCGCGAGCTTCCAGCCCAGGTTCAGGGCGTCGCCGAGGCCCAGGTTGAGCCCCTGCCCGCCCAGCGGCGAGTGGATGTGGGCGGCGTCGCCGGCCAGGAGGACGCGTCCCCGCCGGTAGGTGGTCGCCTGCATCGCCCGGTCGGTGAAGCTGGAGGCGAGCCGCACGTCCGTGAGCGTCACGTCGGTGCCGGACACGCGCCGCAGCACCGTCTGGAGGTGCTCGCGGGTCGGCGGCCGGGACCGGTCGTACGCGCCGCCGTCGAAGTCCAGCACGCCGAAGTGGCCGGGCTCGGGCATCGTGACGTACATGCCCGTCGCGGTCACGGTGAAGCCCGGGCGCAGCTTCTCCGGGTCGGCGAGCGTGGCCAGCGCGACATAGCCGGTGAGCTGCGGCTCGGTGCCGGCGAAGCCGAAGCCCGCGAGCCGGCGCACCGTACTGCGCCCGCCGTCGCACCCGACGAGCCAGCGGGCCGCGTACCCGTGCTCGCCGGCTCGCACGACCACGGCCTCGTCGTCCTCGGTGACGGCGGAAACCTCGGCGCCCCACCGGATCTCGACGCCGAGCTCGGCCGCCCGCCGCGCCAGCACCGTCTCCACCGCTTCGAGGCTGGTCATGATGCCGTCGAGGGCCGGGCCGGGCAGCCGGTAGGGCAGGGCGGCGAGGTCGACGCCGGCCGGGTCGAGGGGCGTGCCCGCGAAGTGGCCGACCGACCGCGGCGGTGCCGGCTCGTCCGTGCCGGGCACGTTGTCCACGCCCGACGCGGTCAGCAGCGGGTCCAGGAGCCCGCGACGGTGGAACGCCTCGACCGAGCCGCCCGACAGGCCACGCAGCCCGAGCGGGAAGCTCCGCCACGGGGAACGCGGCTCGGGCTCCCGTTCGAGGACCAGGACCGAGCAACCCGCGAGGCCGAGCTCGCAGGCGAGGAACAGCCCGACCGGGCCGGCTCCCGCGATCACCACGTCATGCACGGCAAACCTCCTTTTTCCAGGGACGCCACGAGGTTTCCGGCCGCGGCTCACACCGGGCGCACACGGCGCTCACACCCGGTTCGGGCCGGTGTGCGCAGGCGCGCGAAGATCGGTGGGTGGACGGGGACGCACGGCTTCGGGTGACGCTGCTCGGTGCCTTCCGGGTGTGCCGCGGCGAAGCCACCGTGCCCGTCCCCGGCGCGCGGTCGCAGGCGCTGGTGGCCCGGCTGGCGCTCGCCGGCGGGCGCCCGGTCGAGCCCGCTGTCCTCGTCGACGCGATCTGGGCCGAAGACCCGCCTGCCGACCCCGCCCATGCCCTGCAGGCCCTGGTCTCGCGGCTGCGCCGGGCCCTCGGCTCGGCCGGCGCCGTCGCGCAGGCCGCGGGCGGCTACCGGCTGGACGTGGCCCCGGCCGACGTCGACGCACTGCGGTTCGAGCAGCTCACGGCCACCGGCCGGGACCACCTCCGTGCCGGCGACCCGGCGGCGGCCGCGGCCGCGCTCGGCGAGGCCGTGGCCGGATGGAACGAGCCCACGGTGGTCGCGGCGGCGGTCGCGACCCGGCTGACCCACCTCGCGATCGAGGCCGTGGCCGACCTCGCCGACGCCGAGCTGTCGCTGGGCCGGCCCGAGGCGGCCGCCACCCGGCTGACCGCCCTGCTCACCGAGCACCCGGTCCACGAGCGGGCGGCCGCGCTGCTCATCGACGCGCTGGCCGGCCAAGGCCGCCAGGCCGACGCGCTGGCCTGGTACGAACGGGTCCGGGCGGCGCTCGCCGACGACTTCGGCACCGACCCCGGCAGCGCCCTGCGGGAGCGTCACCTGCGCCTGCTGCGCGACGAGCGGCCCGCCGTCGGCGCCCCGAAGGCGAGCACCCTGCCGGCACCGCTGACCAGCTTCGTCGGGCGGGACGAAGACCTCGCCCGGATCGACGCGCTGCTCGCCACCGGCCGCCTCGTCACCGTGCTCGGCCCCGGCGGCGCCGGCAAGACCCGGCTCGCGCTGGAGGCGGCCCGCCGGCACCGCGGCGAGTATCCCGGCGGCGCCTGGCTGATCGACCTCGCGTCGGTCACCGAGCCGGCCAAGGCCGGCGCGGCCGTGCTGGCCGGCATCGGGGTGCGCGGTGGCGCGATGTTCGACGCCAGGACGCGGGCCGGCGGCGACGAGCTCGACGTGCTCGTCGACCGGCTCGGCGGCCGGGAAAGCCTGCTGCTGCTGGACAACTGCGAGCACCTCGTCGACGCGGTGGCCCACCTGGTCGCCGCGCTGCTGTCCCGGTGCGCCGGGCTGCGGGTGCTGGCCACCAGCCGCGAACCGCTGGCCATCGACGGCGAAGCGCTGGTGCCGCTCGGCCCGCTCCCCCTGCCCGAGCCGGACGCGGACGTCGAGCAGGCCCGCCGTACCGCGTCGGTGCGCCTGTTCACCGAGCGCGCGGCGGCCGTGCGGCCCGGCTTCGCCGTGGACGAGGCGAACCTCGCCGACACCACGAAGGTGGTCCGTGGCCTGGACGGCCTGCCGCTGGCACTGGAGCTGGCCGCCGCCCGCCTGCGGACGCTCGCGCTGCCCGACCTGGCGGCCGGCCTGTCCGACCGGTTCCGGTTGCTCGCGACCGGCAGCCGGACCGCCGTGCCGCGGCACCGCACGCTGCGCGCGGTCATCGCGTGGAGCTGGGACCTGCTCGACGCGGGCGCGCGGACGCTCGCGGAGCGGATCTCGATCCTGCCCGGGGGTGTCACCCGCGAGTCGGCGGCCGCGGTCTGCGCGGGCACGGCGGTGCCGGCCGACGGGATCCCGGAGCTGCTCGCGGACCTGGTGGACCGGTCGCTGCTGCGGCTCGCGCCGGAGACCGGCCGGTACCGGATGCTGGAGACGATCCGCGAGTACGGCCGGGAACGCCTCACCGAGCAGGACGCCCTGACCACGGTGCGAGACCTGGCCGCGGGCTACTTCGCCGAGCTGGTCGCACAGCACGACCCGCTGCTGCGCGGCCCCCGGCAGCTGACCGCGTTGCGGGTGTTGCGCGCCGAGGACGACAACGTGCTGGCCGCCCTCCGGCACCTCCTCGACACCGGAGACGCCGACGGCGCCATCGGGCTCGCGGTGAACCTCACCTGGTACTGGCAGCTGCTCGGCCGGCACACCGACGCGGCCTCCTGGCTCGGCGAGGCGGTTTCGGTGCCGGGTGGGCGGCCGGGCGTGGCGCGTGACACCGCCGAGCAGGTGCTGCTGCTCAACAGGTTCGCCACGCAGGCCCCGCCGCCCGACTGGCGCGAGCAACTGCGGGGACTCACCTTTCGGTTGGCGGGCGCACCGGAGCTGCCCTTCGGCGGCGCGCTGGTCGCGCTCCGGGTGGCCACCATGCCCGAATCGGGTGCCTCACCGGAGATCGTCCAGCAGTTCGTCGACGGGCCCGACGAGTGGCTGGCCGGGCTGGCACACCTGTACCGGGCGCAGTTCGCCGAGAACGCGGGCCGGCTCGACGTCGTCCGCGACGACGTCGCGGCCGCCTTGGAGATCTTCGCCCGGATCGGCGACCGCTGGGGGCTCGCGACCGCGTTGCCGCTGCGCGCCCTGCTCCGGCAGTACGACGGCGATCTCGACGCCGGCCTGGCCGACCTGCGCGAGGCCCGGGCGTGCGCGGCGGAGTTCGGCGCACTGTCCCGCAGCGACGAGATCTTCATCGACCTGCGCTGGATCGACCTGCACATCCTGCGTGGCGAGAAAGAGAAAGCGGCCGAGCTGATCGCGGCAACCCGCGAGCGCCCGGTCTCCCCCGAGACGGCGATCCTGCTGGACGCGCTGGAAGCGGACCTGTGGATCCGGATCGGCGCCCCGGACCGCGCCCGTGAGCGGGTGGAGTCGGCGGAGGCGGGCCTGTCCGCGCACCCCCCGTTCGGCGGCGGTCACGAGCAGGCACTGATCGGTGTGGCCCGTGCCGCGCTCTGCCTCGAGGCCGCCGACGGCCCGGGCGCCGAAAAGGCGTTGCACCGGGCGTACGCGGCAGCGGTCGGCAGCAAGGACATGCCGATCCTGGCCACGGTGGCGGTGACGGTGGCCGGCGTGGCCGCACTGTCCGGGCACCACCACGACACGGCGGCCCTGCTGGGCGCCGCGGCGCGCCTGCGCGGAGCACATGACCGTACCGACCCACGGGTCCGTGCGTTGAGCGAGCGCGGCCGGAGTGAGCTGGGCGAGCAGGATTTCGCGGCGGCGTATGAGAAAGGCTGGCGGCTGACGACGCTGGCGGCACTGACGGCGGTCGATCCGGGACGGCTGGGGACCGACCGCGGTCGGCGCTAGGCCAGCCGCTCTCGCGGGTCACCTGCTGCGCACGGCCTTGACGCCGTCCAGGCACGTCGAGCCGGCCGTGATGTCACGGTACGGGTAGCCCTCGCCGGCGTTGGCGAGGAGCTTCTCGCGGACGGCGCGGACGGCCGGTCGAACGGCGGGCGGACCCATTTTCCGGCGACCGCCATCCGGCAGAACCGATTACTCCGCGTGCCGGACACTGCGGCATTCAGGTCATTCGCAGGGCATTCGGCTGACCTTCGGCGGCATCGCCCCATTCTTGTTCTCCGATCGGCGCGAAAAAAGATAAGGTGCCGGTCTTCGCGGGGGAACGGCGAAGAGCGAATGGCGCCCGAGGGGGACCTATGTTCGTGGGCCGGACGTCGGTCCTGGAGCTGATCGGCGAGCTGACCGAACCACGCGGCGACCACGCTCCGGCCGGTCCGCGGCCGATCGTCGTGCTGACCGGGTGCGGTGGTTCCGGACGCACCGCGATCCTCGAGGAGGCGCTGCGGACCTGGCGCGACAGCACGGCTTCCGTGCTGGTCCAGCCGCTGACACCGGACGGCGACCGGACGTCGCTGCGCCCGTTGCTGACGTCGATCATGCTCGGCCTCGGGGTGGGCGTCCCGGGATATCGCGTCACCTTTCCCCGTTCCCTGGTCGCCCAGCTGGCCATCAGTGCGGATTTCGCCGGACTGCCACCCGGCGACCACCTGATCCGGCTCCGGGAACGGCTCAACGAATACAAGAGGAAACCCGCGCTCGACAGTTTCCTCACCGAACTCGCCCACGATTCGTTCGCCCTCGTGCACGTCCAGGTGCCCGGGCTGTCCGACCTCGTGCCGCGGCTGGCCGCGGAAGTCACCCGCAGCACGCTGAATCGCCTGTACCGCGGGCGCCGGCTGATGCGGTTCTCGTGGGGCGACGCCGTGGACTGGTTCCGGCACCAGGACCAGGACTTCGCCCGGAACGCCGAAACCACGCTGATCGAGCTCAGCGCCCGGGCCAAGAGCGCCGACCCGCTGGTCCGCCGCAGTGTGGACGAAGTCCTGGTCGCCGCGTTCCTGGCCGACCTGCGTCACAGCCACGCCCGCGTCCGGGGGCGGGCGCCGCAGATGCTGCTGCTGCTGGACGACGGAGACGTCCCGGAGACGATGGCCTTCGTCCGCTCGCTGCTGCGCGTGCGCCAGGCGATCGCCGACAGCAGGCCGACGCCGGGGAACCGGCTGCCCGATCCGCTCACCGTCGTCACGACCAGCGCGGGGCCGGCCGCGGCGGGCGCGGTGCCGTGGCCGGGCACCGATCCGGTGGCGGGCCCGCGGGTGCGGGTCGACGTCACCGACCTGAGCTCCACCGAAGTGCTCCAGCTGTCCCGCGGCCACGACTGGACGACGTCGGAGCGCACCGCGAGCGTCGCGTTCCGGCTCACCCACGGCCACGCGGCCGCGACGGAGTTCGTGCTGCGCCGGCTGGGGGAAAACCCGCGGTTGCTCGACGATCCGAGCGCGCTGCTGGACGGCACCGGCCCGGACGAGGACGGACCCGTCGACCGGCACCTGCTGCGGATATTCGTCCGCGACCTCGACGCCCACCGGCGGCCGGACGACGCCTCGGTCGAGGCGCTGATCACGCTGTCGGCCGCCCGGACCTGGCAGGAGGCCGGGGCGCTCGTCGCCCTGCTGCCACCGCCCTTCGACCTCGGCTCGCCGCTCTACGCGTCCCCGACGTTGTGGTCCGCCGCCGGCGACGGCGAACGCCGGCTCCACCCGCTGGCCCGCTACCTCGGCCTGCGGGCGCTGGCCGCGCGCCCGGACGCGCAGACGGGCTGGGAAGGCGTTTTCCGGCTCCTGCGCGGGAAAACCCACCCGGACGACCAGGCCGGGCGGTGGCACCACGAGCGGATGCTGGGCGGTCGCGGGAAAGTCGCGGACGAACTGGCCGCCCAGCTGTCCGAACGGCCCGCCGCGGAGTGGCTGGAGCTGTTCGACGCCGTGGTCGCCACCCCCGACCCGCGGGTGACCGACCCGGCGGAGATCAGGGGCCTCGGCCGGCCGCCGACCCCGGCCGGGCACACCGACGCGCTGCTCGGCATCGTGCCCGCGCTGGAGCGCGACCCGTGCGTGACGCGGGTCGCGGACATCACCGCCCTGCGGAGACTGGCCGCCCACGGCTTCCGCAAGCTGGCCGAAACCGCGGGGGTGACGGACAGACAGCCGTTCCTCGACCGGGCCGACCGCTACACGACGGACAGCAGCTGGTACTGACACTGTCCCGAAAGGACCGACTTTGCCTTCCCGCCACCGATGGCTGATCGTCCCCGAGCCGAACCGGCCCTTCCCGCACCGCTGGACGGACTGGCTGCGGCTGACCGCCACGCTCGTCGTCGCGCTCCTGGTGGCGGGCGGCCTCGTCTTCCAGCAGCCGCTGCAGCGGTCGGTCACCTGCGGCTGGTTCGACGGCTCCGCCTGGTCGGCCGGCGGCGAATGCGTCGGGCTCAGCGACGGCTCGTACGACTTCGGGCTCGACCGCTTCGCCGCCGTGCTGCGCGTGATCGAGCAGCAGAACGCGGCCGCCGCGGACAAGTGCGATCCCCAGGGCACCCCGGCGACCGTCGGCGTGCTGCTGACCCTGACCGACCGCAACGCCGGCGGGCGCGCGGTGCACGAGCTCGAGGGGATGGCCGCCGGGCAGCGGCAGGCCAACGACACCGGCTGCCTGCACCCGATGCGGCTGGTGGTCGCGAACGTCGGCGCGTACGGACCGGACAACGAAGCCGTCGAGGTGGCCCGCGAGCTGGCCGAAGACCCGGAGGTCGTGGCGGTGGCGGGGCTCGGGCTGAGCCAGCAGCGCTCGGCCGAGGTGGCGGACCTGCTCGCCGAGGCGAAGATCCCGATGGTGTCCGACCTGATCACCGCCGAGGGGTTCGACCAGACCGGTTCCCGCGACGACCAGCCGGACTTCCGCGCGTGCGACCCCGACATCACCTACCCCCGCGGCATCGGGAAGGACTACTTCTACCGCGTCGCCTACCGCAACGCCGTCCAGATCGAGCAGCTCGCCGGGGTGCTGCCGGGCCGGCCGGACTTCATCATGGTGCCCACCGGCGGCTCCGACCCGTACACGTGCACCGCGCTGCCGGTGATGCAGCGCCGCTTCGGCGGCAAGATCACCGAAGTCAAGTTCGACGCCGACGAAGCGAGCACGGTCCCGCTGACCGCCCAACGGATCTGCGGAACGCCGAAGGACGTCGAGGTGCTCTACATAGCGCGCGGCGCCGACCTCGCCCGCTTCCTCTTCAGCCTCGACGAAGCCTTCCTCGGCGGCCGGTGCGCGGCCACGTCGGTCACGGTGGTCAGCACGTCCGACGGCCTGCGCGTCCGCTCACCGGAGGACAACGCGATGCTGGAGGACCTGCGCCTGCGGGCACTGCGCTCCCAGAGCTTTGCCGACGGCAGGATCAGGCTGATCTCGACGCTCGTCTCCGGCGCCGACCGCTTCCGCGGCGACAACCCGGGATTCCGCGACCTCGAACGGGCCTTCGCCGGAGCGGGCTTCGACGCAACCCACCTCGACGACGGCTGGGCGGTCAACGGCTACGACGCGGTGACGACGATTTCGGCGGCGCTGCGGACGCTCCCCTCGGCCAAGCCGGTCCAGCGCAGCCAGGTGAACACGGCCATCAGCGGATTTTCGTCGAGCGGCCAGGCGGTGGCGGGCGCGGGCGGCCCCATCACGTTCGACAACAGCGGCAACCGCGCCGACGCGGGACCCCCGGTGGTTCGGGTGTGCCCACCACCCCCGCAGAACGGCGACCAGCCGGCGCGCGCCCCGAGCACGGTCGTCAAGCCGGGAACCCCGCCCACCTGCTGACCGGCGGGTGGTGCCGCGACCGGCGCGCGGCCACCCGACGTAACCGCCAGACGGCCGCGGGCGGTAGCCCGTCCGTCGCAGTGGGCGGAAATCCACCAGGTCGCAGGGGAAATCGCCAGCGGTAACCAGAGCCGCCGAGCCTGGACACCCGGCTACCGTTCGTGGTTAACCTGGATTCCGTGCAGTGTGCCGATCCCCTTCCCGCCCCGGTGCGTGGTGGTGTGCTCGGCGTGGCCACCGCGGCGATCGGGATCTCGGCGCACGTGGCCGGCGGTGGTGCGGTCCACAGCGCTGGGCTGACCGTCGGCGTCGCCGCGCTCGTCGCCTGGGCCGGCACCGCGCCGGTCGGCCGGCACCGCGGTCCGGCCGCCGTGGTCGGTGTGCTGGCGCTGGGGCAGGCCCTGCTGCACGTCACCCCCGCGCCCCCGCCCGGGCTCGGTCACCCGCACCCGCCGGCCGGTTCCGGTCTGCCGGCCGTGCTGGCCGGCCACACCACCGCCGTCCTGCTCGTGGGGCTGCTCCTGGCCTGGACGGACACCGTGGTCCTCGCGGCCCTGCGCATCGTCCGGGGCGTCCTGCGCCGGCTCCGGGCGACCGTTCCCGCGCACGCGCCGCTGTGGGTGGCCGTCGTGCCCGCCGTTGCGCGTGACGGCGCCAAAGAAGTCCTCCTGCGCCGGGCCCGCTCCCGGCGCGGGCCGCCGTGGCTCGCCTGACTTTTCTCCCGTACCCGCCCGAATCCGGCGGTCCCTGCCACGCATCACCCACACCACGAGGTTTCCGCATGCCCAGTTTGCTGTCCGAAGCCGTACGCCGGGCGAAACGCTCGGCTCGCCAAGCCGAAAACCTGTTCCACCGGGCGCTGGCCACCGCCGGCGCCCGGCAGCCCGAATCACGGATCTCCGCCGACGCCCAGGACTACTGGCGCCACTCCGCCGACGCGACGTGGCGTGGCAACTCCCACTGGCGCGACGCGCCCGTGTTCGGCGGAACCGACCTGTGGCACCGCATCGGCGCGGAGCACCTCGAACTGTTCGACGCCGGTGCTCGCATGTGCGGCTTCGACCGCCCCTGGCACCGCGTGCTCGAATGGGGCTGTGGCGGTGGAGCCAACGCAGTCCACTTCGCCCCCCGCGCCGAAGAGTTCGTCGGCGTCGACATCTCCGCGGAAACCCTCCAGGAGTGCGCGAAGCAGGTCGGCGCGGTGTGCGACACGCCGTTCCGGCCCATCGCCATCGACGTCGCGGACCCGGAGGCCGCCGTTGCGCGCATCGACGGACCCTGCGACGTCTTCCTGTCCTGCTACGTCTTCGAGCTGGTCCCGACGCCGGAATACGGGGAGCGCCTGCTGCGCATCGCCCACGACGTCCTCGCGCCCGGCGGGCTGGCGCTGATCCAGATCAAGTACTCCGACGGCCGGTGGCGCACCCGGTCCCGGCGCCGCGCGTACCGGCGCGGGCTCGCCGAGATGACGACCTACCCGATCGACGAGTTCTGGCAGCTCGGCCGGCGCTGCGGGTTCACGCCGAAAGCGGTCCACCTGGTGCCACGCAACGAGCTCGACGAGCGCTACGCCTACTTCTTCCTGGCCCGCGAGCCGGAGGAGCGAAAGTAACGAAACGATAACGCCTTGAACCGCTTGTCTGAATTGCCCGTTTCAGCCTACGTCGGGACCAGTGGCCGGAGGTCCGGACCTCCGGCCGCTCCCCCGGGTCCCGCACGTCCGGACCGGACGTGTCGCTGGTTGCTGCCCGGGCCGCGCCTTACCTTGCCGCGCCCGGGAAAGACCGAACGAGGTGAACAACTCCATGCCCCGAAACCCCGCCACGGGCCGGCACCGCATCAGCCGCCGCACCAAGATCGCCACGCTCGGCCTGAGCCTGGCGCTGGCCGTCGGCGCCCTGGTCGTCGCCACCACCACCGGCGGCACCGGCACCGCCGGTGCGTCCGAAGTGGACAAATCGTTCTTCGTCGACATCACGACGGTGCCCAAGGGCACGAACGTCAACCAGGCACTGCAACGCCAAGGCGCCCGCGGCACCTTCACCGTGGACTGCGGCCGCAACGAGAACGGCCACTTCAACCCCGACAACTTCATCGCCCAGCCCGGTGTCCGCAACGGCGCCGAGCACCTGCACGACTACGTCGGCAACCTCTCCACCAACGCCGACTCCACCAACGAGAGCCTGGCCAAGGCCGGCACCACCTGCAAGAACGGGGACAAGTCGACGTACTTCTGGCCGGTCGTCCGCATCGACACCGAGGAGGAGGAAGAGAACCCGCCCCCCAAGGACGTCGCCGGCGATCGCGAGCAGGCGAAACAGGAGAAGGCCGGGACGCAGGTCGACTGCCCCGACGTCGCCAGCAAGCTCGCCGACGTTCCCGACCCGGCCGCCGCCGAGGTCGAGCGCAACCTCGACCTGCTGGACACCCAGGTCAAGGAGGCGAACACCCGGATCGCCGGTGGCGACCTGAAGTCGGAGCAGGACATCCGCAACGCCGTGCTGAACCCGCTTGCCGACAAGCGGAAGGCGACCCTGGACCGCATCGGCATCGCCATCGGCCGGACCGGGGCGAAGCCGGCGGACCTCGGCGGCCTGGCCGCCTGCGCCCTGAAGAAGAACGGCCAGGGCGGCCTGGACAACGGCGGCGGCAATAGCAACGGCAAGCCCGCCGAGCTGCCGGGCGTCAACGAGGACAACGAGATCGGCGGCAACGAAGGCGAGATCCAGCGCGTCGAGCGGGCCGACCTGACGTTCACCAGCGGCGGCGCCCGCAAGGTCGTGGCGATGCCGCAGTTCCTCCGGATCCTCTACGGCGACGCCAAGCAGAGCACGAACGGCCCGGCCAACGCCCGGCCGAGCTGGACGTGCAGCGGCTTCGAGGACCGGCTCATCGACAAGTACCCGATCTGCCCCGAAGGCAGCAAGGTCAAGCGCATCCACGCGTTCCCGAACTGCTGGGACGGCAAGAACATCGACAGCGCCAACCACCGCTCGCACATCGTGTTCGCCGACCAGCAGGGCCGCTGCCCGCAGGGCTTCAAGAACGTCCCGCAGCTGCGGATCACGTTGACCTACAACATTCCCCGGGACGTGCAGGTCAACGGCCAGTACAAAGTGGACGCCTTCGAGCAGGAGAAGCACGACCCGCGCTCGGACCACGACGACTTCGCCAACGTCATGGGCCAGCGCCTGATGAACCAGGTGGTCCGCTGCATCAACAGCGGCAAGCGCTGCTCGCAGTGACCCCTGCCGCGCGCGGGCCGGACGGCCCGGTCGGGTTCGACCGGGCCGTCCGGCCCCAAGGCAGGAACCCTAGTGGTCGTTGAGGTAGTAGTGCTGGCTCGAGTACTGGTAGTTCGGACCGAGGTAGATCCCGACGCCGATGCTCCAGTTCTCCGGGAGGTTGTGCGTGCCGCCGTCGGAAGCTCTGGCCGTGGCGCAGGATCCCAGTCCGCCGGAGGCGGTGAGCGTGTAACGGGTGTCGTAGGCGCCCGGAACCGAACTCTGCTCGACGGAGATCGTGGCCCGGGGAGCGAGGCCGTCGGACGCCGTGTCGCAGAGGGAGACGACGTCGCCGTTCTCCTCGACGTAGATGGTGCCACCGTTTCGGCTGTCCGTGGTGGTCCACGTGTGGTCCCAGCTGCCGCCGGGCGGGTCGACGGCCGCCGAGGCCGGCGTCGCGGCCAGCAGTGTGCCGCCGGCGACGAAGGCGGTCGCCGCGACCAAAGCCGCGATCTTGTTACGCATCTTGTGACTCCCATTCTCACTCTCGCAGAGCGAATTCTGCGCGAGCTGTGTTTGATTTCCGCGATCCGGCGCCACCGCGCGAACAATCGGTGAATCAGCCGGAAATACGAACCCCAGTTACCGAGGGTGCCGGAATCGCCCCCAGCCGGCGAGACACTCTCGTCCGGCCGACGGTGCCAGCTGTGACCGAACGACGTCAAGCGGCCTGAAAACGTTTCACCCCTGCCCGAAGGGTCCCCGAGAGCGGTAACGCCTGCGAGCCATGCCACTACCTGCGGAATCAGCACCACAGAGGGAGCAACGCGCCGAGCCGGCCGCCGTCGTGGAGCGGCTCGCGTGGCAGGCCGTGCGGGAAATGCCGGGGCTCGAAGAAGCGCCGAACCCGGGCCGGACCTGCCGGACGCGGACCAGCGTCGGATCTGGCCGGCCGCACTCACTTCGCTGCCGGCCATCAGGGACAGCGCAGAACGGCTCGCCGCGCCCGCCGCAAGTGCCGCACTGGTGGACGCGCACGCGATCGCCGCGGACGCCGGCGCCCTACCAGCCGGACGTGGCGCTCCGGGTGTTCGCCGAAGCCCAGAACGACGACTGACCACGCTCGGTCACCGCCGACCTCGGCCTCCTGCTTGGTCAGCCGGCACAGGAAGAAGGGGCGTCGGACTACAGCGTTCCTCACCCCCGCTGATGTGCCGGCCCACCGCCGGCCACCGGCCGGGTCACCGCCGGTGCCGGGCGAAGGATGGACCACCTCGCGCGCACTACTTGACGATCTCCGTCAAGCTGTGGAGACTAGCTCTCGTCAATCGATCGAGCTATCTGGGGCATACCGGGAGATTCCTGTGCTACCCACCCTGACGTCAGGCGTCAAGCACCCCACACCACTGCCGGACGATCGACCTAGGGGGATGCTGTGCGCATGGAGATTCCCACTTGGAGCGTCCTGACCGCGCAGCTGCTCTCCCTGGCCGAAACCCGTTTGCTCGACCCGCTGGAAATCCTGCTGGAATCGGAACTGGAATCGGTCCGGTCCCGGCTGGCCGAGCGGGCCGGGGCGTGGGCGGCGCACATGCTGGGCGCGGACGCGGAACTCGCGACGCGGACCGCCATCCGCCTGGTGAGCGTCCTGTACCCCGGTGACGGGCCGTTCGATCCGCCCGCCGAGTGGTGGCGGACGCCGCTCGGGATCGTCGTGGCCTGGCGCGCCGGGCACCCGGGCGCCGACGCGATCTCCTACGCCGTGGCCGGAGCCATGCTGGGGGTTTCGAAGCAAGCGGTGCACGACCTGGTGAACCGCGGAAAACTCGACCGTCACGCCGACGGAGGGGTCACCACCGCCTCCGTGCACGACCGGATCAGCCAACGCGCCACCGGTGGCGTGCGCGCACAACGAAGAGGGGCCGAGAGTGAGTCACGAAACTAACGCCGCGGCGGCGGGACGGCTGCGGCTGGCGGACGGCGTCAGCGTCAACCGCGTGGGCTACGGCGCCATGCAGCTGCCCGGCCAGATGGTGTGGGGGCCGCCGGAGGACCACGACGCCGCGATCGCCGTGCTCCGGCGCGCCGTCGAGCTGGGCGTCGACCACATCGACACCAGCGACGCCTACGGCCCGCACGTGGCCAACGAGCTGATCCGCGAGGCGCTGGCCCCCTACCGCGAGGACATCGTCATCGCGACGAAGGTCGGTGTCGAGCGCGACGAATGGAAGTCGTTCAACGCCGCGGCCTCCCCCGAGTCGCTGCGCGACCAGGTCGAGGAGAACCTCGCGCGGCTGGGCAAGGGCGTGCTCGACCTGGTGTACCTGCGGGTCGGCGGCGACGGCCTGATGTTCCCCGACGAGTCGACGTCCTTCGCCGACTCCTTCCAGACCCTGGTCAAGCTGCGTGAGCGTGGCCTGATCAAGAACCTCGGCCTCAGCGGCGTGACCGTCGAGCAGATCGAGGAAGCCCGCAAGCAGGCGCCGGTCGTGTCCGTGCAGAACCGCTTCCACCTGCTCGACCGCGCGGCGGAGGTGCTCACCCACTGCGAGCAGAACGGGATCGCGTTCGTGCCGTACTTCCCGCTCGCGGCCGGCATGCTGAAGCCGGGGCTGGACAAGTCCCGGCTGCCGCCGGGCATGGGCCCGACCGACGAGCAGGAGAAGACCCTCGACGGCGTCGCCGAGCGCACCAACGCGAGCCGCACGCAGGTCGCCCTGGCTTGGCTGCTGGCCCGGTCGCCGTCGATCCTGCTGATCCCCGGCACGAAGAACGCGGCCCACCTCGAGGAGAACATCGCGGCGGCCGGCCTCAAACTGTCCGATGAGGACATCGCCGAACTCGGCAAGCTCGCCGGCTGACCGCCCCGGTCGAGCCCGGGATCAAGGCGGGCAACCTGATGGGGTGAACGACTCGTACCGGGTAACGCATCGTTCACCCCACCCCGATTCACTCCGTCCTCAGTGGACGGTTGCGGCCGTGGCGATCCGGCTCAGGCGACCGGCAGGCGGATCCCCAGTGACTCGCGGTACCAGTCCGCCGCCTCCGCCAGGCGGCGGCCGAAACCCGGCCCCGGGGAGACGCCGGTGCGGTCCCAGATGCGGCTGCTCTCGTACCAGTGGTCCTGCGTGAGCAGGGAGTACTGGTGGTCGCTCAGCGACGGCAGTGCCACGCGCGTGCGAGCGCGGTGTTCGGCGAGCGGCAGGTCCGCGACCGGCACCGGCAGGCCGAGCAGCTCGCACATCGCGGTGACCAGCCCGCGGACCCGGACCGGGTGCGGGTCGGCCACGTGGAAGACCTCGGCGCCACGGCGGGGCCGCGGGTCGAGCGCGAGCACCGCGATCGCCGCCGCCAGGTCGGCCACCGCCACCAGGGACGTGCTCGCCGCGCCGCCCGCCGCCCAGGCCGGGACCGCCCGGATCCAGCGGGCCAGTACCGGCACCACGTGGCGGTCACCGGTGCCGTAGATCAGGTGCGGCCGCAGCACGGTGCCGCCGGCCGCCAGCACCAGGCGCTCCCCCGCCAGCCTGCTCCGGCTGGTCGGCGACGCCGGCTCCGTCGCCAGCCCGGCCCCGCCGGCCGGTTCCGCCGCGCCCCGGTGGACGCCGTCGCGGTAGACCGCGCACGTGCTCAGGTACACCACGTGCGCGGTGCCCGCGCTGCGGGCCTCCGCGAGGATCTTCGCCGTGCCGTCCTCGTTGACGGCGGTGCACAACGCGGGCTCCCCGCCCACCTGCGACGCGAGGTGCACCAGGCTGCCGATCCCGGCGCACAACCCGGCGAGGCTCGGCGCGTCGGTGAGGTCACCCCGCCACGTCGTCACACCGGCGTCCGTCATCCACGCCGGCACCGGGCCCCGGACGAGGACGCGGACCCGTGCGCCCATGCCACGCGCGACCAGCTCGCGCAGCACCGCGGTGCCGATGAAGCCGGTCGCACCCGTCACCAGGATGTCCGTCGACTCCCCGGCACTCACGACAAACGCATCCCCAGCGTGCCGTGCGCGGCCGTGGCGCCCTTCTGCCGGATGTCGACCCGGACGGTCTGCAGGCGGTCCGGTCCGGCGGAGTCGGCTTCGGCCACCAGCCGGCAGTCGGAGTCGAACTCCACGTAGGTGTCGAACCGGAAGTCCGCGTGCGCGGGGATGGCGTGCGGGTCGCCGACCGCCAGCAGGGCCGCCTGCCGCGCGCCTTCGATGAGCGCCATGCCCGGCACGTGGTCGACCGCGTGGTCGAAGAGCACCGCGTGGTCCGGGTCGCACCGCAACGACCAGGTGCCGTCCGTCGGTGTCGCCGCCACCAGCACGTCCTCCGCGCGGTCGCGGCCGACCGACGCCGGGGCGACCGCGGGCAGGATCGCCGCCTGGAACGGTGTCGCCGCGAAGTGATCGCCCCGTACCCGGCGGTAGACCGCCGGGGAGACGCAGCGCCACTGCTCCGTGCTCGTACCGATCTGCTGGCCGTCGCGGAAGCATTCGACGTCCAGCCGCATGCCGCCGACGTTCTTGCCCCGGTACTCGATCTCGTGCGCGCTGACCCGCAGGACCACGTCGACCGGCCGCCCCAGCGTGGCCAGTCCCGCCTTGTCGACCGAGTACGTCTTCCCGTCGGACAGGAAGCTGTGGCTGATCGGCACGCCGTAGGCCCGGTGCGCGATCAGCAGCGCGGCCTGGCGGACCGTCTCCGCGTACAGCATCGGGTCGTGGAACTCCGGCGTCCTCGGTCCGAAGAAGCTGTGCCGGCGCGGCCACTGCGCGCCGACTTCGAACCGGTCTTCCCCGAGGATGTGCAGGTCGGTGACGAAGACTTCCGAGACCGCCGCGCGGTGCACGAGGCTCCGCGGGATGGTCTGCTGGAAGTCGACCGCTGTCGTCGCCGGCCTTCCGTCGATCTTGGTTTCGGGTATTTCGAGCGCAGAACCTTGAATCACCGTGCTGACCATGACGGTCCTCCCAGAATGATCTACCCCAGTACCCCAGTACTCCCCCCATGACATTTGTAGCCGAATCGGTGGGTGAAAACCATACCAACCGAGCGGTTTTTTTCACTGGCCTTCCCGCGGCGCGGGACGTAGAGTGGGCACGTTGACGCAACGAACCCGGGTGCGGCCGGATGGTCCAGTGTGGATCATCCCGGCGACCGGTGAAAGGAGTTGAGGTGGCTCGCCAAGAGCGTGCGGAGCAGACGCGGAACGCGATCCTCGAGGCCGCGGCCTCGCGGTTCGACGCGGTCGGCTTTCTCGGTGCGAGCCTGTCGGAGATCCTGGCCGAGGCGGGTGTCACGAAGGGCGCGCTGTACTTCCACTTCAAGTCCAAGGAAGATCTGGCGGACGCGCTCATCGACGAGCAGTTCACGGTCTGGGAACCCCTGTCCGCGATCGAGGAGCCCGGGCTGCAGACGGTCATCAACCTCACCCAGGGGATGGCGGCCAGCCTGCTGTCCGACGTCCGGGTCCGGGCCAGCATCCGGCTCGTCATCGAACACGGCTCGTTCATCACGCCGGCGGGCAACGCGTACAAGCGGTGGATCGACACGATCCACGGCTGCCTGCTCGCGGCGAAGGCGGCCGGCGACCTGCGCAAGGAGATCAACGCCCACGACCTCGCGCACTACGTGGTGGGCTCCTTCACCGGGGTCCAGCTGAGCTCGCAGGTGCTGACCGGGCGGTCGGACCTGCTGGAACGGACCACCTTTATGTGGACCACGATCCTGAACTCCGTGGTGCCGCCCCGCCGGCTGCACCGGTTCAACCCGATGGGCACGCCCAGCACCAGGGAACCCGCCACGGCTTGAGACACGGGAAAACGGGGCGGCACCGGCGGTGCCGCCCCGTTTTTCTTGCCCACGGCGGAAGGCCGTCCTCAGTCACCCACGCCGCGGGCAGCGGGCCGCCGCGACGACCGGTCGGCGAGCTCGATCAGCTGCCACAACTTCGCCAACGTCGCGGCGAGGCCGGTGTCCGGCACGACGATCCGGCTGGAAACGACGGCTTCGAGGCCGACGCACGTGACGACCACCAGCAGCTCGGCGGCCTCGGGCGGCACGCCGGTGCCGAGCTCGCCGCCGGCCTGCGCGTCGGCGACGTACTGGCGGACCTGGGCCAGCCAGGCGTGGGAGAACACCACGAACCGCTCGTCCGCGGACCCCATCTCGCGCGCCATGCGGAAGCTGGCGCCGACCTTGGGATCGGTGTCGAGCCAGCGCATGAGGGCGCGGCTGAGCTCGGCGAGGCGCCGCAGGGCGGGCCCCGGCACGACGAGCTGCCTGCGCACGTGCTCGTGCAGCACCCGTACCGCGGCGCCCTGCACCTCGGCACAGATTTCGTCCTTGGAGGAGAAGTGGAAGTACAGGCCACCCTTGGTGACTCCCGCCGCCTGCGAGATGCCCACCATGCTGGTGGCCGCGTAGCCGTCCTGGTGCAGCAGCTCGGCCGCGGCTTCCAGCAACAGGCGCCGCGTGTGTTCCGAGCGTGCCTGCTTGGTCACCGTCGCCCCCCTCGCACTCGACCTCACCGGACGCAGGGTCCCGCGCCTCCTGGTCGACCATAACATACCAACCGCCCGGTTTACAAACTTGAGGAGCGCGAAATCCGCCCCAGGCAAGCGTTTTCGACCTTGATCGACCAGAAAAAGACCAACCTCCCGGTTTTGTGTTGGAAACCGGGAGGTCGGTTTGGTACGCTTCCCGTTGTGGGACCGGGCACACGGGCGCTGGACACACTGGGGGCGCCGGGCCGGGCAGTCCCGATCGACGCGGACTCCGGAGGGTACTGGCATGAAATACGAGATACTCGGGCAACTGGCAGTCGGCGGACGGCCCGGCGTCAGCGCCCCGCGCGCACGCAAGGTCGAGACGCTGCTCGCCGTCCTGCTGGCCAAGCGCAACCAGGTGGTGACCACCGAGCAGCTGATCGGCGAGCTGTGGGGCGAGCACCCGCCGGCCCGGGCCAGCGCCGCCCTCTACGTCTACGTCTCGCAGCTGCGCAAGCTGCTGCGCGGCACGGGTGACGACGCGGACGACAGTCCCGTCGTCACCAGCCCTCGCGGTTATTCGCTGCACGTCGGGCTCGACGAGCTCGACGCCGACCGGTTCACCCGCCTCTACCAGCACGGCCGGACCCTGTACCGGGACCGCGGCTACAAGGAGGCCGCGGCCGTCCTGCGCGAGGCCGCGAACCTGTGGCGCGGCGAACTGTTCGGCGGCTTCATCGACTCGCCCGACGTCCAGGCCTACGCCGCCCTGCTGGAGGAGAGCCGGCTGGAGTGCCTGGAACTGCTGATGGAGACCGAGCTGCTGATCGGGCGGCACCGCGAGGTCGTCGGACAGCTTTCCGCGCTGGCGAAGGAGCACACGCTGCGCGAGACGTTCTACGAATTCCTGATGACCGCCCTGCTGCGGTCGAACCGCCGCGCCGAGGCGCTGGAGACCTTCGCCTCCGCCCGGCACCACCTGGTCCAGCAGCTGGGCATCGAGCCCGGCAGCTCGCTGCGGAAGCTGCACCACAGCATCCTGGTCGGCGAACTGTCCGACGCGGTCTGACCCGGCCCGCGTCCGGTCCCAGCGGCCCGGTCCACCGCCACGAGCGGGGACCGGGCCGCCGTCGTTCCGGGTCCGGCGGCGGGCCGCCGCCGGTTCAGCTCCGATACAGCGAGACAGCCGGTCCGCCGCACACCACGGGCTCGCCGTACCAGCCGCCCCAGCGACTGTCGAGCGCCAGTTCGGCCAGCTCGGCCATGAGGTCCAGCTCCGCGGGCCACACATAGCGCAGCGGCACGCGGGCGTCGGCCAGGAACAGCGTCTGGCGGACGCGGTCCTGCCCGGTGACGAGCGGGTGGGCCGCCCAGCCCGCCGGGTCCGGGTGATACCCCTGCACGACCAGCGCACCCCCCGGACGCAGCCGCGCCGCGAGCCGGCGGACGAAGCCGACCTGCTCCCGTTGGACGAGGCACCGCGAGAGGACGTCCGAACCCGCGTAGACGACGTCGAAGCGCGTGGTGGGCGGGCTGTCGAAGCCCGCCGCCGTGACGGCGCACCCCTGCGCCCCGAGCGCGTCCGCCACCGGGCCGCCCGGGACGAGCACGCGGGGGTGGCGGGCGACCCGGCCGGCGACCTCGGCGAGGAACGCCGCGGCGCCGGCCG